>NZ_RCWC01000232.1 GCF_018448935.1 Photorhabdus noenieputensis | reverse complement strand
TCGCCGTGACCTGCCCCTGCGCGTTACTCACCGGATTGCTCTGTTTCGTCAGTTTTAACCCGGCTGGCGTTGGGTCTGTCTGCCAGTCAATGTCGACCGGTTGACCCACCACCAGATTGCCGTGCCCATCCTTCACCGTCGCCGTGAAGGTATAACTGTCACTGCCGTTGTTGTAGTGCGCCTTGTCTTTATCCGCATCCA
>NZ_RCWC01000231.1 GCF_018448935.1 Photorhabdus noenieputensis | reverse complement strand
GTGACAGTTGGGTTTCCAGCACCGCGATATCGGTATCGGCATCTTCCTCAAACTGACTGCGTTTGGGACCGGCAGGCAGGGTTTCGCTGTGCGCGCCAAAACGCCAGCGTTGCGCCTGTTTCAGGGCCTCTTCCAGCTGGCGAATATAATCACATTGTTGCTGAAGCAGCGCCAGTGCCCGCAGGCGGAACTGGCCGGGGTCATCCAGCGCGA
>NZ_RCWC01000230.1 GCF_018448935.1 Photorhabdus noenieputensis | reverse complement strand
CTGTCACCAGATACGCCACCAGTACTTTATGGCCGTTATGCTCACGGTCAATCACCACCGCCTGTTTTACCTGTGGGTGCAAAGTGAGTGCGGCTTCAATTTCGCTCAATTCGATGCGGTAACCGCGGATTTTGACCTGAAAATCATTGCGTCCCAGATATTCCAGATTGCCATCCGGCTGCCAGCGCACCAAATCGCCGGTTTTATATAGGCGGG
>NZ_RCWC01000229.1 GCF_018448935.1 Photorhabdus noenieputensis | reverse complement strand
ACCGCAATCCGGGCAGCTCTCCGTCTCCGGCACCAGCCGGATATCTTCACGGGGTAAAGTCGCCGGCAAAGGCTGACGTTTAGGCTGGGTCGGGGTCGCGTTTTCCTTGATATGCAGGCGTGACAGCCGGGTTTCCAGCACCGCGATATCGGTATCGGCATCTTCCTCAAACTGACTGCGTTTGGGACCGGCAGGCAGGGTTTCGCTGTGCGCGCCAAAACGC
>NZ_RCWC01000228.1 GCF_018448935.1 Photorhabdus noenieputensis | reverse complement strand
GCCCTGAAACAGGCGCAACGCTGGCGTTTTGGCGCGCACAGCGAAACCCTGCCTGCCGGTCCCAAACGCAGTCAGTTTGAGGAAGATGCCGATACCGATATCGCGGTGCTGGAAACCCAACTGTCACGCCTGCATATCAAGGAAAACGCGACCCCGACCCAGCCTAAACGTCAGCCTTTGCCGGCGACTTTACCCCGTGAAGATATCCGGCTGGTGCCGGAGACGGAGAGCTGCCCGGATTGCGGTC
>NZ_RCWC01000227.1 GCF_018448935.1 Photorhabdus noenieputensis | reverse complement strand
AACCGCTCTGTTTTTGTTCGGTTTTTGTCGTGGTGTGATGGCGGTTTTCCGCGCTGGTGATATCGACCTGTTGACCGGTCAGCGTCAGGTCTTTACCGGCAATCACCTCGCTGCCGTGAACCCGGAGCTGTTCTCCTGCGTTGAGGGTGACATTGCCCTGGCTGCTGCCGACCGTGCTGCCTTTGCTAAGCTGGCTGTCACTGTCGGTGGTGACTTTCTGGCTGGCTTTGCCTAAGGTGAAGCCAAT
>NZ_RCWC01000226.1 GCF_018448935.1 Photorhabdus noenieputensis | reverse complement strand
TGCATTTTGTGACTGTCGGCAATCCAGTCGCGGAAAGAGGAAAAACTCAGTTGATGCTGTTCGCAATACTGTTTTCGGGTCAGGTCACTGTGGCGCCATTGGGTCACATGGTGTTGTTTTTGTTCCGTAATGTTCCGGTGAACTCACCTTGCGTTGTCAGATAGCAACAAGATGGATGTTAACTGAAGGGATTCTCAGGCCAGGGAAGCAGCTCATTCAGCCGGCTGTTCGGCCAGGAAGGCAGCCGACTGA
>NZ_RCWC01000225.1 GCF_018448935.1 Photorhabdus noenieputensis | reverse complement strand
TGTTGCTGTTTTTGTTCCGGGGTATATCGACTACGGCTCATGGTGTCAGTCTCCAGGTGAAGATAAGGAAGCAGTAGCGTGCATGGGCCGGAGAGGAAGAACAAGGTGAGATGACCGGACGTTTACTGTTCGGCCAGGAAGGCAGCCGACTGAGGACATCACGTAACCAGACCCAGGGCTCATGTCCGTTGGCTTTGGCCGTTTCCAGCAGGCTCATTATCATGGCCGCCCGTTGCCCCGCGGCCAGTGAAC
>NZ_RCWC01000224.1 GCF_018448935.1 Photorhabdus noenieputensis | reverse complement strand
GCGAAAAGCGCGTCAGGGGGTTTTGGGTCCGGCGGTGAACGCACATTGGAAAAAACGGGTGGTAACTGACTGAGGGCATTGGGAAAATCGGTGTCCGGCGGTCAACGTCGCAATGGAATGCGTTGTTATTGAGAATAATGCGCTGGCCTCGCGAAATCTGGGTGATTGCCGCACGCTGTCACCGGAAGCGTGCGGTAAGGCTAAGGAGCTGAGCCAGCGCATTCTGGATAAAGGCTTGCCGTCAGTGGAGGACA
>NZ_RCWC01000223.1 GCF_018448935.1 Photorhabdus noenieputensis | reverse complement strand
ACCGCAATCCGGGCAGCTCTCCGTCTCCGGCACCAGCCGGATATCTTCACGGGGTAAAGTCGCCGGCAAAGGCTGACGTTTAGGCTGGGTCGGGGTCGCGTTTTCCTTGATATGCAGGCGTGACAGCCGGGTTTCCAGCACCGCGATATCGGTATCGGCATCTTCCTCAAACTGACTGCGTTTGGGACCGGCAGGCAGGGTTTCGCTGTGCGCGCCAAAACGCCAGCGTTGCGCCTGTTTCAGGGCTTCTTCCA
>NZ_RCWC01000222.1 GCF_018448935.1 Photorhabdus noenieputensis | reverse complement strand
GTTTCTTTTGGTGTATGGGCCTGTACATTTTGTGAGTGGTGTATTAGTTCAGATTAGATCTGATACTTCGATTTGAAAAGAAGAGAGTTACCCGCTTTGATTAAAGGCGCTGAATCTTAAATCAAAGGTAATGTTCCGGTGAACTCACCTTGCGTGGTCAGATAACAACAAAATGGGATGTTAACTGAAGGGGTTCTCAGGCCAGGGCAGCAGCTCATTCAACCGATTGTTCGGCCAGACAGGCAGCCGGCTGA
>NZ_RCWC01000221.1 GCF_018448935.1 Photorhabdus noenieputensis | reverse complement strand
GGGGGGGGGGGGGGGGGGGGGGGGGGGGGGGGGGGGGGGGGGGGGGGGGGGGGGGGGGGGGGGGGGGGGGGGGGGGGGGGGGGGGGGGGGGGGGGGGGGGGGGGGGGGGGGGGGGGGGGGGGGGGGGGGGGGGGGGGGGGGGGGGGGGGGGGGGGGGGGGGGGGGGGGGGGGGGGGGGGGGGGGGGGGGGGGGGGGGGGGGGGGGGGGGGGGGGGGGGGGGGGGGGGGGGGGGGGGGGGGGGGGGGGGGGGGGGG
>NZ_RCWC01000220.1 GCF_018448935.1 Photorhabdus noenieputensis | reverse complement strand
CGGCATTCACTGGCAACAAGTCGAGGGAGATGACCTGTCCGGCTGGCGAAGCTAATTCCGCTACTCCGGTCACACTTTTACCGGATAACGACGGGGAATTATCCGGTACACTGTCGGCATGACGCTCCATGACTTAATCGCGCTGGATGACCCCGGCCAGTTCCGCCTGCGGGCACTGGCGCTGCTTCAGCAACAATGTGATTATATTCGCCAGCTGGAAGAGGCCCTGAAACAGGCGCAACGCTGGCGTTTTGG
>NZ_RCWC01000219.1 GCF_018448935.1 Photorhabdus noenieputensis | reverse complement strand
CAGCGCACCCGGTCACCGGTACGGTAAAGCCGGGTCAATCCCCCAGCCCGCTCCCGCTCGGTCGCAAACGGGTTCGGCACAAACCGTTCCGCCGTCAACGCCGGCTGATTCAGGTAGCCTCGCGCCAACCCCACCCCGCCAAGATACAACTCGCCCGGGACACCGACCGGACACAGCATTCCTCCAGGTGACAGGACCAATAAGCGTGTATTACTGATCGCCCGCCCTATCGGAATCACCGAAAGCGACGAATTC
>NZ_RCWC01000218.1 GCF_018448935.1 Photorhabdus noenieputensis | reverse complement strand
CTGATTTCATCACGCAAAAAGCGCAGGGCATGACCGCAATCCGGGCAGCTCTCCGTCTCCGGCACCAGCCGGATATCTTCACGGGGTAAAGTCGCCGGCAAAGGCTGACGTTTAGGCTGGGCCGGGGGCGCGTTTTCCTTGATATGCAGGCGTGACAGCCGGGTTTCCAGCACCGCGATATCGGTATCGGCATCTTCCTCAAACTGACTGCGTTTGGGACCGGCAGGCAGGGTTTCGCTGTGCGCGCCAAAACGC
>NZ_RCWC01000217.1 GCF_018448935.1 Photorhabdus noenieputensis | reverse complement strand
GAGCGGCAGATAAGAAGTAAGATTGGCATGGATAACCCTAACCCCTCACATAACCATAAAAGACAATATTTCATCACAAATTTACGATAAGAATCACATTTCATTTTGAATGAATACCGAAATCAATAACTATAAATGTGATATTCATCACATAATAAAAATAAAACAATAAATTTAATTTGAAATTATTAATGTTGATTATTAAATGATTAATATTAATCTGTTTTTTATACAATCCAGTCATAAAATAATCAC
>NZ_RCWC01000216.1 GCF_018448935.1 Photorhabdus noenieputensis | reverse complement strand
ATCGTTTTCAATTTCTGCCCTATTGCCGAAAGATGACCGGGCGTAATTTTAACCAAAGCGCCTGATTCCATTGACAACAACGCAGGGAGCAATTCAACCAGCTCCTGCCCGTCGCCGAGCAAATGGATCTTGCCGCCGTACAGTAAAGGCAGGTAAAGACTGGTGACCGTGGCATCAAAGGCGATTGATGATGAAACGATACTATCGCATCGCCTTTCAGTGAGGTAATCACTCCGCGCCCACAACAGGTAGTTG
>NZ_RCWC01000215.1 GCF_018448935.1 Photorhabdus noenieputensis | reverse complement strand
ATCCCGATATCGCTGACGATCATGCGTTGGGTCGCTCACGCGGTGGTTATGGCACCAAAATCCACCTGGCAACTGACGGAAAGGGCTTCCCACTCAACCTGATGTTGACGGCAGGCCAGGCCCATGAGAGTCAAACGGCTATTCCTTTGCTCGATGGCATTGGCGTCCAACGCAAGAATGGTTTTATGAAACGGCGTGGCAAAGCGGTGTTGGCAGATAAAGGCTATTCGGGAAGAAAACTCCGCGGTTACCTGC
>NZ_RCWC01000214.1 GCF_018448935.1 Photorhabdus noenieputensis | reverse complement strand
TATCACCTCCGCCAGCTGCGAACGGCAGGCCCCCTGCGTCAGGACCAACCGCGCCCCCGTATCTGCCAGCATCCACGCCACCCGCTCTGCCGGATATTCCGGCGACAGCGGCACATACGCCCCGCCCACCTTCAATATCGCCAGAATACCCGTCACCATCTCCAGACCCCGCTCAACATACAACCCTATCAGCGTGTCCGCCACCAACTCACCGCCGGTCTCCTCTGCATACCGGCGCCTCAGCGCATGCGCCAGCCGGTTCGAC
>NZ_RCWC01000213.1 GCF_018448935.1 Photorhabdus noenieputensis | reverse complement strand
GAATGTAAATCTGGGTATTGGATATTGGGCGGCCAATCGGTACGTTATCGGCAAAACAGCCCGAGTGATTGATATCAAACACCGTACAACCCACGACGGTTTCGGTTGGGCCGTACTCGTTGATGATGCGTGATCCAGGCGATAATGTTTGCCAAAGTGCAATAGTGGAACCGGGCAGTGCCTCTCCCCCCACGATAAAGCAGTGAGCCGGGCATGTTCGTCCCATCGTTTTCAATTTCTGCCCTATTGCCGAAAGATGACCGGGCG
>NZ_RCWC01000212.1 GCF_018448935.1 Photorhabdus noenieputensis | reverse complement strand
CCGTTATCGTTCTGCACATAGATGCCCGCCGGACGGTCCAGCCAGCGGTTAGCCTCATCCCCGCGCACGGTCGATGCACTGGTGATATCCCGGCCTTTCAAGGCTACCCGGTCATCCCCCTGAATCCGGCCGCCCCGGTTGGCGAGCGTTTGTTGGGCCGTTAAATCCACTTTGCCGCCGCGAATAAAGCCGCTGTTGGTCAGGTTGTTGGCCGTCAGTTGGGTGACGTCACGCCCGCTGATGGTGCCGCTGTTGGTGATATCGCCCTGACTGTTGAGCGC
>NZ_RCWC01000211.1 GCF_018448935.1 Photorhabdus noenieputensis | reverse complement strand
CGGCATTCACTGGCAACAAGTCGAGGGAGATGACCTGTCCGGCTGGCGAAGCTAATTCCGCTACTCCGGTCACACTTTTACCGGATAACGACGGGGAATTATCCGGTACACTGTCGGCATGACGCTCAATGACTTAATTGCGCTGGATGACCCCGACCAGTTCCGCCTGCGGGCACTGGCGCTGCTTCAGCAACAATGTGATTATATTCGCCAGCTGGAAGAAGCCCTGAAACAGGCGCAACGCTGGCGTTTTGGCGCGCACAGCGAAACCCTGCCTGCCGGT
>NZ_RCWC01000210.1 GCF_018448935.1 Photorhabdus noenieputensis | reverse complement strand
TTATGTATTACTTCCTTTTTTTTTTTTTTTTTTGTAAATTCCACGAGGGAGGGTTTATTTTGTTCGATGGGCCTAGTAAGTGCCTGATACACAATATTCATTTAATATTTGTTGTATTGGGACACCTGGGTGGCTCAGTGGTTGAGCATCTGCCTTTGGCTCAGGTCATGATCCCAGGGTCCTGGGATCGAGTCCTGCATCGGGCTCCCCACAGGGAGCCTGCTTCTCCCTCTGCCTGTGTCTCTGCCTCTCTCTCTGTGTCTCTCATGAATAAATAAATAAAATCTTC
>NZ_RCWC01000209.1 GCF_018448935.1 Photorhabdus noenieputensis | reverse complement strand
ATACGATATAACTGCTTGTTCATGACGTTTGCTCCACACAATACTACCCACCGGCAGTTTTGTTATTTAAATTAATACTGCCAATACAGGTTGAATCCGGCCGTGACGGGGGAAGTTTGGAAACCGGCGGGTTTAGACAGCGGGACACCGACAAACAGGTCGTAGCTCACCTTTTTCAGGTTGCCGCGCCAGCCCAGGGCCCTCCCCGCCAGGTGTTTTCCGAGCAGCGCGTCGCTGCCCCGGCCGCCCACTTCGCCATAATCCATTGCCAGATACAGCGACTGCCCTT
>NZ_RCWC01000208.1 GCF_018448935.1 Photorhabdus noenieputensis | reverse complement strand
GGGGGGGAGGGGGGGGGGGGGGGGGGGGGGGGTGTGGGGGGAGGGGGGGGTGGGGGGGGGGGGGTGGGGGGGGGGGGGGGGGGGGGGGGTGGGGTGGGGGGGGGGGGGGTGGGGGGGGGGGGGTGGGGGGGGGGGTGGGGGGGGGGGGGGGGGGGGGGGGGGGTGGGGGGGGGGTGGGGTGGGGGGGGGGGGGGGCGGGGGGGGGGGGGGGGGGGGGGGTGTGGGGGGGGGGGGGGGGGGGGGGTGGGGGGAGGCGAGAGGTTAGGGGAGAGATATTGGGGATGGGTGGGAGTTGTGGGAGGGAG
>NZ_RCWC01000207.1 GCF_018448935.1 Photorhabdus noenieputensis | reverse complement strand
TCAGCCGGCTGCCTGTCTGGCCGAACAATCGGTTGAATGAGCTGCTGCCCTGGCCTGAGAACCCCTTCAGTTAACATCCCATTTTGTTGTTATCTGACCACGCAAGGTGAGTTCACCGGAACATTACTTTATTCTGCGCCAGCAGTACAGCCTGATGGGCCAGTTAACCGCGCAACGGGCCGGCCGCAATCCCTATTTTTTCCGGCCGGCTGAACCGGACGAGATTGAGGGACCCGCTTACGCGGGGGTGGCGCGCCGGTATGAATACGATACCGCGCTGAATCTGACCGCCGCCAGTGATGACGGGC
>NZ_RCWC01000206.1 GCF_018448935.1 Photorhabdus noenieputensis | reverse complement strand
ACCGGCAGGCAGGGTTTCGCTGTGCGCGCCAAAACGCCAGCGTTGCGCCTGTTTCAGGGCTTCTTCCAGCTGGCGAATATAATCACATTGTTGCTGAAGCAGCGCCAGTGCCCGCAGGCGGAACTGGCCGGGGTCATCCAGCGCGATTAAGTCATTGAGCGTCATACCGACAGTGTACCGGATAATTCCCCGCCGTTATCCGGTAAAAGTGTGACCGGGGTAGCGGAATTAGCTTCGCCAGCCGGACAGGTCATCTCCCTCGACTTGTTGCCAGTGAATGCCGCGGATGAGCCAGTCAAACTGGGCGGGCGTCATCACCC
>NZ_RCWC01000205.1 GCF_018448935.1 Photorhabdus noenieputensis | reverse complement strand
GCCTGTTGATGAATGAGTTGTTGATCTGCGATATCGGCGGCTTGACTGCCTGAAACCACGCTACAAAAAACCGTTAATACTACAATACTGCTTTTCATTGACTTTCTATTCCACAATGTCGAAACAGCATTAACCACAAATTTAACTTAACGATCAATATTTAGGGTTGATTATAAACCGGGCAACTAAAATAGGGAGTTGGTTAAGATAGCAGCAAAAACAAGAGGTTATATGACAAAGCAAAAAACAGGCCAATGTGATTATTTTATGACTGGATTGTATAAAAAACAGATTAATATTAATCATTTAATAATCAACATTAAT
>NZ_RCWC01000204.1 GCF_018448935.1 Photorhabdus noenieputensis | reverse complement strand
CGGAACAAAAACAACACCATGTGACCCAATGGCGCCACAGTGACCTGACCCGAAAACAGTATTGCGAACAGCATCAACTGAGTTTTTCCTCTTTCCGCGACTGGATTGCCGACAGTCACAAAATGCACCAACCTCTCAGTCAGACACTGCCCGCCCTCTTGCCGGTTTCACTCCAGCCTGACGACGCGCACACCGTCACCCTGCATACCCCAGACGGCTATGCCATCGCCTGTCCATTGACGCTGTTGCCTGACGTGATGCGGGTACTGGCCCGATGCTGAAACCGCAACAGCTCTTTCTGGTGCGAGAGCCCGTCGACATGCG
>NZ_RCWC01000203.1 GCF_018448935.1 Photorhabdus noenieputensis | reverse complement strand
GCCCGTCATCACTGGCGGCGGTCAGATTCAGCGCGGTATCGTATTCATACCGGCGGGCCACGCCCGCGTAAGCGGGTCCCTCAATCTCGTCCGGTTCAGCCGGCCGGAAAAAATAGGGATTGCGGCCGGCCCGTTGCGCGGTTAACTGCCCCATCAGGCTGTACTGCTGGCGCAGAATAAATCCCCCGTCCACATAACGGCCCGTGTCCCGGCCGGCGTCATCCCGTTCCAGGGTCAGGGGGGCCTGCTCCGCCAGCGTCAGTTTAATCAGTTCCCCCACCCGGTTAACTTCCTGCCGGCTCTGCCAGCGGCAGAGGCGGGTCTGCC
>NZ_RCWC01000202.1 GCF_018448935.1 Photorhabdus noenieputensis | reverse complement strand
TGCACCGCTGGAATCAGACTGATGCGCCTTACCCGCAGGATAAAACCCTGCCACAACTGTTTGAAGCTCAAGTGGAAAAGACACCGGATAACGTGGCGCTGGTGTTTGAAGGCGAATCCCTGACCTACCGCCAGCTTAACGAACAGGCCAACCAGCTAGCTTATGCTATCCGTGAACGTTGTCAGCAACACCATCATGTCCCTGTGCAAGCTGACACTCCCATCGCCCTCTATCTCGACCGTAGTCTGGACATGGTTATCAGTATCTTAGCGGTATTGAAAGCCGGTGGCGCTTATGTACCCATCTCCCCAGAATATCCCTCAGAGCGGGTTCAGTTTATTT
>NZ_RCWC01000201.1 GCF_018448935.1 Photorhabdus noenieputensis | reverse complement strand
GAAAAAAAATTTCCGTCTCCTGAAGAGATTGCTAATGAAGCTGAATATGCGAAGGCCACGTTGCGCAGCTACTTTTCAACCCACAGTGATTTTGTCGAATACGTTGTAAAACAAGTCATTGGATCATTCGTTATCCCCCCTATGGGCGATGATGCAGAGGACAATATTGAGAAATTATTAAGATGGGGTTATGAAGAAATAGAAGCCAATGAGGCACTGATGAGGGATGCTTTACGCATTTCTCAGTTACGCTGGCAGGAATCTTTATCCGGTGAAGATAATCACAAACGACCTGTTTTGAAGAAAAAAAGTAACCGTAAAGAGACACTTTCTACGGCGTTAGCGCCT
>NZ_RCWC01000200.1 GCF_018448935.1 Photorhabdus noenieputensis | reverse complement strand
GCAGGCCAGGCCCATGAAAGTCAAACGGCTATTCCTTTGCTCGATGGCATAGGCGTCCAACGCAAGAATGGTTTTATGAAACGGCGTGGCAAAGCGGTGTTGGCAGATAAAGGCTATTCGGGAAGAACACTCCGCGGTTACCTGCGCAAATTGAGCATAAAGAGCATTATTCCTTATAAAATCAATGAAAAAGGGAATAGTGATGGTCGTACACAATTTGATGAACAGGCTTATTGTGACCGTAATGTTGTCGAACGCTGTTTTGGTTTTTTGAAAGGTAATAGACGTATTGCAACACGCTATGAAAAAACAGCACGAAACTATCTGTCGATGGTGAAATTAGGCTGTAT
>NZ_RCWC01000199.1 GCF_018448935.1 Photorhabdus noenieputensis | reverse complement strand
GATCTTGCAATTGGGTTATCAGCCGGCTAATGCCTTTATCGCCCAGGCAATGGTTTTCGCCCTGTTGAGCGACACGCCGGAACGGTAACCAGTGCGGGAAATTTTCGGTACCTGCCAATGCTACATGTGTGATAGGAAAACACGGGGTTTCCACCGGAAAGGCGGATGACTCTCCCGTTTCCGGTACCGACAGGTGAACCTCCGCAGAGGGCGGGGCTAATTGCGCCTCCAGGGCTTGCTGACGGGCCTGTTGATGAATGAGTTGTTGATCTGCGATATCGGCGGCTTGACTGCCTGAAACCACGCTACAAAAAACCGTTAATACTACAATACTGCTTTTCATTGACTTTCTATTCCACA
>NZ_RCWC01000198.1 GCF_018448935.1 Photorhabdus noenieputensis | reverse complement strand
GCCCATACGCTGTCGTGACCACTTTGTATTGTTCCTGCTCTGGCGGTGATATTGCCCCGTGCCTCAACCCGGCCCTGATTATCCAGTGCGCCGCCCGCCTGTAAATTCACCGCCGATTGTGACAGCAATTTGCCGGTGTTAGTGATATCGGCAGACGAAGTTAATTGCAGCGTATCCCGGCTGCTGAGGGTGCCGCGGTTCTCTATCCGGCCCTCGGCGGTGATATGGACCTCCCCGGCAGACGCGCCGATATTACCGGCATTGTGCACGCCCACCCCCGTTTCGGTGCCTATCAGCCTGATTTTATGGGCATACATGCCGCCCAGCGCCGCCACATCCAACGCAAACGCCGGGTGCTTTT
>NZ_RCWC01000197.1 GCF_018448935.1 Photorhabdus noenieputensis | reverse complement strand
TAAAACATTCAATGATCCCATGAAAATTCAGGCAGGTGGCAAAATCATCGGCAGCGTCGCAGGTGCCATTGCAACCAACAGCGCCAAAGGGGCTAACAGTGGGGCTAATGCCGGGGAAATTGTTATTCTCTTTAACCACCTGAACTCCATGAATGCCTACAATCTGGCTAGAGAACTCCAGGAAGCCAATAAGCAAGGCACCCCTACCGAAGCAATCTGGAATAAATACAACAAACTGAGCGCTGCACAACGGGCAGAAATGTTGTCTCACTGTGCCGGGAACGGTGGGTTATGCACACTGACCTATCAGGCTGAAATGGACGGCGGGATAAAAACAGCAGATGCTATTAGTGGCTTAAGATGGATGTTTAACT
>NZ_RCWC01000196.1 GCF_018448935.1 Photorhabdus noenieputensis | reverse complement strand
CACCCGCGCTATCCGGGTGACGATTTCATCACCAAGTGACATGGTGTTCCTCCTGTCAGGTCATCAGGCCGCCTGAAAACTGTGGACAACCGCCAGCAGGGTATCACGCTGGCCGTCTTCAAAAGGCATGGATTCATCCCGCCAGTTGTCCGGGATAACCAGTGAGCCTTCATTCATCTGATAGGTTGTGTTTTTCATGTTTTATTCCGTTGTTGATTGAAACAGGTTGTCATGTTCCAGTGAATTCACCTGGCGTGGTCAGCTAACAACAAGATGAGATGTTAACTGAACGCATTATCAGGCCAGGAGAGCAGCTCATAAGCTCCCCAAGGGTTAAAGAGCCTCGGGCAAGTTTCGTCAGAACTATCTATAAAGCTATAA
>NZ_RCWC01000195.1 GCF_018448935.1 Photorhabdus noenieputensis | reverse complement strand
TGCATTTTGTGACTGTCGGCAATCCAGTCGCGGAAAGAGGAAAAACTCAGTTGATGCTGTTCGCAATACTGTTTTCGGGTCAGGTCACTGTGGCGCCATTGGGTCACATGGTGTTGTTTTTGTTCCGGGGTATATCGGCTACGGCTCATGGTGTCAGTCTCCAGGTGAAGATAAGGAAGCAGTAGCGTGCATGGGCCGGAGAGGAAGAACAAGGTGAGATGACCGGACGTTTACAGAATAAATCCCCCGTCCACATAACGACCCGTGTCCCGGCCGGCGTCATCCCGTTCCAGGGTCAGGGGGGCCTGCTCCGCCAGCGTCAGTTTAATCAGTTCCCCCACCCGGTTAACTTCCTGCCGGCTCTGCCAGCGGCAGAGGCGGGTCTGCC
>NZ_RCWC01000194.1 GCF_018448935.1 Photorhabdus noenieputensis | reverse complement strand
AATATGCCTGGCGGCGATAGCGCGGTGGTCCCACCTGACCCCATGCCGAACTCAGCAGTGAAACGCCGTAGCGCCGATGGTAGTGTGGGGTCTCCCCATGTGAGAGTAGGGAACTGCCAGGCTTTAATTTTAGTGTTGTGTTGCGATAGCAAGGCAGCATAAGGCACAAATAGCAGTGAGTCGGGTGAATCCGTGGGAAATGGATTTGAACGTCGCGGGTAGCGATGGCCCAAAGAGCGAATGGTAAAATAGCCATTCGTAAACAGCCCAGATTGATATTTAAGTTTTATGTCGTAACAGCGATATAAATCAAAAAGAATTCGGTGGTGCGGTAGTTCAGTTGGTTAGAATACCGGCCTGTCACGCCGGGGGTCGCGGGTTCGAGCCCCGT
>NZ_RCWC01000193.1 GCF_018448935.1 Photorhabdus noenieputensis | reverse complement strand
TTTCAAAATAAAGTCTGGCAGTTCCCTACTCTCACATGGGGAGACCCCACACTACCATCGGCGCTACGGCGTTTCACTGCTGAGTTCGGCATGGGGTCAGGTGGGACCACCGCGCTATCGCCGCCAGACAAATTCTTTATACATTATCATGGTGCTGATACCCAGATTCGAACTGGGGACCTCACCCTTACCAAGGGTGTGCTCTACCAACTGAGCCATATCAGCAATAGTTGGCCAAACTCACTGTTGGCACAAAAAATTAAACGTGCTTCATGCTGCCTTGCTATCGCAACACAACACTAAAATTAAAGCCTGGCAGTGTCCTACTCTCACATGGGGAGACCCCACACTACCATCGGCGCTACGGCGTTTCACTGCTGAGTTCGGCATGGGGTCAGG
>NZ_RCWC01000192.1 GCF_018448935.1 Photorhabdus noenieputensis | reverse complement strand
TGCCCAGCCGTTTGAACCGGAACGGGTATGTGGCTATATGCAGCAGGCACTGGAGAGCCTGGCAGAGGCATTGGAACAAACCCCGGAAACGCCGGTACGGACGTTGAATATTCTGCCGGAAGCGGAGCGTACACTGTTGCTGAAAACCTGGAACGCCACGGAAACCGCGTATCCTGATGCATTGTGTATTCATCAATTGTTTGAACAGCAGGTGGAGCAAACCCCGGATGCGATAGCATTAGTGCATGAAGAGCAAACCCTCAGTTATGCGGAATTAAATGCCCGTGCTAACCGTCTGGCTCATCAGCTAATTGAACTGGGCGTAGCGCCGGATCAACGAGTGGCGATTTGCGTGGCACGCTCACCGGCTATGGTGGTGGGGGTATTGGCAATACTGAAAGCCGGTGGCG
>NZ_RCWC01000191.1 GCF_018448935.1 Photorhabdus noenieputensis | reverse complement strand
CCGGCAGACGCACCGATATTACCGGCATTGTGCACGCCCACCCCCGTTTCGGTGCCTATCAGCCTGATTTTATGGGCATACATGCCGCCCAGCGCCGCCACATCCAACGCAAACGCCGGGTGCTTTTCATCGTCAACCGATTTTTTCTTCATCTGCTGATGCGCCGCATCCACAATATTGCGCCCGGTGGTCACTTTCAGGTCTTGCGCATGTAATTTGGCGTTAATCGCCACGGAGCGGGCGATAATATCGGTGTAACTTTGCTGTGTGCTGTCCATGCCGTGCCCGTCAATCCGCACTTCCCCCTGATTGACATCAAACCCTTTTAATCGGCCCTGCTCCATCAGCGCCTGTCCGGTAGTGAGCGTGGTGCGATGTGAGTTAATGAACCCACAACCGTTACAGGTGATGCCCGCCGGGTTGGCAATAATCACCTCAGC
>NZ_RCWC01000190.1 GCF_018448935.1 Photorhabdus noenieputensis | reverse complement strand
TGACCACTTTGTGGCTCATGACTGGGGTGAAGTCGTAACAAGGTAACCGTAGGGGAACCTGCGGTTGGATCACCTCCTTACCTGAGATAGGTTGAGTGCAGTGCTCACACAGATTGTCTGATGAAAGTCGAGAGCAAGGGAGTCTGCGAAGCTGACCAACGGGTCCCCTTCGTCTAGAGGCCTAGGACACCGCCCTTTCACGGCGGTAACAGGGGTTCGAATCCCCTAGGGGACGCCACTTGCAGGATAACGGGTGAAAGGCGTTGTCATCAAAGTATCTTTAAGCGGATTGATGATAATCGGTTTAGCGATACAAGCTCTTTAACAATCTGGAACAAGCTGAAAAATTGAAATGCTCAATAATATCACCGAGGTGTTATTGAGTTATCTCTCAGGCTGAACAATCCGAGACTCTTTCGGGTTGTGAGGTTAAGCGACTAAGC
>NZ_RCWC01000189.1 GCF_018448935.1 Photorhabdus noenieputensis | reverse complement strand
CGCCGATATACAGTTCTCCCGGTGCGCCGACAGGAGACAGATTGCCGTGATTATCAAGAACGTAAAGGCGGACGTTATTAATCGCTTTACCAATGTTTGCTGCAATATCCCCACCTTGATACTGTTTTCCTGTCGCACAAACGGTCACTTCTGTCGGGCCGTAAGCATTCAGTATGCTGTTGTGCTGGCTGAAATAGTCAAGAAAATCTGAAGAAGGTGATTCTCCGGCGGTGACTAATAATTGCAGGGAAGGCAACTCAGCCCCAATTAATAATTTCAATATGGCAGGGGGTAAGGTAGCCATTTCAATGTTTTCCCGTTGAATGAGTTTTTCAACGGCGGGGATATTACGTTCTGTTTCACTGCAAAGGTAAATTGTATGACCATGAAGCAGGCTGAGGAATAACTCAGAAACTGAGGCGTCAAAGACATAAGCAGCAAACATTAAGGCTTTTTTTCTCTTTGT
>NZ_RCWC01000188.1 GCF_018448935.1 Photorhabdus noenieputensis | reverse complement strand
TTTTAACCCGCTACGCTCACCAAAAATCCGAATTTTATTCGATGGAAGCAATGATAAAGCCTGCGGCTTCCCATAATTAACCCGAAAAAAGCAGGACCCGGCAGGGTATTACTCAGGGTGAGTGAATAAGTCATGGCAGGATAATATAGAAATTAACGGACGCCGCATTATGCTGTATCTGCTTTTAGCGCTTCGATTATCACTGTTGAGTTTAATCATAAAACGAAAAAATGTGGACTGACCGTTTTCATGGACATTAAACTCTTTTTTATCGCATTTTACTACCACCGGCGGGGTTTTAACGCTGTTTTTACTGTCTTTAACATTGCGTTTTAATGCTTTTTATTGACTTCGTAACGTTAAGATTCGTTCAGATTAAATCATTGTGGGCTGTCATTTTTCATCTTGTTTGAAAACAAGGCGTGACAGAGATTTTCACTCATTCAGATAAGGTCAGAGACGCTTT
>NZ_RCWC01000187.1 GCF_018448935.1 Photorhabdus noenieputensis | reverse complement strand
AACACCTGACGGCGCAGGCCGGAAATAACCTGACGCTGACCGCCGGTACAACCTCATCCGACTTAGTGGAGCACAGTAAACAAACCAGTAAAGGCTGGCTGTCGAAATCGTCAGTGGAAACCCACGATGAAGTGCATGACCGACAGGCACTCAGTACCACATTCAGTGGCGATAAGGTCAACATACAGGCCGGAAAAGACCTCAATATCCGCGGCAGCAATGTGGCGGGCACGCAGGATGTCAGCCTGAACGCCGGTCATCAGCTCACGGTTACCACCGCTGCGGAAGCGCACGATGAAACCCATTTGCGGCAGGAGAAAAAATCGGGCCTGATGGGCACGGGCGGCATTGGCTTCACCTTAGGCAAAGCCAGCCAGAAAGTCACCACCGACAGTGACAGCCAGCTTAGCAAAGGCAGCACGGTCGGCAGCAGCCAGGGCAATGTCACCCTCAACGCAGGAGAACAGCTCCGGG
>NZ_RCWC01000186.1 GCF_018448935.1 Photorhabdus noenieputensis | reverse complement strand
CGTAAATTCCGGTCCACAAAACTGCCGGACTCCAATTTCAATGTGGCTAAATCACACAACAACTGGATTTCTTCGGGCAGATAAAGGGATAGAAACTCTCTGGCCGTTTCAGGCTGCGTTAAAAAATACTTAAATAATTCGTCATGGTGAGGCCGTTTTTCTTTCTTTGCCACAATCTGTTTCTCTGTCTTATTAGTTAGTCATACCACTCATTGTCTATACGTCGCGATGCAACTTGAAATCCATAGGGTATATAGTATCTCTGGAAGACCCACAACCAAGTTACAAAAAACATCTTCCTATATTTCCTCAGACAAATCTTTACCGAATGCATTAATAGAAGAGCCTAAAGAATCAAATACCAGAAAAGGAAAAATGAGAAAACATTATATTTACAACAACTACTCAATGAAAGTCATTCATTTCAATGAGTTTTTAACTTGCATTCGTATAATAACAATCCCTTTATCAAAA
>NZ_RCWC01000185.1 GCF_018448935.1 Photorhabdus noenieputensis | reverse complement strand
ATGCCGAACGGCTGTTTACCACCTCTCACGTGATACCGGGGATGTTTACCCGTCAGGCGTGGGAAGGCGGGATACAAAAAGCGATAGCGGAGGCGGTGGCGTCACGTAAAGAGGCGATTGACTGGGTGCTGAGCGATAACCGTCAGACAGTCTCGGCGTCGGTATCCCCCGAAGAGTTGAAAGCCCGGCTGACCGCCCGTTACTTTACCGATTTTGCCGGGGCGTGGCAGGATTTTCTCAACAGCCTGCGCTGGAACAAAACCCGTAGTCTGTCGGATGTCATCGACCAGCTAACCCTGATGGCGGATGGGCGTCAGTCTCCGCTGATTGCGTTGATGAACACGCTGGCCTATCAGGGCGAAACCGGGCAACAGGGGCCGACGTTATCGGATTCATTGGTGAAATCTGCCAAGACATTGTTGAATAAAAATCCGCCGCCAATGATTAACCAACAGACGGCTGGCGTGCACGGACCGATGGATGAAACTT
>NZ_RCWC01000184.1 GCF_018448935.1 Photorhabdus noenieputensis | reverse complement strand
CCGCCCATGTCAACGCCGGTCAACACCTGACGGCGCAGGCCGGAAATAACCTGACGCTGACCACCGGTACAGCCTCATCCGACTTAGTGGAGCACAGCAAGCAAACCAGCAAAGGCTGGCTGTCGAAATCGTCAGTGGAAACCCACGATGAAGTGCATGACCGGCAGGCGCTCAGCACCACGTTCAGTGGCGATAAAGTGACTCTACAGGCCGGTAAAGACCTCAATATCCGCGGCAGCAACGTCGCGGGCACGCAGGATGTCAGCCTGAACGCCGGTCATCAGCTCACTGTTACCACCGCTGCGGAAGCGCACGATGAAACCCATTTGCGGCAGGAGAAAAAATCGGGCCTGATGGGCACGGGCGGGATTGGCTTCACCTTAGGCAAAGCCAGCCAGAAAGTCACCACCGACAGTGACAGCCAGCTTAGCAAAGGCAGCACGGTCGGCAGCAGCCAGGGCAATGTCACCCTCAACGCAGGAGAACAGCTCCGGG
>NZ_RCWC01000183.1 GCF_018448935.1 Photorhabdus noenieputensis | reverse complement strand
GAGGGATGCTTTACGCATTTCTCAGTTACGCTGGCAGGAATCTTTATCCGGTGAAGATAACCACAAACGACCTGTTTTGAAGAAAAAAAGTAACCGTAAAGAGACACTTTCTACGGCGTTAGCGCCTTTAAAAGGTCAGCTTAAAGATGACACAATACATAAGATTATTATGTTGATTTCAGTTTTATATGGTACAGAGGCTATGACTATTCTGAAAGATACTTTTGGTTTAGAAAATGATGAAATCATCAACTTAACGAGTTGGGCTGCAAAGTTGATTGTTCGGCAGGTCATTAATGAGGAGCTAAAATAATCCGAAGGCCATTTTTTAACACAAGGGTAAAGAAACTGGGCACGAGGCCCGGTAAAAGTTTCTTTTGGTGTATGGGCCTGTACATTTTGTGAGTGGTGTATTAGTTCAGATTAGATCTGATACTTCGATTTGAAAAGAAGAGAGTTACCCGCTTTGATTAAAGGCGCTGAATCTTAAATCAAAG
>NZ_RCWC01000182.1 GCF_018448935.1 Photorhabdus noenieputensis | reverse complement strand
GGATTCAGGGGGATGACCGGGTAGCCTTGAAAGGCCGGGATATCACCAGTGCATCGACCGTGCGCGGGGATGAGGCTAACCGCTGGCTGGACCGTCCGGCGGGCATCTATGTGCAGAACGATAACGGTACCTTATCGCTGAGCGCTATCAACAATGTGCAATTAACCGCCAGTGACGTCAAGAATGCCGGTAAAGACGGCCACACCGAGATAACCGCAGGCCATGACCTGACGCTGGACACCTTAAGCACGCGCCGCACAGAGCAGGGGAATTGGGGGAAAGATAACACTCGCCACCTGACCCAGCAACAGGATATCGGCAGCCAGATAACCGGCACCGGTGAGGTAACCCTGCAAGCCGGGCAGGATTTGAACGCCACCGCCGCCCATGTCAACGCCGGTCAACACCTGACGGCGCAGGCCGGAAATAACCTGACGCTGACCACCGGTACAGCCTCATCCGACTTAGTGGAGCACAGCAAGCAAACCAGCAAAGGCTGGCTGTCGAA
>NZ_RCWC01000181.1 GCF_018448935.1 Photorhabdus noenieputensis | reverse complement strand
TGGCGCGAGGCTACCTGAATCAGCCGGCGTTGACGGCGGAACGGTTTGTGCCGAACCCGTTTGCGACCGAGCGGGAGCGGGCTGGGGGATTGACCCGGCTTTACCGTACCGGTGACCGGGTGCGCTGGTTGCCGGACGGGACGCTGGCCTATCTTGGCCGGCTGGACGGCCAGATTAAATTACGCGGCTTCCGCATCGAGCCGGGTGAAATTGAATCGCTCCTGCGTACTGTGCCCGGGGTGGTCGATGCGGTGGTTCAGCTGCGTGAAGATCATCCCGGAGAGAAACGGCTGGCGGCTTATCTGGTGGCGGGGCCTGACCCGTCCGACCCCGCTTTGCTGACACGCTGTCATCACACCCTGACCGCCCGGCTGCCCGACTATATGCACCCCGCTGCCTGGGCGCTGCTGCCGGCCCTGCCCCTGATGCCCAGCGGCAAACTGGACTGGCGGGCGCTGCCGGTACCCGTGCCGCTGCCGCAGGACCCGGACGGGTATGTCGCGCCGGTCG
>NZ_RCWC01000180.1 GCF_018448935.1 Photorhabdus noenieputensis | reverse complement strand
TCGTGGGTTTCCACTGACGATTTCGACAGCCAGCCTTTACTGGTTTGTTTACTGTGCTCCACTAAGTCGGATGAGGTTGTACCGGCGGTCAGCGTCAGGTTATTTCCGGCCTGCGCCGTCAGGTGTTGACCGGCGTTGACATGGGCGGCGGTGGCGTTCACGTCATGCCCGGCTTGCAGGGTCACCTCACCGGTGCCGGTTATCTGGCTGCCGATATCCTGTTGTTGGGTTAGATGGCGAGTGTTATCTTTCCCCCAATTCCCCTGCTCTGTGCGGCGCGTGCTTAAGGCGTCCAGCGTCAGGTCATGGCCTGCGGTTATCTCGGTGTGGCCGTCTTTACCGGCATTCTTGACGTCACTGGCGGTTAATTGCACATTGTTGATAGCGCTCAGCGATAAGGTGCCGTTATCGTTCTGCACATAGATGCCCGCCGGACGGTCCAGCCAGCGGTTAGCCTCATCCCCGAGCACGGTCGATGCACTGATGATATCCCGGCCTTTCAAGGCTACCCGGTCATCCCCCTGAATCC
>NZ_RCWC01000179.1 GCF_018448935.1 Photorhabdus noenieputensis | reverse complement strand
CGGAAACCGCTTATCCTGACTCGTTGTGTATTCATCAATTATTTGAACAACAGGCGGAGCAAACTCCGGACGCGACAGCGTTAGTGCATCAAGGGCAAACGCTCAGTTATGCCGAATTAAATGCCCGTGCCAACCGTCTGGCCCATCAGCTTATCGCGCTGGGCGTCGTACCTGACCAGCGGGTGGCGATTTGTGTGGCGCGTTCACCGGTCATGGTGGTGGGATTGCTGGCGGTAATGAAAGCGGGCGGGGCTTATGTGCCGTTAGACCCGGCTTATCCTGGCGCGCGTCTGGCGCATATTCTGACCGATGCCGCCCCGGCGGTGGTGCTGGCGGATGAAACTGGCTGGGCTGCGCTGGGTGAGGAAGCGCTGACGGGACTCGTGGTGCTGGACCCGAATACCTGGCCAGATCAGCCGGACAGTAATCCATCGGTGCCTGCGCTGACTGCCCGGCATCTGGCCTATGTGATTTATACTTCCGGCTCCACCGGAGTGCCCAAAGGGGTGATGATTGAGCACCGCAATACGGTT
>NZ_RCWC01000178.1 GCF_018448935.1 Photorhabdus noenieputensis | reverse complement strand
TTAATGTCAAATGACGTTTCACCTCGGCAGTTATCTGCTCGCCGCTGACCTGAGCGCCTTTTAACGTCGTGTCCCGGCCACTGTTCAGCCCGACGGTCTGTCCCGCCTGTAATGTGGTGTTAGTGTGGCTGACGCCGTTGCCGTTTTCATGGCCGTTGCCCCGGCTGACATTGGCCGAGACGTTCAGGCCGGTGCCTCCCGGTCCCACGGTCAGGCCCACGCCCAGCGAGCTGCCGTGGCTGCTGTTTTTGCCGGTGGTCTGTTCAGTGTTCTGGCTGGAGGAGAGCTGAATATCCCGGTTAGCAGCCAGTTGCAGGTCTTTGCCCGCCTGTAACTGGCTGCCCTGAATGCGGATATCGCCATTCTGGCCTGATGCGCCTTTGCCATCCCCTTTGGCGGTTATGGTCAGGTTATCCCCGGCAGCGAGATGGCTGCCCTGTTGAGTGGTCTGGCGGTGCTGCTGTTCTGAACGGGAAGACTGGCGACCGTAGGACAGGCTAATCCCGGCCAGATTATTATTGCCTTTGTCGTCAC
>NZ_RCWC01000177.1 GCF_018448935.1 Photorhabdus noenieputensis | reverse complement strand
TTCTCACGCGGGTAACCGAAGTGCGGCTGAAACTGCAACAGATGAACAACAGCGATGATCCGCCGGCAATGGCGAATGCGCTGGCTAAGACGGTATTTGAAGGGAAAAGCACCGATTTGACCGATACGCAAGGCTATGGGCGCTTAATAGCCGCCAGCCTAGGGGGCCAATGGCGGAGTTTTGGTCAGACGCTGTTTATCGAGCCGTTAGCGCAGGCGTGGCAGGGGGTACTGAAACCGGCAGAGGAGAATCTGAACACCCAGTGGCAGAGGGCGATAGTGGACAACTGGAATCGGGCATTTGCGGGCCGTTATCCGTTTGCCGGTGGCGACAGTGAAATTTCATTGCCGATGTTGGGGCAATTTATCCGGTCAGATTCGGGGCGGATAGAGCAGTTTTTGACGCGTCAGTTAGGCGGGATACTGCATAAAGCGGGTAACCAGTGGGTGGTGGATGAGGTGAATGGTCAGGGCGTGCAGATTAACCCGGATTTTCTAAAGGCGATAAATCAGCTCAGTCAGTTATCGGACCTGTTATTTGCCGATGGCAGTCAGGGATTGCGGTTTGAACTGCGGG
>NZ_RCWC01000176.1 GCF_018448935.1 Photorhabdus noenieputensis | reverse complement strand
GCAACTGGTCGCAGGAAGACCGTATCACTCAGGCCGTCGGCTGCTTTTTTCCTGAACGCTGTACCCCGGATATCGTGGCGACACAGTTGCAAGAATTGGTTGACCCGTTGCGCAAGCGCGGGATGCAGCAACTGTTGGAGAAAACGGCCCACGATTTTCTCTGTCGTCTGTCCGCCAACTTAAAACAGGGGGGGATTGCGCACTGGCAACAGGTCCTGACGCCGTGGTTAGCGGAGTATGGCGATGTGGTGTCGCTGCGCGGTCTGATGTTTAGTTTGCCGCTCCGGGCGATAAAGACCAGCCTCCCGCAGATTTGGCTGCCCGACACTGCCTGGCAGGGGGTGTTGGAGGGCAGCCATCGTTTCCACGGTCGGCGGGTGGGCATGCCCCGCGCACAGACCGTCGGTCGTGGCCTGATGGTGCTGGGCTTATTGTGGGGTGCCGGAATGGTGCTCTCCTTTTTCACCAACCGTGACCAGATAGCCGTGGTGCAGGCGGCGGTAACTGACCTGAAAACTCAGCCGGAGAATTCTGATGCCCAGTTGATAGCTTTAAAGGAGCTGCGTAACGAGGTGGAC
>NZ_RCWC01000175.1 GCF_018448935.1 Photorhabdus noenieputensis | reverse complement strand
CGGGGATATTACGTTCTGTTTCACTGCAAAGGTAAATTGTATGACCATGAAGCAGGCTGAGGAATAACTCAGAAACTGAGGCGTCAAAGACATAAGCAGCAAACATTAAGGCTTTTTTTCTCTTTGTTGCATTAAAAAGCGCTGTCTGTGCCGCCACCAGATGCGCCACATTTTTGTGCTCAATCATGACGCCTTTCGGCTGGCCGGTGGTGCCTGAGGTATAGATGATATAGGCCAAATCTGAGGATTTGTTTACCGATGCCGGATTGTCCACAGGTTGGTCTGCGGTGATTGCCGGGTCATCCGCCGCTATCAATACTGGTTGTTCTATGCATGTTCGCGTGTCTGTCGCCAGCATTGCCAGATACCTTTGCTGAGTGACGACACAGGGTGATTGGATATCGTCCAAAATAAACTGAACCCGCTCTGAGGGATATTCTGGGGAGATGGGTACATAAGCGCCACCGGCTTTCAATACCGCTAAGATACTGATAACCATGTCCAGACTACGGTCGAGATAGAGGGCGATGGGAGTATCAGCTTGCACAGGGACATGATGGTGTTGCTGACAACGTTCAC
>NZ_RCWC01000174.1 GCF_018448935.1 Photorhabdus noenieputensis | reverse complement strand
CGGGGATATTACGTTCTGTTTCACTGCAAAGGTAAATTGTATGACCATGAAGCAGGCTGAGGAATAACTCAGAAACTGAGGCGTCAAAGACATAAGCAGCAAACATTAAGGCTTTTTTTCTCTTTGTCGCATTAAAAAGCGCTGTCTGTGCCGCCACCAGATGCGCCACATTTTTGTGCTCAATCATGACCCCTTTCGGCTGGCCGGTGGTGCCAGAGGTATAGATGATATAGGCCAAATCGGTTGATTTATTGATTTGTGCCGGATTTCCCACAGGTTTGTCTGCGGTGATTGTCGGGTCATCCGCCGCTATCAGTACCGGTCGTTTTGCGCGTGTTGGTGTGTCCGTCTCCAGCATTGCCAGATACCTTTGCTGAGTGACAACACAGGGTGATTGGGTATCGTCCAAAATAAACCGAACCCGCTCTGAGGGATATTCAGGGGAGATGGGGACATAAGCGCCACCGGCTTTCAATACCGCTAAGATACTGATAACCATGTCCAGACTACGGTCGAGATAGAGGGCGATGGGAGTATCAGCTTGCACAGGGACATGATGGTGTTGCTGACAACGTTCAC
>NZ_RCWC01000173.1 GCF_018448935.1 Photorhabdus noenieputensis | reverse complement strand
TGTTTGCTGGCAAAGGCGGCTATCAGGTCAACGTCGGTGACCACACCCAACTGGACGGCGCGGTGATAGCGAGTCACGCTGACAAAGCCAAAAACACCCTGAACACCGGGACGCTGGGCTTCAAGGATATTCAAAATCAAGCGGACTTTACTGTTGAGCAACAAAGTGCGGGCGTCAGCCTCGGCCAACCGACCGCCGGTCAGGTTCTCAATAATCTGGCGGTCAATGGGCTGAGCGGTTCCAATAACCAGGGCCATGACAGCACCACCACGCACGCCGCCGTCAGTGAGGGCAATCTGATTATCCGGGATAAGGCGCACCAGACGCAGGATGTCGCGACCCTTAGCCGCGATACCGATAATGCCGCCAATGTCCTGAGTCCGATATTTGATAAGGAAAAAGAACAGCAGCGGCTGAAACAGGCGCAACTGATTGGCGAACTCAGCGCCCAGATGGCCGAGATAGCCAGTACGGAAGGGAAAATTATCGCCACCAAAGCGGCGAAAGCGAAGCTGGACCATATCAGTGAACCGGACAAAGAGGCCGCCAGAAAAAAACTGGTTGACGGTGGCAATCCACACCCGACTT
>NZ_RCWC01000172.1 GCF_018448935.1 Photorhabdus noenieputensis | reverse complement strand
GTGTTTCAAGTGAGCATATTCTTTTCTCTTGTTTCATAACATTTTTATCGTGAATAACGAATTCCTTTGCAAATTCAGCCCCGTTCCAGGGGAGTTCATTATCATATTTCCCTTCATAATCAAATAAATCTGGGATATTTTGCATTTGTCTAAGTGCAGAATTACAAAAAATCCAACATGAGTTTTTGTCTTTGATTGCCCAAGGTTCGTTACTTTGCTGCATGGTGTTAATGACTTGTGATGAGATTATCTTGCTATTCATAATATTATTTCTCTTCTTTGCCTTAAAATTAGATTATTGATGTTTAATATTATAATCACTTTAACTCACGACTATCCTATGACATGGGATAATGGGTGGTCATAAAACTCTTCATAATCAAATGATTGTTTAAAGTTACGAATAATTTTCTTTGTAGCTGAATTACTGTAGATAAAGTTTGAAGAACTATCCTGTATTCCCCACGGTTTATTGAACACTTCTATTGTGTTCATAATCTGAGACGATATTGCATAGTTCTTTTTCATATCAGTAAAAGCTCCTCTATAATCTAAACGTTAAAGAAACATTCTGCTTTCTGGATGCACAAACCTTTCTG
>NZ_RCWC01000171.1 GCF_018448935.1 Photorhabdus noenieputensis | reverse complement strand
TGACCACTTTGTGGCTCATGACTGGGGTGAAGTCGTAACAAGGTAACCGTAGGGGAACCTGCGGTTGGATCACCTCCTTACCTGAGATAGGTTGAGTGCAGTGCTCACACAGATTGTCTGATGAAAGAAGAGACTGACGTTATCGTAATAGGCTTGTAGCTCAGGTGGTTAGAGCGCACCCCTGATAAGGGTGAGGTCGGTGGTTCAAGTCCACTCAGGCCTACCAAACGCTTTTCCTCTTTGCCATTTTCGAACGCTGCATTACTCATGTGCTCGCGCACACTGCGTGATTCGCGTTGAAACTGGCTGTGATGAAAAGGTTTGAATAAAACTCTGCGATGACGGTCTATTTCTGTATGGGGCTATAGCTCAGCTGGGAGAGCGCCTGCCTTGCACGCAGGAGGTCAGCGGTTCGATCCCGCTTAGCTCCACCATACTAAACGTAATTCAGAGTATATTGGCGACAGTATACTGCGAATTATTTTGCTCTTTAACAATCTGGAACAAGCTGAAAAATTGAAATGCTCAATAATATCACCGAGGTATTATTGAGGTATCTCTCAGGCTGAACAATCCGAGACCTTTTCGGGTTGTGAGGTTAAGCGAATAAGC
>NZ_RCWC01000170.1 GCF_018448935.1 Photorhabdus noenieputensis | reverse complement strand
TGCACCGCTGGAATCAGACTGATGCGCCTTACCCGCAGGATAAAACCCTGCCACAACTGTTTGAAGCTCAAGTGGAAAAGACACCGGATAACGTGGCGCTGGTGTTTGAAGGCGAATCCCTGACCTATTACCAGCTTAACAAACGGGCCAACCAGCTAGCTTATGCTATCCGTGAACGTTGTCAGCAACACCATCATGTCCCTGTGCAAGCTGACACTCCCATCGCCCTCTATCTCGACCGCAGTCTGGACATGGTTATCAGTATTCTGGCAGTACTGAAAGCCGGTGGCGCTTATGTGCCCATTTCGCCGGAATATCCACCAGAGCGGATTCGGTTTATTTTGGACGATACCCAATCACCCTGCGTCGTCACTCAGCAAAGGTATCTGGCAATGCTGGCGACAGACACGCGAACATGCATAGAACAACCAGTATTGATAGCGGCGGATGACCCGGCAATCACCGCAGACCAACCTGTGGACAATCCAGCATCGGTAAACAAATCCTCAGATTTGGCCTATATCATCTATACCTCAGGCACCACCGGCCAGCCGAAAGGCGTCATGATTGAGCACAAAAATGTGGCGCATCTGGCAGCGGCACAGGCAGAAATTT
>NZ_RCWC01000169.1 GCF_018448935.1 Photorhabdus noenieputensis | reverse complement strand
GGCGGATTCGACTAATAAGCGCAATTTTTCAGAAAGGCGGTCAGTTGCTATAGTAGGCATCTTTCCCGCCACAGGAGAATGCGCTATGGCCTATACACAACTGACCGAGACAGAAAGATATCAGATTTCCAGTTTAAAGACAGCGGGTTTTTCACAGCTTTTCATTGCTGAGTCACTTAAGCGAAGCCCGTCGACCATCAGCAGAGAATTGAAAAGAAATCAGGAAGCTCAGGCATACTGTCCTAAACAGGCTCATTTGAAGGGATTAGCTCGTCGTCATTTTGCTAAGAAAGCCGTGAAAATAACGCCGGAAGTCGAAAAATGGATAAAACGGTTAATTTGGAAAGATTTAAGCCCTGAACAAGTGGCTGATTATTTGAAGCGACATAAAGGGATATCTTTGCATCATGAGACGATTTATAGGTTGATTTACCAAGATAAAATAGAGGGAGGTGATTTATGGCAACATCTCCGGATTGCCAGAAAACCTTATCGCAAACGCTATGGTCGCTATGAAAGAAGAGGCAAAATTAAAAACCGGGTCAGTATTGATGTTCGCCCGGAAATCGTTGATAAAAAAGAACGTATTGGCGACTGGGAAGGGGATACGATAAT
>NZ_RCWC01000168.1 GCF_018448935.1 Photorhabdus noenieputensis | reverse complement strand
ACCACGGCACCGATGGCGAATGGCACCGGTAAAACACCGCTGGCACCGGCGTCGGCCGACCGTACCGCCGATTATCTGGCGAAACTCCCGGCGGCGGATAACGCCCTGCTGCAACAGATAGAACAGAGTCTGACCCTGGCCCCTTACTGGCTTGACGGCCACGCTATCGCGGCGCAGGCCGCCGGAAAACTGGGTTACCCCGCCGTGGCTGACGCTATCCGCGATGAACTCCGGGCCTTTCTTGATCGTCTGCCGGTCCTGCAAAACCTGTCTTTCGCCGACCGGAGCCCGTTTATCTCCGACGCCACGCTGAACTGGCTGCGTCCCCCGGCGACCGCCACCGTCGGCAGCGGTGCCACGCCGGAACAGGACGCTGTCTGGCTCTGTTTTCAGCAACACGGACTGGAAGCCGCCCTCCATGCCGCGGAGCAACACCAGCGGCACCTGACCGAACCCCGGGATCAGTTCTACGGTCAGTTACTGACGGCCCAGCTACTGGAGCAGGCGGGCATGAGCGCGCTGGCACAACAACATTACCGCCACCTGCGCCAGGCAGGACAACACCTGTCGCTCGCCGACTGGGAACCCGGCCTGCTGGCGGCACTGGCAGAAAAAGCCCCGATGAC
>NZ_RCWC01000167.1 GCF_018448935.1 Photorhabdus noenieputensis | reverse complement strand
GATCTGGCAAAAGCCGGCTTCAATATGATGAACAACCTGCCGGCGAATAGCCATGCCAATGTCAGCCACACACAATGTAATGGCGCTGCTTGCCAGAAATTCAAGAACAGTGAAGAAGCCGCAGACGTGTTAGGTGATCGTTCGGTTCGTACCTGTACCGACAGTCGTCAGTGTACCAGTGGGGGTTCCAAAGACCAGCCGGGTGCAAGTGTCGCTGGGACGGGGTTTGCGCCGATGCTGGAAGAGGCGACCAGAACCAACATTGAGCAATTGATGAAACTGGTCAGCGGGGAAAATGCGCCTACTGTAGTCAATCTGGCAAAACTCAAAACGGGTAGCCTGGTGGTGACTCGCGGGGTTGTCCAGGCCCTGAAACGTGATCCGGACAGTGGTGCGCTGGTGAGTCGGTTGGCCAGTGAGTTAGCGATGGCAGACACCATTGAGACTGCGCTCACTATGCGGCGAATGTTGATGACCGGGCAGGCAGAACCGAATGCCGCTGCGCAGGCGCAGGCGATGGCAGAGAGTGATCGTCGCATTGCGACACTGGACAGAGAAATTACTGCCCTGAAGAATGAAATGGAGTTGCGCCGGGCGATTGCACAAAATACCGCACTGACCACGCTTGAGC
>NZ_RCWC01000166.1 GCF_018448935.1 Photorhabdus noenieputensis | reverse complement strand
CTTCCCCTTCCGGGCCGACCACGGTGGCCACTTCATCACCATCCGCCAGCGGTTTGTAGCGATATAGCGCTCGCCAGTCGTTATAGCCCGACATAAAACGGAATTCGTTATGCAGATAAGATCCTGACTCTCCGCTCTCTTCTTGCAGGGCCTGCGGACACTTGCCGTGATGATGGATAGTGACGATTTGCCAGCGGGTATTCATGGCATCAACCGGGTGTTCGCTGAGGTCAAAGATTTTACCCGGCATCAGTTTAAAACAGTTACTTTGCCCGCTACCGGCCTGACGTTGATTCTCGACGGCCTGATGACGACGCTGGACAAACGGTTTTGCCTCCGCGTCTTTCTGAAAACGGCCGTAGCTTTCAAAAAGCTCAAACAGGGTTTTCTGCCCTTCCACACGGGGATCGATATTGGCCCGGTGCGTCAGGCGGTAATCGGGACTTTCGGGATTGTAGTCCTTATAAATGACCCGCGCCGGGGTCATGGAGACGCCCAGACGCACCTGATTCATCACATTCATTTCGGTGGCCGTCTCTATCTGCGGGTTGTAGACCAGCGGTAAGTTGGCCGTCATCCCTAAATGGCTGTCACTGAAAAACAGCTTGTCGTCTTCAAACCAGAAATTCAG
>NZ_RCWC01000165.1 GCF_018448935.1 Photorhabdus noenieputensis | reverse complement strand
GGCTCGCGGTACCGTTGGAGAGGGGACCCACGGTGGCACTGACGCCGGCGCTGGCATTCTGTTGTTTGCTGTCATAGCGCTGGCTGTTCTGCTCGCTGCTTAATGTCAAATGACGTTTCACCTCGGCGGTAATCTGTTCGCCGCTGACCTGAGCGCCTTTTAGCGTGGTGTCCCGGCCACTGTTCAGCCCGACGGTCTGTCCTGCCTGTAATGTGGTGTTAGTATGACTGACGCCGTTGCCGTTTTCACGGCCGTTGCCCCGGCTGACATTAGCCGAGACGTTCAGGCCGGTGCCTCCCGGTCCCACGGTCAGGCCCACGCCCAGCGAGCTGCCGTGGCTGCTGTTTTTGCCGGTAGTCTGTTCAGTGTTCTGGCTGGAGGAGAGCTGAATATCCCGGCTGGCATTGAGTTGCAGGTCTTTGCCCGCCTGTAACTGGCTGCCCTGAATGCGGATATCGCCATTCTGGCCTGATGCGCCTTTGCCATCCCCTTTGGCGGTTATATTGAGGTTATCCCCGGCAGCGAGATGGCTGCCCTGTTGAGTGGTCTGGCGGTGCTGCTGTTCTGAACGGGAAGACTGGCGACCGTAGGACAGGCTAATCCCGGCCAGATTATTATTGCCTTTGTCGTCAC
>NZ_RCWC01000164.1 GCF_018448935.1 Photorhabdus noenieputensis | reverse complement strand
GATCTGGCAAAAGCCGGCTTCAATATGATGAACAACCTGCCGGCGAATAGCCATGCCAATGTCAGCCACACACAATGTAATGGCGCTGCTTGCCAGAAATTCAAGAACAGTGAAGAAGCCGCAGACGCGGTCGTCAAGGTGTTAGGTGATCGTTCGGTTCGTACCTGTACCGACAGTCGTCAGTGTACCAGTGGGGGTATCAAAGACCAGCCGGGTGCAAGTGTCGCTGGGACGGGGTTTGCACCGATGCTGGAAGAGGCGACCAGAACCAACATTGAGCAATTGATGAAACTGGTCAGCGGGGAAAATGCGCCTACCATAGTCAATCTGGCAAAACTCAAAACAGGTAGCCTGACGGTGACTCGCGGGGTTATCCAGGCTCTGAAACGTGATCCGGACAGTGGGGCTTTGGTGAGTCGGTTGGCCAGTGAGTTGGCGATGGCCGACACCATTGAGACTGCGCTCACTATGCGGCGAATGTTGATGACCGGCCAGGCAGAACCGAATGCCGCCGCTCAGGCGCAGGCGATGGCAGAGAGTGATCGTCGCATTGCGACACTGGACAGAGAAATTACTGCCCTGAAGAATGAAATGGAGTTGCGCCGGGCGATTGCACAAAATACCGCACTGACCACGCTTGAGC
>NZ_RCWC01000163.1 GCF_018448935.1 Photorhabdus noenieputensis | reverse complement strand
CCGTTTTGGCCCCGGATTTAATGGTGGCCCCACACGCCAGTTTGTCATCCACCCGGGCCGCCGGCGAGCCGTTGATAAACACGGTTTCACTGCCCTGGGCAATCAGGGGCGGTGCCGGGTGTTTACTACAGACGGCGATATCGGTGGTGGCTCTGGCCGCCGGTTTGCCTTCGATAAAGACATTGGGCGAGCCACTCGTCAGGCTGCCGCTCGGCGGGCCGATGCTGTCCACCATGTTCGTGACGGCCGAACTGGCGGCGCTGATGACATCGCCCAGGGCAAAGGTGGCCGCGGTTCCCAGAGCAATGACCGCGACGGTGGCCAGCCCGCCGGTAAGGATAGTCAGCCCCACCAGTGCCGATGCCGCGGCAAAGACCGCCGCGCCTGTCAGTGCGCCGGTAATGGCACCCGCCAGCGCCCCCAGGAAGCTGGCATGTTTAATCGGGTCGCCCTCGCGGGCGGCGGCCGGACCGGGAGAGCTCTGTGGCGGGGAGACGTGCACCGCGTGCTGCGCCCCCACCCGCGCTATCCGGCTGACGATTTCATCACCAAGTGACATGGTGTTCCTCCTGTCAGGTCATCAGGCCGCCTGAAAACTGTGGACAACCGCCAGCAGGGTATCACGCTGGCCGTCTTCAAAAGGCGCGGGGGAGGTCAGGTT
>NZ_RCWC01000162.1 GCF_018448935.1 Photorhabdus noenieputensis | reverse complement strand
CCTCCTCACTGTCCGCCTGTAACGACGCCCCCGCCCCGGGATAATCCACCGCCAGCCCTTCTCCCGCCACCAACAGCTGGTCCTGCCAGTACCCCCGTTCCGCCTGCAATGCCTCACTCCCGGCATACCCCTGCAAACGCGCCAGCCACTGCGGATAGCCACTGGTTTTCGGTGCCAGCCTGACCGCCTCGCCCGCCACTATCTGACCATACCCCGCCGCCATATCATCCAGTACAATACGCCACGACACCCCGTCCACTATCAGGTGATGCATCACCAGCAGCAGCGTCCCCCCGCCGTCCCCCTCGTCAAAGTACACCGCCCGCAACAGCGGCCCCTTTTCCAGCGACAGACTCCTCTGCGCCGCCTGGGCCGCCAGCACCTGCGCCTCGCCCGAGACCCGCAGATGCTGGATACTCGCCGCCACCTGCAAGGCTAACGGCGTTTCATCATACTGCCCGCCCCAGCGGCCCTCCGGCCCCCGACGGTAACGCAGACGCAGCCCGTCATGCCGTTCATACAGCGCCGTCACCAGCTGCGCCAGCCGGGGCAGACTGAAATCCGCCGGCACGCTGACCCGCAGCGACTGGTTATAGTGATGATACTCACCGGACGTTTCAGCGAAGAAGCGCTGCTGGACCGGATGCAGCCCAATCTCGCCCCGCAGG
>NZ_RCWC01000161.1 GCF_018448935.1 Photorhabdus noenieputensis | reverse complement strand
CTCTTTGTAATTCATTATTTCTATACCTTGTCGTTTTAAGCCAACAAGCAGATCTGCATTTATATACCGATATAACCGTTGACTATCTGATTCAAGTTTGTAACCGAATAATCCATTAATAGACATACCAACATCAACCGATGTATATACCACATCAGCATCGCGTTTATCCATTCCAAAAGCTTTTTCTCCAACCCCTTCATAGACGAATTTAACTGGCCCAGTATAGCTTTCGCGGTAAAGGATATAATAACCACTTTCAACAATATTATTGAAACCATGAGCCATCAATGGTGCTCCAAGTGCTGCTCCAACACCGGTATCAATAGCAAGAAATCCACCCATGAGTTGTATACTGCCAGATATAAATCCAATCCATGAGACAATCAAATTAACTGTCTCATCATTCTTACTTTTAGCATTTTCACTGTTTACCTTTTTCTTTACAACAATGGCTTGCCTTACACTCTTTTGAGAAAGCATTGCATCTTGCTCTTCTAATGATCGGATTTCTTCGTCTAATAAAGCTATTGCTTCAGAGATTGAGATCTCCCCGGTATTTATCTTTGATGTGTTTTCTTGGCAATAGGCCATGACTTCACCGATAAAATGGTCTTTGGCCAGACTCCATTTTACATATTTATCGGCAACTCTGTTCATAAGCATCATCA
>NZ_RCWC01000160.1 GCF_018448935.1 Photorhabdus noenieputensis | reverse complement strand
GGCCGCAATCCCTATTTTTTCCGGCCGGCTGAACCGGACGAGATTGAGGGACCCGCTTACGCGGGGGTGGCGCGCCGGTATGAATACGATACCGCGCTGAATCTGACCGCCGCCAGTGATGACGGGCAGCAGGTCAGTTATCTCCTCAACGGCAACGGCCAGGTGATTTCGGTGGGGGAGGGCCGGACACTGCGGGAGCATTATCAGTATGATGAAACGGGTTACCCGTCAAGACGGTTTGACGGGGTGCAGGAGATTATGGGGGAAACCCTCTATCAGGAAGGCCATCGCCTGAACTGGGTGGGCTCGCACCGGTTTGTTTACGACCGGGCCGGCCGCATGCAGGAGAAACAGTTTTTAGCGGAAGGGTCCCGGCTGGCGCTGACGAAATACCGCTGGAACAGCCAGAATCAGCTGACCGGGCTGATCACCCCGGACGGGATAGCGTGGGAATATCGCTATGACGCTTTCGGGCGGCGGACAGAAAAACGGTGTATCCAGAGCGGTAAGCTGACCACGTATGTGTGGGACGGCGACGTGCCGGCGGAAATCCGCGAGTATCAGCACGGCCGGCTGAAAATGATCCGCCATCTGGTGTTTGACGGCTGGGAGCTGATAGCGCAGCAGACGCAGGCGTTTACGCTGAATCTGGACAACCGGGTGGAACTGATGGCCGGGGA
>NZ_RCWC01000159.1 GCF_018448935.1 Photorhabdus noenieputensis | reverse complement strand
TCAGGATCTTATCTGCATAACGAATTCCGTTTTATGTCGGGCTATAACGACTGGCGAGCGCTATATCGCTACAAACCGCTGGCGGATGGTGATGAAGTGGCCACCGTGGTCGGCCCGGAAGGGGAAGAGATTTATGTCAATGAAGAGGGGTGTATCCGCATCCATTTTCACTGGGATCGTTATGATAAAGCCAATGAAAATGCCGCCTGCTGGGTACGATTCGCGCAAGGTTGGAATGGCAGCGGTTACGGTTTTATGGCTATTCCCCGTATCGGTCAGGAGGTGATTGTCTCCTATCTGAACGGCGATATTGATCGTCCGATTGTCACCGGTTGCACCTACAACGGTTCAAACCGGCCACCGTTAAATTTACCCGTTGAAAAGACCCGCACCACCTTTAAAACCCGGACTCACAAAGGGGAAGGCTTTAATGAATTGCGCTTTGAAGATGAGAAAGACCGGCAGGAGATTTACCTGCATGGGCAAAAAGATCTGACCGCCCATATTCAACACGATGCTTACTGGCATATTAAACACGACCATAAACAGCGCATCGATAATAACCGCTATAGCGAAATTTCAGTGGATGATCATCAACATATCAGGGGATCGGGGAAATACAGCACCGATGGAGATGTTTCACACCGTATCTCAGGCAGTCAACATTTACAGACCGGAGATGC
>NZ_RCWC01000158.1 GCF_018448935.1 Photorhabdus noenieputensis | reverse complement strand
CACTGATCTACTTCCCCACCTACCTGATGTGGCTCAATTCTGACAAGAAAGCAACTTTGGAGAACCATGAACCTACCTTTAGAGCTGGACGTGGACCCATCAGCATTCAAAATCATGTGTAAAAAACAGGAGAAAATGTCACTTTTTTTTAACCCTTGAATTTTTTTGGTAGACACTCCCGGCTTCTGGGTTCCTTTTTGTGATGGTTCTTATTACTCTTCAAAAGCTCCCAATCTTCAAGACCATTGACCGTAATTGGAAGCCTAATGTGCGTAAAAAGGGGCGGAGCTTCAAGTTTTAGAGAATGGACTCTGGGAGAGGGTATGTGGCAAAGGTTACTCAATTTAATGTCCCTCACATGGAAATAACATTGGGATCAAGAGCTTTATTATCTTAAATTCTAAAGTCCACATCCACCATTTCCCTAGTAAAAAGAGGGGCTCTGTTATTTAGCCATTTGTGTACTTTTTGTGAGGAGGTTATGTCAATAATATCCTTTTTGCTGCTGAAGTTGCGGAGAGTTTTGGCCACATATTCTATTGTAGTCTGGATCTTCCTCGGTAGGCTAAGCGTCGTTCCACACACAACAACATCTCTCCACTGTTTGTTTAAAGTTTAGAAAGAAAATATCCATCGTTCACAAGATCGTAGGAGAAGGACACGACTTAAGGATCCCCCGGGCCATACTAGT
>NZ_RCWC01000157.1 GCF_018448935.1 Photorhabdus noenieputensis | reverse complement strand
TGTACCAACCCCGATCAGCGGATAAGGTCAGCTCGCCATCAAAGCCGCGCACCGTCCAGCGACCGCCAATCGAGAAGCGATCCTGGGGCGTCAATGGGCTGGCGCTTATCTGACGCAAATACTGGGTTTGATAAGAAAAGGGCTGAGAAAACAGCGTTAACGGCCCGGCAAGCGTCGCCGAGAATTGGGTGATTTTGGGTAAGGCGGTCCCTTCATTGCGGTACTCTTCCGGCGCAGGCTGCGCGCCAAACCAGCGCATACCTTGCTGGTAAGTCACCCGGGTATCCAGCGTCGCGCTGCCGATAAAGTGATGATGGGACAGCCCCAGCTTCCAGCCTGCGGTTTCCCGGCGCTGAACATCAACTTCGGTCTTATCAATAAAATTGCGCGAAGTCCGGCGATAAATTTCACCGTTAAGCAGGGTTTTTTGGTCAGCGTTACGATGCAGCACCCGGCTAAGCTGGACCGCCAGGTTTTGACTTTTGCCCCGGTATTGGATCGCCTGATTCAGCCCGGCTATCGTCTGGGTATAATCGTAATGACTGGCTGTCACGCTCGCCATCCAGTAACCGAAGGGCAGAGAGTAATAGAGCGTGTCATTTTGGCTGCCCTTGCCGGCAGACGCGTGAATATCGCGGCCACCGGAAAGATAAAATAGATCGCTGAGCGCCAGAGGATTATCCAGAAAGAAGGTGA
>NZ_RCWC01000156.1 GCF_018448935.1 Photorhabdus noenieputensis | reverse complement strand
ATGATAACGGCGAAACTCATTATATCTAAACCAAACTTAAACAGAATGTCATTTGTTTAGATAAAAAGATCGCATTGATTAAAATAATATGATAGTGACTCACTATACAGATATTTACATTTCTCATCACCCTAACAATAAAATATACTTTTACTTTATTTTCAATACGTTAATTAATTCATAAAATACAACGCCGGCATTATTTCATCCTTACCATGACTCAGATTCATTATCATCAATACGTTACCGACACGTAAAAAAGAATGATTATCAATTATAGTATGCGAATGAGAACAGATTTCATTATTGAAAATAATGTCATCGATAATAGCTTCCCTGTTATTCAGGGTGACGATGACCCTGCCTCATCACAAAGCATTAAATATAAATAAGAATATCATGACGATATGATTATAAGATATTGAAATAGAATGAAGAGCAGAACTCAATGACATATTCCAGTAATAGTCGGGAATAATACCAATATCACTGTTATCTCTGCCTCAGCGTTATTCTGTCAAATAAGCCATTACTCGTTTTCCCAATCGTCGTTATTTCTCTCCGGCTCAGAAAGATGATTGCCCGTATTCTCCACAAAAATCGTTTTCGGCAATCTAAACCCCCGCAGTTTCAATAACGCCAGCGGCCCTTTCCCGACTTCGGTCCGCAATACCCAGGTCAGCGGCAACCCTTCCGGCGTGGT
>NZ_RCWC01000155.1 GCF_018448935.1 Photorhabdus noenieputensis | reverse complement strand
GGGATTCAATTTCCCCCGGTTCAATGCGGAAGCCACGGATTTTCACCTGCTGGTCGTTACGGCCCAGAAATTCCAGATTGCCGTCCGGCAAATAACGGGCGACATCCCCGGTGCGGTACATCCGGGCGTCCGGTTTATCACTAAACGGATCGGGCAGGAAACGCTCCGCCGTCAAGTCTGGGCGATTGAGGTAGCCACGCGCCACCCCCGCGCCCCCGATATACATTTCCCCCGCCACGCCCAACGGCACCGGTTGACCATACTCGTCCAGTAAGTAAAGGCGGGTGTTGGCTATCGGACGGCCGATACTTTCAATGATCCGATCACCCCGCCGTATCGGCAACCAGGCCGAATAGGTGGTCGTTTCAGACGGTCCATAGAGATTACATAACCGCTCTATTGGCGTGTCTGCGAAAATCTGTTTAATTAAAGCGCCTTTAAGCGGTTCCCCCGCCAGATTGACCGTATGAACCGACGCCATCAGCGCCTGAGCCTGCAATAACGGTTTCATCGCAGACGGCACTGAGTTGATCAAGGTCACCGGCAGGGCATGCTGCATCAATGACAGCGCATCCTCCACCAGATAAATCGCCGCGCCACGCGACAACGGCATAAAACATTCAAAAACGGACAGGTCGAAATTCATCGACGTTGAGAAAAGCACCTGACGGATCTCTTCCGTTTCAAAAGCCTGCTGCGCCCAGTGCAGGAAGTTAACCGTATTGCGGT
>NZ_RCWC01000154.1 GCF_018448935.1 Photorhabdus noenieputensis | reverse complement strand
CCGACTTCCCCACACCGGTCGGCCCGAACAGCAACAGATGCGCATTCTGGGTACGGTCATGTTTATTTTGCGGATCAAAGGTCAGCACATCGCCGCCCCGGTTAAAAAAGCTAAGACCCGGGTTACCGGTGCCGGTCGCCCGCCCTGTCACTGGCAACAACCCAGCCACATGCTGCACCCAAGTCAACCGGGTATACCAGTGATGCTTGTCTCGTTGCGGGTTAAAACACATCGGTAAGGCACGCAGATAACCGTTTAACGGCGCGACGTCGCATTCGGGTTTAACCGGCTGCAACCCCGAGACCAACAGGGTTGCAGCCAGTTGCTGATGCCGACGGTTCAAATCGTCAACATCAACCCCCTGTAACAGAAAGGTCAGTGCAGAACGGCACAGTTTATGTCTCAGCCCCAGATACGCCTTAGCTTCTTTTACGTCTGCACGCACTCGCCCTGATTCAGTATTTTCTCCCATTGCATTTTTTGACAATCGGTCGAAATCCCGCTCCAGTGTATCCTGCGCCTGTATGACAATGGTCAATGAAACAAGAGTACCTGACGGTAATAAATCCATCAGCGCATTGATATGTTCACCCCGGACCATTTCACCGGTCAGCGTTCCCGGTTCTGGGGGGCGACGCAGCCGTTCAACCGGTACCGCCCGATGAGCAATATTATCAAACCACCAGACACCGTTTTTCACGTCAGAACGCGGCGGGGTAAACCACAAGGTTTCCGTGAAATCA
>NZ_RCWC01000153.1 GCF_018448935.1 Photorhabdus noenieputensis | reverse complement strand
CCGACTTCCCCGCACCGGTCGGCCCGAACAGCAACAGATGCGCATTCTGGGTACGGTCATGTTTATTTTGCGGATCAAAGGTCAGCACATCGCCGCCCCGGTTAAAAAAGCTAAGACCCGGGTTACCCGTGCCGGTCGCCCGCCCTGTCACTGGCAACAACCCAGCCACATGCTGCACCCAAGTCAACCGGGTATACCAGTGATACTTGTCTCGTTGCGGGTTAAAACACATCGGTAAGGCACGCAGATAACCGTTTAACGGCGCGACGTCGCATTCGGGTTTGACCGGCTGCAACCCTGATACCAACAGAGTGGCGGCCAGTTGCTGATGCCGACAGTTCAAATCGTCAACATCAGCCCCCTGTAACAAAAAGGTCAGTGCAGAACGGCACAGTTTATGTCTCAGCCCCAGATGCGCCTTAGCTTCTTTTACGTCTGCACGCACTCGCCCTGATTCAGTATTTTCTCCCATTGCATTTTTTGACAATCGATCGAAATCCCGTTCCAATGCATCCTGTGCCTGTATGACAATGGTCAGTGAAACAAGAGTACCTGACGGTAATAAATCCATCAGCTCATTGATATGTTCACCCCGGACCATTTCACCGGTCAGCGCTCCCGGTTCTGGGGGGCGACGCAGCCGTTCAACCGGTACCGCCCGATGAGCAATATTATCAAACCACCAGACACCGTTTTTCACGTCAGAACGCGGCGGGGTAAACCACAAGGTTTCCGTGAAATCA
>NZ_RCWC01000152.1 GCF_018448935.1 Photorhabdus noenieputensis | reverse complement strand
AAACGAGTCAATTAAGCATTAAAGCGAAGCGTAGACGAATATGGATGAAAACCCAATTTTTGGAGCGAGTATTACAGGCGGGTTTTGCTAATGTGAGTGATATTTAATCATTCATGCGGTTGCCCTGTAAACTAGATGAAACTAAGATGCCGAAAATTATTATCACTAACGGAAGGGGAGAATGGGTTGAATATCCTGACGGGCACATTGAAATTAATACCCAGATGGTAGATACCTATTACATAAAGTAACGTTCTGCTAAGGTCGTATCACCAGTTTATCCAAATGCCAACATGAGAATACTGTTATTAAAAGGAACTGTCCGTATGAAAATATTGAAGATAACGCTGTCCTTATTATTTCTCTATTCTATTTACTGGGTATTTGGAGATGCCTTTTTTAACTGGTTATTCAAGATGAAACCAAAATGCCAAAAATTACTATAACTAAGGGGAAGGAATGGGTTGAATATCCTGATGGACGAATCGACCTTAATCGTCAAACAATAGACTACTGGAAAATAACGTCACCAAGGCCATATTATTAATTTACCTAAACACCAACATCAAAAATAAGGAGTCCTTATGAACGATGGATTACACTTTCTTTGTCATATTACCGATTTGCCGGAGAAAACGTTTGCGGTAGCTGAATTTTCTTTGCAGGAGGAATTATCCGAACTCTTTACCCTATCTTTAATGCTGGTCAGTAAACGGGCCGATATTGATCTGGAATCACTGTTATTACAGTCTGTGAAATTCCGGG
>NZ_RCWC01000151.1 GCF_018448935.1 Photorhabdus noenieputensis | reverse complement strand
GGCAACCGCCTGAGCATTGATGAGCGGCTTAATGCGTATAATTGGCATTATGTCTTGCGCCCCCGCGGGTTAGCATCGAAGGGTGTGGCGCACAAGGCTGACGCCTTCTGCTGTCAGCCGCTGAGCCAGCCATCGGCAAAAACCCGTGTTCTTCTTTAGCTGCCGTGCCAACGTCCGGCCAACAACCCTGAAGGCAGGTCGGCCTGCGGCCTCCGTTATTTACTTCCCCCCGCCCCAACCCCGCTGCACTGGCTGCGCGCGGCTCGCAGTCGCAGGCTCCTTGCTCGTTACCGTGCTCGCCATCTCCGCCCCGTGCAGCCCCCGGGGGCTTCCCTGAACAAAACCGCGTGGTCATGCAAGGTCATACGCAAACCGAAGCCACAGTGCCTCAGAGCGTCGCAGGGGCGCCGCTTGCGGGCTCTATGCCGCCCGCGCCCGCAGAACGGACGCCCGCCGCCCAAACAAGTTGGGCGACGTTCGCCCGTTGCCGAAAAAGGCGCTACACTGACCAGAGCGCGGCGGGAAAAACTGGCCTTCGGCGGCGAAAAGCGCGTCAGGGGGTTTTGGGTCCGGCGGTGAACGCACATTGGAAAAAACGGGTGGTAACTGACTGAGGGCATTGGGAAAATCGGTGTCCGGCGGTCAACGTCGCAATGGAATGCGTTGTTGTTGAGAATAATGCGCTGAGCCTGCCAAAAGGCATGGCGGAGTACGGTCGGGCACAGAGTTCACTCGCCATGCAAATGCTCAGGGAAGGGGCAACCCCGGA
>NZ_RCWC01000150.1 GCF_018448935.1 Photorhabdus noenieputensis | reverse complement strand
GGAAAACGGGCTGACGGCGGACCCGTCACTGAGTCTGCAAACCTTCCTGACGCGGGTAACCCGGGTGCGTCTGGCATTGCAACAACTGGCGAATACCGATGACCCCCCGGCGGTGATGGAAGCGCTGGCGCAGAGCGTGTTTCAGGGGAAAAGCGTGGAACTGACGGATACGCGGACCTATGGCAGCCTGATAGCCGCCAGTCTGGGAGCGGAATGGAATGGGTTTGGTCAGGCGGTGTTTGTACAACCGTTGACTGAGGCGTGGCAGACGGTGTTACAGCCGGCGGCGGCCAGTCTGAACGAACAATGGCAGTCGGCGGTGGTGGCGGACTGGCAGACCGACTTTGACGGCCGTTACCCGTTCGTGGCGGGGCAAAATGAGGTCTCTCTGCCGATGCTGGGGCAGTTTATCCGGGCCGACAGCGGGCGGATAGAGCAGTTCCTGCATAGTCAGTTAGGCGGGGTGCTGCATAAAGAGGGGAAATATTGGGTGGTGGATAAGGTGAACAGTCAGGGGCTGCATGTTAACCCGGCCTTTTTAACGGCGATAAATCAACTGGGTCAGGTCGCGGATGTGCTGTTTGCGAACGGCAGCGAGGGCATACGTTTTGAATTGCGGGCGAAACCGGTGGGTGATGTGGCGGAAACGGACCTGACGATAGACGGTCAGCGGTTGCGTTACTTTAACCAGAGGGAGAGCTGGCAGCGTTTACGCTGGCCGGGGGACGAGGATAATCCCGGGGTGGCGCTGACCTGGACCGGGGTGAATA
>NZ_RCWC01000149.1 GCF_018448935.1 Photorhabdus noenieputensis | reverse complement strand
TCAGGCATGTTTAATTTAGAAGAACTTTACTGCTGCGTCGATGACTTTTGCCAAAAATTTATTCCTCTCTGGCATCAACAGTTAATTGAACATGGTTTGCTCAAACGTCGCCGCGAAGCTTCCCTTTCTCTCAGTGAAGTCATGACGATACTCATTTTATTCCACATGAGCCATTATCGTGATTTTAAAACGTTTTATATTCAGCATGTTAAACACTATCTTCAGGCCGATTTTCCCCGGTTGGTCAGCTACACCCGGATGTTAACCTTGAAGCAAAGGGCGCTCATTCCTCTCTGTGCTTTTCTTTCGTCACGCAAGGCTGAAACCCAGGGGATCGCTTTTATTGATTCAACCAAAATTGCCGTTTGCCACAATCTCCGTATTCCCCGTCATCGCGTATTTCAGGGCATCGCACAGAGAGGGAAAACCAGTACCGGCTGGTTTTATGGCTTTAAACTTCATCTGGTTATCAATGATTGTGGTGAACTTCTGGCAGTGAAGTTGACTTCAGGAAATAAGGATGATCGCCATCCCGTCAAAGCGCTGGTACAAGGGTTAACCGGATGTTTATATGGCGATAAAGGGTATTTGTCGCAGGCTTTGTGCGATGAACTGGAAGCAGAAGGAATAACGTTAATCACTCATGTCCGTAATAACATGAAGGCAAAAGAATTATCTCTCTGGGATAAGCTGATGTTAAGAAGGAGATTTTTGATAGAAACGGTCGTGGATCAGCTTAAAAATATTTCTCAGATAGAGCATTCAAGACACCGCAGTCA
>NZ_RCWC01000148.1 GCF_018448935.1 Photorhabdus noenieputensis | reverse complement strand
GCTCTCCTTTTTCACCAACCGTGACCAGATAGCCGTGGTGCAGGCGGCGGTAACTGACCTGAAAACTCAGCCGGAGAATTCTGATGCCCAGTTGATAGCTTTAAAGGAGCTGCGTAACGAGGTGGACCGGATGCAAGACCGGGCTGAACACGGCGTGCCGTGGTATGAGCGTTTTGGTTTGAGTCAGAATCAGAAACTGTTGACGGCAGTGCTGCCCTATTATGCGCAGGTCAATAACCGCCTGATCCGGGACAGAGCTGCCGCGGTGCTGCATGCGAAACTGAGTGCGCTGGTGAATTTACCGCCGAACAGCCCTTTGCGGGCTAAATGGGCGCAAGCCGGTCACGACCAGTTGAAAGCCTACCTGATGATGGCGCAGCCGGAAAAAATGGATGCTGCGTTTTTAACCCGGATACTGAATGAAAATGAACCTGAGCGGGCCGGTATTGCCCCCGATGTCTGGCTGGATACGGCGTGGAGTTTGTGGGGTTTTTATGCGAAGAGTCTGCCTGCGCATCCCGAATGGCGGATCACCCCGGATAAAGCTTTAGTTAAACAGGCGCGTCAGTTGTTGCTGCTCCAGCTAGGTAAGCACAATGCCGAAGCGGCGCTTTACCAGCAGATGCTGCAATCGGTGGAGAAAAATTATTCTGACCTGACATTAAGACAAATGACTGGCGACACCGATGCCGAACGGCTGTTTACCACCTCTCACGTGATACCGGGGATGTTTACCCGTCAGGCGTGGGAAGGCGGGATACAAAAAGCGATAGCGGAGGCGG
>NZ_RCWC01000147.1 GCF_018448935.1 Photorhabdus noenieputensis | reverse complement strand
GCGTTGGACAGGGCAACTAGTGCTTGTGCGTTCCAGTAACGGCCTACCCGGAGAGACTTCACGCTTTGACTTCACTTGGTTTATCCCGGCTATCGTCAAATACCGCAAGTTGTTGGGCGAAGTTTTGCTGGGGTCTTTTGCCTTGCAGTTGTTTGCCTTGGTGACTCCGTTATTCTTTCAGGTGGTCATGGACAAAGTACTGGTGCATCACGGCCTAACCACACTGGATGTTGTCGCGGCGGGATTGCTGGGTATCATGTTGTTCGAGTCGGCCCTGAGTGGCCTGCGTAGTTATGTGTTTGCCCATACGACCAGCCGTATTGATGTGCAGTTGGGATCGAATCTGTTTCGGCACTTGATTAATCTGCCGCTGGCTTACTTCCAGGCCAGGAGAGTCGGTGATTCGGTGGCTCGTGTACGCGAACTGGAAAACATCCGCAGCTTCCTCACCGGCAACGCTATTACCCTGATGCTTGACGTGCTTTTTTCTCTGGTATTCATCCTTGTGATGTTCTATTACAGCGGCTGGTTGACCCTTGTTGTGGTGTTATCATTGCCGCTCTATGCACTCGTCTCGGGGTTGGTTACACCTCTCTTGCGTAAGCGATTACAGGATAGCTTCACCCGCAACGCTGAGAATCAGGCATTTCTTGTCGAAACGGTAAATGGCATCGATACCCTAAAGTCAATGGCGGTTGAACCGCAGGCCATCCGCAAGTGGGACAACCAACTGGCGGCTTATGTTGCCGCAGGTTTCAAAACACAGACCTTATCCACTATCGCCAATGAAA
>NZ_RCWC01000146.1 GCF_018448935.1 Photorhabdus noenieputensis | reverse complement strand
GCGTTGGACAGGGCAACTGGTGCTTGTGCGTTCCAGTAACGGTCTGCCCGGAGAGACTTCACGCTTTGACTTCACTTGGTTTATCCCGGCTATCGTCAAATACCGCAAGTTGTTGGGCGAAGTTTTGTTGGGATCTTTTGCCTTGCAGTTGTTTGCCTTGGTGACCCCGTTGTTCTTTCAGGTGGTCATGGACAAAGTACTGGTGCATCACGGCCTAACCACACTGGATGTTGTCGCGGCGGGATTGCTGGGCATCATGTTGTTCGAGTCGGCTCTGAGTGGCCTGCGTAGCTACGTGTTTGCCCATACGACCAGCCGTATTGATGTGCAGTTGGGATCGAATCTGTTTCGGCACTTGATTAATCTGCCGCTGGCTTACTTCCAGGCAAGGAGAGTCGGTGATTCTGTGGCTCGTGTACGCGAACTGGAAAACATCCGCAGCTTCCTCACCGGCAATGCCATTACCCTGATGCTTGACGTGCTTTTTTCTCTGGTATTCATCCTTGTGATGTTCTATTACAGCGGCTGGTTGACCCTTGTTGTGGTGTTATCATTGCCGCTCTATGCACTCGTCTCCGGGTTGGTTACACCTCTCTTGCGTAAGCGATTACAGGATAGCTTCACACGCAACGCTGAGAATCAGGCATTCCTTGTCGAAACGGTCAATGGCATCGATACCCTAAAGTCAATGGCGGTTGAACCGCAGGCCATCCGCAAGTGGGACAACCAACTGGCGGCTTATGTTGCCGCAGGTTTCAAAACACAGACCTTATCCACTATCGCCAATGAAA
>NZ_RCWC01000145.1 GCF_018448935.1 Photorhabdus noenieputensis | reverse complement strand
CCCAGCCTAAACGTCAGCCTTTGCCGGCGACTTTACCCCGTGAAGATATCCGGCTGGTGCCGGAGACGGAGAGCTGCCCGGATTGCGGTCATGCCCTGCGCTTTTTGCGTGATGAAATCAGTGAGCGACTGGAATACTGTCCGGCCACGTTTATCGTCCGGCGCTATATCAGCCCGCAGTACAGTTGCGCGCGCTGTCAGTGTGTACATGCTAAAGCCCAGCCCGCCCATCTTATTGAAAAGGGCCTTCCGGAGCCGGGGTTGCTGGCTCAGGTGGTGGTCGCTAAATATCGTGACCACCTGCCGCTCTACCGTCAGCAGCAAATCTATGCCCGCAGCGGTGTCACCCTGGCCCGCAGCACCCTGTCGGACTGGGTGGGGCAGGTGGCTGTGGCGTTGCAACCGCTGGCCGATGCCCTGAAGCAGACGCTGCTGACGTCCCCGGTGCTGCATGCCGATGAGACCCCGTTGCCGATACTGGCCCCGGGAAAAGGCCAGACCCGGCGAGCTTACCTGTGGACGTCTGTCACCGGCCCCGATACCTCGCCGGCAGTGGTGTACTATGAGCTGCATCCCGGCCGCAGCGGCCGTTATGCCCAGAGCCTGCTGAAAGACTGGTCGGGCGGCACGCTGGTGACGGATGACTATGCCGGTTACAACGCGCTGCATGCCCGGGCGGATATCACCGAAGCGGGTTGCTGGGCTCACGCCCGCCGCAAATTCTTTGACCAATACAAAGCGAGCCAAAGTCCGGTGGCGAAACAGGCGCTGGATGGCATTCGCGACCTGTACAAGCTGGAACG
>NZ_RCWC01000144.1 GCF_018448935.1 Photorhabdus noenieputensis | reverse complement strand
GCCTTCAAACACCAGCGCCACGTTATCCGGTGTCTTTTCCACTTGAGCTTCAAACAGTTGTGGCAGGGTTTTATCCTGCGGGTAAGGCGCATCAGTCTGATTCCAGCGGTGCAACAGGGTATGACGTTCCTGGGCAGACAGGATGTCAATTTCGGACAGCGATTGTGTCTGGTCTGCCACAAAAGCTGCCAGCACCCGTTGATAACTGCCCGCCAGTCTCACGATGGTGGCCTCAGCAAACAGGCTGACGGCGTAGTTCAGACAACCAGTAATATCAGTTTGTCCATCGGATAAAAACAGGCTCAGGTCAAACTTGGCCGGGCTGTATAACTGCTCATCCAGTGTCACCGGCCTGAATGGCAGACGGTTGTCTGGCGGATTTTCTTCAAAGTTCTGCAACCCAAACATCACCTGAAAAATCGGATGGCGGGCGGTGTCACGTTCAATATCCAGCGCCTCAACCAGTTGTTCAAACGGTATGTCTTGATGGGTCTTGGCCTCAGTCACCCGTTGATGGGTCTGTTGAATCAGTGCTTCCACGCTGGCGGTTTGTTGAAGTGGTATCCTTAAGGCCAGTGAGTTAACAAACATCCCAATCAGGGACTGAGTTTGGGCATGGTGGCGGTTATCCGTCGGTGTTCCCAGGACGATATCGTTTTGCCCGGATAATTTTGCCAGCGTGATATAAAAGGCACTGAGCAGCACGGTATACAGGGTGGTTTCCTGCGCTTTTGCCAGCGTCCTTAACTGTTCAGACAGCCGGGTGTCCAGCACAAAATTGAAATCCCGTCCCTGATAATTCACTTGTGTGGGTCTGG
>NZ_RCWC01000233.1 GCF_018448935.1 Photorhabdus noenieputensis | reverse complement strand
TACCTGAACAATAACCTCAAGGCCCTGGGCATGGACGGCCACCTGGTGATCCTCGGTTTCCTCGGTGGCGCCAAGGCCAACGACGTCGACCTGCTGACCATCCTAGGCAAACGCGCGGTGATCACCGGCTCACTGCTGCGCGCCCGCACCCGCGAAGAAAAGGCCGAAATTGCCGAGCAACTGCGCGAACGCGTGTGGCCGGTACTCAGTGCCGGGCGTTGCCCGCCGAGGAGCGACCATGTCTACGCCTACACCGACGCCGCCCAGGCCCATGCGCGGATGGAAGGTGGGGACCATATCGGCAAGATTGTGTTGCGGGTGGAGTGAGGCATTTTTGATGTGCAGAGGGGTTGCAGATCCCTGTGGGAGCGGGCTTGCTCGCGAAGGCGGCCTGGCAGTCAACACAGTTGGATTGTGTACATATCCATTGCTGCGGTAACGGCCACTTAGGGTTCCGCCCTGACGGCGGCTCACTTTTGAAAAGCGCAAAAGTAAGCAAAACGCTCTTGCCCCACCACTCGGCACCTCGCTTAGGCTCGGTGTGCCCGTAATCCGCCAGTGATTTGGGGGGCCGCCGCCACGCGCCATCCATGGCGCGGGGCGGCTAAACCGGCATCCCTGCCGGTTTACCCCCCAAATCCCTGTCGAATTCCGGCCAGCGTGGTTTGACGGGGCGCCTAAGATCAAAAGCAGATCAAGATCACAAGCAGATCAAGATCAAGAGCGGCTCGCTTCGCATCGTGGTTAGCGTCTGCTGTTACAACCCACAAAG
>NZ_RCWC01000143.1 GCF_018448935.1 Photorhabdus noenieputensis | reverse complement strand
CCCCACCCCGCCAAGATACAACTCGCCCGGGACACCGACCGGACACAGCATTCCTCCAGGTGACAGGACCAATAAGCGTGTATTACTGATCGCCCGCCCTATCGGAATCACCGAAAGCGACGAATTCACATCATCAAAGTAACTCACATCTATCGACGCTTCTGTCGGGCCGTACAGATTATGTAACCGAGTTCCCGGATGTTTTATCTGCTCATACGCTTTAACTTGTTCCCGTGTTAACGCTTCACCACTACAAAATATCTGCTTAACCGTCTCCGGGAGTGTTAATTTCATACTTTGCAACGCATGGCAGAATCCCGACAGCATGGTCGGCACGAAATGCAGGGTCGTGATTTTATTTTCCACTAACTGCCGATAAATTTGCTCCGGCTCTTTATGACTTCCCGGCTCTGCCATCACGATAGCCCCACCCGTCCAGTTCGCCCAGAGCAATTCCCATACTGAAACATCAAACGTATACGGGGTTTTTTGCAACACCCGGTCATGACTATCCAGCGGATAGTGCTCCTGCATCCAGTGAATACGATTCAGAACACCTGCATGAGGCACCATCACCCCCTTCGGTCGCCCGGTGGTGCCCGAGGTGTAAATCACATACGCCAGATCTTCGCCGCCACTTATCCTGACCGGGTTCTCCTCCCCCTCCCCGGATACCGCCTCGTCATCATCCACAGACAATAATCCCGGCGGCTTCGCCATCCCCGCTATCACCTCCGCCAGCTGCGAACGGCAGGCCCCCTGCGTCAGGACCAACCGCGCCCCCGTATCTGCCAGCATCCACGCCACCCGCTCTGCCGGATATTCCGGCGACAGCGGCACATACGCCCCGCCC
>NZ_RCWC01000142.1 GCF_018448935.1 Photorhabdus noenieputensis | reverse complement strand
GCATCGGTAAACAAATCCTCAGATTTGGCCTATATCATCTATACCTCAGGCACCACCGGCCAGCCGAAAGGCGTCATGATTGAGCACAAAAATGTGGCGCATCTGGCAGCGGCACAGGCAGAAATTTTTGATGCCACCAGGAGAAAAAAAGCCTTAATGTTTGCCGCATATGTGTTTGATGGTTCTGTTTTCGAACTCTTCCCCAGTTTATTTAATGGACTGACGCTTTACCTTTGCAGCGAAACAGAACGTCATGCCCCGGCAATTGAAAAACTCATTCAACGAGAAGACATTGAAATCGCTGCCTTACCGCCAGCAATATTGACGCTGTTAACTGGCTCGCACTTACCTTCCTTGCAGTTGTTAGTGACCGCCGGAGAATCCCCCTCACTCGATTTTCTTGAACATTTCAGCCGTCATAGCAAGGTCCTCAATTCTTATGGTCCAACCGAAGTGACCGTTTGTGCGACTGAAAAAATATATCAACGTGGGGTCACCCCAGCCAATATTGGCAAAGCCATTCATAACGCCCGCCTTTACGTTCTTGACAGTCACGGCAATCTGTCTCCTGTCGGCGCACCGGGAGAACTGTATATCGGTGGTGCCGGAGTCGCTCGTGGTTACTGGAACCGGCCTGAGCTGACCGCCGAGCGGTTTGTGGCAAACCCCTTTGCCACCGCAGCAGATAAGGCCAAAGGGTATACCCACCTGTATAAAACCGGTGATTTAGTCCGCTGGCGAGCGGATGGCAATCTGGAATATCTGGGGCGCAATGATTTTCAGGTCAAAATCCGCGGTTACCGCATCGAATTGAGCGAAATTGAAGCCGCCCTCGCTTTGCACCCACAGGTCAAACAGGCGGTGGTGATTGA
>NZ_RCWC01000141.1 GCF_018448935.1 Photorhabdus noenieputensis | reverse complement strand
ACATAAGCGCCACCGGCTTTCAATACCGCTAAGATACTGATAACCATGTCCAGACTACGGTCGAGATAGAGGGCGATGGGAGTATCAGCTTGCACAGGGACATGATGGTGTTGCTGACAACGTTCACGGATAGCATAAGCTAGTTGGTTGGCCTGTTCGTTAAGCTGGCGGTAGGTCAGGGATTGGCCTTCAAACACCAGCGCCACGTTATCCGGTGTGCTTGCCACCTGGGCTTCAAACAGTTGTGGCAGGGTTTTATCCTGCGGGTAAGGCGCATCGGTCTGATTCCAGCGGTGCAGTAGGGTATGACGCTCAGCTTCGCTGAGGAAGGTGATTGACGTATGTAACTGGTCTGGGTTGCATGCCGCCGCGTACAGGATACGTTCAAGCTGACCCAGTACGCGTTGTGTCTGTGCTTCTGTCAGCCAGTCTTTGCCATAACTGAATTTGATGATGAGACTGTTATCGTGCTCATAGGCTACCAGCGATACCGGATAATCCACTTTTTCGACGGACTGACGGAATGTCAGGGTATGTTCTATACCGGTTGGGTTTTCACTGACCGCCGGGGATGGGTAGTTTTCAAATACCAGTAAGCTGTGGAATAACCGTTCTCCGTCGGATTGTAAACTGGCCAGTGAGACAGCGCTGTGGCTGTTGAGCGCAGCGATATTCTTTTGGATGTCTTGCAAAACAGTAGCCACACTGTCTGCTTGGTGCCATTGCACTATCAGTGGCAAGGTATTGATATACAAACCAACACTGGACTCAATCCCGTCCACCGGAACATCGCGGCCGGAGACGGTGGTGCCGACAATGGTTTGCTCATCTCCCGTGTAGCTGTGAAGTAGCTTATGCCAGGCAAATTGTAAGGCCACATTCAG
>NZ_RCWC01000140.1 GCF_018448935.1 Photorhabdus noenieputensis | reverse complement strand
ACAACACTTGCGCCCAGGCCAAATGACACAACGCCGCAAGGCTAACGCCCAAACGCCGGGCCTGACCGCGCAGACGGCTATTCAACTCCGGGGTCAACAGCCGGTGAGATTCCGTCACCTGTGAACCATCACGATGCACCTCCGTCAACCCGAATGGCAGCGTCGGTTCATCCACTTCTGCCAGCATCTCGGTAAAGAAGCGGGTATGTTCCTCCTGACTCACCCCCATCCGGGCCTGCGCCACCAGATTGCGGAAAGGTACCGGTACCGGCAGGCTCTCCTCCTGACCGGTCAGATATGCCTGGACTTCGCGGTGCATCACTTCCATTGTTTCATGGTCGCCAATCAGGTGATGCAGCAATTGCAGCAAAATCCAGCGGCCATCAGTTTCCTGTGCCACGACAAAACGTAATAGCGGCGCGTCACTCAGGTCGAGACGATGCTGACGGGGATCACAGTGCCGGATTAACTGCTCTCTGACCGGACCATCAACCGGGTTTAATGTCAGTTCAGTCACCGATAAAGTGGCCTGACGCCAGACCACCTGCGCCGGGACTGACAATCCTTGCCAGAGAAAAGCGGTACGCAGGATATCGTGGCGATCAACCACCCGTTGCACCACCGCCAGATAACGATCCAACAGTGCCCGATCAGCAAAAGCCATTTGCCCCGTCAACAGATACGGATCACCTTCGTTTGCCAGTAAGTGATGGAACAAAATACCGTCCTGCAACGGCGACAAGGCGTAAATATCCTGAATATTTGCGATCCCGCCCGGTACCTGTCCGACGATGCGGTCAATATCAGCCTGAGTGAGATCAATCAGCGGCAACATCGCCGGTGTCAGGGCCGTTGTTGCTGGCGTAATGACGTTAGGCGGTACTGCCACGG
>NZ_RCWC01000139.1 GCF_018448935.1 Photorhabdus noenieputensis | reverse complement strand
ACAACACTTGCGCCCAGGCCAAATGACACAACGCCGCCAGGCTAACGCCCAAACGCCGGGCCTGACCGCGCAGACGGCTATTCAACTCCGGGGTCAACAGCCGGTGAGATTCCGTCACCTGTGAACCGTCACGATGCACCTCAGTCAACCCGAATGGCAGCGTCGGTTCATCCACTTCTGCCAGCATCTCGGTAAAGAAACGGGTATGTTCCTCCTGACTCACCCCTAACCGGGCCTGCGCCACCAGATTGCGGAAAGGTACCGGTACCGGCAGGCTCTCCTCCTGACCGGTCAGATATGCCTGAACTTCGCGGTGCATCACTTCCATTGTTTCATGGTCGCCAATCAGGTGATGCAGCAATTGCAGCAAAATCCAGCGGCCATCGGTTTCCTGCGCCACGACAAAACGTAATAGCGGCGCGTCACTCAGGTCGAAACGATGCTGACGGGGATCACAGTGCCGGATTAACTGCTCTCTGACCGGACCATCAACCGGGTTTAATGTCAGTTCAGTCACCGATAAAGCGGCCTGACGCCAGACCACCTGCGCCGGGACTGACAACCCTTGCCAGAGAAAAGCGGTACGCAGGATATCGTGGCGATCAACCACCCGTTGCACCACCGCCAGATAACGATCCAACAGTGCCCGGTCAGCAAAAGCCATTTGGCCCGTCAACAGATACGGATCACCTTCGTTTGCCAGTAAGTGATGGAACAAAATACCGTCCTGCAACGGCGACAGGGCGTAAATATCCTGAATATTCGCGATCCCGCCCGGTACCTGTCCGACGATGCGGTCAATATCAGCCTGAGTGAGATCAATCAGCGGCAACATCGCCGGTGTCAGGGCCGTTGTTGCTGGCGTAATGACGTTAGGCGGTACTGCCACGG
>NZ_RCWC01000138.1 GCF_018448935.1 Photorhabdus noenieputensis | reverse complement strand
GGTAACCCGGGTCTTAGCTTTTTTAACCGGGGCGGCGATGTGCTGACCTTTGATCCGCAAAATAAACATGACCGTACCCAGAATGCGCATCTGTTGCTGTTCGGGCCGACCGGTGCGGGGAAGTCGGCTACGCTTTGTGCGAGTTTATCGCAGCTGATGGCGGTGCACCGTCCCCGATTATTTGTGGCTGAGGCGGGCAACAGTTTTGGGTTGTTTGCCGATTACTGTCAATGTCTGGGGCTGAGTGTCAACAAAATCAGCATCAAACCGGGTTGTGGTGTCAGTCTGGCGCTGTTTGCTGATGCCCACCAATTGCTTCAAATGGCATCTTCTCAGCTGGATTTGGCGGGTGAAAAGTCGGCAGAGGAAATTGAAGACGACGGGGACGATGAGCAACGCGATATTCTGGGTGAAATGGAAATTGCGGCCCGCATGATGATCACCGGCGGGGAGAAGAAAGAGGAGGAGCGTCTGACGCGGGCGGATCGGGGCATGATCCGTGAAGCTATCATGATGGCGGCAAAAGCGAGTGCTGACGATGGCCGACAGATGATAGCGGAAGATCTGCAAAAGGCATTGTCTGTGATTGCCCGGGACAGCCGACGGGATGAACAGGGGCGATCATTGCGTACCGAACAGCGTCGTGCCCGTGCCGAAGAGATGGCGGGGGCGATGTCAATGTTCACCAGTGGTTTTGAGGGGGAATTGTTTAATCGTCCGGGAACTCCGTGGCCAGAAGCCGATGTGACGCTGATTGACCTCGGTACGTTGGCACGCGAAGGGTATGGTGCCCAGATGTCGCTGGCGATGGTGTCTCTGGTCAATACCATCAACAATATGGCGGAGCGTGACCAGTTTGAGGACCGGGAAATTAATTTTGTGGTGGATGAGGCGCATATACTGACCACTAATCCGCTGTTGTCGCCCTA
>NZ_RCWC01000137.1 GCF_018448935.1 Photorhabdus noenieputensis | reverse complement strand
TCTCCGGCGTAAGTGTTGTCGTCGCTGACGTAATCACATTCGGCGGTACCGCCACAGTCCGATATTGCCCTAATGTTTGGGCCAGTTCAGATAACACCGGCGACTGGAACAGGTCACGCACCGCCAGCGTCAGCCCCAGGTGACGCAGACGTTCAATCATCCTCACAGCAAGCAGAGAATGGCCGCCCAGCGCAAAGAAACTATCATGTCGGCTAATCTGTTCTATTCCTAACAGTTCATGCCAGATAGCCGCCAAGGCGATCTCCGTTTTCCCCTGAGGCGCTGCATAAACCTGGCGGGCAAAAGCCTCGCCGTCCGGTGCCGGTAGCGCCCGACGATCCAGCTTACCATTCGGCGTTAGCGGGAAGGCATCCAGCCGCACAAAGGCTGACGGTACCATGTAGTCAGGCAACATTTTACTCAGGTGAGTACGCAAACTATTCACCAACCCATCATCCCCTGGTGCCACTATATAGGCAACCAGCCGTTTGTCCTGTCCATCCCCCAGCGCCAGCACCGCCGCCTCACGCACCGCCGGGTGCTCTATCAGACGTGTCTCAATTTCCCCCGGCTCAATACGGAAACCACGGATTTTAACCTGCTGGTCGTTGCGGCCCAGGAATTCCAGGTTGCCATCCGGCAGGTAGCGAGCTAAATCCCCGGTACGGTACATACGAGCACCCGGTCGATCACTAAACGGATCTATCAGGAAACGTTCCGCTGTCAAGTCTGGCCGATTCAGGTAGCCACGAGCGACAGCGATTCCCCCTATGTAAAGTTCTCCGCTGACCCCCATTGGGACAGGTTTCCCGCGGGTATCGAGAATGTAAATCTGGGTATTGGATATTGGGCGGCCAATCGGTACGTTATCGGCAAAACAGCCCGAGTGATTGATATCAAACACCGTACAACCCACGACGGTTTCGGTTGGGCCGTACTCGTTGATGAT
>NZ_RCWC01000136.1 GCF_018448935.1 Photorhabdus noenieputensis | reverse complement strand
CATCAAACCCTTTCAGCCGGCCTCGCTCCATTAGAGCTTGTCCGGTAGTGAGCGTGGTGCGATGTGAGTTAATGAACCCACAACCGTTACAGGTGATGCCCGCCGGGTTGGCAATAATCACCTCAGCTTTATGCCCGGCGACTTCAATCCAGCCATTGAGACGACTGGGGTCACGACTGTTGACTTCGTTAAGAATAACGCTGGCGTCCCCTTTGGCTAACCACGGATTACCGGCCACCATGCCGCCGAGTTGCGTCTGGGTGGCCTGATGGCTGTTATTGAGGATAACTCCCTGTTTATCCACATCAAACTGGCGATAGGTATTGTGGGAAACGCCGTCGGTGCCCGGCGTCTGGATATTGACCTGCGGCGTGCCGTTGGCGCTGCGAATGATGGTTGGCTGCTGACGTCCCGGGGCCTGTCCGTCGGCCACAATTGCCGCCTGTGCGGTAAGCGAAATCCCGCCAAGGGCGAACAACACCCCAAGCCGTAGCGCGGTGAGTCGGCAACGACGCTGTAGGGAAGAGGGGCGACGGGTGCGGCGTCCGGTTCGTCCCCGTCCGGCCCGCGCTATCTCGGCTACCACCATCCACATCTGGCGAGATTGATTAAAGATAATACGATATAACTGCTTGTTCATGACGTTTGCTCCACACAATACTACCCACCGGCAGTTTTGTTATTTAAATTAATACTGCCAATACAGGTTGAATCCGGCCGTGACGGGGGAAGTTTGGAAACCGGCGGGTTTGGACAGCGGGACACCGACAAACAGGTCGTAGCTCACCTTTTTCAGGCTGCCGCGCCAGCCCAGGGCACTCCCCGCCAGGTGTTTTCCGAGCAGCGCGTCGCTGCCCCGGCCGCCCACTTCGCCATAATCCATTGCCAGATACAGCGACTGCCCTTTCAGCGGGGTTTGCCAGTCCAGCTCGTTGCGGCTGTACCAACCCCGATCAGCGGATAAGGTCAGCTCGCCATCAAAGCCGCGCACCGTCCAGCGACC
>NZ_RCWC01000135.1 GCF_018448935.1 Photorhabdus noenieputensis | reverse complement strand
GGTTCACAGGTGACGGAATCTCACCGGCTGTTGACCCCGGAGTTGAATAGCCGTCTGCGCGGTCAGGCCCGGCGTTTGGGCGTTAGCCTTGCGGCGTTGTGTCATTTGGCCTGGGCGCAAGTGTTGTCGCGTACCAGTGGTCAGGAACAAGTGGTGTTTGGCACCGTACTGTTTGGGCGTATGCAGGCCGCGGATGGTGCCGACAACGGTATGGGGTTATTTATTAATACCTTGCCATTACGGCTGGATATCGATGAAACCCCGGTACGGGAGAGTGTACAGACTGCTCATACCCAACTCGCCGGATTACTGGCGCATGAGCATGCGTCACTGGCGCTGGCTCAGCGTTGCAGCGGGGTTGCCAGCGGTACGCCGCTCTTTAGCGCCCTGCTGAACTATCGGCATAATGCCTTATCGGCAGCGTCAGATGAACTGATTGGCGGCATGGAATTCCTTGGCATACAGGAACGAACCAACTACCCGTTAGTGCTGTCGGTGGAGGATTTTGGCGATGCACTGGGGCTGACGGCTCAGGTCGTGCAACCGTTTGAGTCGGAACGGGTCTGCGGCTATATGCAACAGACGCTGGAGAGTCTGGTGGAGGCCCTTGAGCAAGCACCGGATATGCCGGTTCGGGCCTTGGACATCCTGCCGGAAGCAGAGCGGACGTTGTTGTTAACAACCTGGAACGCCACGGCAACCGCTTATCCTGATGCGTTATGTATCCATCAGTTGTTTGAACAACAGGCGGATAAAACGCCTGACGCGACAGCATTAGTGTATGAAGATCAGACCCTCAGTTATGCCGAATTAAATGCCCGCGCTAACCGGTTGGCTCGTCAGCTCATCGAACAAGGGGTGTGTCCCGGTGATCATGTTGCGCTTTTACTCGATCGTTCGATGGAACTGGTGATGGCCCAATTGGCGATTCTCAAAGCCGGTGCGGTTTACGTGCCGATAGATCCCAATGTGCCGGATGAGCGGAAAACCTGGCTGATAAATGATTGTTCCGCC
>NZ_RCWC01000134.1 GCF_018448935.1 Photorhabdus noenieputensis | reverse complement strand
CAGTAATATGCCTTCGAATTAATAGATTCATTAATTTCACACACGGTTAATGAATAATTCAATCCTCCCTGCGGGTGCATATTAAAATCAAGTCTTTTTTTATCAAATAGCACAAAATGTTTAATGACAACGGCGAAACTCATTATATCTAAACCAAACTTAAACAGAATGTCATTTGTTTAGACAAAAAGATCGCATTGATTAAAATAATATGATAGTGACTCACTATACAGATATTTACATTTCTCATAAGCCTAACAATAAAATATACTTTTACTTTATTTTCAATATGTTAATTAATTAGCAAAATACAACACCGACATTATTCCACCCTTATTATGATTCAGGTTCATTATCATCAATACGTTACCGACACGTAAAAAAGAATGATTATCAATTATAGTATGCGAATGAGAACAGATTTCATTATTGAGAATAATGTCATCGAAAATAGCCTCCCATTGATTCAGGACAGCGATTACTCTGCCTCATCACAAAGCATTAAATATAAATAAGAATATCATGACGATATGATTATAAGATATTGAAGTCGAATGAAGAGCAGAACTCAATGACATATTCCGTCAATAGTCTGGAATAATACCAATATCACTGTTATCTCTGCCTCAGCATTATTCTGTCAAATAAGCGATTATTCTGTTTCCCAGTCGTCGTTATTTCTCTCCGGCTCAGGCAGAGGATTGCCCGTATTCTCCACAAAAATCGTTTTCGGCAATCTAAACCCCCGCAGTTTCAATAACGCCAGCGGCCCTTTCCCGACTTCGGTCCGCAATACCCAGGTCAGCGGCAACCCTTCCGGCGTGGTAAATGTCAGCCGGTAACGGCTTTCATCCAGCATCTTCACCTGAGCCGCCTCCAGCCAGCGCATCAATCCCCACGCCCCCGGATAGTCGCCATACAACCGCGCGCCAGTATTCACCCCGGTCCAGGTCAGCGCCACCCCGGGATTATCCTCGTCCCCCGGCCAGCGTAAACGCTGCCAGCTCTCCCTCTGGTTAAAGTAACGCAACCGCTGACCGTCTATCGTCAGGTCCGTTTC
>NZ_RCWC01000133.1 GCF_018448935.1 Photorhabdus noenieputensis | reverse complement strand
ATTTGTGTGTCACGTTCACCGGTGATGGTGGTAGCGCTGTTAGCAGTATTGAAAGCCGGGGGTGCCTATGTGCCGCTGGACCCAACTTATCCGCTGGAGCGTTTGGCATATATCCTGAATGATACTACTCCGTCAGTGGTATTGGCTGATGCGACTGGACGGGCAGCACTGGGTGATGAGGCGTTGAGCGAGCTGACGGTACTGGACCCGAATACCGTGCCAGATCAGTCGGATCGTAACCCGCAGGTAGCTGCGTTGACGCCACGGCACCTGATTTACATCATCTATACTTCCGGCTCCACTGGGCAGCCGAAAGGGGTGATGGTGGAACATCAGGCGGTGTATCAGCGTCATTTGGGTTTTAATGAGTCTTATGCGGTGACGGCGCAAGATCGGCTGTTGCAATTTGCTTCTTTTGCATTTGACGTTTCGGTGGAAGAGTGTTTCTCGACATTATGCAACGGGGCCACGCTGGTCATGCGTGATGACAGTTGGCTGACGTCGATGTCAGAGTTTATTGCCTTAGCCCGACAGAACCGTATCACCGTGCTGTCTCTGCCGGCGTTATTCTGGTCCGAACTGATTGCCAGAGATAATAATGCATTACCGTTACCGGATTGTCTCCGGCTCATTATCATTGGTGGAGAGGCGGTTAAGAAGAGCGCCATTCAAGATTGGTTTGTGCGAGAAGTCCACCGACCCCGACTGTTGAACGCTTATGGCCCGACGGAAAATACCGTCACAGCGACTTGTAAGGAGGTTTTATCCCCAACCGATGATTGCTCTATCGGTCGGCCGCTTAAAAATACCTGCGTTTACCTGCTGGACAAATACGGCCAGTTAGTCCCGGTGGGCGGCGTTGGCGAAATGTATATTGGCGGCGTGGGTGTGGCGCGGGGCTACCTTAACCTGCCGGAATTGAGCGCGGAACGTTTTATACCGGATCCTTTTAGCTCGGTATCCGGCGCGCGGATGTATGTGACTGGGGATTTGGCCCGCTACTTGCCGGATGGCAGCCTGGAATTCCTGGGGCGTAACGACCATCAGGTTAAAATTCGCGG
>NZ_RCWC01000132.1 GCF_018448935.1 Photorhabdus noenieputensis | reverse complement strand
AAAGGGAAGCTTCGCGGCGACGTTTGAGCAAACCATGTTCAATTAACTGTTGATGCCAGAGAGGAATAAATTTTTGGCAAAAGTCATCGACGCAGCAGTAAAGTTCTTCTAAATTAAACATGCCTGAGGATCTCCACGATTTTGTTTTCTTTGACAAAAACTTTGATCGTGCCTCAGGCACTTAGTTCCCTTCTTAAGCAAACCTCAGGTTATTTACATCAATGTGTCAGTTTAATACACATATATTATTAAGAGGAATACGAACATGGTTGTAATTCCGGGCCAGCCCGGGAGTTTCAGCAAGTGTATGAAAAGCCTTGTCGATATTCTTGATATATTGATACGCTTTTTCTAGGCCAAATTCTTGATAACTGTATTCAAAAATAGCTTCTAAACCCTGTTCAGCTTTAGGCTTTAGGAAAAATATTTTACTAGACATTATGTGTTTTATTTTTCATACGTGTAAGGAAAGTATTGAGATCCCACGCTACAACTTCACCACTGTTATCACCTTTATCAATTAGCTGACGAAGCGCTTCCAATTTGGACTCAGCTTGTTTTTCCTGTAATAACCGTAATCCTTCCCGAACGACTTCACTATTAGTTTTGTAATAACCTGATTCGACTAGGCTTTCTACAAAACCACGTAATTCTTCGCCGGTATCTACTGTCATTGTACGCGATACCATAATACACCTCATTCAGATAATTAATATTCTATAGTGTAAGACATATTTTTACACTTCGAAAATATTTCGTCACGTAAGACGTTCATTATTAGATTCCATTGGAATAACAGTAACGCAAGTCTATGAACAGAGAACAGAGATTTTAAATTAAAGATATGGCTGTCAGTCAATAGAAATATTTCAGGGAAATGTTATAAATTGAAAATAATAACGTTAATTATGTTTTCCGTGGCGATAATATGGATGTGGCGGATTCGACTAATAAGCGCAATTTTTCAGAAAGGCGGTCAGTTGCTATAGTAGGCATCTTTCCCGCCACAGGAGAATGCGCTATGGCCTATACACAACTGACCGAGACAGAAAGATATCAGATT
>NZ_RCWC01000131.1 GCF_018448935.1 Photorhabdus noenieputensis | reverse complement strand
CGCGGTTACCGCATCGAATTGAGCGAAATTGAAGCCGCACTCACTTTGCACCCACAGGTAAAACAGGCGGTGGTGATTGACCGTGAGCATAACGGCCATAAAGTACTGGTGGCGTATCTGGTGACAGACGAGGAACTATCAGACGATGAACTCGTCAGGCACTTATCTTCCCGCCTGCCGGACTATATGCTGCCGGCCAGCTTTACCCGTATTGAATCCATCCCCCTGACCCTAAACGGTAAAGTGGATCGGCGGGCATTGCCGGAACCTGTCTGGGGAAACAGAGAGGGATACGTGGCACCCCGCAATGCGCTGGAAACCCAACTGTGTGCCATTTGGCAGGACGTGTTAGGACTGGAGCGGGTGGGTATTGAGGATAATTTCTTCCGCATCGGGGGCAACTCCCTGACGGCAATTAAGCTGACCGCCGCCATCCACCGCACACTGGCAACCGAAGTCTCACTGGCTCAGTTGTTTGCACTAAAAACCATCGCGGGCCTGGCAACCAAGATGGAACAGCAGATTTATACGGTTATCCCTCATCTGACACAAGAACGCTATCCCTTATCATTCGCCCAGGAGCGGATGCTATTTATCGAGCAGTTCGAACAAGGCTCCGATACCTACCATATCCCTTATCTGGTCCAACTGGATAATGATGCCTGTTTGCCCTTGTTGGAAACCGCCATTAACCGGCTGGCTGAACGCCACACTGTAATGAAGATGGTGTACCCCAGCGATGATGATGGGCAGGTTTACCCGCAGAAACTGGACAGGAATTTAGTTATCCACTCCCAATCCGGTGAAAACGCTGACACGCTTTTGAACACGGTTCGGGCTGAAATAGCCACCCCGTTCAATTTGACCACAGAACCCAGCCTGAGACTGTGCCACTATTCGATGTCTGACCCGGTGTCTGGCCAGCACTACTTATTAATGCTATGGCACCATATCGCCATTGATGGCTGGTCGGCCGATATCTTTATGGCTGAACTGGCGGAGATTTACCACTCCTTGCGGGAAGGTCGTGACAGCCAGCTTCCCCCACTGGAGATTACCTACGGCGATTACGCCGCCTGGCAACGGGATTATTTACAGGGC
>NZ_RCWC01000130.1 GCF_018448935.1 Photorhabdus noenieputensis | reverse complement strand
TAACCCGGCGTTTTGATCCGCGTCAGCATCGTATTGATTTAAGGGAAGCGCCGTTATTACGTTTTGTGGTGGCGCAAGAAACGGATGGTCGTTGGATCCTGCTGCAATTGCTGCATCACCTGATTGGCGACCATGAAACGCTGGAAGTGATGCACCGTGAAGTGCGGGCGTATCTGGCCGGGCAGGGGGAGAACCTGCCAGCGCCTGCGCCTTTCCGTAATCTGGTGGCGCAGGCCCGGCTGGGGATGAGTCAGGCAGCACATACCCGTTTCTTTACCGACATGTTAGCGGAGGTAGATGAACCCACGCTGCCATTCGGGTTGACGGCAGTGCACCGTGATGGCTCGCAGGTGGCGGAATCTCACCGGATGCTGGCACCTGAGCTCAATAACCGTCTGCGCAGTCAGGCCCGGCGTCTGAGTGTGAGTCTGGCGGCCTTGTGTCATCTGGCCTGGGCGCAGGTGCTGGCACGGACCAGCGGACAAGATAAGGTGGTGTTCGGCACCGTGCTGTTTGGGCGTATGGCGGCGGGAGACGGGGCTGACAATGGCATGGGGCTGTTTATCAATACCTTGCCGTTGCGGCTGGATATGGATGAGACCCCGGTACGGGAGAGTGTACAGACCGCCCATACCCGGCTGGCCGGATTACTGGCGCATGAACACGCGTCACTGGCGCTGGCGCAGCGTTGCAGCGGCGTACAGGGTGAGATACCCCTGTTTAATAGCTTGTTAAACTATCGGCACAATACTTTGCCGGTCATGTCAGATGATTTGATGAGCGGTATTGAGTTTCTTGGCGCGCAGGAGCGGACCAACTATCCGTTAATGCTATCAGTAGAGGATTTTGGCGAGGCACTGGGGCTGACGGCGCAGGTCGTGCAGCCGTTTGATCCGGAAAGTCTGTGCGGTTATATGCAGCAGGCATTGGAAAGCCTGGCGACCGCGCTGGAACAGGCCCCACAAATGCCGGTACGGCAGTTGGACATTCTGCCGGAAACGGAGCGTACCTTGCTGTTAACAACCTGGAACGCCACGGAAACCGCTTATCCTGACTCGTTGTGTATTCATCAATTATTTGAACAACAGGCGGAGCAAACTCCGGACGCGACAGCGTTAGTGCATCAAGGGCAAACGCTCAGTTATGCCGAATTAAATGCCCG
>NZ_RCWC01000129.1 GCF_018448935.1 Photorhabdus noenieputensis | reverse complement strand
ATAACTTTAGCAACAACACCAGCACCTACAGTACGGCCGCCTTCACGGATAGCGAAGCGCAGACCCTGGTCCATTGCGATTGGCGCAATCAGAGTTACTTTCATCTGAATGTTATCACCTGGCATCACCATTTCCACGCCTTCTGGCAGCTCGATTGTGCCGGTTACGTCAGTTGTACGGAAGTAGAACTGTGGACGGTAGCCTTTGAAGAATGGCGTATGACGGCCACCTTCGTCTTTGCTCAGAATATAAACTTCTGATTCGAAAGTGGTGTGTGGCTTGATTGAACCGGGTTTCGCCAGTACCTGACCACGTTCGATTTCGTCACGCTTGGTACCACGCAGCAGAACACCCACGTTCTCACCCGCACGACCTTCATCCAGCAGTTTGCGGAACATTTCCACGCCAGTACAAGTGGTTTTCGCGGTGTCTTTGATACCCACGATTTCGACTTCTTCACCCACTTTAACAATACCGCGTTCTACACGACCGGTTACCACGGTACCACGGCCTGAAATAGAGAATACGTCTTCGATTGGCAGCAGGAATGGCTGGTCGATTGCACGCTCTGGTTCTGGGATGTAGCTGTCCAGGGCATCGGCCAGTTCAATAATCTTCGCTTCCCACTCTGCATCGCCTTCCAGCGCTTTCAGCGCAGAGCCACGGATAACTGGAGTATCGTCGCCTGGGAAATCATACTGAGACAGCAGTTCACGCACTTCCATCTCAACCAGTTCCAGCAGCTCTTCGTCGTCTACCATGTCACATTTGTTCAGGAATACGATGATGTAAGGAACGCCTACCTGACGACCTAACAGGATGTGCTCACGAGTCTGTGGCATTGGGCCGTCAGTCGCAGCAACCACCAGGATTGCGCCGTCCATCTGAGCCGCACCGGTGATCATGTTTTTCACATAGTCGGCGTGGCCTGGGCAGTCAACGTGCGCATAGTGGCGGCTTGGGGTATCGTATTCTACGTGAGAAGTAGAGATGGTGATACCACGCGCTTTTTCTTCTGGCGCGTTATCGATTTGGTCGAATGCACGAGCGTTACCACCGTAGGTTTTAGCCAGTACAGTAGTGATAGCAGCAGTCAGGGTAGTTTTACCGTGGTCAACGTGGCCGATAGTACCAACGTTAACGTGCGGTTTTGTACGTTCAAA
>NZ_RCWC01000128.1 GCF_018448935.1 Photorhabdus noenieputensis | reverse complement strand
AAGGAAGCTGTTTGCCCGGTCTCAGTTCCGCTATCTCGGCAAGCTCTCTGGCAGACAACAACTGCCCTTCAAGGGTGGCGAATCCCCCGATCCGCACATCCTCACTGCCGGTCGTCACCTGCCAGGCATCCTCCTCCACACTCATCAACGTACCGGGTACCCCCTCAGAGCCTGTGTTCAACCGCTCAAGCCAGGAAATTTGTACCGGGCCCTGCCTCAGCAACAGTTTCGGGCAGCCCAATGGATTTAAATAATTCTCCCCAAAATCCAATGCCCGCACTAAAGCTGACAGGACTTCTGCCGACTGCTCCCAACACAAATATCCCCCGCCATCGGGGCGACGTGACTGAGCATAAAAACTCCGTTGCGAGAGATCCTGAGGGTAAGTCACCAGTGCGTCACGCCCCAGATTTTTCAGCAGTGCGACAAACCCTTGCTGAGCCGCCTGGTAACATTTCAGATTCAATGAGAAAGCGTTATCCTGTTCTTCAATCGATACCGGCCATTGCACAGCAATATCGCCAGTATCCACACCGCCTTCAATACAGTGCCAGGAAATAGCGTAATGAGTCTCCCGAGCTAACAACGCCCAGGAAGTTGCATGGCTGCCCGCATAGCGCGGCAGGGGACTATTATGATAATTAAAAGCCCCGCCACGAATGTGTTCAATTAATGACACCGGCAGGATGATGGGGTTGACGATTGAGAAAAGCCAATCGACAGGCTGTGACGTGATTTGTTCCTGTAATGCCTCAACCGAGTTCACACAAACAATCCCTTGCCGGGCAGCCCACGTTTGTAGAACAGGATCAGTAGGTAGCACTGCTTGTATGGTATGTCCAGCCGCCATAATTTGCTCGGCGCAAAACACCGCCAGGGTTGTCCCCCCCACCACAATACATGCTCGTGGTGGAATCGATGTATCATGCAGAGTATGAGTTATATTTTCACATGACATCTGAGAGAGAGCCTGGTCTTTAAGAACATTTCCCGCTGTAGCAATGTTACCTTTCATCTATTACCTCAACGAATCTGTTAGAAATTTGAAAACTGTCATTCCCGACAGCCCTCACCAATATTTCTTTCTTACTTCTTGCCCCCAAGAAATAAAAACGGACGCATCCGACATCAATTCAAGATATTCAAAAATCGTACCATCGCCCGATTAATAACGGACAATTAGTCATTTTT
>NZ_RCWC01000127.1 GCF_018448935.1 Photorhabdus noenieputensis | reverse complement strand
GTTGGATAACGCCCTGACGGCCACCGGTCAGGCGCGTGAGCTCAATAACCACGCGGCGACGATTGAAGCCGGGCACCACTTGAAGATTAATGCCGACCAGATTAACAACACCAACGCCGGGTTGGTCACTCAGGTCGTCGAAACGGAAAAGTCTCAGCATCACGATGCAGTACTGAGCGGCCAGACCACTCGCTATGACTGGTCACAGGTGGACACTTCCCACCGCAATAAATACAAAGTGCACGATGCCATCATGCCGGATGGCAGCCGCAGTAATGACTTTTACGAATATCAGTACACCCGCACCGTCAAAGAAACTCAGGTCAAACAGAGCGACCCCGGTAAAATTCTGGCCGGGGGTAATATCACGCTCAACAGTGCGCAGGTCACCAATCACGACAGCCAGATTGTCGCTGGCGGCACGCTCGGTGGTGAAATTGGTGAACTGCACAATATCGCTACTCAGGGAGAACGGATTACCACCGATACGGGCAGTCAGACCCACTGGTATGCTAAAAAAACCAAAAAGAAAAAGTTCGGGTTCGGGGGGACCAAAACCTCGCAGGGGAAAAGCCGCAGTCGTTATGCCCCCGCGCCGGTGACAGAAACCATCGACCTGAAAACGCTGGCATGGCAGGAGAATACTCGTCCACAGGGTACCGATATTACGATTACAGACCGACAAACCGGTCAGATACATTCTGCCCCCACGACGGTCACACCGGTGAACGGTATCAAAAATCAGCCACTGGTATTGCCTCCCGGTCAGCCGTTTGAACTGAGTTTGCCCCCGGAAACCGTCAAAGGGCAAACAGTCGATCCGGTGATACGTGTGGTGACACCCGATACGCGTTTGCCGAATAACAGCCTGTATACCGTGCAACCGGGCAGTGACAGTCACTATCTGGTCGAAACCGACCCGAAATTTACCCAGTACAAACAGTGGCTGGGCTCGGACTATATGCGGCAACAATTAACGCATGACCCGGCGCTGGTCCACAAACGGTTAGGAGATGGGTTTTATGAACAACGTTTGGTGCGCGATCAAATCACCCAACTGACCGGCCAGCGCTATCTGCCGGGCTACAACAACGACGAAGCGCAGTTTAAAGCGCTGATGGATGCCGGCGTTGCCTTTGGCAAACAGCAACAGTTAACGCCGGGCGTGGCGCTGAGTCCGGCGCAGATGGCGTTGCTGACCTCGGACATTATCTGGCTGACTAACCAAACCG
>NZ_RCWC01000126.1 GCF_018448935.1 Photorhabdus noenieputensis | reverse complement strand
GCCCTTCAAAGTAAATATAGAGTTGCGACAGCGTTAGATTCCAGCTCTGTATTGGCATTGTCCATTTTTCCTGTGCATTGAGAAGCCCCAGATAAAGCAGTTTCATCAGACTGTTTTCGTTCGGGAACGCCCCTTTCGTTTTTGTCAGTTTCCTGAACTGACGGTGGACTGACTCGATGGCATTGGTTGTGTAAATCACCTTGCGGATGCCCGCCGGATAGCGGAAATAACCCGACAGGTTACCCCACTTACGACGCCAGCTCTGGATGACGACCGGATACTGTTGACTCCATTTCGCATCCAGTTCGTCCAGCGCGCTTTCTGCCGCGTCTTTTGAGACCGCACGATACACGGGTTTCAGATCAGCCATGAAGGCTTTGTGATGCTTTGAAGCTACGTATTTGATGGAGTTACGGATCTGGTGAATGACGCACAGCTGCACCTCCGTTTGCGGGTATATGCTGTTGATCGCTTCCGGGAAGCCTGTCAGGCCATCAACGCAGGCGATGAGAATATCTTTCAGTCCGCGGTTTTGCAGGTCTGTCAGCACGGATAGCCAGAAGTTTGCGCTTTCGTTTTCAGACAGATACAACCCAAGGATTTCCTTTTTCCCCTCAAGATTGAGCGCCAGTACGGTATAGACAGCCTTGCTTACGTAACGGCCATCCTCACGGATTTTGTAGTGAATGGCATCCAGCCAGATAAAGGGATAAATGGCTTCCAGCGGGCGCTGCTGCCACTGTTTTAGCTCGGGGATGACCTTATCTGTCACGGCGCTGATGGTGGCACCAGAGACGCTGAAGGCGTACAGGTCTTCAATTTCCCGGCTGATATCGGTGTAGCTCATCCCGAGGGCAAACAGGCGGATAATCTTCCGTTCTATCTCGTCTGATAACGTGGTCTGGTGCTTCTTAACCAGTTGGGGCTCAAAAGTCCCATTACGATCCCGTGGTGTAGCCAGTTCAAAGTTACCGGTCGGGGCTTTGATGGTCTTTTTTGTGGAACCATTCTTCCTGTTGGCCTCAAGGTCATTAGCCAGATAGGAGTCAAGTTCGGCAGCCAGAGCGGCTTCAGTAAGCTGCTTAATCAATGGGGTCAGGATGCCATTCTTACCGGTCAGTGCCTGACCCTCCTGAAGCGCTTTCAGGGCTTTGTCGAAATCGAAAGATTGAGTCATGTATCATTCCTTTTTGAGATATATTACTGGAATGACACAGAATTTCTAACACTCCC
>NZ_RCWC01000125.1 GCF_018448935.1 Photorhabdus noenieputensis | reverse complement strand
CAGGGCAAGATCGTGAATATTTTGTTAAAAAAATCAGATTTGACCGACGGTAATAGTTATGATCTCATACTCTCTTTTTGAGAGCAAAAACCATGTGCTTTGATATTTTTACTGAACATTTCTCAGACATTCAAGATCCCCGTCAAAGCGCTAAAGTCGCCTACCCTTTATTCGATATTTTATTTGCCTCATTGTGCGCTGTTCTGGGCGGCGCAGATGGTTGGAGTGAGATCCAAGAGTATATTGAAGGCCACCATGAATGGTTTCTTGAACATAATATGTTCAAGGAGGGGGTCCCTGTTGATGATACGATTGCCCGGCTTCTCTCACGGATTAATCCGGAACAATTTAATCTGTGTTTTATCAACTGGATGCGTTCGGTTCATCAGGTTACTCAGGGAGAATTAGTGGCGATTGATGGTAAAGTCTTACGGGGGGCCTATGCCCCGGGAGAACGTGGTTCGGCTCTCCACCTTGTGAGTGCTTATGCGACAGCCAATAAAATGGTCATCGGCCAGGTTAAAACCCAGAAAAAATCTAATGAAATTACCGCAATCCCGGAACTCATTAAGTTGTTGGAACTGAAAGGCGCGCTGATTTCCATTGATGCGATGGGATGCCAAACGCAGATCGCTCAGGAGATTATTGATGCCGGCGCGGATTATTTATTAAGTGTGAAAGACAACCAAAAACGTCTCCATCGTGCCATTCAAAAAGCCCTGGAAGCCCAGCGCGTTTTGCCCTTAACAACCGAAAAAGCGTTGATAGAACAGGGTCATGGTCGTCTGGAAATCAGAGAAAGCCATGTGCTGAATGCCGATACATTCAAAACCGATTTTCCGGAATGGGCGGGATTAAAAACACTGGGTGTCACAATCGGATACAGGCAAGAAAACGGCAAATTGCCCAGTCTGGAGTACCGTTACTACATCAGTTCAGCCAGACTGACGGAAGAACAATTTTCGCAGGCAGTACGCAGCCATTGGCAAATAGAGAATAATCTTCACTGGGTGCTTGATGTGACGTTTAAGGAAGATGATTGTCAAATTTACCGTGAAAATGCGGCGGAAAACATCGCGATATTACGACGTATTTCGTTAAACATGCTGAAAAAAGAAACGAGTCAATTAAGCATTAAAGCGAAGCGTAGACGAATATGGATGAAAACCCAATTTTTGGAGCGAGTATTACAGGCGGGTTTTGCTAATGTGAGTGATATTTAATCATTCATGCGGTTGCCCTG
>NZ_RCWC01000124.1 GCF_018448935.1 Photorhabdus noenieputensis | reverse complement strand
TCTGAGAAATGTTCAGTAAAAATATCAAAGCACATGGTTTTTGCTCTCAAAAAGAGAGTATGAGATCATAACTATTACCGTCGGTCAAATCTGATTTTTTTAACAAAATATTCACGATCTTGCCCTGATTAAGAGCCGGTTTGAGAGGTGGAGCCATATCTTTCTCTGGAGTCAATGCCTGAATTCTGGCTTTTGCTGTTTGACGGTCAAAGAAAGTAGAATAACTTAAAACATCAACATAGATTCTATTATTTACCGACTCGGCTTCACTTAATTTATCCCAAATACTGATATATTCAATCCCATGTAAACGACAGTGACCATGAACAGACATCACATTATTTGCAACAGTGTCAGCCGTCGAGTTATTAAGAGCGTCATTAAGTTCTCTATCATATATCTTATTAATATAACTATTCGCCTGTTCTACCGTCTTTTTGATTAACCCTCGGACTTTTTCAATATCAATATCACTAAGCCCGATTTCATTTCTTCTCTCTAAACCAGCGACCCAATATGTTATCTGCATCATAACCGTAGTAGAAAACATGGGTAATATCTGATAGTTAACATCATCAGAAAAATTATTAAATTTTTTGTGATAACCATCTATATTTTCTGCCAAGTTATTAAAAGCACTCCTCGCTTCTTCAGACCCTGGATGCTTATCAAGAAGATCTGCAACGGTTGCCATTCGTTCTTGTATATATGCAATATCACCAGCGAGGATACCTTTAATCGTCTTTAATGCAGACTCCTCTATCATCCTTTCAATTTGTTTGACAATCCCTTCCCATATATTTTCTTTCGATTGAGGCCAGAATAAACCGACTAAAAAAGATATAGCAGGGCCAACTGAAGGTATAAAAGATATTCCCCCGATGATCGCATTTTTTACAATATCAGTAACATCCCACTCTACTGCACTCGTTTTTACGGCATATTCATTAGCTACAATGGTTCTTATGTCTAAAACATTTTCTGTATGCATAATGGAACCCTTCAATCAAAATTAGATGTTTAAACCAAATTTGCCGTCACATAAGCAACTTTATCCGTATTATTATAGATAACAAATTTACTATAATAAAAAGAGTTATTAGGCACGTTTAACACCCAGGGCAAGATCGTGAATATTTTGTTAAAAAAATCAGATTTGACCGACGGTAATAGTTATGATCTCATACTCTCTTTTTGAGAGCAAAAACCATGTGCTTTGATATTTTTACTGAACATTTCTCAGA
>NZ_RCWC01000123.1 GCF_018448935.1 Photorhabdus noenieputensis | reverse complement strand
GGGATTCAATTTCCCCCGGTTCAATGCGGAAGCCACGGATTTTCACCTGCTGGTCGTTACGGCCCAGAAATTCCAGATTGCCGTCCGGCAAATAACGGGCGACATCCCCGGTGCGGTACATCCGGGCATCCGGCACATCGCTAAACGGATCGATCAGGAACCGTTCCGCCGTCAAATCTGGGCGATTGAAGTAGCCACGCGCCACCCCCGCGCCCCCGATATACATTTCCCCCGCCACACCCAACGGCACCGGTTGACCATACTCGTCCAGTAAGTAAAGGCGGGTGTTGGCTATCGGACGGCCGATACTTTCAATGATCCGATCACCTCGCTGTATCGGCAGCCAGGCCGAATAGGTGGTCGTTTCAGACGGTCCATAGAGATTACACAACCGCTGTATTGGCGTGTCTGCGAAAATCTGTTCAATTAAAGCGCCTTTAAGCGGTTCTCCCGCCAGATTGACCGTATGAACCGACGCCATCAGCGCCTGAGCCTGCAATAACGGTTTCATCGCAGACGGGACGGCGTTAATCAAGGTCACCGGCAGGGCATGCTGCATCAATGACAGCGCATCCTCCACCAGATAAATCGCCGCGCCACGCGATAACGGCATAAAACATTCAAAAACGGACAGGTCGAAATTCATCGACGTTGAGAACAGCACCTGACGGATCTCTTCCGTTTCAAAAGCCTGCTGCGCCCAGTGCAGGAAGTTAACCGTATTGCGGTGCTCAATCATCACCCCTTTCGGCATACCGGTGGAGCCAGAAGTATAAATCACATAGGCCAGATGCCGGGAAGTCAGCGCAGGTATCTGAGGATTACTGTCCGGCCGATCAGGCAAGGTATTCGGGTCCAGCACCACGAGTCCCGTCAGCGCTTCCTCACCCAGCGCAGCCCAGCCAGCTTCATCCGCCAGCACCACCGCCGGGGCGGCATCGGTCAGAATATGCGCCAGACGCGCGCCAGGATAAGCCGGGTCTAACGGCACATAAGCTCCGCCCGCTTTCATTACCGCCAGCAATCCCACCACCATCACCGGTGAACGCGCCACACAAATCGCCACCCGCTGGTCAGGCGCGACGCCCAGCGCGATAAGCTGATGGGCCAGACGGTTAGCCCGGGCATTTAATTCGGCATAACTGAGCGTTTGCCCTTGATGCACTAACGCTGTCGCGTCCGGAGTTTGCTCCGCCTGTTGTTCAAATAATTGATGAATACACAACGAGTCAGGATAAGCGGTTTCCG
>NZ_RCWC01000122.1 GCF_018448935.1 Photorhabdus noenieputensis | reverse complement strand
ATGTTGCTGTTTTTGTTCCGGGGTATATCGACTACGGCTCATGGTGTCAGTCTCCAGGTGAAGATAAGGAAGCAGTAGCGTGCATGGGCCGGAGAGGAAGAACAAGGTGAGATGACCGGACGTTTACCATAAACCAAGCAAATGAACGGTGATTATAAAAATTTCATTTTGACAACCGCTTAAAAACACGCTACATACTCTAAATAATAGACATATTGGATTCACAACCCCATCCAATATGGCAACTTATAAAAAAATATAATATTAAGTTGAAAAATAATTTATTAGGCGTTATTTTACGGCAATAAAATAATATCATTAACATAAATAGAAAAAAGACCAACGCAAATTAAAACTAATTTAATCGCCTATTAAATCCATTAAAAAGTAATGTTCCGGGGTATATCGGCTACGGCTCATGGTGTCAGTCTCCAGGTGAAGATAAGGAAGCAGTAGCGTGCATGGGCCGGAGAAGAAGAACAAGGTGAGATGACCGGACGTTTACGGTGAGTTCACCGGAACATTACGTTTCAGAGAGAAAACAGAATAAAATATCTAAAATATAGCTTATGTATATATTTATCATTAATCTTATATTTTTCTGTATTATTCCTTTGTTTATTTTCTTATTTATTTTATATTTCTGTGATTTTAAGTTATATATTTAATATATAAGGTCAACCCTGTAAAATATTTATTTTAAGTATAAAAATAACTAAACCGGAAGATCACGGGGATCTTTCCGGCTTTTTATTATACATTAGTCACCACTAACTCTAATAAAACTGACTTGTATATTTTTTACTTTTTCAATTATTTTATGCAATTCGTCCTTTCCATCTGTGATTCTATTTTCCATTTCGGTTAGCTCATGAATAAAAGAAATAGCATTCTTATCTTTTAACAAACAATTCGTTTTGTAATAATCTTTAATCTTTCTTAGATTTTTTGAACTACTCCATCTCGTTGAAGAAGAAAAAATACTTGAATGCAAAATTTCACTCATAACAACATGAATAATTTCATTATTTTTTGTAGTAATATGTATATCAAGCCCCATAAAATCCTCAAAAAATCACATCAGTTGGTTTTAATTCTCTAAATACACTTTGTGGGAAAGAAGTCACTAAATCACCATTTGATTCGTAAACGTCCGGTCATCTCACCTTGTTCTTCCTCTCCGGCCCATGCACGCTACTGCTTCCTTATCTTCACCTGGAGACTGACACCATGAGCCGTAGTCGATATACCCCGGAACAAAAACAGCAACAT
>NZ_RCWC01000121.1 GCF_018448935.1 Photorhabdus noenieputensis | reverse complement strand
TGTGCCACCCGTACCCAACAAGACGCGTTGTCGTCCGCTTTATCGTAGCGGTTCCAGTGGAAATGAATCCGTATCGCGCCGTGTTCGTTCACATAAATCTCTTCGCTTCCCACCCCGACCACCGTGGCGACTTCATCACCGTCCGCCAGCGGTTTGTAGCGGTAAGGGGGCCGCCAGTCCTGGTTTCCGGGAATAAAGGCGACCTCGTTGGTCAGTGTTGTTCCTTCGCCCCCGTCGTCTGATGCGACAGGTTGCCACCCATGATGCGTGACAGAGATTAACTGCCAGCGGTCGTTCATGGCCTCTATGGGATGGGATTGCAGGGTAAAAATTTTGCCCGGCCGAAGCCGGATACAGTTGGTTTTGGCGGTACCGACTTTACTGTAGTTTCGTAACTGCTCCAGCCGCAATTGGGTAAAAGGTTTTCCTTCCTCGTCCCACTGGAAACGCCCGTAACTTTCAAACACCGAATGGTGCCCGCTATCGTCGGATTGCTTCTGATGTTCAAGCGAATATTTGGGGTTAAGAAAGTTATGGTCTTTCTGGACCGTGCCATTCGAGCACAGGTATTCGCCATAACTCCACTGGTACGCCGTGGTATCGGTCTCGTCCGTTTCAGGATGCGTATTGTAAGTCAGATCGATATCCGCCTGCATGCCCAGGCGGCAATCACAAAACAACGTCTGTTTTTCCTCAAACCAGAAGATAATGCCCTCTTCCGCCGCCAGACGGCACCAAAAATCATAGGCGGATTCGCGTTTTTGCGTGGTGTATTCCCGATCGGCATGGCGTTTATAGAGCGTATCGCGGGCAAAGAAAATATAATGCTCTTTAAGCAAGATCGTTAAGATTTCCGGTACTGACTTCCGATGGAAAATACGGCTGTCCTGATTGAGCGTCATCAGCCACATTTTGGGGCGGACAGTGAAAATATAAAAAGTGCGACGGCCATCGGTATTACCCTGTTCAGCGCCGGTTATCATGCCATTAATGGTCCGTTCGGTGATGCCATTGCGGGTAATGGTCAGTGACGCGCTGTCCCCCAGTTGTTCATTCAGGGGAATATCGTCACGTGAGCTCACCACCTTTAACGTCAGGCGATAAAGCTGCGACAGCTCTTCCTGTAAAGTAAATTGCGCTACCTGAAAAGTGGTTTGAGGCAGTGCGCCAATTCGGCAGGTGAAAACTAATCCATCCATATTTGAAACCCTACATAATTGAACCATTATCCTGAAACGGGGATAACGCAGGAGGCTATTAAACGAGCCATTACAAGCGGCTCTTTTAAATAGCGCCGGTCTGTT
>NZ_RCWC01000120.1 GCF_018448935.1 Photorhabdus noenieputensis | reverse complement strand
ATGGCAATCTGGAATATCTGGGGCGCAATGATTTTCAGGTCAAAATCCGCGGTTACCGCATCGAATTGAGCGAAATTGAAGCCGCCCTCGCTTTGCACCCACAGGTCAAACAGGCGGTGGTGATTGATCATGAGCATAACGGCCATAAAGCACTGGTGGCGTATCTGGTGACAGACGAGGAACTATCAGACGATGAACTCGTCAGGCACTTATCTTCCCGCCTGCCGGACTATATGCTGCCGGCCAGCTTTACCCGTATTGAATCCATCCCCCTGACTCTGAACGGCAAAGTGGATCGGCGGGCATTGCCGGAACCTGTCTGGGGAAACAGAGAGGGATACGTGGCACCCCGCAATGCGCTGGAAACCCAACTGTGCGCCATTTGGCAGGACGTGTTAGGACTGGAGCGAGTGGGTATTGAGGATAATTTCTTCCGCATCGGGGGCAACTCCCTGACGGCAATAAGACTAACCGCCGCCATCCACCGCACGCTGGCAACCGAAGCCTCACTGGCTCAGTTGTTTGCACTAAAAACCATCGCGGGCCTGGCAACCAAGATGGAACAGCAGATTTATACGGTTATCCCTCATTTGGCTCGGGAGCGCTATCCCTTATCGTTTGCCCAGGAGCGGATGCTATTTATCGAACAATTTGAACAAGGTTCCGATACCTACCATATCCCTTATCTGGTTCAACTGGATAACGATACCTGTCTGCCCCTGCTGGAAACCGCCATTAACCGGCTGGCTGAACGCCACACTGTAATGAAGATGGCATACCACAACGATGATGATGGACAAATTTTTCCGCAGAAACTGGACAGGAATTTAGTTATCCACTCCCAGTCCTGTGAAAATGCTGACACGCTTTTGAACACGGTTCGTGCTGAAATAGCCACCCCGTTCAATTTGACCGCAGAACCTAGCCTGAGACTGTGCCACTATTCGACGTCTGACCCGGTGTCTGGCCAGCACTACTTATTAATGCTATGGCACCATATCGCCATTGATGGCTGGTCGGTCGATATCTTTATGGCTGAACTGGCGGAGATTTACCACTCCTTGCGGGAAGGTCGTGACAGCCAGCTTCCCCCACTGGAGATTACCTACGGCGATTACGCCGCCTGGCAACGGGATTATTTACAGGGCGACATCGGTGAACGCCAGCTCGCTTACTGGCGACAGGCCCTGACCGGCTATGAATCACTGGCCCTGCCCACCGATTATTCCAGACCCACACAAGTGAATTATCAGGGACGGGATTTCAATTTTGTGCTGGACACCCGGCTGTCTGAACAGTTAAGGACGCTGGCAAAAGCGCAGGAAACCACCCTGTATACCGTGCTGCTCAGTGC
>NZ_RCWC01000119.1 GCF_018448935.1 Photorhabdus noenieputensis | reverse complement strand
GAGGGATGCTTTACGCATTTCTCAGTTACGCTGGCAGGAATCTTTATCCGGTGAAGATAATCACAAACGACCTGTTTTGAAGAAAAAAAGTAACCGTAAAGAGACACTTTCTACGGCGTTAGCGCCTCTAAAAGGTCAGCTTAAAGATGACACAATACATAAGATTATTATGTTGATTTCAGTTTTATATGGTACAGAATCTATGACTATTCTGAAAGATACTTTTGGTTTGGAAAATGATGAAATAATTAACTTAACGAGTTGGGCCGCGAAGTTGATTGTTCGGCAGGCCATTAATGAGGAGTTAAAGTAATCAGAAGACCATTTTTTAACATAAGGGTAAACCGGGCATGAGGCCCGGTAAAAGTTTCTTTTGGTGCCGATAACTTTTGTCACCAATCTTCTGATGAGATTAGACATAACTTGAGTTCTGAATAAAAAAATTGAACTAAATGCCTGTTCGAAAAACAGAGTTTTCGACCAAGAAAATTAAAGTGATGATAAAAGGTCATACCATCTGGTTCTTCGCAGGCGCTGACAAAGGTGGCGAACGAGCGACCTTCTGTACAGTCTTATCGGTACTTGTTGGTTAAATAAAGTGGATCCTGAGGTCTGGCTACGCCATGTCATCAGTCATATCGCGGACTGGCCTGCAAACCGGATGCATGAACGGGTCGATCTCACTTCTTAGCCACCGTCAATACGGTCTGAATGCGCCGCTTACATAGAGGGAGCGGGAGTATTTGAATATTCATCACTATCAATAAATTAGAGTCATTACCAAAGAAAGCGCTACCGACCTTGATTAAGAGATATAAATGAAGGTTCAAAGGTAGCGCTTAAATTATATTTACAATTTTCTCATATGAGTTTTTAAAAGAGTTTTAACCAACCCTGGATTATTAATAATATAAATATCTTTTTCCTCATTATACGCGACAAGAGTACGATAAATTTCTTGATTTATATCACATGCCAATGTAATAAGACCTGATAAGGGTTATAAAAATTCTTTAGCTACTTTTTCAAGGAACACCTCATATAAAGAAGTTGCCAGAACTGATATATGCATATCATTGATCTAATGAAACCTGTTTTCTTATAGCATCCCCTCTGAATACACAAAAATAATAGTGGATTTAAATTAGGACTGGATAGCATATCGACTATTATCATTAGTGCTGTTATTCAAATAATTTCGAAAATTTCACTTAATGGGATCCCCATTCTTGTAAAATAGGGAGTGTTAGAAATTCTGTGTCATTCCAGTAATATATCTCAAAAAGGAATGATACATGACTCAATCTTTCGATTTCGACAAAGCCCTGAAAGCGCTTCAGGAGGGTCAGGCACTGACCGGTAAGAA
>NZ_RCWC01000118.1 GCF_018448935.1 Photorhabdus noenieputensis | reverse complement strand
GGCTCAGCGGCTGACAGCAGAAGGCGTCAGCCTTGTGCGCCACACCCTTCGATGCTAACCCGCGGGGGCGCAAGACATAATGCCAATTATACGCATTAAGCCGCTCATCAATGCTCAGGCGGTTGCCCGGGCTCACCGGCGCAGTGCGTATAATTCCCCCGCATTATGTTGAATAGGCGTTGGGCGGCCTGTACTGGCTTAACGGGGACGCCCGTGGTTGAGCCGCCTGACGACTATTTACCCCCGCGTGCGCCGAGGCTGACGGGCAGTCCGGCCACGGTCTGCCCCCACACCGAACCCGCCCAACTCAACGGGGACGGGCGGACGCTCAGCGGCTATCGGAGGTTCAGGTCGGCTCTGGGCTGTCCGGCGGCGTGTCCGTGCCGGCGTTATCGTCGGCGTACAGGTCGGCCAGTAAACCCACCTCATCGGCGTCGCGGACTTTTTCGTCGGCCATTTGCTCCGCCGGATGCGTACTGGCGTGTACCGCCTGCAAGGCCCGGATAGAGACCTGCGTATACACCTGGGTGGATTCCACGCTGGCATGGCCTAACATGGCCTGTATCCAGCGCAGGTCCGCGCCGTTCTCCAGCATCTGGGTCGCCATCGCATGCCGGAACAGGTGGCAGGCACCTTTTTTCTCAATGCCGGCGGCCCGGATATAACCGCTCACGGCATGGGTGATACCGTTCGGCTGCAACCCGTCGAGACCGTCCATTGCCACGAACAGCGACTGGATGTCCGGGGTGACCAGCAGTTGCGGGCGAACCTGCTGCTGATAGAACTGGAGCCAGTTTAAGGCCCGTTCGCCGAGGGGCAATACCCGGTCTTTATTCCCCTTGCCCTGCCGGATGGTCACCGTTTTGCGTGACCCGTCAATGCTGTAGATATCGAGCCGGGCCGCTTCACTGCGTCGTATCCCCGTTGACCAGAGCAGCTCCATCAGGGCCCGGTCGCGCGCGCCCTGCAACGTATTCGGGTCAGGCAGCGACAGGATATGCTCGATTTCATCAATGCTCAGGATATACCGCGGCAGGCGTTTTTCTTCCCGCGGCAACTCAATGTCCGCTGCCGGGTTCGCCAGTATCAGGTTCTGTTTCGTCAGCCACTTGAACCACACCTGTAACGGCTGCAACTGCGTGCGTTGGGTGCGGATGCTCAGCGGCTCTCCGTTGGTCTTGCGGTACTGGTACAGGTAGCGCTGGTAACGTTCCAGTATCGGCCGCGTGATATCCGCAGCATAGTACAGGCCCCGGTCCGTGGCCCACAGGATAAAGTGATAGGTGTGATGGGTCTGCACTTTCAGCGTGGTTTCCGACCAGTTCCGTTCCTGCCGCCAGGCCACGAAGCGCAGCAGCAGTGCATACAGGCTTTTCGG
>NZ_RCWC01000117.1 GCF_018448935.1 Photorhabdus noenieputensis | reverse complement strand
GCGATCCCGCCCGGTACCTGTCCGACGATGCGGTCAATATCAGCCTGAGTGAGATCAATCAGCGGCAACATCGCCGGTGTCAGGGCCGTTGTTGCTGGCGTAATGACGTTAGGCGGTACTGCCACGGCCTGATGCTGTCCCAATGTTTGCGCCAGGTCTGACAGCACCGGCGACAGGAACAGATCACGCGCCGTCAGGGTCAATCCCAAGTGATGCAGGCGTTCAACCACCCGTATCGCGAGTAGCGAATGACCCCCCAGAGCAAAAAAGCTGTCATACCGGCTTATCTGCTCAATCCCCAGCAATTCACGCCAAATCGCCGCCAGCGCAATTTCTGTTTCTCCTTGTGGCGCTTCGTAAGTCTGACGGGCAAAGGCTTCACTGTCCGGTGCCGGTAGTGCGCGACGATCCAATTTACCGTTCGGCGTTAGCGGAAACGCATCCAGCCGCACAAAGGCTGACGGCACCATATAGTCAGGCAAAATAGCGTGCAGATGAACACGCAGATCGTTCGCCAGCCCGTCATGGGCTTCCGCCACCACATAGGCCACCAGCCGTTTATCCGGCCCTTCCCCTTGCGTCAGCACCGCCGCCTCACGCACTGCGGAATGTTCGGCCAGTCGGGCTTCAATCTCCCCCAGTTCAACGCGGAAGCCGCGGATTTTAACCTGCTGATCGTTTCGGCCCAGGAATTCCAGATTGCCGTCCGGCAGATAGCGCGCCACATCCCCGGTGCGGTACAGGCGAGCATCCGGGTTATCACTGAACGGATCGGTCAGGAAACGCTCGGCGGTCAATTCAGGCCGATTAAGATAACCACAGGCCACCCCATCTCCCCCGACATAAATCTCTCCGCCCCCCCCTAATGGTACCGGCTGACCACAGGCATCCAACAGATAAACCCGCGTGTTGGCTACCGGTCTGCCGATCGGGATATTAGTTGCTCCCGGTGCGACCGCATTGATTCGGTAGGTGGCCGTAAAGGTGGTGCCTTCACTTGGCCCATAGCCATTTAATAGCTGTTGCGGCGGACGGGTGTTCAGTACCTGGCCGATAACCTGGGGATCAAGGGCATCTCCGCCGACAATCAGCAGCTTTATCTGCGGCAAAACCGGTGACAGTTCCGCTGCCAGCCGGTTAAACAACCCGACACTCAGCCACAGAACCGTCATTCGCTGACTCTGTAAAGCCTGTACAAACGCCTGCGGCGTCAGCAAAGTGGCGTGATCAACCACCACTAACGCGCCACCATTCAGCAGCGGTGCCCAGACTTCAAACGTGCTGGCGTCAAACGCCGGATTAGCGGCAAAAGCCACCCGATCATCCGGCCCGATGTCAGCATAGCCATTATTGATAACCAGCCGGACTACCGCACGATGCGGCACCAACAC
>NZ_RCWC01000116.1 GCF_018448935.1 Photorhabdus noenieputensis | reverse complement strand
CCAGCGCTTCAGCGTGTAATCTATCGCTTTGCGTAACCCGGAGTTGGGTGCCGTTTGGGCCTGAGTCGTCTGCAACCAGGACCGGAACTCATTCAGCCACGGCCGGGCATAACGCTGTCGCCACTGACGCCGTTTATCCGGCGGCCGGTGTTTGATTTTTCGTTCCAGCTTGTACAGGTCGCGAATGCCATCCAGCGCCTGTTTCGCCACCGGACTTTGGCTCGCTTTGTATTGGTCAAAGAATTTGCGGCGGGCGTGAGCCCAGCAACCCGCTTCGGTGATATCCGACCGGGCATGCAGCGCGTTGTAACCGGCATAGTCATCCGTCACCAACGTGCCGCCCGACCAGTCTTTCAGCAGGCTCTGGGCATAACGGCCGCTGCGGCCGGGATGCAGCTCATAGTACACCACTGCCGGCGAGGTATCGGGGCCAGTGACAGACGTCCACAGGTAAGCTCGCTGGGTCTGGCCTTTTCCCGGGGCCAGTATCGGCAACGGGGTCTCATCGGCATGCAGCACCGGGGACGTCAGCAGCGTCTGCTTCAGGGCATCGGCCAGCGGTTGCAATGCCACAGCCACCTGCCCCACCCAGTCCGACAGGGTGCTGCGGGCCAGGGTGACACCGCTGCGGGCATAGATTTGCTGCTGACGGTAGAGCGGCAGGTGGTCACGATATTTAGCCACCACCACCTGAGCCAGCAACCCCGGCTCTGGCAGGCCCTTTTCAATAAGATGGGCGGGCTGGGCTTTAGCATGTACACACTGACAGCGCGCGCAGCTGTACTGCGGGCTGATATAGCGCCGGACGATAAACGTGGCCGGACGGTATTCCAGTCGCTCACTGATTTCATCACGCAAAAAGCGCAGGGCATGACCGCAATCCGGGCAGCTCTCCGTCTCCGGCACCAGCCGGATATCTTCACGGGGTAAAGTCGCCGGCAAAGGCTGACGTTTAGGCTGGGCCGGGGTCGCGTTTTCCTTGATATACAGGCGTGACAGTTGGGTTTCCAGCACCGCGATATCGGTATCGGCATCTTCCTCAAACTGACTGCGTTTGGGACCGGCAGGCAGGGTTTCACTGTGCGCGCCAAAACGCCAGCGTTGCGCCTGTTTCAGGGCCTCTTCCAGCTGGCGAATATAATCACATTGTTGCTGAAGCAGCGCCAGTGCCCGCAGGCGGAACTGGCCGGGGTCATCCAGCGCGATTAAGTCATTGAGCGTCATGCCGACAGTGTACCGGATAATTCTCCGTCGTTATCCGGTAAAAGTGTGACCGGGGTAGCGGAATTAGCTTCGCCAGCCGGACAGGTCATCTCCCTCGACTTGTTGCCAGTGAATGCCGCGGATGAGCCAGTCAAACTGGGCGGGCGTCATCACCCAGCTGCGCTCGCCCTGCTTCGGCCAG
>NZ_RCWC01000115.1 GCF_018448935.1 Photorhabdus noenieputensis | reverse complement strand
TCCCGGTTCTGGGGGGCGACGCAGCCGTTCAACCGGTACCGCCCGATGAGCAATATTATCAAACCACCAGACACCGTTTTTCACGTCAGAACGCGGCGGGGTAAACCACAAGGTTTCCGTGAAATCATTATCTGGCTTCCACTCACCAGCCTGTGGGGTTGCATAACTAGCCGCCTGATACAACGTCGTTTTATCTATCCAATCTGGAGCGGGATTGAATAACCGCAGTAACCAGTGATGAACCTGTTCACCATCTTGTCGTTCACACAAAATGCCGGCGCTGGCCAGCGAGGCCGTCAGTCGGTTACAGACCTGATTAAGCAACGCCGCCGGTGACAGAGCATCCTTCTGGCCTGCCGGGACCCAGCGATAAACGACCATTCGGGTACGGCGTTGCTGCCCTCTCCAAGGTTGACCAGTGATCAATGTGTCGTTAAACAGCCCTTCAGGCCGGGCAATACCCCGCAAATGTCGTTCAGTCTCAGCCAGCCACGTTTCGGTAAAGGCTGTGCCCTGTGCCCAGGGCTTGATATATTGACGAAGCTGCGTCAGCGATGACGACGAGTCATCTTCATCCTGACAAAAAAACTGCACCACCCAGGGAGAAATATCCTCTTCCTCCAGGCTGTCCTGCAACGCATCCTCCACCTGGTCACGGATCTCTTCCAGACGGGCAGCAGGGCGTCCTTCTGTCGGGACCGGAGAGACGGTATAAACCGCCCCGACTGACAGACCGTCATCCAGCAACAGACACTTTTCCTCGTCCAGGTATTCTGCCCAGGGCAAATAATCAATGATAGACGGTGAAGGGTTATACAGTGCCGCTTCATCAGCGTGCGTCATTTTGCCGGGCCGCTTTACAGGTTCACGCCCGATCACGCAGGAAGAAGGCGATAGGTTGTCCGCTTTACGCAGGCGGACTTTATTGAACCACGTCCACATCACAATGCCACCGTCCGCTCACCCGGCAGGGCATACTGCACCTGACTGTAAAACGAAAACACCGTGCTGTATCCCGGCACAGGCGAATTTCCCGCAACCAAATGGGGAAAGAGATACATCACCATGTCCGGATTGGGTAGCCGTGGGAAGGTTTGACTGATTTCATTTTCCTGTGTACGACTATAACTTTCAGCATAGTCAGTCGAAATTTGCTGCTCCTGTTCATTGAGCCCCCGGCGCAGCACCTGACGGGCTTCCAGCGTGATCTGTGACGACGCGGCCTTTCCCTGCCACAATGCCAGCATAGTCTGATCTCCCGATGGCAACATGTTCTCTTTGGACGTGCTGCAACCGGTCAGGAGCGTCGTCACTACGAGCAGGCAAACCCAACAACCTGATTTCAATCTGACGCTGCACATACCGGCTCCACAGATATTCACTTTCTCAGTCCAGCCCATCGCTGTTCTCCTGTTCCAGGCTAAAGGGGTATTTCACCTTGC
>NZ_RCWC01000114.1 GCF_018448935.1 Photorhabdus noenieputensis | reverse complement strand
CCCAGACTTCAAACGTGCTGGCGTCAAACGCCGGATTAGCGGCAAAAGCCACCCGATCATCCGGCCCGATGTCAGCATAGCCATTATTGATAACCAGCCGGACTACCGCACGATGCGGCACCAACACCCCTTTGGGCGTCCCGGTAGAACCGGAGGTGTACATGATATACGCTAACTCGGCGCTGGCACGCGGTAAGTCAAGGTTAAGATGATCTTCCTCGCGGCCCGAGTCTGTCTCATCCGAGAGACGAAGCAGCGGCACAGCCAGGTTAGCCGGAATATCCGCCTGTGTATCGGCAAGCAACAATTTGGCGGCACAATCACTTATCAGCCAGTTTTTCCGCTCATCCGGCACACTGGGATCAATCGGCACGTAAACGGCACTGGCTTTGAGAATCGCCAATTGCACCACCACCAGCTCCATCGAACGCGCTAGCAGAAACGCAACATGATCACCGGGACACACCCCCTGTTCGATGAGCTGACGCGCCAGCCAGTTGGCGCGGGCATTCAGTTCCATATAACTGAAGGTGTTATCTCCCGCTATCAGTGCCGTCGCTTCTGGGGTTTTCTCCACCTGTTGTTCAAACAATTGATGAATGCATAACGCCTCAGGATAGGCAGTTTTAGTCGCGTTCCAGGTTTCCAGCAACAACTTACGTTCAGCCTCTGGCAACAAATTAAGCTGCCCTACGGGGATTTCATCATTCGCCCTTTTTGATGCCGCCAGCACCTGCAAATGTTCGCCCATCCGCCGAATCACTTCCGGGCTCAGGCGATTTTCATCATAGATCCAGCGAAAACCGCCCTGCGAATTTATCTGGAATGTCAGCAATTCGCCGGATACCGCCTGCTCACCCGATTTGTCATCCTGAATCACAGAAACGGCGATCTGCCACGGCCGAGCTGTGCTTAATGCCGGGATAGCCCGCAGTGAAGGAGAACGGGAAAGAAGATCACGACTAAATGTGCGGTGCCGCGCCAATCGGACCAGCTCGTTATCCATCCAGTCAGCCGCCACAGACCACGGCTTATCAAGCGCCACCTCAACAACCATCGGCACCACCGATGACAACCCGGTCAATATCTCTGGTTTATCTTCTGCCTCACCCACACACCAGCCAATTTGGAATTCAGTCTGCTGAGTCAAACGCGCCAGGTAGATAACGAATACCTGCAACAGTGTCTGTAATGGGTCTTCCCCCACGTGTTCAGGCAGTGGAGGCTGCCAGGGGCTGATGCCCCATTGAGGTTCAGCCTGTTTCCCGGCCATTTCAAAAGGCAACTGGAGTGGCTGCAACGAGGCCAGACGCTTATGCCAAAATGATTCACCCGGCGCGAGTGTTTGCAGGGTCTCTTTTACATTCCGCGCTTGTTGTGAGGAGAGTAAAGGAAGCTGTTTGCCCGGTCTCAGTTCCGCTATCTCGGCAAGCTCTCTGGCAGACAACAACTGCCCTTCAAGGGTGGCGAATCCCCCGATCCGCACATCCTCACTGCCGGTCGTCACCTGCCAGGC
>NZ_RCWC01000113.1 GCF_018448935.1 Photorhabdus noenieputensis | reverse complement strand
CCCAGACTTCAAACGTGCTGGCGTCAAACGCCGGATTAGCGGCAAAAGCCACCCGATCATCCGGCCCGATGTCAGCATAGCCATTATTGATAACCAGCCGGACTACCGCACGATGCGGCACCAACACTCCTTTGGGCGTCCCGGTAGAACCGGAGGTGTACATGATATACGCCAGTTCGGTGCTGGCACGCGGTAAGTCAAGGTTAAGATGATCTTCCTCGCGGCCCGTGTCTGTCTCATCCGAGAGACGAAGCAGCGGCACAGCCAGGTTAGCCGGAATATCCGCCTGTGTATCGGCAAGCAACAATCTGGCGGCACAATCACTTATCAGCCAGTTTTTCCGCTCATCCGGCACACTGGGATCTATCGGCACGTAAACGGCACTGGCTTTGAGAATCGCCAATTGCACCACCACCAGTTCCATCGAACGCGCTAGCAGAAACGCAACATGATCACCGGGACACACCCCCTGTTCAATGAGCTGACGCGCCAGCCGGTTAGCGCGGGCATTCAGTTCCATATAACTGAAGGCGTTATCTCCCGCTATCAGTGCCGTCGCTTCTGGGGTTTTCTCCACCTGTTGTTCAAACAATTGATGAATGCATAACGCCTCAGGATAGGCGGTTTTAGTCGCGTTCCAGGTTTCCAGTAACAACCGGCGTTCAGCCTCTGGCAACAAATTAAGCTGCCCTACGGGGATTTCATCATTCGCCCTTTTTGATGCCGCCAGCACCTGCAAATGTTCGCCCATCCGCCGAATCACTTCCGGGCTCAGGCGATTTTCATCATAGATCCAACGGAAACCGCCCTGCGAATTTATCTGGAATGTCAGCAATTCGCCGGATACCGCCTGCTCACCCGATTTATCATCCTGTATCACAGAAACGGCGATCTGCCACGGCCGGCTTGTGCTTAATGCCGGGATAGCCCGCAGTGAAGGAGAGCGGGAAAGAAGATCACGACTAAATGTGCGGTACCGCGCCAATCGGGCCAGCTCGTTATCCATCCAGTCAGCTACCACGGACCACGGCTTATCAAACGCCACCTCAACAACCATCGGCACCACCGATGACAACCCGGTCCATATCTCTGGTTTATCTTCTGCCCCATCCACACACCAGCCAATTTGCAGTTCAGTCTGCTGAGTCAAACGCGCCAGGTAGATAACGAATACCTGCAACAGTGTCTGTAATGGGTCTTCTCCCACGTGTTCAGGCAGTGGAGGCTGCCAGGGGCTGATGCCCCATTGAGGTTCAGCCTGTTTCCCGGCCATTTCAAAAGGCAACTGGAGCGGTTGTAAAGCAGCAAGACGCTCACACCAAAATGGCTCACTGGGCGCGAGTGCCTGAAGGGTCTCTTTTACATGCTGAGTCTGTTGTGAGGAGAGTGAAGGAAGCTGTTTGCCCGGTCTCAGTTCCGCTATCTCGGCAAGCTCTCTGGCAGACAACAACTGCCCTTCAAGGGTGGCGAATCCCCCGATCCGCACATCCTCACTGCCGGTCGTCACCTGCCAGGC
>NZ_RCWC01000112.1 GCF_018448935.1 Photorhabdus noenieputensis | reverse complement strand
CTGATCGCTCTTTGCTGGATCGCTATCTGGCGGCGGTACAACAGGTGGTTGATCGCCATGATATCCTGCGTACCGCCTTTATCTGGCGAGAGTTGTCTGTACCGGTTCAGGTGGTTTGGCGTCAAGCCGCTTTGTCAGTGATGGAACTGGACTTGAATCCGGCTGATGGGCGAGTTTGTGATCAGTTAACCCAACGTTTTGACCCCCGTCATTATCGTCTCGATTTGGGCGAGGCACCGTTATTGCGCTTTGTGGTGGCGCAAGAGGTTGATGGCCGCTGGATTGTACAACAATTGTTGCATCACCTGATTGGCGATCATACCACGCTGGAAGTCATGAACCGTGAAGTACAGGCTTATCTGAGCGGGCAGGAGGAGAGTCTGCCAGCGCCGACGCCTTTCCGTAATCTGGTAGCACAGGCCCGGTTAGGCGTCAGTCAGGAAGAACATACTCGCTTCTTTACTGACATGTTAGTTGAGGTAGATGAACCGACCCTGCCGTTTGGTTTGACGGAGGTATACCGTGATGGTTCGCAGGTGACGGAATCGCACCGAATGTTGTCAGCCGAGCTAAATAACCGTTTACGTCATCAGGCGAGACATTTGGGGGTCAGTCTGGCGGCCTTGTGTCATCTGGCCTGGGCACTGGTATTGTCGCGTACCAGCGGGCAAGATCAAGTGGTGTTCGGTACGGTGCTGTTTGGGCGTATGGCGGCGGGAGATGGGGCTGACAACGGCATGGGGCTGTTTATTAATACCTTGCCGTTACGGCTGGATATCAATGAGACCCCAGTACGGGATAGCGTACAGACCACCCATATCCGACTCGCCGGATTACTGGCGCATGAGCATGCTTCATTGGCGCTGGCTCAGCGTTGCAGTGGGGTTGCCAGCGGTACGCCACTCTTTAGCGCGCTATTGAACTATCGGCATAATGCTTTGTCGGCAACGCCAAATGAACTTATCAACAGTATTGAATTTCTTGGCGGACAGGAGCGAACCAACTATCCGTTAGGGCTGTCGGTGGAGGATTTTGGCGAATCCCTGGGGCTGACGGCGCAGGTCGTGCAGCCGTTTGATCCGGAAAGTCTGTGCGGTTATATGCAGCAGGCATTGGAAAGCCTGGCGACCGCGCTGGAACAGGCCCCGGAAATGCCGGTACGACAGTTGGAAATTTTGCCGGAAGAGGAGCGTACCTTGTTGTTAACAACTTGGAATGCGGCGGAAACCGCCTATCCTGAGGCGTTATGCATTCATCAATTGTTTGAACAACAAGTGGAGCAAACCCCGGAAGCCACGGCACTAGTGTATCAGGAGCAAACCTTCAGTTATGCCGAATTAAATGCCCGGGCTAACCGGTTGGCCCATCAGCTTATCGCATTGGGTGTCGTACCTGACCAGCCGGTGGCGATTTGTGTGTCACGTTCACCGGTGATGGTGGTAGCGCTGTTAGCAGTATTGAAAGCCGGGGGTGCCTATGTGCCGCTGGACCCAACTTATCCGCTGGAGCGTTTGGCATATATCCTGAATGATACTA
>NZ_RCWC01000111.1 GCF_018448935.1 Photorhabdus noenieputensis | reverse complement strand
CGGGCTAAGCGCACCCACAGGCTTTCACCGCCCAGCGGCCATTCATCCAGATCAAAATCAAATTTGACGCGGTAGCGACCCTTGACGTCGATATGGCCGTAGGCGTCGTTCGGCCAGTTGCTGGTCACCCGCGCCGGAACCGTACCGGCAATCACCGGCCGGTCCCGCAGCGCCGGTCGGTAGCTCAACACTTCGCTGTACGGGACACCGCTAAAACTGACCAGATAGTTGCTGTCACGCCGGGCGCTGCTGTGCATGGCGACAATCAACACCCCCGCTTTGCCCACCGCAGCCGGTCTCTCTCCGTCTAGCTCCAGCACTAAGCCGGGAACCAGCATCGGGGAGGAGCTTTTGCCGCTGATCAGGTGCTGCTGGTACAGGTCGCGCTCGTGATGCAGACGGGCATAAAATCCTGCGGTTTCCGGCACCGGTTGGATCTGGTCCCCCTGCTCAAGAAAGTTATCGCCATAGCGATAGACTTCACCGACCATCGTGGTATCCCGATCCCGGCGGATCTGATATTGCAGATCATTGCCCGCTGCCCGGTAGTTGTAGTCCCGTACCTTCACGCCCTGCGTCACCACCTGATATTCAACGTGCAAATCCCACACCGAATCACGGTCGTTGTGATTCATGCCCGCCGGATCGCGTAACGGTAAACGCACATCGTACTGATAGTTGCGCTGGTTATCCCCGAACCGCACCACTTCAATCCCCAGACGGCCGTCCATCTCGAAGCGATACCAGATCCCCACTTCCGCCAGTATGCGCTGGATAAAGTCCAGATCGCTCTCCTGCCACTGCACCACCAGTTCCCGCTTCGGGTACTCCCGCACCAGCGTGAACAGAAAATCCTGCCCGCGAAATTCATGCCGGTCACGCAGGATCTTTTCCACAATCTCCGGCACTGACTGGTGCTGGTAAATCCCACTGCGTCGGGTGTGGCGCAGCAACGCCAGATAAGGCTCCAGACAGACCCGATAGCGCGTTTCATCCGCCGAGGCGGCAATCCGGTTAAAACGGGTGATGACGCCGTGTACTTTACGCACCTGTTCCGGGTTTTCCGGTGCCTGCAAGATAAACGTGGCTGATTTGTTCAACATCACCGCCGGGTCGATATCCCGGGTCGGGCTGGTGAAATCAATGGTGTAACAATACGGCGCACACAGGCGCTCTTCGCCGGTGAAGCTGAATACGTCCAGTTCAGCGCCACAGCGCCGGACTTCAAGCCGGTAGCGGGCATGACCCGGCAGCACGGCTTTAGCCGCCTGGAGCTGACGGGCGCGAAGCATTTTTCTGTCCATCAATAAGTTTTCCTCGGATATCAGATAAAACGGTCTGTTCACTCAGCATTCAATAAAGAGCCAGCCGTTATAAGCGGTTATGTCAATTCAACTACCGAAAATCCAACCGAATATATTCTCGGTTGTTAACCCTGATAAATTCGGGGAACAGTCAATCGATGCCGGTATTGCCTCATTGAGAGCTAACCAGAATAAAAATAATCGCAAAGGACAGCAACATGCCTTCGAATTAATAGATTCATTAATTTCACACACGATTAATGAATAATTCAATCCTCCCTGCGGGTGCATATTAAAATCAAGTCTTTTTTTATCAAATAGCACAAAATGTTTAATGA
>NZ_RCWC01000110.1 GCF_018448935.1 Photorhabdus noenieputensis | reverse complement strand
ACCCGCTTCGCGGATAAATATTGCCCCACATATTGCCCCGAAACGAATCACCCAGCTCACGTTTACCAGGAATAAGCGCTTCGGGATAAAACGACTCTGGCACACCGGTCCGCCAAACCAGGCTGTCTAGAGTACTCAAAAAGTAAGGCATAAAAGGCGTGGCGGCACTTTTACACGCATACCCCGAAATTTTCCCGCCCATCATGGCAGTTGCCGGATGCCTAATCGCATCGGCATATTTAAAATGCAGATTGTTTTTTCGGTTGCCTGGGATTTTCAGCTGATTGTTACCGCCACCCATGACTATCCTGGAAAGTGCACCGGTGACCATATTTTCCACCCCACCGGCTGCCTGGCTGACCTGCGACATTTCTCTCCAGGGATTACCGCCAGGCGCGTTATAGACGGAGACCACGGCCTGAGGAATAAAATGCGCAACTTTTATCGAGGTCCGCACTTTGCACCCCCAGGGAGAACACAGCAGCCAGTAACAAATACCTTTTATCCGCCAACTGATGCACGATACCGACGCGGCACTGGCCACAATCTGGGCCGTATTCACACTGGCAACGGCCACGGGCACCAGAACAACCGTTAGTATCAGAGCCATACCGAACTTTTTCAGCCGGGAATACCATGTTAATGACGATAAATCCGAAGATTTCATGGCTGCTTTTCCTGCTGATAGGTATCCCAAAGTAACCGGGCCTGTCTGACGTCTGTCGTACCGTACACAACATAATCATCATCAAAAACCACTGCCGGGAACTTCTTAAGGCCCAACGTCCAGGCATTCAGTAACCCCTGATAAGCCTGACCGATATGTCGCTCCTGTTGATGCCACGATGGAGACTGCAAAATCTGACGGGCCTGCTTGACTGCCTGTTGAGGATCAGCAGACAGCTTACTGAATAACTGTGATTGCAACTGCTCTGGCTTATCTAGGTACACAACTTGGACGTTTTGATCAGCATTGAGCGGTGGATGGCTTGTGTCGGTATATATCACTGTGCTGGCAAACACGGATACCGGCATTAACAACAGCAAAAGCGTCCAAAATACCCTGATATTCATAGCCTCCACTCCTGCATGGCTAAGAGATCCTCATCACGCACATTTGCCGCTTCCCCGGATATCAGACCACGGGCACGGTCCAGCCTGCGCGCCACAACAAAAGCGGCATCCAATTCGCTGCAATGAAGCGCTTTCATAATCGCCCTGCGTTCTGCCTTTTCCTCTTTCTCCGTCATACCCAGCGCCAGATAGACACTGGGCGGCACCACCCGAAACAACGCCTCCACTTTTTTCGACAACACCACGCCTTCGGTGTAACAGCCCGGGAGTTTGCTGGCTGACAGCAACACCGATTTTTGTTCTTCAGACAGCTTTTTAAAACGCACTATCTGTTCGACTTCATCCGGCGGCATTGTCAGACACAACCACCACTCCGCCATATTCAGCATTTTCTCCGCACTATCCGGATAGTCCGCCAAATTCTGAGTAGCCAGCCACAACCAGGTGCCCAGTTTTCGCCACATCTTGACCACTTTGGTCATGTAGGGCGACAACAGCGGATTAGTGGTCAGTATATGCGCCTCATCCACCACAAAATTAATTTCCCGGTCCTCAAACTGGTCACGCTCCGCCATATTGTTGATGGTATTGACCAGAGACACCATCGCCA
>NZ_RCWC01000109.1 GCF_018448935.1 Photorhabdus noenieputensis | reverse complement strand
ACCCGCTTCGCGGATAAATATTGCCCCACATATTGCCCCGAAACGAATCACCCAGCTCACGTTTACCAGGAATAAGCGCTTCGGGATAAAACGACTCTGGCACACCGGTCCGCCAAACCAGGCTGTCCAGCGTACTCAAAAAGTAAGGCATAAAAGGCGTGGCGGCACTTTTACACGCATACCCCGAAATTTTTCCGCCCATCATGGCAGTTGCCGGATGCCCAATCGCATCGGCATATTTAAAATGCAGATTGTTTTTCCGGTTGCCTGGGATTTTCAACTGATTGTTACCGCCCCCCACGGCTATCCCGGAAAGTGCTCTCGTTACGGCATTTTCCACGCTGTCAACAGTCTGGCTGACCAGAGACATTTCTCTCCAGGGATTACCGCCAGGCGCGTTATAGACGGAAACCACGGCCTGAGGAATAAAATGCGCAACTTTTATCGAGGTCTGCACTTTGCACCCCCAGGGAGAACACAGCAGCCAGTAACAAATACCTTTTATCCGCCAACTGATGCACGATACCGACGCGGCACTGGCCACAATCTGAGCCGTATTCACACTGGCAACGGCCACGGGCACCAGAACAACCGTTAGCATCAGGACCATACCGAACTTTTTCAGCCGGGAATGCCATGTTAATGACGATAAATCCGAAGATTTCATGGCTGGTTTTCCTGCTGATAGGTATCCCAAAGTAACCGGGCCTGTCTGATGTCTGTCGTACCGTACACAACATAATCATCATCAAAAACCACTGCTGGGAACTTCTTAAGGCCCAACGTCCAGGCATTCAGTAACCCCTGATAAGCCTGACTGATATGTCGCCCCTGTTGATGCCACGATGGAGACTGCAAAATCTGACGGAACTGTTTGACTGCCTGTTCAGGATCAGCCGATAACTGACCGAACAGTTGTGCTTGCAGCTGTTCGGCCCCATCAAGGTACACAACCCGGACACGTTGATCAGCATTGCGCGGCGGATGGCTTGTATCGGTATATATCACCGTGCTGGCAAACACCGATACCGGCATTAACAACAGCAAAAGCGTCCAGAATACCCTGATATTCATAGCCTACACTCCTGCATGGCTAAGAGATCTTCATCACGCACATTTGCCGCTTCCCCGGATATCAGACCACGGGTACGGTCCAGCCTGCGCGCCACAACAAAGGCGGCATCCAATTCACTGCAATGAAGCGCTTTCATAATCGCCCTGCGTTCTGCCTTTTCCTCTTTCTCCGTCATACCCAGCGCCAGATAGACACTGGGTGGCACCACCCGAAACAACGCTTCCACTTTTTTCGACAACACCACGCCTTCGGTGTAACAGCCCGGGAGTTTGCTGGCTGACAACAACACCGATTTTTGTTCTTCAGACAGCTTTTTAAAACGCGCTATCTGTTCGACTTCATCCGGCGGCATTGTCAGACACAACCACCATTCCGCCATATTCAGCATTTTCTCCGCACTATCCGGATAGTCCGCCAAATTCTGAGTAGCCAGCCACAACCAGGCGCCCAGTTTGCGCCACATCTTGACCACTTTGGTCATATAGGGCGACAACAGCGGATTAGTGGTCAGTATATGCGCCTCATCCACCACAAAATTAATTTCCCGGTCCTCAAACTGGTCACGCTCCGCCATATTGTTGATGGTATTGACCAGAGACACCATCGCCA
>NZ_RCWC01000108.1 GCF_018448935.1 Photorhabdus noenieputensis | reverse complement strand
GCGAGTATCAGCACGGCCGGCTGAAAATGATCCGCCATCTGGTGTTTGACGGCTGGGAGCTGATAGCGCAGCAGACGCAGGCGTTTACGCTGAATCTGGACAACCGGGTGGAACTGATGGCCGGGGAAGTGCAGACCCAGTATGCGGTCAGCGCCCCGACCGGCGAGCCGTTGGCGCTGTTCGACCCGACAGGTAAACGGGTGTGGCGGCGACCGAAGCAGTCCCTGTATGGCCTGCGGCTGGGCAGACACAGCGAGAACCCGCAACTGGACCCGGGCCTCCGATTTGCCGGGCAACTTTTTGATGAAGAAAGTGGTTTATTTTATAATCGGTTCCGCTATTATTTGCCGGAAGCGACGTGCTACCTCAGCCCTGATCCTTCGGGGTTAGCAGGAGGAGTAAATCCTTACAGTTACGTGCATAATCCGACGGGTTGGATCGACCCTCTGGGGCTATCGTCAAAGAAATGTGAGTTACCATCTGGTGATCCTGCCTTAGGTCCTCATGGCAGCTTGAAAAAAGATCCTCGACCAGGGCAATCTCATCACTTAAACCAAGATGCCGCTTATAGGGGGGTAATTCCAACCAATAGTGGTGCTGCAATTAAGTTAAAAGGTAATGCTTTTACGCAACCCGGCACTCCTCATTATGAGGCTCATAAATCTCTAGAGCAGTTCTGGAATAAGTATAGAAGAGGTGGAGAGTTTGCTGGGCAACGACCAACTAACATTCAATATACTCAAGCTGTCAAACATTCTTTAGAATCGGCAGGATTATCTGCTAGCCAAGTAAATCAAGCTATCAGGTATAGTATACAAAATAGGATTCAGCATGGTGCTCTTGGTGGTATGAACGTGCCTAGAATACCAGGGAGAATAAATCAGGTGAAACCATGAAAATATCTAGTCATTCAATAAACAGGCTTTTGTCTATAGATTGGTTTTCTAATGTAGGAAATCAATTAAATATACCCAGCATTAAGATGGTAAAAAGTTCGGGTGATGCAAATCAATATATTTCTGCTCCAGAATGGGAAGGTGTAACACTAGAAGCAGCCAATGATATATCTGGCTTTTTAGCAATAAATCATTCAATTGTATTCCAAAATTGGAACAATATAGCTAAAGATGCCAAAATTTTCCTTGAGAAAGAATTAATTAAAAAGATTCCCGATATAGATGGATTTGATACTTTAATTTTATCTCAATGCGTTAGTTGGGATATCGTCCATTACTTAATAGAAGACACATATAAGGATAAATTGAAAAAACCTCTATTCTTTGAAAAGTTAATTGAAGTATATGAAAGTGGTCACCTCCCTTGTGGCTGGGATGGGGAATGGCCTAATGGAAATCTAATAGTTTACTAATACTATTAGAAATAGAAATTGGTAAAGCCGGAAAGATCTTTCAAGATCTTCCGGCCTTCTTATGATCTACCGTGGCGCATACCCACGGTAAGCCAGAGCGGATTGGAGCTTAGAGATCGCATCCTTAATCTGATACGCCTCCTCGTCATTCACGGCACAGGCGCGTATCTCCGCCCAGTTCAGCCGCTTAACCAGTTGGGCCAAGGCCAGTGCTTCAATGTGAGTTAACTGAATATCCTGTAAATGTTCGTAAACGTCCGGTCATCTCACCTTGTTCTTCCTCTCCGGCCCATGCACGCTACTGCTTCCTTATCTTCACCTGGAGACTGACACCATGAGCCGTAGTCGATATACCCCGGAACAAAAACAGCAACAT
>NZ_RCWC01000107.1 GCF_018448935.1 Photorhabdus noenieputensis | reverse complement strand
CAGCCGGCTGCCTGTCTGGCCGAACAATCGGTTGAATGAGCTGCTGCCCTGGCCTGAGAATCCCTTCCGTTAACATCCCATTTTGTTGTTATCTGACCACGCAAGGTGAGTTCACCGGAACATTACGCAACAGGCCCAACTGCGGGAAATTAAGCAGCAGATGCAGGCGTTGATAACCGGTTTTGCGGGTTAAGGGGAGAGCATGAGATGACGATAGCGATTGAACATTTGCAGGACATTCAGTTAACCCACACTGAAGCGCTGGCCTTAGCCCAACTGGTTAAGCGGCTGAACTGGGCGGAGATACGCGCCTGTGCCGTGAATGACAAGGAAGCGTATCAGATTAAGGATGCGATTTCTAAGCTTCAATCCGCTCTGGCTTACCGTGGGTATGCGCCACGGTAGATCATTAGAAGGCCGGAAGATCTTGAAAGATCTTTCCGGCCTGTTTTTATAGTTGTGATTAGTCAGTTAATTCAAAGAACCATTCAATAAAAGAATTAAAATCTTTCCATTGTGGCTTTAATTTCCCATCAGAAAAATCTTTCATTGCTTGTCCTAAACTCAATTCTAATATTTCACCCGTTTTCCTATTATAAAAAAAACCATATTCTCCCTCAAAACTATCTAAAGGAATATATTCCTCAGGTAGATTAAGAGACTTATGCATTCTTTTTATATCTAACATATAGTTAGAGTTAATTATGAACCAACAAATTTGATAAATTTCACGATTTCTACTGTAAAATGTTGGTCCATCTTCGGCGTGCAAATAGAACTGGGAAAAATCAGATTCCAGATTAATATTTATGTTAATCAAAGCATTATGATATTCAGTGGTAACCCCTTCGTACCACCACCCTTGATTCTTAAGATACTCTTTTACTTTGTCAGATAACATGTTTATATCCCACATTTTCTAGGCTTTCTAATCTTCAATTCAGCTTCAGCTCTGTTTCGCCAATATGCATCACGATCTATATTAAATTGATCTCGATTAACAGGGTTAATTGGATGCCCATTCGGCAAATGTGGATGAAGTGCTTTAGTTCCATAATATTTCCGATGAGTATCAGCCGAAAGCTCAAATAATGATCCTAATCCGTTTTGTTTGGAGTGATGTAAATTTATCTGTGAATATTTACCGTCCTTAACAACAAAAGGACTTTTACCATCTAATGCTAAATCAATATTTGTTTTTATTCCATTTCTTGTATTAACAGGCAGATCCCAATCAATAGCTTGCTGATAAACAGTATGGGTACTTCCCGACGGCGCGTTAAAAATAGATGGTGTAAAGAAACCACTTAGCCCCAGAGGATCAACCCAGTTCGCCGGATTATGGACGTACGCATACGGATTCAGACCCCCATTTAGCCCTAGCGGGTCGGTACTCAGGTAACAACAGCCTTCCGGCAAATAATAGCGGAACCGGTTATAGAATAAACCACTTTCTTCATCAAAAAGTTGCCCGGCGAATCGGAGGCCCGGGTCCAGTTGCGGGTTCTCGCCGTATCTGCCCAGCCGCAGCCCGTACAGGGACTGCTTCGGCCGCCGCCACACCCGTTTACCCGTCGGGTCGAACAGCGCCAGCGGCTCGCCGGTCGGGGCGCTGACCGCATACTGGGTCTGCACCTCCCCGGCCATCAGTTCCACCCGGTTGTCCAGATTCAGCGTAAACGCCTGCGTCTGCTGCGCTATCAGTTCCCAGCCGTCAAACACCAGATGGCGGATCATTTTCAGCCGGCCGTGCTGATACTCCC
>NZ_RCWC01000106.1 GCF_018448935.1 Photorhabdus noenieputensis | reverse complement strand
ATCTCATTAAAGGCATTAATGATCTGATTGTCGGGCTTAAAAGCCCATCCAACAACCGAACAAATAACGATCAAAAAAAATGTCAGAGAAGATATGGCAACATCATTAATATATAAATTTTTTTACATAAAATAGTCTATCCGTCATTCCGCACCTCATTCCTGATTTAAAAATGTTGAACGGGGCTTCCGGTTTCTGAAAAGCCCGGAGTTCCTGACCTCTTCCATGTATCTGAAAAAACCGGCAGACACAATCGCCCACCGCCCGTTGGATATTTTTAACCTTTGAAGGGGTTAATACCTTCGGATTTCAAGAGCATCGGAGGGTATACAGGTATGCAACCGTACCAAAGTGACCTGTTGAAAATATGGGGTCAATGGTATGGGTCTTTTTATTCTTCCATATGAAAAGTTAAAACCACCGACTTTAGTCGGTGGTTGTTGAGTTCTGAATTGGGTGCGGAATGTCGGATTTATGAGACCGGCGATAACCATCGCGGGCCTTGTTACCGATCAGTGCCAGTTGGCTGCCAGCACAGGTTGCAGCCGCTGTTGCTCGACATCGCCGAGCATTGTGGTCGCAGGTGTCGGCGGCGCGAAGGCAGCCATCGCCTGGACAAGATTTTCGACATTACGGTCCGTCAACCGATGACCGTCACCCGCCATGATGCTACCGGGGCGTTCGGAAGGACTGGCATACCAATTATGCAGTGTTACCTCCTGCTTGCTGCCAATGACCGAAATTTGCAGATCCTGCCCTTCATGCTGGAACCACAAACGCTCAGGGCTAATATCCTTTCCGAACACCAAGTCCCCCATATCACCACTAAATTCCAAATCGTTGTCCCCATGTCCGACTTCTACCGTCGACATAGTACCACTGGTCACAATATTGTTATTACCATCCCCGACTTTCACTTTCGACATAGTACCACTGGTCACGATATGGTTATCACCATTCCCAACTTCCACTCGCGACATGGTACCACTCGTTACTATATGGTTATTACCATCCCCCACCTTCATTGTCGCCCCTCCTCCTGTATCAGTGATACTATTGTTGCCATGTCCGACTGTGAGTTTGTTGATATCGCCGACAATGACATTATTACCATTACCCAGCGTAATATTTGACATCGATTCTGCCACATTGACTGTATTGTCACCGTTACCCGCAACCATTTTGACGCCTACAGCTTTCACATTGACAGTCTTGCTCTCGTCCCCCAAAGTAACCTTGCCAAAGGTTCTTTGGACCGTAATGGAATTAGGGTCAGTAGTCACCGGTGTAGGTTCCACTGCTGGCTTAATTTTCGGAACGCTAGGCGTTGGGTGTAGTTCAAAAGGAGGGATACTAATCGGTTCCCGCTTAGGAATAGTGATCGGCGTTAATGCGTCCGGGAAAGTCACCGTCGGTTTATCAAGAGATTGCGTCACCACTGGCTTGACCGTTGGGACCAAATCTGGTGTAGGCTCCGCAAAAAGGAAGTCGGCCGCATCGACCTGCGAAATATCCAGGGTATCGAGATACAGTAACTTCACGTTTGAATCAGTACCGCTGGCCCCATTAAAGATAACTTCAACGCCATGAATTTGTGACAGGCCGTTGATCGTGCCACGATTACTCTTAGCAATTGTGAGTTGGCTGAAATCAGTGACGCCGGTTTGACGCAAATCAATTTTATCAATGCCGTGCCGGAACCCACGTAATGCATTCTTGTAGTCCTTGACACCCGGTTGGGCTGCCACCACAAAAACGTCTGACGCCGCACTGTCATGACTATAGATCGTCCCATTCAAGCTAAATTTCATCTGACCCTGAGCATCGCTAGTGAGCA
>NZ_RCWC01000105.1 GCF_018448935.1 Photorhabdus noenieputensis | reverse complement strand
TATGCCGGGAGTGAGGCATTGCAGGCGGAACGGGGGTACTGGCAGGACCAGCTGTTGGTGGCGGGAGAAGGGCTGGCGGTGGATTATCCCGGGGCGGGGGCGTCGTTACAGGCGGACAGTGAGGAGGTGGTTATCCGCCTGTCGGCGGCGGAGACCGGTCAGTTGTTGCAGCCGGCGGGGGCGGCCTACCGAACCCGGGTGGATGAGTTGTTGCTGGCCGGGGTGTTGCAGGGATTCTGGCGCTGGCGCGGGCAGCGCGGCCTGCGGGTCTGGCTGGAAGGGCACGGGCGTGAGCTGTTGTTTGATGAGCTGGATACCAGTGGCACGCTGGGGTGGTTTACGTCGGTGTACCCGGTGAGGCTGTCGCGGCCGGCGACCGGGGGGCTGGCGGGGTTAATCCGGCAGGTGAAGGAGACGTGCCGGGCGGTGCCGCATCACGGGATAGGGTACGGTATTTTGCGTTATCTGGCCGGCGACCCGGTCCTGGCGGCGGCGGAAGCGGCGGGCGGGCCGGAAGTGGTGTTTAACTATCTGGGGCAGTTTGATGGGGGCGAAGGGGGCCTGTTTACGCCGGCACCGGGAGAGACGGGAGAGCCGGTGAGCGGGCGGCATAAACGGCATCACCGGTTAGGGCTGAACGGCTGGGTGGCGGGGGGCCGTCTGCATCTGGTGCTGGATTACAGCCGGCGGGAGTATGAGCGGGCGACGATGGCGGGGCTGGGTGAGGCGATAGAGCAGGGGTTGCAGGCGGTGATAGCGCACTGTGTGGCGGTGGGACAGGGAGGGTATACGCCGGCGGATTTTCCGCTGATGCGGGTGTCAGAGTCGCAGTTGTCGGCGTGGGAGCAACAGTACCCGGGATTCGAGGACCTCTATCCGGCGACGCCGATGCAGGCGGGGATGTTGTATCACGACCAGCTGTCGGGGGAGAGCGGGGGAGTGTATCTCTGTCAGACCGTCGTGATGCTGGCGGGTTCGCCGGATATTGCGCGGTTACGGCGGGCCTGGGAAACGGTGGTGCAGCGGCATGCGGTGTTGCGTACGCAGTTTGTGGCGGACAGCGAGGGGGGTCTGGTGCAGATGGTGCGGTCGTCGGTGAGTCTGCCGTGGTCGGAGGCGGACTGGTCGGGGCTGACAGAGGCGGAACAGGCGGCGGCGAGTGAGGCGTGGTGCCGTGAGGACCGGGCGCGGGGATTTGACGTGACGGCAGCGCCGCTGATGCGGATAGGGATAAGGGCGTGTGGCGGCGGGCGTTACCGGCTGTTGTGGACATGCCATCATATGCTGCTGGATGGGTGGAGCGGTCCGCTGGTGTGGCAGGAGATACAGCGGTTGTACCGGGAAGGCGAGGGGGCGGCGTTGCCGTTACCGGTGGCGTATAAGGGGTATATTGCCTGGCTGGGCAGGCAGGACAGGGAAAAGGCGCGAGCATTTTGGCGGACGGCGTTATCGGGGGTGGAAGGGCCGACGCCGCTGAATGTGGCGCGGGTATCGCGGGGCGGTGCGGAGACGCAGGAGGAAAGGACCCACACGGTGAGGCGGGTGTTATCGCGGCGGGAGACGGCGCGGCTGCACCAGGTGGCGCGCCGGAGTGGGACGACGATGAGTACGCTGTTGCAGTGCGCGTGGGGGTATCTGCTGCACAGTTACAGTGGCGAGGAGACGGTGGTGTTTGGCCTGACAGTATCGGGTCGTCCGGCGGAGGTGGCCGGGGTAGAGGAGATGGTGGGGTTGTTAATCCAGACGGTGCCGGTGAGGATGGAGTTTGGGGAGGGGGTTGGGCTGGATAGCTGGTTGCGGGTGCAGCAGAGCCGGCAGGCTGAGTACACGGAATACGGTTATCTGGGGTTGAGTGAAATCCGGCGGCAGAGTGAGGTCTCGGGGGAGCAGGGGTTGTTTGAGAGTCTGCTGGTGTATGAGAATTATCCGGTAG
>NZ_RCWC01000104.1 GCF_018448935.1 Photorhabdus noenieputensis | reverse complement strand
ATGATCCAATGACTTGTTTTACAACATATTCGACAAAATCACTGTGGGTTGAAAAGTAGCTGCGCAACGTGGCCTTCGCATATTCAGCTTCATTAGCAATCTCTTCAGGAGACGGAAATTTTTTTTCTCGATATAACTTCAGAGCTGAATGAGTGATACGTTCCAGGGTACGACGCCGGACTGGTGACAAATTTTCTTCATCAAACAGGATCATTTAACCCCCTTAAAGTTTTAACCATATAGCATTCACAATAAAAAATATCACTAATGATAAAAAATAACTTGCATGTTGTAAAATATTACAATAGGTTTACATTCGTCTTTGAACTAGGTATACCACATAGGGTGAACACTATGACGCGATTTGTGGTTGTCGTTGGCACAGCAGACACAAAACTGGGCGAGCTGGTCTGGTTGAAATATTGTTTATACCTCGCAGGAGTTGATTCAATCATCATTGATGTGTTTACATCAATTCTTGGGAAAAATTATCAGAATAAAAAGATAGATATTCATTCACTTCCGGTGGCTGAGTATCATCCCTCTGGCTCTGACACTGTTTTTTGTGACGTGCGGAATAAAGCGATAACCGCGATGTCTGTCGCCCTCACGAATTTCCTGAACAGCTCAATCGACGATATCGCGGGAATGATTGGTATCGGCGGAACAACGCTGATCACTCCGGCTATGCAAAGCCTGCCGATCGGTTTGCCTAAAATCATGGTATCCGCGATGACGTCAGGGAATGTCTCGGCCTACGTTAGAGCCAGCGATATTGCCATGCTTTATACGGTAACCGATCTCAACGGACTCAACCGTATTTCTCGTTCAGTCTTGTCTAATGCTGCAAATATGATGGCTGGCTCTGTCAATTATTTTACGCCATTGGCTGATATTCATAAACCCGTTTTAGGGTTGACGATGTCTGGTGTGACAACTCCGTGCATTAATCAGACTAACATTAAAGATTATTTGGCTGTTGTTCGGATTATTACCTGTGAGTTAAGTTTGATTATTGAACCTAAATTAATAAGAAATAAAGTGTTTAAACAAACTGAAAGCATTTTTTAATATGAAATCCCTTTAATGAAATTTACGATTTTTTATTCTAATTAAAATAGAAAACTGTCTTTACTGTTGATCATCAATGAAATAAAAATATCCATGCAATAACAAGGGTTTTAATGATTTGATATGTCAGATAATCAGAAAGAAATTTTAAAACGGCTCAGGCGAGATCCATTGATGAAACCAACGGAATTAGCCGATATTTTTGGGATTGGACATTCATGCACTTCAGGGCATAAAGACATTGTTCACTTTGAACAAAGATGCTCAGCTTTAGTCTTGTCCTTAAAATTCACCAATAATTCCAGCTTATCTCATAATAAAGTAAAAAACTTTTTGGAATCAAAATGAAAATTATTTTGGCAGGGTAATAACGAAAAACATTACTTGCAACAGTAATGGGCATGAATGGCAAGGACGTTTTTTAGTAATAGTAATTTGACAAATAACTAGGAATCATGGTCCTGTGTTCATGGACATTGGTAAGAAACTTTTTGCCGATGTGTCTGTTATTAGCCTTTTCATGGCGGTTCTGGCGGGAGAAATTTTGGTTTTGCTTGCCGGAAATGAACACTGATTCATGCATCCTATTTGAATAGCCACCATAAATCGATTAGGGGAAGTAAACAGAGATGATAACGACTCAAAATGACTGGCATCCGGCAGATATTATTGCTGCATTACGTAAACGTGGCACAACACTTGCCGCATTATCAAGGGAATCGGGACTGAGTTCATCAACACTATCTAATGCATTAATACGCCGGTGGCCTAAAGGGGAGAGGATTATTGCGGACAGACTAGGAGTACATCCTTCAGAAATATGGCCCAGTCGATATTTTAAGAGGGCGTTCAGAATTCTGTGTCACGTTAATTTAGCGGTTACAACGTTATCACATTATCCAAACGCCCTTCAAAGTAAATATAGAGTTGCGACAGCGTTAGATTCCAGCTCTGTATTGGCATTGTCCATTTTTCCTGTGCATTGAGAAGCCCCAGATAAAGCAGTTTCATCAGACTGTTTTCGTTCGGGAA
>NZ_RCWC01000103.1 GCF_018448935.1 Photorhabdus noenieputensis | reverse complement strand
ACTCGATCGTTCGATGGAACTGGTGATGGCCCAATTGGCGATTCTCAAAGCCGGTGCGGTTTACGTGCCGATAGATCCCAATGTGCCGGATGAGCGGAAAACCTGGCTGATAAATGATTGTTCCGCCCGGTTGTTGCTGACCGATACACGGGAAGATATTCCGGCGGATCTGGCGGTACCGCTATTTTGCCTCTCGGATAAGACAGATACAGACAACGAACAAGATCGCCTTAACCTTGATTTACCGCGTGCCAGCACTGAGTTAGCGTATATCATGTACACCTCCGGTTCTACCGGGACCCCCAAAGGGGTGTTGGTGCCGCATCGTGCGGTGGTCCGGCTGGTGATTAATAATGGTTATGCCGAAATCAGTCAGGATGATCGAGTTGCCTTCACGGCTAATCCGGCTTTCGATGCCAGTACGTTTGAAGTCTGGGCACCGTTACTCAATGGTGGGGCATTAGTGGTTATTGATCGTACCACGTTATTAACACCACAGGAGTTAGTGCGGGTTTTACAGACTCACCGCATCACGGTTCTGTGGCTGACTATCGGGTTGTTTAACCGGCTGGCGGCAGAGTTATCGCCGGTTCTGCCGCAGATTAACATCCTAATTTTCGGGGGAGATATACCCGATTTACAGGTGATTGCTCAGGTTCTGGATAATCGCCCGCCGCAACAGTTATTACAAGCTTATGGTCCGAGTGAGGGAACCACTTTTACTACCGTGTATCCTATCGTGGCATTAGCTCAGGGAGTGACTCGGATACCCATTGGTCGGCCGATAGCCAATACACGTATTTATCTGCTGGATGCTTACGGTCAGCCGGTGCCGACAGGTGCGATCGGTGAAATTTATGTGGGGGGAGATGGGGTTGCTTGCGGCTACCTTAATCGCCCTGACCAGACTGCTGAACGTTTCCTGACAGATCCATTTAGTGATCAACCGGATGCACGCATGTATCGCACCGGGGATTTGGCCCGTTACCTGCCGGATGGCAATCTGGAATTCTTGGGCCGTAATGACCAACAAGTTAAAATCCGCGGTTTCCGTATTGAACCGGGGGAGATTGAGAATCGTCTGGTGGAGCATCCGGCGGTGCGTGAAGCGGCTGTGTCGGCGTTAGGCGATGGGCCGGAAAAACGGCTGGTGGCCTATGTGGTGGCGGAGGCTCATGAGGGGTTGGCAATGAGTCTGCGTGATCACCTGAGTGCTATTTTACCGGATTACATGGTGCCGACAGCCTTTGTGCGGCTGGATGCGTTTCCGTTAACCCCGAATGGTAAGTTGGATCGCCGGGCATTGCCGACACCAGACAATGAAGCTTTGGCCCGTCAGGTTTATGTTGCGCCGCAAGGTGAAACGGAAATGGCGCTGGCGACGATTTGGCGTGAATTACTGGGCATTGAGCAGATCAGTCGGTATGACAGCTTTTTTGCCTTGGGCGGTCATTCGTTGCTCGCGGTACGTATGATTGGACGCTTGCGTCACCTGGGGTTGACATTGACGGCACGTGATCTGTTCCAGTCGCCGGTGCTGTCAGACCTGGCGCAAACGTTGGGGCAGCATCAGGCGGTGACAGTACCGCCGAACGTCATTATGCCAGCAACCACCGCGTTGACACCGGCAATGCTGCCGCTGATTGATTTGACTCAGGCTGACATTGATTGCATCGTCGGGCAGGTGCCGGGCGGGGTGGCCAATATTCAGGATATCTACGCCCTGTCGCCATTGCAGGATGGCATTTTGTTCCACCATTTGCTGGAGAATGAAGGCGATCCTTATCTGTTGATTAGTCAGATGGCCTTTGCTGACCGGGCGCGGTTGGATCGTTATCTGGCAGCGATTCAGCGGGTGGTTGATCGCCACGATATTCTGCGTACCGCTTTTCTCTGGCAGGGATTGTCAATCCCGGCGCAGGTGGTCTGGCGTCAGGCTGCCTTGTCGGTGACGGAGCTGACGCTAAACCCGGCTGATGGTCCGGTCAGAGACCAGTTAACCCGGCGTTTTGATCCGCGTCAGCATCGTATTGATTTAAGGGAAGCGCCGTTATTACGTTTTGTGGTGGCGCAAGAAACGGATGGTCGTTGGATCCTGCTGCAATTGCTGCATCACCTGATTGG
>NZ_RCWC01000102.1 GCF_018448935.1 Photorhabdus noenieputensis | reverse complement strand
ACTCGATCGTTCGATGGAACTGGTGATGGCCCAATTGGCGATTCTCAAAGCCGGTGCGGTTTACGTGCCGATAGATCCCAATGTGCCGGATGAGCGGAAAACCTGGCTGATAAATGATTGTTCCGCCAGATTGCTGCTCACCGATACACGAGGGAATATTCCGGCGGATCTGGCGGTACCGCTGTTTCGCCTCTCGGATAAGACAGATACGGACAACGAGCAAGATCGCCTTAACCTTGACTTACCGCATGCCAGCACTGAGTTAGCGTATATCATGTACACCTCCGGTTCTACCGGGATACCTAAAGGGGTGTTGGTACCGCATCGTGCGGTGGTCCGGCTGGTGATTAACAACGGCTATGCCGAAATCGAACCCGATGATCGGGTGGCTTTTGCCGCTAACCCGGCTTTCGATGCCAGTACGTTTGAAGTCTGGGTACCGTTGCTGAATGGCGGCGCGTTAGTGGTGGTTGATCACACCACTTTGCTGACGCCGCCAGAGTTTGTACAGGTTCTACAGGTTCAGCGAATTACTGTTCTGTGGTTGAGTGTTGGATTGTTTAACCAGATAGCCGAAGAACTGTCTCCGGTTTTACCACAGATAAGGCTGCTGATTGTTGGCGGCGATGCCCTTGATCCGCATGTCATCGGCCAGGTATTGAACACCCGTCCGCCACAACAGTTATTAAATGGTTATGGGCCAAGTGAAGGCACCACCTTTACAACCACCTACCGTATCAATGCAGTCGCACCGGGAGCGACCAACATCCCGATTGGCCGACCGATAGCTAACACGCGGGTTTATCTGTTGGATGCTTATGGTCAGCCGGTGCCGTTGGGGGGGGCCGGAGAGATTTATGTGGGGGGCGATGGGGTGGCCTGTGGTTACCTTAATCGGCCTGAATTAACCGCCGAGTGTTTCCTTACCGACCCGTTCAGTGATAACCCGGATGCCCGCCTGTACCGCACCGGGGATGTGGCGCGTTATCTGCCGGACGGCAATCTGGAGTTCCTGGGCCGTAATGATCAGCAGGTTAAAATCCGCGGTTTCCGCATTGAACCAAAGGAAATTGAGGCCCGATTGGCCGAACACCCAACGGTGCGTGAAGCGGCGGTGTTGGTACAGGGGGAAGGGCAGAATAAACGGCTGGTGGCCTATGTGGTGGGATCAGCGGATGACGGGCTGGCAGACAGCCTGCATACGCACCTGAGCGCCATTTTACCTGACTACATGGTGCCAACGGCCTTTGTGCGGCTGGATGCGTTTCCGTTGACGCCGAACGGTAAGTTGGATCATCGGGCATTACCGGTGCCGGACAATGAAATTGCTGCCCGTCAGGCTTACGCTGCGCCTCTGGGAGAAACAGAAATCGCGCTGGCGGCGATCTGGCGTGAATTACTGGGCATTGAGCAGATCAGTCGGTATGACAGCTTTTTTGCCTTGGGCGGTCATTCGTTGCTCGCGGTACGTATGATTGGACGCTTGCGTCACCTGGGATTGACACTGACGGCGCGTGATCTGTTCCAGTCGCCGGTGCTGTCAGATCTGGCGCAAACGTTGGGACGACATCAGGCGGTGACAGTGCCGCCGAACGTCATTACGCCAGCAACCACAGAGTTGACACCGGCAATGCTGCCGCTGATTGATTTGACTCAGGCGGATATTGACTGTATCGCCGGGCAGGTGCCGGGCGGGGTGGCCAATATTCAGGATATCTACGTCCTGTCGCCGTTGCAGGACGGCATCTTGTTCCACCATTTGCTGGAGAATGAAGGCGATCCCTATCTGTTGATCAGCCAGATGGCCTTTGCTGACCGGGCGCGGTTGGATCGTTATCTGGCAGCGATTCAGCGGGTGGTTGATCGCCACGATATTCTGCGTACCGCTTTTCTCTGGCAGGGATTGTCAGTGCCGGCGCAGGTGGTCTGGCGTCAGGCTGCCTTGTCGGTGACGGAACTGACGCTAAACCCGGCTGATGGTCCGGTCAGAGACCAGCTAACCCGGCGTTTTGATCCGCGTCAGCATCGTATTGATTTAAGGGAAGCGCCGTTATTACGTTTTGTGGTGGCGCAAGAAACGGATGGTCGTTGGATCCTGCTGCAATTGCTGCATCACCTGATTGG
>NZ_RCWC01000101.1 GCF_018448935.1 Photorhabdus noenieputensis | reverse complement strand
ATGTTGCTGTTTTTGTTCCGGGGTATATCGACTACGGCTCATGGTGTCAGTCTCCAGGTGAAGATAAGGAAGCAGTAGCGTGCATGGGCCGGAGAGGAAGAACAAGGTGAGATGACCGGACGTTTACTTTGTTCCGGGGTATATCGGCTACGGCTCATGGTGTCAGTCTCCAGGTGAAGATAAGGAAGCAGTAGCGTGCATGGGCCGGAGAGGAAGAACAAGGTGAGATGACCGGACGTTTACAATCAAAGCGGGTCTTCTCAATCGGTCGCGGTAGGAATAGCCGTTACCAGCAACCCCTACCGTGACCGATTTTTTAGCCTGATAAGCCACTTTTCCCAGACGTAATGAACTGCACCCTTTAAATGTCGGATGATTACCTAACATTTGGGGTACAGTTCAGATTAACCGGGATTGATGCTATTTACTAAGTAGATAATTGTAACATTCTGGAAATTGGTAATTCTCCGGGATGCCAGGCCAATCGGAAGCCTTTAGCAAAGAGTCGGCATCTTCTTTAAAAGAATCAAAAAAACTTGACAGTCCCATTGCATATACTCTGACATAAACTAACGCCGCCTGCATTGCGATTTTGTCGTCATTTAACTTAGCTTGCCTTAGTAACTCCTTTGCATTTTTTAGTAACTCGAAATTTCGTTCAAATAAAGCATCTTGTTTATCCTCATAGTCAATCAATAGATCTTCTTGATCTATTGGACATTCTGATATCTCTTTTGAAAGATAAAGATAAATATTTTTTAATTCATCGAAATAATTTTCACTAATCATTTTAGTAATTTCCGCCTTTCAGCTTCTGCAATCCTCGTTTTGTCCAGATTAATGGAGCCATCCATATTTAACACAACTCTGAAGTTTCCTTTGTTATCAAAAACTTCAAGATGATTTTTATGTTTATTATCCAGATAGAACTGGTCACCTTTACGGATATTATCATTAATGTTCTTTGATGCTTTATAAACCGTTTGCCCTTGATATATTTTACTGGTTTTTTGTGAGCCTGCTTTCGCTTCGCTCCCAAACCCCGGCTGCCTGAAGAACTCGCCCATATTACCAACTGCTCCCTGATTCGGTTGATATGGTTGTTTGCCTTTTCCGACATCCCCGCGGCCTTTTGCTCCAGACTTACTAATCCCTCCGGCCACTCCCGCAGACGCCGCAATTCCCGTCTGCCCCATAATCTTCACGATTTCCTGGGTGGTTTCTTCTGAGCCGCCGGTGACTTGGGCACGATGGAGCACTAAATTCCGTGATGCGTCAATATTCGACATGGCACCGCGTAAATCTGCCCATTCCCGCACTTCTGCCGGCGTGAGGGAATCCAGTCCCTGCATTCTGGCTTTTTCCTGAATTTCACTTATCCGAGCACTGTAGTCACCTTGCAATGCCCGCAGCTCTTTGGCAACCGCAACGCACTGGTCAGCGCCTGAACACGTCGCTATCCGCTCCTGAACCTTGTCATATTCCTGCCGATATTTATCCCTGACAGTCGCACGGCAACTGCTATCACCCTGACAATTAACCAGTTCCTCACTTCTTGAACGATTCTGGTCAACGCTTAGATGATTATTGTCTACTGCGTTCTTCCCGGCCTGCGCCCCAGTAAGGGCGCTGGCGGTGGAATCACCGGCAATGCCACCTGCCAGCCCGGCTGCTAGGGTGGAAAGGGTGCTGATAGTTTGTTTTTGTTCCTCCGTTAACTCACTGACTTTAGCCCCATCACCGTAAAGTTGCTTTATCAGGACCTGCGCGGCCAGTTCCCCCGACGCCGCACCCGCGGCACCCGACAGGGCATTGTTACCGCTCACTTCCGCCGCCACCGCACCTAAAATCGCGTGGGCCAGCGTATTGGTGGCGATATCTACCTGATGGGTTTGTGGGTCGGTGGTCAGCTCTTTTATCACGCCCGCCAGATAAGGAGAAGCGCCCCCGGCCAGCGCCTGACCGAGGTTGTTGCCCGCTAAGCCCTGAATCGCTGCCGTGGCCGCCTGTAACGCTTTCTGATAGGTTCCGCCGGTCCCAAAGCCGGAGTCATTCAGCGCCTGCGTGTAAGCGGTGTCATAAACTTGCTTATTGATATCCGCTGAAGTCGGGTGTGGATTGCCACCGTCAACCAGTTTTTTTCTGGCGGCCTCTTTGTCCGGTTCACTGATATGGTCCAGCTTCGCTTTCGCCGCTTTGG
>NZ_RCWC01000100.1 GCF_018448935.1 Photorhabdus noenieputensis | reverse complement strand
GCCCGGATGTACCGCACCGGGGATGTCGCCCGTTATTTGCCGGACGGCAATCTGGAATTTCTGGGCCGTAACGACCAGCAGGTGAAAATCCGTGGCTTCCGCATTGAACCGGGGGAAATTGAATCCCGGCTGGCGGAACACCCGGCGGTGAATGAATCGGTGGTATTGGCACAGGGGGAAGGGCAGGACAAACGGCTGGTGGCCTATGTGGCGGCAGACGCGAGCGAGGGGTTGATTAACCGTTTACGCGAACACCTGAGCGTTCAGTTGCCTGACTACATGGTGCCGGCGGCCTTTGTGCGGCTGGATGCGCTGCCATTGACGCCAAACGGTAAATTGGATCGTCAGGCGTTACCGGTGCCAGACAATGACGCCTTTGTCCGCCAGGTTTACGCCGCGCCGCAGGGAGAAACAGAAATCGCGCTGGCGGCTATCTGGCGTGAGTTGCTGGGGATTGAGCAGATCAGCCGGTATGACAGCTTTTTTGCGCTGGGCGGTCATTCGCTGCTGGCAATACGGATGGTTGAACGCCTGCGTTACCTGGGATTGTCGCTGACGGCGCGTGATCTGTTCCAGTCGCCGGTGCTGTCAGACCTGGCGAAAACACTGGGGCAGCATCAGGCGGTGACAGTGCCGCCTAACGTCATCACGCCGGCAACGACCGCCCTGACGCCGGCGATGTTGCCGCTGATTGATTTGACTCAGGCTGACATTGACTGCATCGTCAGACAGGTGCCGGGCGGGGTGAGCAACATTCAGGATATCTATGCCCTGTCGCCGTTGCAGGACGGGATTTTGTTCCACCACTTACTGGCAAACGAAGGCGATCCCTATTTGTTAACTGGCCGGATGGTCTTCGCTGATCGGGCTCTGCTGGACCGTTATCTGGCGGCAGTACAGCAAGTGGTTGACCGCCACGATGTTTTGCGTACCGCCTTTGTCTGGCAAGAGTTGTCTGTGCCGGCTCAGGTCGTCTGGCGTCAGGCGTCTTTATCGGTCACTGAGTTGGATTTAGACCCGGCGGATGGGCCGATTGGTGAACAACTGGCTCAACGTTTTAATCCCCGTCATTATCGTATTGAGCTGGATCAAGCGCCATTGTTGCGGTTTGTGGTGGCGCAGGAGACGGATGGTCGTTGGGCGGTGTTGCAATTACTGCATCACCTGATTGGCGACCATACCACGCTGGACGTGATGAACAGTGAGGTTAAGGCGTATCTTGCCGAACGAGAGGAGAGTCTGACTTCTCCAGTCTCTTTCCGTAATTTAGTGGCTGAAGCCCGGTTGGGCATGAGTCAGGAGGAACACACCCGTTTCTTTACCGGGATGCTGGCGGCGGTGGACGAACCGACGCTGCCATTTGGATTGACGGAGGTGCATCGTGATGGTTCACAGGTGACGGAATCCCACCGGATGCTGACGCCTGAATTGAATGACCGTCTGCGTGGCCAGGCCCGGCGTTTGGAGGTCAGTCTGGCGGCCTTGTGTCATCTGGCCTGGGCGCAGGTGTTGTCGCGTACCAGCGGACAAGAGAAAGTGGTGTTCGGTACGGTGCTGTTTGGGCGTATGGCGGCGGGAGACGGGGCTGACAATGGCATGGGGCTGTTTATTAATACCCTGCCGTTACGGCTGGATATCGATGAAACCCCGGTACGGGATAGCGTACAGACCACCCATACCCGACTGGCCGGATTACTGGCGCATGAACATGCTTCATTGGCGCTGGCTCAGCGTTGCAGTGGGGTTGCCAGCGGTACGCCACTCTTTAGCGCGCTATTGAACTATCGGCATAATGCTTTGTCGGCAACGTCACATGAACTGATCGACGGTATTGAATTGCTTGGCGGACAGGAGCGGACCAACTATCCGTTAATACTGGCGGTGGAGGATTTTGGCGCATCCCTGGGGCTGACGGCGCAGGTCGTGCAGCCGTTTGATCCGGAAAGTCTGTGCGGTTATATGCAGCAGGCATTGGAAAGCCTGGCGACCGCGCTGGAACAGGCCCCGGAAATGCCGGTACGGCAGTTGGACATTCTGCCGGAAACGGAGCGTACCTTGTTGTTAACAACCTGGAACGCGACGGAAGCCGCTTATCCTGACCCGTTATGTATCCATCAGTTGTTTGAACAACAGGTGGAGAAAACGTCTGACACGACAGCGTTAGTGTATGAAGAACAAACGCTCAGTTATGCCGAATTAAATGCCCGGGCTAACCGGCTGGCCCATCAGCTTATTGCGCTGGGCGTAGCGCCGGATCAGCGAGTGGCGATTTGTGTGTCGCGTTCACCGGCGATGGTGGTGGGGATATTGGCAATACTGAAAGCCGGCGGTGCCTATGTGCCGTTGGACCCCGCTTATCCGGGTGAACGTCTGGGGCATATCCTGCATGATGCGGCACCGACGGTGGTGCTGGCGGATAAGA
>NZ_RCWC01000099.1 GCF_018448935.1 Photorhabdus noenieputensis | reverse complement strand
CCCGTGTCCCGGCCGGCGTCATCCCGTTCCAGGGTCAGGGGGGCCTGCTCCGCCAGCGTCAGTTTAATCAGTTCCCCCACCCGGTTAACTTCCTGCCGGCTCTGCCAGCGGCAGAGGCGGGTCTGCCCGCTAAACCGGGCCGGACCGGTGACCGGCGCTGTTTCGCCGGTCAGCAACTGCCGTTCTGCGGTGCGGGTATCCGGGTAGTGACGCAGAATCTCTCCGTGCGGCTGGATTTCCCGCACTATCCGGTCCTGTTCGTCGTATTCAAAATGCAGGGTGCTGTCCGGGGAGTCCACGGTTAACAGCCGGCCCACGCTGTCGTAATGATAACGGGTGGTCCCTTCCGGGGCGTGCAGCGCCGTCAGCCGGCGGGCGGCGTCATAGTCGTAGCGGGTCACGTGCGCTTCCCCGTCCCGCTTTTCAATGCAGTTCCCCGACCGGTCATAGCGATAATGCCACTGCGTGCCGGCATAATCCTGCTCGGTGATAACCCGGCCATCCGCATCCAGGGTATAGGTGTAAGTTTCTCCCTGCGGGTTAATCACCTGCGTCAGTTGCAGCGTGTCGGCATCATAACGATACTGCCAGCGATGCCCCTCGCCGTCACGCCGGGCGACCGGCAGGTCAAACGGACCGTACTCCACCTGCCATTCCACGCCGCGGGCATCGGTCCGGCAGGTTAAGTTCCCGTGGCGGTCATGGGTGAAGTGCTCCAGCTGGTTGTCCGCCCGGTCGCTGACCGCCACCCGGTGATGACGGTCGTAACGCCAGCGCCACAGCGCCCCCGCCGCGGTCAGGCTGCGCAGCCGGTCCTGGCTGTCATAACCCAGACTGACGGTCCGGTTCTCCTCATCCAGCACCCGCACCAGCCGATGATGCTTATCATATTCCTGCGAGCGGCCGTTGCCGTCCGGGTCTGTTTCGGCCGTCACCAGTCCGAAGGCATTGCGGGTCAGCGTGGTTTTCCGGCCGTCCGGCGCAATAAATCCGGCGGGCTGGCCCTGTTCATCATACCGGGGCAGCCAGGTGCGTTGCAGCGGGTCGGTCATGCCGGTCAGTTGCAGGCTGTCAGCCTCATAGCTGTATCGCCATACCGCGCCGGTCGCCTCCGTCAGCGAAGTGACCCGGCCGGTATCGGCCAGATAAGTCAGCGTCAGGGTTTCCCCTTCCGGTAATATCTGTCTGACCAGATTGCCCCAGCGGTCGTATTCATAGCGGGTCACGCCGCCGCACGGGGTGTGGATTTCAGTGATTAACTGCTGGTCGTTGTAATGCCAGGTGGTGGTGTGCCCCTGTGGGGTGGTGGAGCGGGTCAGGCCGGGGGCATAATCCAGGTGAACCGGATAGAAGCCGCCGGCCCCCACACTGTCGGTACAGCGCCCCTGTTTATCATAACGGTAATCCACCCAGGTCTGGTCGCCATCGGACCAGCGGCTTATCAGGCCCTGCGCGTTATATTCATAGTACAGGTGGAAATTCTGGGTGCTGTCCGCTTCCGCCAGCCGGCCGTTGTCATGGTAGTGATAACGGGCCATCACTTCCTGTAACCGTTCATCGGTGCGGCGTATCTCGGTCAGTTGTCCGCGCAGGTTATAAAGCAGCGTCAGCTCCGGCCCGTCACTGTGCAGAACCTGTGTCAGCTGATGCCGGTCGTTATAGATAAAGCGCAGCCGGTTGTCATACACGTCCCGGTGTTCCGTGAGCCGCCAGCACTGTGTCCCTTCGGCTGAGGGCGGAGAGGCCAGCGCAAAATACTTACGCACCGGTGAATCCCGGTGCCGGAGAATATATCCCTGTTCTCCCCAGCTGAGGGTGAAATCCGGGTGGTCCGGGTTAACACTGTGGGTATAAGCGGCCGGTAAGGCAAAGTAAAGCGACGCCCCTTCGGTGGTGCGGATTTCTACCCGGTCGCCGGTGGCCAGGGCGCATTCGGAGAAGCTGTCCGTCCAGCCCGGCCCCAGCAGGCCCTGCTCCTCCGGTGCCCAGCTGCGCAGAAACACCAGCGGCAGGGTCTGGCCGAGGGTGATATCGGTCCGCCGGTCAAATAACTGGCCGGTGGTGACGTCAATCGGGTCGCCGGTAAAGAATTTTTTCGTCGCTTCCCGGTAACGTTTCACGCCCTGAGTTTCTTTGAAGGCGGTTTTGGCACAGCAGAGGGTTTTCCCCGCGATTATCTTCGCCGCCTGCCTGACGCCGGCAATCGCCCCGCTGACGGCCTTTTTACCGGCCTGTCGGGTAAACAGCTTACCCAGCCCTTTGAGGGCTCCGCGTGACGGCGGTACCAGAAATTCAACCGCCATCAGTATCGCCCGTTCCCAGGCGGAGAACTCTTCGGCCACGGCCAGGTAAGTCCCCTGCCCGGAGCCGATAAACACCGTTTTGGCCCCGGATTTAATGGTGGCCCCACACGCCAGTTTGTCATCCACCCGGGCCGCCGGCGAGCCGTTGATAAACACGGTTTCACTGCCCTGGGCAATCAGGGGCGGTGCCGGGTGTTTACT
>NZ_RCWC01000098.1 GCF_018448935.1 Photorhabdus noenieputensis | reverse complement strand
TTCTTACCGGTCAGTGCCTGACCCTCCTGAAGCGCTTTCAGGGCTTTGTCGAAATCGAAAGATTGAGTCATGTATCATTCCTTTTTGAGATATATTACTGGAATGACACAGAATTTCTAACACTCCCAACAACTCACTTAATCGCGTTTCCCATACTCTTAGGAACCCTATAAAGCTGCTTCCGTCTGATAGGTTTTAGCTTTGTCGGGCAAACATAAAAGTCCCTTGTATAACCATCACCTTGAATAAGAAAAAATAATGCCGATCTTGAACACCGGCATTTTGCTGTGAAAGAGAAGATTAATTTAATGCTTTAACGCTTCAATTTTATCCCGGCTCAGCCCGGTACTGGTGACAATAATGTCCAAACTCACACCATGCCGTAATAAGGCACGAGCCGTTTCCAGTTTACCTTCCTCTCGGCCTTCTTCTCGGCCTTCTTCTCGGCCTTCTTCTCGACCCTTCTCTCGGCCTTGCTCAATACCTTGCTTGATACCTTGTTCGCGCCCTTTTTGTTCAAGCTGTTCTGCAATAGTCATCAACATCGTTTCATGCTCCGGAAATTGTTGCTTCAGTCTGACCGGTTTCAGCTTCGCCGGGCAAACGTAAAAGTCCCTTGTATAACCATCATCCTGAATAAGAACAAAAATGCCGAACTTGAATATCGGCATTTTGCTGTGAAAGAGAAGATTAATTTAATGCTTTAACATTTCAATTTTATCCCGGCTCAGTCCGGTACTGGTGACAATAATGTCCAAACTCACACCATGCCGTAATAAGGCACGAGCCGTTTCCAGTTTACCTTCTTCTCGACCTTCTTCTCGACCTTCTTCTCGACCTTCTTCTCGACCTTCTTCTCGGCCTTCCTCCCGGCCTTCCTCCCGGCCTTCCTCCCGACCTTCCTCCCGGCCTTGCTCAATGCCTTGCTTGATACCTTGCTTGATACCTTGCTCGCGCCCTTTTTGTTCAAGCTGTTCTGCAATAGTCATCAACATCGTTTCATGCTCCGGAGATTGTTCAATCAGTTGATGGACAAAGCGTGAGAGATCCAACGTATGTCCATTCAGTAAAATATAGCGTAACACCACATTGCGCTGCTCAGTTGTATTATACCCTGCATTCAAGAGTTCAACCAATTGGAGGACCCATTCCTGCATATCCCGGCAGCGGATGTGTTTTTGCACCAGCTCCATCAGGGCAACCCCTTTATGTGTCAGGATTTCTTCATCGCTGAGCACACTGACGTCCACCAACGGAAACGCCTGGCAGTATAAGCGAGCAGCCTGTTCAGGGAGCGTAAAACAATCCAGCCACCGGTTTGTGTAAGGATACGGCCGAACCTCTCCATGATAAAACAGCAAAGGCACCACCAAAGGAAGTTCAGTATGGCCTTTTTTCAGGTGAGCCGACATAGCTGACATGGCATAATACATCAACCGCCAGGCCATCAATGGGTCAGGGGTGGACTGATGCTCAATCAGACAATAGATATAGCCTTGTCCCCGAGCCGTTTCAACCGAGTACAGCACATCACTGTGCAGTTGACGTAAATTCTGGTCCACAAAACTGCCGGGTTCCAGTTTCAATGTGGCTAAATCACACAACGACTGGACCTCTCCGGGCAGATAAAGGGATAAAAACTCCCTGGCCGTTTCGGGCTGCGTTAAAAAATATTTGAATAATACATCATGGTGAGGCCGTTTTTCTTTCTTTGCCACAATCCGTTTCTCTATCTTATCAGTTAGTCATTACCACTCATTGTCAAGGCTATAATATCTCTAAAAAGCCCGCAAAAACATCTTCCCATATTTTCTCAGGCAAGTCTTTATCGAATGCATTAATATAAGCGCCTAAAGAATCAAATACCAGCAAAGAAAAAAGAGGAAACATTATATTTACAACAACTACTCAATGAAAACCATTCATTTAAGTAAGTTCTTAACTTACATTCGCATAATAATAACCATCTTATCAAAACATCGATTACTTATATTTTTGCCAAAAATAAATTCATAAAACGTCGAAAATAATAAAATTATTAATTTAAATAAAGAAATTTAATAATATTTTTCTTAAACGAATAAATATATCAAGAAAATAGATAAATAATTAATATTTGCATTGAGAAAAACTTATAACGGATTTTGCTAATAATCCTACGTCTTAAAACGCCCCAAAAATTATCCTTACAAGTAAAAATAAACCTTGACTTATAATTTCAATTGTATATTTTTAGTACATAACACTATGTTAAACTAAATTTCAAAGAAACAGGTTACTCATTATGGATACTTTAGATGAATTTTACGAAAGAAATCCTTCCGCCAGAGGATACTTGGATAACAGTACCAATGAAGAAAGAAAACTCCCAAAAATTCAAATGGATAAACAAAATGAGCTGATGATGCTTATGAACAGAGTTGCCGATAAATATGTAAAATGGAGTCTGGCCAAAGACCATTTTATCGGTGAAGTCATGGCCTATTGCCAAGAAAACACATCAAAGATAAATACCGGGGAGATCTC
>NZ_RCWC01000097.1 GCF_018448935.1 Photorhabdus noenieputensis | reverse complement strand
ACGCTGAAAAATATCCAAAAACTCAATTTTTCAGATATTTCGGCGGTTGATTTACAAACACCCAATGCGATGCCTGTCGAGGATGTCCTCACTCACGACAAGGACGGCAAGGTTTTTGATCGTACTCAGCCACATCTGATTGCCGCAGAAAGTCTGTTGGCTAACGATCAACATCTTAACAGTCAGGGTGCCCTGCGCATTGCCAATGTTGGGGATGCGATAGGCGGTACGGTCAAACTCACAGCCCAGGGCGATGTCTTGTTTACGCCGGATGCAAATTACACCGGTGTCATTAGCTTTAAATATGGTGTAACTGACGCAGCCGGGAATCCGTCAGCATCGGTAGTCGATCTAAGCAGTGGGGAAACAGCGCCGATGCGCGCCGTTGCTACATTATTGACGCCGGAAGTCCCGCTCGATCCATTAGCTGCTCAACAATGGTATCTGAGCGATGCCAACATTCTGCCGGTTTGGAAGGACTACACCGGCAAGGGTGTACGCATTGGTCAGTTCGAGCCGGGCGGTAAGTTTGCCACCGCGCCTGAAATATTTGATGTCAATCACCCCGACCTTGCGACGAATGTCGACAAAGCCTGGTTGCAGACTCAACAAACCAATGGCACCTTGCCGAATGTGGTCTCCAACCACGCGACAATGGTGGCGGGTGTGATGGTCGCGGCGAAGAATAATACAGGTGGCGTCGGGGTTGCCCATGATGCTACGTTGGGCGGCTATTATCTGGCCAATGACGGTGCCGATCTTGCGGGACTGGGGCATATGGTCAGTTTTGATATTGCCAACAATAGCTGGGGATTTGCCAACGATTTCGCGCTCAGCAGCTTTCAGGGCGGCTCCATAAATACTGCCGCGTCGCTGAGCATGAATGCGCAGTATGCGGCGGCTAATGGTCGTGGCGGATTGGGTACCGTCATCGTGGCGGCGGGCGGCAACCATCGTGCAGAAGGCGGCAATGCCCAAGGGTCGCTGACCAATAACAACCGCTTTTCGGTGGAAGTCGGTGCAATCAATGCTCAGGGCGATTTGTCGACTTTGCAGATTGGCTCCTCACCATTCTCCAATCCGGGAGCCAGCCTGTTGGTTTCGGCACCGGGCAGCAATGTCGTGTCTACCAGCTATATGCTGAAAACCGAACGTGGCTCAACTTTCGGCAATGACTACACCAGCATGCAAGGTACCAGCTTTGCCGCTCCGATAGTTTCCGGTGTTGTTGCGTTGATGCTTGAGGCCAACCCGAACTTAGGCTATCGGGATGTGCAGCAGATCCTTGCTCTATCCGCTCGCAAGATTAATGACCCATCTACCGCATGGAGCGATAATAGTAGCCATAGCTGGAATGGCGGCGGCATGCATACCAGCAACGATTATGGTTTCGGTCAAATCGATGCGCGAGCCGCTGTTCGCTTGGCTGAGTCTTGGATGACTCAAAGCACCGCTGCCAACGAGTTCGTTTATAGCGCATCCAGCGGCCCTCTGGGGAAAACCTTGGCAGCAGGTGAAACGCTGACGTCATCCATCGCCATGAATGCCGGTCTGAATGTCGAACATGTCGAGATCGATTTTGACGCTCAGGTAGGCCGTCTTGGCGATCTGACGCTCAAACTGATCTCTCCTGATGGCACTCAGAGCATCTTGCTCAATCGTCAGGGTAAGGCTCCAGACGGCACGCCGGGCGCGAGTGCGACTGACCTAGGTAGTAGCCAGTCGGGGACGTTCAAATACAGCTTTATGTCGACCCATGATTTTGGTGAACGCTCGGCTGGCAACTGGACCCTACAGGTGAGCGATGCGAATTCCGGCCTGCCGGTCACATTAAATGCCTGGTCGCTACGTTTGTACGGCAGCAAGAGCACCTCGGATGACACTTACTTTTACACCGACGAATATATCCAATCGGTGGCCGGGCAGGCCAACCGCGCAGTGCTGGATGATGCGGTGAATGGCGTGGCGGGAGGGCGTAATACCCTCAATGCGGCGGCTGTTTCGCGGGATACCTCGGTCAACTTGCTGACTGGCGTTGCCAACATTGGCGGCACAGCGTTGACAATAAAGAATCCGTCGGGCATTCAGAACATTGTCACCGGCGATGGCAACGATACGTTAGTCGCTGGTAATACCGACGCATTGCTTGATGGCGGGCGTGGAAACAATACACTGGCAGGCGGTGCGGGCAAGGACTTCTTTGTGGTCCACCGCCGTGAGGCGGGTAGCGATATCATTAGCAACTTCGAGGCGGCTCGTGGCGAGATCATCGATCTGGTCGGATTTCGTGGAAAAACGTTTGCCGATCTGTTGCTGACGCAGCAGGGGGCGGATGTTAAGGTCGATCTGGGTAAGGGGCAGAGCATTGTCCTGAAAAATCAGACACTCGCCGGGATCGGTGCGGCGAACTTCAAGTTCCAGGACACCTTTATCGCCCCGGTGGCTTATACGAGTAGCGACGCCTCAACGCTCCAGCCACAAGAAGGCTTGGGAACCGTGATCCTTAAGGGCGGCGGCAAGGGCGTCATGCTCACTAGCGATGCTCAGGGTCAGATGAAATTTAGCTTGAATGGGACGATCTATAGTCATGACAGTGCGGCGTCAGACGTTTTTGTGGTGGCAGCCCAACCGGGTGTCAAGGACTACAAGAATGC
>NZ_RCWC01000096.1 GCF_018448935.1 Photorhabdus noenieputensis | reverse complement strand
AAAAGTACCCGGCGTTTGCGTTGGATGTGGCGGCGCTGGGCGGCATGTATGCCCATAAAATCAGGCTGATAGGCACCGAAACGGGGGTGGGCGTGCACAATGCCGGTAATATCGGCGCGTCTGCCGGAGAGGTCCATATCACCGCCGAGGGCCGGATAGAGAACCGCGGCACCCTCAGCAGCCGGGATACGTTGCAATTAACTTCGTCTGCCGATGTCACTAACACCGGCAAATTGCTGTCACAATCGGCGGTGAATTTACAGGCGGGCGGTACGCTGGATAATCGGGGCCGGGTGGAAGCCCGCGGCGATACCACGGTCAACGCAGACACAATACACAGCAGCCATAACAGCGTATGGGCCGCGGGACTGGATGATAACGGTAACATCACCCGCCCCGGCTCCTTGACTCTGACCGCGCAGCACGTTCAGGCCAATGGCAAAAATCTGGCCACTGATACGCTGGCTGTCCACAGTCAGCAGATTGACCTGAGCGACAGCCAGACGGCCGCCGGGCAGATTCAACTGACTGCCGGTCAAGCGGGCATCAATACTGCTCGTGCTACCGTCAACGCCGACCGTTTGACGGCGAAAACGCCGGGCCAGTTTAACAACGACGGCGGCCAGTTAGTGGCGAAGGAAATCCACCTGACGACCCCGGATTTATCCAACCAGCAGGGAAAAATTAACCAGACCGGGACCGGTGAACTGGCGCTCCATACCCGCACTCTGAATAACCGTGAGGGGACAGTGTTCAATCAGGGGAAACGGCTGACCCTCACCACAGACCGGCTTAACAACCGTCAGGGCAATATTGCCAGTCAGGGCGAGGACCTGCATCTCACCGCGCATCAGGCCGATAACACTCAGGGCACCGTGCAACTGGCAGGCAACGGGAAACTGTCGCTCAACACCCAACGGTGGCTGGGTGATAAGGGCAAATTGCTCACCAATGGTGCCCTGACGATACAGGCCGGTGAACTGCAACTCAACCACGCCGACACTCAGGCCGGGCAGATAACCATCAACGCCGACACCCTGAGTCATCAAGGCGGCGTGATGCAACAACAGGGCAAAGATACCCTGACCCTCACCACCCGGAGGCTGGATAACCAGCACGGCACCCTTGCGGGCAACGGCAACCTGAACCTTAAAGCAACGACCGTCGATAATCGTCACGGCAACATCGTAGCCGCCGACAAAGGTTCGTTGACACTGACCGTCAGTGACACGCTGGGCAATCAGTCGGGCCGGGTGTTAAGCGGCGGGCAGTTAACCCTGCGCACCGGCGATATCAATAACACCGGCGGGATAATCGCGGCGGACGGCAAAACCACGCTGACCAGCGCCGAGCTCACTAATACTCAGGGACAGATTGCCGGGAATGGCGGGCTGGACATTCACAGTCAACAACTGATAAACCGCGAGGGGACCTTACAATCCGCCGACGCCCTGACTCTGGATACCGACGGGCAGTTGCTGGATAACCAGCAGGGCCAGATTATTGGAGAAGGAAAAACCACCGTCACCAGCGGCCCGCTGGACAATCACCACGGTCATCTCCAGGGCGGACAGTTGGCTATCGATACCCGACACGCCGCGCTGGATAACCGGGACGGCAAATTGTTATCCACGGACACCTTAACCCTGAATACTCACCAGCTCGATAATCGTCACGGGCAGGTGCAGGCGGTGGGCGACACTCAGCTTGATGTTGACACCCAAACCGATAACACCGGCGGCCTTATCCGTGGCGGTCAGCAATTGACCCTGAACACCGCTCGCCTGATTAACCGCGAGACGGCGCACACGGATAACGGGGTGGAAGCACAAAACCTGACGGTAAATGCGCAACAGGTAGACAATACTCAGGGCGCTTTACGGGCGGCCAATCACCTGCAAGCTCAGGTGAGTCACAAGTTGGATAATGCGCAGGGGTTAATCTCCGCGGGCAAACAACTTACTGTAGACGACAAGAGCGGGCACACCTCGCTAGCGATTAACAACCGGCAAGGCACGCTGATTGCCGGGGAACAGGCCACGATTAACGCACACTCTCTGAGCGGTGACGGCCAACTGTTATCACAGGGCAATATGGCGGTCACTTTAACTGAGGATTTTCACCATACCGGCAACACGGCGGCCAATGGCAATCTGACCCTGAAAACGACCAGTAATCTTATCAATGACCGCCAGATAAAAGCCGGTCAGGCGCTGCATCTTGACGCACACCATCTCACCAATAACGCCGCCGGTGAAATCAGCGCTAAACAAACGCAAATCCAGGTTCACGATACGCTGAACAATACCGGACTGATTGACGGCGGCTTAACCCATCTCACGGCCAACACTCTGAACAACACCGGCACCGGGCGCATTTACGGTGACCAAATTGCCCTCCAGACGGGCACACTGAATAACTCCGCACAGGACGGCAAAGCCGCGGTCATTGCGGCGCGTGACCAACTGGATATCGGCACCGGAACACTCAACAACCAGCATCATGCCCAGATTTACAGCGTGGGCGACCTGCGCATCGGCGGCCAGTTGGATAACGCCCTGACGGCCACCGGTCAGGCGCGTGAGCTCAATAACCACGCGGCGACGATTGAAGCCGGGCACCACTTGAAGATTAATGCCGACCAGATTAACAACACCAACGCCGGGTTGGTC
>NZ_RCWC01000095.1 GCF_018448935.1 Photorhabdus noenieputensis | reverse complement strand
AACACCTGACGGCGCAGGCCGGAAATAACCTGACGCTGACCGCCGGTACAACCTCATCCGACTTAGTGGAGCACAGTAAACAAACCAGTAAAGGCTGGCTGTCGAAATCGTCAGTGGAAACCCACGACGAAGTGCATGACCGACAAGCACTGAGCACCACGTTCAGTGGCGATAAAGTGACTCTACAGGTCGGAAAAGACCTCAATATCCGCGGCAGCAATGTGGCGGGCACACAGGATGTCAGCCTGAACGCCGGTCATCAGCTCACGGTTACCACCGCCGCGGAAGCGCACGATGAAACCCATTTGCGACAGGAGAAAAAATCGGGCCTGATGGGCACCGGCGGCATGGGTTTCACCTTAGGCAAAGCCAGCCAGAAAGTCACCACCGACAGTGACAGCCAGCTTAGCAAAGGCAGCACGGTCGGCAGCAGCCAGGGCAATGTCACTCTCAACGCGGGAGAACAGCTCCGGGTTCACGGCAGCGAGGTGATTGCCGGTAAAGACCTGACGCTGACTGGTCAACAGGTCGATATCACCAGCGCGGAAAACCGCCATCACACCACGACAAAAACCAAACAAAAACAGAGCGGTTTAACCGTGGCGCTGAGTGGCACCGCTGGCGGGGCCGTCAACAGCGCGGTGCAAACAGCCAGAGCCGCCCGCAATGAAAGCGACCCGCGAGTGAAAGCGCTGCAAAACACCCAAGCTGCCCTCAGCGGAGTGCAAGCGGCGCAGGCTGGCCGACTGGCAGAGGCTCAGGGCAGTGACGACAAAAGCAATAACAATCTAGCCGGGGTGAGTCTGTCCTATGGCCGTCAATCCTCCCGTTCAGAACAGCAGCACCGCCAGACCACCCAACAGGGCAGCCATCTCACGGCCGGGGATAACCTCAATATAACCGCCAAAGGGGATGGCAAAGGCGCATCAGGCCAGAATGGCGATATCCGCATTCAGGGCAGCCAGTTACAGGCGGGCAAAGACCTGCAACTGGCTGCTAACCGGGATATTCAGCTCTCCTCCAGCCAGAACACTGAACAGACTACCGGCAAAAACAGCAGTCACGGCAGCTCGCTGGGCGTGGGCCTGACTGTGGGACCGGGAGGCACCGGCCTGAGCGTCTCGGCCAATGTCAGCCGGGGCAACGGCCGTGAAAACGGCAACGGTATCAGTCACACTAACACCACATTACAGGCGGGACAGACCGTCGGGCTGAACAGTGGCCGGGACACGACGTTAAAAGGCGCTCAGGTCAGCGGCGAGCAGATAACTGCCGAGGTGAAACGTCATTTGACATTAAGCAGCGAGCAGAACAGCCAGCGCTATGACAGCAAACAACAGAATGCCAGCGCCGGCGTCAGTGCCACCGTGGGTCCCCTCACCAATGGTACCGCGAGCCTCAATGCCAGCCGCAATAAACTGCACAGCAACTATGACAGCGTGCAGGAGCAGACCGGGCTGTTTGCTGGCAAAGGCGGCTATCAGGTCAACGTCGGTGACCACACCCAACTGGACGGCGCGGTGATAGCGAGTCACGCTGACAAAGCCAAAAACACCCTGAACACCGGGACGCTGGGCTTCAAGGACATTCAAAATCAAGCGGACTTTACTGCCGAACAGCAGAGTGCGGGTGTCAGCCTTGGTAAACCGACCGCCGGTCAGGTCCTGAATAATCTGGCGGTCAATGGGCTGACGGGTTCCAATAACCAGGGCCATGACAGCAGCACCACGCACGCTGCCGTCAGTGAGGGCAACCTGGTTATCCGGGATAAGGCGCACCAGACGCAGGATGTCGCGAACTTAAGTCGCGATACCGATAATGCCGCCAATGTCCTGAGTCCGATATTTGATAAGGAAAAAGAACAACAACGGCTGAAACAGGCGCAACTGATTGGTGAAATCAGCGCCCAGATGACCGAGATAGCCAGTACGGAGGGGAAAATTATCGCCACCAAAGCGGCGAAAGCGAAGCTGGACCATATCAGTGAACCGGACAAAGAGGCCGCCAGAAAAAAACTGGTTGACGGTGGCAATCCACACCCGACTTCGGCGGATATCAATAAGCAAGTTTATGACACCGCTTACACGCAGGCGCTGAATGACTCCGGCTTTGGGACCGGCGGAACCTATCAGAAAGCCTTACAGGCCGCCTCGGCAGCGATTCAGGGCTTAGCGGGCAACAACCTCGGTCAGGCGCTGGCCGGAGGCGCTTCTCCTTATCTGGCGGGCGTGATTAAAGAACTGACGACGGACCCACAAACCCATCAGGTAGATATCGCCACCAATACGCTGGCCCACGCGATTTTAGGCGCGGTGGCGGCGGAAGTGAGCGGTAATAATGCCCTGTCAGGGGCAGCCGGTGCGGCTTCGGGTGAACTGGCAGCTCAGGTCCTGATTAAGCAACTTTACGGCGACGGGGCCAAAGTCAGTGAATTAACGGAGGAGCAGAAGCAAACTATCAGCACCCTTTCCACCCTGGCGGCAGGATTGGCAGGCGGTATTGCCGGTGACTCCACCGCCAGTGCCCTCACTGGGGCGCAGGCCGGGAAGAATGCCATTGAGAATAATGCGCTGGCCTCGCGAAATCTGGGTGATTGCCGCACGCTGTCACCGGAAGCGTGCGGTAAGGCTAAGGAGCTGAGCCAGCGCATTCTGGATAAAGGCTTGCCGTCAGTGGAGGACA
>NZ_RCWC01000094.1 GCF_018448935.1 Photorhabdus noenieputensis | reverse complement strand
TTCTTACCGGTCAGTGCCTGACCCTCCTGAAGCGCTTTCAGGGCTTTGTCGAAATCGAAAGATTGAGTCATGTATCATTCCTTTTTGAGATATATTACTGGAATGACACAGAATTTCTAACACTCCCCTTACTACCGCCATTGTGATGTTGACGGAGTAGGCTAAAAAAATAGTCCCGGCTTTTACAAACCGGAGTGGGTAAATATTTAGATGATATTTTTTTCTACTTGCTCTACAAGAGCACGGAATTCTCTAAAGTCGAAGTTCCATATTCCTCCATTCGGACAAGAAAAGATCTCTATTCTCATGCCATGCTCAGGCTCATTTGAGACTTCTGCTACTTGATCTGTACCCCAAAAGATCTCGTAAACAACATTCTCTCGATCTGGCAAGCTCGCTATTTGTGCTGTTAATTTATTTGTCATCTCGGTGGTTCCAAAAATCCTATAAGCCTACCCTGAGCATCATAACGTAATCCACGTCCACTAGAAGATATAACATCAGTAACTTGGCCGTATCGTCCTGTATTACTTTGAATCACCGTTTTGTTCGGGTCATTCAATATACTATCTACAATTTTTTGGCCCTGTTCATTTATCGCAGATGGGTTTCCTTTAGCCTCTGGAAAAATGCTACCCGGCCGACTACCATGTTTTTGTAGAGCGCGACCAGCAAGTGTCAAATCGCCTTTTTTTGAGGCCGGATCTGTATATTTCGCCCCATTTGACAATTCATCAACTGACCACTTTCCAATATGATTGTTATTTCTGGCATTCTGCTCATCTTCTGGATCATGTCCTCCCGGTGCTCCTGTTCCTGAACCACCAAGTTCGGCTTTCTCTGAATCTGTCAGATCCTTTGATATATTGGGTTGATTTTCACCATCCACATAATCTGACGAACATACCCGGCCAAAAGAGCATTGAGTGGCTTTATCTATAGACTCTCCCATTTCCTTCAATTTTTTGTCCAAAGCTGAAGCTATTGTCTGATTTGCTTCATTCACGGCTTCACCCGTGTTTGAACCCGCCATCGGTGGTGGTGGCATTGGTACAGCTAGGGCATTATTGTCAGTAACAACTTATTTAATTTTAACTATATATATACAGATCAATGTCTAGTCCCGCATTTAATTCGTTAAGCTCTTTGACCATCATTTTATCCAAACTTATTGCTGGCTTAATTCCCTCTTCTATTTTAATTACTATATTAAATTGATAATCAAGCTCATACTCATTAGCCAATTTTACTAAAACCTTTTTTTTGTCCTGTAGTAATGCGAATATTTCTCCTAGCTGTTCACCAATATCAAGCGATTCTTCATCGCCTGTGCTCAAAAGCCAGCAACTATCTATTCTAAAACGTTTTTTCCCTGGTATAGGATCGCCTTTCAGCCAACATTTTGTTGGCTGAATAGCTAATTTTTCAGTTACATTCCCAGGATTTAACTTATCTCCAGAGATCAAAAAATACACACACACAGTTGATTTACTCATTTGTTATAACCTTATTTAATGAATTCACCTGTTGGGATACCTTCTCCAGTACCCCCTTTTCTGAAAACCCATAGTTCACCAGTTTCTTTATTCACATAAATATCATATTTCGATATATTTTTCTTACCAACAACATCAGATTTAAGCTCATGGGCATCAATTCCATTCTGTTTTAAATACTTGTCATCAGCCATTTTGATATTTGATGGTTTATGTTCATTCTGTCCATTCTTATTTTGATTATCTTCAGGTGGCTGTTGATTTCCTGTACCACCATACTTCTTCTTCTCTTCATTCGTCAGGTTTTCCCCCACATTTGGTTGGCTTTCATTATCCACATAATCTGACGAACATACCCGGCCAAAGGAGCACTGCGTCGCTTTATCTACAGCTTTTCCCATCTCCTTTAGTTTTTTGTCCAAAGCTGAAGCTATTGTCTGATTTGCTTCATTTACTGCTTCCTCGGTATTTACGCCAGCTACAGGGGGAGGGGTCACAGGTATCGCCAGTGCATTATTATCGGTAACAACGCATTCCATTGCGAAGTTGATTATCGAACACCGATTTTCCCAATGCCCTCAGTCAGTTACCACCCGTTTTTTCCAATGTGCGTTCACCGCCGGACCCAAAACCCCCTGACGCGCTTTTCGCCTCCAAAGGCCGGTTTTTCCCGCCGTGCCATTGTCAGTGTAGCGCCTTTTTCGGCAACGGGCGAACGTCGCCCAACTCGCTTGGGCGGCGGACGCCCGTTCTGCGGGCGCGGGCGGCATAGAGCCCGCAAGCGGCGCCCCTGCGACGCTCTGAGGCACTGTGGCTTCGGTTTGCGTATGACCTTGCATGACCACGCGGTTTTGTTCAGGGAAGCCCCCGGGGGCTGCGCGGGGCGGAGATGGCGAGCACGGTAACGAGCAAGGAGCCTGCGACTGCGAGCCGCGCGCAGCCAGTGCAGCGGGGTTGGGGCGGGGGGAAGTAAATAACGGAGGCCGTCAGGCCGACCTGCCTTCAGGGTTGTTTGGCTGAACGATAACACGGCAGCTAAAGAAGCACGCGGGGTTGTCGATGGCCGGCTCAGCGGCTGACAGCAGAAGGCGTCAGCCTTGTGCGCCACACCCTTCGATGCTAACCCGCGGGGGCGCAAGACATAATGCCAATTATACGCATTAAGCCGCTCATCAATGCTCAGGCGGTTGCC
>NZ_RCWC01000093.1 GCF_018448935.1 Photorhabdus noenieputensis | reverse complement strand
ACAGCGTATGGGCTGCGGGGCTGGATGATAAAGGGCGTACCACTTTACCCGGCTCACTGACCCTGACCGCGCAGCACGTTCAGGCGAAGGGGAAAAATCTGGCCGCCGATACGCTGGCTGTCCACAGCCAACAGATTGACCTGAGCGACAGCCAGACCGCAGCCAGCCAGATTCAACTCACCGCCAGTCAATTGGGCATCAGTACCGCTCGCGCCACCGTCAACGCCGACCGTTTGACCGCAAAAACGCCGGGCCAGTTTAACAACGACGGCGGCCAGTTAGTGGCGAAGGAAATTCACCTGACGACCCCGGATTTATCCAACCAGCAGGGAAAAATTAACCAGACCGGGACCGGTGAACTGACGCTCCATACCCGCACCCTGAATAACCGTGAGGGGATGGTATTCAATCAGGGGAAATTGACCCTTACCACTGACCGGCTTAACAACCGTCAGGGCACTATTGCCAGTCAGGGCGAGGACCTGCATCTCACCGCGCATCAGGCAGATAACAACCAGGGGACGGTGCAGTTGGCCGGCCAGGGTCGATTATCGCTCAATACCCAACGGTGGCTGGGTGATAAGGGCAAACTGCTCACCAATGGTGCCCTGACGATACAGGCCGGTGAACTGCAACTCAACCACGCCGAAACTCAGGCCGGGCAGATAACCATCAACGCCGACACTCTGAGCCATCAAGGCGGTGTGATGCAACAACAGGGTAAGGATGACTTGTCCCTCACTACCCGGATGTTGGATAACCACAGCGGGACCATTGCGGGCAATGGTAATCTGAACCTTAAAGCAACGACCGTCGATAATCGTCACGGCAACATCGTGGCCGCGAAAAAAGGAACGTTGGCACTGACCGTCAAAGACATCCTGGATAATCAGGCGGGTCGATTGGAAGCGGGCCACGCGCTCCAACTTAGCGCCACTCAACTGGATAATCGCCGGGGGAGCATGGTTGCCGCCGGGGACAGCGCCACCCTCACCGTTGGCAAAGCCATTCAAAACGCTCACGGCCATCTTGAAGCCAAAACCCGACTGACTACGACTAGCCAGACGTTGGATAACACCCAGGGCGTGTTGCTGGCACAGCATATCAATAGCCAGACCACAGGCCATCCCTTCACCAATACCGCGGGGCAGGTGATAGCCGAAGACACGCTGACGGTAAACAGTGGCGAACTGGATAACACCGCGGGGTTGTTACAGGCTGGCCGCGAGATGACCGTTGATACCCACGGCCACCGATTCACCAATACCCGCAATGCCGACCAAAAAGCAGGCCGGTTATTGAGTGGCGGGCAGTTAACTTTGCGCACCGGCGATGTTGATAACACCGGCGGCATGATAGCGGCGGACGGCAAAACTGCGCTGGCCAGCACTGCACTCAATAATACTCAGGGCCAGATAGCCGGAAATGGCGGACTGGACATTCACAGTCAACAACTGATAAACCGCGAGGGGACCTTACAATCCGCCGACGCCCTGAATCTGGACACAGACGGGCAGTTGCTGGATAACCAGCAGGGCCAGATTATTGGCGAGGGTAAAACCACGGTCACCAGCGGCCCACTGGACAATCGCCACGGTCATCTTCAAGGCGGACAGTTGGCTATCGATACCCGACACGCCGCGCTGGATAACCGGGACGGCAAATTGTTATCGACAGAGACGCTCAACCTGAAAACCCAACGGCTCGACAATCGTCACGGGCAGGTGCAGGCGGTGGGCGATACTCAGCTTGATGTTGACACCCAAACCGATAACACCGGCGGCCTTATCCGTGGCGGTCAGCAATTGACCCTGAACACCGCTCGCCTGATTAACCGCGAGACGGCGCACACGGATAACGGGGTGGAAGCACAAAACCTGACGGTAAATGCGCAACAGGTAGACAATACTCAGGGCGCTTTACGGGCGGCCAATCACCTGCAAGCTCAGGTGAGTCACACGTTGGAGAATGCGCAGGGGTTAATCTCCGCAGGTAAACAACTTACCGTAGACGACAAGAGCGGGCACACCTCGCTAGCGATTAACAACCGGCAAGGCACGCTGATTGCCGGGGAACAGGCCACGATTAACGCACACTCTCTGAGCGGTGACGGCCAACTGTTATCACAAGGCGATATGGCGGTCACCTTAACTGAGGATTTTCACCATACCGGCAACACCGCGGCTAATGGCAATCTGACCCTGAAAACGACCGGCAATCTTATCAATGACCGCCAGATAAAAGCCGGTCAGGCGCTGCATCTTGACGCACACCGTCTCACCAATAACGCCTCCGGTGAAATCAGTGCTAAACAAACGCAAATCCAGGTTCACGATACGCTGAACAATACCGGGCTGATTGACGGCGGACTGACTCATCTCACGGCCAACACCCTGAACAACACCGGCACCGGGCGCATTTACGGGGACCAGCTCGTGCTCCAGACGGGCACACTGAATAACTCCGCACAGGACGGCAAAGCCGCCGTGATTGCGGCGCGGGACCAACTGGATATCGGCACCGGAACACTCAACAACCAGCATCATGCGCAGATTTACAGTGTGGGCGACCTGCACATCGGCGGCCGGTTGGATAACGCCCTGACGGCCACCGGTCAGGCGCGTGAGCTCAATAACCACGCGGCGACGATTGAAGCCGGGCACCACTTGAAGATTAATGCCGACCAGATTAACAACACCAACGCCGGGTTGGTC
>NZ_RCWC01000092.1 GCF_018448935.1 Photorhabdus noenieputensis | reverse complement strand
GATCGGTGTTGAAGCATGGGCTAGTTCAGAGATTGCTAGCAGCATAAGCCCTGTCAGGCTTCGGTGATAAAGAAAACGGCTTCCCATAGATAATCTTGATAGTTTAATAATAACATTATTAAACTATTCTAATGAGGTATTATTTTCTTGTCTGGAAGGAGTAGTATAAAATGTGATCTGGATCGGTTATTTAATCCTGCTAATGGGGAATCTGATATATTAAATTCCATAAAATGGTGGTGGGGCTGGAGATATTACCTCCTTACCCCAACCCAAGTTCTTTTAACTTTCGTGTAATAGTTAACCAGGCAATTGTGCAGCATCTGCGCGAGCATGATCCGACAGCCAAAGTGATCTCTTATGACAACACACCTCTGGCCTTTGCTGCGCTTAACCGCAGCATGGTTTACTTTTTATTTGTTGCGTTGATTTATTTCGTGATGTGTTTGGCGCTTTACTCTACAACGTAGGAAAAAATCTCTTTTCCGTTTCTGGCGGAAAGAAAAATGAGTTTTGGCTCCCCAATATTAGTTTTTCTCTTTACTTAATTATCTAAGACATAATCTCCCTATTTTAACGATAAGGAGATTGTTAATGTTAATTTAAATCAGTAACTTTATGAGAATCCAAGTAACAGAATAAATAATCTTTTTAGATAATATAGTGATAATTAACCTTTAAAATAAGTGAAATATTACAATAACTCTGGTCTTTATTCTTACTGGCTATACTTATATTCTCTGTCTTCTGTCTTCTGTTTGTTATACGATAGCTCGAAAATTTCGCAATTTTTCTGGAACAGATAACTCATGAATATATCGATTCCCGGCCCTGAAAACACTCAGGGCTTGCTTGAACGTGTGTTTAATTAATCGACTGGCTGATAGATGGGCTATAAATTCCCTGTGTTAGCGTACTGTTAACACAGGGAGAGTGGTCATTTTATTAACGAGAAATTACGTAAATCTATTTACAAGCTCTTGGCAAGGATAAGTATTCATTAATTACCATTTATCCATACTTGTTGGAGCCAATCAGTGATATCTGACCACATCTCATTACTATAACCATCATGGGACCAGTATCTAACTTGACCGCCAGGAAGAAGACAGTAGTAGTTTCCGTTATCTTCACAAATAGGTAACCAGTCTTTAGGTACTCCTAACTTTCTTGCATCTTCAAGAGATTGTGATAACTCACCATAATTTTGTTTATCTTTAGTTACAGATAATAATTCTATGGAACCATAGAAAACATTCCCTATTTCCTTTAAAACTTTTTTATAGTCATTAGGAAAGGTAAAACCAATACCACGTTCATATTGTGCTAGCAATTCATCATCTGGTAGATCTGTGTTGCTTTTTTCTCCACCAGATAGAAGTTTTAACTCATTGATAATTTTATCTAAATCGTCATTCATTTTTATACCTATTTATAGCTTTTGGCTCTATCTTTCCAATAGTTAGAACGCCATTTGTTAAATTCTGCTCTATTTATGCCTGAAGGAATACTATTATCATTAATATGTATAACTCCATGATTTTCTTTATGGAAAGATTGTGTAATTTCTGCAATTGCACCATCTTGTTTCTGTAACATGTGGTGAAGATTCACTGGTTTACCATCTGCACCGATTGGTGCACGACCAGATGACATTAGCTCTATGTTCGTTTTTCCTGATTTTGGGTCAATATATTTCGGATCGAATATATCATTTCTCTGATAAACCTTATTCCCTTGAAATTCAATTGGCTCAGCTAACAAATATAACCATATATAAATATATGGTTATATTCGACTTATTATGTGTTTTTTACTGTAATTCAATAAAACTGTTTGTTATTAAAATAGGCTCATCATATGATTCTAAGTTTTCATTTAACCACATTTCCCCAACCCTGTCTAAATGAAATTTAACTAAAGATCCAAATTCGTCTAATGAAATAATAACATTAAGCTTATTAATGGGATTAAAAGAATTCCATGAAATAAGTAATGAATTACAGAATAATATTGAATATTCTAAATAATCTTTATTCACATAGTCATCAATATGAAGTGAATTTACAAAACACTCGAATCCAACACAATCCTGAAAATGTTTTTGGGATGCAGAAGCACTATAAGTCATCAGTTTTTTAGAGAAAAAGCAATTTTCCTTTTCAATAAATCCACTGGATATGATTGATTGTAGTTCATCGGTAAGAACCAAATGATTTCTTTTTAACTCATTCATTTTCTGTTTCATGTTTAAGTTAGCTTTCAGCATTATTTTTCCCCTAAGTATTGTTGCATACCCTTATCAATCGCACTCTTAAAATTACTATTCTTTAATAGCTCATTGACTTTTTTAGGTGCATCAGGAAATGTATTTGAAATAGCATCATAATAGTATTTATTTCCTTGATTGTCTTGATAGTGTAATTGCCCTGCTCGTTGACCAGGATTAGGATTTTCCACATCAATACGTTCTTTACCTACTCCTTTCCAAATTGTTTTACTCGGTACTTGAACTCCATTTGCACCTATCATTTGACCATTTTTGTTTAGCGTATAGCCATGTGAAGATTGCTCACCTTTATTCTTCCCAACAATTGAAGCAACCGAAGCTTTGCTGCCGATAGCACCACCAATACCGGCAGATTCTACGGCCTCTTTGGCTATTAGTGCACCTTTTTCCCAAGCGGGCAATGAGTTATATAACAGCCCTAAATCGTTTTGGTTTTCTGTCG
>NZ_RCWC01000091.1 GCF_018448935.1 Photorhabdus noenieputensis | reverse complement strand
CGCGGTTACCGCATCGAATTGAGCGAAATTGAAGCCGCACTCACTTTGCACCCACAGGTAAAACAGGCGGTGGTGATTGACCGTGAGCATAACGGCCATAAAGTACTGGTGGCGTATCTGGTGACAGCGGGGAAACTTTCAGACGATGAGTTCGTCAGGCACTTATCTTCCCGCCTGCCGGACTATATGCTGCCTGCCAGCTTTACCCGTATTGAAGCAATCCCCCTGACCTTAAACGGCAAAGTGGATCGGCGGGCATTACCTGAACCAGTCTGGGGGGATCATGATAGCTATATCGCACCCCGCAATGCGCTGGAAACCCACCTGTGTGCCATTTGGCAGGACGTGTTGGGGTTGAAACGCATTGGCATTGAAGATAACTTTTTCCGCATCGGGGGGGATTCCATTGTCAGTATTCAACTGGTGTCAAAACTGCGGCAGGCGGGCTTTTCCCTCCAGGTTAAATCAATTTTTGAAGCACCAACAGTAGTTCGGTTAGCCCAACTGCTGGCACTGCCGGCATCTACAGAAAAAGTGCTCACAGAACAGGGATTGTTAAGCGGGAAGTTTGGCTTATTGCCTATCCAACAGACCTTCTTCGACTGGAATTGGTCAAACCCACACCATTGGAATCAGGCATTTATGATTCAGATCCCCGGGGATATCAAATCCGCACAGATTGAACAGGCTCTGATAATGCTGGCTAAACGGCATGATATGCTGCGTGTCCGTTTTATCGATACCGAAAACGGCTACCGTCAGTACTATTCTGTGGAAATGCCATCTTCATATTCCCTTTTACATCACTGTGATATCAGGGGATTAAATAAGGAAGCATTACATCAACAACTAACCCAATGGCAAAGTGGCTTTGATTATTGCCGCGGGTCATTATGGCAAGCAGGTTATCTGACCGGATATACGGACGGCAGCGCCCGGCTATTCTTCGCATTCCACCATTTGATTATTGACGTGGTTTCCTGGCGAATTATTGCTGAAGATATACGCAGATTGTTGCAGGGCGAAACACTGCCAGAAAAGACCAGTAGTTATCGTCAGTGGGTGAGTGCTGTCCATCACTATGCAAAACGCCACCAACAGGAAGTTTCCTACTGGCAGCAAGTCATGGCAGGAAACCCTACTCACACAGCTTCAGACGAAATCAGTCATCATATGCTGAGCATCTCCGCCGAATTAACCGACACTCTGCTGCATGAGGCCAATGCCGGTTATGAGACTGAAATCAATGACTTACTTCTCAGCGCTCTCACGCTGGCATTACAAGCTGTTTTTTCTCAACCGGTTAACCACATCACGCTCGAAGGCCACGGTCGAGAGAACATCGACAACAAACTGGATGTTTCTGAAACTATCGGCTGGTTTACCACACTGTATCCCGTTCGTCTGGCAATGCAGGCAAATATTGCAGACACCATCATTTACACCAAAGAGATGCTTCGCACTGTGCCCAATAAAGGCATTGGTTATGGGGCATTACATCAGGCAGGCTATTTGAATGAGGATTTACCAGCGATAAGCTTCAATTACCTTGGACAATTGGGCGGAGCAATCGGGCAAAACTGGTCACTGACCAACGACGATTGTGGAAACGTAATCGCAAACGATAACTATAGTCATTTACTGCTCAATATTAATGGATTAATTCAAGCCGGCAAGCTGCAATTCAGTGTCAGTTCGCGCTTAACACCGACTCAAACACAACTATTTATCACCACATTTGAGCAGACTCTCCATGTTGTCATTATGGCTGGTCAACAACAAGCGCAATCCGGCGGGATAAAAACCCCCAGTGATTATGGTATTGGCGGGCTGTCAATCTCTCTTCTGCGCCAGCTACAACAGCGCTACCCGCTTGAAGCCCTGTACCCCGCCACCAGTTTGCAGCAAGGATTTATTTATCATCATCTGACCCAGCCACAAGATGATGCCTATCGCGTACAACTGTTGCTGGATTATCACACACAACTCGATCTTGCCGCCTACCAGCGGGCCTGGGCGCTGGCATCGCTACGCTTCCCCATCCTCAGAACGGCATTTAACTGGGAAGACGAGGTATTACAAGTTGTGACGGAAGGCGAAAGTATTCATTCGGCGAATTTCGAGATCAAAGATATCAGTCAATTACCAGAAGAAGAATGGAACAACGCCATTGACGCAATTCAACAACATGACCGTACCCTGCCGTTTGATTTAAGTCAGCCTGGCTTAATTCGCTTCACCTTAATTAAACAGAGTGAACATCTGGTAACGGTGCTAATCACGCAACATCATTGTATTACCGATGGCTGGAGTAACCCGATTTTATTGCAGGCTGTGCATGAATATTACAACGAACTCACACAAGAACGTGTCCCCCAAATAGTGGTAGATAAAGCCTATCTGGCAACCCAGCAATATTATCTGGATCATCAAGCAGAATCCGAGGCTTATTGGGCTGAATATAAATCACAACTCCACGGAATGAATGATTTTTCACCCTTGCTAAGTCATTGCGTTGATTTAATGCAAATAAAAACCGTTGAAAAACCCGCTGAGCAACTACTCACTGTACAGGGCAGCACTTATGAACAGCTTAAGAATATGTGCCGAACACAAGGGGTGACACTGAATGTGGCCTTACAATTTGCCTGGCATAAGCTACTTCACAGCTACACGGGAGATGAGCAAACCATTGTCGGCACCACCGTCTCCGGCCGCGATGTTCCGGTGGACGGGATTGAGTCCAGTGTTG
>NZ_RCWC01000090.1 GCF_018448935.1 Photorhabdus noenieputensis | reverse complement strand
ATGATCCAATGACTTGTTTTACAACGTATTCGACAAAATCACTGTGGGTTGAAAAGTAGCTGCGCAACGTGGCCTTCGCATATTCAGCTTCATTAGCAATCTCTTCAGGAGACGGAAATTTTTTTTCACGATATAACTTCAGAGCTGAATGCGTGATACGTTCCAGGGTACGACGCCGGACTGGCGACAGATTTTCTTCATCAAACAGGATCATTTAACCCCCTTAAAATTTTAACCGTATAGCATTAACAGTAATAAATATCACTAATGATAAAAAATAACTTGAATGTTGTAAAATATTACAATAGGTTTACATTAGTCTTTGAACTAAGTATGCCACATGGGGTGAACACTATGACGCGATTTGTAGTTGTCGTTGGCACAGCAGACACAAAACTGGACGAGCTGGTCTGGTTGAAATGTTGTTTACACCTCGCAGGAGTTAATTCAATCATCATTGATGTGTCTACATCAATTCCTGAGAAAAATCATCAGAATAAAAAGATAGATATTCATTCATTTCAGGTGGCTGAGTATCATCCCGCTGGTGCTGATCCCGTCTTTTGTGGCGTACGGAATAAGGCGATAACAGCAATGTCTGTCGCCCTCACGAATTTCCTGAACAGCTCAATCGACGATATCGCGGGAGTGATTGGTATCGGAGGCTCAGGCGGAACAGCACTGATTACTCCTGCTATGCAAAGCCTGCCGATCGGGTTGCCTAAAATCATGGTATCAACGATGGCGTCAGGGAATGTTTCAGCCTACGTTAGGGACAGCGATATTGCCATGCTTTATACGGTAACCGATCTCAACGGACTAAACCGTATTTCTCGTTCAGTCTTGTCTAATGCTGCAAACATGATGGCCGGCTCTGTCAATTACTTTACGCCATTGGCTAATATTCATAAACCCGCTTTAGGGTTGACGATGTTTGGTATAACGACTCCATGCATTAATCAGCTCACTACTGAGTTAAATTCTCAATACGATTGCCTGGCTTTTCATGCTACCGGCAATGGTGGAACAAGCATGGAGAAATTGGCTAAGGACGGCAAATTGGTTTGTGTTTTAGATATTACATTAACAGAAATTTCCGATCTGCTATTTGGAGGGGTTTTGGGTTGCCCTGACACACGTTTAGATGTCATTGCAAAAAAAAGCATTCCGTGGATCGGCAGTGCTGGTGCTTTGGACATAGTTAACTTTGGTGCAAAAGACACGATCCCAGAACGCTACAGCAACAGGCTGTTTTTTGAGCATAACTCTCAGGTGACATTGATGCGAACGACACCTGAAGAAAACTATCAGCTTGGTATCTGGATAGGGAACAAACTTAATAAGTGTGATGGACCTATTCGATTCATTATTCCGGAAGGCGGATTCTCTGCGCTAGATTGCCCTGAACAACCTTTTTATTTACCTGCATCAACACAGGCTTTCTGTCATGGATTAAAAAAAACAATAAAACAAACAAAATTGCGAAAAGTTATAAAAACACCTTTTCACATAAATTCACCTCAATTTTGTACTCTTGTAATACAACAACTCAAGGAAATTATAGAACACCAGGGAATCTCTTATGAAGAAAAAATATAATCAGATTATTGAAACTCTAAAACAAAAAGTCGAACGTAACGAAACTATTATTGGGGCGAGTGCAGGTAGTGGTCTTTCGGCGCGTTGCGAGGAAGCAGGAGGGGCAGACCTCATTATCGTATATAATTCTGGACGCTTCAGAATGGCTGGCAGAGGATCATTGGCCGGATTAATGCCATACGGTAATGCAAATGAAATTGTCAGAGAAATGGGTAATGAAATATTGCCGATAATTAAGGAAACACCTGTATTGGCGGGTGTCTGCGGTACTGATCCATTCTGTAATTTATCTCTTTTCCTGGATGAACTGAAAGCACAAGGTTTTGCTGGTATTCAGAACTTCCCAACGGTAGGACTTATTGATGGAAAGTTCAGAAAAAACCTGGAAGAAACAGGCATGGGCTATGCACTGGAGGTGAAGCTAATCCGCCTGGCGCATGAAAAAGGAATGATTACCACTCCTTATGTTTTCAATGAAAAAGAGGCTGAGGCTATGGCACAAGCAGGTGCTGATATCATCGTCGTACATCTTGGGCTAACCACTGGCGGTGATATTAGTGCTAATACATCATATGATCTGAAATCTTGTATACCAATCATTAACGCTTGTGCTTTGGCAGCTAAAACTATCCGAAATGACATTATTACTTTATGTCACGGCGGCCCAATTTTGGAACCGGAGGATGTCGCCTATATTATGGCTCATTGTCCCAATTGTCATGGATTCTATGGTGCCAGTTCAATGGAGCGTTTGCCAACAGAACAAGCCATCAAACACACCATCCAGAAATTTAAAGAAATTAATCGGGGTTAGTAAGAATTATACTTAAGCTATGCGGAAACTTAGTACTACAGCCGTAATATCTGTTACGTTATGATGACGCATTGTTTTCTTTTCCTCAAAATACGGAAAGGTACCCAATATGCCATACCCAGCCAACATATGCCTGTCTGGCTCCTTTATTTCATCCTACCAGGCCGCAACAACTCAGCCTCACTTGTCTCCGGGGCTTACTCAGCAATGTTAACGAAAAAATGTCTGAACAAAAGCCCCAGCCGCATCACGCTAAGTTGCTGATCAGGGGCAGTCAGCAAACTGCTGGAGCCGCTGTATAAGACACTGCGTCGGTATGCCGGGAAAAGTGCACGGTGACGACATCCCGGTACCACCTCAGGCCCTGGGAAGGGGAAAAATCGACCCGATGAGTATCGACAATATCGAATACCCTGTCGGCGATAATTTATGCCTTTAAACCGGAAAACCATCCAAAAATTTTCCGGTTTCATTTGAAAAAACTATTTTATTTCGTTTTTCAAAGCCCTACGGTGACATTCACCACTCGCTTTTTCATGCAAAGTAAACAACATCGGTAATAAAGAACTCAACGCCTCTAGGCTATGCCCGAGCTGACACAAACTCTCTGGCGTAAATTCATGGATGTTATTACTG
>NZ_RCWC01000089.1 GCF_018448935.1 Photorhabdus noenieputensis | reverse complement strand
CAACTACCTGTTGTGGGCGCGGAGTGATTACCTCACTGAAAGGCGATGCGATAGTATCGTTTCATCATCAATCGCCTTTGATGCCACGGTCACCAGTCTTTACCTGCCTTTACTGTACGGCGGCAAGCTCCATTTGCTCGGCGACGGGCAGGAGCTGGTTGAATTGCTCCCTGCGTTGTTGTCAATGGAATCGGGCGCTCTGGTTAAAATTACCCCTAGCCATCTTTCAGCAATGGGTCAGGAATTAAAAACAGCAGGACAAGAATGCCCTGCGCACTGCTTTATCGTGGGCGGAGAGGCTCTACCCGGTTCCACTATTGCACTCTGGAGAACATTATCGCCTGGATCACGCATCATTAACGAGTATGGCCCAACTGAAACCGTCGTGGGTTGTACGGTGTTCGATACCAATCACCCGAGCCATTTTGTTGATAACGTACCGATTGGTCGCCCAGTATCCAATACCCAAATCTATATTCTCGATACCCGCGGGGAACCTGTCCCAATGGGGGTCACTGGTGAGCTTTATATTGGGGGAATCGCTGTTGCTCGTGGCTACCTGAACAGGCCAGAATTGACGGCTGAGCGTTTCCTGCCTGACCCGTTTAGTGATAGACCTGATGCACGAATGTATCGAACCGGGGATTTAGTTCGCTACCTGCCGGATGGCAATCTGGAATTCCTGGGGCGTAATGACCAGCAGGTGAAAATTCGCGGCTTCCGGGTTGAACCGGGGGAAATTGAAGCCCGATTGGTGGAACATCCTGCGGTAAGTCAATCTGTGGTGCTGGCGTTGGGTGAAGGGCAGGGCAAACGCTTGGTGGCTTATGTGGTGGCGCAAGCGGATGAGCGGTTAGCGAATAACTTGCGTACCCACCTGAGTGCCATTTTACCTGACTATATGGTGCCGTCAGCCTTTGTGCGTCTGGATGCCTTCCCATTGACGCCAAATGGTAAGTTAGATCGTCATGGGTTACCGGAGCCGGACAGCGAAGCCTTTGCTCGTCAGGCTTACGAGGTGCCACAAGGCGAAACGGAAACCGTATTAGCGGCGATTTGGTGTGAATTGCTGGGGATTGAACAGGTTAGCCGGTCTGACAATTTCTTCGCGTTGGGCGGTCACTCGCTGCTTGCGATGCGAATGATGAATCTTGCCGCTGGCCGAGGGTTGATTTTTACACTGAATATTGTGTTCCAATTCCCGGTGCTGGCCGAATTGGCCGCAAAAATCACCTCGGATTTATTGTCTCAGCCGCAAAGCGAAGCTATATCGGTGCGACCTGATGGAGCAGGCTTGCCGTTATTCTTTGTTCCCAGTGGCATGGGTGATTATTCTTATGTCTTCGGGCTGGCTCAGCACATCCCGTCGGGCTACCCGATTTATGCGCTGCCCTGGCCGTCCATCAGTGAAGAACCGATGGCAACGATGGAAGCGCAGGCTGCCAGAATGATCGCCTTGATGAAAGCCGTTCAACCGGCAGGCCCGTACCGGATAAGCGGCTACTCTTCTGGTGGAATATTGGCTTATGCCATTGCTCAGCAGCTTTTAAGTACTGGCGAGCGAGTCAATTTCCTGGGGCTGATTGATACACCTGCGCCTCACTATTTTGGCAAAGAGGCGATGCAACCCAAACATCATTTCTTTACTGAGCTGGCCCGGCAGTCAGGGGAGGCGTGCAAAGAAAATATTGCGGCGTTATATCGGCGAATTGATGAGCTGAATTTGGTGCAGTTTATTGAGGCGGCGCAAGAGCTGGCGTTATATCCTGCAAACCTGCGTGCTGATGTGATGGCAAAATGTTGGCGGCAGATCGAACGTTACACCCAAATAGTGGCGGATTATGAGCCGCCAACATTAGCAATAACGCTGCATCAGTTCTATGCGGCAGAGCCTTCTCCTGCTGTTTCTTTTGCGATGGATGAAAAGCCAGAGTTCGTGAACATAGAACCGTCGTTAGGTTGGGAGCGGGTAATGCCTGATACTTCACTGCAATTGATTGCTACTCCGGGTAATCATTTTAGTTTATTGGAGGATGATAAAAATAAAACCGCGTTAGCTCAGATTTTGGATAGGGCGTTGGCAATCCACTATGACGAGGAGGTTTCGTAATACTGATATATTAAGGAGGTACTCAATTATTCAGTTCGCGTATGATAATCCGGCATGTATTTATTATGCCGGATTTTTTATGCATTAAAATAGAATAAGGGAACTTATCATTCCCATATAAGTTATTTTTTTAGGTTTCTTTGTTATTATTGTTGCTATTTTATATTGTGTGATCTCGAACGGATTTTATTGTTGATTTTATTTTGTTTTGTTGATTTCCTTGGTATCAAAATTATATTTTTAATTGTGGTGTTATTGTTGGGAATATTTATTGTAATAGATAATTATGAGAAAATAATCGAAGATGTGATTATGGTAATGTGTTTTTTAGGGGGATATAGGCTGATTTAATTACCCTCAATTTCATGAGCTAGTTTTTGAATATATTGGGTTTATTTTAAAGGTTCGTGATAATTAAAATCCCACCTATTAGGCGTGATTACTGCTGGCTGTTATTATAAGTGAACTACAAATACGGACAGTGCGGAAAGCCTGACGTATACATGCAGTATGTGGAAGGGTAATTCGTTTCGTTCTCTATGGTAAAGAATAGCAAATAAAATAGTCCTGTTGGATAGGCAATAAATGTATGTATTGTGAGGGGTATGTAATTGAATAATATTAAATTTAATCCTATTTTGCACCGCGTGTTGGTAAATATCGCTGGGAATCATAAAAATAACATCACAAAACGCTCTAATTGGAATACATCTCGTTACAATCAATATTCTATTTGGTTAATTATTATGCCTGTCACCTTGTTTTATTGTTGTGAAATAATCTGTGGTGATATTAATTGTAATTCGTAATGTTTCTTTACGGTATTGAATATAATAATGTCCTGATAGGAACAAGAACAGAGTGTTTTATTTGTGCAATTAAAGTTGATTATTTGTTCGGTTATTAGGGGAATTAGCGTAAAAAATGACTAATTGTCCGTTATTAATCGGGCGATGGTACGATTTTTGAATATCTTGAATTGATGTCGGATGCGTCCGTTTTTATTTCTTGGGGGCAAGAAGTAAGAAAGAAATATTGGTGAGGGCT
>NZ_RCWC01000088.1 GCF_018448935.1 Photorhabdus noenieputensis | reverse complement strand
GTCTGCTCAAAGGTGCTGTTTTTGACCGCTTTAAAATTAACTTTACCGTGAGTGCTGGTCAGTTTGGCATTTTTATTGGTGGCGATTTTACTGGCTTCATAGGTGCTGTCATCCCGGCTTAACAGATTGATATCACCGCCAGCGGTAAATTCAGTGACTTTGTTGGTGACATTATAGCGGGTGCGTTTAATAGTTTTCTTTTTGCCATACCAATTACGACTTGTCTCTGTGTTTTCATAATGGCTGGATTCTTCCATTGCCTGAGCGTACAGATAGCCACCTTTCGCCGCGATATCCATTGCCCCTTTGGCTGCCAGTTTAGTGGCTTGAAAAAGAATACTGCCGTTTGAAAGGACGGTTAACACACCACCACTGTTTAATTCAGTACTTTGTTGAGTATAAGTTTCTGTGATGCTGTTATCTTTGAAATAATCAGCGCGCTCTTTGTAGAAGTGATTCCGAGCCGACTCAAAACGTATATCACCACCAGAAGTAATCGTTATGTCACCATCAGAAAGTAGCTTTGAACCCACAGTGGTAATGGCTCCATTGGCAGCCATTGTCAGCTTTTTAGTACCACGGATTTGTGCGCCATAATTTCTGTCATCTTTATGTTCATCATAATGCTCAGGTCTGTCATCGTCATTGTAAGTAATAGCAGAGTAAAGCAGGGGCAGGAGTGTGATATTCCTTCCAGAAGATAATAATGCGTTACCGTTTGCCTGTATCTGAACCGCCTTTCCATTAATATCTGTACCGCTGATGACACTGATATTATTTCCTGCGGTTAATCGGCTGCTTAATTCTCCTGAACGTGATGAAGGGAATAATTTACTCAGTGAGGGAGATAATTCACGGGGAGCCAGATCAATACTTTTTGCAGAAGTTAAACTGATATCTTTTTCTGCGGAGAAACGAATACTCTTAGCCGATAAATTTCCACCGGCATTAATCACAATAGAACTTTTTGCATCCAGCTTACCCACTTTAGATAACATGTGATTAAAAAGTTCCTGCTCTTTAATGTAAGCGATAATACTGCCAATTCGTTTATGTGATAACAGTACTGCATTGTTATTATCAATGGTAATGTCATTATTTGCCGTCAAGGTAATATTATTACTTTTAGTTAAAAATATATCCCGCAGAATAATATTCTTACCTGCGTTTAGCAATAAATCACCTGTTGCTTCAATGCTGCTGATTATTCGATTGCCATCATGATTGAAATATCCGGCAGTCTCATTGCTTTGTAATTTCAAATCAGCATTACGGCTGATAACAGTAATGTTTTTTCCCTTGATTTTACTCTGCAATACATCAATATTATTAGCGGCGCTCATAGATACATCACCACCAGAAATAACTTCCCCGGTGTTTAATGTAACAGCGTCAGTTGCTAAAATAGTGATATCGTTATTAGCTTTAATAATATTATTGCTGTTGATTTTCCCTGAGTTTAAGACAATATTTTTAGCAGATAACGTATCATAACCGCCAGCAACAGTGATTTGGGACATTTCATTGATATCATAGGGTAGTGGTGTGCGAATATTAATATTATCTTTAAAATCAGCGACAAGGTTACCGGCAGCAACAACACTGGCTGGTTCAATAATATTTTTTCCATCCTCCCATGTTTTAACGTTTCCTGATCTGTCAAAGTATGTCCTAATATATACGTCGCCACGGGAAGATACATTACCTTTGGTGTCCTTATCAGTATATACAATATAATTATTTAGCACGCCGGTTATTTTGCTTTCATTAATGAATTTAATTCCTGTCAAGAAAATATCTTTACCGGCGCTCATCTTACTAACAAAATTCAATAGCTCATCACTGTTGATATAAATGTTCTTTCCAGATGATATCACTCCAGGCTGCTTATTGTCAGAAATGATGGTTTCAGTTCTGGCGTGATTTATATGAATTCCCCCATTTGTAGTATTATCTTTGCCAAAATCAACACGTCCAAACCATTTATCAGGAAGTGGAGTGATTAATTCAGCCTCATGAATAACCGGGTCTCCAAAATCACAGGTTTCCGTTTCATTGACAATCAGGTTTTTATCTGTTGAATCTGGCGTTAACTCATTATTTTTAACAGTAAAAACATCGCGTGTATTATTAAGTTTTTGGGTCCTGACAACCAAATCCCCCTTCACGGTTTTTATCGTCGCAGATCTATTCTCGACTAACTGACCTTTATTCCCCTGAGGATCTTTCTGTATCCACATATTATTATTGGCTTGCAGCAAGGCTTTGTTGCCGCTGTTGCGTACAGTATCGCCAAATATTCGCATGTCCCGGCCAGCAGTCACATTGCCTTTATTATCCAGTGTGGTATTTGCCAGCGTAATATCTCGTCCTGCTTGCACGTTAATATTTGGCGCAATATGGGTTTCTTTGCCAATAATATTCAGGTCCGTTTTAGCCTTAATATTTCCCAGTTCAATTTTGCCATTGGCGTTTAAAGTAATATCACGCTGGTTACTGGTTAACTCTTTTAAATTCACGCCAACGCCATCTTCAGTGGCAACCAGTCGGATTTTATTGGCATGCATGCCGCCTAACGCTTTGGTGTCAATGGCTAATTGTGGTTTAGTTCCTTCGCCAGCGATAGGTTTAACTGTGCCATCTTTTAAGCTGATTCGGTTAGCGCCCTGCGTCAGTGACAGGTTATTGGCCTGAATTTTTCCATTTAATTCCGTTGCCCGGCTGATAATATCGACATAATCCGTCGCCTTGCCATCTAACCCTTTGCCACCAATGGTAATTTGGCCTTTTGTTACTTTCAGGGCTTCAAGTGCACCTTGTTTATCAAATTGGGGTTTACCCGTGGTCAGCGTTGCGCTCGAAGTATTAATAAAACCACAGCCATCACAAGTAATGCCGTTGGGGTTAGCTATCATCACATTGGCTTTATTGCCGAGAATCTCCAATTGACCTTGCAGATGAGATCGTCCACTGCCGGTCACTTCATTGATAATCAGTTCCGCCGCTTTTCCATGCAGATTAGGGTTAGCGTTAAGTTGCCCCGCCAGTTGTGATTTAGCCGCTTGCGTGGCGTTATTGAGAACGGCACCTTGAGTGGCGACATTGAACTCTTTATAGGTGTTGTGGGATATTCCCGCATTATTCGGCGTGGCAATATTGACAACCGGGACATTGCCCTGATTTTGTACCTGCGTATGGTTATTGTCCGGTGTGATCCCCGCAGCAATCGCCGGGTGTAGCGGCTGAATTGCCGTCAGGTAAATTAAAAGATAACTCGTGCCT
>NZ_RCWC01000087.1:1665-3354 GCF_018448935.1 Photorhabdus noenieputensis | reverse complement strand
GCCTGGCGCATTGCATCAAACGCCGGAAATGCCGCCAAGCTTCCCAACGACACCCCGCCCAATGAGGCTATCCGGCCCACCGAATTCATCAGAGTAAAATCCGCGTTACCGCCGTAACCGGCATAGACATGTCCCCCTTGAGATGTGGTCAAGCTCTCTGGACTCACCAGACGCCGTATCACCGCTTCTTTGTATTCTGACGTCTCTTTGCCCATCAGTTTCAATGCTGCTGAGAGCCGAAACCACATGCCTGGCTCAACCTGAGCCATCACCCGTTTTTCCAATCCTACTTGACTGTCTGACCACCATTCTTTGCAGGTCGGATATCCCCCCTGTCCCGTATTAGCAAAACCATCATCACGGTGCGGTTTCCAGGGAAAATCCGAACGAGGCGTTTTTGACTGAAGCACATCATAATAACCCGCACTATTCAGAAACGTTTTTGACCCTAACCATTCAATATCCCGTAATACCACTTCATCCAGGGTTCTTCCCTCGTCCCGGCGTTTCCACTGATACAATGCCAGCGCATAACAGTCATGGGTGAAATCCTGTAATATCTGAGCCAGTGCCGGATTATTAATCCGCGTATGCTGGACCTCAAAACGCAGTTGCCTCAAGTCGGGACGGCAGGGAAGAGAAGCTATTGCAGCCTGAGTGACCCCTTTGGAAATCTGATGAACCAGTATCCACCAAACCGGAGCCGCCGCCGTTTTACCGTCAAGCGACGATATCACGGACGCATAACCCGTTTCAGCCGGTTTCGGTGTCCAAGTACCACAACTTTTTGCCCGCGAGTCATCATACGTAATGGTACTCAGACTCACATTGACCAACGGCACACAGCAAGCAATCATGACCAGAAAAGCGCCATACAAAGTGTTTTCAATCCGGGTTACTGAGAGCATGCCCTTATTCCCTTCATCCTCCCCTTCTTCCCGGACTTTCAGCCAGATACCTATCATTTTGAATGTCAACGGCAGCACAAATAACCCGGTGGCCAGCAGCACATTCCACAAGCCGTTATTCACTATCCAGCCCAGCAGGGTCAGAAAATATTCCAGATAGCTGTAAGTTGTCATGACTGCTCTCCGGAGACGAAGAACATGGCATACTCACAACATCCCACAAATCCCAGCGAAATGAGCGCCATCCGTTTCAGAGCCGCTTTCTGTGTTAACGGCAATGGGGATCGCCAAAGCTGCCACATGAAACAGGCAATCACACTGTACATGGCCAATCGCCAGGCCAGCCAGCCGTAACGGGTCGTGTACATCCAATGTTGTAAGGCACTGAACTGAGACGGATACGCCAAGCCAACTGCGGCAACAAGTAACATGCCCCCCATCATCAACATGACAATTAACCCCCGCCTGAAATGCCGTTTCAGTCCCACTATCAACCTCTGTTTAGTGCCAGCAGGTACCCGAACTTCACTTTGCTCAGACATCATTATTGTCCTTCGCGCCCTTTCGGCGGCACGGACAAGGTGTGAATACGACTGTCGGTATTATCGGTGGATTGCCGTTGCAGATTCATTTCAACCCGATGTTGTTCACGCTCAAGCGTGGTCAGTGCGGTATTTTGTGCAATCGCCCGGCGCAACTCCATTTCATTCTTCAGGGCAGTAATTTCTCTGTCCAGTGTCGCAATGCGACGATCACTCTCTGCCATCGCCTGCGCCTGAGC
>NZ_RCWC01000087.1:0-1280 GCF_018448935.1 Photorhabdus noenieputensis | reverse complement strand
GCGTCTGCGGCTTCTTCACTGTTCTTGAATTTCTGGCAAGCAGCGCCATTACATTGTGTGTGGCTGACATTGGCATGGCTATTCGCCGGCAGGTTGTTCATCATATTGAAGCCGGCTTTTGCCAGATCCCGGATAGGCTGAATCGCTTTCTGTCCTTTTCCTCCCCGTTTTTCACCTCCAATCCAATTTGAACCTTGTGTACCGTCCGCAACCTCCATTTTTTGTGTCGTGCCAACCGCATCACCGTTGCCGGTATTCACCAACGTTTTGTATTCCTCCATCAACGCCGCTTTAGTCCATTTACTGCTATCCGAGAAATCCATCATACGCTGTGACATGTTCTGGCAACTCAGTTGTGATTTGTCAAACGCGATACCTGCCTGTAACACACCATTGGTCAGCATTTCATATAATCCCGGATTAGCACGCTGGATAACCATTGCCGGTAAACTGGCTACGGCCCCGGTAGCCCCCTGTATTACTTCCCCCATCAGGTTTTTAAACCCCGAAGTCAGGCCATTAAGCTGATTCCCTACCGTCGTTTTTAAATCAAAGTGACCGCACATCAGGTCACTGCTCCAACCGAGGTTTAATCCGCCCAGATGTTGCAGATGACTGCGGGTCGCCGGCTGCGATATCACTGATCCGCCACCTATGTTGTAAAACAGCTTATCCGATACCGCCCCATTCAGGCTTTTCCCGTAACCTATCGGGCTGTCCGCAATGGCAAAACCTGCCGCCCGAACAACAGGAACAGTCATAAACGCCAGTGCTATCAATACAGGCAAAAATAATCGTTGTCTCATCCCATGATCCCAGTCTCAAAAATCGGTACTGTAAAGAAAAGTCTGTCCACGCCGCTGACAACAACTGTAGGGTTGCCACAATGCAAAGACATAATTCCCGTCCTTGGCCGCTTCCCCGCTGTTATCCGGAAAAACAGCACAAGATGCGCTCATTTTCGGCGCTAAACGTTGCCATTGATGATTTTGGCTACCCGTATTCTCAACTACTTCGCCCGGTGGCCAGTAACCCTGTTTACGGTTCCCTTGCAGGGGTTGATAAACATGCCCCTGCCCGGTACGGGTGATAATGTCTGCTACCCGTTGCGCTACTATCGCAGCCGCTTTATTATCATCCTGTTGTGTCACAAACCCGCTTCGCGGATAAATATTGCCCCACATATTGCCCCGAAACGAATCACCCAGCTCACGTTTACCAGGAATAAGCGCTTCGGGATAAAACGACTCTGGCACACCGGTCCGCCAAACCAGGCTGTC
>NZ_RCWC01000086.1 GCF_018448935.1 Photorhabdus noenieputensis | reverse complement strand
CTCACGCCGACGTCGCGCCTCGTCCTGAGCGGCGGTGTACTGCAAGACACTGGCCTGTTGTACGCTTAACTGGCGTTGCAGATCCAGTCGCGTCTGCTCTTTCTCCAGATATTCATGCCGCGACACATACTGTTTCGTCAATAACCGTTGGTAATCCTCGGCCAATTGTGTAGCAATCGGCAGCGTTTTTCGCAGGCTAGCCACCTGAGATTGGGCTGACTGGATTTCGGCGCTGCGTTGGAGAATTTCTGCATCCACCAACTCCAGGTTGCTGCGGTATTCCTGGTATTGTCCTTGTAGCCAGCGTTGGGCACTGAGCACCTGCTCAGGGTTGGCGTTGTCAATCGTTCCTACCAGCGAAGCCGGAGACTTTTGTTGATTGATCGCGTCGAGCATGGCGGCACTCCGCGCACTGTCGATACGAGCAGCCAGCAGCTCGCTCTGAATCCGGTTGACGTCGGCGCTCGCCGCCGTCGGATCGAGTTCGACCAACAACTCGCCGACTTTCACCGACTGACCGTCATTGACGTGGATCGCTCTGACCACCGCCGTTTCGCTGGATTGAATCAACTTGGTCTTGCCATTGGGAACAACCTTTCCCGGGGCGATAGCCACTACCTCGATTTTACCGATGTAGGCCCAGAGCAACGCCAATACAGCGAAACCCATAATGCCCCAGGTGAAAATCCTCGGTGCTGGGTGAACAGGTGTTTCTTGCAACTCCAAAGCCGTCGGTAAAAACTGTAATTCATGAGCCAGTCGCGGCGACACGTCCATGTTTTTACGTTGGCGCCAAGACTCACGCCATGCGTGACGATAACGCTGCAATAAGGAAAGGGTGGCACTCATTTGGAATTATTTTCCTTGAATCGGAGTATGTTTATTTTGGTCACATCTGCCTCTGATTGTGTTATTAGCCATTGATTACGTTATTAGCCGTTTTCATCGTACGTTCTGGCAATGGAAGCCTTTCAGCCTTGCTGCATTCGATACAGTCGTGAATAGTGGCCGTCCTGACGCGCCAGTAACTCGGCGTGGGCTCCCTGTTCAACGATCTGCCCGCGATCCATCACAAGGATACGATGTGCATCGCGTACAGCGGACAACCGATGAGCGATAATGATGACCGTACGCCCCTTGCAAATGCTCTGCATGTTCTGCTGCACCACCCGTTCAGACTCGTAGTCCAGCGCACTGGTCGCCTCGTCGAAAATCAAAATGCGAGGATTGCCGATCAAGGCTCGGGCAATGGCTACCCGTTGCCGCTGACCACCTGAAAGTGACGCGCCGTGCTCACCCACAATGGTGTCGTAACCTTCGGGCAGTTCAAGGATGAATTCATGAGCTCCAGCCATGCGGGCGGCGTGCATGACCATTTCGAGCGGCGCACCCGGATCGCTTAAGGCAATGTTTTCACGAATGCTGCGGTTGAATAGCATATTGTCCTGCAACACCACGCCAATCTGCCGGCGCAGCGAAGACACATCAGCCAATGCCAGATCCATGCCATCAACCATGACCCGTCCGCGCTCTGGAACATAGAGCCGCTGCAACAAGCGGGTCAGAGTACTTTTGCCGGAACCGGAGCGGCCCACTACACCAATGATTTCTCCCGCGCCAATGACCAGATTGACGCCGCGCAGCACCTCAGAACCATCAGCCCGATAACGAAAATGCACCTGTTCGAACTCTACCTGCCCCTTGAGCGGCGGTACTGTGCTACGTGTAGCCTGAGACAATTCAGTATGGGAATTGAGGATGTCTCCCAGACGCTGCACCGAGACCCCGGTCTGCTGGAAGCTGGTCCACAGTTGCGCCAAGCGCATAATCGGGCCGCTGACACGGCCGGCCAGCATATTGAATGCGATCAGTTCTCCCACCGATAGCTGCCCCTCAATCACGAGGCGAGCACCGAGCCAGAGAGTGGCGACCGTCACTAACTTGCCGATAAGCGAGACGCTTTCATTGGCGATAGTGGATAAGGTCTGTGTTTTGAAACCTGCGGCAACATAAGCCGCCAGTTGGTTGTCCCACTTGCGGATGGCCTGCGGTTCAACCGCCATTGACTTTAGGGTATCGATGCCATTGACCGTTTCGACAAGGAATGCCTGATTCTCAGCGTTGCGTGTGAAGCTATCCTGTAATCGCTTACGCAAGAGAGGTGTAACCAACCCCGAGACGAGTGCATAGAGCGGCAATGATAACACCACAACAAGGGTCAACCAGCCGCTGTAATAGAACATCACAAGGATGAATACCAGAGAAAAAAGCACGTCAAGCATCAGGGTAATGGCATTGCCGGTGAGGAAGCTGCGGATGTTTTCCAGTTCGCGTACACGAGCCACAGAATCACCGACTCTCCTTGCCTGGAAGTAAGCCAGCGGCAGATTAATCAAGTGCCGAAACAGATTCGATCCCAACTGCACATCAATACGGCTGGTCGTATGGGCAAACACGTAGCTACGCAGGCCACTCAGAGCCGACTCGAACAACATGATGCCCAGCAATCCCGCCGCGACAACATCCAGTGTGGTTAGGCCGTGATGCACCAGTACTTTGTCCATGACCACCTGAAAGAATAACGGAGTCACCAAGGCAAACAACTGCAAGGCAAAAGACCCCAGCAAAACTTCGCCCAACAACTTGCGGTATTTGACGATAGCCGGGATAAACCAAGTGAAGTCAAAGCGTGAAGTCTCTCCGGGCAGACCGTTACTGGAACGCACAAGCACCAGTTGCCCTGTCCAACGCTGCTCAAGCTGCTCGAAGCTGATAACTTCGGGGCGCGCCGAACGTGGGTCCTGAATCAAAGCCTGTTCTTTATCCAGTTTGGCCAAAATAAAAAACTGCCCATCTCTGTCCATAGCAATGGCGGGCAATGGAGTATGTTCAAGTCTGGCAAGTGTTGTGTGTACAGCCTTAGCTTTCAGCCCTGAATGACGAGCAGCCAGCAACAGCTCCTTCAGGGTAAGACCTTGGTTGGAAGTAGAAAATTCGTGTGAAAGTTGTTCAGTCGATATAGCGATGTTGTGAAACCTGGCCAACATAGCTAGGCAAATCAGACCGGTATCCAGCTCCGGGGAAGAGTGGGGTGACTCAGTACTCATTTCATTATCCTGCATCAGACAACTTAATCCTTAAATCAAAAATCTGGATATTCATCTCACCCCTAGCAAGCTATCCAGACATATCCGCAATCCGTTTAGTAAACAAATCACAATTCATATAATTAGGCGTTTATATCATCAAATAACAATAAATTTCATTTAATATATTCACAAACCGTGACATTAACCACACAATAATATTAAAATTTATTAAATTTATAATCTTGTTGTTTACATTGATAACAAAATAAAAACACCAACAATTTGATTCAGTCATTGCAACTATTTTTGAATCTTTTGAATCGGTGAAATTAAGATATCGATCAGTATATAGCCATCACGGTGAAACTATTCGATATGGCTGACTGAACGATTATGACTCAAAATCAATCAACATGAAGGACTAAGAAAAGATATTTCAATTGAAAAATAACCAAAATTGGGCATAGGCAGGTTTAAGATACCTTTATCTTGCATAGGTCAATGTAATCTCTAGCTCACTGCACGAGAATTTTTTAATCACCTAACCGATAACTTTTTACAAAAACAAAAAGACGTATTTACCGAAGTCAGCACAGCAAATCAGAAATCTCATTAAAGGCATTAATGATCTGATTGTCGGGCTTAAAAGCCCATCCAACAACCGAACAAATAACGATCAAAAAAAATGTCAGAGAAGATATGGCAACATCATTAATATATAAATTTTTTTACA
>NZ_RCWC01000085.1 GCF_018448935.1 Photorhabdus noenieputensis | reverse complement strand
TTTTTGAAAGGTAATCGACGTATTGCAACACGCTATGAAAAAACAGCACGAAACTATCTGTCGATGGTGAAATTAGGCTGTATTCGACTCTTTTGCCGGAGATTATATAATTAAGGGACACTACCTAGCATTGAATGCTAGGATCTTTCTGGTTTAAGGCAGTTGAGCAAGTAAGGATTTTACTTGCTCTGTATCTTCTGGATGTAATTGAAGATATTTCTCACAGGCTAGTTTTATATATTCAAAGCCGATGGATTCAGGAACGATAACTTCGCCTTCCCACACACCGAACATTATCCCTTCAAAATGGTATTCAGGATCTGGATCTGTTAAGTCTGGGAAGATGCAATAGGTTTCATTTACTCCACATCCTGTTTTATTTAAGAGAAAAGGGAGGGTCCATAATAATTTATCTTGCAAATTCAGTGAATTAAAGAAATCCTTCACAACCCACTCGGGGTCATTGTCATAATCTATTTTTTTAAAAATATATTCGTTCATTACTTTGTCACCGGAAAGAAATTAAGCACAGTACCTGTTTTTTGATCCAAATAAACTTGGAACTTTACGCCACCCGCTGTTGATGTGTATTCTCTAACACCAGAAGTTATAGCAGATTTATAACCATTTATTGCAGCTTGTTGCCCAAGAGCCAACATCTGCTGGCCAGAGAAAATTTTTGGATCATAAACTGTTTTAGTAAAGACTTTTTCTTTATATCCAATAACATTTCCAGCTCTGTCATAGGCTGGGATTTGATATGAAATTTCAGTAATACCATCTATTGAACCGGGTGTTTTTCCTATAATTTTTACACCATTAGCAGATGTCATTTGATTAAATACGTCAGCATTATGTGTACCACTTATCCCTTTTTTAGATATTCCATCAAATATGGCTAAGTGATTTTTCTGGTTAATATTAAAATGAATTCCCTCTGGGTAAGTAGTCGTTCCCTTTTTAGAAAGGGAACGACAAGAAATTTAAAATTTGTTTTTTTAAGACTTATTGTTCATCAAATCCATATATATATCATAATTATCTTTCTCATAACATATAATATTGACTTTAGAAATGTGAGGAGCCTTATTTAAATATGAAAAAATTGTATCTAAAGCAATTTTAGCCGCCAGCTCTTTAGGGAATTTATAGGTTCCAGTACTAATATTGGGAAAAGAAAGTCTTTTGACATTGTAGATCTTAGATAATTCAAAACAACTTAAATAAGATTTTTCTAATAATGAAAATTCATTATTACTACCGCCATTCCAACGTGGACCTACAGTATGGATCACGTATTTAGCGGGCAAATTACCCGCACTTGTAATCACTGCTTCACCAACTTTGCAGCCACCCTGTTTAGCTCTAATTTTTTGACATTCTTCTAAAATAATTTTTCCACCTATTCTATGTATTGCTCCATCAACTCCACCACCACCAAGTAAAGATGTATTAGCTGCATTAACGATAGCATCAACAGCAACTTTTGTTATGTCACCTAATATAATTTCCACTTTATTTTTCATTTAGTAATATCCTTAAAAACACCTCTACTCCAGTTTTGCAAGATTGTTTTTCTTCTGGTGAATATATGACATTCATTACCTGCTTATCTAAAATACAATCATATATATCTATACTTAGCCAACCCTTAGACCATATATCAATAGTCCCTAGTTTTCCACAGCCCTCAAATTCAATTCGCTCAAGATTACCAAATTCACCATCAGCAAAAAATGAATATTCAAAAGAATAATTTCTTAAAAGAGGTTTTATATTTTTATCAAAGTCATGTATGTTCATTTAATATCCTCATTTTATATCAACAATGGTAATATTCTTAATTTCAGGTAGTTGTTGACCGCTTTGTTTATTCAGTAAAAATTGTTGTGATTTACTTGCATCAGGACCAATCATTTTAAACCATCCATCTTTACCACCTTTTAAAAGACTGTTTGCTGGTACATCAAATTCAACATAAACTGAACCTTTTGGTGCTGTACCTTTAAAATCAGATGCTCCATTAGTAGATATAAAAGTTTGCCCACCACCTCCTTGAACAATTTTCCCACTACTTTGCATTTGCACTAATTCATCATGTGACATCCATCTACCAACTCTAGTCATATTCACTTCATTAACAACTTTTGTTTCTCCTAGTTTTAATGAAGAGTGGGCGTTATTTGCACTAACAATTGTTCCTTTTCTAGCTTCAGATTTCCCCTCTGTACCCTTATTAGGCTGATAAGGCTGTTTATTTTTCCCAACAATCGAAGCAACTGAAGCTTTGCTGCCGATAGCACCACCAATACCGGCAGATTCTACGGCCTCTTTGGCTATTAGTGCACCTTTTTCCCAAGCGGGCAATGAGTTATATAACAGCCCTAAATCGTTTTGGTTTTCTGTCGTCACAAACTGGCTGAGACGATGGGCATCCTCAGCCGATAAGTTAAACATCCATCTTAAGCCACTAATAGCATCTGCTGTTTTTATCCCGCCGTCCATTTCAGCCTGATAGGTCAGTGTGCATAACCCACCGTTCCCGGCACAGTGAGACAACATTTCTGCCCGTTGCGCAGCGCTCAGTTTGTTGTATTTGTTCCAGATTGCTTCGGTAGGGGTGCCTTGCTTATTGGCTTCCTGGAGCTCTCTAGCCAGATTGTAGGCATTCATGGAGTTCAGGTGGTTGAAGAGAATAACAATTTCTCCGGCATTAGCCCCGCTGTTAGCCCCTTTGGCACTGTTGGTCGCAATGGCACCTGCGACGCTGCCGATGATTTTGCCGCCCGCCTGAATTTTCATTGGATCATTGAATGTCTTATCCAATGTTATCGCGGCCAGTTCAGCCGCTAATGCGCCCGCCGCTGCCCCTTTGGCATCACCGCCGCCAATTTCCGCCGCAAGGGCAGAAACCGCCGCATGGCTGATGGCTTTTCCGGGTAAACCTAACACCTGACCGTTAGCACCAATCAATCCGGCACCTTCGGCGTTAATCTGGCTGCCAATATTGGCAAGTAATGCGGTAGTAAAATTGTCCTTAAAACTACCGCCATTGATGGCTGTACCCAGGCTGGAACTGATAATGGATTGACCCGCTACCCGTTGAGCCACTTTGCTCCAGTCGCCGTTGCTCAGTTTAGGCAATGTCGCTTTTGCCGGGTCAATTTGAGCGCCATTGGCGGCTTTATCCCATCCCATGACGTTATCAAAACCCGCCAGTGCGCCACCAATCGCCATTGATGTGATGGTTGATTTAACCGTATCGCTGCTTCCCATCACTTTTAAAGCTTTGGATAAGTCACCTTGATTATCCACCAACGCTACCGCTGCCTGAGAAGCGAGTGCGGCCATGCCGGAAGCTGTCGCGCCGTAAGCCACTGAACTCATGGCGGCGGCAGTGCTGGCAGTAGCGTCCGCTGCCGTGGCGGCTGAACCCGCGGTACTTGCGGCTGATCCGGCAACAGAAACCGTTAATCCGGCCCCCGCTGTCGCAGCGGCGACTGCAATTGCGATAACCGCAGAGACCACCGGATTCAGGTGCTGGCTTTTATAATCCCAACTGTCATAGGCATCTTTGACTAAATTCCATTGAACGTCTTTACGTTCATTTAATCCTTTTAGCCAGGCGGTTTCCGGCGTATTGCCGAATACCGATACCGCATTCTGTAACGATTGACCATTTTTGACTTTGATATCCGCACTAACCCCTTTGGCCGCCTCCACGGTAAATTTTCCGACGATATGAATAGCAGGAAGCACCCATTTGTTTTCGGTATAGCCTTTATCGGTCTGCTTGATATAAAAGCCTTTGGAATGGGTAATCGTCTGCTCAAAGGTGCTGTTTTTGACCGCTTTAAAATTAACTTTACCGTGAGTGCTGGTCAGTTTGGCATTTTTATTGGTGGCGATTTTACTGGCTTCATAGGTGCTGTCATCCCGGCTTAACAGAT
>NZ_RCWC01000084.1 GCF_018448935.1 Photorhabdus noenieputensis | reverse complement strand
CTCTATACGGCGTTTATAGACGGACAACCCGATCCGTTGCCGCCGTTGGCGATTCAATACCCGGATTACGCTGCCTGGCAGCGTCAGTGGTTATCGGCTGAACGTATTCAGGTCCAATCTGACTATTGGCGTGCCATGTTGGCTGACGCGCCAGTCTTACTGGATTTGCCGACAGATCGGCCTCGTCCGCCGGCGCAGTCATTTGTTGGGCAGTCCGTGCCGATTAACTTGGATGTGGCGTTAACGACCGCCCTTAAGCGCCTGAGTGAACAGCACGGCGTCACCTTATTTATGACGCTGTTATCAGCCTGGGCGGTGGTTCTATCGCGTCTGTCAGGTCAGGAAGATATGGTGATTGGCACACCGAGTGCGGGTCGCAATCGTCAGGAAGTGGAGTCGTTGATTGGCTTCTTTGTCAATACGTTAGCGTTGCGCATGGATCTATCGGATGAACTGACAGTGACGGAATTACTGGCGCGAGTCCGGAAAACCGCATTGACGGCGCAGGAGCATCAGGATTTACCGTTTGAACAGGTGGTGGAAATCGTACAACCACCGCGCCGGTTGGCGCATACCCCATTGTTCCAGGTGATGTTTGTCTGGCAGAACAATGAGAACACAGCGTGGGGATTACCGGGGCTGGCGGTGTCTCCGGTTGATCAAGATATTGATGTTGTCAAGTTTGATCTTGAACTGAGCTTGTCAGAGGCGGAGGGCCGGATTGTTGGCGCATTGAGTTATGCCACGGCCCTGTTTGATCCAGAGACAATGGAACGGCAGGTGGGATACCTGCACACAGTGCTGCAAGCGATGGCGGCTGACTCTCAACAACCGGTTAGAGAAATTGATCTCCTGTCTGCGGCGGAGCGCAGGTTGGTGTTGGAAACTTGGAACGCTACGGCAACCGCCTATCCTGATGCGTTATGTATCCATCAGTTGTTTGAGCAACAGGTGGAGAAAACGCCTGATGCGATAGCATTAATGTATGAAGAGCAAACGCTCAGTTATGCCGAATTAAATACCCGGGCTAACCGGCTGGCTCGTCAACTGATCGAACAAGGAGTTTGTTCTGGTGATCATATCGCGCTCCTGCTAGCGCGTTCGATGGAACTGGTAGTGGCACAATTGGCGATTCTTAAAGCTGGCGCTGTTTACGTGCCGGTTGATCCCAATGTACCGGATGAACGGAAAAACTGGCTGATAAGTGATTGTTCCGCCCGGTTGCTGCTCACGGATACACGGGCGGATATTCCGGTGAACCTGGCCGTGCCGCTGCTTCGTCTCTCGGATGAGACGGACATGGGCTGTGAAGAAGATCGCTTTAACCTTAACTTAGCGCGTGCCAGCACCGAGTTAGCGTATATCATGTACACCTCCGGTTCTACCGGCACACCTAAAGGGGTTTTAGTGCCGCATCGTGCGGTGGTCCGGCTGGTTATCAATAATGGTTATGCTGAAATCGGATCGGATGATCGGGTGGCTTTTGCCGCTAATCCGGCGTTCGATGCCAGCACGTTTGAAGTCTGGGCCCCATTGCTCAATGGTGGCGCGTTAGTGGTTATCGATCATGACACTGTGTTGACGCCGCAGGCGTTTGTACAAGAGCTACAGATCCAGCGAATCACGGTTCTGTGGTTGAGTGTCGGATTGTTTAACCAGTTAGCGACGGAGCTGTCTCCGGTTCTGCCACAGATCAAGCTGCTGATTGTCGGCGGAGATGCCCTTGATCCCCATGTTATCGGCCAGGTACTGAACACCCGTCCGCCACAACAGCTATTAAATGGCTATGGACCGAGTGAAGGCACCACCTTTACAGCAACATACCGTATCACTGAATTAGCGCCGGGAGCTGCTCGCGTCCCTATCGGTAGACCGATAGCCAACACGCGGGTTTATCTGCTGGACGCGTATGGTCAGCCGGTACCGTTAGGTGTGGTCGGTGAAATTTATATCGGGGGAGATGGCGTGGCCTGTGGTTATCTTAACCGGCCAGAATTGACCGCTGAACGTTTCCTGATTGATCCGTTCAGCGATAACCCGGATGCTCGCCTGTACCGCACTGGGGATTTGGCGCGTTATCTACCGGATGGCAATCTGGAATTCCTGGGCCGCAATGATCAGCAGGTTAAAATCCGTGGTTTCCGTATTGAACCGGAGGAAATTGAGGCCCGGTTAGCCGGGTACCCAACGGTGCGTGAGGCGGCGGTGTTGGCCCGCGGTGAAGGGCAGGAAAAACGGCTGGTGGCCTATGTGGCGGCGGAAGCCCGTGACGGACTGGTAAGCAGCTTGCGTGCCCATCTAAGTGCTATTTTGCCTGACTATATGGTGCCGACGGCCTTTGTACGGCTGGATGCGTTTCCGCTAACGCCGAACGGTAAATTGGATCATCAAGCATTGCCGGAACCGGACGATGAAGCCTTTGTTCACCAGGTTTACGCTGCGCCTCAGGGAGAAACAGAAATCGCGCTGGCGGCTATCTGGCGTGAATTACTGGGGATTGAGCAGGTCAGCCGGTACGACAGCTTTTTTGCCTTGGGTGGTCATTCGTTGCTGGCGATACGGATGGTTGAACGCCTGCGTCATCTGGGATTGACGCTGACGGCGCGTGATCTGTTCCAGTCGCCGGTGCTGTCAGACCTGGCGAAAACATTGGGACAGCATCAGGCGGTGACAGTGCCGCCTAACGTCATCACGCCGGCAACGACCGCCCTGACACCGGCGATGTTGCCGCTGATTGATTTGACTCAGGCTGACATTGACCGCATCGTCAGACAGGTGCCGGGCGGGGTGAGCAACATTCAGGATATCTATGCCCTGTCGCCGTTACAGGACGGTATTTTGTTCCACCACTTACTGGCAAACGAAGGCGATCCCTATTTGTTAGCCGGACAGATGGCCTTCGCTGATCGGACTCTGCTAGATCGTTACCTGGCGGCGGTACAGCAAGTGGTTGATCGTCACGATATTTTGCGTACCGCTTTTGTCTGGCAAGAGTTGTCTGTGCCGGCTCAGGTCGTCTGGCGTCAGGCACCTTTATCAGTCACTGAATTGACGCCAGACCCGACGGATGGGCCGATTGGTGAACAACTGATTCAACGCTTTAATCCCCGTCATTATCGTATTGAGCTGGATCAAGCGCCATTGTTGCGGTTTGTGGTGGCGCAGGAGACGGATGGTCGTTGGGTGGTACTGCAATTGCTGCATCACCTGATTGGCGACCATACCACGCTGGACGTGATGAACAGTGAGGTTCAGGCGTATCTTACTGAACGGGAGGAGAGTCTGACTTCCCCTGTCTCTTTCCGTAATTTAGTGGCTGAAGCCCGGTTGGGCATGAGTCAGGAGGAGCACACCCGTTTCTTTACCGGGATGTTGGCGTCGGTGGACGAACCGACGCTGCCATTTGGATTGACGGAGGTGCATCGTGATGGTTCACAGGTGACGGAATCCTACTGGATGCTGGCACCTGAACTGAATGACCGTCTGCGTGGTCAGGCCCGGCGTTTGGGGGTCAGTCTGGCGGCCTTGTGTCATTTGGCCTGGGCACAGGTGTTGTCACATACCAGCGATCAGGAGCAAGTGGTGTTCGGTACCGTGCTGTTTGGACGGATGCAGGCAGGTGAAGGTGCCGACAATGGTATGGGGCTGTTTATCAATACCTTGCCGCTGCGGCTGGACATCGATGATACGCCGGTACGGGAAAGTGTGCTGGCCGCCCATACCCGGTTGGCCGGATTATTAGAACATGAACATGCGTCACTGGCGTTGGCCCAGCGTTGCAGTGGTGTGCAGGGTGAGATCCCCCTCTTTAGCAGCTTGCTGAACTATCGACATAATGTGTCTTCGACAACGTTGGATGAACTTGTAAACGGTATCGAATTCCTTGATATGCAGGAGCGAACCAATTATCCGTTAGTGCTGTCGGTGGAGGATTTTGGCGAATCCTTGGGGATAACCGTTCAAGTTGCCCAGCCGTTTGAACCGGAACGGGTATGTGGCTATATGCAGCAGGCACTGGAGAGCCTGGCAGAGGCATTGGAACAAACCCCGGAAACGCCGGTACGGACGTTGAATATTCTGCCGGAAGCGGAG
>NZ_RCWC01000083.1 GCF_018448935.1 Photorhabdus noenieputensis | reverse complement strand
TGCTGTCACAATCGGCGGTGAATTTACAGGCGGGCGGCGCACTGGATAATCAGGGCCGGGTTGAGGCACGGGGCAATATCACCGCCAGAGCAGGAACAATACAAAGTGGTCACGACAGCGTATGGGCTGCGGGGCTGGATGATAAAGGGCGTACCACTTTACCCGGCTCACTGACCCTGACCGCGCAGCACGTTCAGGCGAAGGGGAAAAATCTGGCCGCCGATACGCTGGCTGTCCACAGTCAGCAGATTGACCTGAGCGACAGCCAGACGGCCGCCGGGCAGATTCAACTCACCGCCGGTCAATCGGGCATCAGTACCGCTCGCGCTACCGTCAACGCCGACCGTTTGACGGCGAAAACGCCGGGCCAGTTTAACAACGACAGCGGCCAGTTAGTGGCGAAGGAAATTCACCTCACGACGCCGGATTTATCCAACCAGCAGGGAAAAATTAACCAGACCGGGACCGGTGAACTGGCGCTCCATACCCGCACCCTGAATAACCGTGAAGGGACAGTGTTCAATCAGGGGAAATTGACCCTCACCACTGACCGGCTTAACAACCGTCAGGGCACTATTGCCAGTCAGGGCGAGGACCTGCATTTGACCGCGCATCAGGCCGATAACACTCAGGGCACCGTGCAACTGGCAGGCAACGGGAAACTGTCACTCAACACCCAACGGTGGCTGGGTGATAAGGGCAAATTGCTCACCAATGGTGCCCTGACGATACAGGCCGGTGAACTGCAACTCAACCAGGCCGAGACTCAGGCCGGGCAGATAACCATCAACGCCGACACCCTGAGCCATCAAGGCGGTGTGATGCAACAACGGGGTAAGGATGACTTGTCCCTCACTACCCGGCGACTGGATAACCAGCGCGGGACTATTGCGGGCAACGGCAACCTGAACCTTAAAGCAACGACCGTCGATAATCGTCACGGCAACATCGTGGCCGCCGACCAAGGTTCGTTGACACTGGCGGTCAAAGACACGCTGGACAATCAGGCGGGCCGACTGGAAGCGGGTCACGCGCTCCAGCTCAGCGCCACTCAACTGGATAATCGCCGGGGGAGCATTGTTGCCGCCGGGGACAGCGCCACCCTCACCGTTGGCAAAGCCATTCAAAACGCTCACGGCCATCTTGAAGCCAAAACCCGACTGACTACGACTAGCCAGACGTTGGATAACACCCAGGGCGTGTTGCTGGCACAGCATATCAATAGCCAGACCACAGGCCATCCCTTCACCAATACCGCCGGACAGGTGATAGCCGAAGACACCCTGACCTTAAATAGCGGTCAACTGGACAACACCGCGGGGCTGTTACAGGCTGGCCGCGAGATGACCGTTGATACCCACGGCCACGGACTCACCAACACCCGCGATGCCGACCAAAAAGCAGGCCGGTTATTAAGCGGCGGGCAGTTAACCCTGCGCACCGGCGATATCAATAACACCGGCGGGATAATCGCGGCGGACGGCAAAACTGCGCTGACCAGCACTGCACTCAATAATACTCAGGGCCAGATAGCCGGAAATAGCGGGCTGGCCATTCACAGCCGACAACTCACTAACCGCAACGGGACTTTACAATCCGCCGACGCCCTGACTCTGGATACCGACGGACAGTTGCTGGATAACCAGCAGGGCCAGATTATTGGAGAAGGAAAAACCACTATCACCAGCGGCCCACTGGACAATCGCCACGGTCATCTGCAAGGCGGACAGGTGGTTATCGATACCCGACACGCCGCGCTGGATAACCGGGACGGCAAACTGTTATCCACCGACACGTTAACCCTGAACACTCACCAGCTCGATAATCGTCGCGGGCAGGTGCAGGCGGTGGGCGACACTCAGCTTGATGTTGACACTCAAACCGATAACACCGGCGGCCTTATCCGTGGCGGTCAGCAATTGACCCTGAACACCGCTCGCCTGATTAACCGCGAGACGGCGCACACGGATAACGGGCTGGAAGCGCAAAACCTGACGGTAAACGCTCAACAGGTGGACAATACCCAGGGCGCTTTACGGGCGGCCAATCACCTGCAAGCTCAGGTGAGTCACACGCTGGAGAATGCGCAGGGGTTAATCTCCGCAGGTAAACAACTTACCGCAGACGACAAGAGCGGGCACACCTCGCTAGCGATTAACAACCGGCAAGGCACCGTGATTGCCGGGGAACAGGCCACGATTAACGCACACTCTCTGAGCGGTGACGGCCAACTGTTATCACAGGGCGATATGGCGGTCACTTTAACTGAGGATTTTCACCATACCGGCAACACGGCGGCTAATAGCAATCTGACCCTGAAAACGACCGGCAATCTTATCAATGACCGCCAGATAAAAGCCGGTCGGGCGCTGCATCTTGACGCACACCATCTCACCAATAACGCCTCCGGTGAAATCAGCGCTAAACAAACGCAAATCCAGGTTCACGATACGTTGAACAACACCGGGCTGATTGACGGCGGCTTAACCCATCTCACGGCCAACACGCTGAACAACACCGGCACCGGGCGCATTTACGGGGACCAGCTCGCGCTCCAGGCGGGGACCCTGAATAACACCGCTCAGGACGGCAAAGCCGCCGTGATTGCGGCGCGTGACCGGCTGGATATCGGCACCGGAACACTGAACAACCGTGACCATGCCCAGATTTACAGCGTGGGCGACATGCGCATCGGCGGCCGGTTGGATAACGCCCTGACGGCCACCGGTCAAGCCCGTGAGCTCAATAATCACGCGGCAACGATTGAAGCCGGGCACCACTTGAAGATTAATGCCGACCAGATTAACAACACCAACGCCGGGTTGGTCACTCAGGTCGTCGAAACAGAAAAGTCTCAGCATCACGATGCGGTACTGAGCGGCCAGACCACTCGCTATGACTGGTCACAGGTGGACACTTCCCACCGCAATAAATACAAAGTGCACGATGCCATCATGCCGGACGGCAGCCGCAGTAATGATTTTTACGAATACCAGTACACTCGCACCGTCAAGGAAACTCAGGTTAAACAGAGTGACCCCGGTAAAATTCTGGCCGGGGGCAATATCACGCTTAACAGTGCGCAGGTCACTAATCACGACAGCCAGATTGTCGCCGGCGGGGCGCTGGATGGAGAAATCGGCGAACTGCACAATATTGCCACTCAGGGCGAACGTATCACCACCGATAAAGGTCGCCAAACCCGCTGGTACGCCAAAAAGACCAGACACAAAAAGTTCGGGTTCGGTGGTACCAAAACCTCGCAGGGGAAAAGCCGCAGCAATTATGCCCCCGCCCCAGTGACAGAAACCCTCGACCTGAAAACGCTGGCCTGGCAGGAGAATACCCGTCCACAGGGCACCGATATTACGATTACAGACCGACAAACCGGTCAGATACACGCTGCCCCCACGACGGTCACACCGGTGAACGGTATCAAAAATCAGCCACTGGTCTTGCCGCCCGGTCAGCCGTTTGAGCTGAGTTTGCCCCCGGAAACCGTCAAAGGGCAAACAGTCGACCCGGTGATACGCGTGGTGACGCCCGATACGCGTTTGCCGAATAACAGCCTGTATACTGTGCAACCGGGCAGTGACAGCCACTATCTGCTGGAGACCGACCCGAAATTCACCCAGTACAAACAGTGGCTGGGCTCGGACTATATGCGGGAACAACTCACTCACGACCCGGCGCTGGTTCATAAACGCCTGGGTGATGGGTTTTACGAACAGCGGCTGGTGCGCGACCAAATCACTCAACTGACCGGCCAGCGCTATCTGCCGGGCTACAATAACGACGAAGCGCAATTTAAAGCGCTGATGGATGCCGGCGTTGCCTTTGGCAAACAGCAACAGTTAACGCCGGGCGTGGCGCTGAGTCCGGCGCAGATGGCGTTGCTGACCTCGGACATTATCTGGCTGACTAACCAAACCGTGACTTTACCGGATGGCACTACTGAGGTAGTCACCGTGCCACAGGTTTATGCGCGCGTTCGTCAGGGCGACCTGCGCAGTGATGGCAGTTTACTCGCCGGGAATACCGTGGCGCTCAACAGTCAGGGCGATATCACCAACAGCGGCACCATCAGCGGGCGTGACGTCACCGAACTGACGGCCAACAACCTGACCAACAGCGGCTTTATTCGCGGCGGCAAAGTGGATTTAACGGCCC
>NZ_RCWC01000082.1 GCF_018448935.1 Photorhabdus noenieputensis | reverse complement strand
TGCTGTCACAATCGGCGGTGAATTTACAGGCGGGCGGCGCACTGGATAATCAGGGCCGGGTTGAGGCACGGGGCAATATCACCGCCAGAGCAGGAACAATACAAAGTGGTCACGACAGCGTATGGGCCGCGGGGCTGGATGATAAAGGGCGTACTACTTTACCCGGCTCACTGACCCTGACCGCGCAGCACGTTCAGGCCAATGGCAAAAATCTGGCCACCGATACGCTGGCTGTCCACAGTCAACAGATTGACCTGAGCGACAGCCAGACTGCGGCCGGGCAGATTCAACTCACCGCCGGTCAATCGGGCATCAGTACCGCTCGCGCTACCGTCAACGCCGACCGTTTGACCGCAAAAATGCCGGGCCAGTTTAACAACGACAGCGGCCAGTTAGTGGCGAAGGAAATCCACCTCACAACCCCAGATTTATCTAATCAGCAGGGAAAAATTAACCAGACCGGGACCGGTGAACTGGCGCTCCATACCCGCACCCTGAATAACCGTGAGGGGATGGTATTCAATCAGGGGAAATTGACCCTTACCACTGACCGGCTTAACAACCGTCAGGGCACTATTGCCAGTCAGGGCGAGGACCTGCATTTGACCGCGCATCAGGCAGATAACAATCAAGGGACGGTGCAGTTGGCCGGTCAGGGTCGATTATCGCTCAATACCCAACGGTGGCTGGGTGATAAGGGCAAATTGCTCACCAATGGTGCCCTGACGATACAGGCCGGTGAACTGCAACTCAACCACGCCGAAACTCAGGCCGGGCAGATAACCATCAACGCCGACACCCTGAGCCATCAAGGCGGTGTGATGCAACAACAGGGTAAGGGTGACTTGTCCCTCACCACCCGGCGACTGAATAACCAGCACGGCACCCTTGCGGGCAATGGTAATCTGAACCTTAAAGCAACGACCGTCGATAATCGTCACGGCAACATCGTGGCCGCGAAAAAAGGAACGTTGGCACTGACCGTCAAAGACATCCTGGATAATCAGGCGGGCCGACTGGAAGCGGGCCACGCGCTCCAGCTCAGCGCTGCCCAACTGGATAATCGCCGGGGGAGCATGGTTGCCGCCGGGGACAGCGCCACCCTCACCGTTGGCAAAGCCATTCAAAACGCTCACGGCCATCTTGAAGCCAAAACCCGACTGACTACAACCAGCCAGACCCTGGATAACACGCAGGGGGTGTTGCTGGCACAGCATATCAATAGCCAGACCACAGGCCATCCCTTCACCAATACCGCGGGGCAGGTGATAGCCGAAGACACGCTGACGGTCAACAGTGGCGAACTGGATAACACCGCAGGGTTGTTACAGGCTGGCCGCGAGATGACCGTTGATACCCACGGCCACCGATTCACCAATACCCGCAATGCCGACCAAAAAGCAGGCCGGTTATTGAGTGGCGGACACTTAACTTTGCGCACCGGCGATGTTGATAACACCGGCGGCATGATAGCGGCGGACGGCAAAACTGCGCTGACCAGCGCCGAGCTCACTAATACTCAGGGCCAGATAGCCGGAAATAGCGGGCTGGACATTCACAGTCAACAACTGATAAATCGCGAGGGGACCTTACAATCCGCCGACGCCCTGACTCTGGATACCGACGGACAGTTGCTGGATAACCAGCAGGGCCAGATTATTGGAGAAGGAAAAACCACCGTCACCAGCGGCCCACTGGACAATCGCCACGGTCATCTGCAAGGCGGACAGGTGGTTATCGATACCCGACACGCCGCGCTGGATAACCGGGACGGCAAACTGTTATCCACCGACACGTTAACCCTGAATACTCACCAGCTCGATAATCGTCGCGGGCAGGTGCAGGCGGTGGGCGACACTCAGCTTGATGTTGACACTCAAACCGATAACACCGGCGGCCTTATCCGTGGCGGTCAGCAATTGACCCTGAACACCGCTCGCCTGATTAACCGCGAGACGGCGCACACGGATAACGGGCTGGAAGCGCAAAACCTGACGGTAAACGCCCAACAGGTGGACAATACCCAGGGCGCTTTACGGGCGGCCAATCACCTGCAAGCTCAGGTGAGTCACACGCTGGAGAATGCGCAGGGGTTAATCTCCGCAGGTAAACAACTTACCGTAGACGACAAGAGCGGGCACACCTCGCTGGTGATTAACAACCGGCAAGGTACGCTGATTGCCGGGGAACACGCGGCTATCACCGCACACGCCTTAAGTGGGGACGGCCAACTGTTATCGCAAGGCGATATGGCAGTCACTTTAACCGAGGATTTTCACCATACCGGCAACACGGCGGCCAATGGCAATCTGACCCTGAAAACGACCGGCAATCTTATCAATGACCGCCAGATAAAAGCCGGTCAGGCGCTGCATCTTGACGCACACCATCTCACCAATAACGCCTCCGGTGAAATCAGCGCCAAACAAACGCAAATCAACGTCCATGACACGCTGAACAATACCGGACTGATTGACGGCGGCTTAACCCATCTCACGGCCAACACGCTGAACAATACCGGCACCGGGCGCATTTACGGTGACCAAATTGCCCTTCAGACGGGCACGCTGAATAACATCGCACAGAACGGTAAAGCCGCCGTGATTGCGGCGCGTGACCGGCTGGATATCGGCACCGGAACACTGAACAACCGTGACCATGCCCAGATTTACAGCGTGGGCGACCTGCACATCGGCGGCCGGTTGGATAACGCCCTGACGGCCACCGGTCAAGCCCGTGAGCTCAATAACCACGCGGCGACGATTGAGGCCGGGCACCACTTGAAGATTAATGCCGACCGGATTAACAACACCAACGCCGGGTTGGTCACTCAGGTCGTCGAAACGGAAAAGTCTCAGCATCACGATGCAGTACTGAGCGGCCAGACCACCCGTTACGACTGGTCACAGGTGGACACTTCCCACCGCAATAAATACAAAGTGCACGATGCCATCATGCCGGATGGCAGCCGCAGTAATGATTTTTACGAATACCAGTACACTCGCACCGTCAAGGAAACTCAGGTTAAACAGAGTGACCCCGGTAAAATTCTGGCCGGGGGCAATATCACGCTCAACAGTGCGCAGGTCACTAATCACGACAGCCAGATTGTCGCTGGCGGCACGCTCGGTGGTGAAATTGGTGAACTGCACAATATCGCTACTCAGGGAGAACGGATTACCACCGATACGGGCAGTCAGACCCACTGGTATGCTAAAAAAACCAAAAAGAAAAAGTTCGGGTTCGGGGGGACCAAAACTTCGCAGGGGAAAAGCCGCAGCAATTATGACCCGGCCCCCGTAATAGAAACCCTCGACCTGAAAACGCTGGCCTGGCAGGAGAATACCCGTCCACAGGGCACCGATATCACGATTACAGACCGACAAACCGGTCAGATACATTCTGCCCCCACGACGGTCACACCGGTGAACGGTATCAAAAATCAGCCACTGGTCTTGCCTCCCGGTCAGCCATTTGAGCTGAGTTTGCCCCCGGAAACCGTCAAAGGGCAAACAGTCGACCCGGTGATACGCGTGGTGACGCCCGATACGCGTTTGCCGAATAACAGCCTGTATACCGTGCAACCGGGCAGTGACAGTCACTATCTGGTCGAAACCGACCCGAAATTTACCCAGTACAAACAGTGGCTGGGCTCGGACTATATGCGGCAACAATTAACGCATGACCCGGCGCTGGTCCACAAACGGTTAGGAGATGGGTTTTATGAACAACGTTTGGTGCGCGACCAAATCACCCAACTGACCGGCCAGCGCTATCTGCCGGGCTACAACAACGACGAAGCGCAATTTAAAGCGCTGATGGATGCCGGCGTTGCCTTTGGCAAACAGCAACAGTTGACGCCGGGCGTGGCGCTGAGTCCGGCGCAGATGGCGTTGCTGACCTCGGACATTATCTGGCTGACTAACCAAACCGTGACTTTACCGGATGGCACTACTGAGGTAGTCACCGTGCCGCAGGTTTATGCGCGCGTCCGTCAGGGCGACCTGCGCAGTGATGGTGCCTTGCTGGCCGGGAATACCGTAGCGCTCAACAGTCAGGGCGATATCACCAACAGCGGCACCATCAGCGGGCGTGACGTCACCCAACTGACGGCCAACAACCTGACCAACAGCGGCTTTATTCGCGGCGGCAAAGTGGATTTAACGGCCC
>NZ_RCWC01000081.1 GCF_018448935.1 Photorhabdus noenieputensis | reverse complement strand
CCCAGAACATCCCATTCATCACACTGCGGTGTTCAACATGTGGACGTCCTGCCTGCCCTGAACGTACAGGGGGCAAACAAGATTCTATCAATATCCAAGCATCATCAGAAATGTCGTAACGTGCCACCATTTTGTTCCTGCATCGAAATCAATCAGATAATAATACTATTAATTGATATTAAGGGACACAGCCTAACATCAAAGGACGTACTGCATTGTTGAAATCGTCGAGTGAATCATAGTGTGCTTCAGAAACCTTAACGAAATGCTCACGCAAAATATATTTGCGTTGCTTGTCGATAATATCAGCCAACCATGCACTCAAACGTTCATTATTTAACTCTTTAGCTTTAGCAAATGAGTAATGAAGATCTTCAGCATTTAAATATTCGTTCAGACCAAAAGACTCAAATTGTTCGCTAACTTTTTTATTAAACTCTTTTTTGTCTTTTACCATACGGATAACAGGAAAAGATCGCAGCATTTCTACCTCTTTGTTAAAATCAATTTCTTTAACATCTAATTTCTTGCAATTCACATGGTAATATTTACTGTCTATAGAAACCATATTGCCAATGCTTTGCAACGGAGTTAACGCATTAAGCTTTAACACTATTGCTTTATCCCGCTGAAATACTACTGCAAATTCTGCGTCACTATTTTCATCATTGAAAGCGTTTCGCAGGTCTTTATAGATTTCCTCAGACTTAGCTTCGCCATAGATGCTTGCATAAGTTTGAGACAGGGCTAACGCGAGGGCATGGTTATCTTTGGGGTTTAAAGTTGTCATGTTTAGTACCTATACACATAATTTAGTCAACAATCAGACACTGTCGTGTATTGATTGAATCTAGACTTTCGTCTGTCGTTTATCTCCCGTAGAAAATAAACCGCCTGATTTTAAACTGATCTGGCATTAGACAGTACGCAACTTGCTATAGCTCCAATTGGAACTATAGACTCGTTACGATTTGAGAAAGTCGGATTAGCCGGACTATAGATGTGCGAAATCGCATCAGCGACAAAAGTAAACTTTATTACTTTTTACGGTGATGTCCTTCAGCCTGATATCAGAGCTGGCCGCTTTTGTCGGCTAAAGTTTGAAAACCCGTTTTGATGGGTCTGGAGCTGTTTCAGGGCGGGATTCCACTTTGTATTTAATTTAATCAAAGATAAGTTGACTACGGAATTCCCCTGACCAAATGGCTCTTCGACGTTTAGCCGCCTGACTGTCTTTTATACTGGTATTCTGTTTAATCACACTTAATGCAATTCGGTTAAAAAGCGCCATTTGTGCAGCCCCATCAGGATCTTTGAGTGAGATAGCATCTTCTCGAAAAGTGACATCTAATACCCAATGCAACTCGTTTTCCACCGACCAGTGCCTTCTTATTGCCTTAGCCACGATTTCCGCCTCCAACGGTAGCGAGCTGACATACCAGCGTGAATCACGATGGGGAGGCTGACCTTTTACGCTTCGTTCACTGACTACTTCAATAACACTTTGTATTGAAGGCCATTGCTGCCGAAGGACCTCCGGCAATACGGCACGAATTTGCATGACATGCCGAAATTCTGTCCGTCCATGACCGCTATTTTTCTGCGTAAATTCAACAAGCTCATCACTCTCATAATGCGAAGCAAAATACGATTTGACCCATTCATGGAGGGTCTTTTGATTGCCTTTGAGGCCGACAATAAAATCACCGCCGCGCTGAGTAATTAATGCAAGGGTTTCTTTCTGGCAATGCAGGGCATCCATAGTGACAATCGCGCCATCAAGCGCCAGTAATTCAATCAATTGTCTGGCAACCGGACCTTCCTGACCTTTGCTTTCGGCTGCCTGATGGTATAGGGCTACACCGGATTCAACATCATAAGCACTGACCACATGCAGGGCTTCAAATAATGTCCCCTTACAGGTTCCTCTCAGGGTTTTTCCATCAATGGCGATAAGACTTTTTCCTGCCCTGACCCGACGCTGGTTGATCCAGGCATAAAAGGCTTCAACCAGTGCATCTTGCTCTATCATTTTGATAATATTAGCAATACAGTGACGACGGGGAATACCGTGAGTAAAATGCGTGTATTGTTTAAGCCACTCGCTCTGTAATTCACCAAATTCCTGAATCGATTTCCAGCCAGAAGCGCCGCATAATACAGCGGAGAAGGCTAAAAAAATCACATCCATTAATTCATGTTTTTTATTGATATCAGAACGGGGGTCTTCTATCTTGCTGATAAAATTAAAAATACTCATCATTAGGATCGCTTTTTTATGGAAGAGAGAGATCTTAACGTTTTAATGAGAGAAATGCCTATAAAAAGTCATGTTCTGATTTTTATTTAACCAAAATAACCTTATTAAAAGTGTGAGATCCCACCCTAGGAGCTGTTTAGTACTGCGTTTAAGTCTATTTAATTTGTAGGCACTGCTTTATTTTTAATTTTTTTATCTAGCATCTAATATATACATCAATAAATGTCAGATGTAAATACTGTCCTAGTTATTAATTTATTCCTCGTCACCATTCCTTATTAATTATAACTCTGCATTCTATATATCTTTTTTAAAGTAGATGATTTCGCAGGATCTTAATTACTCCCTAAATCATCGTAAAAAATTTACCACTCCCCGGTACTGCAATAATCATGTTATTTCTATTCATATTGGGCATGATTCTTTTATGTTCAGATGTGGCATGCCCATACGTCCCTCTTTAGTTTTACAAAATGATTATAACCCTTAGTAAATTCCCTCTTGCCGATTACTGGCGCAAATTTTATCTTGGCGCATAGCAACTTTTTGATTTTTTCTGCGTAAATAGGCGTTAGCTTTCTTTACGTTTATGAAATAATTCAGTTACTAACCAAGTAAAAGGAATTTATATGAACTTTTTCAATACCTCATCTCTGTTCGCATCCGCAACTGCTGCGCTTTTGCTGACCGGCTGCGCGACAAATGTAGGAAAAACGCCTGAAACAGCTCAGTACAGTAAAACCCATGGTATTTACTGGCATAAAAATCTTTCTTACTCAGTTGCCAAGAACGCATACTCACTTGCGGGTGTTGATGTGGATTTTGCAGAAACAGAAATTAAGCCTGGTAGCTCGGATGAAGCAGGTATTTCAAAGTACCTGATAAACGGTACGATGGGCTACGTGACAGGTGGCATTAAGGGGCTAAGCATTATGACTCTTGCTTCCCTTTACTCGAAAGAAGATGCCGAGCGCATGGTAATGGAACACTTGGTTGTCTTTGTTTCTAACCCAACGAATCTCCCATTTGATGACCCCAAACTGGTTAAAGATGGGGCCAGATATGCCTTCACCTTCGTAAAAGATAGTGGCGCTAAGCGAGGCTTTGTGCTGGATAAACAACTGAAAGCGATTGATGAATGCCAGATCAGCACTTCCATAATGGCGAAATTCGACAGTTGTGTATTAGCTACAACACCATCAAAAGATACCGCTTTTGGTAACCGAGTATTTGATTACCAAACGATTCGTCCGGCTACTGGACAGGAGCTGTCTCAACTCAATTTGCCTAAAGGTAATTATTCCCTCATCCGTTATACGCTGATCCCAACAACGATGGACGAAAGTTCTAAAGGATTTAATGGCTTCATTTTACGTCCTGACAATCCGAAAACCTCTCCTCGCATGCCGAGCGTATCTATTAATGGGAAAGATTACTATTTGTTCTCAGGTGAAACGGGGAATAAAGGGTTCCCGGAAAAAACACTGGTTGGCAAATGGTGATGTAAAATTTGGGATAAAAGAAAAGGGCCATTTCGGCCCCTTTTTTAATATTTTGGTAACTCCTTACCTGTCAACGGATCTTTGCTGGTCGACCCAACCTCACAAATCGCCGGACGAGGGAGATAACTACAATCCACATTTTCTTCTTTTATCGCCTGAGTTTGCTCAAGTCTGGCCTTAATCATATTATCTTCTCCTTCCATCGCCTTAATCGTGCGATCTGTTGTCCCTATATAACCTCAGCTTCGTTTAAAAATAGCGATATCACAATCCCGTAAATTCAAGCTCGGTTTTTTAGGTTGGAATGTATAAGCAATTAGGCCAGCGACGATTTCCAATAAAAAACCGAGCTGACTGCGGTGTCTTGAATGCTCTATCTGAGAAATATTTTTAAGCTGATCCACGACCGTTTCTATCAAAAATCTCCTTCTTAACATCAGCTTATCCCAGAGAGATAATTCTTTTGCCTTCATGTTAT
>NZ_RCWC01000080.1 GCF_018448935.1 Photorhabdus noenieputensis | reverse complement strand
ACGTCATACCCTGTTGCACCGCTGGAATCAGACTGATGCGCCTTACCCGCAGGATAAAACCCTGCCACAACTGTTTGAAGCTCAAGTGGAAAAGACACCGGATAACGTGGCGCTGGTGTTTGAAGGCCAATCCCTGACCTACCGCCAGCTTAACGAACAGGCTAACCAACTGGCTTATGCTATCCGTGAACGTTGTCAGCAACACCATCATGTCCCTGTGCAAGCTGATACCCCCATCGTCCTCTATCTCGACCGCAGTCTGGACATGGTTATCAGTATCTTAGCGGTATTGAAAGCCGGTGGCGCTTATGTGCCCATCTCCCCTGAATATCCCTCAGAGCGGGTTCGGTTTATTTTGGACGATACCCAATCACCCTGCGTCGTCACTCAGCAAAGGCATCTGGCAACACTGGAGACGGACACGCCAACACGCGCAAAACGACCAGTATTGATAGCGGCGGATGACCCGGCAATCACCGCAGACCAACCTGTGGACAATCCGGCATCGGTAAACAAATCCTCAGATTTGGCCTATATCATCTATACCTCAGGCACCACCGGCCAGCCGAAAGGCGTCATGATTGAGCACAAAAATGTGGCGCATCTGGTGGCGGCACAGACAGCGCTTTTTAATGCAACAAAGAGAAAAAAAGCCTTAATGTTTGCTGCTTATGCCTTTGACGCCTCAGTTTCTGAGTTATTCCTCAGCCTGCTTCATGGTCATACCATTTACCTTTGCAGTGAAACAGAACGTAATATCCCCGCCGTTGAAAAACTCATTCAACGGGAAGACATTGAAATGGCTACCTTACCCCCTGCCATATTGAAATTATTAATTGGGGCTGAGTTGCCTTCCCTGCAATTATTAGTCACCGCCGGAGAATCACCTTCTTCAGATTTTCTTGACTATTTCAGCCAGCACAACAGCATACTGAATGCTTACGGCCCAACAGAAGTGACTGTTTGTGCGACAGGGAAACAGTATCAAGGTGGGGATATTGCAGCAAACATTGGTAAAGCGATTAATAACGTCCGCCTTTACGTTCTTGATAATCACGGCAATCTGTCTCCTGTCGGCGCACCGGGAGAACTGTATATCGGCGGTGCCGGGCTGGCGCGGGGATATTTGAACCAACCGGAACTGACCGCCGAATGTTTTGTGGCGAATCCCTTTGCCACCGCAGAAGACAAGGCACGCGGTTACACCCGCCTATATAAAACCGGCGATTTGGTGCGCTGGCAGCCGGATGGCAATCTGGAATATCTGGGACGCAATGATTTTCAGGTCAAAATCCGCGGTTACCGCATCGAATTGAGCGAAATTGAAGCCGCCCTCACTTTGCACCCACAGGTCAAACAGGCAGTGGTGATTGACCGTGAGCATAACGGCCATAAAGTACTGGCGGCATATCTGGTGACAGACGAGGAACTATCAGACGATGAACTCGTCAGGCACTTATCTTCCCGCCTGCCGGACTATACGCTGCCTGCCAGCTTTACCCATATTGACTCCGTGCCCCTGACCCTGAATGGCAAACTGGATCGCCACGCCCTGCCTGAGCCAATCTGGGGAAACCAAGAGGGGTACGTGGCACCCCGCAATGCGCTGGAAACCCAACTGTGTACCATTTGGCAGGACGTATTGGGGTTGAAACGCATTGGCGTTGAAGATAACTTTTTCCGCATCGGGGGGGATTCCATTGTCAGTATTCAACTGGTGTCAAAACTGCGGCAGGCGGGCTTTTCCCTCCAGGTTAAATCAATTTTTGAAGCACCAACGGTGGCCCGGTTAGCCCAACTACTGGCACTCTCATCACCTACCATCAACATGCTAGCAGAGCAAGGACTGTTGAGCGGGGAATTTAGCCTGTTGCCTATCCAACAGACCTTCTTCGACTGGAATTGGTCAAACCCACACCATTGGAATCAGGCATTTATGATTCAGATCCCCGGGGATATCAAATCCGCACAGATTGAACAGGCTCTGATAATGCTGGCTAAACGGCATGATATGCTGCGTGTCCGTTTTATCGATACCGAAAACGGTTACCGTCAGTACTATTCCGCGGAAATGCCATCTTCATATTCCCTTTTACATCACTGTGATATCAGGGGATTAAATAAGGAAGCATTACATCAACAATTAACCCAATGGCAAAGTGGCTTTGATTATTGCCGCGGGCCATTATGGCAAGCAGGTCATCTGACCGGATATACGGATGGCAGCGCCCGGCTATTCTTCGCATTCCACCATTTGATTATTGACGTGGTTTCCTGGCGAATTATTGCAGAACATATGCATCTATTATTACAGGGGATGACCTTACCACTGAAGACCAGCAGTTATCGACAATGGGTAACAGCCGTCCATCATTATGCACAGCAACATCAGGGTGAAGTACCCTACTGGCAACAGGTGATAGCAGGAAACAGCACCAAACCTGCGCTGAATAACACCACTCAGCACCTGTTAAACATTACTGCCGAAATGACGGACATGCTCCTACATGAAGCCAATACCGGTTACCACACTGAAATTAATGATTTACTGTTGAGCGCACTGACACTGGCTTTGCAGGAGACTTTCTCCCAAGCAGTAAACTACATCACTCTGGAAGGACATGGCCGGGAATCCATTGATGACACATTAGATCTTTCCGAAACCGTTGGCTGGTTTACAACCATGTACCCTGTCCGTCTGGAAATGCAGACTGATATTGCAAAAACCATCATCCACACCAAAGAGATGCTTCGTGGCGTACCGAATAAAGGTATTGGTTACAGTGCGTTACATCAATCTGGATATCTGACTGGCGATTTACCAACCATCAGTTTCAACTACCTTGGTCAGTTAGGAGGAGCCAGCCATCAAAATTGGTCCATAACCAACGATGATTGTGGGTCTGTGTTAGCCAGCAAAAACACCAGCCATTTACTACTGGGCATTAATGGCGCAGTTCAGGCGGGAAAACTGCAATTCAGCGTGGATTCCCGCTTGCCACAAGCCCGGACAGAGATGTTTATCACGGCATTTAAGCAAGCACTCAATAACGTTATTGCTGCTGGTCAAAAGCAGGCTCAATTGGGAGGAATAAAAACCCCCAGTGATTACGGGTTCAAAGACGTTTCAATGGAACAGTTAAACCAGCTCACTCATCGTTTTGATCATATGAATCATGAAAATTCAGACCATCACTCAGAAAAGAAAACTATTTTGGACGTGTAAAAAATGTTGATGCTATTTAAAGAACTTAATAAAAATCATATGTCAGTATGGGTCTATGAGGATAAGTTGAAACTGGCGTTCACCGGAGAAACTCCGCCCTCCCAACTTATTGATAAGGTTAAACAGAGAAAAGAAAACATATTAGATTTTTTGAATAAAAAAAGTATTTTCTCTGAAAAAGATTTTAAAAGTTTTATTTTTAATGAAAATCATTCTGGTACGAATGGTTCAATCGTCTCCCCCAGAAAAAAAATTGAAGCAATCTTTCCTGCTACCAGTTTGCAACAGGGGTTTGTTTATCATCATCTAACTCAGCCACAGGATGATGCTTATCGTGTGCAATTGCTGTTGGATTATCACACCAATATCAACTTTTCCGTCTATCAACAAGCTTGGTCAATGGCTTCACTACGTTTCCCCATTCTCAGAACCGCATTTGATTGGGAAGGAAAAATATTACAGATCGTAACAACGGGTGCCAGTATTGGGCCATTGAACTTCAAGTTCAAAGACATCAGTCAATTACCAGAAGAAGACCGCAACAAGGCGATTGACGACATTCAACAATACGACCGTACCCTGCCTTTTGATTTAAGTCAGCCCGGGTTAATCCGCTTCACTCTCATCAGACAGGATGAGCAGTTAGTCACCATACTGCTTACGCAACATCACTGCATTGCTGATGGCTGGAGCCATCCGATTTTATTGCAAGCTGTGCATGAGTATTACAATCAATTAATAAAAGGGCAGAAGCCCCAGATTATGGTGGAACAGACTTATCTGGCAACCCAGCAATATCATTTGGATCATCAAGCTGAATCAGACACCTATTGGGCGGCATACAAAGCCCAATTTCAGGGTACCAATGATTTTTCTGCGTTGTTAAGTCACCATGTCGATTTAGCGCAAATAAAAAGTATTGAAAATCCGGCTGAACAGAAACTCATTGTTCAGGGCGGCGTTTATGTGCAGCTTAAGGATATGTGCCGGACACAAGGGGTGACGCTGAATGTGGCCTTACAATTTGCCTGGCATAAGCTACTTCACAGCTACACGGGAGATGAGCAAACCATTGTCGGCACCACCGTCTCCGGCCGCGATGTTCCGGTGGACGGGATTGAGTCCAGTGTTG
>NZ_RCWC01000079.1 GCF_018448935.1 Photorhabdus noenieputensis | reverse complement strand
CGAATGCACGAGCGTTACCACCGTAGGTTTTAGCCAGTACAGTAGTGATAGCAGCAGTCAGGGTAGTTTTACCGTGGTCAACGTGGCCGATAGTACCAACGTTAACGTGCGGTTTTGTACGTTCAAACTTTTCTTTAGACATTAGATTGTCCCTCTAAGACACGGAATCGGTGGTTCCACCACATCAACCAAGCAATTGCTCGTTGAATATCGCTTACAGGAATAAAATCGGGAGACAAGGACATTAAGGAAGTGGTGCTGATAGGCAGATTCGAACTGCCGACCTCACCCTTACCAAGGGTGTGCTCTACCAACTGAGCTATATCAGCACATCTTGGAGCGGGCAGCGGGAATCGAACCCGCATCATCAGCTTGGAAGGCTGAGGTAATAGCCATTATACGATGCCCGCATTGAACTCGGCTACCTAACTTTAATCAGCTGTACGTTGATCTCAATATGCTTTAATTTAGTAAGTATCAAAAGAATATCAAGATTAAATCTGATTCTTTGGTGGTGGGGGAAGGATTCGAACCTTCGAAGTCTGTGACGGCAGATTTACAGTCTGCTCCCTTTGGCCGCTCGGGAACCCCACCTTTTCCAAATTTTTAATGGTGCCGGCACCAAGAATCGAACTCGGGACCTACTGATTACAAGTCAGTTGCTCTACCAACTGAGCTATGCCGGCATCAAGTGCTGCGCATTCTAGGCAGTGTGAGCGCACTATGCAACAAAAAAATTACTCCTCTTGACCATTCGGTCATAAAACACTCATTTTTATTCAATTAGCTGTTTTTTTCAATATATTTAGCTCAAATAATAAACACAAAATTACATGTAACTATCAAGGAACTGATCACAGTGCCCGATAAAACTTGATAGGTTACTTCATCTTGTGTCATTTAAATTTCCATCTATGATAAACAAACAGCTAAAGCTAACATTAAGTAAAGCAACTCAATTTTTTACGATTCTGCATTTCTTACAAAAAAAACCATTAAAAATATAAAAAAGCCTACGCCTGCCGCTCATCAGTCGATATCATGCGATTTATTTTTTGTCGGGTACAGGTTGTTTATTACAACTTGCCCAACCTGCACAAACAGGCAGATGTTGGTTTATGAATAAAAAAGAACCTTTTTTGGCTACTCCATATTTGCAATTCAATCGTGAACAATGGGCAACCCTACGTGATTCAGTTCCACTGACATTAACAAAAGAAGAATTAATTGATTTAAAAGGAATTAATGAAGAAATCTCTTTAGAAGAAGTTGTTGAGATTTATCTTCCTTTATCTCGCTTGCTCAATTTTTATATTAGTTCAAATTTACGTCGTCAAGCAGTACTCGAACAATTTCTAGGTACTGATGGACAAAAAGTCCCTTATGTCATAGGAATTGCCGGCAGTGTTGCTGTTGGTAAAAGTACTACTGCGCGTTTATTGCAAGCCCTGCTGAGTCGGTGGCCTGAACACAGAAGTGTAGAATTAATTACTACAGATGGTTTTCTACATTCTAACAGCGTGCTGAATGAACGTGGACTGATGAAAAAGAAAGGGTTCCCGCAATCATATGATATGCATAGTTTAGTGAAATTTGTATCTGATATTAAATCGGGATCTAAACAAGTATCCGCACCAGTCTACTCTCATCTTACCTATGATATCGTACCAAACGAGCAAAAACTTATTAAACAACCAGACATTTTGATTCTAGAGGGTTTGAATGTATTACAAAGCGGTATGGATTATCCTCATGATCCACACCATGTATTTGTCTCTGATTTTGTCGACTTTTCTATCTACGTCGATGCACCAGAAAAATTACTCAAGAGCTGGTATATCAGCCGTTTCTTAAAATTCCGCCAAGGTGCTTTTTCTGATCCAGACTCTTATTTCCATAGCTATTCCAAACTATCAGAAGAAGAAGCTATAAATACTGCATCTAATATCTGGCAAGAGATCAATGGACTGAATTTGCGACAAAATATTTTACCAACTCGAGAACGCGCAAGCCTAATCATGACAAAAGGTACTAACCACACTATTGAAAGTGTAAGGATACGTAAGTAAAAATAGTTTCCGAACCCGGAAGACATTTCTCTTCCGGTCGTTTCTAACAGCCTCTTAAAGAAATCTCCCCGCCGATGTATGGGGTTATAACACCATTCTGATCAAGTAACAAAGCACCTTGCTGATTAATCCCCCTAGCTATACCATACACTTCCTGACTACCAATAATTAATTTCACCGGTCTATCCATAAAATTATCTAACTCAAACCACCGAGAAACAAATGAAGACAAACCTTCATTTTCAAACTGAATTAAAGCCTTCCTTAGATCAAGTATTATTTCTACAGCCAATTTATTACGATCAATTTCAATTCCTGCTTGCAACAAATTAATCCATTGCTGATTAATAGATTCTTCATCCTTATGATCCATCGAAATATTTATACCCGCACCTATCACAATCTGAGCAGCATCACCAGTCTTTCCTATGAGTTCAACTAAGATTCCCGCTAATTTCTTATCATCAAGATATAAATCATTTGGCCATTTTACCCTAATTCTATCAGCGCCCAATCGATGTAATACTTCAGCAATAACAATGCCAACAACCAGACTCAATCCGATTGCAGCAGCAGGTCCTTGTTCAAGGCACCAATACATAGATAAATAAAGATTTTTTCCAAAGGGCGAAACCCATTTCCTTCCACGCCGTCCTCTGCCAGCATACTGGTACTCTGCAACACAAGCATCCCCTGATTTCAAATCAGATAAACGTTCAAGCAAGTACTGATTTGTCGAATCAATAACTGGCAAAACAGTTATACGATCCTGAGGTAAATATTGAAAAATAGTAGATTCATCAAGTAACTGCATAGGTGCCATAAGGCTATAACCCTTGCCTGGAGTTGTTTCTAGCTCAATTCCCCATTCACGAATTGTCTGTATATGTTTATTAATTCCAGCTCTACTCATCCCTAAATCTTGTCCTAACTGTTGGCCAGAATGAACATCACCGTCAGACAAAATCTTAATCAACTGTAATGGCACAGTTATATCTTTCATGAAATATATTCCACAGCATCAATTTCGCCTTTAGAACCAATAAAACGAACCTCAGGTTCAAGTAATACACCAAATTTACCTATCACTTGCTGGCGAATGTAGGCAGCCAATGAAACTACATCCTTGCCTGTAGCATTTTCCTGATTTATCAATACCAGAGCTTGTCTAAGATGCACAGATGCACCTCCAATGCGATAACCTTTTAAATTACAATGTTCAATGAGCCAACCCGCCGCTAATTTAAACATTCCATGCGCGTAAGGATATTGGGGGCTATCAGGGTAATTTTCTTTTATTTTCGCCGCAACTTCCGCACTAACAATTGGGTTTTTGAAGAAACTCCCTGCATTACCTGTTATTGCAGGATCAGGCAATTTACTAGCGCGCATTGCACATACTGAATCAAAGATCTTCTGAGGAGTTATTACATTATCTTTCGACAGCTTAATTAAATCACCGTAGTTCAATATCGGCTGCCAATTCTTCTTCAACAATAATCCTACAGAGATAATGGAATGATTTGCTTTATATTTATGCTTAAAAACACTATCCCGATATCCAAACTGGCATTCACCAACACTAAGGCGTGTTTGTTCCCCAGTTTCTAGATTAAGAACATCCACATATTCACACACATCTCTAAATTCAATACCATATGCACCAATATTTTGAATTGGTGCCGCACCAGCGCAACCAGGAATTAAAGCCAGATTCTCTAATCCATAGATTTGATTTTTAAGAGAATGGCAGACTAATTCGTGCCAATTTTCTCCTGCCCCTACATGTAAATGCCACGATCCATCTGTTTCCCGCTGTTGAATCCCCATAATTCTATTCAGAATCACAGTTCCTTCAAAATTTGCAGTAAATAAGACATTACTGCCACCACCAAGCAGTAATACAGGTTGTTTTTCGCTTTTAGCTTTCTGCCATAAAGCTAATAAGGATTCGGCAGATTCAGCTATATCTAAACGTTTAGCATAGGCTGATAACCCAAAGGTATTAAATTCTTTAAGAGAAAGCATTTACTCAATACTCAATAAAGCTATTTAATAAATAGTTTATCAGCTATAGGCGTGGAAAACAGTTGGAAAACTAAGTTAGTTCTTTATTAAATGCAAAAAGGCCACCCCTATGGATGGCCTTTTTGTTTCAAAATAAAGTCTGGCAGTTCCCTACTCTCACATGGGGAGACCCCACACTACCATCGGCGCTACGGCGTTTCACTGCTGAGTTCGGCATGGGGTCAGGTGGGACCACCGCGCTATCGCCGCCAGGCATATTCGGTTTTATTCCGGCCG
>NZ_RCWC01000078.1 GCF_018448935.1 Photorhabdus noenieputensis | reverse complement strand
TTATACCGGATCCTTTTAGCTCGGTATCCGGCGCGCGGATGTATGTGACTGGGGATTTGGCCCGCTACTTGCCGGATGGCAGCCTGGAATTCCTGGGGCGTAACGACCATCAGGTTAAAATTCGCGGTTTCCGGATTGAGCTAGGAGAAATTGAAACCCGGTTGGAGAAACACCCGGCGGTGCAAGAGGCGGCAGTGCTGGTGTGGGAGGATGAACAGGGCAAACGGCTGGTCGCCTATGTGGCGGCAGAAGCGAATGAGGGATTGGCGGCCCGTTTGCGTGAACATTTGAGCGCGGTTTTACCTGACTATATGGTCCCGGCAGCTTTTGTACGGCTGGATACTTTACCGCAGACCCCGAATGGCAAGTTGGATCGTCGAGCGTTGCCGGCACCGGGGGAGGCGGCATTTGCCCGTCAGATCTATGAAGCTCCGCAAGGGAAGATAGAAACGATGCTGGCGGCTGTCTGGTGTGAATTACTGGGTGTTGAACAGATTAGCCGGCATGACAGTTTCTTTGCGCTGGGTGGTCATTCGCTGCTTGCTGTGCGCATGATTGAGCGATTGCGGCGTATTGGTCTGAGTATATCGGTAAAAACGTTATTCCAGCATCCAACACTCTGTATTTTGGCCCAGTCTCTGGTTCAGCATAATGAAATTCAGGTGCCTGACAACCGTATTACACCGGATACGACGGTGCTGACGCCGACGATGTTGCCGCTGATTGATTTGACCCAGGCTGACATTGACCACATTGTCGGGCAAGTGCCGGGCGGGATCGCCAACATTCAGGATATCTACGCCTTGTCGCCGTTACAGGATGGCATTTTGTTCCATCATCTGCTGGCACATGAAGGCGATCCCTATTTGTTGACCGGGCAAATGGCTTTTGCTGACCGTGCGCTGTTGGATCGTTATCTGGCGGCGGTTCAACAGATAATTGATCGACATGATATTCTGCGTACCGCTTTTCTCTGGCAGGGATTATCAGTCCCGGCGCAGGTGGTCTGGCGTCAGGCCCCATTGTCGGTGACGGAACTGACATTAAATCCGGCTGACGGCCCGGTCAGTGAGCAATTAACCCGGCGTTTTGATCCGCATTATCATCGTCTTGACCTGAGCGAAGCGCCGTTGTTGCGTTTTGTCATCGCTCAGGAAACCGATGGTCGTTGGTTGTTGCTGGAATTGCATCATCACTTGATCGGCGATCATGAAACGATGGAGGTGATGCACCGCGAAGTGCAGGCGTACCTGACAGGCCAGGAGGATAATCTGCCTGCGCCGACACCTTTCCGCAATCTGGTGGCGCAGGTCCGGTTGGGGGTAAGTCAGGAAGAACATACCCGTTTCTTTACTGACATGTTAGCGGCGGTAGATGAACCGACCCTGGCGTTTGGTTTGACGGAAGTGCGTCGTGATGGTTCGCAAGTGACGGAAGCTCACCGGATGTTGTCGGCTGGGTTAAATGACCGTTTACGTCATCAGGCGAGACATCTGGGCGTCAGTCTGGCGGCCTTGTGTCATCTGGCCTGGGCGCAGGTGTTGGCGCGTACCAGCGGTCAGAAGAATGTCGTGTTTGGTACGGTGCTGTTTGGGCGTATGCAGGCCGGGGAAGGGGCAGACAATAGTATGGGGCTGTTTATTAATACCTTGCCGTTGCGACTGGATATCGATGAGACCCCAGTACGGAGCAGCGTACAGGCCGCCCATGCTCGACTCGCCGGACTATTAGAACATGAGCACGCGTCACTGGCGCTGGCACAGCGTTGCAGCGGCGTGCAGGGTGAGATCCCTCTCTTTAATAGCTTGCTGAACTATCGGCATAATACCTTGCTGGCAGCGTCGGATGACATCAGCAGCGGTATTGAATTTATTGGTGGGCAGGAGCGGACTAACTATCCGTTAATGCTATCAGTGGAGGATTTTGGCGAATCCTTGGGGCTGACGGCTCAGGTCGTGCAACCGTTTGATCCGGAAAGTTTATGCGGTTATATGCAGCGAGCACTGGAAAGTCTGGTAGATGCCCTTGAGCAAGTGCCGGACGTGCCTGTTAGGGCATTGGAAATCTTGCCGAAAGCGGAACGTACGCTGTTGCTGGAAACCTGGAACGCGACGGAAAGCGCTTATCCTGAGGCGTTATGTGTTCATCAGTTGTTTGAACAACAGGTGGAGAAAACCCCTGATGCGATAGCATTAGTGTATGAAACTCAGACCCTCAGTTACGCTGAATTAAATACCCGTGCCAACCGTCTGGCCCATCAGCTTATCGCACTGGGCGTGGTACCTGACCAACGGGTGGTGATTTGTGTGGCGCGTTCACCGGCAATGGTGGTGGGATTGCTGGCGGTAATGAAAGCGGGTGGAGCTTATGTGCCGCTAGACCCGGCTTATCCTAGCGAGCGTCTGACACATGTCCTGCATGATGCTGCCCCAATTGTGGTGCTGTCAGATAAGACCGGCAGGGCTGCATTGGGTGAGGAAACGTTGGCTGGATTAACGGTACTGGACCCGAATATTTTGCCTGATCAGCCAGATTGTAATCCACAGGTATCCACGTTGGCTTCACGGCATCTGGCCTATGTGATTTACACCTCCGGCTCCACCGGGGTGCCCAAAGGGGTGATGATTGAGCACCGCAATACGGTTAATTTCCTGCACTGGGCTCAGCGGGCCTTTGAGACGGAAGAGATCCACGAGGTGCTGTTCTCGACGTCGATGAGTTTCGACCTGTCCATTTTTGAATGTTTTATGCCGTTGTCTCGTGGTGCGGCGATTCATCTGGTAGAGGGTGCCTTGTCATTGATGCAGCATGCCCTGCCGGTGACCTTGATTAACTCAGTCCCGTCTGCGATGAAACCGTTATTGCAGGCTCAGGCGCTGATGGCGTCGGTTCATACGGTCAATCTGGCGGGGGAACCGCTTAAAGGCGCCTTAATTGAACAGATTTTCGAAGAAACGCAAATACAGCGGTTGTGTAATCTCTATGGACCTTCTGAAACGACCACCTATTCGGCCTGGCTGCCGATACAGCGAGGTGATCGGATCATTGAAAGTATTGGCCGTCCGATAGCCAACACCCGCCTTTATTTACTGGACGAGTATGGTCAACCGGTACCGTTGGGCGTAGTGGGGGAAATGTATATCGGGGGCGCGGGAGTGGCGCGTGGCTACCTCAATCGCCCTGACTTGACGGCGGAGCGTTTCCTTACCGATCCATTTAGTGATGTGCCGGATGCCCGGATGTACCGCACCGGGGATTTAGCTCGTTATTTGCCGGACGGCAATCTGGAATTCTTGGGCCGTAATGACCAGCAGGTTAAAATCCGTGGCTTCCGCATTGAACCGGGTGAAATTGAGGCCCGGTTGGTGGAACATCCGGCGGTGAGTGAATCTGTGGTATTGGCACAGGGAGAAGGGCAGGAAAAACGGCTGGTTGCTTATGTCGTGGCAGCAGCCCATGAAGGGTTGGTGAATAGACTGCGTGTTTACCTGCAAGCTATTTTGCCGGATTACATGGTGCCGACGGCCTTTGTGCGGCTGGATGCATTGCCATTGACGCCGAACGGTAAATTGGATCGCCAGGCACTGCCAGCGCCGGACAATGAAGCCGTTGCCCGTCAGGTTTATGCAGCGCCCCAGGGAGAAATGGAAATGGCTCTGGCGGCGATTTGGCGTGAAGTCTTAGGTGTTGAACAGATCAGCCGATATGACAATTTCTTTGCCCTCGGCGGCCACTCATTATTGGCGGTGCGGGTGATGAACCGGGTAGCCGCTCTGGGTATCGAACTGCCGCTAACCACCTTGTTTAAGACGCCTTCATTGAGGGCGTTTGCTGAGGTCATGCAGACTCGGACTGGTCAACCGGATAATATCTTGCTGATATCCCGTAATGGGGCGTTACCGTTGTCATTTGCTCAACAACGCTTGTGGTTCCTGGCACAGCTTGAGGGCGTCAGTGAAACTTATCATATTCCGATGGCGCTGCGTTTAAGTGGACAATTGGATGTCATGGCCTGGCAGAAGGCGCTGGATACCTTATTTGCCCGTCATGAAGCGTTACGTTCGGTCTTTGTCTCTGTCGATGGCCAGCCACAAGTGCAACTGTTGGAGCCGGATAGTGGCTTACTGTTATCGCAATATGATCTGCGCGGGATACCAGATGCTGATGTTGTTCTGGAGCGTCTGAGCGTGGAAGAGGCCCATGCGTCATTTGACCTTGAAAGCGGCCCGCTTATCCGTGCTGATCTCATCCGGATCACCGATGATGAATATCAGTTTTTGCTGACCCTGCATCACATAATTTCCGATGGCTGGTCTGCCAATGTGCTGATACAGGAACTGAACACGCTCTATACGGCGTTTATAGACGGACAACCCGATCCGTTGCCGCCGTTGGCGATTCAATACCCGGATTACGCTGCCTGGCAGCGTCAGTGGTTATCGGCTGAACGTATTCAGGTCCAATCTGACTATT
>NZ_RCWC01000077.1 GCF_018448935.1 Photorhabdus noenieputensis | reverse complement strand
TTATACCGGATCCTTTTAGCTCGGTATCCGGCGCGCGGATGTATGTGACTGGGGATTTGGCCCGCTACTTGCCGGATGGCAGCCTGGAATTCCTGGGGCGTAACGACCATCAGGTTAAAATTCGCGGCTTCCGGATTGAGCTGGGGGAAATTGAAACCCGGCTGGAGGAACACCCGGCGGTACAAGAGGCGGCAGTGCTGGTGTGGGAGGATGAACAGGGCAAACGGCTGGTTGCCTATGTGGCGGCAGAAGCGAATGAGGGATTGGCGGCCCGTTTGCGTGAACATTTGAGTGCAGTTTTGCCTGACTATATGGTCCCGGCTGCTTTTGTGCAGCTGGATACTTTACCGCAGACCCCGAATGGCAAGTTGGATCGCCGAGCGTTGCCGGCACCGGGGGAGGAGGCATTTGCCCGTCAGATCTATGAGGCCCCGCAAGGGAAGATAGAAACGATGCTGGCGGCTGTCTGGTGTGAGTTACTGGGTGTTGAACAGATTAGTCGGCATGATAGCTTCTTTGCGCTGGGTGGTCATTCGCTGCTTGCTGTGCGCATGATTGAACGATTGCGGCGTATCGGTCTGAGTGTATCGGTAAAAACGTTATTCCAGCATCCGACACTCTCTATTTTGGCCCAGTCTCTGGTTCAGCATAATGAAATTCAGGTGCCTGACAACCGTATTACACCGGATACTATGGTGCTGACACCGGCGATGTTGCCGCTGATTGATTTGACTCAGGCTGATATTGACCACATTGTCGGGCAGGTACCGGGCGGGATCGCCAATATTCAGGATATCTACGCCTTGTCGCCGTTACAGGATGGCATTTTGTTCCACCATCTGCTGGCAAATGAAGGCGATCCCTATTTGTTGACCGGGCAAATGGCTTTTGCTGACCGGACGCTGTTGGATCGTTATCTGGCGGCGGTTCAACAGATAATTGATCGGCACGATATTCTGCGTACCGCTTTTCTCTGGCAGGGATTATCAGTCCCAGCGCAGGTGGTCTGGCGTCAGGCCCCATTGTCGGTGACGGAACTGACATTAAATCCGACTGACGGTTCGGTCAGTGAGCAGTTAACCCAGCGTTTTGATCCGCGTCATCATCGTCTCGACCTGAGCAAAGCGCCGTTGTTGCGTTTTGTCATCGCTCAGGAAACCGATGGCCGTTGGTTGTTGCTGGAATTGCATCATCACTTGATCGGCGATCATGAAACGATGGAGGTAATGCGCCGCGAAGTGCAGGCGTACCTGACAGGCCAGGAGGATAATCTGCCTGCGCCGACACCTTTCCGCAATCTGGTGACGCAGGTCCGGTTGGGGGTAAGTCAGGAAGAACATACCCGTTTCTTTACTGACATGTTAGCGGCGGTAGATGAACCGACCCTGGCGTTTGGTTTGACGGAAGTGCGTCGTGATGGTTCGCAAGTGACGGAAGTTCACCGGATGTTGCCAGCCGGATTAAATGACCGTTTGCGTCATCAGGCGAGACATCTGGGCGTCAGTCTGGCGGCCTTGTGTCATCTGGCCTGGGCGCAGGTGTTGGCGTGTACCAGCGGTCAGAAGAATGTCGTGTTTGGTACGGTGCTGTTTGGGCGTATGCAGGCCGGGGAAGGGGCAGACAATAGTATGGGGTTGTTTATTAATACCTTGCCGTTGCGACTGGATATCGATGAGACCCCGGTACGAGACAGTGTGCAGGCCGCTCATACCCGACTGGCCGGATTATTAGCGCATGAACATGCGTCACTGGCATTGGCGCAGCGTTGCAGTAGCGTTGCTAGTGGTACGCCGCTCTTTAACGCATTATTAAACTACCGGCATAACCTGTCTCTGGTAACGCCGGATGAAACAATGAAGGGCGTTGAGTTCTTAGGCGGACAGGAACGGACTAACTATCCGTTTACCCTGTCAGTGGAGGATTTTGGCGATGCTCTGGGGTTGACGGCTCAAATTGTTCAGCCGTTTGATCCGGACCGTATATGCGGTTATATGCAGCAGGCGCTGGAAAGTCTGGTGGAAGCACTTGAACGGCAGCCTGAGACACCGGTGCGGGCATTAAATATCTTGCCTGAAGCGGAGCGAAAACTGTTGCTGGAAATGTGGAATAACACTGAAACCACCTATCCTGAAACGTTATGTATTCATCAGTTGTTTGAGCAACAGGTGGAGAAAACCCCTGATGCGACAGCGTTAGTGTATGACGAACAGACACTCAGTTATGCCGAATTAAATGCCCGCGCTAACCGGTTGGCTCGCCAGCTCATTGAACAAGGGGTGTATTCCGGTGATTATGTTGCGCTCTTGCTAGCACGCTCGATGGAACTGGTGGTAGCCCAATTAGCGATTCTCAAAGCCGGTGCCGTTTATGTGCCGATTGATCCTAGCGTGCCGGATGAGCGGAAAAACTGGCTGATCAGTGATTGTTCAGCCAAGTTGTTGCTTACCGATACGCGGGTGGATATTCCGGCTAACTTGACTGTGCCGCTGCTTCGTCTCTCGGATGAGGTAGATACGGTCCATGAGGAAGATCGCCGCAACCTTGACTTACCGCGTTCCAGCACCGAGTTAGCGTATATCATGTACACTTCCGGTTCTACCGGCACACCTAAAGGGGTTTTGGTGCCGCATCGTGCGGTAGTTCGATTGGTTATTAATAATGGCTATGCAGAGATTGGGCCGGAGGATCGAGTAGCCTTTGCCGCTAATCCGGTGTTCGATGCCAGTACGTTTGAAGTCTGGGCACCACTACTCAATGGCGGCGCGTTAGTGGTTATCGATCACGCCACTTTGTTGACGCCGCAGGCGTTTGTACGGACTCTACGGGGTCAGCGAATTACGGTTCTGTGGTTGAGTGTCGGATTGTTTAACCAGCTAGCAACGGAGTTGCTTCCGATTCTTTCACAGATAAAGCTCCTGATTGTCGGCGGAGATGCCCTTGATCCCCATGTTATCGGTCGGGTACTGAACACGAATCCGCCACAACGGCTATTAAATGGCTATGGACCAAGTGAAGGTACCACTTTTACGACCACATACCGTATCACTGCATTAACATCGGGAGCTGCCCGCATTCCTATCGGCCGACCGGTAGCCAACACGCGGGTTTATTTGTTGGATAAGTATGGTCAGCCGGTGCCGTTGGGGGTGACCGGAGAGATTTATGTGGGGGGCGATGGGGTAGCCTGTGGTTATCTTAATCGGCCTGAATTAACCGCCGAACGTTTCCTTGTTGATCCGTTCAGTGATCAACCGGATGCCCGCCTGTACCGCACCGGAGATTTGGCCCGTTATCTGCCTGATGGCAATCTGGAATTCCTCAGCCGTAATGACCAGCAGGTTAAAATCCGTGGCTTCCGCATTGAACCGGGGGAAATTGAGGCCCGGTTGGTGGAACATCCGGCGGTGAGTGAATCTGTGGTATTGGCACAGGGAGAAGGGCAGGAAAAACGGCTGGTTGCTTATGTCGTGGCACCAGCGGATGAGGGGCTGACGAATAGCCTTCGTACCTACCTAAGCGCTATTTTACCGGATTATATGGTACCAATGGCCTTTGTGCGTCTGGACGCGTTTCCGCTAACGCCGAACGGTAAATTGGATCGTCTGGCTCTGCCGACACCAGACGGCGAGGCATTTGCCCGTCAGATTTATGAAGCGCCACAAGGGGAAACGGAAATAGCTTTGGCGGCGATTTGGCGTGAAGTCTTGGACGTTGAACAGATCAGCCGACATGATAATTTCTTTGCCTTGGGCGGTCACTCGTTACTGGCGATGCGAGTGATGAATCGGGTAACTGCTTTAGGTATTGAACTGCCATTAACCACCCTGTTTAAATCTCCTTCGTTACAGGCACTTGCGGAGGTCATGCAGGCCCGGATGGGGCAGTCGGACACGCTCCTGCCGTCCATCGTGCCGATATCCCGTGAAGGGGAATTGCCGTTGGCATTTGCTCAACAGCGCCTGTGGTTCCTGGCGCAGCTTGAGGGCGTCAGTGAAACTTATCATATCCCGATGGCGCTGCGTTTATGTGGACAGTTGGATATCATGGCCTGGCAGAAGGCGCTGGATACCTTATTTGCCCGTCATGAAGCGTTACGTTCGGTCTTTGTTTCTGTCGATGGCCAGCCACAAGTACGTCTGTTGGAGCCAGATAGCGGCTTACTGTTATCGCAATATGACTTGCGTGGGATATCGGATGTTGATGTTGTTCTGGAGCGTCTGAGCGTGGAAGAGGCCCATGCGTCATTTGATCTTGAAAGCGGCCCGCTTATCCGGGTTGCTCTCATCCGGATCACCGATGATGAATATCAGTTTTTGCTGACCCTGCATCACATCATTTCCGATGGCTGGTCTGCCAATGTGCTGATACAGGAACTGAACACACTCTATACGGCGTTTATAGACGGACAACCCGATCCGTTGCCGCCGTTGGCGATTCAATACCCGGATTACGCTGCCTGGCAGCGTCAGTGGTTGTCGGCTGAACGTATTCAGGTTCAATCTGACTATT
>NZ_RCWC01000076.1 GCF_018448935.1 Photorhabdus noenieputensis | reverse complement strand
TAGTATCATTCAGGATATATGCCAAACGCTCCAGCGGATAAGTTGGGTCCAGCGGCACATAGGCACCCCCGGCTTTCAATACTGCTAACAGCGCTACCACCATCACCGGTGAACGTGACACACAAATTGCCACCGGCTGGTCAGGTACGACACCCAATGCGATAAGCTGATGGGCCAGCCGGTTAGCGCGGGCATTTAATTCGGCATAACTGAAGGTTTGCTCCTGATACACTAGTGCCGTGGCTTCCGGGGTTTGCTCCACTTGTTGTTCAAACAATTGATGAATGCATAATGCCTCAGGATAGGCGGTTTCCGCCGCATTCCAGGTTTCTAGCAATAGCTTGCGTTCCGCCGGGGCTAGGATATCTATTTTTCCGATCGGCTGTTGAGGGTTAACCACCATCGCTTGCAACACCGCATGCAGATATCCCACCTGTCGTTCCATTGTTGCCGAGTCAAACAGGGCGGTGGCATAATTCAGCGCCCCCACAATCCTGCCCTCCTCCTCCGACAAGCCCAGTTCAAGATCAAACTTGACAATATCAAAAGCTTGATAGACCGGTGAGACTGCCAGCCCCGGTAATTCCCATTCCGAGTTCTCATTGTTCTGCCAGGCAAACATCACCTGGAATAACGGGGTATGCGCCAGTCGGCGCGGCGGTTGTACGATTTCCACCACCTGTTCAAACGGTAAATCTTGATTCTCCTGAGCCGTCAATGCGGTTTGCCGGACCCGCGCCAGTAATTCCGTCACAGTCAGCTCACCTGATAAACCAATACGCAACGCCAACGTATTGACAAAGAAGCCAATCAACGGTTCCACTTCCTGACGACCACGGCCCGCGCTCGGCGTGCCAATCACTACATCTTCCTGACCTGACAAACGTGACAGAACCACCGACCAGGCTGACAACAGCGTCATGAATAAGGTGACGCCCTGCTGCTCACTCAGACGCTTAAGGGCTGTCGTTAATTCAACATCTAAGTTAACCGGCACGGCATCTCCGGCAAACGACTGCTCCGGCGGACGAGGCCGATCTGTCGGCAGATCCAACAGCACCGGGGCGTCAGCCAACATTGCACGCCAATAGTCGGATTGAACCTGAATACGTTCAGCCGACAACCACTGACGCTGCCAGGCGGCGTAATCCGGGTATTGAATCGCCAACGGCGGCAACGGATCGAGCTGTCCATTCATAAACGCCGTATAGAGCGCATTCAATTCCTGTATCAGTACATTGCCAGACCAGCCATCGGAAACAATATGATGCTGAGTCAGTAAAAATTGATATTCGTCATCGGTGATCCGGATGAGAGCCGCGCGAATAAGCGGGCCGCTTTCGAGGTCAAATGACGCGTGAGCCTCCTCCGTACTCAGGCGTTTAAGAATTTCATCAGCATCCGAAACGCCGCGCAGGTCATATTGAGATAACAGTAAGCCGCTATCCGGTTCCAACAGTCGCACTTGCGGCTGATCATCTATAGAAACAAAGACAGAACGTAACGCTTCATGACGGGCAAACAAGGTATCCAGCGCCTTTTGCCAGGCCATGATATCCAACTGACCAGACAAGCGTAGAGCCATCGGGACATGATAAGTTTCACTGACGCCCTCAAGCTGCGCCAAGAACCACAGGCGTTGTTGAGCAAATGATAACGGTAATTCCCCTTCACGGGATATCGGCACGATGGACGGTAGAATCATGTCCGGTTGTCCCATCTGGGCCTGCATAACCTCAGCAAACGCTTTCAACGAAGGAGATTTAAACAGAGCCGTCAGCGGCAATTCTCCACCTAAAGCGGCTACCCGATTCATCACTCGCATCGCCAGTAACGAGTGACCGCCCAGAGCAAAGAAATTGTCATACCGGCTGATCTGTTCAACACCCAAGACTTCACGCCAAATCGCCGCCAAGGCTATTTCCGTTTCCCCTTGTGGCGCTTCATAAGTTTGACGCGCAACGGCGTCACTGTCCGGTGCCGGCAACGCTCGGCGATCCAACTTACCATTCGGCAGTAACGGGAATGCATCCAGCCGCACAAAAGCCGTTGGCACCATATAATCAGGTAAAACAGCACTCAGGTGAGCACGCAGACTGTTCACCAGCCCATCATCCTCTGGTGCCACGACATAGGCCACCAGCCGTTTCTCTTGTCCTTCACCCTGCGCCAATACCACAGATTTACTCACTGCCGGGTGTTCCGCCAAGCGGGCTTCAATTTCCCCCGGTTCAATACGGAAGCCACGGATTTTAACCTGCTGGTCGTTACGGCCCAGGAATTCCAGATTGCCGTCCGGCAGATAGCGGGCCAAATCCCCGCTGCGGTACATGCGGGCATCCGGGTGACTACTGAATGGATCAACAAGGAAACGTTCGGCGGTCAATTCAGGGCGATTCAGATAGCCACGCGCCACACCGACGCCGCCAATATATATTTCGCCAATACAGCCTAATGGTACAAGCTGGCCGTATCTGTCCAGCAAGTATATGCCAGTATGGCTAATTGGTCGGCCTATAGAACACGCATCTTCTGGGGATAATATCTCCTGACAGGTCGCAATGACGGTATTTTCCGTCGGGCCATAAGTATTTAACAACCGTGGACGTGGCATTTCCTGTGTAAACCACGCCTGAATGGCGCTCTTCTTCACCATCTCGCCACCAATCATGATTAACCTGAGGCAATCCGGTAGTAATAACGCCCTGTCTCTGGCCGCCAGCTCAAACCAAAACAGGGTTGGCAGAGACATTACGGTAATTTTATTCTGTCGGGCTAAGGTGATAAACGCCGACACAGAAGCCAGCCAACTATCATCACGAATCACCAACGTGGCACCATTGCATAATGACGAAAACAGTTCTTCGACGGACGCATCGAAGGCAAAAGAGGAAAATTGCAGCATCCGGTCTTGTGCAGTAACAGCATAGGTCTGATTAAAACCGAAATAACGTTGATAAATGGCCTGATGTTCCACCATTACGCCTTTCGGCGTGCCGGTAGAGCCAGAAGTATAGATAACATACGCCAGATGTTGTGGAGTCAGTGCAATCCCCTGCGGATTGCTGTCCGGCTGGTCAGGCTGAATATTCGGATCTAACACCGTTAATCCGACCAACGCCTTTTCACCCAGAGCCGACCGTCCAATCTTATCCGCCAGCACCACTGACGGGGCAACATCATTCAGGATATGCGCCAGACGTTCCCCTGGATAAGTTGGGTCCAACGGCACATACGCCCCTCCGGCTTTCAGTATCGCCAACAGTCCCACTATCATCGCTGGCGAGCGTGTTGCACAAATCACTACCCGCTGGTCCGGTACGACTCCTAGCGTAATTAGTTTATGAGCAAGGCGGTTAGCTCTGCTATTGAGTTCAGCATAGCTGAGGATTTGTTCTTGATACTCTAACGCCGTGGCTTCTGGAGTTTGCTCCACCTGTTGTTCAAACAACTGATGAATACATAACGTCTCAGGATAGGCGGTTTCAGTGGTATTCCACATTTCCAGCAACAGCTTTCGCTCCACCTCTGGCAAAATATTTAATGCCCGCACCGGCGTCTCAGGCTGCCGTTCAAGTGCTTCCGCCAGACTTTCCAGCGCTTGCTGCATATAACCGCATATACGGTCCGGATCAAACGGCTGGACAACTTGAGCCGTCAGCCCCAGAGCATCGCCAAAATCCTCCACTGACAGGTTAAACGGATAGTTAGTCCGCTCCTGTCCGCCTAAGAATTCAATGCCCTTCATTGTTTCATCCAGCGTTACCAGAGACAGGTTATGCCGGTAGTTTAATAATGCGTTGAAGAGCGGCGTACCACTAGCAACACTACTGCAACGTTGCGCCAGCGCCAGTGACGCATGCTCATGCTCTAATAATCCAGCCAGTCGGGTATGAGCGGCCTGCACGCTGTCTCGTACCGGGGTCCCATCGATATCCAACCGCAGCGGCAAGGTATTAATAAACAGCCCCATGCCGCTGTCGGCCCCATCTCCCGCCGCCATGCGCCCAAACAGCACCGTGCCAAACACGACGTGCTCCTGCCCGCTGGTGCACGATAGTACCTGTGCCCAGGCCAGATGACACAAGGCCGCCAGACTGATGCCCAAATGTCTCGCCTGATGACGTAAACGGTTATTTAGCTCGGCTGACAACATCCGGTGCGATTCCGTCACCTGCGAACCATCACGGTATACCTCCGTCAAACCAAACGGCAGGGTCGGTTCATCTACCTCAACTAACATGTCAGTAAAGAAGCGAGTGTGTTCTTCCTGACTAACGCCTAACCGGGCCTGTGCTACCAGATTACGGAAAGGCGTCGGCGCTGGCAGACTCTCCTCCTGCCCGCTCAGATAAACCTGTACTTCACGGTTCATGACTTCCAGCGTGGTATGATCGCCAATCAGATGGTGCAACAATTGTTGTACAATCCAGCGGCCATCAACCTCTTGCGCCACCACAAAGCGCAATAACGGTGCCTCGCCCAAGTCGAGACGATAATGACGGGGGTCAAAACGTTGGGTTAACTGATCACAAACTCGCCCATCAGCCGGATTCAAGTCCAGTTCCATCACTGACAAAGTAGCTTGACGCCAAACCACCTGAACCGGTACAGACAACTCTCGCCAGATAAAGGCGGTACGCAGGATATCATGGCGATCAACCACCTGTTGTACCGCCGCCAGATAGCGATCCAGCAAAGAGCGATCAG
>NZ_RCWC01000075.1:2025-5085 GCF_018448935.1 Photorhabdus noenieputensis | reverse complement strand
GCTGTCTTCCGAACACCAAAACCCTTTTGGCGTTGTAAGGTTAAGCCTCTCGGTTCATTAGTACTGGTCAGCTCAATGCATCGCTGCACTTACACACCCAGCCTATCCACGTCTTCGTCTTAAACGTTCCTTCCGTGACTCAAAGTCAGGGGAAGACTCATCTCAAGGCAAGTTTCCCGCTTAGATGCTTTCAGCGGTTATCTCTCCCGCACTTAGCTACCGGGCTATGCCATTGGCATGACAACCCGTACACCAGCGGTGCGTCCACTCCGGTCCTCTCGTACTAGGAGCAGCCCCTTTCAATCTTCCTGCGCCCACGGCAGATAGGGACCGAACTGTCTCACGACGTTCTAAACCCAGCTCGCGTACCACTTTAAATGGCGAACAGCCATACCCTTGGGACCTACTTCAGCCCCAGGATGTGATGAGCCGACATCGAGGTGCCAAACACCGCCGTCGATATGAACTCTTGGGCGGTATCAGCCTGTTATCCCCGGAGTACCTTTTATCCGTTGAGCGATGGCCCTTCCATGCAGAACCACCGGATCACTAAGACCTACTTTCGTACCTGCTCGAACCGTCACTCTCGCAGTTAAGCTGGCTTATGCCTTTGCACTAACCTCACGATGTCCGACCGTGATTAGCCAACCTTCGTGCTCCTCCGTTACGCTTTGGGAGGAGACCGCCCCAGTCAAACTACCCGCCAGACACTGTCCTCAGCCCGGATTACGGGCTTAAGTGAGAACATCGAACATTCAAGGGTGGTATTTCAAGGATGGCTCCATGCGGACTGGCGTCCACACTTCCTGGCCTCCCACCTATCCTACACATCAAGGCTCCATGTTCAGTGTCAAGCTATAGTAAAGGTTCACGGGGTCTTTCCGTCTTGCCGCGGGGACACTGCATCTTCACAGCGAGTTCAATTTCACTGAGTCTCGGGTGGAGACAGCCTGGCCATCATTACGCCATTCGTGCAGGTCGGAACTTACCCGACAAGGAATTTCGCTACCTTAGGACCGTTATAGTTACGGCCGCCGTTTACTGGGGCTTCGATCAAGAGCGTCGCCTTGCGGCTAACCCCATCAATTAACCTTCCAGCACCGGGCAGGCGTCACACCGTATACGTCCACTTACGTGTTTGCACAGTGCTGTGTTTTTAATAAACAGTTGCAGCCAGCTGGTCTCTGCGACTGGCTTCGGCTCCGGAGGCGAACTCCCTCACCTAGCGCCAGCGTGCCTTCTCCCGAAGTTACGGCACCATTTTGCCTAGTTCCTTCACCCGAGTTCTCTCAAGCGCCTGAGTATTCTCTACCTGACCACCTGTGTCGGTTTGGGGTACGATTCAATGTCACCTGGTGCTTAGAGGCTTTTCCTGGAAGCCGGGCATCAGCCACTTCACTGCCGTGGCAGCTCGTCATCACGCCTCAGTGTTGAAAGAAGAGCGGATTTGCCTGCTCCTCCCACCTACACGCTTAAACCGGGACAACCGTCGCCCGGATGGCCTAGCCTTCTCCGTCCCCCCTTCGCAGTCACATTCAGTACAGGAATATTAACCTGTTTCCCATCAGCTACGCCTCTCGGCCTCGCCTTAGGGGTCGACTCACCCTGCCCCGATTAACGTTGGACAGGAACCCTTGGTCTTCCGGCGAGCGGGTTTTTCACCCGCTTTATCGTTACTTATGTCAGCATTCGCACTTCTGATACCTCCAGCGGGCCTCACAGCGCCACCTTCGACGGCTTACAGAACGCTCCCCTACCCAGCCACACAAACGTGTCGCTGCCGCAGCTTCGGTGCATGGTTTAGCCCCGTTACATCTTCCGCGCAGGCCGACTCGACCAGTGAGCTATTACGCTTTCTTTCAATGATGGCTGCTTCTAAGCCAACATCCTGGCTGTCTGGGCCTTCCCACATCGTTTCCCACTTAACCATGACTTTGGGACCTTAGCTGGCGGTCTGGGTTGTTTCCCTCTTCACGACGGACGTTAGCACCCGCCGTGTGTCTCCCGTGATAACATTCTTCGGTATTCGCAGTTTGCATCGGGTTGGTAAGCCGGGATGGCCCCCTAGCCGAAACAGTGCTCTACCCCCGAAGATGACTTCACGAGGCGCTACCTAAATAGCTTTCGGGGAGAACCAGCTATCTCCCGGTTTGATTGGCCTTTCACCCCCAGCCACAGGTCATCCGCTAATTTTTCAACATTAGTCGGTTCGGTCCTCCAGTTAGTGTTACCCAACCTTCAACCTGCCCATGGCTAGCTCACCGGGTTTCGGGTCTATACCCTGCAACTCATTCGCCCAGTTAAGACTCGGTTTCCCTGCGGCTCCCCTATGCGGTTAACCTTGCTACAGAATATAAGTCGCTGACCCATTATACAAAAGGTACGCAGTCACCCTGATTGCTCAAGGCTCCCACTGCTTGTACGTACACGGTTTCAGGTTCTCTTTCACTCCCCTCGCCGGGGTTCTTTTCGCCTTTCCCTCACGGTACTGGTTCACTATCGGTCAGTCAGGAGTATTTAGCCTTGGAGGATGGTCCCCCCATCTTCAGACAGGATTTCTCGTGTCCCGCCTTACTCATCGAACTCACAACCATACCGCCTTCGAGTACGGGGCTGTCACCCTCTCTTGCCGGCCTTTCCAGACCGTTCCTCTGATGGCATGGCTGATGCTGGTTCTGGGCTGCTCCCCGTTCGCTCGCCGCTACTGGGGGAATCTCGGTTGATTTCTTTTCCTCGGGGTACTGAGATGTTTCAGTTCCCCCGGTTCGCCTCATTAACCTATGGATTCAGTTAATGATAGTGCAACGCATTGCACTGGGTTTCCCCATTCGGACATCGCCGGTTATTACGCTTCATATCAGCTTACCGACGCTTTTCGCAGATTAGCACGTCCTTCATCGCCTCTGACTGCCTAGGCATCCACCGTGTACGCTTAGTCGCTTAACCTCACAACCCGAAAGAGTCTCGGATTGTTCAGCCTGAGAGATAACTCAATAACACCTCGGTGATATTATTGAGCATTTCAATTTTTCAGCTTGTTCCAGATTGTTAAAGAGCTAA
>NZ_RCWC01000075.1:0-1672 GCF_018448935.1 Photorhabdus noenieputensis | reverse complement strand
TACTTTCATCAGACAATCTGTGTGAGCACTGCACTCAACCTATCTCAGGTAAGGAGGTGATCCAACCGCAGGTTCCCCTACGGTTACCTTGTTACGACTTCACCCCAGTCATGAGCCACAAAGTGGTCAGCGCCCCCCCGAAGGTTAAGCTACCGACTTCTTTTGCAACCCACTCCCATGGTGTGACGGGCGGTGTGTACAAGGCCCGGGAACGTATTCACCGTAGCATGCTGATCTACGATTACTAGCGATTCCGACTTCATGGAGTCGAGTTGCAGACTCCAATCCGGACTACGACAGACTTTGTGTGTTCCGCTTGCTCTCGCGAGGTCGCTTCACTTTGTATCCGCCATTGTAGCACGTGTGTAGCCCTACTCGTAAGGGCCATGATGACTTGACGTCATCCCCACCTTCCTCCGGTTTATCACCGGCAGTCTCCTTTGAGTTCCCGCCTTCACGCGCTGGCAACAAAGGATAAGGGTTGCGCTCGTTGCGGGACTTAACCCAACATTTCACAACACGAGCTGACGACAGCCATGCAGCACCTGTCTCTCAGTTCCCGAAGGCACTTCGCTGTCTCCAGCAAATTCTGAGGATGTCAAGAGTAGGTAAGGTTCTTCGCGTTGCATCGAATTAAACCACATGCTCCACCGCTTGTGCGGGCCCCCGTCAATTCATTTGAGTTTTAACCTTGCGGCCGTACTCCCCAGGCGGTCGATTTAACGCGTTAGCTTCGGAAGCCACAGTTCTAGACCACAACCTCCAAATCGACATCGTTTACAGCGTGGACTACCAGGGTATCTAATCCTGTTTGCTCCCCACGCTTTCGCACCTGAGCGTCAGTCTTCGTCCAGGGGGCCGCCTTCGCCACCGGTATTCCTCCACATCTCTACGCATTTCACCGCTACACATGGAATTCTACCCCCCTCTACGAGACTCCAGTCAACCAGTCTTAGATGCCATTCCCAGGTTGAGCCCGGGGATTTCACATCTAACTTAATTGACCGCCTGCGTGCGCTTTACGCCCAGTCATTCCGATTAACGCTTGCACCCTCCGTATTACCGCGGCTGCTGGCACGGAGTTAGCCGGTGCTTCTTCTGCGGGTAACGTCAAAATCCGACCCTCTTCAGGCCAGACCCTTCCTCCCCGCTGAAAGTACTTTACAACCCGAAGGCCTTCTTCATACACGCGGCATGGCTGCATCAGGCTTGCGCCCATTGTGCAATATTCCCCACTGCTGCCTCCCGTAGGAGTCTGGGCCGTGTCTCAGTCCCAGTGTGGCTGGTCATCCTCTCAGACCAGCTAGGGATCGTCGCCTAGGTAGGCCATTACCCTACCTACCAGCTAATCCCATCTGGGTTCATCCGACGGCGTGAGGCCCTTTCAGGTCCCCCACTTTGGTCTTGCGACATTATGCGGTATTAGCCACCGTTTCCAGTGGTTATCCCCCGCCATCGGGCAGATCCCCAGACATTACTCACCCGTCCGCCGCTCGTCAGCAAAAGCGCAAGCGCTTTCCTGTTACCGCTCGACTTGCATGTGTTAGGCCTGCCGCCAGCGTTCAATCTGAGCCATGATCAAACTCTTCAATTTAAAGTTTGATGCTCAAAGAATTCTGACTAATTAGTTCGTAATGAATTAACTGTTGTTCACTCTTCAAGACTTTAAAAC
>NZ_RCWC01000074.1 GCF_018448935.1 Photorhabdus noenieputensis | reverse complement strand
GGTAAACCGATTAAATAATCGCCCCCGAAAAACCCGGGGAGGGAAAACCCCGAATGAATTATTTAAAGGAATACGAACATGTTTACTTCCGGATTAACGATGTTGCACTTATTATGTGAATCCAAGTCATGGAAAAATTAGCAAGTTTGTTTTTATTAAAAAACAAAAAACAAAAAAGAGCAATGGAGATTTTACACTTCTTAGTGAAACTTTTTTGCTCAAGCAAAAATAGATGAAGCAGGTAAGAAACCCCAACAGACTCAAGACCATCAAAATAAACGGAATATATACAGTCATGCTCATTTGTCCTTAAACTGCGTATTACTGCGAAGAAGCTCGCTCTTTAACGGCATTTTTCAAGATAACTTTCTCATCGATGAGGTATTAGCATCTATTGCCTACTTCACCAAGATACCAATGTTCTGAGTAAAAAGAGTTACCTCTTGGCGATACTTATCCCTGACAACAGAACGGCAATTGGTATATCCCTGACAGTTGACCAGTTCCTCGCTCCTTGAACGATTCTGGTCAACGCTTAGATGATTATTGTCCGCTATAATTTAGTGGATAATAAAGTAAAAATCCTAACTCAAGACTGGGATTCTGTATTAATTTTAAGACTGTTATAAAAATCTATAATGCTATTTAGATCAGTATTCCATTCAGATATTTTCATTCCGTCTTCATTGTGCGTAGTACGCGACTCTATAAAGTTATTTATCTTCTCTGGAGTAAAACCTAGACATTCATCCAAAAAGAGGATGCTATTTTGCAAGAAAACTTCCTCGCCTGCAAAATATATGACCCAAACAAATATAAAATTTGTATAATCAGGCTCATACATTGATACAGCTAGCGCCACAGGATTTTTACTGTGTATACCCTCTTCAAGAGAAACTCGCCAACTCCGCTTGTAATCCTCAAAGCTCCAATAAGATAAAGGTATATGAACTGCTTCTGTAAATGTATCAATAATAATTGTTGCAGGCAGAACTAGCTCATTGTTTTCTCTGATGGGTGCATCACCGGGAAATATACCAAACATCAATCAGTCCTTAACTCTGTTCAGATCACTATCGTAAGTCCCCATTCGCTTGCCTCTACGGTCAAACATTTTCCAACCATTAGTAACATTATGGCTATCAACATCGGGAGTAATATAGGTTTTACCATCAAAAAATACAGGTTGCCCATGTGAGTTAAATGGTGCTTTAGGAGGAGCTATTCTCCGATCAAAGCCTAATTTCCCTGCTGCTTCTTGGGCTTCTTTTCCTTTCAGAGCCAGATAGGCTAAGTCGTCTTTATTTGGCTCTCCCAGAATCGGAGTAGTTGTGGTCTTCCCGCCAGTATCCGGCTTACCTTCCGTATTACCGGTATGATTTGACGCAACACCAGACTGGTTTTCCCCATTGCCTGTATGGTTCGGTATACTACCCGGCTTTAACTGTTGGTTTCCACCGGTATGATTAGGGTATTTCCTCAGCCAAAGTTGGTCCGGTCATCAATCAGATGGTGGCGTCTTAATTCTCATGACTTCCTTTCAAACGGGATAAGATCCAAATTCCTATTCCAGTCGGTATACCTGTTACTACCCCTTTTTTTACTGAAAAAACAACATCATCATGCCAACTAAAGATGAATGTTTAGTTCTTCGGGTGTTGCCCCCGATTGGGCCATTTTTTGAGCTAGTGAACCCGCTCCTTCAAAATGTTTAGCGCCTTCGGCACCGAACAAACTTCCCATGCTAAGGGCATTATTGTCTACAAAAATCCTGACCAGAAGGCCAAAATTCTTATTTGCTAAGAACCGGAAGGGGGAAATTTCTCTTTGCTTTCTTTTAGATTAGCTAAAATCGACGCTCCAATACCTAAAGGTATCCCTCCTGCAATACCCACTTTAGCAGCATATATAACATCATTAAGACTAAAGTCTATTTCGCCAAATTGATAATAAGCAATCATTCCGACGACAAATCTTATAAGTAAGGTTGTAATAAATAACGATGCAATAGTGGATAGAGTCAGAAAAAACAATAAATATGGAAAAACAATCGTAGATTTCATTTTTTACTCCAGTTTTTGTTTAACTTCTTTTCTACTGTACTGCCCGCAACTTCAGAGCTTATTGCACCAGAACCCGCACCAATGGCTTCAGCAACAGCTCCTGATACTACAGGTTTAAATTTATCAGTAACTACTTTACCGGTCCCTGCACCTATCACGTTACCAATACCTGCACCAATTACAGGCGATAAAGGATCTTTCCCTTGCAATTTAGCGCCTGCATACGCACCAGTAATACTCGCTATTTCTGTAAACCAAAACCCTTTGCCTTGCGTTAATGCCCCTGTTCCTGTGGCTATCAGTGCATCAGTAATGTTCACAGGACCATTTGTCAATTGATTACTGACATTAGCTGTTCCACTGATTAGACCTCCAGCAAAAATACTGCCTACCGTTGCTCCCGATGGCAGCAGCACCGGTGCCACTACTGTGGACATTCCCGCTCCCCAAGCGACTAACAATCCTCTTACCGGATCTTGTCCTTCCGGGTGATCACCTTTGGCATGTTTTGACAACGCCGCTGAAATCTCTTGAGGAGATTTACCTTCATTTAGCATAGCGGTACCCAGACTTGATGCTGACCGACCGTAATCCGCCATCCCTTTTGGCAAGCTCAGTGCATTATTATCCGTTGCATTCTTCCCGGCCTGCGCCCCGGTGAGGCCGCTGGCGGTGGAGTCACCAGCAATGCCGCCTGCCAGTCCTGCCGCCAAGGTGGAAAGGGTGCTGATAGTTTGTTTCTGCTCCTCCGTTAACTCACTGACTTTGGCCCCATCACCGTAAAGTTGCTTAATCAGTACCTGAGCCGCCAGTTCACCCGAAGCCGCACCGGCTGCCCCTGATAGGGCATTATTACCGCTCACCTCTGCCGCTACCGCGCCTAAAATCGCGTGGGCCAGCGTATTGGTGGCGACATCCACCTGATGGGTTTGCGGGTCCGTCGTCAGCTCTTTTATCACGCCCGCCAGATAAGGAGAAGCCCCTCCGGCCAGCGCCTGACCGAGGTTGTTGCCCGCTAAGCCCTGAATCGCTGCCGTGGCCGCCTGTAACGCTTTCTGATAGGTTCCGCCGGTCCCAAAGCCGGAGTCATTCAGCGCCTGCGTGTAAGCGGTGTCATAAACTTGCTTATTGATATCCGCCGAAGTCGGGTGTGGATTGCCACCGTCAACCAGTTTTTTTCTGGCGGCCTCTTTGTCCGGTTCACTGATATGGTCCAGCTTCGCTTTCGCCGCTTTGGTGGCGATAATTTTCCCTTCCGTACTGGCTATTTCGGTCATCTGGGCGCTGAGTTCGCCAATCAGTTGCGCCTGTTTCAGCCGTTGCTGCTCTTTTTCCTTATCAAATATCGGACTCAGGACATTCGTGGCATTATCGGTATCGCGACTTAAGTTCGCGACATCCTGCGTCTGGTGCGCCTTATCCCGGATAATCAGATTGCCCTCACTGACGGCGGCGTGCGTGGTGCTGCTGTCATGGCCTGAGTTATGAGTCCCCGTCAGCCCATTGACCGCCAGATTATTCAGGACCTGACCGGCGGTCGGTTGGCCGAGGCTGACGCCCGCACTCTGCTGCTCAACAGTAAAGTCCGCTTGATTTTGAATGTCCTTGAAGCCCAGCGTCCCGGTGTTCAGGGTGTTTTTGGCTTTGTCGGCGGTACTTGCTATCACCGCGCCGTCCAGTTGGGTGTGGTCACCGACATGAACCTGATAGCCACCTTTGCCGGCAAACAGCCCGGTCTGCTCCTGCACGCTGTCATAGTTGCTGTGCAGTTTATTGCGACTGGCATTGAGGCTCGCGGTACCGTTGGAGAGGGGACCCACGGTGGCACTGACGCCCGCACTGGCATTCTGTTGTTTGCTGTCATAGCGCTGGCTGTCCTGCTCGCTGCTTAATGTCAAATGACGTTTTACGTCGGCGGTAATCTGTTCGCCGCTGACTTGTGCCCCTTTCAGCGTGGTGTCCCGGCCACTGTTCAGCCCGACGGTCTGTCCCGCCTGTAATGTGGTGTTAGTGTGGCTGACGCCGTTGCCGTTTTCACGGCCGTTGCCCCGACTGACATTGGCCGAGACGCTCAGGCCGGTACCTCCCGGTCCCGCGGTCAGGCCCATGCCCAGCGAACTGCCGTGGCTGCTGTTTTTGCCGGTAGTCTGTTCAGTGTTCTGGCTGGAGGAGAGCTGAATATCCCGGTGAGCATTCAGTTGCAGGTCTTTGCCCGCCTGTAACTGGCTGCCCTGAATACGAATATCGCCATTCTGGCCTGATGCGCCTTTGCCATCCCCTTTGGCGGTTATGGTGAGGTTATCCCCGGCAGCGAGATGGCTGCCCTGTTGGGTGGTCTGGCGGTGCTGCTGTTCTGAACGGGAAGACTGGCGACCGTAGGACAGGCTAATCCCGGCCAGATTATTATTGCCTTTGTCGTCACTGCCCTGAGCCTCCGCCAGTCGGCCAGCCTGCGCCGCTTGCACTCCACTGAGGGCGGCTTTAGTGTTTTGCAGGGCTTTCACTCGCGGGTCGCTTTCATTGCGAGCGGTTCTGGCTGTTTGCACCGCGCTGTTGACGGCTCCGCCTGCTGTGCCACTCAGCGCCACGGTTAAACCGCTCTGTTTTTGTTCGGTTTTTGTCGTGGTGTGATGGCGGTTTTCCGCGCTGGTGATATCGACCTGTTGACCGGTCAGCGTCAGGTCTTTACCGGCAATCACCTCGCTGCCGTGAACCCGGAGTTGTTCTCCCGCGTTGAGGGTGACGTTGCCCTGGCTGCTGCCGACCGTGCTGCCTTTGCTAAGCTGGCTGTCACTGTCGGTGGTGACTTTCTGGCTGGCTTTGCCTAAGGTGAAGCCAATCCCGCCCGTGCCCATCAGGCCGGATTTTTTCTCCTGCCGCAAATGGGTTTCATCGTGCGCTTCCGCAGCGGTGGTAACGGTGAGCTGATGACCGGCGTTCAGGCTGACATCCTGCGTGCCCGCCACATTGCTGCCGCGGATATTAAGGTCTTTCCCGGCCTGTAGAGTCACTTTATCGCCACTGAACGTGGTGCTCAGTGCCTGTCGGTCATGCACTTCGTCGTGGGTTTCCACTGACGACTTCGACAGCCAGCCTTTGCTGGTTTGCTTGCTGTGCTCCACTAAGTCGGATGAGGCTGTACCGGTGGTCAGCGTCAGGTTATTTCCGGCCTGCGCCGTCAGGTGTTGACCGGCGTTGACATGGGCGG
>NZ_RCWC01000073.1 GCF_018448935.1 Photorhabdus noenieputensis | reverse complement strand
TCTATGCCGGTTACGGCGGTAACGCGGATTTTACTCTGATGAATTCGGTGGGCCGGATAGCCTCATTGGGCGGGGTGTCGTTGGGAAGCTTGGCGGCATTTCCGGCGTTTGATGCAATGCGCCAGGCTTTACCGATGGTGCAGGCTGTTATATTGATGGCGGTGACTATCATATTACCGTTGATTATCGTATTTGCTGTCTACGAATATAAGACGGTCGTTACACTGACTTTTATTGTGTTTGCGCTGAATTTTTTGACATTCTGGTGGGAATTGGCACGTTGGTTGGACAGCTGGTTATTGGAGGCATTGTATGGTTCGGATACGCACAGCCGCTGGAATATGGCCGGTTTTCAGAATAGCACAGACGATATCATTATGAGTTTTGTGATGGGAGCGATGTTTATTGTGTTGCCGGCATTGTGGATGGGAGCGTTGTCGTGGGCGGGAATTAAAATGGGTGACGCAGTAACAAATGCAACGAAAAATGGTTCTGCTGATATTCAGAAATCGGGTGGGAAATTAGGAGATAGAATAAGTAGGTAACATAATTATATTAAGGAGGGGAATCCCTTCCTTTATGAACTATTCATCTTTATTGTCGACATCAATATAACCGGTTGCATCATACCAGCCCCACCCATAGGGACCATCACGATATTGATTTCCGTAACCTTGTTCATCTGTAAGTTTTTTATCAATTACACCTTTATTCAGTGAAAAACCTAGGATTATTCCAAATATTAGCATAATAACCCCAACTACCATTAATGTACCCATCAGCAAAGTGGTCGCCAGACTGGCAGCAAGTAAGTAAATGGGCAAATGCCCTACCCATGTAGGGAGATTATGTTTGTGGGCTTTAGTAACACAATTTGCATCCCAGGTACGTAAACGTTGGCATAAGTTGAGATAAATTCCAGCAACTTTTGCTCCCCGAATCTGAGCACGCATTGTACGTTGTGTGTTATGATTGTCAGTCATTGAGTAACCTCTTGTTGAGATGGTATTCATAAATAACATAATTATTTCTTGGTTAGGTTAGCCAAAAATTTAAGCGGCGTCTATGGTATGAATCGTAAAACGAGTTGTGTGTTATGCACATTTGCACGGCTGATAAAGCTCATTCACCTGACCCCATCAAAGGGTCGGGTGAATGGAAGCGGTTGGTGAGCTGGGGAGGCGAACCAACATCAGCGGTGTAACTGTGTATAACGCTTTTTTAACGAATAAGGTGAGTAGTCATATTTTTAACTTTCTGGCGGGTTGATGCATCGAAAAGAGTATTTCTTTGCGAAACTATCAGGGACACCTGTCAGTATTTTTGTCTGGAATTTTGTAGGAAACAGGAGATATTTAATTTAATCGAATAACCTTTATTACATTTTTCACTCAGCTTGTTGTAGCGTTCTATAAACTTGGAATCATAAAAAGAAAGTTTGTTAATAGTTTTGATAAGATTTTTTTGTTATTGTTATTTAAAATAAAATCCTTATCTTTAAATAATCTAGAGACTTCTCAGTTGAATATACTAGTACGAATCTAGGATAATGATTTACAGTCGAATCAGGATTGTCAATGAGGTCAGTTAATTTTATAGCTTTTGATTTTGGTACTGATTTAGATGAATGTAATAAATCATTATTCTTCTGGATAATTCTGTTATCACCATTGTTATTACTAGAGTCGTCAGCATTTCTATATATGTAGCTACTATATCACTGAATTCTCGTTTGAGATTTTGACATACTATGCTTGTGTCCTCTACTGTACATATAGTCAAGCGGCGGCAAGCATTTCTTCTGTATGTGGCAAAAAAATGGCCAGCCTAGCTACTTCAGTTAAATGTAAAATATAAAGTTTGTTATTATATTTCTGCCTTTTTACTTAGCTTTAAAAGGCCGTTGTTATTTTCTTCTAACATTTTTTGCAACCCATGTGCCACTTGTATTGTCTGGCTCGAAATTCACGTTGATACCTATTTCGTGAGGTAAATTCTTTTCATGATTTCCATGGGCATCGAGAACAAATAGATTACTTGGATGTTTAAATGCTTTTATTGAAACCACTTTACCTTCAACCTTTACAATTACACCATCCAATCTTGTCTCTGCAATGTTTTTATTATACCAAGCTTCTATATCTACTGGATGTACTTGATCAAAATCTTTGGCTGCCTGTTTGAATCTCTCAATAGTTTCCTTTTTACACAGTTGGGTTATTTGCTCTATACTTTCCATAATAACAATTGTTTTGAGATTAGAGGGATTAATATACTTAATTAAGTTCAAGCACATCTTAAAACTATTGAGTACTGTATTAATGTGACCTTCAACTGAAAAACTTTTCCTATTATGCCATATAGGCTCATGATGAGCGATTCTATTACGAAGAGAATTAAGTTTTTTTATGTCGTTGGTTATATGCTTGAAAGTCACTTTTTCACCTGGGAATGCAAAATCTATCATTTCCGGCCATATTTTAAGGGACCCCTGTTTATCAGATTTATGATGATTGGAGCAAATGTTACTCCATACACCAAATGTAAGCTTTGCAATCAATTCATCCGGAGTTACTTTTCTTTTTTCTTCTTGGATAGAAGAAAGGGCATTTTCCACTGCCTCACGGCTTTTTATAAATTTGTTATCTTCTGTATTTAAATAGAAATGTTGAATCCAGTTTCTGTCTATTGCCATTTCAGCAGCGGCAGGGGGAAGCCCACTATCTATAAGTTTTTGCCGTTGATATGCTAAGTGACCATAGTATAAACTGTTTCTTAGCGAAACTTCTAAAAGTTGTAATACAGGAAAGAAAGTGGCGCAGAGCCTTTTATTCCATATATAGAGTCCTAAACATTCAGCTTCATTTTCTGTGTTAAAGCCTCTTTTGTAAGTTGATATACGTCTTTCTGATATTGACATTAGAACACTTTTGACGGTCATTGTAATTCATATCCTTTTCTCACATGATTTAAAATAATATAATAATGATTGTGATATTTCACCTATACTTTTCATTTTCCTCTTTTCCATTCTTTGTGATTTATAACCGGGCTGCTGTTTTTGCCGCAGGATGCTTGACGCTATCTGTTTGTTGCTGTAGCATTCTCTCTGCTGGTTGCGGCTATTGCCGCCAGTAACGTGCTAGGGTCACAGATGATGGAAATCATGCTGCTGATGCCGAAAAATATTTGGGATAAACCCTTGTTGAGAAATCAACAAGGGTTTTCTCGTTCTTCTTAATTAAAGGGAAAAAATTAGTATACGGAAATCCTATATATTGGCATTTGTTAGTACTATAATAGTACATCTTTTTTCTTGACAGAAGGTACATTCATAGGAAAGCTTTAAGTCATGTGGTTTCTCAGCATTGTGAACATCAAAAAAACACAGATTTTTGGTTCTTATAGCTTGTAGTACTGAGTGATGATAGGGGAAGGTTATGCAATCAAAACGCCGAATTTCTGAACTTAAGCAAATGTCCGTAAAAGAGCGCAAAATTGAAGGCATGCGTCGAGCTAAGGCTGCTTTTGATCTGGCTGAACGTACAGGTACGTTAACAAAGCGTCCTGTTATCGTTGAGTGCTGCTTTTTTCGTTAGCTTGCTAGGTTGGTAATTATTCTTTGGGTGTTCTATCCAATTGTTTTAATACTCGCACACTCATTTCTCCGTGCTGCTTCTTAAATGTACTGCATTCTTAATTGGCTATTTAGCCTGGTTAAGCGAGAATTGAAAGGTATCGTCATTCTATACCTTGTGCTTAGCTCTACACTATTATGATCACTAATTGACGGTGTTTAATTTTTTTCTTGACTTATCAGGGTAGTAATGTAACGCAAAATTTCTTTATCTGTTGATTCATTCCCATCAAGAGCTACTTTGATTGCTTGTTTCAAATTTGATCTAATTTTAAGCTTATCAATAAGTTCTTCGATATCTTGCTTTTCATGGATCATGGTTAATATCCCTTCAATACCTTTTCGATGCATTAAATTAATTAATGTTTTTGCTTCTTTGACATCAAGAGAATCTAAAATGAGGGACCATGCTGTTTTTAGTTCATCATATCCATAGCCTGTGTCGTCTCTTTGGGAATCATCAGTAGGTTTTTCATTCGGAGTCCCAGAAGCTAGCCATTCCAAAGAAACACCTTCTATTCTAGCGATTTTCTGAGCTACATATAGAGATGGTAGTGTCTTTTTATCAAAGTAGTTATTTAACGTCGAATAAGGTATTTGCCATTCTGTTGAAGCAGCTCGAAGACTCCTTCCTTTAAGAAGCTGTTTTAACCTGTTTTTAAAGGTTTCTTTTCCTTCTTCAAGGAAAGTAGCTTCGTTAGTCTTATTGTTCATATTTTCCTTTTTACGAATGAATTTCTATTTAAAGATCAATAATATCTATAAATAGAAAATAATGGTTGAAATTTTCTATTTATAGAACGATAATCTACAGCAGTGAATGATCCTCCAAGGATTATCTGCACTGATATCTTTTTAGAGTAATTGAAATATAGATTGAAGTAAAACATACCATTAGCAGAGCTTAAAGCAGCGAAGTTACTTTTTGTTTTACAATGTTATTAAATAGTTATACCTGCTTGGAGAATTCTTGTGGAGAAAAAAGATTGGCACCCGGCCGATATTATTGCTGCATTAAGGAAGAAAGGAACGTCATTGGCTGCCGTTTCTCGGGAAGCTGGACTGGCATCGTCAACATTATCCAATGCCTTACAGCGTCCTTGGCACAAAGGTGAGACAATCATTGCGAATGCATTGGGACAGAAGCCTGATGAAATCTGGCCTTCCCGTTATCAGAAAAGAAGGAAGGGATATTGATCTCGAAGAGAAAAAATATGGTGGCTGCTATAGGAGCCATAAAAGCAACGCTCTGAAAGTGAAGCAACACAATCAGAGCGTCTGACCACAACATTATCGGAACTAATGCTATGGCTAATATGAATAGTAACATATCCTCATACTCAAAGCGTTATACATTTAACGCGCAATCTAATGTAGAAACCGAAGCACATACCTTACTTACAGACTTTTCTTTGGTTTTAATTTTTTCTAAATCAATTGAGAAGCAATATTATGCACAGTAGCATCCCAGACATTCTCGACGACAGTAATATACCTGATCTGGATATCTTATGGTCTGCCATGTCGGATGCAATTGCATCACTGGATTTTTCATGTATTAGCGATACTGTACTGTGTCAGTTAATTGAATCATCCAAAGAAAATACTATGGGCATGTGTCATGGTGTAACTTTTCTTGGTGACTCAATGTTGTCGTTTGACAGTAATAACATCCATGAATTTACGCCAGAGAGTTTGTGTCAGCTCGGGCATAGCCTAGAGGCGTTGAGTTCTTTATTACCGATGTTGTTTACTTTGCATGAAAAAGCGAGTGGTGAATGTCACCGT
>NZ_RCWC01000072.1 GCF_018448935.1 Photorhabdus noenieputensis | reverse complement strand
TCTATGCCGGTTACGGCGGTAACGCGGATTTTACTCTGATGAATTCGGTGGGCCGGATAGCCTCATTGGGCGGGGTGTCGTTGGGAAGCTTGGCGGCATTTCCGGCGTTTGATGCAATGCGCCAGGCATTACCAATGGTACAGGCTGTTATACTGATGGCGGTGACTATCATATTGCCCCTGATTATAGTATTTGCTGTCTATGAATATAAGACGGTCGTTACACTGACTTTTATTGTGTTTGCGCTGAATTTTTTGACCTTCTGGTGGGAATTGGCACGTTGGTTGGACAGCTGGTTACTGGAGGCATTGTATGGTTCGGATACGCACAGTCGCTGGAATATGGCCGGTTTTCAGAATAGCACAGACGATATCATTATGAGTTTTGTGATGGGGACGATGTTTATTGTGCTGCCGGCATTGTGGATGAGTGCTTTGTCTTGGGCTGGTATCAGAGTTGGTGGTGCATTAGAAAATACAGCGTTGCGACATGGGACTTCTGAAACTCAATCTAGTGGTGCTAAAATAGGAGAGTCGGTGTCAAATAAAATTATGAAATAGTTTATATGATTATATTAAACAGTGATATAGATAATTTATTTCACTGTTTTTAATCATCTAGTTTGCTGCCGTTGGAGTAAAAGCCATAACCTTCTGAACCATTCCGATACTTAGCTTTTAGAGATTCACTGTAGGTAGTATCTTGCTTGCTATCTTTAGCTAGTGAGAGTCCCAGTAGTAGTCCAAAGATCAGTATAATAACTCCTATTGCCATTAGTACTCCTATCAGCAAAGTAACCACTATACTGCTAACAAGTAAATAAATGGGCATGTGTTCCATCCAGCTAGGGAGATTGTATTTGCGGGCTTTAGTAACACAATTTGCATCCCAAGTATGTAAACGCTGGCATAAGTTGCGGTAAATGTTAGCGGCTTTTACTCCCCTAGCTTGAGCACGTATTATACGTTGTTTGTCATGATGATTAGTCATTGGATAGCCTCTTGTGGAGATGATGTTTAGACAAATAGTATTATTTTCTATTAGGTTAGCCAAAAATTTGAGTGGCGTCTATGGTATGAATTGTAAAACGAGTTGTGTGTTATGCACATTTGCACGGCTGATAAAGCTCATTCACCTGACCCCATCAAAGGGTCGGGTGAATGGAAGCGGTTGGTGAGCTGGGGAGGCGAACCAATATCAGCGGTGTAACTGTGTATAACTCTTTTTTAACGAATAAGGTGAGTAATTATATTTTTAACCTTCTGGCGGGTTGATGCATCGGAAAGAGTATTCCTTTGCGAAATTATCTGGGACACCTGTCAGTATTTTTGTCTGGAATTTTGTAGGAAACAGGATATATTTAATTTAATAGAATAACCTTTATTACATTTTTCACTCAGCTTGTTGTAGCGCTCTATAAACTTGGAATCATAAAAAGAAAGTTTGTTAATGGTTTTGATAAGGTTATTTTGTTATTGTTATTTAAAACAAAGTCCTTATCTTTAAATAATCTAGACTTCTCAGTTGCATATACTAGTACGAATCTAGGATCATGGTTTACAGTCGAATCAGGATTATCAATGAGGTCAGTTAATTTTATAGTTTTTGCTTTTGGTGCTGATTTAGATGAATATAATAGATCATTATTCTTCTGGATAATTCTGTTATCACCATTATTATTACTAGAATCGTCAGCATTTCTATATATGTAGCTACTATATCACTAAATTCTCGTTTGAGATTTTGAAGCATTATGCTTGTGTCCTCTACTGTATCATGTAGCTAAGCTGCGGCAAGTGTTTCTTCTGTATGTGGCAAAAAAATGGCCAGCCTAGCTACTTCAGTTAGATGTAAAATATAAAGTTTGTTAGTATATTTTTGCCTTTTTACTTAGTGTTAAAAGGCCGTTATTATTTTCTTCTAACATTTTTTGCAACCCATGTGCTACTTGTATTGTCTGGCTCGAAATTCACGTTAATACCTATTTCGTGAGGTAAGTTCTTTTCATGATTTCCATGGGCATCGAGAACAAATAGATTACTTGGATGTTTAAATGCTTTTATTGAAACCACCTTACCTTCAACCTTTACAATTACACCATCCAATCTTGTTTCTGTAATGTTTGTATTATACCAAGCCTCTATATCTACTGGATGTACTTGATCAAAATCTTTGGCTGCCTGTTTGAATCTCTCAATAGTTTCCTTTTTACACAGTTGTGTTATTTGCTCTATACTTTCCATAATAACAATTGTTTTGAGATTAGAGGGATTAATATACTTAATTAAGTTCAAACACATCTTAAAACTATTGAGTACTGTATTAATGTGACCTTCAACTGAAAAACTTTTCTTATTATGCCATATAGGCTCATGATGAGCGATTCTATTACGAAGAAAATTAAGTTTTTTTATGTCGTTGGTTATATGCTTGAAAGTCACTTTTTCACCTGGGAATGAAAAATCTATCATTTCCGGCCATATTTTAAGGGACCCTTGTTTATCAGATTTATGATGATTGGAGCAAATGTTACTCCATACACCAAATGTAAGCTTTGCAATCAATTCATCCGGAGTTACTTCTCTTTTTTCTTCTTGGATAGAAGAAAGGGCATTTTCCACTGCCTCACGGCTTTTCATAAATTTGTTGTCTTCTGTATTTAAATAGAAATGTTGAATCCAGTTTCTGTCTATTGCCATTTCAGCGGCGGCAGGGGGAAGCCCACTATCTATAAGTTTTTGCCGTTGATATGCTAAGTGACCATAGTATAAACTGTTTCTTAGCGAAACTTCTAAAAGTTGTAATACAGGAAAAAAAGTGGCGCAGAGCCTTTTATTCCATATATAGAGTCCTAAACATTCAGCTTCATCTTCTGTGTTAAAACCTCTTTTGTAAGTTGATATACGTCTTTCTGATATCGACATTAGAACACTTTTGACGGTCATTGTAATTCATATCCTTTTCCCACATGATTTAAAATAATATAATAATGATTATGGTATTTCATCTATACTTTTCACTTGCCTCTTTTCCATTCTTTGTGATTCATTACAGGCTGTTGTTTTAGCAGCAGGATGCTTGACGCTATCTGTTTGTTGCTGTAGTATTCCCTCTGCTGATCGCGGCTATTGCCGCTAGCAACGTGCTAGGGTCACAGATGATGGAAATCATGCTGCTGATGCCGAAAGATATTCGGGATAAACCCCTGTTGAGAAATCAACAGGGGTTTTCTCGTTTTTTTAATTAGAAAGGCAAAAATTAATATACGGAAATCCTATTTACTGGTATTTGTTAGTACTATAAATTGCACATCTTTATTTGTCTCAACAGAAGGTACATTCATAAGAAAGCTTTAAGTCATGCGGTTTCTCAGCATCGTGAGCATCAGAAAAACACAGATTTTTGATTTTTATAACTATAGTACTAAATGATGATAGGGGAAGGTTATGCAATCAAAACGCCGAATTTCTGAACTTAAGAAAATGTCCGTAAAAGAACGCAAAATTGAAGGCATGCGTCGAGCTAGGGCTGCTTTTGATCTGGCTGAACGTACAGGTACGTTAACAAAACGTCCTGTTATCGTTGAGTGCTGTTTTTTTCGTTAGCTTGATAAAGCTTTGTCTGTGACTTCCTTTTGAGTGGTGGTGAGCTTTTAGGTTGGTTTACCTAGTTCGTAATTATTCTTCGGGTGTTTTACACAATTGACCCACACACTCAGTTCTCCGTGCTGTTTCTCAATGTGATGCATTTTTATCTGGCTATTCGCCTGACTAAGTGAAAATTGAAAGGTATCGTCATTCTATACCTATGCTTAACTCTACGCTGTTATGAGCATCAATCGGTTGTGTTTAATTTTTTTCTTGATTTATCAGGGTAGTAATACATTGCAAGATTTCTTTATCTGTTGATTCATCCCCAGCAAGAGCCATTTTGATTGCTTGTTTCAAACTTGATCTAATATGAAGCTTATCAATGGTATCCTTGATATCTTGTTTTTCATGAGCCATTGTTAATAGCCCTTCAATACCTTTACGATGAATTAATTTTATAAGCTTATCTACTTCGCATAGATTTAGGGAGTTAAAAACCAAGTTCCAGGAATGTCGTAGCTCAATATCATCATAGTATGCATCTGGTGTTTCAAATTTGAAATTTTTATCCCCATTTGCAAGCCAATCCAAGCTTACATTTTCCTTATTAGCAACAATTTGCATATATTTTAATGATGGGCTTGTTCCTTTATTGATGTAGTTATTGAGAGTTGAGTAAGGCAAGCCCCAATCTTTTGCAGCAGTCCTAATGTTTCTTTGCCCTACAAGTTGTAATAACCTACTGATAAAACCTTCTTTTTCTTCATCACTAAAAGAAGCACCTGATGCTTTTTTGTTTTTCATTTTCTCAATTTTCATTCAATTGGTTGATTTTTAATAAAAATTATTCCCTAAGGATAATATTTTCAAATTAGGGGATTTTTGGTTCTAATTTGCTTTACAATTTTCAAATTTGGATCAATACTTGTGTTCCAGTGAATAATTTCCCAAAGATTATTTGCACTGACAATTGGTTAGAGTAATTGAAATATAGATTGAAGTAAAACGTACTACTAACAGAGTTTAAAGCAAAGAATGTTACTCGTCGTTTTACAGTATTATTAGATAGTTATACCCGATTGGAGGATTATTGTGGAGAAAAAAGATTGGCATTCGGCAGATATTATCGCTGCGTTAAAAAAGAAAGGAACGTCATTGGCTGCCGTTTCTCGGGAAGCTGGACTGGCATCGTCAACATTATCCAATGCTTTACAGCGTCCCTGGCACAAAGGTGAGACAATCATTGCGAATGCATTGGGACAGAAGCCTGATGAAATCTGGCCTTCCCGTTATCAGAAAAGAAGGAAAGGATATTGATCTCGAAGAGAAAAAATATGGTGGCTGCTATAGGAGCCATAAAAGCAACGCTCTGAAAGTGAGGCAACACAATCAGAGCGTCTAACCACAACATTACAAGAACTAATGTATGGCTAATATGAATAGTAACATATCCTCATACTCAAAGCGTTATACATTTAACGCGCAATCTAATGTAGAAACCGAAGTACATACCGTGCTTACAGACTTTTCTTTGGTTTTAATTTTTTGTAAACCAATTGGGAAGCAATATTATGCACAGTAGCATCCCTGATACTCCCGACGACAATGATATACCTGATGTGAATATCCTATGGTCTGGCATGTCGGATGCGATTGCATCACTGGATCTCTCATGTGTTAGTGATACTGTACTGTGTCAGCTAATTGAATCATCCAAAGAAAATGCTATGGGCATTTGTCATGGAGTAACTTTTCTTGGTGACTCAATGTTGTCGTTTGCCAGTAATAACATCCATGAATTTACGCCAGAGAGTTTGTGTCAGCTCGGGCATAGCCTAGAGGCGTTGAGTTCTTTATTACCGATGTTGTTTACTTTGCATGAAAAAGCGAGTGGTGAATGTCACCGT
>NZ_RCWC01000071.1 GCF_018448935.1 Photorhabdus noenieputensis | reverse complement strand
TGTGTCGCGGCATGAATATCTGGAGAAAGAGCAGACGCGACTGGATCTGCAACGCCAGTTAAGCGTACAACAGGCCAGTGTCTTGCAGTACACCGCCGCTCAGGACGAGGCGCGACGTCGGCGTGAGACTGTTGTTGCGCAAAATCGCCGCGCCATGCTCGACCTGCAACAGGAAGCCAACAAAAAAGCAGCGACCTTAGTTCAGGAGCTGGCGAAGGCCCGCTACAAGGAAACCTTGACCAGCCTCAAAGCCCCGGTGGCCGGCACAGTTCAACAACTCGCTATCCATACTGTCGGTGGCGTGGTGACACCCGCTCAACCGCTGATGGTCATCGTCCCCGCAGACCAACCGGTAGAAGTGGAGGCCATGCTGGAAAACAAGGATGTAGGTTTCGTCCATGTTGGTCAACCGGTCACCGTTAAGGTGGAAACCTTCACTTTCACCAAGTATGGCACTGTTGACGGCGAAGTGCTGAACGTATCGAACGACGCTATCGAGGACGAAAAACGTGGACTCATCTATAGCAGCCGTATTCGCTTGAAGTCTGATCACGTGATGGTCAATGGTCAGCGAGTCCCACTGTCTCCGGGCATGTCGATCACGGCAGAAATAAAAACCGATCAACGTCGCGTGATCGATTACTTCTTGAGTCCATTACAGCAACATATAGATGAAAGTCTGAGAGAACGGTAGGCCGTGAGGGCAGCTCTGTGAACCCGGCTCGCCATACTCACCGTTTTCCGGGTTTGAGATAAATGACCGTTAATGTTTTTCGCCGCCTTACTTTATTTGGAGTGATGAAATGAAAGTATTACGTATACATGAAAGGTTTAAAAATTGGCGAAATATTATTGTTTTCATGAGTTGCACCTTATTAATGGCCTGCTCTAAGCACATTGATACTATACGTAAACCGATTGATGTGTCGCATTTGGGGCAATCCGTCGAGATTAATTTTGAACTCAGCAAGAGAAAGGCTGGGGATTATCAGTTTGCCCTGCTGTTTGCTAATGGGAATGGTTTTTATGAAATGGAAAGGCGGGATAAGTTGTTCGGAAATATTGATAAGGATGGGGTTGCTGTCCCCGTTTCGCTTCGTCTGGTTAAAGACGGTAAGGTTTTTTTTGACGAAAAAATAAACTCAGTGGGCAGTGGTTGGATACAATCCTTCTATTACAAAGAGAGAAGTATAAATACCACGGTGCGCAATATAAAAATACTTGAGTTACCCCCGGGGCGTTACTCTGCGGTAATTACCACACTGGGGGATGTCCCTGCCTTTAATGACATCGAGAGTTTTGTCGAATTCTCCTATTTTAATCCGAAGATTTAAAATGGTATCAGTATAAACAAAGGAAATATCAAAATTTGGAGTGACGAAATGAAAGTATTACGGGTACATGAAAGGTTTAAAAATTGGCGAAATATTATTATTTTTATGAGCTGTGCCTTATTAATGGCCTGCTCTAAGTTCATTGATATATACAGACCAATTGACGTATCGAAGTCTGGTCAATCAGTCAAAATTGATTTTGAAATCAGCAAGGAAGGCAATTATCAGTTTGTCCTGCTGTTTGCTACTACGGATGATTACGATGAAATGGCAAGGAGGTTTGAGTTGTTTGGGAGAGTTTATAAAAACGGAGTAATAACCCCCGTTTCACTCCATATCGTTAAAGATGGCAAGATTTTTTTTGACAAGAAAATAAACGCTGCGGGATCCGAAGGAGGGAGTGCCGTCAATTACGAAGAGAGAAGTATAAATACGGCTGTGAGAGAAATTAAAACATTTTCATTACCTCCCGGACGCTACTCTGCGGTAATTACCACCCTGGAGGATGTCCCTGATTTTAATGGTATTGAGAGTTTTGTTGAATTCAACCATTACGATCCGAAGATTTAAAATGATATCAGTATAAACAAAGAAGATATAAAAATTTGGAGTGACGTGATGAAAATATTACAGGTAAACGAAAGATTCAAAAACTGGCGAAACATTATTATTTTTATGAGCTGCGCCTTATTAATGGCCTGCTCTAAGTTCATTGATATATACAAACCGATTGACGTATCGAAGTCTGGTCAATCAGTCAAAATTGATTTTGAAATTAGCAAGGAAGGCAATTATCAGTTTGTCCTGCTGTTTGCTAGAGGAGATGGTCATGATGAAATGAACAGGCGAGATGAGTTATTTGGGAGTATTTATGATGACGGGGTGACAACTCCCGTTTCGCTTCATCTGGTTAGAAATGATAAGGTTTTTTTTGATGAAAAAATAAACGCCGGGGGATACGACGGGGGGCAGTCCTTCTATTACGATGAGAGAAGGGTAAATACGGCTGTGCGAGAAATTAAGACATTTTTATTACCTCCTGGACGTTACTCTGCGGTCATTACCACTCTGGAGGATGTCCCTGCTTTTAATGGCATTGAGAGTTTTGTCGAGTTCGCCTATTACAATCCGAAAATTTAAAAAGATTTAAAATGGTATCAGTATAAACAAAGGAAATATAAAAATTTGGAGTGAAGAAATGAAATTATTACGTATATATAAAAGGTTTAAAAATTGGCGAAATATTATTGTTTTTATGAGCTTAACCTTATTAATGTCCTGCTCTAGGCACATGGATATATACAGACCTATTGACGTATCGAAGTCTGGTCAATCAGTCAAAATTGATTTTGAACTCAGCAAGGAAGGTAATTATCAGTTCACCTTACTGTTTGAAACTGGGGAGGGTTATGATGAAATGGAAAGGCGGTTTAAGTTTTTTGGGAGAGCTGATAAAGATGGAGTAATTATCCCTGTTTCACTCCATATCGTTAAAGATGGCGAGATTTTTTTTGACAAAAAAATAAATGCTAGGGGATACGATGGGGGACAGGTTTTCTATTACGAAGAGAGAAGGATAAATACGGCGGTGCGAGAAATTAAGACATTTTCACTACCCCCCGGGAGTTATTCTGTGGTTATTACCACCTTGAAGAATGCTCCCGCTTTTAGTGGCATCGAGAGTTTTGTTGGATTCACCTATTACGATCCGAAGATTTGATTTATGTAGAAAAAAACAAATAGAAATAACCAATAGAGGAAATAATAAGTATGGAAAAGAAATATACTGTGACCTATAAAGTTGCTCCGATGGGGGCTAAGTATGTTTATCAGGAAGATAAGAAAAATAACAAAGCGGGAGACATACACAAGTCGTCCGGCGGTCATATGTGGTATGTGATAAGTGACGGTAACGGAAATGAAAGAAGTGTCGGTTTCGAGTCAAGGGACGGTGTGCCGGTTGGAGTAGGAAAAGTAACTCCTCATGATAATGTGGCCTACCAAGAGACCACTTATGAAGTCACCATCGCGTTGACTGAGAAACAGTACAAGGAGTTAAGTAAATTCTCAGATGATCCAACGTCAGGTGGATTTAATCCTGAAACCTATTGGGTGAATTCCAACAGTTGCGTAGATTTCGTGTATTACTCATTACAATCTATTGGGTACAATCGAAAGAATTTCCTAGGAAAGATTTTTGAAGGAAATGTGGTTCCCAATACTAATCGTGCTATGTTGAAAGCTATGCTTACATCTAATGGAGCTCAAATCATTCGGGACGACCTCATGCGTAATGGTGATCATTATGAAAAAAGAGTTGTTCCATGGTCTACCCCTGAATGGCTTAAACCGGTAGGTACCGAGGGTACACTTCCCAGCCCACCAAAAAGCTTAATTAATATTGATATCAATTCCTCTCCACAGCCCCAGAAACATATTCAGGGCGAAAACAAAGCGCAGCAGGATGTTGCTAACGGGTTTATACAAAATTCTGCAACACATAAAATATCTGCCGTCGGGGATATGCTCAATAAAACAGACTTCGCCTCCACCCAAATGGCGGGTCTTGCCACCGGTGGTATTCGTCCCGGTGAAATGCAGCTCGACCCCAATGTCCGACCTAACACCTATCTGTCGGAGTTCTACAAGCCTTTCTACCAACCCGGAGACACTAGCAAGCTGGACTTTGGCCTGCGCAACGCTGTGACGTTGAACGGCTTATCGGCAATGACGACGTTCAACACCTATGTTGACCCGCTGTTATTGGATCTGAGCGGCAATGGTGTGCATATGACTGATATCCGTGACGGCGTGCTGTTCGACATGGACAACAGTGGCACGCTTAAGCGCAGCGGCTGGGCGGATCGCAATACCGGAATATTGGTGATCGACGATGGTAGCGGTCAGATAAAAAATGCCGGCCAGATGTTTTCCGAATACTACGGTGGTAAGGCCGGAATAAACGGATCCGCTGGCGAAAAAAAATTCAATAATGGCTTCGGTGCTTTAGCCAGTGAAGATGCTAATAAAGACGGAGTGATTGATCAGACTGACCCGATCTGGAGTAAGCTGCGGGTTTGGGTCGACAGTACCCGCGATGCGAAAGTCGGTGTGGGCGAACTCAAGACACTGGCGGAATTGGGTATTACTCAGATAAACGTCCGGGCTTCGAACAAAACGGAAGTCCGTGATGGGAATAAAGTTGTTGCCAGTGGATCGTTTACTATCAATGGTAAAACTCAGGAAGTACTGGCTGTCGATTTTCTTGGTGATACCGTTAGCAACACCCTGAGTACTCAGGGAACCGGCACGAAAGTGACTTCCACCACCAACGATATCACAACCACGGCTTACGCCAGCCAGAGTGAAACAGATGAAACCCTCAATGCGGAGCAACTGGGAGTGAGCAATCTGTATGGTGGCAGCGGCAATGATACGTTGATTGCGGCAAAAACTGGTAGCTGGCTGGTCGGGGGCGCAGGGAGCAATACCTATGTCGGTGGTGCCGGCGATGATGTTTTTGTTATCAGCGCTTCTGACGATACGAAAAATATTCACGGTAATGGCGGGCACGATACGGGAATCATTGTCGGTAACCAAGGTGTGGCACTGGACATGGATCGGGCAGGTTTAACTATTGCCCAAGGCGGGAGCGGCAATGATACGATTATAAGTGGCGGTGTCAACGGTGTCTTTATCAAGGGGGGCTCCGGCAATTCGACTCTGATAGGTGGTATGGGTAACGACGTCCTGGTCGGCGGCAGCGGGCACAACACCATCGTTGGTGGCACGGGTAAGTCGGTTATCTATGCCGGTCCTCAGGGTGACACAATTTACGCCTCCAGGGACGGCAGCATCATTCACGCTGGCGGCGGCGATGATAAGATTTTTGGCGGCTTTGGTGACGACGTGATCGAAGTGGGTCACGGCAATGCTACGATTGATGGGGACGGTGGGGTCAACATCGTCAGCCTGCACGGTAACCACGGCGATTATCAAATTACCCGTACCGACAGTGGGTATGTGGTGGCCGATAAGGTCGCCGGGCGTGACGGCACGGTTACGCTGAAAAATATCCAAAAACTCAATTTTTCAGATATTTCGGCGGTTGATTTACAAACACCCAATGCGATGCCTGTCGAGGATGTCCTCACTCACGACAAGGACGGCAAGGTTTTTGATCGTACTC
>NZ_RCWC01000070.1 GCF_018448935.1 Photorhabdus noenieputensis | reverse complement strand
TGGTAAACCGATTAAATAATCGCCCCCGAAAAACCCGGGGAGGGAAAACCCCGAATGAATTATTTAAAGGAATACGAACATGTTTACTTCCGGATTAACGATGTTGCACTTATTATGTGAATCCAAGAGTTATAATCATTTAACTTTACAACCTCTTCTATATCTCTTGGTTTTGTCAGTAAATCAATTACATCTAATTGAAATTCTTTAATCAAAAGAAGTAAGTTTAACTTTTTATTTTCTTCCTCCTGCAAAGTGTCATATATGAGATTTATCATACTGGAAAGTTTGGTTTTTTCCCCATCATGAGAATAAAAGAATATATCATCCCCCTCAATTTTAAATCTCGTATATGAGTCATAATCCATGCTTAATTCAAAAAGAAGAAAACGAAACATAAAATTTTTTGTTTCATCATCTATACTATGGTCATGATCGCCATTACAACAAGCTAATTGCAGGACATAATAAAATATAAATAAATCCTGATTCATTCTTTCTCTATTATTAATTTGAAACAGATAGGCTAATTTGGAAAATATTAATATGATCGATTCATATTCCACCTCATTGAACCCTTTCTCAATAAATTTTTTCTTCAATTTTTTCAATGATACAAGGTCATGCCAGCGAAAAAACATCTTCTATATAGAAGAGATCATCAAACTCTTTCTTGCAGGATCTGACATTAAGAAAGTTTTCTAGTTTGTACGAGAATATATTATAAATATTCATTTTATGGTTTCGGACATTTTTTCCACTTACCATCTTTTCCTCTGGTTTCTATTTGAATTGATTTAATAGTGAACTGCTTCTCTAAATCTAGTCATTAAATGTTGAATCTAGTTTTTGAGGGCAGTTCATTTATAATTTTATTAACTATTCTTCAAAAGAATAGGATTGAAAATAACTAATGTCTTTTTATCTTTTTTTATACCGCACGGCATAACTCCTTTTTTAAATATAGAAAATATTTCTTCTAATTTAGAGTCTTGATTAAAAGAAAATAAATATCGATAAATGCTTATCATATTTAACATGTAATTACATTCGTCATTTACTTCATTTAGAAAGTTATCGTATTCTATGTTATCAACTAACCCTTGTTTCTTTCTTGTAAGATATAGTTTTCTTTTTCTAATGTTTTCTTTAACTTGATCCTGGGTAGATATTTTTATTCTGTCAAGGATATCCTTTTCTGCTTTTTTATAATCCTCATGAAGATAAAACTCGGATACCAGATCAGAAAAAAATCACTCCAAACCATATAGTTACATGGTATGTCTTGATCGAAAAGAAGCTTTAATGCCATATCTTTATTATCAATAATTTCATATTCATTAAATTCTCCAATAGAACCGGATAAAAAATCCGAACTTTTAAAGAATTCAACGGGTTCCATATAAAAATTTATTATCTCACCCAGATTAAATTATCCTAAAATTTTACTCCAGAGATCAAAGGTGCTTTGTCTTACTTTTTAATTTACGTCTTTCCCCTGAATGTTAGTGTTATACCTATCTTTGGATCTAATAATATATCCATTCTGTATATCTTTTTTAGTTATAATTTTGTATGTGAGTCACTTGTTTCGATATGGTATTAATTGATTGATGTAAATTTATTTTATCCAGAGTATTGCATCAGTATATCCGTGATGATTACCTTGGTGTCTTGCCATTGCACTAACCCGTCGGCGTGGCATTCACCACGGTAAGAAAGAAGCCAGCCGGAAGTGATTCCGGTTTTTTACTGTTTTAGAGAGAAAGCAGAATAAAATATTGATTATATATTTAATATGAATCTTATATTTTTATGTATTATTATTTTATTTATCTTCTTATTTGTTTTATATTTTTATGATTTTAAGTTATATTTTTAATATATAAGATCAACTCTGTAAAATATTTATTTTAAGTATAAAAATAACAAAGTCGGAAAGATCACGGGGATCTTTCCGGCTTTTTCATGAGAGTATGTTTTCTATATCAACTAGTTTTTAATATCATTGGATTAAAAGCGACTATCTTTTTATCCTTAGTCATTCCGCATGGATACAACCCTTCTTTATATATCTCAAAGATCTTCTCTAAGATTGATTCCTTTTGTTCACCTAATATATACCTTTGAATAGATAACATGTTTAGTTGAGAATATACCTCATCTAAAACTTCAAAATAAAAATCATCATAGTCAGAGTTTTCTTTTTTTATTTTTTTCTTTCGATAGGCGATTGAAATTTTATCATAATGAACAGAAAACTCTTTACTTATATCATTTAAATATTCGTTAGCTTCATTAAATTCACTTCTTAACCTAAATTTACTTATAGAATTTTCAATGAGATCTAACCATACCAAATATCCATCGGGTAATAACTGTTCAAAAGATAAAGTGAGTGCTAATTCAGGATCATGAATTTCTAAATAACGACTGGATTGATTGCTAAGAACCCCTGAAAATAATTTTTCAGACAAAAGAAAAGCCATTGGTTCAATAACAAATTCTTTTTTTATATCAATCATATACACCTCTATTTATTAAATATATTATCCCACAATTCAAAAGCTCTTTGCTTGCCTATATCAGGATTCTTAGCAATATCTTTTGACCTAATTGGCATGCCATTCATCATTGCTTTCTTAGCCTTATTTTGTATGTCAGCAACTTGTTTTGCTACAACATTAGTAGGCTGGTTTAAATCAATTTTATTTAGAGCTTTTTCAACTGCGGCAGAATATCCATTATGGCTACCTCGATGTCTTGCCATTGTGCTAATTGTAGTAGCAACCTTTTTATCTTTGATGGGGTCTGGCTGCCTCAAAAATATTCCATTACTAGCATCATCAATATCATATCCAATTTTTTTCAAAGCAGGATGGTCTGATAGCTGTTTCGGGATGACATGGTGCGCTTCATGTCCCTTCCATGAAGTTGAGCGCGGCAATCCCATATCTTCCATCATGTTTTTACCCAGTTTAGTTGAGCACCCCGCTAACCCCAGAGGATCAATCTAATTGACCGGATCATGGACATACCCGTACGGGTTAATGCCACCACTAAGATTCAAAGGGTCCGGCGATAAGTACTGGCCGTATCATTATCGTAATATCTAAAGCGATTGTAGAGAGTGGATTAGCTGTCTGAACGAGTAATCCATAAGGCCGGAAGATCACTGAGATCTTTCCGGCTTTTTATTATTTACTTCAATTAAAATGATTTAAGCCATTCATAATGAAATTCTTTTTGTTCATCTGGATCAGTTACTAAATTTAAATCATCGAAATCAAATGTTTTGACTATATCTTCACGTGTGGCTTGTTTGCCTAATGTGCATTCATAGGCAACCATGCCTAAAGACATCTGTCTTGACATATTAGATGGATATACATTCCTTTTTGCACCTTTGCAAAGAAAGGTTATATCTTTTAACTCTTTCCTTGCTTTTGAAAAACAAGAGAAAAAATCAAAGTCACTAACTTCTACTCGACAAGTTCCATTTATGAGAATCTTCATGTGGCATTCAGAGTTGGATGAGGTAAGCAAATATAATTCGGCTTCCCCTTTATTACCGTTCTCTATTGTTTTAACTGTTATTTTTTTTATGCTCATTTCGGTCCATACCTTTGCGGGTTTAAGATACTATAATTAGCAAAATTACCAGAAGCATCAACAGGTGTTGCACCCAATATATTTTTAGGGCTAACTCCGCCAGGCACAGCAATTTCTAATTCTTTAGGGAATGGGGAATCTTTACCTAAAACGGCGTTTACATCTATGCCATTTTTCGTTTTCATAGCATATACATATCCATTCTCAGTATAAAATTGCGAGCCGTATTCAGCAGCCATATTAGGAGATTTTGTAGTGCTAATAAAATTACTAGGTGGGTCGTAATTATCTTTTGCATGTCTGTATAAGTCTGTGCTTATTCCCTGAGGCTGAAATCCTTCTTTGAAAACGACATCAGGTTCTCTGGAATCTCCCCTATAAGATACAATATCTGGACACTCTGTTAATCCCAGAGGGTCAATCCAGTTTGCCGGATTATGCACGTAACTATAAGGACTTACGCCACCCCTTAAGTTTAGCGGGTCCGGCGATAAGTACTGGCCCGTATCACTCTCGTAATAACGGTACCGATTATAAAATAAACCGCTTTCCCTGTCTTCATACTGCCCACAAAAACGCAGATTGCATTGACATGATAATCGGCATCATTTTAAGGCCGCAATAGGGCTGCTCCAATCAGCGCTGTCTTACCGTGGATATTCGCCACGGTAGATGTTAAGAAGGCTGGAAGATCTCAGAGATCTTCCAGCCTTTCATATTTATTTATATGACATCAATCGCTTATACAAAAACTCAATGAAATTGCTTGCATATAATTTATTTTCTGTTCCTAATGATACGTAAATTTCGACCAGATTATCTGTTTTGAAATAAAATTCTTCTCCGAAGTCTGTATTTGAGACAACTAATTTTCCTTCATTAAGGTAATTATTAGCTATTGTATTTTGATATACTAAATCACCACCAATAGCTTCCTCAAACGGAATGCAATATATGCTATATATCTCATCACCACATATATCACCACCACCAAAATTATTCAAAAACCATTTATAATCCTCAGGTAATGTTAGTGATAATGCTTTTTCTGTTTTATTTATCCATTCAGAAGAGGGGGCATCATCTGCACTTCCCATATTTAATAAATCGGGATGTTCCGCGAATAAATCTATTAATTCATCTCTGTTCATTTAAAATCTCCAGCTCTATTGCTCCAATACTGTTCTCGCCATTTATTAAATGTAGCTCGATCTATTCCTGAAGGAATCGTATTAGGATTTATATGAATTGCTTTGTGATTAACTTTATGGAATGTTTGGCTCATTTCAGCAATAGGACCGTTTTGAGTTTGTAACATATGATGTAAGTTTACAGCTTTTCCATCATGCCCAACAGGGGCCCTACCTGATGCCATTCGTTCAATATTAGTTCCTCGAATCACTTTTCCTTTATCTCTCCATGCCGACATATGTTGAGGATCAAACAAATCATCTCTTTGATATACCTTATTACCTTTAAATGTAATCGGGTCTGTTGGCCAATATTTTCTATTTTGACTATAACACCCGGCAAGACCCAGAGGATCGATCCAACCCGTCGGATTATGCACGTAACTGTAAGGATTTACTCCTCCTGCTAACCCCAAGGGGTCGGCACTCAGGTAACAACAGCCTTCCGGCAAATAATAACGGTGCCGATTGTAGCAAAGCCCTGATTCCTCATCAAAAAGTTGCCCGGCGAATCGGAGGCCCGGGTCCAGTTGCGGGTTCTCGCTGTGTCTGCCCAGCCGCAGCCCGTACAGAGACTGCTTCGGCCGTCGCCACACCCGTTTACCCGTCGGGTCGAACAGCGCCAGCGGCTCGCCGGTCGGGGCGCTGACCGCATACTGGGTCTGCACCTCCCCGGCCATCAGTTCCACCCGGTTGTCCAGATTCAGCGTAAACGCCTGCGTCTGCTGCGCTATCAGCTCCCAGCCGTCAAACACCAGATGGCGGATCATTTTCAGCCGGCCGTGCTGATACTCGC
>NZ_RCWC01000069.1 GCF_018448935.1 Photorhabdus noenieputensis | reverse complement strand
GAAAAGCGCGTCAGGGGGTTTTGGGTCCGGCGGTGAACGCACATTGGAAAAAACGGGTGGTAACTGACTGAGGGCATTGGGAAAATCGGTGTCCGGCGGTCAACGTCGCAATGGAATGCGTTGTTGTTGAGAATAATGCGCTGAGCCTGCCAAAAGGCATGGCGGAGTACGGTCGGGCACAGAGTTCACTCGCCATGCAAATGCTCAGGGAAGGGGCAACCCCGGATGAATTGTCGGTAGCGTTGGCAAAACAAGCGAGAGGTACGCACCCTGAAGGGCAAGATCCGGCCAGAGGGCTGATTGTGGCGTGGGGGAACTTCTTCGGTGTCCCGTTGGATGTGGTGATGTCCAATGAGAAAATGACGCCGGAGAAAGCCGCTGAAATTGTAGCCAGCGGTGTGCCGACCAGTGAAGCGAAGGTGATGCAGTATGTGGCGGCTAAGGCATTCTTGGCACTGGCTAAAAATCCTGTTTCGGGTAGCAAAGCCGAAGGTTCATCACCGCAATGGAAAGTAGGAGAAGGGAAATTTAGTCCGAAGGATAAGGGCACGGTGACGAATGTTGAACATCCGGTTGGTAAGTTTGATGGGAAATCGCTGCCAAGTGTAGAAGGAAAGACGAATAATGTTTCTAAGCATGGCGATACTAGTGCCCATAATGCGGCTAATTATGCGGGGCTAAAAATGGATCTTAAAACAACAGAATCAGCCAATGAAGCTGTTGAAAGTTTAAGAGCTACTGGCAAATTACCGAGCCACTATGTAACAAAACAACAGGCAGCAGAAAAAGGCTGGAAGCCCGGTAAAGTGATCAATAACACAACTCCCGGAGGGCAAATAGGAGGTGATGTTTTTGAAAACTCAACAAATATATTGCCATCTGCTCAGGGACGGACTTGGCGAGAAGCTGATATAGGACTGGATAATAAAATATCACGCAGCAAACAACCGGGAACAAGGTTACTTTATTCTAATGATGGTTTGTTATACATAACCACCGATCATTATGAAACAGCCACTTCGATAGGTAGATGGAAATGAGTGAAAATATTGTTATTTTGGATGGAAAAAGTATCTCTACAGAAGCTGATTTTCATCATGAGATATCAAAGAAATTAATGTTTGGCGATTATTATGGTAATAATCTCAATGCATTATGGGATCGTTTAAGTTGTGATATTGAACGACCGATCACTATAATATGGGCTGATTCAAATCATTCTTGTCAATGTCTAGGTGATAAGTTTGAAAAAATAGTTGGTATATTCAATCGAGTAAAACAGCAAGATATAGATTTTGATTTCGATGATAAATTTGATTACCAACTAAGATAGTAAAAGATCCCAGCCAAGCGCTGGGATCTTTTTTGAGTCGTCAGCTGTTCTCAACGAGCCGGATAATCAACTGTCCGTGCTCAACACTGACCTGCACTGGCTGCCCGGTGGCAAAGCCCGCTTCTTCCAGCCAGTTGCCTTTAAGATGCAGGCTGGGATACTGGCTGTAATAGCGGGTCATACCGGTGCTGCGGTCTTCGTGGCGGGTGCTGGCATACCCCACCTTATAGCTGCGCCGGGCTTTTGAAATCTTCCAATCTGCATTACAATCGCGGTTAGCCATAGTAACTACTCCAATAGTTGCTTACGGTTAGCGGCGGTTCCGTGCTCCAACACGGGATCGCCGCACATGTTTTATGTCTTACTTCTCGGTGCCCGCTCTGCTGTTGTTACGGGCAAAACGGTTGGCATCGTGTTTTAAAATCAATGACTCCAGTAACACCCTTGCCACTTCTTTCTCTTCCGGCGTGAACTGGCTGATAGCCTCAAACTGCAAACGCAGTTCTTCATCCGGGTTGCGCTCATTCTCGTCAAAAACCAGCGTATCTGCACTGACAGAAAGTGCACGGGAGAGCTTGCGGATAATCTCCAGTGTCGGTTGTACTTCGTCAGCTTCATAACGCCGGATCATTGTCACGTGACAACCGACTTTCTCCGCCAGTGCGGCCTGAGTAAGCTTGCGGTCTTTACGCAGGGTTACCAGACGTTTACCAAAGTCCATAGAAATTACTCGCCAGGGAAACAGAGCCAGCATTTTACCCCCTTGTTTAAACGTGATGCTTGAAACATACCATATATGCATGTATAAAGAAACCATAAAAGCATATTGACAGGTTTTTACAGGAGGTCATTGATGACCCATGTTCCCGATACCGATTTAGCCCGCTTAAAGCAAACCGTCTCGTTGCTGGGGCTGGTGCGTAAGCAAGGCCGTCCAATGAAAAAACGCGGTGAGGATTATGTGCTGCGCTGCCCCTTCCATAACGAGAAAACGCCCTCAATGGTAATATCGCCTGCTAAGAACCTGTATCACTGCTTTGGCTGTGGTGCCGCGGGATCGGTGCTGGACTGGGTGATACAGACGGAAGGGGTGACGCTGAAAATCGCTATCCGCCGACTGCGGGAGCTGGCCGGGTTGCCGGACATGGACAATGCGGTTGTGGCCGCTTCTTCGTTAGCCGCCCCGCCGGGATCACAGACCGCACCTCTGCCGCGCCCGAAACTGGCCGACCTGGACGATGACGGGCAGGCGCTGTTGCATCAGGTGATTGATTTTTATCATCAGCACTTACTGGCGTCACCGGAAGCCAAAGCCTGGCTGGAACGACGCGGGCTGAATCATCCTGAACTGGTCAGTCACTTTAAGCTGGGGTACGCGGGCCATCACGGGATCGGCGGTTCAGCGGGGTTGTTGCCGTCCAAGAGCAGTCAGGAAGGCCAGCAACTGCGCGACAAGCTGTCGGGTCTGGGCGTGTTGCGTACCACCACCCGGCAGGACCACTTCCGGGGCTGCGTCGTGGTGCCGGTGATCGGCTGGGCCGAATCGGCCAGTGTGGCCAGCCGCGGGCGGGTGCTGCAACTGTATGGCCGCCGAACCCAGCCGGATTACAAAGTGCTGAAAGACAGCCCGAAGCATCTGTATCTGCCGTCACCGCTAGCCGGGGTCTGGAATGAGGAAGCGATGAAAGCCGCTGCGGAAATTATCCTGTGCGAAGCGATGATCGATGCCATGACGTTCTGGTGTGCCGGGTTCCGTAACGTGATTGCCGCGTTCGGGGTGAACGGGTTTAACCGTGAGCACCTCGCAGCCTTGCAGTATCACGGCGTGAAACGGGTGCTGATTGCCTTTGACCGGGACGAGGCCGGAGACCGTGGCGCGGTCAGTGTGGCGGCGGATTTACTGGAATCCGGCATTGAGGCGTGGCGGGTGCAGTTCCCGCCGGGCATGGATGCCAATGACTATGCCGTCAAAAGCGGCAACGCCGAACATGCGCTGGGGCTGGCGTTGCAACAGGCGGTCTGGCAGGGACAGGGAACCGCGCCGGGCGCGGTGTTCAGCCATGAGCGGCCCGTCTCGCCGAGTGTGACGGAAAAGCCCCAAAATGTACAACCTGCCAATACGTCTTCTTTAGCCGCCCAGCCGGCGCTGACAGTGGCACAAGTGCCTTGTGAGCGAACGGCAGCGGGTGAACTGCTGATGAAAAGCGGTCCACGGATCTGGCGGGTACGGGGCATGAAAAAATCGCCGGTGCCGGATGTGATGAAAGTCAATGTTCAGGTACGCGATGAAACCAGCGGCCTGTTCCATGTGGATACGTTGGACATGTATCACGCCCGCTCACGGCAGAACTATATCAATACGGCATCGGCAGAGCTGGAATGTGAGCCCTCAGTCATCAAACGCGAAGCCGGGCGGGTGCTGCTGATGCTGGAACAGCAACAGGATGCTGTTTTACAGGCAGACGCGGAAACCTCCGGTACAACCGCTGTTACCGTTAGCGCCGACGATGAAGCGGATGCCCTGAACTTGCTGAAATCGCCGAATCTGGCTGAGCAGATAATCAGTGATATGGCAGCCTGCGGCGTGGTCGGGGAATCCACTAATCTGCTGACCGGGTATCTGGCGGCGGTCTCGCGCAAACTCGATAAACCGCTGGCCGTGCTGATACAAAGCAGTTCCGCTGCCGGGAAATCGTCATTGATGGAGGCGGTGCTGAACCTGATGCCGGAAGAGGAGCGTATCCAGTACTCGGCAATGACCGGGCAGAGCCTCTACTATCTGGGAGAAACCAGCCTGCAACACAAAATACTGGCGATAGCCGAAGAAGAAGGCGTACGGCAGGCGGCCTATGCCCTGAAACTGTTGCAGTCGGACGGCGAGCTGAAAATCGCCAGCACCGGCAAGAACGAACAGAGCGGCGAACTGGTGACGCGGGAATACAAGGTACAGGGACCGGTGATGCTGATGTTAACGACGACGGCCATTGATGTGGATGAAGAACTGCTGAACCGCTGTCTGGTGCTGACGGTCAACGAATCGCGCGAGCAGACGCAGGCTATCCACGCCATGCAGCGACACCGCCAGACGCTGGCCGGGTTACTGGCTGACTCGGAGAAAGGCTATCTGACGCAGTTACATCAGAACGCCCAGCGCCTGTTAAGGCCGCTGAAAGTGGTCAATCCTTACGCCCATCAACTGACGTTCCTGTCAGACAAAACCCGGATGCGGCGCGACCACATGAAATACCTGACGCTGATACAGGCCATTGCCCTGCTGCACCAGTATCAACGTGAAGTGAAGAAAACGACCCACCGCGGACAGGTCATCGAATATATCGAAGTCACCCAGGACGATATTGCCCTCGCCAACCGGCTGGCGCATGAGGTGCTGGGGCGCACGCTGGATGAAATGCCGCCGCAGACGCGCAAGCTGTTACTGCTGATACAGGCAATGGTGAACGAACAGGCGCAAATCCAGCACTGCCAGCCAAACGAAGTGCGCTTTACCCGGCGGGATATCCGCGCCTTTACCCACTGGAGCGACAGCCAGCTCAAAAACCACTGTCAACGGCTGACGGAAATGGAATACCTGCTGTTGCATGGCGGCAGCCGGGGGCACCTGCTGCATTATGAACTGCTGTGGGACGGAGAAGACAACGGAGCAGCCCACCTGTGCGGCCTGCTGGATGTCGGAGAAGCGGACCCAGAAACCGCCGGCAGTGAACGCAAGTCTGACCCGGAAGGTCGTAAGTCTTCCCCAAGTCCGGGGCAAGTCTGGCCTGAGTCTGGGGAAGAAAAACCCGCGTCAGCCCGGACAGTACAAGAGCCAGCGGGTGCACAAGTCCGGGCAGATGAAAACGCAGTTATCAGGGAAAATAATCACGGAGACGCATTGCCTGTACCCGACAGGAATAAACCGCCGGCAGCCGTCCCGACAGGTCATGAAAGCAAGTCTGACTTAAATGAACGCAAGCCTGTCTCAAGTCTGGTCCAGGTCCGGGCTAAGTCTGGGGTGAAAAAATCCCCATCAGGGCAGGCAGAACACGGGTTCAGCGTACCGCAAGTCGGGGTAACGGAAGACACCGTGATAAAAGGAAAAAAGAAAACGCGCCCCTTGTCTGCGTCCACCCCTCAATCTCAACCGGAGGTCAATCATGGCAAACCGTAAACCGCGCAAAGGAAGTCTCCTGACCGTCGATGACGTCTATCGTCAGCCTGTAGGGCCGGCACATGATCCGAAAAGCCTGTATGCACTGCTGCTGCGCTTCGTGGCCTGGCGGCAGGAACGGAACTGGTCGGAAACCACGCTGAAAGTGCAGACCCATCACACCTATCACTTTATCCTGTGGGCCACGGACCGGG
>NZ_RCWC01000068.1 GCF_018448935.1 Photorhabdus noenieputensis | reverse complement strand
GCACGTCCGGCGTTATCCGCCAGCAAAATAACCGGAGCGGCATCAGTCAGAATATGCGCCAGACGCTCGCCAGTATAAACCGGGTCCAACGGCACATAAGCGCCACCGGCTTTCAGTATTGCCAATACCCCCACCACCATAGCCGGTGAGCGTGCCACGCAAATCGCCACTCGTTGATCCGGCGCTACGCCCAGTTCAATTAGCTGATGAGCCAGACGGTTAGCACGAGCATTTAATTCCGCATAACTGAGGGTTTGCTCTTCATGCACTAATGCTATCGCACCCGGGGTTTGTTCTACCTGCTGTTCAAACAACTGATGAATACACAATGCATCAGGATAGGCGGTTTCCGTCGCGTTCCAGGTTTCCAGCAACAACTTGCGCTCCGTCGGAGACAGAATATCAATTTCTCCAACCGGCTGTTGAGAGTTAGCCACCATCGCTTGCAGCACCGCGCGGAGATATTCCACCTGCCGTTCCACTGTCGATGGATCAAACAGGGCGGTGGCATAATTCAACGCCCCGACAATCCTGCCCTCCTCTTCTGACAAGCCCAGTTCCAGATCAAACTTAACAACATCAACCGCTTGATCGACCGGTGAAACGGCCAGCTTCGGCAGTTTCCAGTCCGTGCTCTCATTGTTCTGCCAGGCAAATACCACCTGGAACAATGGGGTATGCGCCAGTCGGCGCGGCGGTTGCACAATTTCCACCACCTGCTCAAACGGTAAATCCTGATGCTCCTGGGCCGCCAATGCGGTTTGCCGGACTCGCGCCAGCAACTCGGCCACGGTCAGCTCACCGGATAAATCCATGCGCAATGCCAACGTATTGACAAAGAAACCAATCAACGGCTCTACTTCCTGACGACTACGGCCCGCACTCGGGGTGCCAATCACCACATCGTCCTGACCTGACAAACGCGACAGAACCACTACCCAGGCTGACAACAGCGTCATAAATAAAGTGACGCCCTGCTGCTCACTCAGGCGTTTCAGGGCCGTTGTTAACGCCACATCCAAGTCAATCGGCACGGACTGTCCGACAAACGACTGCGCCGGCGGACGGGGCCGATCTGTCGGCAGATCCAACAGCACTGGCGCGTCAGACAACGTTGCACGCCAATAGTCAGACTGAACCTGAATACGCTCAGCCGACAGCCACTGACGCTGCCAGGCGGCGTAATCCGGGTACTGAATCGCCAATGGCGGCAACGGATCGGATTGTCCGTCTATAAACGCCGTATAGAGCGTGTTCAGTTCCTGTATCATCACATTGAAAGACCAGCCATCGGAAATAATGTGATGCAAAGTCAGCAAAAACTGATATTCGCTATCGGTGAGCTGGATGAGAGCCGCACGGATAAGCGGGCCGCTTTCAAGGTCAAATGATGCGTGAGCCTCCTCCACGCTTAGATGCTCAAGAACAACATCAGCATCCGGGATTCCGCGCAGATCATATTGCGATAACAATAAGCTGCTATTCGGTGCCAACAGCCGCACTTGCGGTTGACCATCGACAGAAACAAAGACAGAGCGTAACGCTTCATGACGGGCAAATAAGGTATCCAGCGCCTTCTGCCAGGCCATGATATCCAATTGCCCACTCAAACGCAGGGCCATCGGGATATGATAAGTTTCACTAACGCCCTCAAGCTGCGTCAGGAACCACAAGCGCTGTTGAGCAAATGATAACGGTAATGCGCCTTCGCGAGATACCGGCACAATGGCTGGCAGGATAGTATCCAGTTGCCCCTTCCGGGCCTGCATAACTTCCGCAAATGCCTGTAACGAAGGGAATTTAAACAAGGTGGTTAATGACAGTTCGATACCGAAAGCAGCTATCCGGTTGATCATCCGTACCGCCAACAGCGAATGCCCACCCAAGGCAAAGAAATTGTCATGTCGGCTTATCCGCTCAATGCCAAGTAACTCACGCCAGATAGTCGCCAATACGGTTTCCATCTCCCCTTGCGGCGCTTCATAAATCTGATGGACAAAGGCTTCCACCCCCGGCGCAGGCAACGCTCGGCGATCCAGCTTGCCGTTCGGCGTTAACGGAAACGCATCCAGACGCACAAAAGCGGACGGCACCATATAATCCGGCAAAATGGCACTCAGATAGGCACGTAAGCTGTTAACCAGCAGGTCATCCGCTTCTGCCACCACATAAGCCGCCAGCCGTTTGTCCTGACCGTCACCCAGAGCCAGCACTAACGCTTCACTTACCGCCGGATGTTCCATTAAGCGGGCTTCGATTTCCCCCGGTTCAATACGGAAACCGCGGATTTTCACCTGGTGGTCGTTGCGGCCCAGGAATTCCAGATTGCCGTCCGGCAAATAACGCGCTAAATCCCCGGTGCGGTACATGCGGGCATCGGGTTTATCACTAAATGGGTCAGACAGGAAACGTTCAGCCGTCAAGTCAGGACGATTGAGGTAGCCACGCGTCACACCAACACCACCAATGTACAGCTCCCCTATTGCCCCCAACGGCACAGGATAGCCGCCGTTATCCAACAAATAAAGACGGATATTATCCAGCGGACGACCGATAGTCGGATAAGGATGCGACGGCTCTATACAGGCCAACGTCACCTCCACGGTACATTCTGTTGGGCCGTAAACATTATAGGCCGTCAGTTGCGGTATACCGGCTATCGTCTGCCAGGTTTGTGTGGATATGGATTCCCCCCCAATCAACAGCGTCAACGCTTTTTTATGGTTCGACAAACCCGCCGCCAACAACATCTCTAACTGCATTGGCGTACAGTCCAGCACATCCAGCTCTGTCGTGGCTAAAAACTGCAATAAGGCGGCCCCATCGACTCGTACATCTTGTGGAACAATCACCAGCGTATAGCCATTCAACAGACCCAATATATGTTGCAATGACGCATCAAATGCCATACTCGCGTTCAGGCTAACCCGGTAAGAGGCAGATGAAGGCGCAAACACCCGCGCTGTCAGCGTGCTATGGAGATTTAACAGAGAATTATGTTCAACCATCACCCCTTTCGGCATACCGGTCGAACCCGAGGTATAAATCACATAGGCCAAATGCCGGGCAGTTAGCGCAGGTATCTGAGGATTACTGTCCGGCTGATCTGGCAAGGCATTCGGGTCAAGCACGGTCAGTCTGGTCAGCGTTTCCTCGCCTAATGCAGACCGACCGGTCTTATCCGCCAGCACCACCGTCGGTGCCGCATCATGCAGGATATGCCCCAGACGTTCACCCGGATAAGCGGGGTCCAACGGCACATAGGCACCGCCGGCTTTCAGTATTGCCAATATCCCTACCACTATGGCCGGTGAACGCGACACGCAAATCGCCACTCGCTGATCCGGCGCTACGCCCAGTTCAATTAGCTGATGAGCCAGACGGTTAGCACCGGCATTTAATTCCGCATAACTGAGGGTTTGCTCTTCATGCACTAATGCTATCGCATCCGGGGTTTGCTCTACCTGCTGTTCAAACAATTGATGAATACACAATGCATCAGGATAGGCGGTTTCCGTCGCGTTCCAGGTTTCCAGCAACAACTTGCGCTCCGTCGAAGACAGAATATCAATTTCTCCAACCGGCTGTTGAGAGTTAGTCACCATCGCTTGCAGCACCGCGCGGAGATATTCCACCTGCCGCTCCACTGTCGATGGATCAAACAGGGCGGCGGCATAATTCAACGCCCCGACAATCCTGCCCTCCTCTTCTGCCAAGCCCAGCTCAAGATCAAACTTAACAACATCAACCACTTGATCGACCGGTGAGACGGCCAGCTTCGGCAGTTTCCAGTCCGTGCTCTCATTGTTCTGCCAGGCAAATATCACCTGGAACAACGGGGTATGCGCCAGTCGGCGCGGCGGTTGCACAATTTCCACCACCTGCTCAAACGGTAAATCCTGATGCTCCTGGGCCGCCAATGCGGTTTGCCGGACTCGCGCCAGCAACTCGGCCACGGTCAGCTCACCGGATAAATCCATGCGCAATGCCAACGTATTGACAAAGAAACCAATCAACGGCTCTACTTCCTGACGACTACGGCCCGCACTCGGGGTGCCAATCACCACATCGTCCTGACCTGACAAACGCGACAGAACCACTACCCAGGCTGATAACAGCGTCATAAATAAGGTGACGCCCTGCTGCTCACTCAGGCGCTTAAGGGCGGCCGTTAATTCAACATCGAAGTTAACCGGCACCGTATCTCCGGCAAACGACTGCTCCGGTGGACGAGGCCGATCTGTCGGCAGATCCAACAGCACCGGCGCGTCAGCCAACATGGCACGCCAATAGTCAGACTGAACCTGAATGCGCTCAGCCGACAGCCACTGACGCTGCCAGGCGGCGTAATCCGGGTACTGAATCGCCAATGGCGGCAACGGATCGGATTGTCCGCCTATAAACGCCGTATAGAGCGTGTTCAGTTCCTGTATCAGTACATTGGCAGACCAGCCATCGGAAATTATGTGATGCAAAGTCAGCAAAAACTGATATTCGCTATCGGTGAGCTGGATGAGAGCCGCACGGATAAGCGGGCCGCTTTCAAGGTCAAATGATGCGTGAGCCTCCTCCACGCTTAGACGCTCAAGAACAACATCAGCGTCCGGGAGCCCGCGCAGATCATATTGCGATAACAGTAAGCCGCTATTCGGTGCCAACAGCCGCACTTGCGGTTGGCCATCAATAGAGACAAAGACCGAACGTAACGCTTCATGACGGGCAAATAAGGTATCCAGCGCCTTCTGCCAGGCCATGATATCCAATTGCCCACTCAAACGCAGAGCCATCGGGATATGATAAGTTTCACTGACACCCTCAAGCTGCGCCAGGAACCACAGGCGCTGTTGAGCAAATGATAACGGTAATGTGCCTTCACGGGATACCGGCACGATGGCTGGCAGGGTAGTATCCAGTTGCCCCTTCCGGGCCTGCATAACCTCCGCAAATGCCTTTAATGAAGGAGATTTAAACAGGGTGGTTAATGGCAGTTCGATACCCAAAGCGGCTACCCGGTTCATCACCCGCACCGCCAGCAACGAATGACCGCCCAGAGCAAAGAAGCTGTCATACCGGCTGATCTGCTCAATCCCCAGAACTTCACGCCAAATCGCCGCCAGCGCCATTTCCATGTCTCCCTGGGGCGCTTCGTAAACCTGACGGGCAACGGCCTCATTGCCCGGTACCGGCAGCGCCTGGCGATCCAATTTACCGTTCGGCGTTAACGGAAACGCATCCAGACGCACAAAAGCGGACGGCACCATATAATCCGGTAACACGGTACCCAAGTAGGTATGCAGACTATTTACCAACCCCTCATGGTTTTCCGCCACCACATAGGCCACCAGCCGTTTGTCCTGACCTTCCCCCTGTGCCAATACCACAGATTCACTCACTGCGGGATGTTCCACCAACCGGAATTCAATTTCGCCCGTTTCAATGCGGAAACCGCGGATTTTCACCTGGTGGTCGTTGCGGCCCAGGAATTCCAGATTGCCGTCCGGCAAATAACGAGCTAAATCCCCGGTGCGGTACATGCGGGCATTGGGCTTATCACTAAATGGGTCAGACAGGAAACGTTCAGCCGTCAAGTCAGGGCGATTGAGGTAGCCACGCGCCACACCAACACCACCAATGTACAGCTCCCCTATTGCCCCCAACGGCACAGGATAGCCATCGTTATCCAATAAATAAAGACGGGCATTATCCAGAGGACGACCGATAGTCGGATAAGGATGCGACGGCTCTATACAGGCCAACGTCGTATCCACGGTACATTCTGTTGGGCCGTAAACATTATAGGCCGTCAGTTGCGGTATACCGGCTATCGTCTGCCAGATTTGTGTGGATATGGACTCCCCGCCAATCAACAGCGTCAACGCTTTTTTATAGTTAGACAAACCCGCCGCCAACAACATCTCTAACTGCATTGGCGTACAGTCCAGCACATCCAGCTCTGTCGTGGCTAAAAATTGCAATAAGGCGGCCCCATCGACTCGCACATCTTGTGGAACAATCACCAGCGTATAGCCATTCAACAAACCCAGTATATGTTGCAATGACGCATCAAATGCCATACTCGCGTTCAGGCTAACCCGGTAAGAGGCAGATGAAGGCGCAAACACCCGCGCTGTCAGCGTGCTATGGAGATTTAACAGAGAATTATGTTCAACCATCACCCCTTTCGGCATACCGGTCGAACCCGAGGTATAAATCACATAGGCCAAATTCCGGGCAGTCAGCGCAGGTATCTGAGGATTACTGTCCGGCTGATCTGGCAAGGTATTCGGGTCCAGCACCGTCAGTCTGGCCAGCGTTTCCTCGCCTAATGCAGACCGGCCGATCTTATCCGCCAGCACCACCGTCGGTGCCGCATCATGCAGGATATGCCCCAGACGTTCACCCGGATAAGCGGGGTCCAACGGCACATAGGCACCGCCGGCTTTCAGTATTGCCAATATCCCCACCAC
>NZ_RCWC01000067.1 GCF_018448935.1 Photorhabdus noenieputensis | reverse complement strand
TTTGCCGGCGCAATTTGAAGCGCAGGTGAGGCGGACGCCGGAGCGGGTGGCGTTGATTTACCGGGAAGCGACGCTGAGTTACCGGGCGTTGAATGCGCGGTCGAACCGGCTGGCGCATGCGCTGAGGCGCCGGTATGCAGAGGAGACCGGCGGTGAGTTGGTGGCGGACACGCTGATAGGGTTGTATGTTGAGCGGGGTCTGGAGATGGTGACGGGTATTCTGGCGGTATTGAAGGCGGGTGGGGCGTATGTGCCGTTGTCGCCGGAATATCCGGCAGAGCGGGTGGCGTGGATGCTGGCAGATACGGGGGCGCGATTGGTCTTAACGCAGGGGGTCTGCCGTTCGTCGCTGGAAGGAGTGATAGCGGGGATGGCGAAGCCGCCGGGATTATTGGCGGTGGATGATGATGAGGCGGTATCCGGGGAGGGGGAGGAGAACCCGGTCAGGATAAGTGGCGGCGAAGATCTGGCGTATGTGATTTACACCTCGGGCACCACCGGGCGACCGAAGGGGGTGATGCAAAATCAGAGAAATGTAATAAATATCTTTACCGCTACAGAGGGGGAGTTTAAGTTTGATGAAAAAGATATATGGGTGCTTTATCATTCCTATTCTTTTGATTTTAGCGTTTGGGAAATATGGGGAGCATTACTGTATGGTGGATGTTTAATTATCCCAGAAAAAGAAGTTATTTTAGATGTATATAAATTTGCAGAATTATGTAGGGATAAGCAGGTTACAGTAATTAATCAAACGCCGCGTGCATTTTATAATTTTGTTGATGTGGTAGTTAATAATGGAATTAGGTTTCCTAATTTAAGAAAGATAATATTTGGTGGTGACAAATTAAGTCTGGATAGAATAAAACCGTGGTGGAGTATTGCACAGAACAATACAGTTGAATTAGTCAATATGTATGGAATTACTGAGGTAACTATCCATGCAACATATAAAAAATTGAGTCCTGATGAAAATCCTTTTATAGCTAATATAGGTCGTCCACTTCGTAGTGCTAAAGCATATGTTTTGGATTTTAATAATCCTGACAAACAGGTTCCTGTAGGTATTCCAGGGGAACTTTATATTGGTGGCTTGGGATTGGCTCGCGGTTACTTGAACCAGCCAGTATTAACGGCTGAACGCTTTTTGGAGAATCCATTTGCGACAGAGCAGGAGCGAGCTTGCGGACTCACCCGATTTTACCGTACAGGTGATAGAGTTCGTTGGTTGCCGGGAGGAGAATTGGAATATCTCGGTCGTACCGATAGTCAAATAAAGCTGCGTGGATTTCGTGTCGAGCCGGGGGAAATCGAAAGTGTCATTAGTTCCTTTGATGGTGTTGCTCAGAGTATTGTTATTCTTCGGGATACAGGGGATACATGTTATTTGGTTGCGTATGTAGTACCGATAAAGAAGAAAGATATAGTAGATATTTCTGTATTGAAAACGTGGCTCTCACATCAATTACCAGAATATATGGTTCCATCTGTAATTATTATTATTGATGAAATTCCGCTGACAGTGAATGGTAAATTGGATCAAAAGAAATTAACTGAACCGATGATTAATATCGATAAAAGAAAAGAACAGATATTTGATACGCTAGTAGAAAAAGAGATTAGGTTAATTATAGAAGATATTACTAAATTAAATGATTTTGATAATAATCTGGATTTTTTCCAACTCGGAATTGATTCATTAAATGTTGTTAAAATTAAGGCAAAGATATTTTATAAGTTTGGTTTGGATATTTCTTTAAAACTTATTTATGAGAATTTTACACTCTCTAGTTTGGCTGTGTATATTTCTTCTTTAATGGGAAAAGAAAATAAGAAAGATTCAGGATTGGTGAAAAAAATACGTTTATAACTAATTATCGACAATTAAATTTCATATATTTAATTCTAATATATAAAAGGATAATAGAATGATAGATAATGATTTTATTTTGGAAATTAGTAAGAAGAATGATATAGGTTTGGAATTTGTAGATGATGAATTAAATATTATTTTGAATGATAATTTTGACGAAGAAGTGTACGCCGAGATAAGGGAAAGAAAAGAGGAGTTACTGGAGTATTTTAAATGTAAGAAGATCATAAAGAGAGTGGCAAAAAGCTCTTATTCTCAAAGAAGATTGTTTTTTATTAGTAACCTGGAAAACAACTCAGGTTTATATAATATCACTTATTACCTGAATGTATCAGGTAGGGTTAATCATAAACATCTTAATTGGAGTATTAATCAACTTATTGAACGTCATGAAAGCCTGCGCACTGTTTATCAGGAAACGGATGGAGAGATATTACAGATAGTATTAAATACTCCGCAAGTGGAGATGCCAGTGATCGATATTGCTGGGCTGGATGAAACAGAAGTGGAAAATATGTTAGCAGTGGAAGCAGGAAAGGCATTTGATCTTTCTTCGGATTTGATGTTGCGAGCTACTTTGTTGCAGCGCTCGGAACAGGAATATTTGCTGTTGCTGACGATACATCATATTGCTGCGGACGGGTGGTCGCTGGGAATTATCATTCGTGAATTAAATTTGTTTTACAAAGCGAGGCAACAGGGAGAATTTAGTCCATTGATACCGTTGGTACAGCAGTATGCGGACTATGCTTATTGGCAGCGGGAACAGTTGCGGAATGGCAGTTTAAAGGAAGCGGAATTGTATTGGTCGAAGCAGTTGGAAGAATTGCCGGCGGTACATAATTTGCCGTTGGATCATCCCCGGCCTGCAGAGCAGGAATTCCACGGTGCTGTTCACTACCAAGTGTTCAATGAAGCATTGACGGAGAAGTTAAACTATTTGAGTCAAAAGCAGGGGGTCACCCTATTCATGACATTGCAGGCGGCTTTTGCTGTCTTGCTTTCCCGGTACAGCAACGAGACCGATATTGTGATGGGAACACCGATTGCAGGAAGGTCGCGAGCAGAGCTGGAAGATTTGGTGGGTTTGTTTGTCAATACGTTGGTATTAAGGACAAATTTGTCCGGAAATCCCAGTTTCAGTGAATTGTTGAAACAGACCAAGACGATGGCGTTGAATGCCTACACATATCAGGATTACCCATTTGATTTATTGGTAGAAAAGCTGAATCCGGTAAGGTCATTAAGTTATAATCCGGTGTTTCAGATTATGTTTGCATTCAATAATTATCAACGAACAGAGCTGTCATTTTCTGAGGTGACTTTTACGAGAATATCAAAAGAATGGGGCGGAATTAATTTTGATCTTATATTAAATATTAATGAAAATAATGGTGTGTTAGATCTTATCTGGGAATATAACTCAGATATTTTTGAGAAAGAAAAAATAGAGGTTATTTCAAGATCACTAAAATGTTTAATTGAAGAAATCATTTTACATACAAATATAGGAATAAAACAATTGAACTTGATCTCTGAGAAAGATAAAGAAGGGATAAAGATTCAGTTTAATGAGATTCAAGATAGAGTTAATATCGATGATACAATAGTTTCTTTATTTAAACAGCAGGCAAGCAGTAAGGGAAATAAATTAGCAATAAAGCATAATACAGAGTTTATTACTTATAAGGAGCTAGACTATTATTCTGATTTATTGGCCAAGTATATTATAAGTGAATTTGGAATGCCAGATGAAGATGAGTGTGTCGGAGTGTTTTTGGAGAAATCCATAGAATATATTATTTCGGTATTGGCTATTTTGAAATCTGGTCGTTGCTATGTTCCTCTAGATATAAACATTCCACATGATAGGCTTGAATATATTTTTCAAGATTCTTCTATGAAATCTTTAATAACAAAACCTTATTTAGAGGAGAGATTGGTTGGAATTCGTGATGTTGGTAAGATATTATTAGGTGATGTTATTAATGATTATTATCCTATTGATGGAATAAGTTTGCCTAAAATAATCGGTGATCAGAGAGCTTATATTATATACACTTCTGGGTCTACAGGTTTACCCAAAGGTGTGATTATTAAGCATGCTAGTGTAGTTAATTTGGCTAATTGGCAGTGCGACTATTTTAATTTAAAAGATAATAGTGTTATATCTCAATTATCATCGGTTAGTTTTGATGCTTCAATTGGGGAAACTGTAATGGCATTATTAAATGGGGGAACATTAGTATTAATAGATCAACTCCAATCTCCTGAAGACATTATTTCTGATATAAATGAAAACAGCGTGTCAGTGATGGTTGTTGTTCCATCTGTTTTAAAACTTTTGGAACCAGAAGAAATTATTAGCCTAAATAATTTAACTATAGTTTCTGTTGGTGAGGCCCTGCCTAAATTTTTGGCCCAGAAATGGGCTAAAAAATGTCGTCTTATCAATGGCTATGGACCAACTGAATATACTATTTATTCCCACGTATGGGAAGTATTGCAACATAAAATATCATTATATGATAAATTACCTATTGGTAAGCCAATTAGTAATACAAGAACTTATATAGTTGATGATGAACTCAATGTATTACCACCGGGAGCGGTTGGCGAAATATGTTTATCTGGGTTAGGAATAGCACAAGGATACACTGGCAATAGAGGTTATGATAAATTTCTACTGAATAAGCAATATATAAAAGATTTTATAACCAGATGTGAGTTTAAAATTGAATATGAAGCATTCAATAATATTCACTGTAGTGAAAAACCTGTAAAAAAATTAAATAAGGTAAAAGATTTCTTTTTTCTTACTAAAGAAGAAAAAATTAAATATATTTTTGAAAATGTTTCTACTCTCGATGAAGATATTATTTCTGATTGTTATGCTATGTTTAGTGAAAATAAAGATAATGATTTCTTTTTAAATGCTTTTTTTAGGTATTGTATTGAGAGTTTTTATAGCACTTATCATTCTTTTGGTATTAATAAAGAAGTTATTTCTTTTATATTTGGAGACCATATTCATGGTTTAAAAGGTGCGGATATTGGATGTGGAGCAGGTGAGGTTTTAAAGTTATTAACGAGTTTGGGATGTGACGTCATTGGTGTCGATATTTGTCCATTTTTTGTGAATAATCTCAGACTGGATGGATATGATGCTAGGTTGGCTAGGATTGATTGTAATTTTTCTGATTTTTATAAGAGAAGTGAAATCAAAGAAAGAAGTCTGGACTTTGTTATTTCAAATTTGGTGTTGGACAGAGTGGCAGATCCTTATCAGTATTTGGTTAACACGTTGAGATTGGTAAAACCTGGTGGAAAATTTTCAATACAAACATTATTGCCAATCATCGTGAATGGTGATGGGGATTCTATATTCGATTTTCCTTATTCTGCAAGTGAAAAAGTGTTTTCACATAATCACGATGCTAAAGAAGATGAATGGATATTATCAAGGTTGTTATTGTTGTTAGGTGCAAAGAATATCAAGATATTTAATTTTCCTTATTATGTTAATAGCGCTGATGGTGATCAAAAATATAATGTTTGGAGCTTTTCAGGTGAAATTGACCTGTCATTTAATATAGGAAAAATAGATTATACAACTTTATATAGAACAGGAGATTTGGGGAGAATTTTGCCCGATGGTGAACTTGAATATATTGGGAGAATAGATCAGCAATTAAAATATAATGGTATCCGCATCGAGCCGGGTGAAATTGAATCGCTCCTGCGTACTGTGCCCGGGGTGGTCGATGCGGTGGTTCAGCTGCGTGAAGATCATCCCGGAGAGAAACGGCTGGCGGCTTATCTGGTGGCGGGGCCTGACCCGTCCGACCCCGCTTTGCTGACACGCTGTCATCACACCCTGACCGCCCGGCTGCCCGACTACATGCACCCCGCTGCCTGGGCGCTGCTGCCGGCCCTGCCCCTGATGCCCAGCGGCAAACTGGACTGGCGGGCGCTGCCGGTACCCGTGCCGCTGCCGCAGGACCCGGACGGGTATGTCGCGCCGGTCGGTGAAGCCGAGCGCCTGCTGTGTGATATCTGGCAGGCGGCGCTGCATCTGCCGCAGGTCGGGGTGAACGATAACTTTTTTACCCTGGGCGGGGACTCCATTCTGGCGATTCAGGTGACCTCGCGGGCGGTGCGGGCCGGGCTGGCGGTCAGTGTGCGCCAGTTGTTTGAGCACAAGACGGTGCGGGGGCTGGCGGCGCATCTGGGGGCGGTCCCGGCGGTGTCGCAGGCGGCCCTGCGGGGCGAGGTTGGGCTGCATCCGGTCCAGCAGCGCTTCTTCGCTGAAACGTCCGGTGAGTATCATCACTATAACCAGTCGCTGCGGGTCAGCGTGCCGGCGGATTTCAGTCTGCCCCGGCTGGCGCAGCTGGTGACGGCGCTGTATGAACGGCATGACGGGCTGCGTCTGCGTTACCGTCGGGGGCCGGAGGGCCGCTGGGGCGGGCAGTATGATGAAACGCCGTTAGCCTTGCAGGTGGCGGCGAGTATCCAGCATCTGCGGGTCTCGGGCGAGGCGCAGGTGCTGGCGGCCCGGGCGGCGCAAAGGAGTCTGTCGCTGGAAAAGGGGCCGCTGTTGCGGGCGGTGTACTTTGATGAAGAGGATGGCAGGGGGACGTTGCTGCTGGTGATGCATCACCTGATAGTGGACGGGGTGTCGTGGCGTATTGTGCTGGATGATATGGCGGCGGGGTATGGTCAGATAGTGGCGGGCGAGGCGGTCAGGCTGGCGCCGAAAACCAGTGGCTATCCGCAGTGGCTGGCGCGTTTGCAGGCATATGCCGGGAGTGAGGCATTGCAGGCGGAACGGGGGTACTGGCAGGACCAGCTGTTGGTGGCGGGAGAAGGGCTGGCGGTGGATTATCCCGGGGCGGGGGCGTCGTTACAGGCGGACAGTGAGGAGG
>NZ_RCWC01000066.1 GCF_018448935.1 Photorhabdus noenieputensis | reverse complement strand
TTTTTGAAAGGTAATCGACGTATTGCAACACGCTATGAAAAAACAGCACGAAACTATCTGTCGATGGTGAAATTAGGCTGTATTCGACTCTTTTGCCGGAGATTATATAATTAAGGGACACTACCTAGTACGTTGACTAAACCGCTGTTTGCGGCGATATGCAAACACATCTTCCACATGACCACTTCTAATCCGCTCCTGTAACGCCCGCCAGTAGTCTGCTTTAAATAAATCACTATGCATCTCTTCAAAATAGCGACGAATACGATTGTCAGTACAAAGAAAATGTCGGAATTCTTCAGGAAAAACATCATTTGGTGCCACGCTGTACCACGGTTCACCAGCAAGTTCATCTTCTGGGTAACGAGGAGGCGGTATGTCTCGAAAATTAACCTCTGTCATATAACAAATTTCATCATAGTCATAGAACACTACCCGCCCATGTCGTGTCACACCAAAGTTTTTGAACAGCATATCTCCAGGGAAAATATCCGCCGCCGCAAGTTGTTTAATCGCATTACCGTACTCTTCGATGACATCTTTCAACTTCTGTTCTTCCACCTTTTCCATATAGATATTCAGTGGTGTCATCCGCCGTTCCATATACAGATGCTTAATCAGGATTTTATCACCCAAATCCTCCAGTTTTTCTGGCACTTCTTTCTGCAACTCTTCCATCAGTTCGGGACTAATGCGGGCTTTATCAATAACGAAATTTTCAAACTCCTGCGTGTCGGCCATTCTCCCCACACGATCATGCTCCTTGACCAGACGGTAACACTCCTGTACCCGCTCCTGTGTCACCTCTTTCTGCGGCGCAAATCTATCTTTAATCACCTTGAAGACTCGATCAAATGAAGGCGAAGTGAATACCAACATCACCATCCCTTTAACACCAGGAGCAATCATAAATTTTTCTTTGGAGAAGGTAATAAACGCCAAATATTCCCGGTAATACTCCGTTTTACCATGCTTCTGGCAGCCAATTGCCATATAAAGTTCAGACGTTGATTTAGCAGGTAGAATTTCTCTCAACCACTCAACTAAAGCCGCAGGTAAAGGCGCATAAACCATAAAATAGGAACGGGCAAAACCAAATACTATGCTAGCATCTGCATAATCAGTCAGGCAGGTATCGATAAAGATCCCACCAGATTCGTTATGATGGATCGGCAATAAGAAAGGATAAACTTGATTTCTAATGCGAATTTTACCGACTAACCAAGCCGCTTTATTGCGATAAAACAGTTCATTAGCTATTTGAAAAGTTGCCTGTAATAATTCTTCGGTTGGAAATGTCTGTTGTAGATAGTCCGTAATATAACGAATATCTCTCTCTAAATGTTCCCAAGATAAACGCAACGGCAGATCATTAAGTATCGTCCGCAACATTGAGGCAAGATTGCCATTAGGGAAAAAGTCACGCGATAACGGGCGAGGAATATCCCGAAATCTACGCGCAGGCTGCGAGGTAAAAATAAATAATTTATCCGGTGTCAGATTACGATGCTCAAACAGACGGCAGTAAACAGAGTTAAAAAAACTTTCGGCAATTTCAAACCGGGGATAATCCGGTAATAAACTGGTATAAACAACCTTTACTTTAGCAATGTACTCTTCATCATATCCAAAAGCACTGTGTATACATTTAAGCTGCTCAACCACCAGCCCAACATGATGATCATAAAGGTTAATGCGCTTTTTCATAGCTTGCTGAACAGCGAGCCAGTCAGCCTGTTCAAAGCGTTGTTGTGCGCCTGAAGTCACTTCCAGAAAGCGACCATATTGTGCATCGAATCCCTGTAAAATAGTCTGTGCTATCAGATGTGCCGAATCTATCCCCATCGCAACTCCTCAATATATTCAGCCTGCAATAGGCAGGCTGAATAGAAACAATCAGAACTGCTGCTCTTCTGTGGAACCTGTCAATGCGGTTACTGACGATGTTCCCCCTTGAATAATCGTTGTGACTTTATCGAAATAACCCGTACCAACTTCCTGCTGATGAGAAGAGAAGGTATAACCACGGTTCATTGATTCAAATTCTCTTTCCTGTACTTTCTCCACATAATGTTTCATACCTTCACCCTGAGCATAAGCATGCGCCAAGTCGAACATGTTGAACCACATACTGTGGATACCCGCCAGAGTAATAAATTGGAATTTATAACCCATTGCTGACAATTCACCCTGGAAACGTGCAATCGTCTTATCATCCAGATTCTTTTTCCAATTGAACGATGGAGAACAGTTGTAAGCTAATAACTTACCGGGATATTTAGCATGAATCGCCTCAGCAAAACGACGGGCCATTTCAATATCAGGTGTTGATGTTTCACACCATATCAAGTCAGCATACGGCGCATAAGCCAAACCACGACTAATCGCTTGATCGATACCCGCTCTGGTACGGAAGAAACCTTCAAAAGTCCGTTCGCCAGTAATGAACTCACTGTCATAAGTGTCACTGTCAGAGGTTAACAGATCGGCTGCATCAGCATCTGTACGAGCAATCAACAGCGTCGGTACGCCAGAAACATCCGCCGCCAAACGCGCAGCGACCAATTTTTGAATAGCCTCTTGTGTCGGAACCAGCACTTTACCGCCCATGTGGCCACATTTTTTCACCGCAGCAAGTTGATCTTCAAAGTGAACAGCCGCAGCACCCGCCTCAATCATGGCTTTCATCAATTCAAATGCATTCAGAACACCACCAAATCCTGCTTCCGCATCCGCCACAATTGGCAGAAAATAATCGATATGTTCCTGGTGATCAGCATCAATACCATTTGCCCACTGAATTTGATCTGCTCGACGGAAACTGTTGTTAATACGTTTTACCACCGCCGGGACTGAATCCACCGGATATAGGGACTGATCAGGATACATACTGGATGCCGTGTTAGCATCAGCCGCAACCTGCCAACCAGAAAGATAAATCGCCTCAATACCCGCTTTTGCCTGCTGTAATGCCTGCCCACCAGTCAATGCACCTAATGAGTTGACATAGCCTTTCTTTGCTTTGCCATGTAGCAATTCCCACAACTTTTTAGCGCCAAGTTGTGCCAATGTATGTTCTGGATTAACCGAACCACGCAATTTAACGACATCTTCCGCACTGTACGGGCGGATAATCCCATTCCAACGGTCACTTTTCCATTCTTGTTCCAATTGAGCGATTTGTTGAGTTCTGGAGATTGTCATAACTTCTACTTCCTACCTTTGTTAAATTAATCGGATAATGGTGTTTTGTTATTATTTGTTACTTAAATTTCTCTCAGTAGCCCTAATGGGACAGCTCTAATCAAGCAATTGATATCCCGGCAACGTCAGGAAATCTATCAGCTCGTCCTGAGTTGTAATGCGCTCCATCAACTTAGCCGCATCGCTAAATCGCCCTTGACTGAAACGTGTTTCCCCCACTTCTTGCTTAATAACCTCCATTTCCTCTGCCAACATCTGCCTGAACAAACTTTTTGTCACTTTTTTACCATTGGATAGTGATTTTTCATGGTGAATCCATTGCCAAATGGATGTCCGGGAAATTTCGGCTGTCGCAGCATCTTCCATCAAACCATAAATAGGAACGCATCCATTTCCTGAAATCCACGCTTCAATGTATTGAACCGCTACACGGATATTGGCCCGCATACCCTCTTCAGTACGATTACCAGGGCAAGGCTCCAGCAATTGAGAAGCAGTAATCGGTGCATCTTCCTCACGGAAGATATCTAACTGGTTTTGCCGCTCTGCCAAGACCTTATCGAAAACTTCCAGCACCGTGTCGGCAAGACCTGGATGGGCAATCCATGTACCATCATGGCCATTACGTGCTTCCAGCTCTTTATCCGCCCGGACTTTATCTAGTACCCAATTGTTACGTTCAATATCTTTACTGGGGATAAAAGCAGCCATTCCCCCCATCGCAAATGCTCCACGCTTATGGCAAGTTTTGATCAGCAAACGGGAATAAGCACTGAGGAAAGGTTGATCCATCGTGACAGATTGACGATCAGGCAAAACTCGATCACTATGATTTTTCAGTGTTTTAATGTAGCTGAAAATGTAATCCCAACGGCCACAATTAAGGCCAACGATATGGTGCCGAAGATGATAAAGAATCTCATCCATCTGAAATACAGCAGGCAAAGTTTCAATCAATACTGTTGCTTTGATTGTGCCTCTCGGCAGATCAAAACGATCTTCTGCAAAGCTGAATACATCACTCCACCACTGAGCTTCGTGGTAAGACTGAATTTTTGGTAAGTAGAAATAGGGGCCGCTCCCCTTTGCCAGCAATTGTTTATGGTTGTGGTAAAAATAGAGCGCAAAATCAAACAATCCACCGGCGATTGGCTCATTTTGATAGAGAACATGTTTTTCCGGTAAATGAAGCCCTCTTACCCGTGCGATCAGAACAGCCGGGTCTGGTTGCAATAGGTACTGTTTACCCTGCTCATTAACGTAAGAAATTGTGCCATTAACCGCATCACGCAGGTTGATTTGCCCTTCAATCACCTTATCCCAAGCCGGTGCTAAGGAATCTTCGAAATCCGCCATGAAAACTTTTACATTAGCATTCAAGGCGTTGATAACCATTTTCCGTTCTACTGGTCCAGTGATTTCTACTCTGCGATCACGGAGATCCGCCGGAATATTTTGAATTTCCCACTCACTTTCACGAATGGAACTGGTTTCCGAAATAAAATCAGGCAATTCACCATCATCAATTTTCTTCTGCCAAATATCCCGATCGACTAACAATTTTTTCCGTGCATCAGTAAACCGAACAACCAGATCTTTCAGAAAATCTACCGCTTCAGGTATCAAAACCTCCTGCTCTGCTGCTCCAAATCGTTTAATAAACGATAATTCAGTCGCTAAAGTTTGCTGCGTCATTCATCTATCCTCATTTTAAAGCACACTTGAATAAGAGTAATAGATATTTAAAATAAATCAAAAACGATTTCCATTTTTTTATAAATTTATTTTTATTCAATAAAAAACAATAAGTTATATTCAATATTGCCTATTTTAAATTAGAGAAATTGATTCCATAAATTACAAGATCATTTAGTTAAGTTTTTGTTATATAAGATAAACTACAAAAAGTGCGATATTTTGACAGGTGTTAATGACAGGAAAGTAGAAAAAATCAGAAGGGTTAAATGGCTGAATTTCAGCCATTTATAAAGATATTAATCCAGTGTTGGATTCATGTAGGTAAGATCATATGGCGTGATTTGGTACACATAATAATTCAGCCAGTTGGAAAATAATAAATGCCCGTGACTACGCCATGATGCCAGTGGTTTTCTTTCTGGATTATTATCTGGAAAATAATTTATTGGGATCTTTGGCTCCAAACCTGCTGCTAAATCGCGTAAATATTCACTAGCCAACGTTCCAGCATCATATTCCGGATGACCAGTGACAAACACCATGCGCTTATCTTTACTCGCCAGTAAATACGCCCCCGCATCTTCAGAGCTGGAAAGAATATCCAGATCAGTATGTTCACGAATAACCTGCTCAGGAAAATCTGCATAGCGAGAATGAGGAGCAAAAAAGGATTCATCAAAGCCGCGAGTCAATAATGCTAAAGGCTCCAAAGTAGAGTGATAATAAACACCTGATAGTTTTACTTCTCTGGTAAGCTTCGGTAAGCCGTACAAAATATTCAAAGCTGCTTGCACAGCCCAACAAATAAATAGAGTAGAAGTGACGTGCTCCTTCGCCCAACCAATTATTCTTTCTATCTGCTCCCAATATGCCACATCTTCGAATTCAACTAATCCTAATGGCGCACCAGTAACAATTAAGCCATCAAAATTTTGGTGTTTTATCTGTTCGAAATCACAATAAAAGTTATTCAAATGCTCAGCGGGCGTATTCCTGCATTTCCGGTTATCTACTCTCAGTAGCTGGATATCTACCTGTAAAGGCGTGTTGGATAGTAATCTTAAAAATTGATTTTCAGTCTCAATTTTCTTTGGCATCAAGTTAAGCAGCAATACCTTTAGTGGACGTATATTTTGAATATTCGCACGAGTAGATGTCATTACGAACACATTCTCATTTCGTAAAAAATTCACTGCGGGTAATTCATCCGGTATACAAATTGGCATGCTATGACCTCGATTTTTTATCCATTTACACGTTTAGACTTCCAGACAGCTAAATCTAACTAAGTATTAACAGAATGTCGAGGCTTTACAAGTAAGCTGAAATTATTTCATTTTTGGTCATATTTCGATATTCAATATATAAATAATTAATAATTTTTAATATTATAAAAATGAAATAATTTTAATTTTATCTTTAAAATTAAAAACAGTTAACTGATATTATTTAAATATTGAAATAAATCCCTTAAAATTCAATGATATTATTGTTAAGCATTGAAAAATTTAATATAAAAAAACGAAATATACAAATAATTAAATTTCGGAACTATAAATATAGAAACCATATATTCCACGAAAGAAACAAAATTATTTTATGAATCGATAATGTATTAAAGTAATTTCGGGATGCAAAGTACCTGGGGATAACAGATAACAGATAACGTATAGTCAACAAAAGCAAACGTTGACAAATATCGTAACGTTTATGGCACCAAAGCGACTGTCGTATGCATCGCATGTCGTACAAACGCAAAAACCCCCAGCTTACGCTGAGGGTTTCCACTGTATTTAAAGCCTGGCAGTTCCCTACTCTCACATGGGGAGACCCCACACTACCATCGGCGCTACGGCGTTTCACTGCTGAGTTCGGCATGGGGTCAGGTGGGACCACCGCGCTATCGCCGCCAGGCATATTCGGTTTTATTCCGGCCGTTGTG
>NZ_RCWC01000065.1 GCF_018448935.1 Photorhabdus noenieputensis | reverse complement strand
AAAGGGAAGCTTCGCGGCGACGTTTGAGCAAACCATGTTCAATTAACTGTTGATGCCAGAGAGGAATAAATTTTTGGCAAAAGTCATCGACGCAGCAGTAAAGTTCTTCTAAATTAAACATGCCTGAGGATCTCCACGATTTTGTTTTCTTTGACAAAAACTTTGATCGTGCCTCAGGCACTTAGTTCCCTTCTTAAGCAAACCTCAGGTTAATTAATAACCAAGTTGTTGCTTCAGGTAATCAACAACATCGTCTAGTTTCAGCATCTGTTTTTCATCACCGCGACGATGTTTATATTCTACTTCGCCATTATCAAGATTACGGTCACCAATAACGATAGTATGTGGTACACCGATAAGCTCCATATCGGCAAACATCACGCCTGGGCGTTCCTTGCGATCATCAAAAATAACATCAATGCCGCTAGCGCGTAGATCGGCATACAGTTTCTCTGCAACTTCTTTAACACGGTATGACTTGTGCATATTCATTGGCAAAATAGCAACTTGGAATGGTGCAATTGCATCAGGCCAGATGATACCGCGGTCATCATGATTTTGTTCAATCGCTGCGGCGACAATACGAGTAACACCAATACCATAACAGCCCATCGTGACTATCTGATTGTGGCCGTCTTCGCCTTGAACTGTTGCTTTCATGGCATCAGAATATTTGGTGCCAAGTTGGAAGATATGGCCAACTTCAATACCACGTTTGATGAGTAATGTCCCTTTACCATCCGGGCTGGCATCACCTTCAACAACATTACGGATATCAGCAACTTCTGGTAGCGGTAGATCACGCTCCCAGTTGATACCGAAATAGTGTTTGTCATCGATATTGGCACCTGCGCTAAAGTCACTCATCACTGCCACACTGCGATCGATAATAACGGGTATCGGCAGATTGACAGGTCCCAATGAACCTGGGCCTGCACCAATAATTGAGCGAATCTCTTCTTCAGTAGCAAAAGTCAGCGGGCTGGCAACTAAAGATAATTTCTCTGCTTTAATTTCATTAAGTTCATGGTCGCCGCGAACCAGTAAGGCAACCAATTTATGGCCTGCGTCTTCTGCTGCGTGAACCATCAGGGTCTTAACCGTTTTCTCAATTGGCAGATTGAATTGTTCAACCAGTTCAGCAATTGTTTTTGCGTTTGGAGTATCTACCAGATGCATCTCTTCTGTTGGTGCTGCGCGATCATGAGCGGGGGCAACAGCTTCGGCTAATTCAATATTAGCTGCGTAATTGGATTCAGTTGAGAAAACGATATCATCTTCTCCACTGGCTGCCAGAACCTGAAATTCATGGGAAGCACTACCACCGATGGAGCCGGTATCTGCCAGGACAGCGCGAAAATCCAAACCTATGCGGGTAAAAATTTTGCTGTAGGCTTCGTACATGTTGTCGTAAGTTTCTTGTAATGATGCTTGGGTAGCATGGAAAGAGTAAGCATCTTTCATTAGGAATTCACGGGAACGCATCACGCCAAAACGAGGGCGAACTTCATCACGAAATTTAGTCTGAATCTGGAATAAAGTCAGTGGTAACTGCTTATATGAACTGACTTCGTTGCGGATTAGATCAGTGATGACCTCTTCATGAGTTGGACCTAGTACAAAAGGACGATCGCCTCGGTCAACAAAACGCAGTAACTCTGGACCGTATTGTTCCCAACGGCCACTTTCTTGCCATAGATCTGCCGGTTGCACGATGGGCATAGATATTTCAATCGCTCCGGTATTGTTCATCTCTTCACGAACAATTTTTTCGACTTTTTTGAGTACACGAATACCTGTAGGCATCCAATTATACAGACCTGAAGCGAGTTTACGGATCATGCCCGCACGTAGCATCAGCTTATGGCTGACAACTTCCGCATCGGCAGGCGTCTCTTTTAATGTAGAGAGCAGATATTGGCTAGTACGCATTGTTAGGTTCCATTAGAGCAGCAAATTGCTTCTGACTGGCAGAAATTTGCCAGCCGATAAAAAAATGAAAATAAGCCTTTAGTCTACCAGTGAGTTTAAGATGCCAAAAGGGTATATGCTGATTTTTAATAGGGATCTATGGAGACCACTTCGGTTAATGCGCCACGAATTCTCCAGCGCACATTGAAATCCAGTAGATGAGCTGCATATTCCCGATTTTCCTGTTCTCTTCTCCGGTAAGCAGGACGAGGATCTTGGGCTAAAACTTGGCTGATAAAACGGCGTAAGTTCGGATAAATGCTTTGAACTGAGATGAGCTGTTGTTCAGCGGCAGGTAAAAATATCACTTCCATATCGGTAGAAGGGGCTTGCTGTGCAAAACCTGCCACTGCATGTGGCTGACATTCGGCAAAAGATAAATAAGGCTTAATATCAATAACAGGTGTACCATCAACTAAATCCAGGCTACCCAATTCCAGAGTAACTTGACCTTTCCTGTATTCGATCCCTTTAAGTTCAATCAGAGACATACCAATTGGGTTTGGCCGAAAAGTCGAACGGGTTGCGAATACACCCATCTTTGCATTGCCACCTAAACGAGGAGGACGTACCATTGGCTTCCAGCCGCCTTCTATTGTTTGATGGAAGATAAAAATAACCCACAGATGACTAAATTGTTCCAGGCCACGAACTGCATCCGGCTGGTTATAGGGAGGAAGAAGTACCAATTTCCCACCACCATCTTCAATAAGACCTGGTTGGCGGGGAACGGCAAATTTTTCTTTATAAGGGGAATGGATAACCCCTATCTGCGTGAAATGGAAATCGGTCATTGGGTGATAAGCAGGGCTGAACCTTCACATATTGCTATCTGGTAGCATCCTTGGCCTGATAATATTTCGCATTGATGCAATAAAACAGCGTTAGCATCCAAATAAGCTGCTTTGGTTATCATTTGGTTGCGAGCCACGGTGATATTCGCTGGTGGATCCTGTAAGGAACTACGACATGATTGACCAGAAACAATCCCTAACTCTTTGAATGAGTTACCTAATAATTCTTCACTCTTGGTATATAATTTTACGGATGAAGAAAAGTGTTTTTTTTCGCCAGTTGATAGTTTTGTGAGTCTCATATCTGATAACTGGGAAGAATCAGGGAATGTTGTTTGTTGCATTGAACATCCTGTTATGGACAGTGCTAACAAAGAGGCAAATAGCCTACGCATTATAGATCCTCGAATTTTTACTATTAGAGTTAAGCGAGTAGATCAGGTTAACAAATAATACCGAAAACATGATGCCATAATAAATCAGGCGGACAAACTGTCCGCCTGATTATTCTAATATCAATGAGCGTAATATGAAAGATTACCAACCTTTCACTGCACCACCATTAAAGATCTTATTGGCAGCTTCATCAACTTCGTCGGATTGATATGCCTTAACGAATTTCTTAACGTTTTCAGCATCTTTATTATCTTCTCGACTAACTAGTAGGTTTACATATGGAGAATCTTTATCTTCAACAAATAAACCATCTTTTGCTGGAGTCAGTCCAATCTGGCTTGCATATGTCGTATTGATGATGGCCAGAGCAATTTTTTGATCATCCAGTGAACGTGGTAATTGTGGTGCTTCCAGTTCGACTAGTTTTAGATTCTTAGGGTTTTCAACAATATCTAGAACTGTTGGCAATAAACCTATGCCATCTTTCAGTTTAATTAGACCTTGTTTCTGTAACAGTAATAAAGAACGGCCTAAGTTCGTTGGATCGTTTGGTAACGCAATTTGGGAACCATCCTGTAATTCATCTAGGGATTTAATTTTTTTGGAATAACCCGCAATTGGGTAAACAAAAGAGTTGCCAACTATGACCATCTTATAACCACGGTCTTTGATCTGCTGATCCATATAGGGTTTGTGCTGGTATGCATTCAGATCAATATCACCTTTACTCAGTGCTTCGTTTGGTAATACAAAATCATTAAAGGTCACCAACTCTACATCTAGACCATATTTATCTTTAGCGACTTTTTTAGCAATTTCAGCAACTTCCTGCTCTGCACCAACGATAACACCGACTTTAATATGGTTTGGATCTTGTTTCTCTTGCCCACAACCCGCCAAGATTAATGAACCTAAAAGAGCGCTGATAGTTGCGATTGTTCTTAATTTAACAGACATACTTTACCCCTATAGAATACTGATTTATGAGTACCGATACAGGTACTGCTATTAAAATGATCTTGTTATTTATGTGTTGTGGCCTTAACTAAACGGTCACCACTTAATTGAATTAAATAAACTAAAATAACCAGTAATACTAATACAGTATTCATTACTGTTGCATTATAGCCGATATAACCGTATTGGTAGCCAATCTGACCTAATCCACCTGCACCTACAGCACCTCCCATTGCAGAATAACCGACTAAAGTAATGAGGGTAATTGTGGCTGCATTGAGCAAACCAGGCAATGCTTCAGGTAACAGAATTTTCTTTATAATCTGGAATGGGGTGGCTCCCATTGCTCTAGCGGCTTCAATTAGTCCCGATGGAATTTCTAATAAAGCATTTTCCACCATACGAGCAATAAATGGTGCAGCACCTATGGTTAATGGGACAATGGCAGCCTGTAAACCGATCGATGTTCCCACAATTAATCGGGTAAAAGGAATCATCCACACCAGCAAAATGATAAATGGGATAGAACGGAAAACATTAACTACCGCTGAAAGAAAACGATAGAGTTTGCTATTTTCCATAATTTGACCAGGACGGGTGACATATAACAATACACCTATTGGCAATCCGATAATGAATCCAAAGAAACCAGAAACAAAAGTCATTACTAGAGTTTCCCAGACGCCTTTAGCCAGTAATAAAATCATTCCTTCAGACATAACCGAGAACCTCTACTTTCACATGATGATCTTGTAAAAACTTAATCGTTGATTCAACGCCGCCATTTTCACCGTGTAATTCAGCTAACATCACACCAAATTTTACGCCACCGGCATAGTCGATTTGAGAACTTAATATATTCATATCAATATCAAAACGACGTACCGCCATTGAAATCAGTGGGGCATCTACAGACTGACCAGTGAACTCTAATTTCAATAATGGACTAAGATCTGGTGCTGGGTGGCTTTGCATTTTTTGTACATAATCTTCAGGGATATCCAGATGCAAAGTTGACTGAATAAATGCCTGAGCGATAGGTGTCTTGGGATGAGAGAACACTTCACTAACAATGTCTTGTTCAATCAGTTGCCCACCACTAATAACGGCTACTTGATCACAAATACGCTTGACGACATCCATTTCATGTGTAATTAACAGAATGGTTAGTCCCAGACGGCGATTAATATCTTTCAATAACTCTAGAATAGAACGAGTTGTTGCGGGATCCAAAGCGCTGGTTGCTTCATCACATAAAAGTACTTTAGGTGAATTAGCCAAAGCACGAGCAATAGCAACGCGTTGTTTCTGTCCGCCAGAGAGATTTGCTGGATAAGCATCATGTTTATCTGCAAGACCAACAAGCTCCAATAATTCGTCTACTCGCTTTTTGATTTCGGCCTTTGGAACGTTATCCAGTTCCAAAGGTAAAGCTATATTGCCAAACACTGTTCTTGAAGACAGCAAATTAAAGTGCTGGAAAATCATGCCAATACGACGACGTGCACGGGTTAAATCACTATCAGATAAGATAGTTAAATCCTGACCATCAACCAGTACTTGCCCGGAAGTTGGACGCTCAAGCATATTTACACAGCGAATCAGTGTACTTTTACCTGCTCCGGATGCGCCGATGACACCGTAAATTTGCCCTTGCGGAACATGCAGGCTGATATCTGAAAGCGCGTTAATAGAACGGGCACCCTGCTGGAATATTTTATTGATATGAGAAAGTTTTATCATTTTTATTCTTATTTTGTTTTTATAAAAATTTTGAAAATTGATAGCTTGAACATTTTTGAGAAAGCAAACCACCCGTTGAATCGGATGTTAAGGTGTCTAGACGTCTAAGTCAACTGTGAATAAATTAATTGCTGCATTCTCATTCATGGCTAAATCGTGCGATACTGAGAACTTCTTACATTTTTGGAGCAATCGGGTGACACAAGGTATTCCTGCCGTATTTTTAGATCGTGACGGAACAATAAATATCGATCATGGTTATGTACATGAAATAGATGATTTTCAATTTATCGATGGTGTCATTGAAGCCATGATTGAATTGAAAAAGATGGGGTATGCACTGGTATTAGTTACAAACCAGTCAGGTATTGCCCGTGGCATTTTTGATGAAGAGCAGTTTTTGCAACTAACGGAATGGATGGATTGGTCGCTAGCAGACCGTGGTGTGGATTTGGATGGCATCTATTATTGCCCTCATCACCCAGATGCAACTGAAGAGCAATATAAGAAGAGTTGTGACTGCCGTAAACCGCAGCCGGGTATGTTGCTGGATGCGCAGAGGGAACTTGGTATCGATATGACGGCTTCTTTTATGATTGGTGACAAAATCGAAGATATGCAAGCCGCGACGTTGGCAAAAATTGGCACTAAAGTATTAGTTCGCACAGGTAAACCTGTTAACACGGAAGCTGAACAAGCGGCTGATTTGATAATAAATAGTCTTGCAGACTTACCTAAAGCAATTAAAAGCATTAAAAAGTAGGCATTTTGTTCTTTATATCGTCGATTTGTTGAAAAAATCTTCGAATAAAAGTTTTTTTCAAATAAACGCTTGCCAGCGCCAAAGAACTCCCTATAATGCGCCACCACTGACCGACACAACGCTGATAAACATTGTGAGGTCAGGCAGAGAACCAGCCAATAAGCGCTTGACTCTGCGGGCGAAAAGCGTAGTATACGCAGCCCGGCTGAACGAGAATATTAAATTTTAATTCAGCCTGCTCTTTAACAATTAATCAGACAATCTGTGTG
>NZ_RCWC01000064.1 GCF_018448935.1 Photorhabdus noenieputensis | reverse complement strand
GTGGTGGGGATATTGGCAATACTGAAAGCCGGCGGTGCCTATGTGCCGTTGGACCCCGCTTATCCGGGTGAACGTCTGGGGCATATCCTGCATGATGCGGCACCGACGGTGGTGCTGGCGGATAAGACCGGCCGGTCTGCGTTAGGCGAGGAAACGCTGGCCAGACTGACCGTGCTTGACCCGAATACCTTGCCAGATCAGCCGGACAGTAATCCATCGGTGCCTGCGCTGACTGCCCGGCATCTGGCCTATGTGATTTATACTTCCGGCTCCACCGGAGTGCCCAAAGGGGTGATGATTGAGCACCGCAATACGGTTAACTTCCTGCACTGGGCGCAGCAGGCTTTTGAAACGGAAGAGATCCGTCAGGTGCTTTTCTCAACGTCGATGAATTTCGACCTGTCCGTTTTTGAATGTTTTATGCCGTTGTCACGTGGCGCGGCGATTTATCTGGTGGAGGATGCGCTGTCATTGATGCAGCATGCCCTGCCGGTGACCTTGATCAACTCAGTGCCGTCTGCGATGAAACCGTTATTGCAGGCACAGGCGCTGATGGCGTCGGTTCATACGGTCAATCTGGCGGGGGAACCGCTTAAAGGCGCTTTAATTAAACAGATTTTCGCAGACACGCAAATAGAGCGGTTATGTAATCTCTATGGACCTTCTGAAACGACAACCTATTCGGCCTGGTTGCCGATACGGCGGGGTGAGCGGATCATTGAAAGTATCGGCCGTCCGATAGCCAACACCTGCATTTACTTACTGGACGAGTATGGTCAACCGGTGCCGTTGGGCGTGGCGGGGGAAATGTATATCGGGGGCGCGGGGGTGGCGCGTGGCTACCTTAATCGCCCAGACTTGACGGCGGAACGTTTCCTGCCTGATCCGTTTAGTGATAAACCGGATGCCCGCATGTACCGCACCGGGGATGTAGCCCGTTATTTGCCGGACGGCAATCTGGAATTTCTGGGCCGTAACGACCAGCAGGTTAAAATTCGCGGCTTCCGCATTGAACCGGGGGAAATTGAGGCCCGGCTGGCAGAACATCCGGCGGTAAGTGAATCGGTGGTGTTGGCGCAGGGGGAAGGGCAGGAAAAACGGCTGGTGGCCTATGTGGTAGCGGAAGCTCATGAGGGGTTGATTAACCGTTTACGCGAACATCTGAGCGTTCAGTTGCCGGATTACATGGTGCCGGCGGCCTTTGTACGACTGGATGCATTACCCTTAACGCCGAACGGTAAATTGGATCGCCAGGCGCTGCCCGCACCGGACAATGACGCCTTTGTCCGTCAGGTTTACGCTGCTCCCCAGGGAGAGATGGAAATGGCGCTGGCGGCGATTTGGCGTGAAGTCTTAGGTGTTGAACAGATCAGTCGGCATGACAATTTCTTTGCCTTGGGGGGGCATTCGCTGTTGGCGGTACGGATGATCAACCGGATAGCTGGTTTCGGTATCGAATTATCATTAACCACCCTGTTTAAATTCCCTTCGTTACAGGCATTTGCGGAAGTTATGCAGGCCCGGAAGGGGCAACTGGATACTACCCTGCCAGCCATCGTGCCGGTATCCCGTGAAGGGGAATTACCGTTATCATTTGCTCAACAGCGCCTGTGGTTCCTGGCGCAGCTTGAGGGTGTCAGTGAAACTTATCATATTCCGATGGCCCTGCGTTTGAGTGGGCAATTGGATATCATGGCCTGGCAGAAGGCGCTGGATACTTTGTTTGCCCGCCATGAAGCGTTACGCTCTGTCTTTGTTTCTGTCGATGGTCAACCGCAAGTGCGGCTGTTGGTGCCGAGTAGCGGCTTACTGTTATCGCAATATGACCTGCGCGGCGTTTCGGATGCAGATGAAGTTCTTGAGCGCCTGAGTACGGAAGAAGCCCATGCGTCATTTGACCTCGAAAGCGGCCCGCTTATTCGTGCGGCTCTCATCCGGATCACCGATGACGAATATCAATTTTTGCTGACCCTGCATCACATAATTTCCGATGGCTGGTCTGCCAATGTGCTGATACAGGAACTGAACACGCTCTATACGGCGTTTATAGACGGACAATCCGATCCGTTGCCGCCATTGGCGATTCAGTACCCGGATTACGCCGCCTGGCAGCGTCAGTGGCTGTCGGCTGAGCGTATTCAGGTTCAGTCTGACTATTGGCGTGCCATGTTGGCTGACGCGCCGGTGCTGTTGGATCTGCCGACAGATCGGCCTCGTCCGCCAGCGCAGTCGTTTGCCGGCGATACTGTGCCGGTTAACTTCGATGTTGAATTAACGACCGCGCTTAAGCGTCTGAGTGAACAGCAGGGCGTCACCTTATTTATGACGCTGTTGTCAGCCTGGGTAGTGGTTTTGTCGCGTTTGTCAGGTCAGGACGATGTGGTGATTGGCACCCCGAGTGCGGGCCGTAGCCGTCAAGAAGTAGAGCCGTTGATTGGTTTCTTTGTCAATACGTTGGCGTTGCGTGTGGGGTTATCCGGTGAGCTGACGGTGACGGAATTACTGGCGCGAGTCCGGCAAACCGTATTGGCGGCCCAGGAGCATCAGGATTTACCGTTTGAGCAGGTGGTGGAAATCGTGCAACCGCCGCGCCGACTGGCGCATACCCCGTTGTTCCAGGTGATGTTTGCCTGGCAGAACGATGAGAACTCGGCATGGGAATTACCGGGGCTGGCTGTCTCACCGGTCGATCAAGCGGTTGATGTTGTTAAGTTTGATCTGGAACTGGGTTTGTCGGAAGAGGAGGGCAGGATTGTCGGGGCGTTGAATTATGCCGCCGCCTTGTTTGATCCATCGACGGTGGAACGGCAGGTGGAATATCTCCGCGCGGTGCTGCAAGCGATGGTGACTAACTCTCAACAGCCGGTTGGAGAAATTGATATTCTGTCTCCGACGGAGCGCAAGTTGTTGCTGGAAACCTGGAACGCAACGGAAACCGCGTATCCTGATGCATTGTGTATTCATCAGTTGTTTGAACAGCAGGTAGAACAAACCCCGGATGCGATAGCATTAGTGCATGAAGAACAAACTCTCAGCTATGCGGAATTAAATGCTCGGGCTAACCGGTTGGCCCATCAATTGATTGCGTTGGGCCTCTTGCTTGAGCAACGGGTGGCGATTTGCGTGGCACGCTCACCGGCTATGGTTGTGGGGGTATTGGCAATACTGAAAGCCGGCGGTGCCTATGTGCCGTTGGACCCGGTTTATACCGGGGAGCGTCTGGCGCATATTCTGACTGATGCCGCTCCGGTTATTTTGCTGGCGGATAAAGCCGGACGCGCTGCGTTGGGTGAGCAGGCGCTGGCGGAACTCATCGTACTTGACCCGAATGCATTGCTCAGCCAGCGGGACGACAACCCGCAAATACCGGCACTCACTTCACGACATCTGGCGTATGTCATTTATACCTCGGGTTCGACCGGGACCCCGAAAGGGGTGATGCTGGAACATCGCGGTGTCTGCAACTACCTGTTGTGGGCGCGGAGTGATTACCTCTCTGAAAGGCGATGCGATAGTATCGTTTCATCATCAATCGCCTTTGATGCCACGGTCACCAGTCTTTACCTGCCTTTACTGTGCGGCGGCAAGCTCCATTTGCTCGGCGACGGGCAGGAGCTGGTTGAATTGCTCCCTGCGTTGTTGTCAATGGAATCAGGCGCTTTGGTTAAAATTACGCCCGGTCATCTTTCGGCAATAGGGCAGAAATTGAAAACGATGGGACGAACATGCCCGGCTCACTGCTTTATCGTGGGGGGAGAGGCACTGCCCGGTTCCACTATTGCACTCTGGCGAACATTATCGCCAGGCTCGCGCATCATCAACGAGTACGGCCCAACCGAAACCGTCGTGGGTTGTACGGTGTTTGATATCAATCATTCGAGCGGTTTTGCCGATAACGTACCGATTGGCCGCCCAATATCCAATACCCAGATTTACATTCTCGATACCCACGGGAAACCTGTCCCAATGGGGGGCTCGGGTGAACTTTACATTGGGGGAATCGCTGTCGCTCGTGGCTACCTGAATCGGCCAGACTTGACGGCGGAACGTTTCCTGATAGATCCGTTTAGTAATCGACCGGGCGCTCGTATGTATCGTACCGGGGATTTAGCTCGCTACCTGCCGGATGGCAACCTGGAATTTCTGGGCCGCAACGACCAGCAGGTTAAAATCCGTGGTTTCCGTATTGAGCCGGGGGAAATTGAGACACGTCTGATAGAGCACCCGGCGGTGCGTGAAGCGGCGGTGCTGGCGCTGGGGGATGGACAGGACAAACGGCTGGTTGCCTATATAGTGGCACCAGTGGATGACGGGTTGGTGAATAGTTTGCGCACTTACCTGAGTAAAATGTTGCCTGACTACATGGTGCCGTCAGCCTTTGTGCGGCTGGATGCCTTCCCGCTAACGCCGAATGGTAAGCTGGATCGTCGGGCGTTACCGGTGCCGGACGGCGAGGCTTTTGCCCGCCAGATTTATGCAGCGCCCCAGGGGAAAACGGAGATCGCCTTGGCGGCTATCTGGCATGAATTGCTAGGAATAGAACAGATTAGCCGACACGATAGCTTCTTTGCGCTGGGCGGCCATTCTCTGCTTGCTGTGAGGATGATTGAATGTCTGCGTCACCTGGGGCTGACACTGGCGGTGCGTGACCTGTTCCAGTCGCCGGTGTTATCTGAACTGGCCCAAACATTAGGGCAATATCGGGCTGTGGCAGTGCCGCCGAATGTGATTACGTCAGCGACGACAACACTTACGCCGGAGATGTTGCCGCTGATAGATCTGACCCAGGCTGACATTGACTGTATCGTCGGGCAAGTGCCGGGCGGGATGGCCAATATTCAGGATATTTATGCCCTGTCGCCGTTGCAGGACGGTATTTTGTTCCACCACTTATTGGCAAACGAAGGTGATACCTATCTGGTGGTCAGTCAGATAGCCTTTGCTGATCGCTCTTTGCTAGACCGTTATCTGGCGGCGGTACAACAGGTGGTTGATCGCCATGATATCCTGCGTACCGCCTTTATCTGGCGAGAGTTGTCTGTACCGGTTCAGGTGGTTTGGCGTCAAGCTACTTTGTCAGTGATGGAACTGGACTTGAATCCGGCTGATGGACGAGTTTGTGATCAGTTAACCCAACGTTTTGACCCTCGTCATTATCGTCTCGATTTGGGCGAGGCACCGTTATTGCGTTTTGTGGTGGCGCAAGAGGTTGATGGCCGCTGGATTGTACAGCAATTGTTGCACCATCTGATTGGCGATCATACCACGCTGGAAGTCATGAACCGTGAAGTACAGGCTTATCTGAGCGGGCAGGAGGAGAGTCTGCCGACGCCGACGCCTTTCCGCAATCTGGTAGCGCAGGCCCGGTTAGGCGTTAGTCAGGAAGAACACACTCGCTTCTTTACTGACATGTTAGTTGAGGTAGATGAACCGACCCTGCCGTTTGGTTTGACGGAAGTGCATCGTGATGGTTCGCAGGTAGCGGAATCGCACCGGATGTTGTCAGCCGAGCTAAATAACCGTTTACGTCATCAGGCGAGACATTTGGGGGTCAGTCTGGCGGCCTTGTGTCATCTGGCCTGGGCACAGGTATTATCGTGCACCAGCGGGCAGGAGCACGTCGTGTTTGGCACGGTGCTGTTTGGGCGCATGGCGGCGGGAGATGGGGCCGACAGCGGCATGGGGCTGTTTATTAATACCTTGCCGCTGCGGTTGGATATCGATGAGACTCCGGTACGAGACAGCGTGCAGGCCGCTCATACCCGACTGGCTGGATTATTAGAGCATGAGCATGCGTCACTGGCGCTGGCTCAGCGTTGCAGTAGTGTTGCTAGTGGTACGCCGCTCTTCAACGCATTATTAAACTACCGGCATAACCTGTCTCTGGTAACGCCGGATGAAACAATGAAGGGCATTGAATTCTTAGGCGGACGGGAGCGGACTAACTATCCGTTAGTGCTGTCGGTGGAGGATTTTGGTGAATCCCTTGGGCTAACGGCACAGGTCGTGCAGCCGTTTGAACCGGAAAGTCTATGCGGTTATATGCAGCAGGCACTGGAGAGCTTGGCGGCAGCGCTGGAGCAGGCCCCGGAAATGCCGGTACGACAGTTAGAAATTCTGCCGGAAACGGAGCGTACCTTGTTGTTAACAACCTGGAACGCGACGGAAGCTGCTTATCTTGGTCAGTTATGTATCCATCAGTTGTTTGAACAACAGGTGGAGCAAACCCCGGATGCGATAGCATTAGTGCATGAAGAGCAAACCCTCAGTTATGCGGAATTAAATGCTCGTGCTAACCGGTTGGCTCATCAGCTAATTGAACTGGGCGTAGCGCCGGATCAACGAGTGGCGATTTGCGTGTCGCGTTCACCGGTCATGGTGGTAGGAATATTGGCAATACTGAAAGCCGGTGGCGCTTATGTGCCGTTGGACCCGGTTTATACTGGCGAGCGTCTGGCGCATATTCTGACTGATGCCGCTCCGGTTATTTTGCTGGCGGATAACGCCGGACGTGCTGCGTTGGGTGAGCAGGCACTGGCGGAACTCACGGTACTTGACCCGAATGCATTGCTCAACCAGCCGGACGACAACCCGCAAATACCTGCGCTTACTTCACGACATCTGGCGTATGTCATTTATACCTCGGGTTCGACCGGGACCCCGAAAGGCGTGATGCTGGAACATCGCGGTGTCTGCAACTACCTGTTGTGGGCGCGGAGTGATTACCTCACTGAAAGGCGATGCGATAGTATCGTTTCATCATCAATCGCCTTTGATGCCACGGTCACCAGTCTTTACCTGCCTTTACTGTACGGCGGCAAGCTCCATTTGCTCGGCGACGGGCAGGAGCTGGTTGAATTGCTCCCTGCGTTGCTGTCAATGGAATCGGGCGCTTTGGTTAAAATTACGCCCGGTCATCTTTCGGCAATAGGGCAGAAATTGAAAACGATGGGACGAACATGCCCGGCTCACTGCTTTATCGTGGGGGGAGAGGCGCTGCCCGGTTCCACTATTGCACTCTGGCGAACATTATCGTCGGGCTCGCGTATCATCAACGAGTACGGCCCAACCGAAACCGTCGTGGGTTGTACGGTGTTTGATATCAATCACTCGGGCTGTTTTGCCGATAACGTACCGATTGGCCGCCCAATATCCAATACCCAGATTTACATTC
>NZ_RCWC01000063.1 GCF_018448935.1 Photorhabdus noenieputensis | reverse complement strand
TAATCTGCATGGCGGAGCGTTCTAAATACAGAGCCACAAACTGCTGGGGAGCGAGGCCACGGTCACGCAGGTAACCCGCCAGCTGATTTGCCCGGGTATTCAGCTCCCGGTAAGTCAGGCGCGCCTCTCCGCAAACAACCGCCACATTATCTGGGGTTCGCTGTACTTGGGTTTCAAATAAATGATGAATACCCTGATCAACGATCTGACCTTTTTTCCCTACCCCATTGAGTAATACGCGTTGTCTTTCTCTTTCTGTTAGTAACGGCAGTGACTGAATCGTTGTTTTACAACCATCTTCCTCCGTGAGCCCTGCCAACAGAACGGCAAAACTGTTAGCCAGACGCTCCACCGTGTCATGATTAAACAGACCCGTCGCATATTCCCATGCAAGATACAAACATCCTTCACTCTCACCGACGCTCAATGTCAGATCAAAGTTGGTTAATTCCCGCGGCAGTGATATTCCCGTAAAAGTCACCTCGGAAAATGACAGTGCTGTTTGCTGATAATTATTGAACGCAAACATAATCTGAAACACCGGGTTATAACTCAATGATCTTGCCGGATTCAGCTTTTCTACCAATAAATCAAACGGGTAATCCTGATGTGTATAGGCATTGAGCGCCATTGTCTTTGTCTGTTCCAACAGTTCACTAAAGCGAGGATTTCCAGACAGATCGGTCCTTAATACCAACGTGTTGACAAACAACCCCACCAAGTCTTCCAGCTCTACTCGCGATCTTCCCGCAACCGGCGTCCCCATCACAATATCAGTCTCGTTACTGTAGCGAGAAAGTAAGACAGCAAAAGCCGTCTGCAATGTCATAAACAAGGTAACACCTTGCGCCTGACTCAGGCGGTTCAGCCTTTCCGTCAGTGACGTATTAAGCGTCTGGCGGTGAACCGCTCCATGAAATCCCTGCTCTGCCGGTCGGGGATGATCCAGCGGCAGGTTGTGTACCGCGGGTAATTCTTCTAACTGTTTCAACCAATACCATTCGGCTTCTTTCAGGCTACCATTCTGTAACTGCTCCCGCTGCCAGTCAGCATAGTTCGCATATTGCAATGCCAACGGCACCAGCGGACATGATTCTCCCCGTATCCCCGCCTCGTAAAGCAGATTCAGCTCACGACCGATAATTCCTAACGACCACCCATCCGCAGCAATATGATGGACTGTCAACAACAGCAGATGTTCCTGCTCTGAACGGCGCAGTAGCGTAGCGCGCAACATCAGATCTGAAGCGAGGTCAAATACCCGGCCAACTTCCGCTGTCAGCATATTTTCCACTGCCGCATCATCCAGCCCGGTAACATCTATCACCGGCATCTCTAACTGTGAAATATTTAACACGACTTGTACTATTTCGCCCTCTACTTCCTGATAAACAGTACGCAAAGTTTCGTGACGTTCAACAATCGTAGTAAGGGCCGAACGTAATGTACAGTAATCCAGTTTACCTACCGTCTTAAAGAAAAGGGGGAGATGATTAAATATTCCCGTTCCTTCCAATTGCTGGATAAATAACATGCGTTTTTGCGCATATGAACATGTAGAGATATCGGTGGATGAGTTTTTCTTTATTAAGTCAAAATTTTTCAAATAGTCAAATATTTCATCACGCCTGACTTTTATTATTTCTCGGACACAATCATTCATATTTTCTTTTTTAGCATTGGAGTATAATTTGTTGTTTTTAATATATAGTCTTACATTATTATCAGCCAAAAAAGACAGCAGCTCCTGTACATTCAATGATTTTAATTTTTTCATGATTTACCATTCCGTTATCTCAGAGTGTTCATCGCCATGATTTTCCAACAACATTTTCACTGTAGGTTTATCAAATAATTCTCTTAAGCTTATTTTATAATTAAATCCTTCTCTTTCTAACAGCCTAATGAGTTTTATTGCCAGAAGGGAATTACCACCAAGCTCAAAGAAGTTATCATTAATACCCACACCATCAATATTCAATACTTCTGAAAATAATTTACATAAATTCATTTCATTTTCAGTTTTTGGCGGGTAATGTTCTTTTATTTTATTATAATCAAGATGATATAATGATTTACGATCTAGCTTTCCATTTGACATCAACGGTAGTGATTTTAATATTATATATGTGGATGGAATCATATAGAGAGGCAAGTTAGAACGAAGATATTTTCCACAACGATCAATTAATTCATTATAAGAGTCATCAGATGCAATATATGCCACCAGTTGTTTACCACCTGTATTAATCTCTTTATGTAATACAATAGATTGTTTTACGCTAGGTACATTGTTCAACCAAGATTCTATTTCACTAGGCTCAACACGTATTCCCATAATTTTAATCTGATCATCATTTCTTCCCAAAATCTCAAGAGAACCATCCGGTAACCAACGTGCCTGATCACCTGTTTGATACAGGCATTGGTAATCTTTATGATCATCATAAGGATTAAGTAAAAATTTTTCTTTCGTCAATTCATTATTATTTAAATAACCACATGAAACTCCGACACCACTAATATAAAGCTCTCCAATAATATTAGTTGGAGTTAACTGTAGCATATCATTTAATACATAGTGCTTCATGTTAGGAACTGATACATCTAAAGATTCTCCGCCTTCTAGTTTCAATAACTTGAACATACTCCATATTGTACATTCTGTAGGTCCATAACAATTATAAGCAGAATAATGCCCCCTCACTAATTCACTTTTTAATTCATTATCAAGCTTTTCTCCACCGACTAAAACCACTACATCTTTACTCCCTTTCCAACCAGCATCAAATATACTTTGCCATACTGATGGGGTAGTTTGGAAATATTTAAATCTATATGTGTCATATAATTTTTCTAATCCATAACTTTTTAGAACTTCTGTTTGCTCTACCAGAACCAATCGCCCGCCAGCAAGCAATGTCCCCAAAATTTCTAAGTAAGCAATATCAAAACTAAAAGATGTAATTGATAACCATGTAGCACCGAGATCCAATTGGAGAAAATCAATTGCATATTTTAATAAATTAACAATACTTCTGTGTCTTATTTTCACTCCTTTAGGTCTTCCTGTTGTACCTGAAGTATACATAATATAAGCCAGATTTTCTGTATCAAATATCACTCCATGATTATCACTAGGATAATAAATAAGATCTTTATTTACATCTAAGATCGAGATATTGCATAAATCCTCTGAATATTCTTGCAATTTTCCTTTATATGATGATTGGGTCAAAATCAAACTCGCACCTGTATCTTCAATTATAACATTTACCCTTTCCATCGGATAATCGACCATCACAGGGACAAACGTACCGCCTGATTTTAATACGCCAAGTATACTTATAATCATCTCTACACTGCGTTCAAAATACAGCAATATTAACGTATTGGCTTTTAACTGCTCTTTTTTTACTGTCCTATAATGTTCTTGAAGGGTATAAGCAACTTGATTTGCCCGGGTATTCAGCTCCCGGTAAGTCAGGCGCGCCTCCCCACAGACAACCGCCACGTTATCCGGAGTACGCTGCACTTGGGTTTCAAATAAATGATGAATACCTTGATCAACGATCTGACCTTTTTTCCCTACCCCATTGAGTAATACGCGTTGTCTTTCTCTTTCTGTTAGTAACGGCAGTGACTGAATCGTTGTTTTACAACCATCTTCCTCCGTGAGCCCTGCCAACAGAACGGCAAAACTGTTAGCCAGACGCTCCACCGTGTCATGATTAAACAGACCTGTCGCATATTCCCATGCAAGATACAAACATCCTTCACTCTCACCGACGCTCAATGTCAGATCAAAGTTGGTTAATTCCCGCGGCAGTGATATTCCCGTAAAAGTCACCTCGGAAAATGACAGTGCTGTTTGCTGATAATTATTGAACGCAAACATAATCTGAAACACCGGGTTATAACTCAATGATCTTGCCGGATTCAGCTTTTCTACCAATAAATCAAACGGGTAATCCTGATGTGTATAGGCATTGAGCGCCATTGTCTTTGTCTGTTCCAACAGTTCACTAAAGCGAGGATTTCCAGACAGATCGGTCCTTAATACCAACGTGTTGACAAACAACCCCACCAAGTCTTCCAGCTCTACTCGCGATCTTCCCGCAACCGGCGTCCCCATCACAATATCAGTCTCGTTACTGTAGCGAGAAAGTAAGACAGCAAAAGCCGTCTGCAATGTCATAAACAAGGTAACACCTTGCGCCTGACTCAGGCGGTTCAGCCTTTCCGTCAGTGACGTATTAAGCGTCTGGCGGTGAACCGCTCCATGAAATCCCTGCTCTGCCGGTCGGGGATGATCCAGCGGCAGGTTGTGTACCGCGGGTAATTCTTCTAACTGTTTCAACCAATACCATTCGGCTTCTTTCAGGCTACCATTCTGTAACTGCTCCCGCTGCCAGTCAGCATAGTTCGCATATTGCAATGCCAACGGCACCAGCGGACATGATTCTCCCCGTATCCCCGCCTCGTAAAGCAGATTCAGCTCACGACCGATAATTCCTAACGACCACCCATCCGCAGCAATATGATGGACTGTCAACAACAGCAGATGTTCCTGCTCTGAACGGCGCAGTAGCGTAGCGCGCAACATCAGATCTGAAGCGAGGTCAAATACCCGGCCAACTCCCGCTGTCAGCATATTTTCCACTGCCGCATCATCCAGCCCGGTAACATCTATCACCGGCATCTCTAACTGTGAAATATTTAACACGACTTGTACTATTTCGCCCTCTACTTCCTGATAAACAGTACGCAAAGTTTCGTGACGTTCAACAATCGTAGTAAGGGCCGAACGTAATGTACAGTAATCCAGTTTACCTACCGTCTTAAAGAAAAGGGGGAGATGATTAAATATTCCCGTTCCTTCCAATTGCTGGATAAACCACATACGGCTCTGCGCATAAGACAGAACGATATTTTTTTTATTAGTATTAACGATAATTTCCGATTTAGATCTTTCTTTTATATTTTCACCAGAATTTATTTCTCTGGCTAAGTTAGAAATTGTTTTACTGGTATATAATAAATTTAACGGCAGATTAATACCTAATTCATTTCTGACTAAAGAACCAATCCGCATAATAGAAATCGAATCTCCACCCAACGCAAATAAACTATCATTAACCCCAATATTATCTCGCCCCAAAACCTGATACCATATATCACGTAACTTATGCTCAAGTCCACTCTCTGGAGAAATATATTTCTCCCTAAGAAATTCACTTGGCTCAGGTAATGCAGATTTATTTATCTTTCCGTTAATCGTTAATGGTATTTCATCGATAATATTAAAAGTGGCAGGAATCATATATTCTGGCAATATCTTTAAAAGATTTTCTTTCAATTGTAAGATATTAATTTTCTCAGATAGGGATGGGACTATATATGCTGCCAGAAAAGTTGTTTTATCTTTTTCTCGTACAACAACAACACTATGAGATACACTTTCCGATTCATTTAAAATATTTTCTATTTCACTAGTATCTATCCTGAATCCACGTAGCTTAATCTGGCTGTCCTTACGACCAAGATATTCCAACTTTCCTTCTGGCAACCAACGCGCCCGGTCACCAGTGCGGTAAAGCCGGGTAAACCCACTGACTCGATCTTTCTCCGAAGCAAATGGGTTCTCCACAAAGCGTTCAGCCGTTAATCCTGGTTGGTTCAGGTAGCCACGTGCCAATCCCGCTCCACCGATATATAACTCACCAGGTACACCAACAGGCAGCAATTTTTTATGCTCGTCAAGAACATAACAACGCAAATTTTTTATTGGCTTTCCTATATTAGCAGCAGTATCACCTGATTTATATTCATTGAAGGTCGTACATACTGTAACCTCTGTTGGCCCATACGCATTAATTACTCTTCTACCCTGACTAAATTCATTTAACTTATCTACTGAGGGTATTTCACCTGCAACGATAATTGTTTTTAAAAATCTTAATGATTCAGCCTTTATCAAAGGAATAATTGCTGCTGGCAAGGTAATAATATCTGCTTCACTCTTTATTAATAGCGAACAAAGTGCATCAACATCTTTTCTTTCAAACTGATCACATATATAGACAGTGACATTATTAACTAAGTTGGCAAATAATTCAAAAACGCTTGCATCAAAAACATAATCGGCATAAAGGATTGTCTTATTTACTTTTTCAAGTTCGAAGTGTTCTGTCTGGGCTATAATTAAATTAACCAAACTGTTATGACTAACCATCACCCCCTTCGGTCGCCCGGTGGTGCCCGAGGTGTAAATCACATACGCCAGATCTTCGCCGCCACTTATCCCGACCGGGTTCTCCTCCCCCTCCCCGGATACCGCCTCGTCATCATCCACAGACAATAATCCCGGCGGCTTCGCCATCCCCGCTATCACCTCCGCCAGCTGCGAACGGCAGGCCCCCTGCGTCAGGACCAACCGCGCCCCCGTATCTGCCAGCATCCACGCCACCCGCTCTGCCGGATATTCCGGCGACAGCGGCACATACGCCCCGCCCGCCTTCAACACCGCCAGAATACCCGTCACCATCTCCAGACCCCGCTCAACATACAACCCTATCAGCGTGTCCGCCACCAACTCACCGCCAGTCTCCTCTGCATACCGGCACCTCAGCGCATGCGCCAGCCGGTTCGACCGCGCATTCAACTCCCGGTAACTCAGCGCCGCTTCCCGGTAAATCAATGCCACCCGCTCCGGCGTTCGCCTCACCTGCGCTTCAAATCGCGCCGGCAAACTCGCTTCGCCGGCATACCGGCCGCCCTCTCCCGACCAGCCCAGTAACTGCGCCTCCTCCGCCTGACTCAGCAGCCGTAAATTCTGCCAGCTCGCTTCCCCCTCCAGCGCACTCATCCCCTTCAGCACCGTGACCAGATGCGACAACAGCCGCCGCGCCGTTGACCCGGCAAACCGCGACTCATTGTACTCCACCCGCAGATGCAGCTGCTCATCACTCGCCACCACCACCGTCAGCGGGTAGTTCGTCTGCTCATTCCCCGCCATCCCCGTTATCTGTAACGCCCCGGCCTCAACCGGCCCAACCGGATAATTCTCATACACCAGCAGACTCTCAAACAACCCCTGCTCCCCCGAGACCTCACTCTGCCGCCGGATTTCACTCAACCCCAGATAACCGTATTCCGTGTACTCAGCCTGCCGGCTCTG
>NZ_RCWC01000062.1 GCF_018448935.1 Photorhabdus noenieputensis | reverse complement strand
GAGTACGATCAAAAACCTTGCCGTCCTTGTCGTGAGTGAGGACATCCTCGACAGGCATCGCATTGGGTGTTTGTAAATCAACCGCCGAAATATCTGAAAAATTGAGTTTTTGGATATTTTTCAGCGTGACCGTGCCGTCACGCCCGGCGACCTTATCGGCCACCACATACCCACTGTCGGTACGGGTAATTTGATAATCACCGTGGTTACCGTGCAGACTGACGATGTTGATCCCGCCGTCCCCATCAATCGTAGCATTGCCGTGACCCACTTCGATCACGTCGTCACCAAAGCCGCCAAAAATCTTATCATCGCCGCCGCCAGCGTGAATGATGCTGCCGCCTTGGGAAGCATAGATTGTGTCGCCCTGAGAACCGGCATAGATAACCGACTTGCCACTGCCACCAATGATAGTGTTGTGCCCGCTGCCGCCGACCAATACGTCGTTACCCATGCCACCGACCAGCACCGAATCACCGGAACCACCCTTGATAAAGACACCGTTGGCTCCGCCGCTTCTGATTACATCACTGCCGCTCCCGCCTTGAGCCATAGTTAAACCGGCTTGAGCCATGTTCAGCTCCACGCCTTTTTTGCCGACAATGATCGCCGTATCGTGCCCGCCATTGCCGTGAATGTTTTTCGTATCGTCAGAAGCGCTGATAACAAAAACGTCATCGCCGACACCACCGACATAGGTATTGCTCCCTGCGCCCCCGACCAGCCAGCTACCAGTTTTTGCCGCAATCAACGTATCATTGCCGCTGCCACCATACAGATTGCTGACTCCCAGTTGCTCAGCATTTAGGGTTTCATCTGTTTCACTCTGGCTGGCGTAAGCCGTGGTAGTGATATCGTTGGTGGTGGAAGTCACTTTCGTACCAGCCCCCTGAGTGCTCAGGGTGTTGCTAACGGTGTCACCAAGAAAATCAACGGCCAGCATTTCCTGAGTTTTACCATTGATAGTAAACGATCCACTGGCAACAACTTTATTCCCATCACGGACTTCCGTTTTGTTCGAAGCCCGGACGTTTATCTGAGTAATACCCAATTCCGCCAGTGTCTTGAGTTCGCCCACACCGACTTTCGCATCGCGGGTACTGTCGACCCAAACCCGCAGCTTGCTCCAGATCGGGTCAGTCTGATCAATCACTCCGTCTTTATTAGCATCTTCACTGGCTAAAGCACCGAAACCCTCCTTGAATTTTTTTTCGCCAGCGGCACCGTTTATTCCGGCCTTACCACCGTAGTATTCGGAGAACATCTGGCTGGCATTTTTTATCTGACCGCTACCATCGTCGATCACCAATATCCCGGTATTGCGATCCGCCCAACCGCTGCGCTTAAGCGTGCCACTGTTGTCCATGTCGAACAGCACGCCGTCACGAATGTCAGTCATGTGCACACCATTGCCGCTCAGATCCAATAACAGCGGGTCAACATAAGTGTTAAACGTTGTCATCGCCGACAAGCCGTTCAACGTCACAGCATTGCGTAAGCCAAAGTCCAGCTTGCTGATGTCTCCGGGTTGGTAGAAAGGCTTGTAGAACTCCGACAGATAAGTGTTAGGTCGGACATTGGGATCAAGCTGCATTTCACCGGGACGAATACCACCAGTGGCAAGGCTGGCCATTTGGGTTGAAGTGAAGTCTGTTTTATTGAGAATATCTCCAAGAGCAGATATTTTATGTGTTGCTGCATTTTGTATAAACCCGTTAGCAACATCCTGCTGGGCTTTGTTTTCTCCCTGAACATGTTTCTGCGGCTGTGGGGAGGAATTGATATCAATATTAATCAAGTTTGTCGATGGTGGGCGAGGATGTATATCGTCTACGCCAAGCCATAAACATTGCATACCACCTTTTTCTTCATAATACTCACCATGACGAGTCAGGTTATCACGGATAATTTGAGCTCCTTGAGTTTTTAACATGTCATTCATACGATGAATATTATGCTTGGGAAGCGGATTTCCTTCAGAACCATACTTGTTATATCCAATGACTTTTAATGATGCATATGCGAAATCCACACAACTATTGGTGAACAAGTTGTAACGTGTAACGTCAAATTCTTCTGGCTTTGGTTCTTTTGAAAATTCGCGTAACTTGGTGTATTGCTCTTTCGTCAAAGCAATGGTGACTTCGGAAACAGTCTCTTGGTAGGCGGCATTATCATAAGGGGTCATGTTCCCTTCACCAAATGGTGAGCCATATTTTGACTCGAAGCCAAAACTCTCTTTATTCCCGTCGCCGTCATTTAAAACATACCACATATGGCCGCCGGATGAAGAATGCACATCTCCTGTTTTGTGCTTTCCTTTATCAGACTGATAAATATATTTCGCTCCCGACTTAGCTACTTTATAAGTTACGGTATAATTCTTTGCCATTTTTTATATTTCCTCTATTTATATTGATATCATTTAAAGTCTTCTTAGATCTTCGGATTAAAATATGAGAGTTCTACAAAACTCTCAATGCCATTAAAAGCAGGCACATCTTCCAGGGTAGTAATTACCGCAGAGTAACGTCCGGGGAGCAATTCAAGTGTTTTAATATCACGCACGGTCGTATTTATTAATCTCTTTTCGTAATAGAAGGCTTGCCACCCATCGAGCCTTACCGCATTTACCTTCTTGTCAAAAAAAACCTTTCCGTCTTTAACCAGACGAAGAGAAACGGGAATAGCAATCCCATCCTTATCAACACTCCCAAATATCTTAGATCGCCTGTCTATTTCATTATAATCACCCCCAGTAGCAAACAGCAGAGCAAATTGATAATTTCCAGCCTTGCGCTTGCTGAGTTCAAAATTAATCTCGACCGATTGTCCCGAATGCGACACATCAATCGGCTTGCGTATAGCATCAATGTAATTAGAGCATGCTACTAACCAGATACAACTCATAAAAATAATAATGTTGCGCCAGTTTTTAAACCTTTCATGTACTTGTAATATTTTCATTTCTTCACTCAAAATTTTGATATTTTCTTTGTTTATATTAACACCCGTTTAAATCTTCGGCTTGAAATAAGTGAGCTCTACAAAACTCTCAATGCTATTAAAAGCGGGGACATCCTCCAAGGTGGTAATGACAGCAGAATAACGCCCAGGGGGTAACGAAAGTGTTTTAATTTCTCGCACAGCCGTAGTTACCGTTCTTTCTTCGTAATCAAAGGAATGTCCCCCATCGTATCCCCCTGCGTTTATTTTTTCGTCAAAAAAAACCTGACCGTTTCTAACCAGATGAAGCGAAACGGGAGTTGTCACCCCGTCATCATAAATACTCCCAAATAACTCATCTCGCCTGTTCATTTCATCATGACCATGCCCTCTAGCAAACAACAGGGCAAACTGATAGTCTCCCTTCTTGCTGATTTCAAAATCAATTTTGACTGACTGATCAGAATGCGACACATCAATCGGTCTGTATATATTAATGGGCTCAGAACATGCCATTAATAAAATGCAACTCATAAAAATAATAATGTTTTGCCAGTTTTTAAACCTTTCGTGTATATGTAATACTTTCATTTCATCACTCCAAATTTTTATATTTCCTTTGTTTATACTGATACCATTTTAAATCTTCTTAAATTTTTGGATTGTAATAGGCGAACTCAACAAAACTCTCAATGCCATTAAAAGCAGGCACATCCTCCAGGGTGGTAATTGCCGCAGAGTAACGTCCCGGGAGTAACTCAAATATTTTAATGTTTCGCACAGCTATATTTATTCTTCTTCCTTCGTAATCGAAGGAACGCCCCCAACCGCTTCCCACAGCGTTTATTTTTCCATCAAAAAAAACCTTGCTATCTCTAACTAGATGAAGCGAAACGGGGATTATTACCCCGTCCTTATCAACATTCCCAAACAATTCAAGCCGCCTTTTCATTTCTTCATAGTCATTCCCTTTATCAAACAGCAAGGCAAACTGATAATTTCCTTCCTTACTGATTTCAAAATCAAATTTAACTGATTGACCAGACTTCGACACATCAATCGGTTTGTATATATCAATGGGCTTAGAGCAGGCCATTAATAAGGTGCAGCTCATAAAAATAATAATATTTCGCCAGTTTTTGAACCTTTCATATATACGTAATAATTTCATTTCATCACTCCAAATTTTGATATTTCCTTTGTTTATACTGATACCATTTTAAATCTTCGGATTAAAATATATGAGCTGTACAAAACTCTGAATGCCATTAAAAGCAGGCACATCCTCCAGGGTGGTAATTACCGCAGAGTAACGTCCGGGAGGTAACGAAAGTGTTTTAATTTCTCGCACAGCCGTAGTTATCCTTCTCCCTTCGTAATCGAAGCTACGTCCCCAGCTACGTCCCCCTGCATTTATTTTCTCGTCAAAAAAAACCTCGCCGTTTCTAACCAAATGAAGCGAAACGGGGGTTATCACTCCTTCCTTATCAATATAACCGAATAATTCAAGCCGCCTTTTTATTTCATCATCATCCCCTTTATCAAATAGCAGAGCAAACTGATAATCCCCAGCCTTTCTCTTACTGAGTTCAAAATTAATCTCGATGGATTGCCCCGAATGCGACACATCAATCGGCTTATATATAGTATCAATGTGCTTAGAGCATGCCATTAATAAGGTGCAACTCATAAAAACAATAATATTTCGCCAGTTTTTGAACCTTTCGTGTACTTGTAATATTTTCATTTCTTCACTCAAAATTTTGATATTTTCTTTGTTTATATTAACACCCGTTTAAATCTTCGGATTAAAATACGTGAGCTGTATAAAACTCTGAATACCATTAAAATCTGGCACATCTTCCAGGGTGGTAATTACCGCAGAGTAACGTCCGGAGGGTAACGAAAGTGTTTTAATTTCTCTCACAGCCGTAGCTATATTTCTCTCTTTATAATAAAAGGATTGTGTTCCTTCGCTCCCCACCGCGTTTATTTCCTCGTCAAAAAAAACCTTGCCGTCTTTAACCAGACGAAACGAAACGGGGGTTATAACCCCTACCTTATCAATACTCCCAAACAACTCAAGCCGCCTTAGAATTTCTTGATAACCATTCCCTTTAGCAAACAACAGGGCAAACTGATAATCTCCAGCCTTGCTCTTGCTGAGTTCAAAATTAATCTCGACGGATTGATCAGAATGCGACACATCAATCGGTTTGCGTATAGTATCAATGTGCTTAGAGCATGCCATTAATAAGGTGAAACTCATAAAAACAATAATATTTCTCCAGCTTTTAAACCTTTCATGTACCCGTAATACTTTCATTACGACACTCCAAATTTTGATATTTTCTTTGTTTATACTGATACCATTTTAAATCTTCGGATCGTAATGGTTGAATTCAACAAAACTCTCAATACCATTAAAAACAGGTACATCCTCCAAGGTGGTAACTACCGCAGAGTAGCGTCCGGGAGGTAATGAAAATGTTTTAATTTCTCGCACCGCCGTATTTATCCTTCTCTCTTCGTAATTGACGGCACGCCCTCCTTCAGATCCCGCAGCGTTTATTTTCTTGTCAAAAAAAATCTTGCCATCTTTAACGATATGGAGTGAAACGGGGGTTATTACTCCATCTTTATCAGCTCTCCCAAACAACTTAAACCGCCTTGCCATTTCATCATGACCCTCCCCAGTTTCAAACAGCAGGACAAACTGATAATTTCCTTCCTTGCTGATTTCAAAATCAAATTTAACTGATTGACCAGACTTCGATACGTCAATCGGTCTGTATATATCAATGAACTTAGAGCAGGCCATTAATAAGGCACAGCTCATAAAAATAATAATGTTGCGCCAGTTTTTGAACCTTTCGTGTATACGCAATACTTTCATTTCATCACTCCAAACTTTGATATTTCCTTTGTTTATACTGATACCATTTTAAATCTTTGGATCGTAATAGGTGAATCCAACAAAACTATTGATGCCATTAAATTCAGGGACATCTTCCAAGGTGGTAATAACAGCAGAGTAACGTCCGGGGGGTAGCAAAAATGTCTTAATTTCTCGCACCGCCGTATTTACATATTTCTCTTCGTAATAGAAAGCCTGTCCCCCATCGTATCCCCTGGCATTTATTTTCTTGTCAAAAAAAATCTCGCCATCTTTAACGATATGGAGTGAAACAGGGATTATTACTCCATCTTTATCAGCTCTCCCAAAAAACTTAAACCGCCTTTCCATTTCATCATAACCCTCCCCAGTTTCAAACAGTAAGGTGAACTGATAATTACCTTCCTTGCTGAGTTCAAAATCAATTTTGACTGATTGACCAGACTTCGATACGTCAATAGGTCTGTATATATCCATGTGCCTAGAGCAGGACATTAATAAGGTTAAGCTCATAAAAACAATAATATTTCGCCAATTTTTAAACCTTTCATGTATATGTAATACTTTCATTTCATCACTCCAAATAAAGCAAGGCGGCGAAAAACATTAACGGTCATTTATCTCAAACCCGGAAAACGGTGAGTATGGCGAGCCGAGTTCACAGAGCTGCCCTCACAACCTACCGTTCTCTCAGACTTTCATCTATATGCTGCTGCAATGGACTCAAGAAATAATCGATCACGCGACGTTGATCAGTTTTTATTTCTGCCGTGATCGACATGCCCGGAGACAGTGCGACTCGCTGACCATTGACCATCACGTGATCAGACTTCAAACGAATGCGGCTGCTATAGATGAGCCCATGCTTTTCGTCCTCGATGGCGTCGTTCGACACGTTGAGCACTTCGCCGTCAACGGTGCCGTACTTGGTGAAAGTAAAAGTTTCCACTTTGACGGTGACCGGTTGACCAACATGGACAAAACCCACATCCTTGTTTTCCAGCCTGGCCTCCACTTCTACCGATTGGTTTGCGGGGACGATGACCATCAGCGGCTGAGCGGGTGTCACCACGCCACCAATGGTATGGATAGCGAGTTGTTGAACTGTGCCGGCCACCGGGGCTTTGAGGCTGGTCAAGGTTTCCTGATAGCGGGCCTTCGCCAGCTCCTGAACCAAGGTCGCTGCTTTTTTGTTGGCTTCCTGTTGCAGGTCGAGCATGGCGCGGCGATTTTGCGCAACAACAGCCTCACGCCGACGTCGCGCCTCGTCCTGAGCGGCGGTGTACTGCAAGACACTGGCCTGTTGTACGCTTAACTGGCGTTGCAGATCCAGTCGCGTCTGCTCTTTCTCCAGATATTCATGCCGCGACACA
>NZ_RCWC01000061.1 GCF_018448935.1 Photorhabdus noenieputensis | reverse complement strand
AGCAGGCGGGCATGAGCGCGCTGGCACAACAACATTACCGCCACCTGCGCCAGGCAGGACAACACCTGTCGCTCGCCGACTGGGAACCCGGCCTGCTGGCGGCACTGGCAGAAAAAGCCCCGATGACCGCCCCCGCAAAGGCGACCACCACCAACAGGAGCGTTAACCCATGAACTGGCTTTCTCTACTGCTCAAGCCTGTCAAAAAACCGGCGATGCCGCGACTGCCGCCACTGAAAGCCACCGCCCCGCTGATACTGGCCCTCCTGCCCTGTCTGGCCCTCATCTGGCTGTGGTGGTGGGGCCCCGGCTGGCAATTTAAACAGACTCACCCGCTGGAAACCCTGTCTGCCCGCTGGCTGGCGACGGTGATTATTCTCCTGCTGGCCCTGAGTGTTGTCGGGATAAAAATCTGGCGCCGCCTGCGCCAGCTTGAAAAACTCAGGCTGGAGGGGGAACTGAACACCGTCGATCCGGCGCAGGCCGATATCACCCGTCAGGACCGTTATCTCCATCACTGGCAAGCGCAACTGCAACGCCATCTGGGGACCCGGGATTATCTCTACCAGCGCCCCTGGTACCTGGTGATGGGGAACACCGGCAGTGGCAAAACCGCGCTGATTCAGGCCGGCTGCCGGCTGACTGACATTGCCGCCCCGGATACCCTGAGCGGGGAAGACGCGCCGCCCCGGCATCTGCGCTGCTGGCTGGGGGAGAAAGCCGTCATCATTGACCCGGACGGCTTCCTTATCGACCCGGTATCACCGCCGGACACCGGCAACCCCCAGCTGCCCGCCCGCCTGTGGCAGGCCCTGCTCGCCTGGCTGACCGAAAACCGTCAGCGCCAGCCGCTCAACGGCGTCATCCTGACGGTGGACATTCACCGCTTACTGACCGGCAACAAAGCCCGGCGGGAACGGGATATTGCCGCGCTGCACCTGCGCCTGCAGGATCTGCGATTAACCCTGCATCATCATCTGCCTGTCTATCTGGTGCTGACCAAACTCGACCGGCTGCACGGTTTCAGCGCCGCCTTCCAGTCGCTGGACAGCACGCAGCGCGCGCAGATCCTGGGCGTCACCTTTAGCCTGCCTGCGCAGGATGAGCAAAGCTGGCGCGCTGAGCTGGCCCGGTTCTGGCACCAGTGGATGCAGCAGCTCAACGCGGCCCTGCCGGACATGATGCTCAATAAGGTGGACATCAGTCAGCGCGGCCCGCTGTTCAGCTTCACCCGCCAGATACAGGGGCTGCACGCCGCGCTGGTACCGCTGCTGGAGGGGCTCCTTGACAACGGCGGTCCGGCACAGCCCGGCCTGCGGGGGGTTTATCTCACCTCATCGCAACAAATCGGCCAGATGGATGACATTTTTACCCAGTCCGCCGCGGCGCAGTATCACCTGGGGCCGCAGGCTTTTCCCACCTGGCCGGTGGCGGACACCGTGCCCTACTTCACCCGCGCGCTGTTTGACGAAGTCCTGCTGGCCGAACCGAATCTGGCGGCGGAAAACCGCCTGTGGTTAAGCCGCCACCGCCACACACTGCTGACCTTCTCCACCGTGGGTGCCGCCGGGGTGCTGGCCCTGTGGACCGGCTGGCACGCCGCCTATCAGAAGAACTACCGGGCCGGCGACGAAGTCCTGGCGCAGGCCAAAACCTTCCTGTCGGTGCCGCCCCCCACCGGCGAAGACCGTAACGGCAATTTACAGCTTCCCCTGCTCAATCCTGTCCGCGAGGCCACGCTGGCCTACGGGGATTACCATCAGAAAGGGCCGCTGGCGGATATGGGGCTTTATCAGGGCGCGAAGGTCGGCCCGTATGTGGAAAACACCTACCTGCAACTGCTGTCTCAGCGCTTTCTGCCGGCCTTAATGAACGGCCTGCTGGATGACCTGAACCGGGCACCGAAAGGCAGCGAAGAAAAACTGGCCGTCCTGCGTATCATGCGGATGCTGGAAGACGGCAGCGGCCGCCATAAATCGCTGGTCGAACACTATATGCAGGCGCGCTGGAGCCGGGCGTTTAACGGCCAGCGCCTGTTACAGCAACAGTTACTGACTCATCTGGACTATGCGCTGGATCACACCGACTGGCGGGCCGCGCGGGAGGCGGGCGATCAGGCCGCTATCAGCAGCTTTGCGCCTTACAAACTGCCGCTCATGAATGCCGAGAAAGAACTGAGCCAGCTCTCGATTTATCAGCGGGTCTACCAGAACCTGCGCCTTAAAGCCCGGGATTCACTGCCGCCGCCCCTCAACCTGCGCGACCAGATTGGCCCGGGCTTTGACCGCCTCTTTATTGCCAATAATGACAAACAACTGATTATCCCGCAGTTCCTGACGATAAACGGCCTGAACAACTACTTCGTCAAACAGGACGACCAGCTGATCGACCTCACCGTCATGGACAGCTGGGTCCTGAACCTGTCACACAACGTGCAGTACAGCGACACGGACCGGCAGGAAATCCAGCGACAAATCACTGAACAGTACCTGGGAGACTACACCGCCACCTGGCGCGCGGCCATGAATAACCTGGATATTCGTGATTTCACCGATATCCCGCAGGCCCTCAGCGCCCTTGAACAGGTTATCAGCGGCGAACAGCCCATCAGCCGGGCCCTGCAAATCCTGAGCGACAACACCCGTCTGCCGGAGATTAACGAGACGCTGCCGGCCAAAGCCCGGCAGCCGTTACCTGATACCCCGGATTACCGCCTGCGGGCGCGTATTCACCGGGAATTCGCGCCGGAAACCGCGGTGCTGGAGGAGTCCGGGGATAAAAACAGCACCTTACAGGGGGTTTATCAGCAACTGGCGGCCCTGCACCGTTACCTGCTGGGCATTCAGAACGCCCCGGTGCCGGGTAAAGCCGCCCTGAGCGCCGTGCAGCAGCGGCTTGAACAGCATCACAGCGACCCGATTTTCGACGTGCAGCAGCTGGCGAAAACCCTGCCGGAACCGCTCAACCGCTGGACCGGCGAACTGGCCGAACAGGCCTGGCGGGTGGTGATGCGGGAAGCCGTCAGTTCGCTGGAAATCGAATGGCGCGACACCGTCGTCAGACAGTACCAGACCTACCTGGCCGGACGCTATCCGTTCAACCCGGCAGCCGCTGAGGATGTGCCGCTCAGTGAGTTTGAGCGGTTCTTCCGGCCCGGCGGCACGCTGGACGCCTTCTATCAGCAGAACCTGAAACCGTTCGTGGAAAACAACCTGACCCACAGCGCTGACGGCCAGCAGCTTATCCGCCCGGATGTGCTGGAACAACTGAAACGGGCCGACCGTATCCGCGACACCTTCTTCTCGCCGCAAAACGGTCTGGGCACCCAGTTCGCCATCGAGCCCCTCAGCCTGACCGGCAATAAACGCCGCAGCCTGCTCAATCTCGACGGCCAGCTGCTCGATTACGCCCACGGCCGCAGCAGCATTGCGCACCTCATCTGGCCCAACTCGATGCGGGCCGGGGTGGAAAGCCAGCTCACGCTGATACCGGACGCCAGCGGCAAATCCCCGCGCGCCATCCGCTTCACCGGCCCGTGGGCCCAGCTGCGCCTGATTAACAGCGGCAAACTGACCAGCGTGCGTCAGGACTCGTTTGATGTGCGGTTCACGGTGGACGGGGGCGACATGACCTACCGTATCTACGTGGATGAATCCGACAACCCGTTTGCCGGCGGCCTGTTCAGTCAGTTCAGACTGCCTGACACGCTGTATTAACGGCAAACGGTATTCACTGCAAAATAGCAACCCCCTGCCCTCCGCACCGGCGGAGGCAGGTGAAAGGATGAACAGCCATGAGTGAACGCCCTGAAAATCTGATTATCCGCGCCGGCGGCAACCCGATGACGCTGCCGGCGTTCACGGCCATACGCGAAGAAATTAACAAAATCAGCCACCCGTCTCAGCCGGCCGTGAACTGGCCGCTTATCGAATCCCTGGCCCTGACGCTGTTTCGCGCCCACGGCGTCGATTTGCAAAGCGCGATTTACTACACCCTGGCCCGCATGCAGCTCAGCGGCCTGGCCGGGTTTACCGAAGGCTGTGAACTGCTGGCCGGGGTGATGGTCAGCCAGTGGGATGAACTGTGGCCGCCGCAGCCGGCGGTCCGCACCGACCTGCTCGACTGGTTTAACACCCGCTGCGGCCACGCCTTGCGCCAGCACGATTACACCGCCCGCGACCTGCGGATGATTTACCGGGCCGAGCGGGCCTTACAGCTGATAGCCGACCGGCTCCAGCAGTCCGACCTGAAACGCCTGCCGAAGGTCGAAAACCTGCTGTGGTTCTTCCAGAACACCGCCAAAAAACTGGAACAGGCCCGCATCCTGCCCAGACCCGCCGCCAGACCCGTGCAGATGCCGCCGCTGGTCTACCTCGCCAGCACCGAACCGGCACCGCCTGAACCGGACACCGACGACGCCGCGGGATATGACGCCCGTCAGCCTAAAGTCCAGGTCCGTTTCCCTGCACCGCCCCCGCGGCCGATGAGCGCATTACAGGGGTTCGGCCTGGGCATATTACTGGGGGCATTCGTCCTGACCGGGACCTGGCTGGGATTTTACCGGCCATTACAACAGCAACTGACCGCCCTGACCGACACCCCGGACGGGGCCAGACTGGCCTGGTTATCTCATCCCGACCTGCCAGCCTATGCGCAGCAGTTAACCCGGCTGGCGGACACCTCCCCGCTGGTGGTGCTGCAACAGGCTGAGCAGCTCACCCGTCTGGCCCAAAAAACCTGGCCGCAGGACCGCCGGCAGCAGCAGGCAACGCAGCACTGGCAGCAGTTACAGTCCATCCGGCTGGAAAACGCGCCGCCCGCCGGCAACTGGTGGGAGACCCGGCATCAGCTCCAGCGACTGGCGGACAAAATCCTGGCGCAGGAGCGCAACCGGGGCAGTTTCACCCTCTCTTACCTGAAAACGGCGATTTACCAAATCCAGCACAGCCACAACCGTGACCTCCCGCTGGAAGAGCTGCTGCGCCAGCTTTCCGCCGCCGCCGAACAGGGACAGCCCGTCTCACCGGCGCTGATAAAAAAGACCGACGACCGGTTTAACGCCCTGCTCAGCCAGTATTACGCGTTGCAGCAAGCCGCCGGGCTGACCGCGCTCCCCGAGAAAAACCGCCCGTAAATTCAGAAAAGGAACCCTTATATGTCATTTCAGAAAAAAACCGCCGACGCCGCCAACCTCGCTCAGCACCTCGCCGACCGGCTGCGTCCCCAAAGCGCCGGCGGGTTACAGTTTACCCTCACCGCCGGCGGCCTGCCGCCGCACACCTTCGTGGTGGCCGGCTTTACCCTGCACGAGGCCCTCTCCACCCCGTTCACGCTGACCGTCAGTTTAGCCAGTGCCGACCCGGCCATTGATTTCGCCGCCGTCCTCGACCAGCGCGCCACCCTCACCATCCTGCGCGCCGGCCACGTCGAGCGCACCGTCACCGGCATGGTCGCCAGCTTTGTCCAGGGCAATACCGGCAAACATCAGACCCGCTATGACATGACAGTCCGGCCCGATATGTGGCGCGCCACCCTGCGCCAGAATGCCCGGATTTTTCAGCAGCAGGATATCAAAACTATCCTCACCACCCTGCTCAAAGAGAACGGCGTCCGGGATGTGGCGTTCAGCCTGCGCAATCCCCACCCGGAACGGGAGTTCTGCGTCCAGTACCGCGAAACCGATTTTGACTTTCTGCAACGCCTGACCGCCGAAGAAGGGATTTTTTACTTCTTTGAATTCACCGGCCATAAAAACACCCTGGTGTTTGCCGACGATGCGGGCTCGGTCGTCAAAGGCCCGGTGCTGCCCTATCACCCCGACGACGCTGAACAGGCCGGGCAACTGTGCATCACCCGGCTGACCCGCCAGGCGCAGGTACGGCCGGCGGTGGTCGAGCTCAAAGATTACACCTTCAAAAACCCGGCCTGGGCGGCGGAGTTCCGTCATCAGATGCGGGAGCAGGACCTCCAGCATACCGGCTATGAACACTTCGATTTTCCCGGCCGCTTCAAAGATGAACAGCACGGCGCTGACTTCACCCGTTACCGGCTGGAAGCCCTGCGCAACAATGCCCTGACCGGCGACGGTGAAAGTAATGCCGCGACGATGCAGCCCGGCGTGCTGTTCACCCTGACCGGCCATCCCCGGGATGACCTCAACCGGCCCTGGCAGCTGGTCGGCGTCACCCATCATGGCAGCCAGCCGCAGGCGCTGGAACAGGCCGCCGGAGAGAGCGGCACCACCCTGCGCAACGACTTCACCTTCATTCCCTATAACCAGCACTGGCGCCCGGCCCCGTTACCCAAACCGGTGATGGAGGGCCCGCAGATTGCCAGCGTGGTCGGCCCGGCCGGCGAAGAAATCTACTGCGACGCCTACGGCCGCGTCCGCCTGCAATTCCTCTGGGACCGCTACGGCCAGAGCAACGATAACAGCTCCTGCTGGATACGGGTCACCCAGCCCTGGGCCGGTCAGGGCTGGGGCATGCTGGCGATACCGCGTATCGGTCAGGAAGTGGTGGTGGACTTTCTCAACGGCGACCCCGACCAGCCGATTGTCACCGGGCGTACCTACCATGCCAGCAATCTGCCGCCGGGGGACCTGCCCGGCAGCAAAACCCAGATGACCTTCCGTTCCAAAACCCATAAAGGGGAAGGCTACAACGAGCTGCGCTTCGAGGATGCCAAAGGCAGTGAAGCGCTGGCGCTGCACGCCCAGCGGGACATGAACACCGTGGTGCTCAATAACCGCGAAACCCGGGTCATGAACGACCACACCGAAAGCATCGGCCATAATCAGATGCTGTCGGTCAGAAACGACCGCCACAAAGAGGTGACCGGCAATGAAGTCAGCGCCATCACCGGCTTGCGTCAAATCACGGTCGAAAAAGACAGCCTGCTGAACGTCAAAAATAACATCCAGATACAGGCCCGGGCGGGGGGTATCGAAATTGCCACGGCCGGCGGCAGCATCACCATCGACAATGCCGGCAATATCAGCATTCAGGGGGCCAATATCACCATCAATGGCAAACAGGTCAATGTGAACTGACCGCTATCGACTGTCAGCTTATTATTTTAATCAACAACGGAATAAAACATGAAAAACACACCCTATCAGATGAATGAAGGCACGCTGGTTATCCCGGACAACTGGCGGGATGAATCCATGCATGTCTTTGTGCTGCCGGACGACAGCGGCATTAATCTGGTGGTCAGCCGCACCCCGGTTCCCGCCGGCATGGATAACCATGCTTACTATGAACAGACCCTGGAACAGTTTTGCACCCATCTGCCCGGGTACCAGGAGCATCAGCGCAGCGAAATCACCCTCAGCCAGCAACCCGCCCGCCGGCTGGATTACCAGTGGACAAGCCCGG
>NZ_RCWC01000060.1 GCF_018448935.1 Photorhabdus noenieputensis | reverse complement strand
AATCTGATATCTTTCTGTCTCGGTCAGTTGTGTATAGGCCATAGCGCATTCTCCTGTGGCGGGAAAGATGCCTACTATAGCAACTGACCGCCTTTCTGAAAAATTGCGCTTATTAGTCGAATCCGCCACTTACATTTAATAGATCCTTCTGTTTTTGTGAAGACCTATAAAAACAACTATAAAAAAATAGTATCGTCATTAGTGGAAGTGACAAATAAGTGGCAATCTACCAATAGTTTATTTATATCTAATATGATTATTATGAATTATTCATATTATATCTTGAGGGATAATTCAATGAATATCATGAAGCTAAAGAAAATTATTAAAGATGATAGAATATTTTCAGATATTTTAACAGCAATAGTAAAAACGAATTTTCATGTAAAAGAAGAGTTCTTGTTTAAAACGGAGTTACAAAAATATATTAAAAAACCAACAAAAAATGAAGCTTTTTTTATAATATAATATATAGCCAACAATGAGCTGATTTATTTTATGGCTGGCTCGTATAAAAATAAAAGGTATTTTCATTATACGAGACAGCCATTATTATTAACAAGATGAAAATATTGACTTATATATTAAATATATAATTTAAAATCACAAAAATATAAAATAAATAATAAGATGAAAAAATAAATAATGCAGAAAATATAATATTAATTATAAATATATACATAAGCTATATTTTAGCTATTTTATTCTGTTTTTCTCTGAAACAGTAAAAAGCTGGAATCGCTTCCGGCTAGCTTCTTTCTTACCGTGGAGAATATCCGTGATACGCCAGTACCGACTGGAGCCGGTTCAAGAAATGGTAAGGTTTCGGGAACATCTGAGTATTATGAATTTTAAGGAAACTCATTATGTGGTTTGAAAATGCCATATATAAAGAAAAAATTAAACATATGTTTAACAATGAATTATCTATTGAACATGTTGAAGTTGAGATTGTTTCGTTTTATGCGCATTCTTCACTTAGGCTTGGTTTTCATAGTAAAAACATCCCAACAATATTCCCTGATAAGTGGAATAAAAGTGAATTTAATGCACTGAGTATTTTATTAGAACTTGGTGATATTATTCATTTTGAATGCAAAGGAATTAGCCTTGGTTTTGAGTGCACTCCAACTATCGAATATATAGATAACAAAATACATATGAGTATTTTTCATAATAATTTTCACTTCAACTGTATTGCTCAATTTCTAACAATTAGAGATATAACTCCTTATCTAGATGAAAGATGGGATTAATATTTTAATTTATTGTTGATCTATTCCAATAAATAACAAAAAACCGGAAATATCCGCGTAATCTTCCGACCCTATTCTACTTGACTCTCAATTGAGGGAAGAAATACCAGGAGTAAATATGGTAGCTGAACATATAGAAGATAAAGGCAAAACTATAACTATTACACAGGTTGAAATTAATGCATTGAAAAAACTTATTATGTACATTAAATTCTCTTGTGAAGAAAATGAATCTCTACAATATGCCAGTAGTTATTCCATTAATAGTTTTCTTGATAAATTAATTGACATTGATTGCTTTGGAAATGCAGCAAGAGCATTTTACAGCAAGAGAAATATTGACAACGAAAAATTTGTCACAAAAAAAATCAATGACGACCAAGAGAGAAGCGTAAATAAAATGGATAAAGATATATATCAGGAAGTATTTAAAGAAGCACTTTATCCATTTAAGAGTAAATAAATCAATAAAGCCAGAAATTTTTTATTAAGATCTTTCTGGCTATCTTTGTATCTATAAATTAAGCTTACTATTTCATCATTTGCATCCTAACCTCTAGCAATCAGGTTTGCTCACTGAAATGGTTGTTCATCCTCTTCACTATCCAAATAGCTGTCCCTAATACAGCTACAATTAGCTTATTTGAGTGCTTTTTAACGCAAACCTGAATTACCCATATGAAACATTCGGCACAAGGCTTCAAACCAGAACTCACTCAAGTCCTGATATGGTGAAGGTTACAGAAAATAATTTACTATTTTAGAACACTTTATTTAGGATTAATATTATGAATTATTTTATCACTCTCATAAAATTACTGACATTAAATATAGACTCCTTAATTTACCTATTTTTCAAGTGCATGAAAAAATTAAGTGATATTTATTATATAGATGATGTTCAATTATATTTTATTTCTAAAAAACATTATCAGATTAACTTTATATCAAACAATCACCAAAGATAATAGAAAACCCAAAATCATATGATCATAAATAATACAATTTATTTCTACAAAGTTAATGAACCTTATGGCTGCTTTTCTAATTTTTCAAAACACGGGTTAGCGGTAAATGGTGTTTATTGGCCTACCGTTGAACATTACTTTCAAGCAAACAAATTCTTTGATGTCAATATCAGAGAAAACATTCGCAGATTAAATTTACCAAGAGACGCAGCAAACGCAGGCCGAGACAGAAAGAAACCATTAAGGACAGACTGGGAAGAAGTGAAAGATAATATTATGCGGTTTGCTGTTTTGGAAAAATTCAAGCAGCACAAAGAAATACGAGAAATATTATTATCTACCGGTAATACCCGTTTAATTGAACATACGAAAAACGACTTTTATTGGGCTGACGGTGGCGATGGTTCTGGTAAGAATATGCTTGGCATTATCTTAATGGAAGTTAGAGAACAATTAAAAAAATTTTAATTATTTTAACTGTATAATTTAAGTCGATAAAGCTCCAACAATTTTTCTGTCTTTTAATGATTAAATCAAGTCTGGAAATATATTCCTGGAGCAAAATAAAATGAGTAAATTACAACCATTAAGAATACCATCAGGATAGTCTATTAATAATTTTTATGACGTCGAAACAATGGAAGAAAATACGGCTATGTCCATGATCCGGTCAATTGGATTGATCCGTTTAGACTTAGTAGTTTTGACCTATTTATACATGGTGACATCACAGATTTCCCTAAAGATCTTCATTTTGGTCAACATAGAATAGCTCCAAACTTTAGTAGTATTGGAAGTCAGGCAAACCCTTTGATAACAGGGAGACTTATTCTGGATGTAGAAAATGATATTAAGGTTGAGAAAATTAGCCCTGACATTTTTTTATTTCATATACGATTGATCCTGCGACAGGTAAACCTGTAACACTTAATAACCGTGGTTTAGCCGCTATAGTTGAATCTAAAGATGGCTCTGGCCTTGTTAAGACAATTGGCTGCAAAAATAGTTAGGAAATGATATGACAATACAATTAATACCAGAAAAAACAGAGTTTAGGATATCAACTACAGACCTTGAAACTGTTTATACAGAATCAAACGGGATTAAGCTTAGGCTTGATGTTCAACATATTGATGATTTTAAGAATGATACATATCGTGATATAGAAATTCACTTTTTGGTTGTAGCTGAACTTAGGTGTATTACTATGAATTTTTTTGATATTAATCATCAAAATTACGCAATAGATGGGCAAGAGTTCACAATAGATGTGATTGATTTTTGGGAAAAATACGGGTATCACCCTGATTCCGGTTTTTACCAAATAAATAACTCAGATATATTAATCAGTAAAAAATCATTATATGACCCTAGAAATAATCTTGATTTAAAACACTATTTAATTAATGGCTATGATAGCCATATAGAAATAATTGCATCTAAATATGAATATAGATATTTATAAATAGTAATTAAAGCCGAAAAGATCCCCGTGATCTTTCCGACTTTGTTATTTTTATGCCTAAAACAAATATTTTACAGAGTTGATCTTATATATTAAATATATAACTTAAAACCATAAAAATATAAAACAAATAAGAAGATAAACAAAGGAATAATACATAAAAATATAAGATTCATAGTAAATATATACATAAGATATATTTTAGATATTTTATTCTGCTTTATCTCTAAAACAGTAAAAAACCGGAATCGCTTCCGGCTGGCTTCTTTCTTACCGTGGCGAATACCCGTGGATCGTAATGCTCCAGTGAACTCATACTTCAATTAATTTTCATTTAAATCTAAGCTCTCAGCTTTATCATAAATACTTAATACATCTTTCCATTTTATCCTGAACTGATTTCTTTTTTTCACTTTAGACAATCCTTCCTGGTATTTTATATTAACACCTGGATCATAGTATATTTTACTTGATTCAAGTGCATTTATAAATTTATTAAGATTAGCACCTGTAGCTAATACAATTTGGGGACCAAACTTATAGTATGGGAAATCACCATTTTTCACATCATACGAGACAAAACATGTTTTAGAATGTTTCCGTTTCCAGTGGTCTAATAATTTTCCGAAATTCCAGCCAGCAGCAATATTACCATTTATACTCCTAAGTACTAATCCACCATCAGGATCTATAATTTTTTTCTTATCAAAATCATATCCTTCGAGATATAAAGTCAGCTTCGTTTTTTCGTTTAACAATCCGATTTTATGTATACTGGCAAAATCGACCCTATCCTCTTTTTTACTGGATGCATAATCACTCATAAATTTATGTAAATTTTCTATGTATTCTCCTTTATTTGGTTCTGGTGTCATTAAAGTTACAACGCTTCCTGAATGTGCTTTTAATTCCCAACCAGAAAAATCAGGTCCAGATCTGCCATTTGGTATAATTCCAAATAAACTTTCCAGGGTAAAACCTGCCCCATTTCTTGCTCTATATTCAATTACATTACCATTTTTATCCAGTCTTTGCGATTTAATAAAACCATAAGAATAAATTTCCTTCAAACGAGTTATAAGATCACTACGGCTGTCTTTAATATTAGAGTAATATTCATAAAAAACAGAGAAAACAGGATTCATTAAATTTTTATCTATTAATTCTCTGAGCTCAATGGAAAGAGCGTCTTCCCAAGAACTCATATAAGCAAAAATCATGTCTTTACATATACCAAGAATTAAATAACGATTCTTATCACATCTATTTATTCTTTCCTTTTTCGTTGGCGGTTGCATTAAATGAGATGGTGCTATTGAACAACCATTTATGATTCCCGACAGGCGAATTTCTGGATAGTTAGGATACAAAATAATTTGAGATCCATGTGCCTGTTCTTTACAACTGTCAGTATTTATCCAAAATAAATTTAATGTGGCCTTAAATCTCGCACCTTTTTTTGACATACCAGCGCTTTTCAGTTCACCAACAGGAATACCCTGTATGACAGAAAAATCCACCCCCAAATATATCTGTTGTTTAGAATTGTCATTGTTTGCAAGTGGCTTAACTATAATTTTTTTAGCTCCTAAATCCTTCATGATAACTGATATTTTATCTATATTTATCAGTTTATTAGTCATCTTCTGCCCCGTCCATTAGTTATAATCTCTCTATAGATTAACTCTATTAAAGTAAAAATAGAATGCCACACTGAAGGATAGATTATTTTTCAAACAAAATAAAACTTATAGGTGGAAGCGATTTGGTATGTAATGTAACTGTTTCTTACAGAAAAAGAGTCAAAAAACACTTTTAATTCAAATAACTACTCATTTTTCTATAAAAGTATTTTATGTATCCCCACTGTATCAATTTCCGCATGAGTTTCACTGGCACATAGCCATTCTTCAATTCTTTCTGACAACTCATTATCTGTCAGTTTCAAACGTCCTCTCAAAGTACATTCCCAAATAACTAATATCTTCCAGCTATTATCCGAAAGAGAACTCATAACAAATTGATCTCTTCTAATATTTTTCTCAATTTTATCTAACCAGAATTCAGTTCGGGTTGCCGGAGTTTTGAAGAGATGACAATTATGCCCATGCCAGAAACATCCATGAACAAACAAAACAGCCTGATATTCATCAATAACGAAATCAGGCTTACCCGGAAGCTCCCTTACCTGCACTCTATAAGTTACCCCAAGGTCATGGAGAATTTTAACGAGCTTTTTTTCTATGGCTGTATCACAGTTACGAATTGCTCTCATATTTTTACTGCGAGTGGATGGATTGTGAACATCAGCCATAAATTATCTATGCCGCCTGATCTTTGTTTATCTGCTGTTGTTTCACTGCTTTCGCTATATAAGGAGCTAATAATTTAGCAACAGCTGTAAATACAGGCACAACAACTGAGTTTCCAAACTGTCGATAAGCTTGTGTATCTGAAACCGGAATATGAAATGCTTCTCCCTGAGGAGACTCAAACCCCATTAGCCGTGCGCATTCTTTCGGTGTTAAACGACGCGGGCGATTTTCCTGGTTATCTGGATTATCAAAATCCTGTTCCCCAAGCTTTTTATTCCATCCCCGGTCAATAAGGATTTCTGAGCCATCTTTATGGTAACGCGCAGAAAGTGTGCGAGTAACACCATCCTTATTGTTGGGATCTATAAGGCCAAATCCAAAGCCATTTCCTTTAGCCTGATGTTTTCTGGCATAATTATATAAATATTTCCAGAGATTAGGGGTAAGAATATATTTACTGTCAACTTCTGGTTCAAGTAAATCCGCAAGTGTTGGCCGTTCTTTCGGGAAATATCGACTAATATCCCTAAGTGTAAATCCTTGATGAATATTCAGATCTTTCCGAAAACCAACTAACACAATTCGTTCCCTATGCTGAGGCAAAAAATATTTTCCATCAATAATTTTAGGATCATTCGGCCCCATGATATCAGAATCAGCAACAGCGTATCCCAACTCATTCAATGTATTCATGATAATACGGAATGTTTTCCCTTTATCATGACTTTTTAAGTTCTTAACGTTTTCCAGAAGAAAAATAGCAGGTTTTTTAGCTGTAATAATTCTGGCCACATCAAAAAAAAGAGTTCCTTGTGTATCACACTCAAACCCATGAGCACGACCAAGGGAGTTCTTTTTCGAAACACCTGCTAATGAAAATGGCTGACATGGAAAGCCTGCCAAAAGAACATCATGATCTGGAATTTCTTTATCAATATTTTTATAAGCATCTTTTTCATCTATTTTTGAGTTTTCACTTAATGTTATTTCACGAATATCAGAATTAAATTTATGGGATTCCGGATCACAATACCAGTTTGCTTTGTAGGTACGAACAGCATCTTTGTTCCATTCGCTGGTAAAAACACACTGACCGCCAATTTCTTCAAAACCTTTTCGAATTCCTCCAATCCCTGCAAAAAGATCAATGAAACGGAAACCGTATTGAGGATGATTTTTGGGTGGTTCAGGTAGCATTTTTTGGAGCATAGCAACTTCAACTTCTGTTAACAATTTCTGGACTGATTTTCCGTTAAACCAGCGATTTAAAGTTTCACGGGTCCAGTCGTTATAATTTACTCTGCGCAAAAGTTCTGCAATAGTTTTTTGATCATAAGACTCAAAAAGTTGTCCCATCAGCTTTTTATCTGATGCCAACTTTTGCTGCTGCAATAACTTCGATTTTTCATGGAGATCCTGAGCATACGAAAAAAATTCTTTCATTTTATTTATCCGAAAAATGTTCTATTTAGTGATATTTTATCACTCAATTGACCCAGAATAAAGAAATTTGTGGATATTTATACAGTTATTTACTTTACACAGTGACTCATCTAACCACGGCACCGATGGCGAATGGCACCGGTAAAACACCGCTGGCACCGGCGTCGGCCGACCGTACCGCCGATTATCTGGCGAAACTCCCGGCGGCGGATAACGCCCTGCTGCAACAGATAGAACAGA
>NZ_RCWC01000059.1 GCF_018448935.1 Photorhabdus noenieputensis | reverse complement strand
TCTGAGAAATGTTCAGTAAAAATATCAAAGCACATGGTTTTTGCTCTCAAAAAGAGAGTATGAGATCATAACTATTACCGTCGGTCAAATCTGATTTTTTTAACAAAATATTCACGATCTTGCCCTGATCTAGTTTAGGCTTATAGATAATTTTCCATTCAGCATCCGGCGCTAACGTGAAGCGAAAGGGATACATACTAACTTGACCCTGTAAAAATATTCTTTTTGGACTCTCCTCAGCCATTTCCAAAACAGGGTAAATAATTGGGCTGAAATCAATGGTATTCAATGCTGCAATTTCGCTAATGTTTGTCTGAACAGCATCGTTAATAAATGCGGTTAAACCTGTTCCCGCATATGGCACAGCATCTTTCACCAGATGACGTACATCGGTATATCCCACTGCCACAGAGGCCCGATTAATTTTCCACTCACACCAACCTCCGCCACTAAAGGGTAATTTCGCCTGAAAGTAACCAGTTTGTGGATCTGACTTCACATCCAGACGTAATCCATAATAAGTCGGCACTTGATAAGGCGACATACCTGCATCAAGCTGATATCTAAGGCAGTCTTTTGAGATATACTGCGCAGATACATACGGTTTTGTGTATTTCGGCGCGACGCCTTCCACCGTAATCAATTGTTCTTTCCTGTCAGATGAAAAAGGAAATAACCAGTTAAAAAAGGTGTCACCAAACGCCCAATAAATAAAATAGAGAAATAATAAGGACAGCGTTATCTTCAATATTTTCATACGGACAGTTCCTTTTAATAACAGAATTCTCATGTTGGCATTTAGATAAACTGGTGATATGACCTTAGTAGAGCGTTACTTTATGTACCGGGTATCTGCCATTTGGGTATTGATTTCAATATGTCCACCGGGGTACTCAACCCATTCGCCTCTCCCATTAGTTACCGTGATTTTAGGCATTTTGGTTTCATCCAACTTAGGCTTAAAGGTGATTTTCCATTCCGCTCCTGGAATTAATTTCAGCCGAAAAGGAAACAAATCCACCTTCCCCAGTAAGGAAATTCCGTTTGGATATCCTTCGACAACTTTAAAAACAGGGTAAATAACCGGTCTGTAATCTATAATATTCAATGCGCGAGTCTCAGAGGCTTCAGAATAATTTGTTCGCGCTGCGTCGTTGATAAAAGCGGCTAATCCTGTTCCCGAAGAAGGCACCGCATCTTTCACCAGGTGACTAACATCGGCATAACCCACTGCCACAAACGCTCGGTTGATTTTCCATTTACACCAACCTCCACCACTAAAAGGTAATTTTGTCTGAAAATAACCGGTTTTTGGATCGGCCTTCACATCTAGGCTCAATCCGTTATAGGTCGGTACCTTATGAGGTGTCATAGTCGCACTAAACTCATATTCAAGACAATCTTTTGAGATATATTCTGCCGACACATACGGTCTTGTATATTTCGGCATGACGCCTTCCACTGTGATCCACGGGCCCTTTCCCTTAGATGAAAAGGGAAATAGCCAGTTAAAAAAGGTATCGCCAAATGCCCAGTAAATAAAATAGAAAAATAGCAATAGCAGTGTAATTTTCACTATTTTCATACTGAAAGTTCCTTACCATCGCAGTAGTACTGTAAGGCCAGTTTCCCTTTTTCTTCCTGCTGACTGACGGCCAATGATTTTATTAACTGTTTATCCATTTCCAGAAAGCAGAGATTACGGTAGTAAACAGCGTCTGGTGTCAGTCTCTTATAAACATCCATTTTCTCCTTAAATTGACGCTGACTGTCCTGATAAGTCGTCATTTTATCCGGTTCGCATAACTCTTTAAGACGTGCATCAATATAACCGGCATATTTAGATGAGAAGTGATTAAGGATACTTACTCTGTCTTTTAACTCAGGATTTTCATTTTCATCAAACAATTTATCCTGTTCTTGTGGACTTAGCTGATTAAACAGGGCATTTTGCTGTTCACCGGCCTGAGAGAAAAAGTGTTCTGTTTCTTTATTCAATTCAGGAATTAAATACAGTTTTGTTATATTATTTAATATTTCCTCTGCACTCAATCTGGTTATCAACGATACATTACTGGCGGCAATCAGCCATTCCGGGCAGGCACTGGCTTTTAAAAAATGAACCACTTTGCCGTGATGCAGATAAATTTCTTTACTGGCTGTCGCCTGTTTAATTGCCTGAATAATCGGTGAGGGTGACAATAATTTCATGATTTCCCAGTCATACCCCGCCAACGTCCAGTAATTGAAAAAAACATTATCCATATCCTGTTCAAAGGGCACTAAAGGAATAGGGTCATTCTCATTAACATGGCGATAATGGATAATAGAAGATAGTTCCTGTACTGCACTACGGGTTAATGTTCGTGGCATCCCGTAACTGTAGAGACAAGGATTGTGTTCTTTCAGTTGTGCACTGTGCAGTAATGCCAGTGCGCCTCCCAGACTGTGACCACAGATAAATAATTTTTTGTTTTTAGCTAAGCTAATGATATCTTGGAATACTGTTGTAGTTTTGGCTTTATCACTAGGAACGATTAACTTCCCAACCAGACTGAATGCCTCCCAAAACCCTTTATGCACTTTGCCACGGTGAATAAATCCGCTGCACAGAGATTTCTCATTATCGCAACTTAAGCTTAAGGGCTGGAAGGTAACATCGGTCAGATAATTCTCCGTAGTGGCTGTACCCCGCCAACTAACAAGAACATCACTGCTGCTGGCGATATAAAACAGTCGAGTATCACCCTGTTTATTGTCATTGTCTGCTGTTTTTGAATCAATAAACTCTATCCGAGCATAACGTTCACTAAACGGCACATCATAAACCACAGGCGTTGCCGAAACATCGTTCATCCGATAAGGCAGCTTCGAGACATCCACCATTTGCCGGTTAAAAAAGTGAAGTATAGAACCTTCAACATCAACATCCCCGCCAGCATAGGCCAGCACACTCATCAAACACTGGTTATAGGCATTAACAATGGAATATTCCTTCTGATGATGTAGTTGCAAAACCCAAGCCCGAAAAGGACATACCTCTAGTACATAACGTCGATTTAACGGATGAACCTGATAGCCTTTTGGTTCCGGGTCCGGGAAATGATAAAGCGGTGGAATATCTTTAGAATCTTTCCAATCTTTAATCACCGGCAACCCATCACTAATCTGCCCGATAGTCACATAGCGATATTGATAGCCTTCGGCTTCCGCTTTCGGTTTTACTACCGAAGCCTCTTCACCGCGTATTTCCCGCAACGGGCGCTGTTCCATTTCATTGGCCAGCGATTGGGCGTGAATATACAATGTCACGGGATGGGCTGACAGGTCTTCTTCCCTGAGCACCCCAAAACCATCCGTCTTCCCTTTGCGCACATAATTCGGTAGCCCCTTGCTTATCAGGCTATAAGGCATATTAACCAGCGGCTTCCCCTGTTCATCCACCAACTGAAATTCCACCCAGTGTTTCAACAACCTACAATCTAAACATTCTCGCGGATCTAATGTATTCATCAGTGTTGTTTCCTTTACTCGCTATTACAATAACCGGTAAATTGGCAAAATTTTGCGGCTCCCACATCCTGCTAGAAAATGGAACTGATTGATTTCTCCACCAAAAAAATAAGGTAGTAAAAACCCTATTACCATAGACAAAAAGCACCGCTTATGCCGTGAATAATAATGAGCTGAATGACAGGAAGACAGAAATGTATTCCCACCAATTAATCCCTTTGAATAAGGGAACAGGAGTTGAAATTTCCTTCATACTGTCCATATGATGGAGCTGTAGATTATAATTATTAAATCATCACAAAATAGCAAGAAAAAATTTCCATTTTTTTCATTTACAAAAAGTAACATTTGTAAGAAAGTGTTACAAACTCAATAGAGATTGAGTTATTGTCAATCTTATAAAGGATGAATTTATAAAAACACCCTATTCCCAGACAAAGTAATTTTCGATATATAAAGCAGTCAGGTTTTCACTGATTTTTACTCAATGACCATAAAAATATCCAACACCCTGATTTTTAATTAAAAATATCTTTAATACTACTTATCATAGCAACCAATAATATCATCTATCTAACCTTTTAATTAATCTATACCTTATGGATTTCAAGATGCATCGCGACGGCAATCGAGTGAATTCCCGCTCACATAGCAAACTATGTGAGCGAGTGCAGCCAACAAAGAGGCAACTTGAAAGATAGCGGGTATATTTATCAACAACTCAGTCTGCATTAAATACCGGCGATATTGGCTATCTTATTCAACCCATTTTACTCCTGTGTTAACTGATTTTCTGTTAGACATAGAAATATCTTGATGATTCAATAGTCGTAAAAGTCATCCTATCGATTAATAGGTATTTATTTTGGATTATCTTACTTTCTTATTCACTCTCGTAGAGAGAAAACAGATAATCTGAGATGAGTTTCCATGTAGAATACAATAAAATACCCACCTTATTTCACGCAATCCACCAATACATCGGACAACATCTCCAACCGTGGGATTATCTAATCTATGCAAGAAACATTATCTACCAATAATTTACTGTAACCATTTCACACAATTTCCAAACGGAATAAGAATTAATGGCAATTTTAATTTTCTGATATAATTAAATCATAAAATTTAAAAAATAATCATTCTCTTTTATTCTAATGGTTCGATATAATAATTTAAAATAAAAAATAATCATAAAATCTATCATTCAATATAAAATTAATATCCTATAAAAAGAAAAAACAATTATAACATTAAATCAACCATCGATCTGAAAATTATTATTGTTATTAACGCAGATCACAATCCATAATGTTTTTCATTGCTCATCTCATCATAAAAATATAAATTTTCTTTCAGTCAAATATGTAAACATCTTTGACAAAACTATTTCTATAAAACATAATTTCGGAGGCAATACTATGGCTGATTGGTCAGGAAGTGTTCCAGCTAACGCTGAAAACGGTAAATCCACAGGGCTTATTCTCAAGCAAGGAGACATCATATCTATTGTCGCTAGCGGATGGGTGAGATACGGCAAAGAAAGTAATATGATATCCGCGCCTCAAGGTAGCATCACGCTCTCTACAAATCCAGAATACAATCTCGTTGCAAAAATTGGTGGCAAAACCTATAGGATTGGTAATGGCGTGCTCCATAGAACGGTTCCCGTAGATGGTGAATTGGTACTTCTGTTCTCTGATACACCCGGTGTATATTACGATAACTCTGGAGAGTTTCGTGTCGATGTTATAATAGAGTCTCGGTATTCTCCTCTGGAAGAAAAAAAATAAAAACTATATAAATACGTATTGCCAATATAATAAACAGTCCCATTGATATAATGCCAAGTGAAAAATCACATCACTTCACTTGGCAGACAAGAAAAAAGCCACATTAAACAACAGCCTCATCATTATTATTACTATTTTCTACAAATGGATGCTTACTATGCTTTTCTTCAAACGATATATAAGTATCTACATCAAATAAAGAAAAAGATTCTATTTGGTCTATCGGTAATATATGTCGGAATTGATATACTGATAATGGTTCAGAGTTTAACGTTATACCTTTTCTACTATAAATATCCGTATAATCATGCTCGACCATAAAAGATAAGCTGTCTTTATCACGGTATCCACTTATAAATGGTATAATTGATACCATTGCATCCGAATGGGTATGGAAATTGTAAAATTTCGCTTCATCAACCATCCCAACATACACCTTTCGAGATTTGAGAGTGACCATAACGAGAAGACCGAACTCCAAGGATTCTAGTAATAATTCATTTACAGAATCTTTTTTCGCATCATTCCTAATGGCTTTAATCCGGTACGTATAGTTTTCTGATCTGTTTTTAGCGATTGAGGCTTGGCTTATACTCATAAGAACCGTAGATATAACTACAATCCATGAAAAAAAGCTTGCTGTAGCGTATCTGAGTCCATTCAAATCTGTGGCAAATGTAAACTGAGTGTATTTTGCACCAAAATATGCAGGTACATTCATAATGTACATTGCTAAATATAACAGAACATCAATAAATACAGCCATGACAAAGCCAGCGATCAGAAACTCCCCACCTTTTAAAGCTACTTGAAAGTAAGCATTCCACCCTTGCGCTTTTTGTAACTCAATTTTTGATGGTATGTCACTATCAATATATTTATAGCCACAGATCAAAACAAAGGTAATAAAAACAGGCCACATATTAGTTATTTTCTCTTTGATAACGCTTTTATATTATGTTCAAAAGCCGCTATCACATCGCTATTCTTCCTGTTAATCATGACAGTACCGTCATTTCTGATCAACAACCTCTGAGAGCAGTCTTCAGTAGCGGCACTTTCAGGTTTCATCAGTTTAGCAGTTTCCCTAATAATTTTATCAGGAGAAACATATGCCTTATCTATGAGTTTTGTAAATGATGACATAACCCCCTCTCCTTAACTCTCTGTATTATTAATATATAATTTAATCATGGCGTTCAATAAACACTCAGTTTCTATACTAAGTTTAGTTGCAAGTGATACTTGCATCAATCTAGTAGTACCATGTATGCGCCAAATAAAACACAATATTAATATACCCGTCATCTTTCAAGTTGCTTCTTTGTTGGCTGCACTCTTTCACCCCGGTAACATAGTTCTCTATGCTCCCGGGGATTCGCTCCCTTGCCGCCGCGATCCATCTTGAAATCCATAGGGTATATTTTCTACCCAAAACCATATACAATCAATTGCATTAAAACTGTATATAACAACAGTATCATCTATGAGATCAACTGAAAAGAAGGTTTTGCCTATCAATAAAACAGGCCACGCAATGCGCAGCCGTTAATAAATGACACTACTGAATTAAGTAATCAGCGTATTACTTTTCCCGAATGCCTTCGACAGAGATCAGTAATTCTGCTTCCTGCGATTTAGGCCCCAAATCTTTTTGGAAATTAAAATCTTTCAGTTTGATTTTACCGTAAGCGTCAAAACCTGCGCGGTAGCCGCCCCACGGGTCTTTACCTTCACCCAGTAGTTCCGCATTCAGCACCACTGGCTTTGTCACACCATTTAAAGTCAGATCACCTGTAACAACATATTTATTCCCCTCTTTTTTCACTGCTGTTGAAGTGAATTTTGCTTCAGGATATTTATCCGTATTAAAGAAATCTTTACCGCGCAGGTGTTTATCACGTTCAGCGTGATTAGTATCCAAACTGGCTATTTTGATCGTCACATCGACTTTATCCGCAGCCGGGTTTTTCTCATCAAATGTGAAAGAACCATCAAAATCTTTAAATGTCCCATATAACCAACTGTACCCCAAATGTTGAATACGGAATTGAATAAAGGCGTGCTGGCCTGGTATATCAAATTTATAATCGGCAGCTAATGCCGAACCTGCATTCAGTAACAGTGCACCTGCTGTCAAGCCAAGTAATGTCTTCTTCAACATATTCTTCTCCATAATCGTCTTTTGTATTATTCAGGACGGAAACCTAGCATCCGCTTTAAGGTTGCATCACGGTCAATAAAATGGTGTTTTAATGCCGCAACAGCATGTAATAGCGATAAAATTACTACCGCCCAGGCAAGGTAAAGATGAATCATTCCGGCAGTATCCGCCTGTTCGCCCTGACCTGTTAATGTGGCTGGCACAGTAAACCAGTCAAAAACAGCAATTGACTGTCCATCAGCGGTCGAAATTAAATAACCACTAATCAAAATGCTAAACAGTAAGATATACAACAAAATATGCATCAAAACAGCACTGACTCTGATTAAGCGGCTATAACTGGCTAATGGCTTGGGTGGTGGAGAAACAAAACGCCAGATAACACGCACAACCATTACTATCATCAGTATTATTCCGATGCTTTTATGAAGTTCAGGCGCTTTGTGATACCACGTATCGTAATACCCCAATGTCACCATCCACAGTCCTAGCGCAAACATACCGTACACAGCCAATGCAACCAACCAGTGCAGCAGGACAGATAAATGACCAAATTGGTTAGAAGTATTCTTCCAAAGCATAGTCGTTCCTTTTTAGATCAATGCTGATGAGCTTTTTGGGATTAATTAAATCATAAACGATATTAATTTCTTTTTTATTAAAAATTTCAACAAATAATTTGCAAAAGATTTTCAATTTTAATCAACAAAATTTACTTAAAATAAAAAACACCAAATAACAACAAGATAGAAATAAATCACATTAAGAGCAATATCAGTAAAATATATAATATATTTTTTTATCTTGGATTCACATAATAAGTGCAACATCGTTAATCCGGAAGTAAACATGTTCGTATTCCTTTAAATAATTCATTCGGGGTTTTCCCTCCCCGGGTTTTTCGGGGGCGATTATTTAATCGGTTTACCA
>NZ_RCWC01000058.1 GCF_018448935.1 Photorhabdus noenieputensis | reverse complement strand
TGCCCAGCCGTTTGAACCGGAACGGGTATGTGGCTATATGCAGCAGGCACTGGAGAGCCTGGCAGAGGCATTGGAACAAACCCCGGAAACGCCGGTACGGACGTTGAATATTCTGCCGGAAGCGGAGTGTACACTGTTGCTGAAAACCTGGAACGCCACGGAAACCGCGTATCCTGATGCATTGTGTATTCATCAATTGCTTGAACAGCAGGTGGAGCAAACCCCGGATGCGATAGCATTAGTGCATGAAGAGCAAACCCTCAGTTATGCGGAATTAAATGCTCGTGCTAACCGGTTGGCTCATCAGCTAATTGAACTGGGCGTAGCGCCGGATCAACGGGTGGCGATTTGCGTGTCGCGTTCACCGGCAATGGTGGTAGGAATATTGGCAATACTGAAAGCCGGTGGCGCTTATGTGCCGTTGGACCCGGTTTATACCGGGGAACGTCTGGCGCATATTCTGACTGATGCCGCTCCGGTTATTTTGCTGGCGGATAAGGCCGGACGTGCTGCATTGGGTGAGCAGGCACTGGCGGAACTCACCGTGCTTGACCCGAATGCATTGCTCAACCAGCGGGACGACAACCCGCAGATACCGGCACTCACTTCACGACATCTGGCATATGTCATTTATACCTCGGGTTCGACCGGGACGCCGAAAGGCGTGATGCTGGAACATCGTGGTGTCTGCAACTACCTGCTATGGGCGCGGAGTGATTACCTCACTGAAAGGCAATGCGATAGTATCGTTTCATCATCGATCGCCTTTGATGCCACGGTTACTAGCCTTTACCTGCCTTTACTGTGCGGCGGCAAGCTCCATTTGCTCGGTGACGGGCAGGAGCTGGTTGAATTGCTCCCTGCGTTGTTGTCAATGGAATCAGGCGCTTTGGTTAAAATTACGCCCGGTCATCTTTCGGCAATAGGGCAGAAATTGAAAACGATGGGACGAACATGCCCGGCTCACTGCTTTATCGTGGGGGGAGAGGCACTGCCCGGTTCCACTATTGCACTTTGGCAAACATTATCCCCTGGATCACGCATCATCAACGAGTACGGCCCAACCGAAACCGTCGTGGGTTGTACGGTGTTTGATATCAATCATTCGAGCGGTTTTGCCGATAACGTACCGATTGGCCGCCCAATATCCAATACCCAGATTTACATTCTCGATACCCACGGGAAACCTGTCCCAATGGGGGTCAGCGGAGAACTTTACATAGGGGGAATCGCTGTCGCTCGTGGCTACCTGAATCGGCCAGACTTGACGGCGGAACGTTTCCTGATAGATCCGTTTAGTGATCGACCGGGTGCTCGCATGTACCGTACCGGGGATGTAGTCCGCTACCTGCCGGATGGCAATCTGGAATTCCTGGGCCGCAACGACCAGCAGGTTAAAATCCGCGGTTTCCGCATTGAACCGGGGGAAATTGAGACACGTCTGATAGAGCACCCGGCGGTGCGTGAGGCGGCGGTGCTGGCGCTGGGGGATGGACAGGACAAACGGCTGGTTGCCTATATAGTGGCACCAGTGGATGACGGGTTGGTGAATAGTTTGCGCACTCACCTGAGTAAAATGTTGCCTGACTACATGGTACCGTCAGCCTTTGTGCGGTTGGATGCCTTCCCGCTAACGCCGAACGGTAAATTGGATCGTCGGGCCTTGCCGGCCCCGGACAATGAAGCGTTTGTCCGTCAGATTTATGAAGCGCCGCAAGGGGAAACGGAAATTGCATTGGCGGCTATCTGGTGTGAGTTGCTAGGGGTTGAGCAAATAAGTCGGCATGATAACTTCTTCTCGTTGGGCGGGCATTCACTGCTTGCGATGCGAATGATAAATCTTGCTGCCGGTCGGGGTTTGGTTTGCACATTGAATGCTGTGTTCCAATTCCCGGTGCTGACTGAACTGGCTGCGAAAATTACCTCAGATCTGTTGTCTCAACCGCAAAACAGCGCCATCTCGGTACGACTTGATGGGACAGGGTTGCCGCTGTTCTTTGTTCCCAGTGGCATGGGTGATTACTCCTATGTCTTCGGGCTGGCTCAGCATATCCCGTCGGACCACCCGATTTATGCACTGCCTTGGCCGTCTATTAATGAAAAACCGATGGCAACGATGGAGCAGCAGGCGGCGAGAATGATCACCTTGATAAAGGCCGTCCAGCCGGAAGGGCCCTATCGGCTATGTGGTTACTCTTCTGGTGGAATATTGGCTTATGCTATTGCTCAGCAGCTTTTGAATGCGGGTGAAGTGGTCAATTTCTTGGGATTGATTGATGTGCCTGCGCCTCATTATTTAGGGGAACAGATCATGCAACCTAAATATCGGTTCTTTATTGAACTGGCTCGACAGACAGGGGAGGAGCACACGGAAGAGATTGCGGCGTTATACCGGCGAATCGATGAATTGAATTTTGTGCAGTTTATTGAATCGGCACAAGAATTGGCGTTATATCCTGCAAATCTGCATGCTGATGTGATCGCAAAACGTTGGGAGCAGATCGAACGTTACGCGCAGATAGTTGCGAATTATGAGCCGCCAGCATTAGCAATAACGCTGCATCAGTTCTATGCGGTAGAACCTTCTCCTGCTATTTCTTTTATAGATGATGAAAAACCGGAGTCAGTGAGCATGGAACCGTCTTTGGGTTGGGCGCAGATAATGTCTGATACTTCGCTTGAACTGATTGCGATACCGGGCAACCATTTTAGTTTATTGGAGGATGATGAGAATAAAACCGCTTTAGCTCAGGCTTTGAATAGGGCACTGGTTATCAGTTGTGATGAGGAGACATCGTAATACTGATATAGTCAGAAGTTCTGAATAATTTAACCTTGATATGATAATCCGGTATATGCTTTTTATACCGGATTATTTTCTTTTATCCTTTTCCCCAAGGTGTATGCGCATTAACAAAAACAAAGCCGATTTTCATTTTTCACTGATAGCTTTATAGTGGGCAGGTTTTAAACTGTTTTTAAAAACATTGTTTTAATCTCTGATTTTAACCGGCATCAGGTTTTAACCGTTGGTTTCATCACTTTTACTCCCTGATTTTTATTCAGTTTAATTATCACGGCATATCGTATTTTACATTTAACAAACATGGATCATACCCGCTGTTTAGAACTTAAATCCTGCCACATTAACCGTTTTATCCCTCTTTTTTATTGCGTTATGTTTATATCTTGTTGGGTAAAATAACAGTGAGAAAACACATTAACAGGCTGGATAATATTATCTTACCTGCTTTATTCATCATACGCTGACTATTTTTTCCAGATGTTAAAACGACACTGACAGACCATAAATGGCTTTTTAACGACGGTTTTATCATATGCAGATAAAGCGTCTCTGACCTTATCTGAATGAGTGAAAATCTCTGTCACGCCTTGTTTTCAAACAAGATGAAAAATGACAGCCCACAATGATTTAATCTGAACGAATCTTAACGTTACGAAGTCAATAAAAAACGCTAAAACGCAGCATAATGCGACGTCCGTTAATTTCTATATTATCCTGCCATGACTCATTCACTCACCCTGAGTAATACCCTGCCGGGTCCTGCTTTTTTCGGGTTAATTATGGGAAGCCGCAGGCTTTATCATTGCTTCCATCGAATAAAATTCGGATTTTTGGTGAGCGTAGCGGGTTAAAAAATTTGGGATTTATGTCACATTTATTAAGTTAATCAAATGTTCATCACTCAAACAGGCGGGACAACAGGAATTTTTTATTATATGTTCCTGAGTGGATATTAAACACATAAAACGACTGATTAGCTATCTCCACGATACTCTTAAGCCGTAATCGAATATTCCCGACGTTGCCTGTTCATACAGGTTATCAATAAGACTATCAGCGACAGACTGCTGGTGCCTTTATAGCTTTATAGATAGTTCTGACGAAACTTGCAAATGATAAGGGAAGCGTGATGTCATGCCAAAAAAACCGATTCAACCGATTTAGCACCGAACAAATCTCTGACCGCCTGAGTGCTCCAGGCACCGACGGTCTAACATGCAACCTGTCCCCACCCCGGCTAAAACAGAGACTCACCATAAAGACCTCATTTCAGCCCCGTCTGAGTGATGAACCATAGTGTCCGGGAGGAGCCATGAGCGTATTGATGATGGCCTGGCTGGGGGCTGGTGCCGCGCAGCGCGCAACCAGACCCGAGACGGCCTCCGCGGGGCATGCGCCGCCGCCGACCGAAAGCAGCACTTCTGCCGATACGGCGCTGAATTATCTGGAAAGTGAGGATTTTCAGCGTCATTCGCTGGCGGCGGCGATAACGTATGCCGCTGCGGCAGGCGGTGCCTCCGCCGTCCTCCCGCTGGTCGCCGGGGTGGCCGCCGGGAAACTGGGGGCTCAGATAGGCAATGATATCGGCGAAAACCTCACGCATGGCGCGATGGGTTTTTTCGGCCAGCGTACGGTCGCCACCGAAGGCCAGGCCCCGGCCCGGCTCGGGGATGCGATTGCCCACCAGAACAAAAGCGCCGGATTATGGGGGGCGCTGGGCGGCGTGTTGCTCGGCGCGCTGGCGGCGGTGGCCGTCGGCGGGTTAATTGTGGCGACCGGCGGCCTGGCGATGGCCGTGGTCGCCGGGGCAGCGGCTGGCCTGGCGGGCGGTTTTGTCGGCGGACTGGTCTCGTCCGTGGGCGCGGCGCTCGGGCAATACGGGGCGAATAAGGGCCAGATTGTTGAAGGGTCGCCGGATGTCTTTTTTGAAGGCCGGCCGGTGGCCCGTCAGGGGGACAAAATTGTGTGCAGCGACCACCCCGGCCCGGTGGTGATTGCCGAAGGTGCCAAAACGGTGTTTGCCAACGGCAAGCCCATTGCCCGGCTGGGCCACCGCACCACCTGTGACGCCAATATCAACAGCGCCGCCGCCTCCATTGCCCTCACCCCGCAAACCGGTGATGCCCTGACTATCCTGACCGCCAGTAACAAAGACCTGCGCTGGCTGGTCGCCATTGCTGGCCTGCTTCCGCTGCCGAGGGGCCGGAAAGACAACGGCGGCAAAGCCAAATCCGGGGCGGAACCCACCCCGTCGGTGAAAAAAACCGGCTGTGACAGCCAGCTCTGTAGCAAAGCCGGCGAGCCGGTAGACGTGGCGACCGGCGATTTCCTACAGGTCTGGCCGGTGCTGGCCCTGCCGGGGGTCTTGCCGCTGACCCTGAACCGGACTTACCGCTCCACCGCCGCCCTGGCCGGGCTGTTCGGCCCCAAATGGGCCGATGACTGGTCGCAGCACCTGCGCCGCGACGGCGAGGAAACCCATTTCACCGACGGCGAAGGGGTGATTTACACCTTCCATACCCCGACGGAAACCGTCTTCTCGGTCAACCTCCATGCCGGGCATTACCTGCTGTACGGCCAGCGCGACGGCGAACTGCGCCTGTTTAACCGCCGCACCCAGCAGATACTGAGTTTTGCCGAAGTCCAGGGCGATAAACGCCGCCTGTCCATGACAGAGGACCGCAACGGCAACCAGACCGTCTTTCATTACGATGAACACCAGCGCCTGACCCGCCTGGTCCATGCCGGCACGACGACCCTGGCGCTGCACTACGAGCACCAGCAGCTCACGGCCATTGACTGGCTGCACGCCGAACAGCGCCAGCGGCTGGTGACCTGCCGCTATGATAACCCGGGGTATCTGGCGGAATGTGACACCTTTCAGTTTCACCACCTGTGGCATGAATACAGTCCGCACGGCTATATGACCCGCTGGCATGACACCGATAAAACCGATGTCGCCATTCACTACGATAACGCGGGCCGGGTGACGGCCACCACCACCCCGCAGGGGTACTGGCAGGACCGTTTTGAATACAATGACGAACACCGCGTCACCACCTATTTCGATGCCGAAGGCGGCTGCACCCGCTACCACTATAACGCCGACGGCCTGGTGACCCGCCAGGTTGACCCGCTCGGCCATGACACCCGGACCGAATGGGATTTCAGTCACAAAACCGCCGAAACCGACCCGCTGGGCCGGACCACGGCTTATGAGTACAGCCCTTACGGCGAGCTGACCGGCGTCATGTCACCCACCGGGGACCTCACCGCTTACGATTACAATGAATACGGCCAGCTTACCCAGGTCACTCAGCCGGATGGGGCCCGCTGGCGGCTGCATTACAGCGAACAGGGCAACCTGGCCTCGGTTATCGACCCTCAGGGACGGGTTGAAGAGACCCGTTACGGCCCGCGCGGGGAAATCCTGCGCCAGGTCTTGCCCGACGGCCGCACCTGGCGCTACGGCTATGAACGGCAGCAGCTCAGTGAAATTCAGGCCCCGGACGGTGCCCTGACCCGGTTTGACACCGATGGCCTGGGCCGGCTGCTGCGGGTCACCGACGCGTTACATCAGCAGACCGACTATCACCACAGTCCGTTTCATGCCAGCCCGGCAGGCAGCGTCACCGAGATACAGTTACCGGATGGCATCCGGCAGACGATTGACTACGACAGCGAGCGCCGGGTCTCGGCGGTGACTGACGGGGAAGGCCGGACCACCCGCTATACCTATGACGCCTTTGACCGGCTCAGCCGCCTCACCCGCCCGGACGGCACCGCCCTGACCTTTGGCTACGACCGGCTAACCCGCCTGAAAACCGTGACCAACGAAACCGGCGACACCTACCATTACACCCGTGACCCAGCCGGGCGGGTGATGAGCGAAACCGATTTTACCGGCCGGACCATTCATTATCAGTATGACGCCGCCGGACGCCGCCTCACCGCCCGTTACCCCAATCACCAGTTGCTGCGCTGGTGTTACACCGACGACGACCGCCTTACCCGCCAGGAAGCGTGGCAGGAAGAGGCCGACCGGTGCACGTTATGCTCGGTCACCACCTACGACCACGACGCGCAGGGACGGCTGGTCCGGGCCACTAACCCGGACGCGGTGGTGGCGTTTGCATACGATGAGGCCGGCCGCCTGACCCGGGAGACGATTAACGGGCGTGCCGTCAGCCATCAGTGGGACCCGCGAAGCGGCCTGCCCACCGGCCGCCAGGTGGACACCCTGCCCGCGGTCAGTTGGTACTACGGCCTCAACGGCCGGCTGATGCAGTGGCAGCTCGACGACCATGCCCCGTTACAGATGCAGCATGACGGGCTGGGCCGGGAAATCGCGCGGGAAAGCGCCGCCGGCTTTATCCAGTCACAGGCTTACACCCCGGTCGGACTGCTGGCCCATCAGACCGCCGGACGCAGCTCCGACTGGTTCAAACAGACCCTGTACGAAGCCGACCCGCATTTCCCGCCGCGGGGCAGCGCGGTGACCCGCCACTGGCATTACACCCCGGCCTACAACGTGGCCTGCATTGAAGACCCCCGCTGGGACGAGACGCGCTACGGCTACAACGTCAACGACCAGGTGGTGACCACCCAGTTTGGCGGGCCGCGGGCCTGTGACGAACAGTTTGTGTACGATGCCGGCCAGCATCTGCATTACCAAAAACGGGTGCCGGAACGGCTCAGTGAAGACCTGCGCCAGAGCTACCACACCCAGCAGGCGGGCCGGGTGATTCAGCACGGGGCCTGCACGTATCGCTACGATGAAAACGGGCGGCGGACAGAGAAAACCGAACAGCGGCGGGGCTACCGGCCGCGGACCTGGCGCTACCGCTGGGACGCGCAAGACCGGCTGACCGGCTTTATCAGCCCGGAAGGGGTGCGCTGGCGTTATTGCTATGATGCCTTCGGGCGACGGATTAGCAAGCGGAAGGAGACAGACACCGCCGGACCGCCGGTGAAACCAACCGCGATAATCGGCTATGATTACCTGTGGAGCGGCGAGCAGCTGATTGAAGAGACCCCGGTATATGCGGATGGCACTGTCGGGTATGAACAGAGCATTCACTGGCTGTATGAGCCGGGGGCCCTGACCCCTTCGGCCCGGTTTGAAAAAGGCCGGCTATACTATGTGGTGAGTGATCACCAGGGAACGGTGCGGGAAATTCTGACTGAGGCAGGGGAGCTGATATGGGCCGGCCGGTTACTCACCTGGGGCGAGCCAGAATGCTGGCCGGTGCTGACAATTAATGACCCGCGGAACCTGACGTGTCATCTGCGGTTTTGTGGGCAGTATGAGGATGAGGAAAGCGGTTTATTTTATAACCGGCACCGTTATTACGAGAGGGAAACAGGCCAGTACTTATCGCCAGATCCGCTAAACTTAAGGGGTGGCGTAAGTCCTTATAGTTACGTGCATAATCCGGCGAACTGGATTGACCCCTTAGGGCTGACTAACCTCCCTGTATCGTATTGGCCTCCTAATGATGGTGCATTTGGACCTGTAAAGAATACGATTTTGGAACCAGGAACTATAATAGATCGCTATGGGTATACAGGAGGATATTATACGTCACCTGTTGGCACACCATATTCTATGCGAGCTCTTCCCCCGGGAACTGATACAATGAAACCGTATTCTGTTTATAAGGTGATGAAACCAATCTCTAATGTATCAGAAAGCAAAATTGCTCCGTGGTTTGGAGAAATAGGGCTTGGTACGCAATACAAACTTGAAAAATCTGTACAAGAATATTTAGATTCTGGTCATTTAATAGAAGCAGGCAAAAAAGGTAATAAATGTGGATAAGAATAGTTTAATTAGGACTTTGTCCTCTATGAAAATACCTAAAGATAGTTATTCTATTGATTCAATAGAGAATGAATCTCTTTGCTTGATAAAAGACGGTATATTGTGGTCTGTCTTTTATAGTGAGCGTGGTCAGCGATCTGGAGAAGAACATTTTAATCAAGAAGAAGCTGCTTGTAAGGCTTTTCTTCAAAGATTAAAAAAAATGCTAGGTTTAAAGTGAAAAATAAGGCCGGAGAGATCCTCTGGTCTTTTTATGAGCTCGTTCCCGTACTCGCCATCTCCGCCCCGTCCGACCTCGCGGGCGGGAGCTACCTGTTGAAAACCGTCGATAAGCGGGCCGAAACCCGATTATGACATCGGGGAAAAAGTGAGCTAAAATCGGCAAAGTGCACATCGGGGTTTTGGGTTCGCGGCGGTGAGTGCAGTGGGACGAAGTGGCTCTTTAACAGGTTGTTATTAAAGAAAAAATCCCGGCCAAAAAGTATGGTCGTGTCGGGGCAGTCCCTAGACCCATTTGGGTTAGCGAAGTGCCCTCTGCCGCCTAAAAAAATTAATTTAACCAAAGATGGTGTTCAGCATGTTAAAGATAGGCATGTCGGTAATGTCGATGGTTGGTCTCATAAAAGCAAATGGACTCTTAATAATGCTGACGTTAAGTCAACAATAAGAGATGTATTCCGTAATCCAGATAGAATTACTCGTGATGGAGACCGATTTATATATGAAAAAGTGTTGAAAAGAGATATTGGCGTGACTCCAGAAGGAGAAATATTAAATAAAGTAAGGGTTGTTACTGAATCAAAGTAATGTTCCGGTGAACTCACCTTGCGTTGTCAGATAGCAACAAGATGGATGTTAACTGAAGGTATTATCAGGCCAGGGAAGCAGCTCATTCAGCCGGCTGTTCGGCGTAATGTTCCGGTGAACTCA
>NZ_RCWC01000057.1 GCF_018448935.1 Photorhabdus noenieputensis | reverse complement strand
CAGCGCTTCCATCACCGCCGGGGGGTCATCGGTATTCGCCAGTTGTTGCAATGCCAGACGCACCCGGGTTACCCGCGTCAGGAAGGTTTGCAGACTCAGTGACGGGTCCGCCGTCAGCCCGTTTTCCGCCGCGCTCTGGCCCATCAGCGCCAATAACGGGCCAAACGCGTTATCCAGCGGCCCCGGTGGCAGTCGGGTCTGGTCAATCACCGACGGTTTATTGTTCTGGAACAGGTTTTGTGCCGATTTCACCAGCGAATCCGCTAACGCCGCGCCCGGTTGCCCGGCTTCTCCCTGATAAGCCAGCGTATCCATCAGGGCAATCAGCGGGGACTGACGTACATCCGCCATCAGGGTTAACTGGTCGATAGTGTCGGACAGGTTATGGGTTTTATGCCAGCGCAGGCTGTTGAGGAAGTTCAGCCACGCCCCGGCGAAGTCGGTAAAGTAACGCGCCGTCAGCCGGGCTTTCAGCTCCGCCGGGGACACCGCTTTCAATACGGGCTGACGGCCGTCACTGAGCACCCAGTCAATCTCCTCCTGCCGGGAAGCCACCACCTGCGCTATCGCTTTTTGTACCTGCCCTTCCCATGCCTGACGGGTAAACATCCCCGGCACTACCTGACGGGTGGTAAACAGGCGACTCGCCTCCGTGGCCCCGGTCATCTGCGCCAGGGTTAAATCCCCGTAACTGTGGGCCACCTGTTGCAGCATCTTCTGGTACAGCATGGTTTCCGCATGACGCTGCCCCAACTGATTGAGCAGTATCTGACGCACTTCACTGACCAGTTCGTTATCCACACTGATTTTCCACTCCGGGTGGCGCGGTAAGTTCTCCGCATAAAACGTCAGTAACGCCTCGCCGCTGTTTTGCCATAAGCCATCCGTCACCCCGGCCCGGTGCGGCCAGTCCGCCATCAACACCCGGCTCATCACCGTCGCATCCGCTTTCTCCGGCCGCGCCATCATCAGATACACTTTCAACTGGTCGTAGGCCGATTTGATACGCTGATGACGCTGTGCGCTGCCCGCCGGCAGATTCACCAGTTCGGTCAAACGCTGATGGAGCAACCGGGCAGCAGCATCACGTATCAGTTCGGCATTATTGCGCTGATACACCGGCCACATCGCTTTCAGAAGGGCTTCATTCTGATTGAACCCGAAACGGCTGTACCAGGGGGCTCCCCGCTCTGACTGGGACTGCAACCGGTCAATCTCCCGTTGCAGCCCATGCTGACTGAGCAGACGGGCCGATAAATCTCCCTGACGGTCGCTGGCCGCGCTGATGCGTTCACGGCTCACCGCTATCTGATGCCGGTTAACCCAAAACGAGGTCACACTGCCGACGCCCCACAACGCCGCCAGCGCTATCACACTCCACTGCGCGCTTTTTTCCCACGGAAAACCCACCGCCTGTCCCCGGCTATCGCGCACATGCTCCAGCACCCCGCCCCAACTGGCCTCCACCAGCCAGCCATGCTCCACCATCCCTGACGGCACCGGCAGCGGTAAACTGAACGTCACCCCCGACAACTTTATCGGCGGCCGGTCCAGCAACGGCGTCAACTGCCGGACCAGACGTGTTACCCCCTCATCCCGCAAAGACTGCGCCAGTCGCAACAGAAAGTCGTGACGGTTTTCCGCTATCGCCTGTTCCATACCCCGGTTCGCCAGCGTGGGTATCAGGCTGTTCAGGCTCTCTGCTAACATCTCAGGCGTATACTCCCCGGACAGAAAACAGCCCACGGTCTGGGTTGGCCGGTCGCGCTGGTCCCAGTCGCTGTGACGCACATTCCACACATACACCGGCGCCTGCCAGCCAAGCTGTCGCCCCTGTTTCTCCAGCATGCGCAACGCGGTCTCTATCTGCGTCCGCTGACCGAGCTGGTCTTCGCTCATCGCCCACACCACGCCATCCAGCGGACGACGGCGACGCAATTGGCGCAACGCCTGTAACTGCGCTTTATCCGGCTGAACCTGTAAACTGCCGCCCCACAGCAATAGATTGTGCTCGCCCTCTTGCCATTTCTGCTGAACGAGGCCAGGAGCTATCTGATCTACTTCTTGATCTTCGCCCATCACCAGTAAGATACGTACTTTGTTACGCCAAAAACGACCATAACGCCGACTAAGGTGAAAATTGATCATCTCCCTATGTTCATCCTCAGAGGTATAAATTTTTAACCGTTCTTCTCTGGCAGGACGCATACCTTGCTGTTCGATTTCCCTTCTGAGGTATTCCTGCCGATAGATCCCAACGATTACCGGGAAAAGGCGCAGTACACTAAAGATCAATACAGCTAATCCCCAGGCAAATATCTTTTTATCATTTGTATCCAATCCAATTTTTTCGCCGTAAAACCAGATGCAAAATGCCGATACAGCAGCAACGACGATAAATAGCAGTGCGTTACCGATTTTGATCCATTTATTACTAATCATTTTGATTGTTCCTCCCATGCCTGAACTGTATTTACTGTCCAGTTACGATCATTTTTCGCTAAAACTAAATAATTCCCTGAATGATATTGAGACAAATCAATAGCCAACCCGGTTGCCAACCAATAGGCATTTGGGCCAAACACACCAATAAATTTTTCAATATTTTTAATCCGTTCTAATTTTAATGCCGCATTCTGCTCTTGAATCACTGGCATAATTTGTGAAGTATAGGAATACATATCGTTATCACCCCCTAACATACCGATGGCTTCTTTCGCAAATGATTGGGTATTAATAAAGGTTTTAAATTGTTGTTCAAAATTTTCAGCGTCAATTTCCATTGGTCGATAAATTCTGGCTTTTTCAGTCAATGCAAATTTTTGTGTCAAATCATCGGTTGCCATAAGCAATACTCCTAAGCCTTCTGAAAATTGCCCGGTGTTTTCAATTTGCAGCAATATCAGTAATTGCACTTCACTAGCCGGATCTTTTAACCAATGTTCAATCTGCATTGCCGACAAATAAGGCACCAGATTTAGTTGAGATAATGGTTTACGTGCAGGAAAAATCGATTGCCATTTTTCTTGCAATATCATCTTTAATTTCTCATATTCTTGTACAGAGCCATGAGTGATAACCGTTGCGCAGATTTGTCTGTCCGGCGGGATATCAGAGATCGCCCTTTCAGCACTGTGTAATAATATCTGCACTGAATCACGCCATTTATTTTCTGACCATGAAAAATAGTCTATTACTTTTTTTTCACCATATTGAACGGCAATTTTTGGCTCTTCCTGCACGATAGTCCCGGCTGTTATTTTATCCGGTAAAAATACGCCATTGTGTAACACAGACATATGTCGATTGGCCCAATTTTGCCACTCTCTATCAATATATTGTCGCTCTTGGTTCCAAAAATGATATATCCCCAACCGATGACCAAAGAGATATAGCCTAAGCCCAAATGCAGCCAGCCATATTAGGCCCACCGCACCAAAAATTATCCACCACTGTTGCGACCTGATCTGTCCAGACCATAACACATAGCAAGTCATACCGATGTAAATAATAAGCATGCCTGAAACCAGCCAATGCCATAATACAGGAGAGACAGGTTCCTGCTGGATTGCAATTACGGGTTTATTCCAGCCCATACTTTTACCTTTATAGAAAACATTTACAATAACCTAAAACCACATAGAGAAAACAATATCTTATGGCATAGAATAAAATACTATTAACTCTACGTTGCTTAATTTTCTCTTTTAAGAATAATTCTCATTAATTTCCAATTAAATTAAATCGACTCAAGAGAATTTCAATAATATGACACCAAGAAAATAATCTTTATTTCATGGAATTATCCACTGCCAGCCAAGTGTTAATCTTACTTTGCAGATTATTTACCAAACGGCTCAACTAGCGCCTACATTTACCTGCTGCCAACCATGCTGATCAACCACCACCTGTGTACAACTACCTAATAATGCGACATTTACTGGCGTCAGTGGTTCATTAGCATTTACGTGAAGAGAAGGCAATGAGCGATAAATGTCTCGCAAGTTTTCAGCATAATGGCTTGGCTGGATGGTAACTTTCGCGGCAAAAGGGATAAAGTTATCACTGCGCCCATAACTTTTCGGCGTTTCCCCCTGGCTTAAAAAGGCAATGACTTTTGCTTCATTCGCTCGCCAATCGGCTTCGCCATCAACCGTCGGCACCATCTCTGCATGTTGCATGACATTTTCGTAGCCATGCTTTGATTGTACCCATTTTAACGCAGCCAATACTGCACGCTTACGTGCATCAACGATTGTCCCTTCTTCACACTTCTGCTCATGGTGTTTTACCGGATTTGCCACGCCATCCCACAAGTTACTATCAATCAGAACCGCAATGATTTCTCCTTTCGTTTTTGATGATGCATATTTTAATATGTCCCCCTGACTGGCATTGATTTTTTCCATCAGTTTAACCCGCTCGTTTTTGTTATCACGGATGCTTGTTAAATTAAAACCGCCACCAGACATTGACACTTCTTTTACCGAAGCCTGCGGCTCCGTTTGAGTTTTCTTTTCATCTTTACAACCTGACAATGCCAGTAATACTAAGCCTACTATTATAGGATTTACGGATTTATTCCGGCCCATACTCTTACCTTTATAGAAAACATTTGTAATAACCTAAAATCACATAGAGAAAACAATATCTTATGGTACAAAATTAAATACCATTAACTCTACGTTGCTTAATTTTCTCTTTTAAGAATGATTCTCATTACTTTTCAATTAAATTAAACCGGCTCAAGAGCGTTTTAATAACACTATACAAAGAAAATAATCTTTATTTCATAGAATTACCACCCGCCAGTAAATCGATAAATTCCCCTCCTACATCAGGTTGAACAGTAATATTTTTATATCGCCAATGTCCTGCATGTTTATCTGCATCAACATACACCGTACCACCAGACCGATTTCCTTTAATAGCAATTTCAAATCCCGCTTCACTCTCGCTAATACTGCCAGAAATAAACCAGCCTGCTTCAATGGGTTGACCTAAAACACTTTTCACCGCAGGATTAGATTGTGCCAGCGATAAAGCTTTTTTATAGGGCTCCGAAGATTTTATTGCGTTCATGGCAATCATAAATATACCTGCGATGAAAACAGGAATAAAGCAGACAATCATCCATTTCCATTTACGCACCACCCAACTGCGTTCTCCAGAAAGAGAGAGCATTCCCGTCGTTCCTTCGTCATCCGATAAACTCCACTCTTTTTGTATCGTTACATTTTTTTCTTTCATCTCGTTAATACCTTTTCATTCGGGCGAAATGCCACGTTATCTTATGTTCGAACTTCTTATTCCATCAGATATAGGGCAGAACCCTATTTACAGTTTTTTACAACTCGTTTAGCTATTGCTTATTTCCCTCTGTAATCGTGAAAGCAAAACCCATCGCCATTTCATAATGGTTATCATTATCCTTTCCTCATATAGCGACGTTACTGTTTTGTTTATTTAACTGTTTTTCTCCTTTTCAAGGATCATTCTATTCAGTTATTCGCTTCTCCTTACAACCATAAAACTAGTTAGATTCAAAATCGTGCTTTTAGTTCAAAAAAAATTCATCACACAGAGAAAATCTTAACGCACAGATAAAGTGTGTCTTTCTTCAATCCCCTTTTACCCTTGCCATTGTTGTACTCCGGTGAATGTTGATAATCGCTTTCTGAATACTCGTCATTATCCAGTTCGGCTCCGAGTATGCTTTTCATGATTTTGCTACTCCCTGTTTATTAAGCTGACTCATTGTCGGCTTTTCTCCGTCATGTGAATCTGTTAAACCCAAAGTTGAATGCTTGGTTTCAGGGTAGTTAACTACACAACGGAAACCGTAGCCCGGTGGAATGAGTTTCCCATTTTCAAACCAATCCTTATCCCGAGTAATAGTGGTACTGAATACTCCATCCCCTCCACTCATTCCCCGCATCACCTTTTCGTTTCCGTGCTCAGGACCTTGCGGATTATGCTCTGGAGAATGTTGGTAATAATCCGCTGAATACCAATCATTAACCCAATCGGTACCATTACCCATCATGTCGTACAATCCCAAAGGATTTGGTGGATAAGAGCCAACTGGACTAATTCTAGAAGCAAAATTCTCTTTATAACCATACTTGTTATTATTACTGGCAAAGATAAATAACTGCCCGCGACTACGAGCTGCATACTCCCATTGAGCTTCTGTCGGTAAATCCACTTTCTTACCACTGATTTTTCCCAACCATTGGCAATAATCCTTGGCCTCCTGCCAATACACCGAAGCAGGATAATTATCTCCAGTACTTCGGTTAAGATATTCGTAGTCAGGATCTGAAGATTTCAAGTCATTATAGGATGCCGTTTTCGGTAACCCTAGAATCGCCCGATAACGATTAAACTGCCCCCAAGTCACCTTATATTTTGCAATTTTAAAACTGTCCAGCGTTACCTTATGTTCCAGCCTATTATCCATATCAAAACTATAAGGCAAATGTTCTGCTACCCGGCGACCAAAATCCCCCATCATAAAACTGCCACCTTCCACCCGCACCATTTCCGCCAATGCTTCTTTTACCAAAGCCTGCTGTTCTGTCTGAACTTTATTTTTATCTTTACAACCCGCCAGTGTTAGCAATACCAAGCCAGCTACTAAGGGATAACAGAGTATGCCTTTCATCATTTAAATATTCCTCACATAACCGTGCTGCTCAATAACTACCTGTGTAACACTTTTAAATAACTCTGCGTTTACTGGTTTCAGCGGTTCATTTAAGCTTTTCGCTACCTCAGCACTAGCAGGTAACCAGTTATAAATATCTTTCAAATTTTTTGCATAATGACTAGGTTCAATAATGACTTTAGCAGCAAAGGGAATAAACTTATCACTATTCCCATAGACTTGCGGCGCTTCACCTTGACCCAAAAAGGCAACCACTTTCGCCTCTCCCTCTTTCCAGTCATTTATTGCTGCATCGGGATCTTTCCCTACTTCACCCGGTACTTTATGCAAATTCTGCATCACATTTTCGTAGTCGCGTTTTGACTGCACCCATTTTAGTACCGCCAGTATTGCCCGTTTACGCGCACTGAATATCGTCATGAATTCACCCTTTAATTCACGGTTACTGGCTGGACTCGCGACTTCATCCCAGAAATTAGTTTCAATGAGCGCGGCAATCATTGCCCCGCGAGTTTCCGGTGGCGCATATTTCAGCACGTCTCCTTGGCTATCATTAATCTTCTCCATCAATGCCACCCGTTTTTCTTTATCATCCCAAGATTGCTTTAGATCGGTAATTAAGCCACTAACATTCTTAGCTATTACTATTTCTCCCAACTTCAACAACGGCATCATACAAAACGCGTAATAATGCTCCTCAGCCATCAACTCCAACATCTTCACATAATCCATATTGCGCAACATATAGGCCAGGCACGGCATAAACTCTTCCCATATCGCCTCGCCATCGATATCAAAACCGACTGCTCCTTTAGCGCCAACGCCCCAACACAATCCACCCTTGGCAATGACGCGAATATGGCCCCCCCGATAACTAAACGACACAATGCCACTGAAACCTCCACCAACCTGCCCTGTAATACCAACACTGACTTTCGCCAACGGCCGAAATTCCATTGGATTCTTCTCCGGGTTTTTCCACATCAGGCCGCCACTGACATTGGCACCGCACTCTGCCCCGACAAACATGCCTAGTTCCTCCCCGTTATTCGATCCCTCCAGCAGCTTGGAGACATCCACCTTGCGACGACCCGGTACACCATTACCATCCAGCGCCATCTGTACCGGTACCCCTTTCGCCACATCCCCTTTCAGGTTTACTCCTACCTCAATCCCCAAACTGGCCCCCACGCTGCCCGATAGTGTTAGCGTCAGGTCAAACCGCCATATTCCCAACACGCCTTCGCTGCCATCCTTGCGCGGATAGCACAGTTTCACGCCGGTCCTGTCCGGCAGATGGAGCGTCGCTCTGGTTCGCGACTCCGCCAACGCAAAATTGGCATAAAAATTAATCTTCCCTGATCCGTCCAACAGCCCTTTCAACCCATTCTTACTGATTTCCAGCGGGTTCCATGCGGCTTTGGCTCCCGCACCATAAGACCAGCGCATCAGTTGGGATTGTGAATCAAACGCAATATGTTCCCCTTCATACGGCGATGTTTTCAGGCTGTTATTCAGGTCTTGCGCCCACTTCCCCCAAACACCACTGTGATCATCAATCAACTTCACATCCAGCACCGTTAATGAAGGTTTGAGGTTTTTAATTTGCGATTCCAGTTTCTTGCCATCTATCTCCATTCGGGTACGGCTGTTGCCCTCTTTATCTGTATACGGCACTTCCCGTAAAAAGCTTTTACCACCACCTTTCTTATCCTGTTCATTCAGCTTATAGCGCCGCCAGTGGCTTTTGATTTTGTCCGATCGAACGTAGGTGTATTTGTAACCCTGATAGCCTTTATCCATCGCTATCAGTTCCGTGATACCTATCGCGCTTTTTTTGGCGTTTTCATCCAATAACGTAGTTTTAGGCAAATTTTCTGGTGGACTTAAGGTAGTTAGCTGATTGCGTAACCGTTCACAAGCACCATTCAATTCGTCATAAGCCGCTTTTAGCTGCACTTCTTGCCCGTAAGCAGGCACCATTGTCTGCTGAGTACACTGTTCTGTCAGAGCGTCTAACTGACGTTCCGCCTCAATGCGCTGTTCCACACAGTGACTCAGAAAGTTATGCTCCTCCATTAATGCGTGGACATCTTCTTTATCCACAAAAATCAAGGTTTCACTGTCAGGGTGGAAATATATTGCTGGCTCCGCTTTGATATATACATCGGTGTTTTGCGGTTTTACCCCGGTTTTTCCGGTCGATACGGCCATACGGTTTTCCTCTCAGTAAGTTAAAAGTGTTCAATATTCAGTTTGTCCGGCGTGGCGGTATGAATTTCAACGGTTCTACCGTTTTCATCACTTATCCCTTCAAACACTTGCCCATCTCCGGTGGTAACGCGGTAACGCCTGTGAGGTAAAATTTCCCCGCTGTCCTGATCCTTTAAGGTAAAAAACCCACTGTATCCCCGTGGCGGCACCGGCGCTGGTGTATGAATATTTTCAGCGCCCATTTTTTGTATATTGGCCGCTTTCAACAGGATGTTGCCGGGGCAACCTAATTCGATATTGCCGTCTTTAATCCGAATATAACCACCGCCACTAGACAGTAAGATTTCCCGATCAGCACTGAGCGTGACTTTTCCCTCTATGCTGGTGATAGCCATATCCTTTTTAGCCAGCGCTGACAGTTCATCATCCTGTGCCTGTATCGCCAGCTTTCCCTGATGAGCAAATAATTGCATGCCGGATTTTTGCGCAAATAGATTCACCGATTCACCACCAATAGCCGTGATGTCTTTCAACGCGCTGATATCGACATTTTTCCCCGCTATCACGCCAACACTGCGATTACCCGATGCCACTCTGACCGATTCAGGACTGACAATCCCTATCCCTTGTGGCGCATGCATCAATATTCCCGGCTTTTTCAGCCCTTCTAGCGTCTGGTTAAGGTTAGTCTGTGCTGCACAATCCCCCGGTTTACCCTCGCCGATTTCTGCCGCCTGTGATAATGATTTTGCGATAGACAAGGCCGTTTCTAATTGCTCGATCACCGCCGCCATATCTAATTGCTGTCCCGAAGCTTTAACTTGCTGATCGGCGCTGATAAACAGCCCCTTCCCGGCCCGGATAGCGCCCCAGTCGTCGGTGCGTAACTCAAACCCTTCGCCGCGCTTATTGGGATGCGGTCGCTTTCCATCCACCAGATGGCCCAGATTGAGCTGGCTTTTCCCGCCATATTCGGTACTCAGTTTGATGTGCTCTTTGCCGCGCTCATCGTCCATGCGCAGTTTGTTGT
>NZ_RCWC01000056.1 GCF_018448935.1 Photorhabdus noenieputensis | reverse complement strand
CAGCGCACCCGGTCACCGGTACGGTAAAGCCGGGTCAATCCCCCAGCCCGCTCCCGCTCGGTCGCAAACGGGTTCGGCACAAACCGTTCCGCCGTCAACGCCGGCTGATTCAGGTAGCCTCGCGCCAGCCCCACCCCGCCAAGATACAACTCGCCCGGGACACCGACCGGCACCGGCTGCCTCCTCTCATCCAGGACGTACAACGATGTCACGCTGCAAGCCTGCCCCACCGGCAACACCGCCCGTTTATCATCCCCGTCCCCCAACGAATAGCATGCGCTGGTTATGGTCGCTTCCGTGCACCCATAAGCATTCACCAGCGCACACCGGCCAAACAGGGCAAAGTGTTTCCAGGCCGTCACCAAATCCGGCGGCAGACTCTCTCCGCCCAGCACAACCAGCCTCAATGTTGTTTTCGGCCAGTAGTGTTTCGCTTCATCCCCGGCATGCATCAGTTGTCGGCAATAGACGGGCGTCAGGTCTGTGACGGTGATTGCGTGACGCGAGGCATAGGTAAAAAACTCGGCTTCCGTCCACCATTCTGTCTGTTTTATATGCACCTCAGCACCAGACAGCAATCCCACCAACAGGTGTTCCAGTGACGTATCGACACTGAAAGAAGCAAAAACCAGCACGCGATCGCGGTCAGTAAACTGGCAGGTATCCCGCATGGCAAGGATATGTGCATACAGCGCTCTGTGCTCAACCATTACCCCTTTTGGCCTGCCGGTCGAGCCGGAGGTGTATATCACATACGCCAGAGCATCCGCCGGGAGCGGCAACGCCGGCAGATTGTTCCCGGCATCGTATGACGACAGGGCACCCCATTCCAATGCCGCCAGCGGGATCACCGTCACCGCCGGGGGCAATCCTGTCAGGGACAGCGTTTGTTGGGTCAGCAGGAAAGATGCGGGCATTTCAGCCAGGATATCACTGAGATTGCCCGCTGAATGGGCCGGGTCAAACGGCACATAGACCGCGCCGACTTTGAAAATCGCCAGCAGACAGATAATCTGCATGGCGGAGCGTTCTAAATACAGAGCCACAAACTGCTGGGGAGCGAGGCCACGGTCACGCAGGTAACCCGCCAGCTGATTTGCCCGGGTATTCAGCTCCCGGTAAGTCAGGCGCGCCTCCCCACAGACAACCGCCACGTTATCCGGAGTACGCTGCACTTGGGTTTCAAATACAGCTAAAATATTATCGCTCATTAAGCATGGAAATTTATTATGATTCCATTCATAAAGTAATCTATTTTTTTCAGAATTATCCATAAAAGATAAATCAGAAATCTTTTTTACATCTTCATCTAAAATATCCATAAGAACGGAAGTATACATTTCACACAAAGAACTAATCATTCCTTTTGACAATACACTTTTTGCGAAAATAAAACCTCCAGAAATCATATTATTATTAATAGTAACAGTGAGATCTAAATCAAATTTCGCAGGAGAATAACAAGTTGAAATATTTAAAAGTTCGAAAGGTGAGTTTGTACATTTTATATCATTAGATTGTTCAACCACATCAAATGAAACCTGAAAAATAGGATGCCGAGCCATATCTCGTGGTACGTTCAGTAAATCAATAAGCTTACTAAAAGGATACGCTTGATTAATCTTTGCCATCACCACTTCGTGATGAACAACCTTAATAAATTCTGAAATATTTAATGTACGATCAACTGAAATTCTGAGGGCCAGCATATTAGCAAATAACCCAATAAGATGATGTGTTTGTGAATTATCTCTATTATCGGATGGAATTCCGATCAAAATATCCTCTTGTCCTGACAATTTAGACAGAACAATGAAATAAGCACTGATCAGTAAAACATAAGGAGTTGTTAAATACTTTTCAGCCAATACATTCAGTTTATAAGAATTTTTTTCAGTAAGATTAAAATCAAAACTATCGCCACTGTAATTTATTATACTATTTCTTCTATAATCAAGAGGTAAATCTAATTCTGAAAAACCAACCAGTTTATCTTTCCAGTAAGATTCCATTTTTTTATAGGTGTCATTTTTAAAAACATTACGCTGCCATTTAGTGTAATCAAGGTAATTTATTTCCAATTCAGGAAGTTCAACAGGCTTTTTCTGAATAAAACAATCATATATATATAATAATTCTTTTAGAAAAATATCTATTGACCAAGCATCAAAAGATATATGATGCAAGATAATCAAAAAAAACTGGTCATCATCAATAATATATCTAAATAATTTTACAGGAGGATCTTTATCTAAATTAAATTTTATATTTATTTTTTCTGCAAAAGATTCCCGTAGTTTTTCTTCATTATCAAGAACTATAATTTCCATATTAATTTCTTTATAATCAGGTAAAATATATTGATATCTTTTACCTGTATCATCTGTTTTAAAAACTGTCCGAAATACATCATGTTTTTGAAAAATAATGAATAAACTTGAATACAACATATCAATATCTACTTCCTTAGAAAGCTTAAAAGCCAAAGGAATATGATATGGTACAAATTCATTCTCAAATTCTTCAATAAATAAAAGCTGTTCCTGGGGAAAAGAGAGAGGACAGAATTCTAGTTCATGATCCAACTGTTCAAAATCATTATTTGTAAAAATCTTTTTATCTCTAAAAAAACGCACTATTTTATCTTTATTATGCTTAATTTCATTAATAAAAAAATCCGACAATTCATCTTCACCACATAATATTCTTATATTATCACCCTCTAGCCATAATGAATAATTTTTATTTTTTAGTTCTTTTAATAATGAAATCATAAAAATCTCCTGTTTAAATTAAGCAGACTTAAATAATAAAAATTTAATCTCGCATTAAACAATAAAGAATATAATATATATTTTACCTGCTAACAATGATGACCTAATCTGTTCAATATATAACGATTATCAATAAGTTAAAATACAGCAAACAACTGCATCAAACGAACAAAAAACAGACGTTTATTGTACCAATTGAAGTTATTAAATCAGGAAAGGTTAGAAGTGGTAAATTCACATAATAAGCTTATTAGTCGAATTTACCAGTAATAATAAATTTATAAAACTATTTGTCCATATTCTAGTTTAATAATACTATCAGCTACGTAAAAATATCTATCATCGTGTGTTACGACCACAATTGTTTTACCTTTAGCTTTTAGCTCTGGAATGATTGAATCGTAAAAATCACTTCTAAAGTTAGGATCCTGCTCAGCAGCCCATTCATCTAATACAATGATCTCTTTATCTTCTAAGATAGCTAAAACAAGCGCTAACCTTTTCATTTGTCCTTGAGATAAACCAGAATAACTAACAAAACCATTCTGGAAATTAACTTTATTATTTAATCCAAATCTTTCAAGTAAAGATCCAGCCATCTCATTCTTATCCTCTAACAAAGGATATTTATTAAATATATGATAGTCAGCAAATGTAATTGAAAATTTATTCTTATAAAAAACTTCATTTTCTTTTTCAAGAATCATATCATCTAAAAGAATAGAGCCACTTGTAGGAGAATATAAGCGCGTCAAAAGTTTCATCAGCGTGGTTTTGCCAGAACCATTCCCTCCCACAATAAAAGTGATACAACCTTTTTTCAGAGAAAAGCTTAGTGGCCCGATACTAAATCCATCACCTGCTTCTATTTTGTTTTTTTCATTATATGAAAAAGAAACATTTCGGAAATATATGTATTCCCAATCCAATGGGGTATCCTTCGACACTATCTTTTCAACATTATTCTGTAAGATGTTATCAAACTCTAGGTTTTTTAAAGAAACAAAAGAAGCATACCCATCCATATATAATGGATACATATGTAACAGTCCATTTAAAGGCCCCATAACATAAATAATCGCAACCGTTGCCGAAATTAATTCAATTTTATCTCCACTACCATTCATAAATATCAAAATCCCCAATATAGAGAAAATCATCATTGTATTGAAATTACCCCCTATTATATAAAAAAACCTTGCCCGCAGAGAAATTTTCTTTTGCTTATTAATATTATCATGCAACTCCCGCAAAAAATTATATTTTTTTAACTCATTAATCTTTAATTCCTTTATTCCTTCGGTCAAAGATATAAAATCTTTAAATAATAAATCTTCATAACCTCTCCCCCTTTTAAATTCAGTTTTCGATTTATGGCTAATAAAAAGATATATTACTGAATTTATAAACAATGCAAACATCGTCCACAAAAATAAGGAAATAGATAAATAAAACAAATAACCTATGATGACAATAACTATAGAGAGGTTAGTCAAAAATATAGGCATATTTGATAAAGCACTAACTAATATTGTCACATCTCTCGTCAATGAAGAAAATATTCTATTAGCGCCCGTAAGCTCAATCTGACGTAAACTACTATTTATCACACCATCAACAATACTTTTTCGGAAACTCGCTGTAGCATCTAATGATAATTTCAATGCCATAAGCTCTGAGAATATGCCTAGAAAAAACAAAAACAATAAAGAGGAAATAAATACCGTTAAATAATATAAGTAATTATTTTCTACCTTCACAGCTATCAAATTATTAATAAAAGAAATTAAATATCCCCCACCTAAACCAACCATAAAACTGACAACAAAAACAAAAAATAATCTATAGGGATATTTTTTCAATAAAAATTTAAATAATTGCATATAATTTACGCCCTATGCTATAAATCTCTCAAATAAAGTTCAGGGTTATTAAGGAAAGATTTTGTTATCACAACATGCTCGATATCATTGTAATCAGACATTTCAATTCTATCAGAATTAAAATGTAAGACGTCTGCTCCAGGAAAAGCCATCAATATGGGAGAATGTGTAGCAATAACAAACTGTGCTCCTAATCCCACATAATGTTTTATTAAAGATATTAATGCCAATTGACGTAAAGGAGATAAAGGTGTTTCAGGTTCATCCAAAAAGAATAAAGATTTCTTATAGAAACGCTTCTGCAATATATTTAAAAATGTCTCTCCGTGTGATTTAGCATAAGGATCATCGCCATAACTCTGAGTTAACTCCCTCAATTGCCCTCTTACCGCCCCCACTGCACGATATTTCCCATCGCCTTTTATCTCTTTGAGAAATGCATTCTCCATTTCATTGAGATCTTCCTTAGTTTTGGAGATTCTTTTTATAAATCCTAGAACATCTTCGGCACGAAAAAAAATAGTTTTTAATGGTTTGGCATTTCTAACAAATCTGATCCTATTAGAAAAATCTTGAATATTAACCATAGACTCATCGTAATCAAATTCATTACTTCCAATATGTACAGCATTTAATCCTATAGCCAAAGCCTCAAGAAGTGTTGACTTACCAGAACCATTTTCTCCAACAAAAAAAGTAACCGGGGAATTAAACTCTACCTTTGCTATATTTCTTATACATTTTATATTCAGTGGATATATCAAAGAATCATCTTCACTAATTGCGTTCTTATACGAAATAGATCTTAAGAATAGCATGATAACCTCAGCATATTAAAATAATAGAGAAAATTATATCACCCATAATACTTTAAAGAAATATTTTTTGGGTGATTAATTTTGCCACCTCCACATAAGAACGCTGTAAAATATTATTATGACCTCCTTCTACAATATTTAATTCAATTAAATCGCTAACATAGGGTCTCCAGCCATATTCACGATTTCTAATAACTAAATTATCCTCAGCAGCTATAAAAAACAAGTTTCCTTGATATATCTTTGGAATATGTTTAATTGCAGCAGAACCATTTTTAATATAAATCACTTGCTCTAAACAAAACTGTTCTTTTGTACTATTTTCTGGAGCTCTACCTTCAGCACTTAACATATCGTAAATAATATTAATTCCTTCTTCAATGCCAAATTTATTTACATATCCCAAAATATTATCAATATTATCTCTTCCAAAATATTCAGCCACTAAACCAGCAATCAAGTTTTCATCAGATAAATACTCATTAATAGTAGAGCAAACAGTATCTATCAAGCATAATAGATTTACATCTAATCCTTTTTCAGCAGCTTGAACAGCAATTTCATGTGCAATGATGCCACCAAAAGAGTAACCAACTAAATTTAGTTTACCCGTTTTTTTCTTTAAGATTTCATTTAAATAACAAGATGCTATAGAAGAAATACGACTAGCCTGACTTAAATCACTTAATCCATACTCTTGCAAAGCATACACATTTAAACCATCTATAGGTAGTGAATTTAATAAATCAGTGTAGCATATAATATTGCCATCTCTTGGATGGATTAAGAAAAGATCCTCTTTATTATTATTTGAATAGCGCATGGTTATGACAATATTTGACTCATCATTATCACAATCTCGGTATTTTACGATATAGTTTGATAAATCACGCAATGTCGAGTTTTCAAATATATCTCCGGCATTTAATCTCAATCCAAATAATTTACTAATCTTTGAAATCATGACAAGCATAATTAACGAATGCCCACCAATCTCAAAAAAATCAGCATCAAATGGAATATCATCAACTTTCAATAAATCAGACCATAAAATCCTTAATTCACTTTCCACTTCAGAGTCCAAACATACTTTATTATTAACATGATCTTTCAGAGGATGATAAATATTATCGACATTCTCTATAAGTTTTCTTTTGTCTATTTTACCATTTATAGTTAACGGTAGTTTATCAATTATATAAAAGAGTTCTGGTATAGATGTTTCATGCAATCTACTTCTCAAGTACCGACGAATATTTTTTTCAGAGATTAATATGTCTTCGGAAATCAAAGTTAAAAAAGCATGCAGAGAAATATTACCTGATTTCTCACTAACAATAACCACTGATTTATTAATACCAAGATACGAATCTATACACTGCTCTATTGCAGTTAAATTTACTTTAACTCCCCGAATTTTTATTTGATCGTCAATTCTCCCTAGAAATTCAATCTGATTTTTTAAATTAACTCGTCCCCAGTCTCCTGTTTTATAACCCAATTCAGAATGTAATTCTTCTATTTCATATTGCCTACAATTTAATAAATATTTTCCTTTAGTGATATATCCTAATGCACCATAATTGGTCTTAATAACAATTTCTCCCGGCTCCATAACACCACATAATACCCCTTTTGAATTCACAATATTAGCTTCAGCACCCGACATAGCCTGTCCCAATGGTATAATATTATTATATTCTCCTTGAGCTAATACTTTTGAATCTACCACAAACCATAATTTCGCTAATGTTGTTTCTGTTGGTCCATATAAATTCACTAAGTTTGTATCAGTCTGAGTCTGCTTATACCATTTCTCCAATAAACGTGTATATAAAGGCTCTCCTGCTAAAAAAACATACCTTAAATTTGCTAAATTATTTTCACTATCAAAACTATCAATCCAGTGTTCTAATAACGAAGGAACAGCATGCAAAACTGTAATATTAGCTTCCGATATCCAATTCAACACATTCACATGTTCGTCTTTATCTTCATCTGGTATACATAAAACTCCACCTGAAATTAATGGAAGAAAAATGACTCTTAACACAACATCAAAAGAAAATCTGGTCAATAATCCACATTTATCATCTTGCTTAATATCAAACTGACTCCTCTGCCACTGAATAAAATGAGACAACCCATTATGAGTACCCAAGATTCCCTTAGGTACTCCTGTCGTACCCGATGTAAAGAATACATATGCACCATGATTATCTATTCGATTGAATAAAATATCCCGATCATCAAATCTATTATCTTCATAATGATCAACATTAATATAATTTACGACATCATAATTAGTTATAATATCTTTGGATAATTTTCTATCAATACAATTTATTATCAGGTTAATATTAGCCAATTTCAATGTATATTCTATCCGTTCCATAGGAAGCATATTATCTATTGTTAAAAAAATACAATTATGAAACCATATACCTATCATTGAAGCAATAGTCTCTATATTACCACCGGCTATTATGGCAATAGTTGTATTTGGTTTTATATTTTTCAACTGCAAAAGTCCTTTTAACTTCAGCGCATATTTATATAATGAATTATAATTCCATACTTTATTTCCTTTAGATATTGCTATTCTCTGTGGTACTGTTCGCATTTTTTCCAGCAATAACTCAGGAATACATTTATCCTCCATTATAAAATTGTCATAATGATACATTTTTTCATTTCCATGAATGATTAATTCATCAATACTTTTATCTGGATAACTTAAAACTTCTTCAAATAATCTTTCTAATTGTTCTAATATTATAGCTGATCTTCCTTGTTGGAAATACTGACCTTGTAAATCAAGTGTTATGTTTAAATTGCAATTTTCTTCAGATATATAGAAAGCCATAGGATATTTTGCCACTTTATTCAAAAAAGGTTTCTCAATCATTTCACAACCATAAAAACCTTTTTTATCTTCATTATCCATATGCTTTTTCAACGGTAAATAATTTATTAGCACATCAAATAAAGGGTTGGTATTTTTATCTCTTTGAGGGTTAACTAATCTTACAACATCTTCAAAATTAAACTCATTATCTTCTTTTAATAAAATTAATTTAATTAAAAGACAAGAAAGATTTTCTTCATAATTATTCTCTGAAATAATATGACTAACCAGAATTTTTGTATCAATAAAACAACCAATTACCTCTTCTAATTCATATTGTTCCCTCTGGGAGAAAACGCATCCTATTGCGAATTTATCATTTCCTGTCAACTTATATATAAGTATGGATATCATTGAAACCATAATATCAAAATTAGTCAATGACTTAATTGTTAACTTCTTACGAAGCTTATCCAGCTTTTCCATTCCAATTGTCAGACTAGCAGTACATAAAATATTCCGCACATCTTTGCAATTCGTTTTATCATATAATGCACTAATATTTTTTACTGTTTTCAGATCTTCTATCAGATCACAATCCACCTTCCCACGTTGCTTACTTTTTAACAAATTCAAGTATCCAAAATATAATTTCTCATCATAAACATCCCTCTTGATCTCTCCCATAACATATTCGTTATAATACTCGATCAATTCTTTCCTTATTATTCTCATAGAAATGTCATCAGATACAATATGATGAACTACAATTAATATTATATACTTATCCTCCTTTATTTTAAAAACAATGCCTCTTATTACCTCACCATTATACAATTTCATTTCTTTTCTTACTTCATCATGAATTAACCCTTCGATTTCCTTATCATTTTTAACACTTTCTAACTTCTGACAAATCACATTACCACTAACTTCATCATCAAAGCGCTGTTTTATTCTCTCATGCTCTACATTTAATTTACTTCTCAATGACACATGTTTTTTGATTAATTTTTTATATGCATATTCAAAAGCATTAATATCAAAATTACCTTTTACCTCCTGAAGAAAACACATATGGTATACACCGTCACCGATTACTTTATCCATATACCAAATCCGTTTTTGAGATGATGATAAATCAAATGCATAATTCTTATCTACATTTACCTCCATATTTAGTTCATCATCTTCATGACTCTCTTCTATACAACTATTTTCTATAAGCTTGCGAATAGTCCCTTGTAGATATAATGATTTTAATGAGACTTTATAACCACTATCCTTCAATTTATTAATAAGCTTTATTGCCAGGATTGATTCGCCTCCAACATGGAAAAAATTATCCATCACACCTATAGAATCAATACCTAATACACTTTTCCAAATAAAACATAATTGGTTCTCAAGAAGCGTAGCGGGTGGAACATATTCTTTATTATTTACGATCTCAGGCTCGTTTAACCGACTTTTATCCAACTTCCCATTTGCCGTCATCGGAATTTCATCAATGATAGTCATTGCCGAGGGAATCATATACTCCGGTAATTGATATGAAAGCATCTCTCTCAATGCAGAAATATCTACCCCATCCTTTTTCCGAGTCGGCACCACATATGCCGCTAAATAACGTATTTCTCCTTTTTCTCGAAGGAGAACAACACTCTGAATAACATCATCAAAACTATTAATAACACTTTCAATCTCTCCCAGTTCGATGCGGAAGCCGCGTAATTTAATCTGGCCGTCCAGCCGGCCAAGATAGGCCAGTGTCCCGTCCGGCAACCAGCGCACCCGGTCACCGGTACGGTAAAGCCGGGTCAATCCCTCAGCCCGCTCCCGCCCGGTCGCAAACGGGTTCGGCACAAACCGTTCCGCCGTCAACGCCGGCTGATTCAGGTAGCCTCGCGCCAGCCCCACCCCGCCAAGATACAACTCGCCCGGGACACCGACCGGACACAGCATTCCTCCAGGTGACAGGACCAATAAGCGTGTATTACTGATCGCCCGCCCTATCGGAATCACCGAAAGCGACGAATTC
>NZ_RCWC01000055.1 GCF_018448935.1 Photorhabdus noenieputensis | reverse complement strand
TGACCAGCAACTGGCCGAACGACACCTACGGCCATATCGACGTCAAGGGTCGCTACCGCGTCAAATTTGATTTTGATCTGGATGAATGGCCGCTGGGCGGTGAAAGCCTGTGGGTGCGCTTAGCCCGACCGTATGCCGGTAAAACTCACGGTTTTCACTGGCCGCTGATTCAGGGAACCGAAGTGGCGATCGCGTTTGAACAGGGGAACCCGGACCGACCCTACATTGCCCATGCGTTGCATGACTCCCGGCATGAAGACCATGTGACCCTTTACAACTACAAACGCAATGTGTTGCGCACACCGGCCAACAACAAACTGCGTATGGATGATGAGCGCGGCAAAGAGCACATCAAACTGAGTACCGAATATGGCGGGAAAAGCCAGCTCAATCTGGGCCATCTGGTGGATGGAAAGCGACCGCATCCCAACAAGCGCGGCGAAGGGTTTGAGTTACGTACCGACGACTGGGGAGCCATCCGGGCCGGGAAGGGGCTGTTTATCAGCGCCGATCAGCAGGTTAAAGCCTCGGGTGAGCAATTAGATATGCAGCGGACGCTGGCTGAACTGGAGGCGGCGTTTCAGACCGCGGCGGGGTTGCGTTATGCCGCTGAAGCGGCGAAAGCGGAACTGGCTGATATTGAAACGCAGGCCGCTTTTATGAATGAGACCCTTAAGGCGCTGCAACAGCGGGCGCTTTTGCTTTCTGCGCCCTCAGGTATTGCTCAGGTGACGCCGGGCAATTTGCAGCTCTCCGCCGGGGAGAATCTGATAACTACCGTCGGTTGTGATGCGGATATGAGCATTATGAAGAAATTCCGGCTGGCGGTGGGGAACGGGCTGAGTTTGTTCACCCGAACCTTGGGCCTAAAGCTGCTGGCGGCTTCCGGCAAGGTAGAGATTCAGGCACAGACTGACGCGGTAGATGTGTTGGCTCAACAGGCACTGACGTTGGCAAGTCAACAGGATTGCGTGACCGTCTCGGCGAAAACGGAACTGCGTCTGGAGTGCGGCGGGGCTTATATCTCGCTGAAAGACGGCCATATTTCTTTTGCCGGTCCCAAAAATGCCCGCTTCCAGTGTGACATTTTGCAGAAAAACGGCCCGGTGAGTCAGAGTTCAGACCTGACGTTACCTGAGCGTTGCATATCAGCATCAGCGCGAATGGCTGGTGAGCAAAACGGTATGACCAAATAAGGAGTGAACAATGACAGAAGCAACTACTCCACTGACTGTGGATTATGATTTTTCCCCTGAGGCTGAAACCAGACGGCAAACCGGTTTGCTGGCTGATTTGAGTACGGCATTTACTCAGCATGGCGGCCACGGTTTTTTACTGGTTGACCCGGCGGTTTTTCTGGATACCCGTCAGGAAGAAGGGTTTCCAGTGGCGATCCTGAATCATCAGCCGACGGCCATACCGACGCAGATAAAGCATCACCGCTTTGAATCCCGTTATTCGCCCTGGCTGGTGCCACTGGATATTAATCAGTCGGAGGATGCTGAACTGTTGGCGCTGAGCGTCACGCAAGCATTGCAGGAAGCCAATCCGGCGGAGTTGATAGCCGGACGTGGGCGAATGGTGTGTGGCTGGTTGTTTAGTGCCAGCCCGGCCTCCGCGATTGCACACCATATCAGTATGATGGCGGTGCAGTCCGTCTCATTTCAACCGCAGGTCATGCTGCGCTTTTATGATCCGGCGGTCAATAATGCCTTTTGGCCGGTACTGGATAGCTGGCAACGCTCGCGTTTGTTGGGGCCATTGACAGACTGGTATCTGATTGACGGCGACGGTCAGTTACTGCACCGGGACAATGCCGAGTCTGCTCAGGAACTGTACATCTTTTCACTGTCATTGACAGCGGAACAGGTAGAAGAAATGGCTTGGTCAGGGCCGATGAATCGGGCACTGCGCCGATATCGTCAGGCACACCGTAATCAGTTACGCCGGACGGAACTGGAATCCCTGCATATTATGCTGGCCTTGCTGCGTCGGGTGACAGCACGCTACGCCTTTAATGCAGTACAGGACCTCGAAGCCTGTGCATTGCATGGTCTGCTTTACCACCCGGAGATAGATCTACACCCCCGAATACAGTCGCTGTTATCCCATGAAGAGGGCAGGAGCGCAGGCAGTTATGTCATTCGCATTGCTGAACTGACAACAGAAACGTGGTTGGCACTGGCTCGTGACTGCGGCCGTCCCAATCCTGCCATTATTCCCTTAGAGAACTAGGAGATGTTGTGATGAATCAACCGTTATGTCAGACGTGTGAATCCACTGGACCGGCGCTGCTGCCGGTGCGTTATACCGTGGTGCCTGATAATGTTTCGGAAACCCTGCCGACGTGGGCGGAAACGCCAGAACCTTCTGCGCCGGGTTACCATTATGCGCTGCGTGCCTTACGGCAAGGGTTTTTGTATGTTTATTACGCGAGTGCTGGATTAGATGAACCGGAGAGTTGGGATGCCTGGAGCATTAGCGAGGATGGTGCATTATGGCAAAATCTGAGTGCGCCTTTTGGTGTCTTACCCCAGAAAACCGCAGATTGTCATGCGCCGACTCATCAGAGCGCTAATGTGGAATTTATCGTACTCCAGGATATGGCCTTGTATACGGAAACTTGGCTGGCTTTCTCTCCCTCAATGTGGAGCAAGGAGACCATTGAGTATTATCACAACAACCGCGCAGCGCGGGAAAAGCGGATGCAGTGCGTGAAACCGTGGCAGTGGCGCGGGGTGCCGGAAGGGGTGGGGATTGTTCAGGCGACGATAGAAAACCTGAATGGGGTCATCGATTACTGTCTGGGCGACAATGATTCTGGCAAATATGTTCTGTCTTGTAACCGGAAAGTGCTGCGTATCAGCCGGACATTAGAAGAAGCGCCCTACTACGAAGTTTATCACGGTGCGTTGAGGCCAAAGAGCACCTTGTATCCGTGGAGTAGCAAGCGAGCGGGATGTGCGGACATTACGGTCAGAGCGATGCAAAAACGCGGGCGGGCTGCGGATGGCACGCCGGTATCGCCGGTATTAATCGCGTTGCATGATCCGATAGGAATAGCGCATGAATTAGCGGGCTGGGGTGATGATATCGCCGGGGTGCATAAAACCTTTCTGGATGAATTGTCGATTGAGTTTATGACTGACAGTTCACTGAATGGGGTGGAGAATCAGTTGCGTCAAATGCACGCCACACATTTCAAAAAGCCGGATAAAAAAAAGGATGCCATTTTGGCGGCTTCTGCGGGTTTGTCAATTCAGGAGTGGGAAAAATGTAGAGAGGATTCAATTCGTCACGCCATCGAATCGGATAAGAAAGCGTTTGCCCACGATTGGAAAAAATATACCGCAGAGCTGAATCTGGCTAAACGACAGGCATTTAATCAATGTTATGCCGATCTTTGCACCGACGTGGCGAAGGAACTGGAGCAACTGGCCCAGTTGAGGGTGAGTTGGCTGAAACAGAGTGGGTTTATCACTTGCTGTCAGGATTTTCATACCACCCGACTGGAGGACAATCTCAATTATCGTGAGGCAGTGGATTATGCCATCGCTTCGCTGAATGTGACCGAAACCGGCTGTACCTATTTAGATGCCTTAATTGACGAATATTCTGCGTTGTCGCCGGAAAATATTGTCTGGCGCTCGTTATTGCTGAATAACCCGGAAGTGATGAAAGAGATGGACGGGTTTTTACAGAAGATGCAGTTGAATAAGGGGAATGAAAAACCAGCCGACATCTCAGTGTTTATGAAGACGGTAACGACACTGAGTGGAAAACTGGTTGAAGCCTACGATAAAGCGAATGAAGCACTGGAAAAGCCGCCCAAATCCGACAGTACCTTTGCCCGGGCGATGTTACACAGTGACCGGCGGCTGGTCACGCTGGGTGACCGGTTCTTTAATTTTACCCGTTTAGGAAAGGTGCTGAATAGTACCAATGAAATGCTGAGTAAAACTCTATTCTCGGTGATTTCAGGTGTATCTTTTGGCAGGGCGGTGAAACTATCGGTATCGCAGCTTCAAGAGGGTGATCTATTCCGGCGTCAGGTGTTGAAGCAACTTAAGGAATCAGGAGCAAAAGCTCATCTTGAAACGAAAAATGGTTATAACGATAAATTTAAAGAATTTGTTGAAAGTGCAGAAGGAGAGCCAGTGTTAAAAAAATCTCGGATTAAATTATTGGCCTTATTTTTTAATGGGTTGGAATATGCCAATCAGTTAAAAGAGAGTAAAGGGGATGTCAAGGGCTAGGCCCAGGTGACCGCCGCGTTTTTAAGTACATTGAGTACGGCAATGGAGATTGTGGAGCCGATGGTTAAGCACGGCATAGAAAATATAGCTGCTGCCAACACGATTAAGTTTATTGGGACGAATGCAGGGACGGTTTCTGCTGCATTAAATTTTGGAGTAGATATCAGTGAGTTGGGATCTGAATTGTGGAATGGACGACGCTGGCAGTTTATTGGTCTTTACGGTCTTAAAGTGGCTTATGATTTTGCGCAACTCACAGCAGCATTAAATGGTTTATTAGAAATCTTAATTAATAGGGCATTAATTTCAACTGAAAGTTTACTAGTTAGAGGAGTATCAAGGCTTTTGGTGTGGGAATATTTTGTTTTGCTATGTAATTGGCGAGTGATGCTCGTTATTTTTGTGGTTGAAGTATTAGTGATATATTTTTCTGATAATGACTTACAAAAATGGTGCAGAAGTTGTGTTTTTGGTTTGGAGCCAGCGAAAAATTTGCAATCCACGCAATGGATTTACCCTGAATCACAGAAAGATAAGTTGTGTGAGGAACAACGTAAAAGTTTTTTTGAAGCAATTAAGGAAGGCTTATGAGTACTTATCGTCCTTATAAAGAAGCTATTGACTTTGATGAAATAAAACGTCAGAGAAAAGATATTGATATATCGGTAAAGGTTAAGCGAGAAATAATAATTCCGCGCTATCCTGAGGATAGAAAGGAGGAAGAAAAAGCGATTGAGGAACTTCAAGCTAAAATCCCCGAACTGGATGCGATATTAGCAAAAGAACCACCGCCACCGGAATTGCCGCCGGGTAAGCCGTTAATCAAAGTGAGTGGTGTATTAGAAGAACTCGAAACACTCTGTGTTATGGGTTATTTTACTGATCGTGAATATGATCCGGCCGCTTTTGCCCGTCAGGAAGAACGAGAGTTGTTTGGAGGGTTATTGATGGCAGTGGCAGGAAATACTTCAGCGGCGGCAGTTAGTTTGCAAACCAAAGTGAGGATAAGGGATGTTTGTGATTTTGTCCGGGGTAAAATTAATGGAGTGCCATTTCACGGTTGGTTAGGTTTTACTATAGCAAAAGCGGGTGATTACGTTGAATTAGCAGTAACCGAGCAGGAGGGACACTATGTGGTTTATGCCATTGCCCATCCCGAATTAAGGGTGATATCGATGACCCCGCGTTGTAAACAGGGTATTCACTCAAATGCTAAATATCAGATACGTGGCACTTGGTATGGTTCTTTAGTGCTTTTCTTTGCTTTCATGGTAGGGGGAATTTTTAGTGAGCAAACCAGAGAAAATATTATTTTGTATATAAAATATACCTCTTTATTTTGTGGTTTGATGGCAATTGTTTTTTCACCGTTAATCTATTTTTCCTGTATGAGAAAACCTAAACCGACATTTAGGTTGGCTGAGGAGATTTTCACGGTATTGGATTTCCCTAATCCTACGGAAATTAATCTTTATCAATTTACGATGAAAAAGTTGAAGGAAATGAAGGCTAATTCTCCGGCAGGGAAATCTGGTAAAGAGAGTGAAAGAGTTTTGCCGGATAAGAGCTGTTACTCCAGCTATTACTATTATTACTGATTCAAGTAATTGAGCAGAGGATATCGGTTTTATGAAGAACAACGTAACAGTTTTGCTAATGCAATTAAGGATGGATTATGAGTACTTTTCGTCCTTATAAAGATGCTATTGATTTTGAAGAAATAAAAAGTCAAAGGAAAGATATTGATATTGTCATTAATGTAAATCGAAAACATGCTATAGAGTTTCCTCATCGTAAAGAAGAAATGGCAAAAGAGATAATGGAGCTTCAAGCCAAAATCCCTGAGCTGGATGTAATATTGGCAAAAGAGCCGCCGCCACCGGAATTACCACCGGGTAAACCATTAATCAAAGTGAGTGGTGTATTGGAAGAGTTCGAAACCCTATGTGTGGTTGGTTATTTTACCGATCGTGAATATAATCCAGCCGCCTTTGCCCGCCAGGAAGAACGAGAACTGTATGGGGGATTATTGCTGGCGATAGCAGGAAATACCTCGGGTACTAATTCACAAGCCACAGTGAGGGTAAGTGACGTCTGTGATTTTGTACGGGGGAAAATCAATGGTGTGCCATTTCACGGTTGGTTAGGGTTTACCATAGCAAAAGCGGGTGATTATGTTGAATTAGCGGTGACCGAGCAGGAAGGGCATTATGTGGTTTATGCGATTGCCCATCCTGAATTAAAGGTGATATCGATGGTACCACGTTGTAAACAAGGTATTCATTCAAATGCCAAATATCAGGTACGTGGTACTTGGTATTGCTCTTTAGTTATTTTCTTTATGTCCGTGATAATGTGGTTTTTCTTTATTAAGGAAGATATTGTGGGATATATAGAATATATGTCTTCATTTTGGGGAGGAATGGCTGTTGTTTTTTCACCGTTAATCTATTTTTCCTGTATGAGAAACCCTAAGCCAACATTCAAGCTTGCTGAGGAGATTTTTACTGTATTGGGTTTCCCTAATCCTACGGAAATTAATCTTGAGAAATTCACAAAGAAGAAGCTTAAAGAAATCAGGGCCAATTCATCAGATGAGGAGTCCAGTCAAGGCAGGGTTTTGCCTGATAAGTATTGTTTATTAAGCAATTACTACTATTACTGATTTAGATAATTAAATAATAGGAATCAACTGTATGAAGAACAAAGTAAAAATTTTGCTGATGCAATTAAGGTGCTCTCATGAATACATATGAGTTTTTGAAAGATCCTATTGACTTTGAAGAAATAAAAAGTCAAAGAAGCAGTCTTGATACATGGATTGAAGTAAACCTTGACTGGATAGTAAGCCATCCAGAAGACAGAGAAGAAGCAGAAAAGGAGATTGCAAAAACAAAAGAAAAAATCCCTGAATTGGATGCAATATTAGCAAAAGAGCCACCATTACCAGAATTGCCCCCGCATAAACCATTAATCAAAGTGAGTGGTGTATTGGAGGAATTCGAGACGCTCTGTGTCAAAGGCTATTTTACTGAACGAGAATATGCCCCTAAGGAATTTGCCCGAAAGGAGGAGAATGAACAGTTTGGCGCTCTATTGATTGCGATGATGGGGAATGCCTCTTGGTCTGCGGTGAATTCACAGACTAAAATAAGGTTGTCTAGCGATTATCATTTTGTGCAAGGGAAAATCAATGGTATCCCTTTTCATGGTTGGTTAGGGTTGACGACAGTAAAAAGAGGTGATTATGTCGAGTTAGTTGTGATGGAACAGGAAGAGCATTATGCTGTTTATGCGCTGACAAAGCCTGAACTGAGAACTATTTCTATTATTCCTTGGTGTAATAAAGGGATACGATCAAAAGCATGGGATGAAGTCTTTTATACTTGCTGCATATTTTTTCTTATCGCTGCTATTTGTTTGGGAACTATTCTTTTTCCAGATGGCAGCAATTTTTGGGATGGAGCAGATATTTTTACCTTATGGCTTATGTTTTTTACAGCGGTATTTTCTGTCTATTCATATGTTGTGAGCATCAAAAAACCGTGGCAGTCAATTAAATTGGCTCAGGATATTTTCTCAGTATTGGGCTTTCCTAGTCCGCAAGATATTAGTCTTGAGAAACTAACCAAGAAAAGGCTTAAGGAGATAGGGGCTAATCCATCACTTGAAAACAGTGAAGAAGTCTTGCCGGATAAATACTGTTTTATAAGCAATTACTACTATTACTGATTCAAGTAATCGAGTGGAGATAAAAATTTATGAGATAGTCCTCAGAATTATCTATGCTGAGTCGTAGAGATTAAAAGATTACCGGTCTTTGGAAAATTCAGTCATGAATTATCCAAGGTGAAGTTTTGTCTATTTTCATGCAGTTTGTTTTGTTTGTAATTTTGTGTAAATCAAGGAGTTTTTGTGAAGCAGATCTATAAAATGGTTTGGATAGGTTTTGCTATTAATCTATCGACATATTTGCTTTTGTTGGTTGTTATAACAGGATTTGATTCCAATTATATTGGACTCTCTTATCGAGAGCAGAGTTTTTTCGATAAGATATTAATATTTATGCTGATCTTTATTTTGCTGGAAGTGGCTAATCTGTTGGCTATTCTCAAAATGCCAAGATACGCGAAAATCAGCTCTTTTATTACATCCTGTTTCTTTCCATTTGGGGTGGTTTATTTTATTGGGTGTTTGTTGTCGATTCAGCGCGTTGCACTGTCCCCATTCACTGAATATCAGGATAAGAATACCGCGCCAAATTCCGTGGTTTATTTTATCCGGGAGAGGTATCGGGACAGCGCGTGGATTTGGAGTTTTGGAGCTATTTTATTGCTGATTAAGGGAGCGAGTGGTATTTGCATCATGATGGCTGCTGAACGTTATCTCTCTTATCGTAAGACAAAAGATCGTTATTTCTTTGCAGAGAAATCAGGGGGCTTTTTGTTAACACCGACCCCGTTGAGTAAAACTATTTTTCTGCCTTATGAATGCATTAAAAGAGTTGAGGAACGTGAAAATAGTGTGCTGATAACTGTCGATTTAAATAAGAAAATCGACATCGTATGCTCAAAGAAATTTATTGATAGCGATGATCGCAACAAAGTCATCAAAACGCTTTTACAGGCGGCGTTGAATAATCAGGGCGATAATATTATGGCGCTGAAAATGTAAAAATTTATTCTTAATGATATAGGGTTCATGATGTTTGAAGGTGTTATTCGCCTGGGCGATAAGCTCAGTAGCGGCGGTGAAGTGATTTCCGCCTCCTCTTCTATCGAAATTGAAGGTAAAAGAGTCGCATTATTAAATGATTTAGTCAGTTGTCCGCTGAAAGGGCATGGTATTAATCGTATTGTTAAAGCTAATTCTCAATGTATTTCCGATGGTAAACCGGTCGCGTTTGATAAAGCGCTTTGCCAATGCGGTTGTTATGTCATTTCCAGTACGACGAAAGCCGGAATAGGGGAGTAATAGTAATGGCTTGGGATATTCCGCAATCTTATTCCGTACACCGGCCAGAACCGCCAGTCTGGTCGCTTTGGTGGCGTCTGTTCAGTCTGGCTTGTTTCGCCGTCGTAGTTGCTGTCGGCAGTTTCTGGTATCTGTTTAAAGATCCCGCCAGCTTGCTTTATGCGTTGGTCGCTTTAGCCGGAATAACCGCACTGTTCGGGGTGATTGCCGGTTGGCGGTTGTTTCGTTACGGCGTCGAATTGGAGCAGGCGGAAGTGCTGACGCAAGAGAACGCCTGGCAGGAAGCTCGCTGGCAAGCGTGGGCTTCGCAGGCGATACGGGTTGTGGATTATGGCGCGCTTTTTCCACCGGAAGTGCCATCACCGGCGGATAAGACTGTATTGGTCAATGGCGATAGCGCGCTGGCATTGCCCCCTTTTTCCAATTATCTCAACTTGTTTAAAAATTTACTGGGAGCGGTGCGCAGTAGTTTGGCAGCGCATGTGGTTAATCATAAAGTGAATGTCTATTTTCCATTAGACAGACCCGAAGCCGTCGTATGGGAACAATTTTGTCAGGTTTGGAAAAAACTGGGGCTGCCGTTGTCTCAACTGCAAGGCCCGGTAAAACTCAACGCCGATTATACCCATCAAATAAGCGACTGGTTGACCACGGAAACCAAAGGATTGCTGTTGGTCATAACATGGTGTTGGGAGGGCAATAAAACGCCGGAGGCAACCAGTGAGGGTGCGGTGGTTTGGTTACTGGCCCCTTCCTCTTCTCAATTGTCGGCAAAATGCTGTCTGCATCGGCCGATGGCGACTGTAGCCGAGGAGGCTGAGCAGAGTGTGGCCCAACTTCTGCGTTATCAATGTCCTGCCATCACTGCCGGGACTCTGTGGTACAACGATGCCGACTCACCGGAGAAAGACAGGCTGTTAATTCGGTTGAATCAGAGATTGAAAGCCTTGCCATCATCGGCACAGAAGAGCGAGCCGACAACGCTTGATCAGCAGTTCGTCCCCCATTGGCTTGGGAAATCAGGGCCATATGCGGATTGGTTTGCATTAACACTCGCCATGAAAATGGCCGAGTATCAGCAGGTGCCACAGCTTTTTCTGCTAGCGCACAATACCACGTTACAACTGGGGACTATCTCCCCGCTAAACAATGTCACTTCATCAGGGGACTTCCATGTTTAAAGCTTTTATTACCCGTAATTTGGGGGTAGGTCTGATCACCAGTTTGATCGCACTGGTGTTGGGCGGATTGTTATCTTTCTGGGGCGATCGATTCGGGTTGTCTACTCAGGCTATCAAAATAATTGTCTGGATTGTCAGTATGGTGGGGGTGATATGGCTGTTGAATCTTTTTCGTGATTACAAACAGCGTCTGCCCGCACAGGAAATAGCGGTTAGACCGCCTGTAGAGCAAGCTGTACTTTCAGAAGTGCCATTTTATTTTCAACGGTTGCAATATCAGCTTCGTCGGCGTTATGGCCCCTTTTGGCGTCGGCGGGTGTGTATTTTGTTGGTGATGGGACAACGGGAACAAGTGGAAGCCATTGTCCCCGGGCTGACAGCTCAGCACTGGCAAGAGGGCGAGCACAATCTATTGCTGTGGGGCGGCAGTTTGCAGGTTCAGCCGGATAAAGCGCAGTTACAGGCGTTGCGTAGGTTGCGTCGCCGTCGCCCGCTGGATGGGGTGGTGTGGGCGATGAGCGAAGACCAGCTCGGCCAGCGGACGCAGATAGAGACCGCGTTGCGCATGCTGGAGAAACAGGGGCGACAGCTTGGCTGGCAGGCACCGGTGTATGTGTGGAATGTGCGTCACAGCGACTGGGACCAGCGCGACCGGCCAACCCAGACCGTGGGCTGTTTTCTGTCCGGGGAGTATACGCCTGAGATGTTAGCAGAGAGCCTGAACAGCCTGA
>NZ_RCWC01000054.1 GCF_018448935.1 Photorhabdus noenieputensis | reverse complement strand
TTGATAATGCCTGATTTTGACCAACGGTTAAATCGGTTATAAACCGTTTTCCAGGGACCGTAGCGTTCAGGCAAATCGCGCCACGGCGCACCTGAACATAACACCCAGAACATCCCATTCATCACACGGCGGTGTTCAACATGTGGACGTCCTGCCTGCCCTGAACGAACAGGGGGCAAACAAGATTCTATCAATATCCAAGCATCATCAGAAATGTCGTAACGTGCCATCATTTTGTTCCTGCATCGAAATCAATCAGATAATAATACTATTAATTGATATTAAGGGACACAGCCTAGTTAACAATTTGGGGTTCGTAACGTAGACTTGCTGATCACTTATACTTTGCCTTTTGGATGTTATACATGGCAAAGATTGATGTAGCCTCTCCCCGGTATAATATTCCTTGTTCACTACTATGGTTAGTTGGATATCTACTTGATGGGTGTGTTGCATTTTCGTTAAGAAAATATGCGCTTTATGTTCGAAAAACATACTTTTAGTGATCTTTCCCTAACCACCTGGCGCGATAAGACCGGAAGTGTTTCAGCCACTCAACATCTGAAAGCTGATTCAAACTGCTCCGGGCATATTAAGGCCGAAGAGGCGTCCGAATACGCTATGTGAAGGAATGTCGTTTTTCAGCGGCAAAATACGGCGGAACCCAATAAGACAACTAATAAATAGACAGGCTACCGCCTTGAGAATTCGTTCCCAAAGTCTGATGCTAATAGCCCATAAAAAGCACAAAAAAACGCAAATGTTTATTTGTGGCTGTAATTAAACCAATAATTGGTTGGTTTTCACACGATTAAAAAAGGATTAAAAAAGAATACGGAACATATAAGCAAATTGAATCTAATTAGTCAATCTAATGAATTGTAATTTAGACACTTGTTCTGTTGCATTAAGCGCTGTTTGGATAATATTGCATTTTTTTATTGGTTGAACTGACGATGTCCCTGATTCGAGAAGCATTCAAACGTCTGCACTATTTTGTTGATATCATCGCTCAGTGTGTTCGCTGATATCTGGCCTATGCGCTGAGCCTGCAAGAAATGATGGCGGAGAGTGGGATTGCCGTTGATCATTCCCCGCTCTCTCGTTGGGTTCATTGTTTAGTTCCGTTGATGATTAAACGTTACCGGCGTAGTAAGCCCGCTGTTGGGCGTCGGTGGCGCATGGATGAAGCCTGTATCAAAATCAAAGGATAATGGCGTTACCTTTGCCGGGCAGTGGATTCGAGCTGATTTTTTGCTGACGGCTCATCGGGATAAGAAGACCGCACTGCGTTTCTTTAAAAAGACGATGCGTCAGTATGGGCAGCCTGACGTGGTGACCATAGATTTTATGCTCTATATTGGAGTGTAATTTTCATTCTTTTCATGTTGAATTTTTTATCGTCATCCTCTCTGGTTTTGCCCAGTATGCTTCCTGGTATCGGGTAATCATATGATTAGACTCTAATCACTACTGAATAAGTCGCATTTCTGTGTCTGTTGTTTTGTCAAGCAATTCGATAGTACTGAAAAGTATGCCAGACACAGTGCTAAATAAAACAAGGATGTTGTGTGGTATGACAACTGAAATCTCTCCTCTGTCTTCGACGTCTGAAGCTGAGATTGACAGCTTTCAGCAAGCGGTTTCTCAAAAGACCCAACCTAGATTGTTGTTAAAAAAATGTTTGGGGTATCTGTCAATATTGCTTGTTATTGTCAGCATAGCGTTGCTGGCATTCGTGGTACGGCAGCAACATCATCAGTTAGTGGAATTTCAGTCATTAATGCGAAATGGATCATTCCAGCATTTGCCTGATGAGGTGCAAAAGCTGCACGAACGGCTTGATAAAGCGGATACCGGCTTTGTCTCCCGTCAGGACTGGCAAATTCAAAATGACCGATTTCATCAGGTATTGATAGCTCAACAGGGTTCCGTCAACGACCAACAGAAACCGCTGGTACAGTCAGTGACTGATTTAAGCCGTGCGCATCAGGATCTTACCGAAGCAGTGAGTGTATTGAAAAATACCGTGAAACAGCAGGAAATGCGCGTTGACGCATTAATCGCGTGGAAATCTCAGCAGGAAAAGTATTCTGGTAAAAAAGCGGGCACACCTGACCGGGAGGTTCTTCGAGCGAAGAAACGGATAGTTGCCCCTTTCATGCTTTCTGGTATTGAACGTCGGGGAGAACAAGTTTATGCCGTTATTATTCCACGAGACACAGATCCTCATTCTCAAATATCTCAAATGCGCTTACTGACCCCGGGTGAAAGTGCATTTGAATGGACGTTGGTCAGTATCTCCGATCATCAGGCTTTGTTCCAGGTACAAGGGCACCGTCAAACCCTGTCAGTCAATGGAGGATAATGATGAGAAAAGATTTTTTCAGCCAGAGGAAGGGGGTGGTGCTGATTGGCGTTGTTATGTCTCTGTCAGCTTCGGCGGCACAGGTTGCTATCTCTGAACAGACAGAGACGGGAATGAAAGCGACTCAGCAACAGGTCATGCAGGCTGAAAACCACCGTATTCAGGCGCAAATGTGGGGGCTGACAGAAGCAGAGTTTCAGCGTTATCAGCAATTGATGCAGGGACAACGAGGCATTCAGTCTCCTGGGCTCGATCCGTTGAGTGCATTGGGTATTGAGGCAGAAACAGTACAGGCGCGTCAACGTTATGCCGAACTGTGGGTTAGGCAGGAATATGTTCGTACTGAAAAGGAACTGGCGTTCCAGCGGGCGGTGGATGCGGCCTGGAAGCGTCTGGCACCGAATATTTTGCCGGTTAATTTAGGGAAGGGGGACGGAATCGCACAGGGTAATCAAGAGCGGCTGGTGTTATTTGTGAAAGAGGATTGCGCGGCTTGTGATGCCCGGCTGGCTGCTGTCTTGTCAGCTGACCGTGAGGTGGATATTTACCTGGTAGATAGCGAAGGCAACGATGATGTTTTACGTACCTGGGCAGGTAAACATCATATTCCCTCAGAAAAAGTCCGTAGCCGAAAAATCACGCTTAATCATGACAAAGGGCGCTGGCGACAATTTGGTCAGGGGAAAATGCCGGTCGTACTACAACATGAGAATGACGGATGGCGTGTGGTGGCATTTTGAGTCTCGCTGTGGCGGGAAGTCTCTTTTGGGTGACAGAAGGTATGGCCGCGGCGGTAAAACAGGTTGTTCCGCCTGGGTACCAGCAGATTGCGCGGGTGCATGGCGTACCCGTTGAAATGCTTTATGCGTTGGCACTGGCTGAATCGGCAAAACGTTTGCCACAGGAGAAACATGAACGCCCCTGGCCGTGGACGCTCAATGTGGCTGGAAAAAGTTATCGTTATGCAACCCGACAGGCGGTCTGGCAGGCGTTGCAGGGATTTATGCGCAGCGTACCCCTCAAACGTATTGATGTGGGGATTACTCAAGTGAATTTAGGCTGGAACGGCCATTATTTTCGTTCTTATTGGGATGCCTTGGACCCCTATACTAATCTTCATGTGGCAGCTCGTATTCTGAAAACCTGTTATCAATCCAATCCGGGTAGTTGGTTGAATGCGGCAGGCTGTTATCACCATCCCGCTGGCGGTCAACCCGCGAGTAAGTATCGGAAAATCGTCGCACGTAAACTGAGTACGCTGGAGACCCGATATCCTGTTTTGTCCACCAATATTGCTGTAGTTAATACGACACAGACCTGGATTGAACCGAAGGAAAAATAAAGAAGATGTTAATCCATAACTTAATCCGTTATCGCTGCCGTTTATTTTTAATGATGATGATATTGACGCCCTGTTCTCAGGCTGCACTGACTATTGTGGCTGATTTAGGTGGACAATCTACAGCAGCGTATTTTGATGCCATTAACGCTCAGGACAATGAACCGACGACTTCTTCAAATACGGAGGCGACCCCGCCAGATTTGACCGAAGGGGGCATGTTACCGGTGGAAACGCCGGAATTGTCTCCCGGACCTGTTGACGTTCGTCCGTTGCAATTGCCAGGAATGGGAGCGTTGTTCATGATTGGGGATGATGCCCTGTCAAAACAGTGGTTGAAGGAAAATTTGGTTGGCCTTCGGAAAAAGCAGGCGGTGGGGTTGCTGGTTAGTGTGCGGGATAAAGCACAACTGGATGAACTGCGTCAGCTTGCAGAGGGATTGGTATTAGCCCCCGCTTCCGGCAGTGATTTGGCTCGTCGTTTGCGCTTACAGCATTATCCAGTGTTGATTACCGATACTGGCTTAACCCAGAAGGTGCGTTGATGTGGCCCCGTCATCCTATATTATCCGAGCTGGTGTTACCACACAGTTTCCCGGTGCTTTTATTGGGATTGTTGTTGGCAATTGTGGTGTTATGGCGGGCTAGATGAGCGATCGTTATGTGATTGAAGCACGGTTACGTCCGGCTGTTGAGTTGAATACCGCTGTTGTTTCGGCGGTTGCCGCCGGTGTCTGTATCGTAGCGCCGTGGGCTGTGGCATTGTCACCATCGGTCAGTTATGTCATGGCGGCAGGTTTTGGCATGTTATCAGGTCTCCGATTCCGGCAGGGGTTACATATACTGAACTACCGGCGCAATATCCGACGATTACCCCGTTATGTGATGGCCAGCCACCAGGTACCCGTCAGTCATCAGAGATTGTTTCTGGGGAAAGGGTTTCTTTGGCAACAAAAACATACACAACGATTTCTGGATACCCTGCGCCCGGAAGTCGAACGTTATGTTCAACCTTCCCGGTATTATCAATTAGCGAGGGCATTTGAGCAGCGGTTTGAGTACCCATTGCCCTCTTTATGTCGTCTGACGCAACGTGATTCCCCGTGGAACCCGGTGAGGCCATTGCCGCCGGTGGGGGGCAATCCAGCATTGCATGGCATTGAACCGGATGAAGTCAATGTGTCAATGGATTTGCGTGAGCGGGTCGGGCACATGTTGGTCCTCGGTACAACCCGTGTTGGTAAGACCCGGCTGGCAGAGTTACTCATCACGCAGGATATCCGGCGGGGTAATATCACGATTGTGTTTGATCCGAAAGGGGATGCAGACCTGCTCAAACGCATGTGGGCGGAAGCGCATCGTGCCGGGCGGGAAGATGAGTTCCAGGTGTTTCATCTGGGCTGGCCGGATATTAGTGCTCGCTACAATGCTGTTGGGCGTTTTGGTCGGGTTTCAGAAGTTGCTTCTCGTATAGCAGGACAATTGAGTGGGGCGGGTAACAGTGCCGCTTTTCGTGAGTTTGCCTGGCGTTTTGTCAATATCGTTACTCGTGCTTTGGTGGCTCTGGGGCAGCGACCAGATTACACCCTGATATTACGTTATGTCACCAATATTGGCGAACTGTATGAAACTTATGCTGAAAAAATTATCAGGCAATGCCTGCCTGTGTTGTGGGAGCAGGTGGAGAAAAGTCTGGGTCTGCTGACGGAAGACGATTTGCCACGCAATATGCAGGGACAGACGAATGCAGTGAAAATCTGGGCGATTGAAATGGCACTAAGCTCAGACGCGGGGAAAAAACTCTACGATCCGATACTGGACGGGTTGCGCAGTGCGGTTCGCTATGATCGCACCTATTTTGACAAAATTGTGGCATCCCTGTTGCCATTACTGGAAAAGCTGACCACGGGGAAAACAGCTGCACTGCTGGCACCAGATTACACGGATATGAACGATCAGCGTCCCATCTTTGACTGGCAACAGGTCATACGTAAGAAAGGTATTGTGTATGTAGGACTGGATGCTTTGTCGGATGCAGAAGTCGCTTCGGCAGTGGGTAATTCCATGTTCGCGGACCTGGTTTCTGTTGCCGGTCACATTTACAAATTTGGTCTGGATGACGGTTTACCAGAAGGCAAAACGAGAAAACTCCCCATTAGCTTACATTGTGATGAATTCAATGAGCTGATGGGCGATGAATTTATCCCGCTGATTAACAAAGGGGGTGGTGCCGGGATAGAGGTAACCGCTTACACCCAGACTTTGTCTGATATTGAAGCACGTATTGGCAGCAGTGCTAAAGCGGCGCAGGTAACAGGAAATTTTAATACTCTGGTTATGCTGCGGGTCAGGGAAAATAACACCGCCGAGCTGCTAACCTGTCAATTGCCAGAGGTGGAAGTGTACACTAAAACTTTGGTCTCCGGGATTACCGATATTTCCAGTCCAGAGCAAGGCGGTCATTTTACCTCTAATACTCAGGATCGGGTTAGCACGATCAGAACGCCGTTAATTACCCCTGCCGAGGTGATTAATCTGCCGAAAGGTCAGGCATTTGCTTTGCTTGAAGGGGGACGGTTATGGAAGATCCGTATGCCGCTGCCAGCAGCCGATGATGATGACCTGATGCCGGCAAGTCTGCAAAAAATCGCTGATGATATGCGTAAACATTACCGTACCAGTGAATCCTGGTGGTCAGCGGGCTCAATGCCAAGTGACAGTCAGATTGATTTCAATGTGATGTTAAATCCAGCGGTGCTGACGCCTGATGAGGAAGCTGACGATGACGCAGCAGAAAGCTAAATCGCCTCAGATGCCACCGAAAAAATCAGGCCCGTTAAAAACGGCCCTGTGGGAGCTGCCATGGATGCTCATTGGCTTTTTGCTGGTATCGTTGTTTTTTAGTTTGGTTGTTGAATACCTTGGGATAGCCTTTTTCTGGACGGAACAGGGCGAAAGGCACAGCCAACAAGTGATGCTCACGGAAAGCGGTTGGTTGTCTAAAGAATTTACCCGCAGCTTACTGTTATCAGAGCCCGCGACTACGCTCAGTATAGGGTTAAAATGGAGTTATCAGTGGGTGTTTGTAGACAGTGGTGCACTGGACTGGATTAACCAACAACATACAGTACAAGCTCGGAGCCACTATGAAATGGTGAGAGAGTTGAGCGATTGGAGTGTATTACTGGCGGAAAGTTTGCGGAAGTACCTGCTGGCAACGGTATATGTGACCGTAACCTTTATTATCCGGCTCACTATTCTGGTGTTGTCTTTGCCATTGTTTGTGATGGTTATAGGCGTTGCTGTCGTTGAAGGACTAAGCCGACGTGACTTGCGACGTTATGGTGCCGCTTATGAGTCGAGTTTTGTTTATCATCATGCCAAACGGTTTGTGAAACCGGCGTTTTGTGTACCCTGTCTGTTATATCTCTCCTGGCCATCGGCAGTGTATCCTAATTTATTATTGTTACCCGCAGCTCTCCTATTAGGGATCGCTATTACTGTGATGATGAGTACTTTTAAGAAATATCTTTGAGATAAAAGCAGTATGATGTGGATTGGTTGGTAAAACGTCTCAAGTACCTCTTTAATAATAGTAAGAATGATTTTATGCCGCTGAGAGAGATGGCCTCCAATATGAGGCCAACGGTTATAACATTTCCTTAGCAGTATATTGGTTACTCCTCATAATGACACGGAAGATGGATACAGTAACCAAATTGAGGGGAAATCCCTTTTATTCCCTGGGAGTGTTTTCATCATTATGACTGAGTTCTGCTTCCAATTCCTCAATGCTTGGCAAGCTGGATTTTAAGTCCTCTGGCAATGTACGGGTTAACTCATAATCCGAAACGCCAATTGGTTTTTGAATACCGCGCAAGGCATATTCGGCCAGTATCCGGTCTTTGGTCTGACACAAAATCAAACCTATGGTGGGCTGATCAGTGGAATGTCGTAGCTTTTCATCGACCACCGAACAATAGAAATTCATCTTACCGGCATGTTCAGGCTTGAATTCTCCTCGTTTCAGCTCGATCACAACGAAAGCCCTCAAAGTCAGATGATAAAAAAGTAGGTCAATGTAATAATCTTGTTCGCTTACGGTAATACGATATTGCCGCCCCACAAAAGCAAATCCCTCGCCGAGTTCAAGTAGGAATTTTTCAAGGTGTTTGAGCAGCTCCGTTTCCAGCTCACGTTCTTTGAAGGGTTCCGATAGGGTGAGGAAATCGAAAACATAGGGATCCTTCAGGGTCTGCTGTACCAGCTCCGATTGAGATACGGGTAACCGGTTCTTGAAGTTGCTGACAACCGAACCCTGCCGGGCATAGGCATTGCTTTTGATCATATGAAGCAGGGAGTCTCGGCTCCATCCTTGTATCTGAGTTTGTTCTGCATACCAGAATCGCTCGGTTTGATCCTTTATCCTCTCAATCAGCAGAATGTTATGACCCCACGGCAATTGTGCCACAGGTTGTGGCACAATTGTCGATACGGGCTTTCCGGAACCTTGTTGCTCCATTCGTGGCAAGGCGTACTCCCGGTAGAAACGTAACATGCGCTTCAGGTTCCTTTCTGAGAAGCCTTTGACCTCTGGCAATTCATTAACAATATCCCGTGCCAGCTTCGGGATGATCCCCGCTCCCCACCCCTGTTGCTCCTGACGCTCATGGAGCATGTGACCGATGTCCCAGTACATCTGGATTAGTTCAGCATTGACGGACTGAGCGGCTCTGAACTGACCCCCACGGATCCGTTCCTTTACATCGGTGAGTAACGAAGTGTAAATCTGTAGTTCTGATGTCATGATTATCTTGTTTCTTTCAGTATTTTGTAGACGGTGAAGCGGTTAATATCCAGTTGCCTGGCAATCTCAGAAGCCCCAAATCCCTCATCTTTCATTATCAAAACCTGTTGTCGGTTTATAGACGGAACCTGACGCCCTTGGCTTCGATTCGCCCTTCGTTGGTTTGTTCCAGTCTCCGTTGCCGTTCGGTCTGAGCCACTGTTGACCGGATAGTGCTCCTGTCGTCCAAGAACCAGACGGTTACATTCATCTCAAGCAGGTAATAGTTGTGTTCAGTAGTGATATGAGAAAATATCAATTATCAACCCGCTTATTTTAAGTGAGCCAGGATGTTTATAGCTCTGTTTCAACCTTAAATTCAAGTATCCAAAATTTTTAAAATCAGATAAACAATTATTCACTGTAATCGTTACCCTTTTTCGTCACTCTGTTGATGTATATATCTACGCTGATTTAGGGTAATGCTATGGTTTATTTCCGTTTATTTTCCCATAGTCTTTTTGTCCTGACGATACTAATGAGTTGGCCTGTGCTGGCTGGGGAAAAAGATGAGCTGGCCACCACACTCAAACAGCTTGATCAGGTGCAGGCCAGTTTGGAACGTGCCCGGGTTTTGGCCATTCAGGGGGGGCAGGCAGACCGTTTTTATTTTGATTATCTACGTGCTAACCGGGACCTCAATATTGTCCGTGAAGGCATTAACCGCTATCTGACCCCCTCCCGTGCCCAACCTGGGATTTCTGCGGTTGCGCTGGATGTGACCGGTCAATATCGTCAGGAGCGAATCCGGTGAACGAGGTACAACGCAATGCATTCAGGGCAGCTTCCGGCAATCTCGATCCCCATGTGATGCAATTTCTCTGTATCGGTTTACTGATAGCGGTGCTGTTTCTCTGGGCCGCATGGGGAATGGTAGACGTCTGGCAGGGCTGGGCCAATGAAAAGGTCCGTGAAGCGGCGATGAACCGTTTTGTCATTCGTGTGGCGTTGTTGCTGGTGATGGCTATCTGGATGTTTGCCAGCTAATCGGTTTTTTTAACCTGTAATGGAAAAAAGGGAAAAGGAAATGGATTTGTTAAACCGGGGATGTCAGTCACTGTTCCGCCTGTTTGCCCGTATCAATGCCCGTGCAGTGTCACTCAGTGTGTTGGCTTATCTGGTTTGTCAACCTGTGACAGCGGCATTGCCAACGGTTGAACCGCCTTCCAGCGGGAGTGGCGGTGGTATTTTTAATACCGTCAAAGGTTACTTGCAGGACGGCATAGTAATAGGCGGGCTGGTTGTTGCCGCGATCGCGTTTATCAATGTGGCGACCGCGGCAATCCATACTTTTTCTGAAGTTCGCAGTGACAGAGCTTCCTGGACTAAATTTGGCGCGATTGTGGTGGTTGGCGTGGTGCTGTTAGTGGCGGTTATCTGGCTGCTGGGCAAATCGACGTCCATTCTCTTTTAACCCCAGGGAAGTGTCAGTATGGTGCAGACTATTCGTTTTTTACCTGACCGTCTTAACGCTGAACCTGTCGTGTTCCGGGGATTTACTACCCCAGAGCTGGGCTGGACGGCATTAACGGGGCTGATAGCTGGCACGGTCATTGGTTTGTTACTGACACCAGTAACGGGTTGGGTGATGATACCGACGGTGGCACTGATTGCGCCGTTGTTATTGATTGCCTTTGGCGGCAAATACCTGGCCCGGATGAAACGCGGTAAACCGGCGCATTATCTCTATCGACGGCTGGAGGTTAAAAAGCGGCGCTGGGGTCTGGGTGACCCGTCACTGATTATCACATCACAACGCTGGTCATTGCGCCGCCGTCACCGGGTAATGACCCGAATGGGGCGGTTATGAGCCGTTTTCGTCATGCAATTCAAGATCGGGACCAGCATATCCTGACGTTACGCGCGGCCTGTGGTGTGCTGGTTTTGTTGTTGTTGCTGAGTCTGAGTGGCTGGATGATGGTGCCGAGAGCGTTAACCATTTATACGCCGCCGGATGTCCGCAGTGGCAGTACCCGCCCGTGGTGGCAAGTGCCAGTCTCCCAGGTCTATGCCTTTGGCTTTTATATTTTTCAGCAACTGAATGCCTGGCCGAAAGACGGGGAAGTCGATTATCCAGCGAAAATAGCCGCGCTTTCTCCTTATCTGACCCCCTCCTGTCAGGTATTTCTGGAACAGGATGCTCAAAACCGGTCACAAGTGGGTGAGCTAAAAGATCGCGTGCGGGTGGTGTATGAAATTCCGGAACGGGGCTTTCGTGACAGCAATGTGATGGTAAAAGACCGGGATAACTGGGTTATCCGGTTAGATTTAGTCGCCGATGAATATTTTCACGCTGAGCCGGTCAAACGGGCATTGGTACGTTATCCGCTTAAAGTCACCCGTTGGCAAGGGGATGCAGAGCGTAACCCGTTCGGTCTGGCACTGGATTGTTATGACAGCACACCGCAACGGCTGGAAGCAGCATCACCGCCGGTACCGGAGAAAAAGGGGATATTCCAGTGAAAAAACAGGTACTCGTCGAATTATTGGTATTGACCGCATTATTATTCGCCGGGTTGGTTATGGTTTCACCCGCTGAGGCCGTGGAGTTGATGAAGTGGGAGCGTATCCCGCTGCCGGTTGCCTTGCATGTTGGACAGGAGCGGGTGGTTTTTGTAGATAAAAATGTCCGAGTCGGTTTTCCGAGTGCGCTGAATGGCAAATTGCGGGTACAAAGCACCGGTGGTGCAGTGTATCTGTATCCGAGTGAAACGTTTACCCAGACCCGACTGCAACTTCAGGATGTGGAAGGTGGGGAAGTGATTTTACTGGATGTGACAGCTACAAATGGAAAAGATCCCCTTGAGCCGGTTCGTGTGGTGTACCACGGGGACGTGATTACGTTGACGGACGACCATCAGATTCATCATGGTGCCAAAGGGGATAACACGTCAGCAACGTCTCCCTCTCTTGCCGGTGAACGTCAGGCCGCCCGGCGTCAAAAACCGTCCTATACGGCTCCGCTGCCGGTGGTCCTGACCCGTTATGCTGCGCAGAGTCTGTATGCGCCGTTGCGTACAGTAGAAGCTGTTCCCGGCATTCACCCGGTATCATTGGCATTGTCGCCCCGATTGACCACATTGTATCCCTCTGCGCCGGTAATAGTTTCCCCGTTAGGGGGCTGGGGTGTGGATAACTTCACTGTGGTGGCGCTGAAAGTGCGTAATACCCACCGTGAGAATGTAGTGCTTGATCCACGCAGGTTACAGGGGCAATTCATAGCAGCGACCTTTCAGCATCGTTGGTTGGGACCGTCAGGTACGCCGGAAGACACGACTACCGTTTATTTGGTGGTGAAAGGTCGGCCTGACCGTGCTTTTCTGCCTGAACCGGTGAGGTCAAAAACGCCCATGAAGCGACAAGGAAATCCCCATGCAAATTAAGTCAAACGGTCTGGTGAAGTGGGTCGTGCCTGCTTTTGTTATTGCGGGGCTGGTCGTGGGGATCAAGAGTTGTCGGCAATCAGAGACGCCTGTCAGCCAGACAGTGAGTCATCAGGCTTTGGCGGAACTGTCTTCCGGGGAGCTGCGGGCATTGGGGATTGAGGGGGATACCCCGGAAGACACGTTGCGTACCTTGATTGGAGCTTTGCGCAGTGTCCGTGTTCAGCAGGCGGCACTGGAAAAACAAAACGCACAATTACTGGCGGACAATGAGAAATGGCGAAACGGGAGTCAGAGCATGACTGACCAGATTAACCAGGCGGTAGCGGGCTCCCGTGAGGAAACAGAAAAGCAACAGCAGGTATTGAAAGCGGAGCAGCAAACGCTGTTCAGCCGACTTGACCAGTTGACCCGTCAGCTAGGCAATAAAAGCATAAGTACAAACACCCCTCTGGTTGAGCGTGATATTCCGCTGGGATTAGGATTGGACTATACCGGCCAAAATACGGCCTCAGGTGGGGACCGGTTGGTCTGGATTAGTCCACAGGATGGGTTACCGGTTGACTCACAGGTTGCAATGAGCGGGCAGCCAGCGGCTCCCCGTTTTCCCGTGTCATTTCTGGAAGACAATGCATTGCGCCGTCAGAAAGTGGCATACGACGGTATGACTAAAAATCAGCGAGCCATTACCGAGGGTGATACAAACGAGGCTATCCGGCCCGTTTATACCTTGCCCGAAAATACGACGCTGGTCGGCAGCCAGGCGATGACCGCATTATTAGGCCGGGTGCCGGTGAATGACAAAGTCACTGACCCGTATCCTTTTAAGATACTGATAGGTAAAGATAACCTGACTGCCAACGGCATTGAACTGCCGGACGTGGAAGGGGCGATTATTTCGGGTACAGCTACCGGTGACTGGACCTTGTCTTGCGTGCGCGGCAATGTCACCTCTTTCACCTTTGTCTTTGCAGACGGCACCGTCAGAACCGTGCCGAAATCGGATCATCGCATCGATGGCAGTCATCACGTTCAGGATAATCATGGCGGCAGTATCGGCTGGTTGTCTGACGATAACGGTATTCCGTGTATCAGCGGGACACGAAAATCCAATGCAGCCAGTTACTTGTCAACCTTATTTGCTCTTTCTGGTGGTACAGCAGCCGGTGATGTGCTGTCACAGAGCCAGCTTACCACCCAGACTAACGGTTATGGCGGCGCAACGTCATCACTGACCGGGGATGCCGGTAAAGCGGTTTTGGGGCAAGCGGCTGCCGGAGGATTTAAAGCCGTGTCGGAATGGATCAAAGCCCGTTACGGTCAAACCTTTGATGCCGTCTACGTGCCGCCGGGAGCCAGCGTGGCGGTACATATTACCCAACAAATCCCCATTGATTACGACACACAGGGACGCAAGGTGAAATACCCCTTTAGCCTGGAACAGGAGAACAGCGATGGGCTGGACTGAGAAAGTGAATATCTGTGGAGCCGGTATGTGCAGCGTCAGATTGAAATCAGGTTGTTGGGTTTGCCTGCTCG
>NZ_RCWC01000053.1 GCF_018448935.1 Photorhabdus noenieputensis | reverse complement strand
AGCATGAACTAAATTAGAGGCGCAAATTTACTTTTCTCACCCTATTCACCTTGGGAAAGAAGGGACCAATGAAAATATCAATGGGTTAATCAAGTAATACTTTCCAAAAGGAACCAATTTTAATGAACTCTCTGAGCAGGAAATAGATTTTGTGGTATACCCTATGGATTTCAAGATGCATTGCGGCGGCAAGGGAGCGAATCCCCGGGAGCATAGGTAACTATGTGACCGGGGTGAGCGAGTGCAGCCAACAAAGAGGCAACTTGAAAGATGACGGGTATAAACCGATTAAGTAATCGCCCCTGAAAAACTCGGGGTAGTAAAACACCCAATGAATTATTTAAAGGAATACGGATATGTTTACTTACAGAGTAACGATATTGCACTTACTATGTGAATCCAAGTGTTAATAAAATTAACGTAGGAAACATTGAAGATAAATTTTCTTTACATCTATTATTAAACTGATAATTTATCTTTACAGTTAAAGGGAGTCAGTTTTATGATATTGGTGATTCAAGATGAATAGCACTAAAACAGTTAGTGTCCAACATATTATTAATAATCAAAAATTCTCGAAAGTTCAATGGCAAGTATTAATTTTATGTTTCTTAATTGTTGTTATTGATGGTTTTGATACGGTATTAATGGGGTATATTGCACCCGCCGTGGTCAATGATTTTAAAGTAGAAGGTGCTGTTCTTGGGCCAGCTATGGTCGCCGCTCTTTTGGGGTTATCGTTGGGCTCGATTTTTGCTGGTCCACTTGCGGATCGATTTGGTCGAAAGTCAGTGCTGACAATATCCGTCACTGTTTTTGGCCTATTTAGTCTTGCCTCCGCTGTCGCAGATTCAATACAGACGTTAACTATTTTGCGTTTTTTGACTGGGTTAGGTCTTGGTGCGGCAATGTCAAATGCAATAACTTTAATATCTGAATATGCACCAGAGAATCGGCGATCTTTGTTAATAAATATCGTTTTTTGTGGTTTTCCTCTTGGGGCTGCGGTGGGTGGGGTTATTTCTGCATGGATTATTCCACATTTTGGCTGGCAGGGAGTTTTGATTTTAGGGGGTATTCTGCCGTTATTTCTGTCGCTATTTCTCTTTTCTCTATTACCTGAATCACTCAGGTATTTGGTTTTGAAAGGTGGCTCAGAGGATAATAATAATATAAGACGAATTTTGTCTAAAATGACCGGCAATAATTTAAATGATATAAACAAATTTACCTTTGATGAAGGAGAAATTATACATAAGTCGTCAATTAAAACGGTTTTGTCCAATCAATTCTTAGTTGGGACGATAATGTTATGGATAACCTATAGCATGGGAGCCTTGTTTTTTTATGTTCTGACAAGTTGGATGCCGTTTTTAATGAACGATGCGGGTTTCACTATTAGCATGGCAGCAACACTGACAGCATTATTCCCTTTGGGAGGCGTAATAAGCACGGTTTTTTCCGGTTGGCTAATGGATCGAATTAATCCTCATAAAGTAGTTGTAACTAATTATGCCCTGGCGGGTATTTTGGTCTTTTTTATTGGTCGGGAAGAAAATGTATTATTGTTGAGTATTCTTATATTTCTTGTCGGGGTAACGATGAATGGCGCTCAGGCATCGATGGGGGCAATCTCTGCGCAATTTTATCCTACTCATTGTCGGGCAACCGGGGTTGCCTGGATGTTAGGTTTTGGAAGGTTCGGTGGGATTTTCGGTACTTTATTTGGAGCAGAATTGATCAAGCTGGAATTAAGTCATAGCACTATTTTTGCTATTTTGTCCATTCCGGCTATTATAGCCGCTTTATCTTTAACATTTAAATATGTGAGTTATAGAAGTCATAAATAAATAATTTTATAAAAATAGCTAGCATTAATATTTATGTTATTTTTAAAATAATATTAATCATAAAATTTAAATTAATGTTGTCATTGTTTTTATGATTTTAATAAATAATCTAATATAGGTATTTAGTTATAAATATATGTGATGAAAAAGTTATATTTGAATGAGGTGTAGTGTGTCTTAAAATTAAATCGTTTGGATTAAAGGATATTTAATTTGTGCGATAATGAATATTATTGAATAGTATATAGATTACGTTGTGTATTATTATAAAGCAATGAGAAATTAAGTTGTTTTAATTTGAAATTGTTTCTTGGTGGTTGTTGATATAATAACATTTGTATTTCTTTATGTTCTAATTATTACAGGCTGTATGTAATTAAGTTAAATATAATTTGTATTTGTTCATTTGTGATATATTCGTTGGCGGTATTATCTTGTTGTTGAAAAATGATTTTTCATGAATTATTTTTAGCTTGACGTTATATTTTGATATGATTGAATATGCAGGATTATTTTATGCCTATTAAATAACTGTCTTTGAAATTAGTATGTCCTTTTATTATTGTAATGAAGACTGTTTTATAGGTGATTGTCAAAGTAATATTTTGATAATTAAATGTAAATTGGTCTATTTTGTCTTTAAGAATGCTTGGTTTTTTTGAAATTATTTTAATTGGGTATTAATGAGAAACGGATAAAATATAAAGGTTATTTGGTAATTGTGGATAATAATTGCAGTTAATGGTTAAGTTTTTAATTATGTAATTCAGCGTCAGTCAACAAAAATTGTAGTCAATTAATCGAACTTATCTAAAAAATGGGAACAAATATAGAATATCTCATTCCGTTAATCAGGAGAATTGGAGTCGAAAAATGACTAAGTAGCCGCTATTAATCGGGCAGTGGCATCCGATATCTAAGTCTCTTGGATGGGTAGCAGATGTATCTATTTTTATTTTTGGGCAAGAAGTGGGAGAGAAACATTAGTGATGACTGTCGGGAATGACGGTTTTCAAATTTCTAACAGATTCATTGAGGTAGTAGATGAAAAATAACATTGCTAAAGTGGAAAGTGCGTTTAAAACTCAGACGTCAGAAAATATGACCGACGCAAATGATGTTTCACAACAGACTCGAAATACAAAGAATATCCTTCAGAGACTCACACCCAGTGAATTATTCTGGTATGAGCGTCTTGCTGCTTTGCAACCCCTCCAGTTACCTTTCGAAACCGCCGCAGAACAAACAGAACCCAGATGGACAATGAGCGCTTGGCAGCCCCCTCTGCCTAAAAATAGTGAAGAGGAACCATTGCGAACGTTGTTGCAGACTTTTGTCATTTACCTTGCTCGCCTGACTCAACAGACCGCATTCCAAGTCGGTTGGCGTGTGGATGAGGTAAAAGATGAATCAGGAAATCTGGCGACGGTGGTGCCTATGGCCGTTGAGGTAGCGCTTGATAAGCCTTGGCGTGAGGTAGCTGGCTGGGTTGATGATGAGCTGTCCCGGTTGGCGCAGCACGGTACATTTAGTTACGATCTCTTCTCTTGCTCTCCTTCATTGCATGCTATCCCGGCGTTGGCAACAAGTCGGCCGTGGCGAATCGCCGTCTCGTTGATAAAGGATGATAGGCCACGTGATCAGAAAGTATCTGGCGAATTGTTGACCCTCCAGATAAATGGACGGGGAGGTTTTCGCTGGATCTACGATGAAAACCGTCTGAGCACGGAAGTTGTTTTACGAATGAGTGAGCACTTACAGGTGTTGGCAGCATCGAACAGGATGGGGGACGAAATTCCTGTCGGGCAGCTTAATTTGTTGCCTGAGGCTGAACGTACATTATTACTGGAAACTTGGAACGCAACTGAAAGCCCTTATCCTGACCCGTTATGTATTCATCAGTTATTTGAGCAACAGGCAGAGCAAGCTCCAGAGGCCACGGCGTTAGAGTATCAAGGGCAGAGCCTCAGTTATGCTGAGTTAAATGCTGACGCTAACCGACTGGCGCACCAATTGATTGCATTGGGTGTCATACCGGACCAGCGGGTAGCGATTTGTGTAGCACGCTCCCCGGCGATGGTGGTGGCGCTGCTGGCGGTGCTGAAAGCTGGCGGGGCCTATGTGCCGTTGGATTCAACCTACCCGGCGGAACGTTTGGCGTATATCTTAAATGATACTGTCCCGCCTGTGGTGTTGGCTGATGCGACTGGGCGGGCAGCGTTGGGTGAAGCCGCTTTGACTGGGTTAACAGTGCTTGACCCGAATATCTTACCTGACCAACCGGACAGCAATCCATTGGTGACTGCGTTAACACCACAGCATCTGGCCTATGTGATTTACACCTCCGGTTCAACCGGGCAGCCGAAAGGGGTGATGATAGAACATCAGGCGATTTATCAACGTTATCTGGGCTTTAATGACACCTATGCCGTCACGGTGCAAGATCGGGTGTTGCAATTTGCCGCTTTTGCGTTTGATGTTTCAGTAGAAGAATTTTTCTCGACATTATGCAATGGGGCCACATTGGTTATCCGAGATGATAGCTGGCTGGCTTCGGTAGAGGAATTTATTGCTTTAATCCGGCAACATCGTATTACGATTGTTTCTCTGCCGACCTTATTCTGGTCTGAACTGGCGGCCAGAGAGCCTGGATTACCGCTGCCGGATTGCCTCCGGCTCATCATGATTGGTGGTGAGGCAGTAAAAAAGAGCGCCGTTCAGGACTGGTTTATGCAGGAAGGTTACCGGCCCCGGTTGTTGAACGGTTATGGCCCGACAGAAAATACCGTGACGGTAACCTATAAGGAGCTATTATCCCCGGAAGATGCCCGTTCTATCGGTCGGCCGGTTAAAAATTCTCGCATCTATCTGTTGGATAGAGAGGGACAACCGGTTCCATTGGGTGGCATTGGCGAAATGTACATTGGCGGCATAGGTGTGGCACGGGGTTATCTTAACCGACCTACATTGAGCGCGGAACGTTTTATGCCGGACCCCTTTAGCTCGGAATCCGACGCGCGGATGTATCGCTCTGGGGATTTGGCCCGTTTCCTGCCGGACGGTGACCTGGAATTCCTGGGTCGTAACGATGAGCAAGTTAAAATCCGTGGCTTCCGGGTTGAGTTGGGGGAAATTGAAACCCGCTTGGTGGAACATCCGGCAGTACAAGAGGCGGCGGTACTGGCATTGGATGATGGGCAGCACAAACGGCTGGTCGCCTATGTGGCGGCACAAGCGTATGAGAGATTGGCCGCTGATTTGCGTGAATATTTGAGTGCGATTTTACCTGACTATATGGTTCCGATCGCTTTTGTGCGTCTGGATACCTTCCCACAGACTCCGAGCGGCAAACTGGATCGTCGGGCATTACCGGCACCGAGGGAAGAGGATTTTGCCCGTCAGATTTATGAAGCGCCACAAGGGGAGGCTGAGATCGCTCTGGCGGCTATCTGGCGTGAATTATTGGGCATTGAGCAGATAAGTCGGCATGACAGTTTCTTTGCGTTAGGTGGCCATTCATTGCTTGCTGTACGCATGATTGAGCGCCTGCGTCACTTAGGATTGACACTAACAGCGCGTGATCTGTTCCAGTCGCCGGGGCTGTCAGCGCTGGCTCAAGCGTTGGGACAGCACCAAGCCGTGATAATACCGCCTAACATTATCACCCCCACCACTGTGGCGCTAACGCCGGAAATGTTGCCACTGATTGATCTGACTCAGACTGATATTGATCGCATCGTTGAGCTGGTGCCGGGTGGGATGAGCAATATTCAGGATATCTATGCGTTGTCACCGTTGCAGGACGGTATTCTGTTTCACCACTTGTTGGAACAGGAAGGCGACCCGTATCTGTTACACTATCCGGTGGTCTTTGCTAACCGATCTTTGCTGGACCGTTATCTGGCGGCGGTGCAACAGGCGATTGATCGCCATGATACCCTGCGGACGGCTTTTATTTGGCAAGGATTATCAGCTCCGGCACAAGTGGTCTTGCGCCGGGCACAGTTGCCTGTGACGGAACTGACGTTAGATCCGGCTGACGGCCCAGTCATTGACCAGTTAACCCGGCGTTTTGATCCGAGTCAGTATCGTCTTGATCTGGGGCAGGCTCCGTTATTGCATTTTGTTGTCGCTCAGGAAACGGATGGTCGTTGGTTTTTACTGGAAGTACAGCATCACTTGATTGGCGACCATGAAACGATGGAAGTGATGCACCGTGAAGTGCGGGCCTATTTTGCCGGGCAGGAAGAGCACCTACCGACGCCAGCTCCTTTCCGCAATCTGGTAGCTCAGTCCCGGCTAGGGGTGAGTCAGGAAGCACATACCCGTTTCTTTACCGACATGTTGGCGGAGGTGGATGAGCCAACGTTGCCATTTGGGCTGGCGGAGGTGCATCGTGACGGATCTCGAATGACAGAATCCCATCGGATGCTGACCACCACGTTAAATGCTCGCCTGCGCAGTCAGGCCCGGCGGTTGGGGGTTAGCCTGGCGGCGTTGTGTCATTTGGCTTGGGCGCAGGTGCTGTCGCGTACCAGTGGTCAGGAAAAAGTAGTGTTTGGCACCGTCCTGTTTGGGCGTATGGCGGCGGGGGAAGGGGCAGACAATGGCATGGGGTTGTTTATGAATACCTTGCCGTTGCGACTGGATATCGATGATACCCCGGTACGGGATAGTGTGCGGGCGGTTCATCTACGATTGGCTGAATTGCTGGAGCATGAGCATGCTTCACTGGCGCTGGCCCAGCGGTGCAGTGGGGTACAGGGTGAAACCCCACTCTTTAGCGCACTGTTCAACTATCGCCATAATGAGCAACCGGCGGCGTTGGATGAGACGATGGCCGGGATTGAATTCTTGGGCGAACAGGAACGGACTAACTATCCATTTGGGCTGTCGGTGGAAGATGGGGGTTCCTCGTTGGGGCTGACCGCTCAGGTGGTACAGCCGTTTGAACCAGATCGGCTATGCGGTTATATGCAACAGGCGCTGGAAAGTCTGGTGGAAGCGCTTGAACAGGCCCCGGAGACACCGGTACGTGTGCTGAACGTCCTGCCTGAAACGGAGCGTACACTGTTACTGGAAACCTTGAATGCCACGGAAACCCCCTATCCTGACCCATTATGTATTCACCAACTGTTTGAACAGCAGGTAGAGAAAACCCCGGAAGCGACCGCGTTAGTCTATGAAGGGCAAACGCTCAGTTATGCCGAATTAAATGTTCGTGCCAACCGCTTTGCCCACCAACTGATTGCATTGGGCGTGATGCCGGATCAGCGGGTGGTGATTTGCATGGCACGTTCACCGGCGGTAGTGGTGGCCTTGTTGGCAGTACTGAAAGCAGGCGGGGCCTATGTGCCGCTGGACCCGACTTATCCGGGAGAACGTCTGGCGTACATCCTGAATGATACGGCTCCGTCAGTGGTACTGGTTGATGAAGCTGGCCGGGCGGCACTTGGCGAACTGGCGCTGGCTGGGTTAACGGTACTTGACCCGAATATTCTGCCAGACCAGCCAGACAGTAACCCACAGGTAGCCGAATTGACGCCACAACATTTGGCGTATGTCATCTATACCTCTGGTTCAACCGGGCAGCCGAAAGGGGTGCTGATAGAACATCAGGCGCTGTATCAACGTCATTTGGGTTTTAATGAGACCTATGGCGTCACTGAGCAGGACCGGTTATTACAATTTGCCTCTTTTGCGTTTGATGTTTCGGTAGAGGAATGCTGCTTGTCGCTGTGTAATGGTGCCACGTTAGTGATGCGTGATGAGCGTTGGCTAACTTCTATGCAAGAATTTATTACCTTAGCCCGGCAAAACCGTATCACAGTGATGTCTCTGCCGGCGTTATTTTGGTCCGAACTGGTTGCCAGAGATAATGGATTGCCGTTACCGGATTGCCTCCGGCTCATTATCATTGGGGGGGAGGCAGTGAAAAAGAGCGCTGTTCAGGATTGGTTTACGCAGGAAATCCACCGGCCTCGACTGTTAAACGCTTATGGCCCGACGGAAAATACCGTGACGGCGACCTGTAAGGAGATATTATCCCCGACAGATGATTGTTCTATCGGTCGGCCGGTTAAAAATACTTGTATTTACCTGCTGGACAAGTACGGTCAGCCCGTCCCATTAGGTTGTGTTGGCGAAATGTATATTGGCGGCGTGGGTGTGGCACGGAGCTATCTTAACCAGCCGGAATTGAGTGCGGAACGTTTTATAGCCGATCCCTTTAGCTCAGTACTCGATGCGCGCATGTATCGCACTGGCGATTTAGCCCGCTATCTGTCGGATGGTGAGCTGGAATTCTTGTGTCGTAACGACGAGCAGGTAAAAATTCGGGGTTTCCGTATCGAGTTAGGGGAGATTGAAACCCGGTTGATAGAACACCCGGCAGTACGAGAGGCGGCGGTACTGGCATTGGATGACGGGCAACACAAACGGCTGGTCGCCTATGTGGCAGCACAAGCGCATGAGAGATTAGCGGTTGATTTACGTGAATACTTGAGTGCGACTTTACCTGATTATATGGTTCCGGTGGCCTTTGTACGTTTGGATACCTTCCCGCAGACCCCGAACGGCAAGCTAGATCGCCGGGCATTACCGGCACCGCGGGAAGAGGATTTTGCTCGTCAGGTCTATGAAGCGCCGCAAGGAGAAGCTGAGATCGCCCTGGCTGCTATCTGGAGTGAGTTATTGGGTATTGAGCAGATTAGTCGGCATGACAGCTTCTTTGTGTTGGGCGGCCATTCATTGCTCGCTGTACGCATGATTGAACGCTTGCGTCACTTGGGGTTGACATTGACGGCGCGGGATCTGTTCCAATTTCCGGTGCTGTCAGACTTGGCTCAAACATTGGGACAGCATCAGGCTGTAGTGGTGCCTCCTAACGTCATCACTCCGGTCACTACGGCGCTGACGCCGGAAATGTTGCCGCTGATTGATCTGACTCAGACTGATATTGATCGCATCGTCAGGCAGGTGCCGAGTGGAGTGGCTAATATTCAGGATATCTATGCCTTGTCACCGTTGCAGGACGGTATCCTGTTCCATCACCTGTTGGAGCAGGAAGGCGACCCGTATCTGTTGCTCTATCCGGTGATCTTTGAGAATCGCTCTCTATTGGACCGTTATCTGGCGGCGGTACAACAGGCGATTGATCGCCATGACATCCTGCGTACGGCTTTTATCTGGCAAGGATTATCAGTTCCGGCGCAAGTGGTCTTGCGTCAGGCTCGGTTGCCTGTGACGGAACTGACGCTAGACCCGGCTGACGGCCCCGTCATTGACCAGTTAACCCGGCGTTTTGATCCGGGGCATTATCGTCTTAATTTGAGTCAGGCACCGTTACTGCATTTTGTCATCACTCAGGAAACCGATGGCCGCTGGTTCTTACTGGAGTTGCAGCATCACTTGATTGGCGACCATGAAACGCTGGAAGTGATGCACCGTGAAGTGCGGGCCTTTTTTACCGGGCAGGGGGATAGCCTGTCGGCACCGGTTCCTTTCCGCAATCTGGTGGCTCAGACCCGGTTGAAGGGGGATCAGGCGGCACATACCCGTTTCTTTACCGACATGTTGGCGGAAGTGGAGGAGCCAACATTCCCATTTGGACTAGCGGAAGTACATCGTGACGGCTCTCAAATGAGGGAATCTCACCGGATGTTGGCACCTGAGCTGAATGATCGTTTGCGCAGCCTGGCTCGGCGTTTTGGTGTCAGTTTGGCGGCGTTGTGTCATCTGGCCTGGGCACAGGTACTATCGCATACCTGCGGGCAAGAGAAAGTGGTGTTTGGTACCGTCTTGTTTGGGCGCATGGAGGCGGGAGAGGGGGCAGACAATGGCATGGGGTTGTTTATGAATACCCTGCCGTTGCGACTGGATGTTGATGATACTCCGGTACAGGATAGCGTGCGGGCGGTACATTTGCGACTGGCCGGGTTGCTGGAACATGAGCACGCTTCGCTGGCGCTGGCCCAACGGTGCAGTGGTATTGCCAGCGGTACGCCACTTTTTAGTGCTCTGTTCAACTATCGACATAATGCCTTATCGGCAATGTCGGATGACATCATCACAGGTGTTGAATTTCTGGAGGGGCAGGAGCGGACTAACTATCCATTTGGGCTGTCGGTGGAGGATGGGGGTTCCACGTTGGGGCTAACTGCTCTGGTGGTACAGCCGTTTGAGCCAGAGAGACTATGTGGTTATATGCAACAGGCGCTGGAGAGTCTGGTGGAAGCGCTTGAACAAGCCCCGGAGACGCCAATACGTGCGCTGAACATCCTGCCTGAAACGGAGCGTACATTATTGCTGAAAACCTGGAATACCACGGAAAATCCGTATCCTGACCCATTATGTGTTCACCGACTGTTTGAGCAACAGGTAGAGAAAACCCCGGAGGCGATCGCGTTAGTGTATGAAGAGCAACGTTTCAGCTATGCCGAATTAAATGCTCGTGCTAACCGGCTTGCCCATCAACTGATTGCATTGGGCGTCATACCAGATCAGCGGGTGGCGATTTGTATGGCACGTTCACCGGCGATAGTGGTGGCTTTGTTGGCGGTGCTGAAAGCTGGCGGGGCTTATGTGCCGCTGGACCCGGCTTATCCGGGAGAACGTCTGGCGTATATTCTGGATGATACGGCCCCATCGGTGGTACTGGTTGATAAAGCTGGCCGGACAGCGCTTGGTGAACAGGCGCTAGCCGGGCTGACGGTACTTGATTCGAATACCCTGCCAGACCAGCCAGACCAGCCAGACCAGCCAGACAGTAACCCACAGGTAGCCGAGTTAACGCCGCGGCATCTGGCTTATGTCATCTATACCTCTGGCTCAACCGGGCAGCCGAAAGGGGTGATGATAGAACATCAGGCGGTGTATCAACGCCATCTGGGTTTTAATGAGACCTATGCGGTCACTGCGCAAGATCGGTTATTACAATTCGCCTCTTTTGCATTTGATGTTTCAGTAGAAGAGTGCTGCTTGTCATTGTGTAATGGTGCCACATTGGTCATGCGTGATGATCGCTGGCTAACTTCTATGCAGGAATTTATTGCCTTAGCTTGGCAGAACCGTATCACCGTGATGTCTCTACCGGCGTTATTTTGGTCTGAACTGATTGCCAGAGACAACCCATTACCGCTACCGGATTGCCTCAGGTTCATCATTATTGGTGGTGAAGCGGTTAAAAAGAGCGCTATTCAGGACTGGTTTGCGCGGGAAACCTACCGACCTCGACTGCTGAACGCCTATGGTCCGACGGAAAATACCGTGACGGCGACCTGCAAGGAGATATTATCCTTGGCTGATGATAGTTCTATCGGGCGGCCGCTTAAAAATAGCTGTGTTTACCTACTGGACAAATACGATCAGCCCGTCCCATTAGGCTGTGTTGGCGAAATGTATATTGGTGGTGTCGGTGTAGCACGGGGTTATCTTAACCAGCCGGAATTGAGTGCGGAGCGTTTTATAGCCGATCCCTTTAGTCCGGTATCTGGTGCGCGGATGTATCGCACGGGGGATTTGGCCCGTTACTTACCGGATGGCAATCTAGAATTCTTGGGCCGTAACGACGAGCAGGTAAAAATTCGCGGTTTCCGGATTGAACTGGGAGAGATTGAAATCCGGTTGTTGGAACACTCGGCGGTGCAAGAGGCGGCGGTGTTGGTGTGTGAGGATGGTCGGGACAAGCATTTGGTCGCCTATGTGGTAGCGGAAGCGAATGAAAGCTTGACGGTCAGTTTGCGTGCTCATCTGAGTGCCATTTTGCCAGATTATATGGTGCCGTCAGCTTTTGTGCGTCTGGATGCCTTCCCGCAAACTCCGAATGGCAAGCTAGATCGCCGGGCATTACCGGCACCACGGGAGGAAGATTTTTCCCGTCAGGTCTATGAAGCGCCGCAAGGGGAAACTGAGACAGCTCTGGCGGCTATTTGGAGTGAGTTATTGGGTGTTGAGCAGGTCAGTCGACATGACAATTTCTTCGCATTAGGCGGCCATTCACTGCTTGCTATGCGAATGATCAATATTGTCGCTGGTCGAGGGATGGTTTGCACATTGAATACCTTGTTCCAATTCCCGGTGCTGGCTGAACTGGCCGCGAAAATTACCTCAGATTTACTGTCTCAGCCGCAAAACAGTGCTATATCGGTACGACTTGATGGAACAGAACTGCCGCTATTCTTTGTTCCCAGTGGCATGGGTGACTACTCCTACGCTTTCGGGTTGGCTCAGCATATTCCGTCGGGCTATCCGATTTATGCGTTGCCTTGGCCTTCCATCAGTGAAGAACCGATGTCAACGATGGAAGAACAGGCTGCCAGAATGATCACCCTGATGAAAGCTGTTCAACCGATAGGCCCATATCGGCTATGCGGTTACTCTTCTGGTGGAATATTGGCTTATGCCATAGCCCAACGGCTTTTGGGGGCTGGCGAACAAGTTAATTTTTTGGGGCTGATTGACACGCTTGCTCCTCATTGTTTTGATGGACAGAGTTTTGGGGGACAGAGCTTTGGTGAGCAGGTAGCGCAACCGAAACATCAATTCTTTGCTGAGTTGGTCAGGCAATTAGGGGAAGAACACGCGGAAGAGATTGCGGCGTTGTATCAGCGAATCGATGAGTTGAATTTGGTGCAATTTATTGCAGCGGCGCAGGAACTGGCATTATATCCCGTCAATCTGAGTGCTGACTTAATGGCAAAACGTTGGGAACAGATAGAACATTATGATCAAATAGTCAAAGATTATGAGCCACCAGCATTAGCGGTAACGTTGCATCAGTTTTATGCGATGGAACCTTACCCGTCTATTTCTTTTATGACGGATGAAAAATCAGAGCTTTTAAATATTGATCCATCTCTAGGTTGGGCGCGGATAATAGCTGATACTTCGCTTAAACTCATTGCTATTCCGGGTGACCACTTTAGTTTATTGGAAAATAATGAGAATAGAACTGTTTTATCTCAGGCTTTAAATATGGCGTTGGCAACCTGTTGTGAAGAGGAGGAAGTGTAATACTAATATATTAATAATTTAACCTTGATATGATAATCCGGTATATGCTTTTTATACCGGATTATTTTGCTTTATCCTTTTTCCCAAGGTGAAAGCCGATTTTCATTTTTCACTGATAGCTTTATAGTGGGCAGGTTTTAAACTGTTTTTAAAAACATTGTTTTAATCTCTGATTTTAACCGGCATCAGGTTTTAACCGTTGGTTACATCACTTTTACTCCCTGATTTTTATTCATTTTAATCATCACGGCATATCGTATTTTACATTTAACAAACATGAATCATACCCGCTTTTTATCTTTGCTGAGGCTATTTAGCCTGATAATATTAAAGATACCACCTTATATTTTTTTCGGATAATCAACGCGCTGTTTAGAACTTAAATCCTGCCACATTAATCGTTTTATCCCTCTTTTTTATTGCGTTATGTTTATATCTTGCTGGGTAAAATAACAGTGAGAAAACACATTAACAGGCTGGAAAATATTATTTTACCTGCTTTATTCATCATACGCTGATTATTTTTTCCAGATGTTAAAACGACACTGACAGACCATAAATGGCTTTTTAACGACGGTTTTATCATATGCAGATAAAGCGTCTCTGACCTTATCTGAATGAGTGAAAATCTCTGTCACGCCTTGTT
>NZ_RCWC01000052.1 GCF_018448935.1 Photorhabdus noenieputensis | reverse complement strand
CAGCGCTTCCATCACCGCCGGGGGGTCATCGGTATTCGCCAGTTGTTGCAATGCCAGACGCACCCGGGTTACCCGCGTCAGGAAGGTTTGCAGACTCAGTGACGGGTCCGCCGTCAGCCCGTTTTCCTCTGTACTTTTGCCCATCAGCGCCAATAACGGGCCAAACGCGTTATCCAGCGGCCCCGGTGGCAGCCGGGTCTGGTCAATCACCGACGGTTTATTGTTCTGGAACAGGTTTTGTGCCGATTTCACCAGCGAATCCGCCAATGCCGCCCCCGGCTGTCCGGTTTCCCCCTGATAAGCCAGCGTATCCATCAGGGCAATCAACGGGGACTGACGTACATCCGCCATCAGGGTTAACTGGTCGATGGTGTCGGACAGGTTACGGGTTTTATGCCAGCGCAGGCTGTTGAGGAAGTTCAGCCACGCCCCGGCGAAGTCGGTAAAGTAACGCGCTGTCAGCCGGGCTTTCAGCTCCGCCGGGGACACCGCTTTCAATACGGGCTGACGGCCATCACTGAGCACCCAGTCAATCTCCTCCTGCCGGGAAGCCACCACCTGCGCTATCGCTTTTTGTACCTGACCTTCCCATGCCTGACGGGTAAACATCCCCGGCACTACCTGACGGGTGGTAAACAGGCGACTCGCCTCCGTGGCCCCGGTCATCTGCGCCAGGGTTAAATCCCCGTAACTGTGGGCCACCTGTTGCAGCATCTTCTGGTACAGCATGGTTTCCGCATGACGCTGCCCCAACTGATTGAGCAGTATCTGACGCACTTCACTGACCAGTTCACTATCCACGCGGATTTTCCACTCCGGGTGGCGCGGTAAGTTCTCCGCATAAAACGTCAGTAACGCCTCGCCGCTGTTTTGCCATAAGCCATCCGTCACCCCGACCCGGTGCGGCCAGTCCGCCATCAACACCCGGCTCATCACCGCCGCATCCGCTTTCTCCGGCCGCGCCATCATCAGATACACTTTCAACTGGTCGTAGGCCGATTTGATACGCTGATGACGCTGTGCGCTGCCCGCCGGCAGATTCACCAGTTCCGTCAGGCGCTGATGGAGCAACCGGGCAGCAGCATCACGTATCAGTTCGGCATTGTTGCGCTGATACACCGGCCACATCGCTTTCAGTAAGGCTTCATTCTGATTGAACCCGAACCGGCTGTACCAGGGCGCTCCCCGCTCTGACTGGGACTGCAACCGGTCAATCTCCCGTTGCAGCCCATGCTGACTGAGCAGACGGGCCGATAAATCTCCCTGACGGTCGCTGGCCGCGCTGGTGCGTTCACGGCTCACCGCTATCTGATGCCGGTTAACCCAAAACGAGGTCACACTGCCCACGCCCCACAACGCCGCCAGCGCTATCACCCCCCACTGCGCGCTTTTCTCCCACGGAAAACCCACCGCCTGCCCCCGGCTATCGCGCACATGCTCCAGCACCCCGCCCCAACTGGTATCCACCAGCCAGCCATGCTCCACCATCCCTGACGGCACCGGCAGCGGTAAACTGAACGTCACCCCCGACAACTTTATCGGCGGCCGGTCCAGCAACGGCGTCAACTGCCGGACCAGACGTGTTACCCCCTCATCCCGCAAAGACTGCGCCAGTCGCAACAGAAAATCGTGACGGTTTTCCGCTATCGCCTGTTCCATGCCCCGGTTCGCCAGCGTGGGTATCAGGCTGTTCAGGCTCTGCGCCAGCATCTCAGGCGTATACTCCCCGGACAGAAAACAGCCCACAGTCTGGGTTGGCCGGTCGCGCTGGTCCCAGTCGCTGTGACGCACATTCCACACATACACCGGTGCCTGCCAGCTAAGCTGTCGCCCCTGTTTCTCCAGCATGCGCAGCGCGGTCTCTATCTGCGTCCGCTGGCCAAGCTGGTCTTCGCTCATCGCCCACACCACCCCATCCAGCGGACGACGGCGACGCAATTGGCGCAACGCCTGTAACTGCGCTTTATCCGGCTGAACCTGTAAACTGCCGCCCCACAGCAATAGATTGTGCTCGCCCTCTTGCCAGTGCTGAGCTGTCAGCCCGGGGACAATGGCTTCCACTTGTTCCGGTTCACCTGTGACCATTAAAATCCGTACCTTAAACCGCCAGAAAGAACCATAACGACGGCGCAAATGGCGGGTCAGTTCTCCGAATGCCGGGTCAGGTTCAGGCGATGCAGATACCGTTTCAGGGACCTCACTTTGTCGCCGCCAGTAACGAAATGCGGTACGAGCATCATGGACAAACAAGCGCGTTATCAGAACAGAAATCAACAAAAACAGCACACTGGCAATCAATACATAGCACTGAAATGCCAGTTGTTTTTCTAATAACGGCTGCCCCTGTATGTTTAACCACGCTGGCTTAAACCATATCATCAGACTACAAACGGTTATCAGCACCAGCGGTAATCCAAAAATACCCCAGAATAACGTCATATATTTCTTCATACTGCCTCCAGTGTTTCTACTGGTTTAATCACCATAAACCAGGGAATAAGCCTATCTGGCGCAGGCGTGCTCATGACTAATTGCGCCTGCTTTTGGGTGGTTACGGCATCAATCGCAACGGCCGCCGCTAACCAAGGGGAAGCTATGCCGGTGAAACCGGTTTGCACGTCAATATCACACTGCCTTTCCGTCTGTTTCCCCACATTGGGCAATTGATCAATGAATGGCGTAAATATCGCCTGAGATTGGTTATCGCAGCCCATGCCCGAGAACCACAGTTGATGAATTGAGTCGGCCGGAATATCAGCCCATAGCAACGCCTGCGACAATGCATATTTCATGTCATCATCCCGGGTTGGTTCAGGCCGGTGTATGATGGCTTGTACCGCAGAGAGCGGTTCAAGTTGTGGTATGAACAGAGTAGATTGGCGAACGGATGTTGAATTCAGCAATAACGCAACGTCAGCATCACCTTGCCCGTCCATCACTTCTGTCGCAAGCCGAATAGCGACTATCAGCAAAACGGCATTATGGCGGGAGATATCCAGCCAGCTATCAATAATATCCAGCCCCGTTCCCGGCAATATTGATAACGGAGCACTGATGCCCGAAGCTTCCCAGACTGACTGCCAGACAGCTTCATATTCCGCCGCATCTACACCCGCATCAATTTGTAACGACGAGAAAACCGTATAATTAACCGGTAACTGACGCAATGCAGTGGTCAGTGTCTCATCAGCTAACAACGCCGCCATTTTTTCGTAAAGCCGCTCACGGCTCGGACGTTCTGGCATATCGAAACGTATCTGACGCACAACCTGACCATGAGCCATATCCACCCACGAAGGTAATACAGCCTTTTGTGTCATTAACTGTGTCGCCAGTGAGCCGGTCATTACTGTTTGCGGAAGCTCCACCACATGAGCCAGCACATTTAAATGTCGCTGACCTCGCTGTGTCTCCTGATATAAACAGACCTCACGCTCATAATCCCAACTATCAGACCATATCTGGCAGATTTGGTAACACAAGCACCTGATGCCAAAAGCACCGGCCCAGGCGAGAAATGGGAAAACCAGAAAACAGCACCAGAACCAAGGGGTATGAATTGGCACACCGGCGGGCCAGTACACAACCGTGGCGCAACCACCCAATGATATAAATATCATCAGTGCAATCAGCCAGCGTTTTATCATCGGCCCCGGTTTACGCTCTGCCGGTATAGGAATAGCACTCATATCTACGGGCATACATTAACTCACTGTCGCAGTGTTTAAAGAGGTAATCAGCGTGCAACCGCAACCACAGCGATGACCATGAAAGGCCACCGGCAGGCCGTTATCTTTTAGCGTGGGATGACCTTCGATAATCGTGGTATTACCGTGTTTCGGACAGGAAACCGGATCGGTTTTACGTGCAACGCCAAGACCGCCGAATTTCATTTTCTGCGAACCACTCAGCACCTGACCACCGTGAGTGGTTTTATCGTGAATACGGATAATGCCTTTCATTCTATAGCCCCTTGTTGTGTTAACCTTTTTTTAATTTCATCAACACCGGCATATGCATCAACTATTTCAATAAGATTACGACTAATATTTACTACTTCCTTTAATGAATTAGTTTGGATAATAAAACTAATAATATTTTTACCTTTTTCCTTCATTATCACCTGTTCACAACCTACCTGATACGTTTTGCTAAATGCAGAAGGTGTAATAACCAATTGATCGCCGTAAATACCTAACACTGGTCGAAAAGCAAGGCGAATACCATTAAAAGCAGATACGATTGCAGCACCAGCTAACACTTTCCCCATAGGTGCTTCATAACCTATGTACCCCATAGATACTTCTGCACTTAACTGAATAATAGCAGCCACCCCTAATATGACCGCAACGATATAAAAACGTTCCTGACGGAAATGAAGGTAAGGGGAAAGTTGCTTTTTATTTACCAATTTAAATAGCGGAAACCCATCAAAGCGAAAATTGTTATAACTAAAAAGAAAACCGATGATATAAACAAACCCCAACGGAAGCGTCATAAAACCAGAAAGCATAGCCAAAAAGAGTGCCAGCTTTTTATGAACGAAAAGGAATAATACACTGACCATCTGTATCGCAATAGCAATCGCTATCAATTGAGCAATAGGATAAAGCTCCTTAAGAGTCTCTTGATCCTGATAATTTAAACCATTTTGAGTTGCCTGTTGTAACTGCAAATAATAAAAAAACCCTCCGATAGCTATCAAATCAATAATCAAACCTAACCACAGGACTATACTCAACTTTTTCATAAGAACTCCAATCAATCATTTTAACTAAACTTACGGTCTCTCTTGTATTACACAAGCTTTCTTTCAGGCGAGCGGAAACCATTAACGCATTGTTAATTTCAATTTTCCCTTTCTTGGGATAACTTAATGATTATTCCTTTCGCTTTTTACTGTCTTGCTTTCTTAACTTTTAACCTCACGCTATCGAACTACTTTTACCTGAGTTCTATTCAGTGATTGATGAATGAGTTCTGCTTTTAAATTCAGACACAAGTAAAATACAGGAATACTCCGAGGCAACACCATATTCGCCATTATATTACCTCAATTTCAACATAACAAAGATAAAAACCAGTAGCAATAAGGGATATACAATCTTTTTAATTTCATAATTACACCTCCGCAGGGATTTTATTCGGACAAATAGCCGCGTTGTAAGCAATAATTTCGTTCATGTGCTTGCCTTTATTTATCCGTAGATGAGTGAGCCATTGCAATTTTCTCTTGCAAACGGGTATATGCCGATAACTGGCGATCATATAATGCTCGGCGTTCTTCCCGCGTCTGATTTGCCAACACATAACGCCATAAATGCGCGGGATTATTCGCTGCACTGACATTAATTGAGTCATCAGGATCAACCTGACAAGCCCCTTCCACTTCTTGAGTCCATTGCGGCATTTTGCTGGTCTGCATAGCAATATAACGGGCAACACTGGTAATTAGATCAAATGGCAGCTTTACGATTCCAAAAATCCAGTTTAAACGAGAATTCATCCGCATCAGATACTGTAATCCAAAAATATAACTTTCTTTCTGTTTCTCAATGGGAGGACATAAAGAAATAATATCCGCCTGCTCCTGTAAGCACTCTTCCTCCATATAGCAACGAATAAATTCCCAATAACCCGGTAACATGTCTCGTAAACCGGAAATCCCAAGGCTAAATGTCTCTAATACCGTTTCCTGATCGTCTGCCAAAATATGGCCGTCGATACTCCATTCCAGCCACTTGCCACCTCCTACTGTCAGAGTAAAAAACACCTCTTTCCAAGGAACCGATAATACCGTGCCATTAAAACGGTAAACATGGATCATCTGAGTTTTGCGGTTAAAACGGATTGGGTAGTGTGTTGTAGCAAACCACTCTTTTAGAGTAAATTTGCCACTGAAATATACAAACAGAGATATAACAGGTAGACAAATTAGAAGGCTTAACAGAATTTCATGATCTCCTTTTATATATTGGTAAATTGTGTAACCAATAGAAAATAAGGCCATTCCTAAGCAACAAAAAAACAGTGTTGCAGTAAGCGAACTAACGAATCCCTTATCCTCATAGTATTTATCTACCGTTTCCATATAAGTAGAATTCATACGGATCACCGTATTGTAATCAACAATATACTGACCATATTTACTGTTTAGCTGAGTCGGTTTTCCCTGACAAAGTTGATCATCTTTTTCTTCCCAAGTTAAAGGGCGATTCAATTTATAAGGGGTATACAAGCCATTTCCTTGCATAATTATGCCTCCGCCGAAGTTGAATGAGCCATTGCAATTTTCTCTTGCAAACGGGTATATGCCGATAACTGGCGATCATATAATGCCTGACGTTCTTCCCGCGTCTGATTTGCCAAAACATAACGCCATAAATGCACGGGATTATTCGCTGCACTGACATTAATTGGGTCATCAGGATCAACCTGACAAGCCTCTTCCACTTCTTGAGTCCATTGCGGCATTTTGCTGGTCTGCATAGCAATATAACGGGCAACACTGGTAATTAGAAAAATTGGCAGCATTACCAATCCAAAAAGCCAGGCCAAACGAGAACCCATCCGCATCAGATACTGTAATCCAAAAATATAACTCTCTTTCTGTTTCTCAATGGGAGGACATAAAGCGATAATATCCGCCTGCTCCTGTAAACACTCTTCCTCCATATAACAACGAATAAACTCCCAATAACCCGGCATCAATTCCAAATCACCAGAAAGTCCCAGACTAAATGTATCTAATACCGTTTCTTGATCGTCTGCCAGAATATGGCCGCTGATACTCCATTCCGGCCACTTACCACCTCCTATTGTTGGGGTAAAAAATACCTCTTTCCAGGGAACCGATAATACTGTGCCATCAAAACGGTAAACATGGATCATTTGGGTTTTGCGGTTAAATCGAATTGGATAGTGTGTCTTGGCAAACCACTCTTTTAAGATAAACCTGCCACTGAAATACAAAAAAAACGCAGTTGCAGGGATCATAATCATAAACCCTATTAATGTATTTTCTTTAATTGCTCCATTCAAAATAGATAGATAGATCGTTTCTCCAGTAAAATATAAAGCCATTCCTAAGAAACAACAAAATACCGTTGCATGAAGAGAACTAACAAATCCCTTCTCTCTATAATACTTATCCACCGTTTCCATATAAGTAGAATTCATACGTATTACCGTATCGTGATCAACAATATACAGACCATATTTAGCGGTTATCTTAGTCGGTTTTCCCTGACAAAGTTGATCATGCTTTTCTACCCAAGTCAAAGGACGATTCAATTTATAAGGGTTATACAAGATATTCCATTTCATAATTATGCCTCCGCCGAAGTTGAATGAGCCATTGCAATTTTCTCTTGCAAACGGGTATATGCCGATAACTGGCGATCATATAATGCCTGACGTTCTTCCCGCGTCTGATTTGCCAAAACATAACGCCATAAATGCACGGGATTATTCGCTGCACTGACATTAATTGGGTCATCAGGATCAACCTGACAAGCCTCTTCCACTTCTTGGGACCATTGCGGCATTTTACTGGTCTGCATAGCAATATAACGGGCAACACTGGTAATTAGAAAAATTGGCATCATTACCAATCCAAAAAGCCAGGCCAAACGAGAACCCATCCGCATCAGATACTGTAATCCAAAAATATAACTTTCTTTCTGTTTCTCAATGGTAGGACATAAAGCGATAATATCCGCCTGTTCCTGTAAACACTCTTCCTCCATATAACAACGGATAAACTCCCAATAACCCGGCATCAATTCCAAATCACCAGAAAGTCCCAGACTAAATGTATCTAATACCGTTTCTTGATCGTCTGCCAGAATATGGCCGCTGATACTCCATTCCGGCCACTTACCACCTCCTATTGTTGGGGTAAAAAACACCTCTTTCCAGGGAACCGATAATACTGTGCCATCAAAACGGTAAACATGGATCATTTGGGTTTTGCGGTTAAATCGAATTGGATAGTGTGTCTTGGCAAACCACTCTTTTAAGATAAATTTGCCACTTAAATAGAAAATAAACATAGCAACCATTTGATAAATAAAAAAACCCGTTAAGATCTCATAATTTCCATTGAAACCTTGTAAAATCATAATAATAGTGAAATATAACGATAATCCTAAGTTAATCAAAAATAACGTTGCATGAAGAGAACTAACAAATCCCTTCTCTCTATAATACTTATCCACCGTTTCCATATAAGTAGAATTCATACGTATTACCGTATCGTGATCAACAATATACAGACCATATTTAGCGGTTATCTTAGTCGGTTTTCCCTGACAAAGTTGATCATGCTTTTCTACCCAAGTCAAAGGACGATTCAATTTATAAGGGTTATACAAAATATTCCATTTCATAATTACGCCTCCGCCGAAGTTGAATGCGCCATTGCAATTTTCTCTTGCAAACGGGTATATGCCGATAACTGGCGGTCATATAATGCCTGACGTTCTTCCCGCGTCTGATTCGCCAAAACATAACGCCATAAATGCACGGGATTATTCGCTGCACTGACATTAATTGGGTCATCAGGATCAACCTGACAAGCCTCTTCCACTTCTTGAGTCCATTGCGGTATTTTGCTGGTCTGCATAGCAATATAACGGGCAACACTGGTAATTAGATCAAATGACAGCTTTACGATTCCAAAAAGCCAGTTTAAACGAGAATTCATCCGCATCAGATACTGTAATCCAAAAATATAACTTTCTTTCTGTTTCTCAATGGGAGGACATAAAGAAATAATATCCGCCTGCTCCTGTAAGCACTCTTCCTCCATATAGCAACGAATAAATTCCCAATAACCCGGTAACATGTCTCGTAAACCAGAAATCCCAAGGCTAAATGTCTCTAATACCGTTTCCTGATCGTCTGCCAGAATATGGCCGTCGATACTCCATTCCAGCCACTTGCTACCTCCTACTGTCAGAGTAAAAAACACCTCTTTCCAGGGAACCGATAATACCGTGCCATTAAAACGGTAAACATGGATCATCTGAGTTTTGCGGTTAAAACGGATTGGGTAGTGTGTTGTAGCAAACCACTCTTTTAGAGTAAATTTGCCACTAAAATAGAGCATAAATGCAAGAAATACTGTCAGTATAAAAATCCCAAATAAAGAAGGGACTATTTCTTTATAAACAATATATTGATAAGCCATTCCACCATAAGCATATAGTGTTAATCCAAAACAGGCTAAAAAAAACGTCGCAGTAAGCGAACTAACGAATCCCTTATCCTCATAGTATTTATCTACCGTTTCCATATAAGTGGAATTCATACGGATCACCGTATTGTAATCAACAATATACTGACCATATTTACTGTTTAGCTGAGTCGGTTTTCCCTGACAAAGTTGATCATCTTTTTCTTCCCAAGTTAAAGGACGATTCAATTTATAAGGGGTATACAAGCCATTTCCTTGCATAATTATGCCTCCGCCGAAGTCATTAATTTATTAAACGCATCCAGCTCCATTCTGCTATCTGGCCAGATAGCAGAAATATCCTTTTCACCTGCCGGAATTTTGCGCCACAAGCAGGCCACCAACCATTTCTGGATCTCATTTTTCTTCTTCATTTCCAAATAGATATTGGCACCAAAGAAAAACACCAAAGCCAAAATGATCCCCCACGGACCTAAAGTAATTAATTTGATCGCAGCAACAAACAGGAATCCTCCACTTATTGCCGAAACCAGGTAAGCAATTCCCAAGTCCATATTGCCTTTAAAAGCGATTTCATCTATCACATGATAAATATCCCACACCACACCAACGATCCCGGCCCAAGCGCCAAAGATTTTCACTACCTTAAAGCCCCACAGTACTTTGGTCAGTAAATTTTCCCCCAAGATAGAACCCAATAGAGGCTTTAACCTGAGTACCTGAAAATGGTTCAACAGCCGCTCACAGGTTTCAGCAATAGCCCCCATTGCAGCGACCAGATCCGCCGCAAACCGGGTACATGCCTCAGTCTTACCTTCTGGCCATCCAGCCGCACGCAATGCGGAAATCTGCAACACCATAGAGAAGGTACAGCCGATAAAGGGCGGAACTTTTGCCAATTGCTTGGCAGCACTCTTGACAGAACTGGCCTGTAACTGCGCCAGTTTTGTAAGTAACGTCCCCGGAAACAGTTCCGCCCGGATCTCATCGACAGAATGCAAGGTTTTCACCAAAGACTTAGCCCGTTCCGCCTCCGGTAAAGCCAAGGTCTTTTCCGCTTCACCTGCGTCTGCCAGCACAATAAAGTTGAACTCCTGATCCCCCTCCATCGGCAAGCCATCAATCTTCAAACGACGCATTTCAATGTCAACGTAGTGACGAAGCTGATCTGAGGAAGGACGCCGTTTCAGATCCCCCAGCTCACTGGTCACAGCGACCACCGCACTGATAAAATGTTTACGTTTTCCGACGAACTTAATGACTTTTAATTCCTTGCCATGCAGTTTAGCTAATACGACCAGTGCAGGAAGTGGCACTTTTTCCACTGCTTTATTCATCACTGCAAACAAAGTGCTGCTCAGTTCATTCAGGTATTTTTCTATTGTGAGCGAAACCGGTCCATCGAAGTGCTCAGCGATGTCTTTAAGCCCATCCGGTATTTTATCCCAGGCGAGAGATCCGTAGTTTCCACCGGTCTTTAAGACTCCGTGAATTTGCTCTATTCTTTTATCACTGTTCATCACCAGCGCACGTAACAGCAGATTATCCGGCGTGATGGTGGTGCTCATCATCTGCTCTTGAAAATAACGGGAGGCCCCCAGTTTATCCTGCATGCCTGCAACACAATCATGGACCGACTGCACAAACAGCGCACCGCTATAATCGTCCGTGCTATCAAAGTTATGGTCAAAATAATCCAGCAGGAGCTGGCTTTTCAGCCAGTCCAGATACATTTCGGTCATCGGCGAGATAATGGTGTTGTCATACCGCGTCAGATCGGTGGTGAACCGATCCATAAACGCTTTTTCTTTATCACGATCAATGTACTTCTCGTAATCTGACCAATATTCCCGTACCAGCCGTTTTAATACCGAATTGTTTAATTGATGCCCGGCTTCTGCAAGCTCCTGATTACCCGGTATATATAATCCGCCAGTAGTGTAGTAACCGTATCGTATTTGGTTTTCGAGCGTTTCATCTGATTTTAGCTGATCCCGTTCAAACTGTCGGCACAACACCTCTTTCAGCGTGCTTAGCGAAGCCGAAAGCGCAACTCCTCTGATGTAGTGTGGATTTTCATGAAACTGCGTCTTTAACCGATAATTCGCCAGCGCAGTAATATCCTGCACCACAGCAACCGGATCAGACAGATACAGTATGACGCCTTTGTCTGGCAGCAATTCTCTGACAGCCCACCATAGATTGTCCGGCTCAAATAACCATTTCCCATTCCAATGAGAGCTGGTGTAATCGGCAATACGCCGGTTGGTATCTATCTGCGTATGATATTCCGCTACGGTATCCCTCAGTGACGAGAACGGCAGCGCATTCTCCCCCTCTCCACAGTTCAGCCATTTTTCCATATCAAAACGCTGCATATATTGCGCACGATATACCGGATCTTCATGCTTCTTACGTACCGCATCCGTCCACTGCACCGCCGACCAGGCCAGCCAAAAGGCTTTGTTTGTCAACCCCTTCGGCAACACCGGTAATGTCACCAACGAAGCACGCGCCAACTCATCTGGCTCATCAATGCAAGGTTTCATTTCACCATTGGCTAGACGCGGCGGGACTTTGCCATCGGCGGGCAGAAGATAGTAGTATCCCTCATCAGTCACGTAATAATTGATCCAGCCATTGACCAGCTCATCCCAGATATACAAAAAGCCTGCACGCAACAGACGGGTGGTATAGCCCGTTTCGCCTTTTCTCTCTACCGGCATCTGTATGCTCGCCGGCAAATCCGGCACACCATCACCCTGCGCCTTGATGGCAGGACGAACAAGTAAAACAGGCAGTCCCTCACGGGTACAAAAATTACAGCCAGGGTTATTCACAATAAATCTCCTATCATTGCACACAATTTATTTCAGGTTTTCCGGGTTAAGACGGCCCAGCAACGTTCCGTTCGCGTCGCTAGCGATAATCGATGTTTCTTAAAGTTCATCGTTCATCATTCCATCGGCTAGAGTTGCAGGTAACGCACTTTACTGGTCATTTCCTGCCACTGTTCATCCGTCCAGCTACGGGTGATACGCTGGTAGTACCCGGTGACATGTTGGCACCGGCCCAACAGCTCTTTCATTCTCGGCGCTTGATGAAACTCGTCATTTAGGGTGACGCCATGTAACGCAAAAGCCGTCAGATCCTGTTTATCGGTCAATGACCACTGCGTCATGGCGATATCAAATAGCGCATCAATACGACGGCTAAGCGTCTGCCGCTGCGCAAGATCAGACGTCACCGGCAACTGAGCCAATACCTGATTAATCAGGCCAATACGCTGAATTTGAGCAAATGACGCCGACGTTTCCCCCTGCTGGTAACGGACTTTCTCCGGGAAGGCCAGCGTATGCCAGTTACCCTCCAGCCAGAATGTCCAGTGAGTAATGTCATCCGAGGCAATCCGGCGGGAAAATACCCAAGGCCCCATCATCCAGTGCAAATGAAACAGGACACGAGGATCGTAATAACGCAGGATATGCCCCTGCTGTTTCTCTTTGAGATACAAGGCATTAACCAGCACGTTTTTTATTGCCGCCGGAGATAAATCACTTTTAAGCAATAAAGTGAGAAACGGCGGCGAGTTAGGATCTGTTTTCAGACGCGCTTCATTGAGAAGACGGAACCAAACATCAGACGGCAATTCATGCAACGGCAACAGCCAGGGATACAAATGCGCCTGAGGAGCAAGCAGCGGTGAAACAACTTCAATCACCGGCAATGCTTCCGGCAACTGTTGTACAACCACGCGATCAATCAGCGCATATTGATGCTCGGCAAATGCCAGCGGTTCAGTCAGATAATCAGTCATCATCAATTCCTTAGCCTAATGGCACCGTCGCGTCACCCTGATCGGTCGCTTCGGCAACCATCACGTCACAGGCAGTAAAATGGGGATAAGGCACGTCCAGTTTTGCCGGTTCGGTATAATCGAAATTCGCGCTTTTGACGTTAAAATCGCCCGGAGAACCGTGTTCAATCTTGCCGGGTTCCAGCGTCAGATAAGAGCCACCGCACTGCAAAGTGATTTTCTTTTTAGCTGAGATCAGGATTTCGTCATCACTGCTGGTGATAGTCACACCTTTCTTGGCAACGACTTCAATCCCATCAGTTTGGGCTTGCACCTGAATCTTCCCGGCCGCCGCAACCAGTTTCATGCCCAGCTCATGCACAAAAACCACCATTGATTTTTTTGCCGCCAGTACCATACGTTTCAATGACGAGATTTCGGTGTTGCCACCGGCAGTCATCATCAGGTTTTTACTGGCGCTGTGCTGAATATGCTGCGGTGTTGACAGCGCAATGCCGCCTAACGCCCCCGCGACAATCACCGGTTCCCGCAATTGCTCGACATTCCGTTGTAGAAAATGCTGTTGGGTATCACTATCCAGCGGATCAATCTGTGCCGTTTGCAGCAGATCGGAGAGCGATTCCGCCAATGACAAAGCATCGGCAAGCTGGCGTTTGATTTCATCCATGTCCAGTTGTTTGCCATTGGCTTTAGGCTGTGCATGCGTACTCAGCAACAGCCCCTTCCCGGCCCGGATAGCGCCCCAGTCGTCGGTGCGCAGCTCAAACCCTTCGCCACGCTTATTGGGATGCGGTCGCTTTCCATCCACCAGATGGCCCAGATTGAGCTGGCTTTTCCCGCCATATTCGGTACTCAGTTTGATGTGCTCTTTGCCGCGCTCATCGTCCATGCGCAGTTTGTTGTTGGCCGGTGTGCGCAACACATTGCGTTTGTAGTTGTAGAGAGTCACATGGTCTTCATGCCGGGAGTCATGCAACGCATGGGCGATGTAGGGCCGGTCCGGGTTCCCCTGTTCAAACGCGATCGCCACTTCGGTTCCCTGGATCAGCGGCCAGTGAAAACCGTGAGTTTTACCGGCATACGGCCGGGCTAAGCGCACCCACAGGCTTTCACCGCCCAGCGGCCATTCATCCAGATCAAAATCAAATTTGACGCGGTAGCGACCCTTGACGTCGATATGGCCGTAGGTGTCGTTCGGCCAGTTGCTGGTCA
>NZ_RCWC01000051.1 GCF_018448935.1 Photorhabdus noenieputensis | reverse complement strand
GATAAATCAGCTCAGTCAGTTATCGGACCTGTTATTTGCCGATGGCAGTCAGGGATTGCGGTTTGAACTGCGGGCCAGAGCGGTACGGGATGTGGTGGAAACCGACCTGACGATAGATGGGCAGAAATTGCGTTATTTTAACCAGATGGAAAGCTGGCAGAGCTTTCGCTGGCCGGGAGAGACCTATAAACCGGGCGTGATGCTGACGTGGATTAGTGTTAATGCCGGAGCGAGGCTGTTTGGTGATTATCAGGGAAACTGGGGGCTGATCCGCTGGCTGGCACAGGCAAAAGCGGAGAGACTGGATGAAAGCCGTTACCGACTGATCTTTACTGCCCCGGATGGATTGCCATTAACCTGGATTTTGCGTACAGAACTGGGCGAAGGGCCGCTGGCATTATTAAAACTGCGCGGATTTAAATTGCCGAAAAATATCTTTGTGACGAAGCCGGGTAAGCATACGACAATATCAGCGGTAAATGACGATGATTTGATAGAGGAATAATGCATGCGATTGGCGATAAATCAGGGAATAGCGTGACCGTTAACTGTTTTTGTTAACAGAATAGCTGTCAGGATAAATATCACTACAGATATTCCGATGAGGATGTTTGGCTATCTTATTATTCGTATGGCATGAATGAGAATTATTCTTCTTTATCGTGATGGGATAATTGAGATTAAAAAAGGAGTGATGAGATTGAAACAGCGATAATCTATTGGATAACATGAAAATAGGCATTATTATCATAGGGATGTGATTAAAATCGCGTATTCAGGCCGCCTTCATTTTATGGCAATCAATGCCAGTTTACTTTTGTCAATAAATGTCATGTTATTGTCATGAAGTTTAAATATTTTGTTCGACATGCTGTTATATCGGCGGTGATAAAGGAGTGTGCATTAAAAATCGGTTTTTTGAAAAAAAAGAGTTGATCTTTATAGGCACCCATTAAGAAGATGGGAGAATTTATAAATCGCTTGCCTTGTTCATTCCTTGATATATTGCGAAAACATGAATGGCCTGTGTAAATATTTACGGCTCAGTTAATTCCCGACCGAGAAATAGTGGCGTGGGTTATTTCCCGGTATGACAATAATGACATGGTCTTATATTAAGTTCTTATTGTTGACTAATGGCCGTAGAAAAATTAGGAGAAAATATGACAAATCCAACACCGATGATCATTTTTGATCACAGCCGTTACAGACTAAAAGTGTGGTACAACAAAGCGCCGCTGGATGTGCTGGCCTTTACCGGGCAGGAAGCCTTAAGCCAGCCGTTTCGCTATGCCATTGAATTCACCAGTGCGGAGAAAGGGATTGAACCGGCACAGATGCTGATGCAGCAGGCTTCATTTACCCTGACTTCGCCTGCGATCAATCCGGGGATACGGTGGATGCCGATTGTGCCGCCGGAGCCGCTGCGCTCGGTTTACGGGGTGATCAGCGGCTTTAAACTGCTCTCCACCTCGCGGGACGAAAGCCGTTATGAAGTGACGCTGGAGCCCCGGCTGGCGCTGATGGCGAGAAGCCATCAATACGCCATCTACCAAAAACTCTCCGTGCCGGAGATTGTGGAAAAAGTCCTGCGGGAGCGGCATGGCTTTCGCGGGCAGGACTTCCTGTTCAGTCTGACACACAACTACCCGAGGCGGGAACAGGTGATGCAGTATGGCGAAGATGACCTGCGCTTTATCCAACGCCTGCTGGCGGAAGTGGGTATCTGGTACAAAGTGACGGCGGATGACCGGTTAAAGATTGATGTGGTGGAATTTTACGACGACCAGCGTGACTACCAGTTCAACGTCTACCTGCCTGCCCGTAATCCGTCAGGCATGCACGGCGAGGAGGACGCGGTGGTCTGGGACATGGAGACCGCGTATCAGGTAGTGGAGGGAAAAATTGCGACTCGGAATTATGACTACCACGATGCCCGGCCGTATCCCGGCCTGAACACCGAGGTGGATGTGACACGTGGCGACCAAACCACCTATGGTGAAGCGTACCATTACCGCGATGACTACCGGATACCCGGTGACCGTTACGCCTATCAACCGGAGACGGAAAGCGGAGTGTTTTATGCCCGCCTGCATCACGAGCGTTACCTGAATCAACGCATTCGCCTGCGGGGAATGACCACCTCCGCCACGCTGGTGCCGGGGCAGGAATTGAAAGTGAAGGGCGACGCCCCGGAAGCGTTTCGCAAAGGGGCGATCATCACCCAGATCACCAACAGCGCCCGCCGGGACAGCAGTTTCGAGATGGCGTTCACCGCCATTCCCTATTCCGAGACCGTGTGCTTTCGCCCGGAGCGGGTGCCGAAACCGGTGATGGCCGGCACGATACCCGCGCGGGTGAGCAGCACGAAAGTGAATGATATCTACGGCGATATCGACAAAGACGGCTTGTATCGGGTGTCGTTTGACTTTGACCGGGCGGAATGGACGCAGGGGAGCGAAAGCCTGTGGGTGCGTCTGGCACGCCCGTACGCGGGGGAGAAGTATGGCTTTCACTGGCCGTTGCTGGAAGGCACCGAAGTCGCGATCGCCTTTGAAGGGGGCGACCCGGACCGGCCCTATATTGCCCATGCTCTGCACGATTCAATGCACCCGGATCATGTCAATCTCTACAACTACAAATGCAACATTCTGCGCACCCCGGCGAATAACAAACTGCGGATGAGTGACGAACGTGGTCGGGAACATATCAAACTGAGTACCGAGTACGGCGGTAAAAGCCAGTTGAACCTCGGTCATCTTGTCGATAGTCAGCGCCCACACCCGGATAAACGGGGTGAAGGTTTTGAGTTGCGAACCGACGACTGGGGAGCGATTCGGGCCGGTAAGGGATTGTTTATCAGTACTGATGAACAATTAAAAGCACAGGGAAAAACGCTGGAGATGCAGGAAGCGTTATCGGCACTGGCACAAGCCAACCAACAGATGCAAACACTCAGTGAAGCAGCTACACAGGCCGCGTCTCTTGCCGCCGACGTACAAACACAACTGAATTATGTCCGGGAGCGGGTTACACAATTGCAGACAGCAGTACTGTTAGCCAGCTCACCGGCGGGTATTTCTTTGGTCAGTGGTGAACATATGCAAATGGCCGCTAAAGAAAACCTGATGGTCAATGTCGGTAAACACGCTGATATCGGGGTGATGAAACGTTTGTTTATCGGCGTGGGAGAAGCGTTTGGTTTATTTGTCCAAAAACTCGGCATTAAGCTGATTGCCAATCAGGGCAAGGTACTGGTACAGGCCCAGCATGATGAGATGGAATTGATGGCACAACAGGAAATCACGCTCTCCAGTAGTGATAACAACATCACAATTACCACACCCAAAACGCTGACACTGAATGCAGGGGGAACCTATCTCAAGATGGATGGCGGTGGTATCGAGTTTGGGACACCGGGGGGATATCAGGTGAAATGCCAGAGTTACAACGTAAAGCAAGGTGGAGCTTCAATCGACACGAAAGTATCTGCCTTTCCCAAAACAGAATTAAAAGAAACAACTCCCGATCACACGGGTTCAATTTCAGGATAAGGAGCCTGCACCAATGAAAATTTGTTTTCCTGTCAGCCGAGAAAATGACGGCCAGCCTTATCAGGCCACCGATGATAAAAGCCTGCAAGCCATGTTGGCGAAACTGCGTTCTGAACCCAATGGCGCTTGGCTGGTTGGGGCGAATGGCCTGTGGCACGGCGGTGTACACCTCAGTGACCGGGCCAGTGCGCCGTATGCCAAACTAACGCCGGATCTGTTGCAACAGGACAAAGTGATGCCGCTGCGCTGCATGGCTGAGGGGGAATTGGTAGCTTACCGGCTGAATAAAGCGTATTTAGAAGCCCCCTACTTTCGTGATGAACAACTGAAATACTCCAGCACTTTTGCGTTGGTGAAATCAGAGTACAAGGCACAGGATGAAACACTGCTGACATTCTACAGCCTGTATATGCATTTGGCACCGGTGAGCGATTACCCGGCGTACCCACGTTATAGAGCGATTGTGCAGCACACGCTGAATACCCACCGATTTACCACAAATAATGAGGAGCAATACGGTATACCATCCGATGTGACGGAACGGGGGGAACGGCGTGATTATGATATTCCGCCGACAAACGGTAGTCTGAAACACGGTGATGAGTTTTTGGTCTATCAGACCGCGGATTTCTTTATGACCACCATCATCTCGACCCGTTATGACAAAGTACGTTTTGGTCTGGCGCAGAAACTGGAGGGAGGCGTAGTAAAAGATAAGAAAAAATTTTGGGTGGAATTAGATCCTCATTTTGTTGAGCAGATAGGTGAAGCTCATCCCCAGATGCCGGTTTGGATGCAAGCGGCAGTTAAAAAAGGGGCGTTTGATAGTGTACAAACTTTGATGGGTGATGCGGTTATCCGCATAAACGCCGGAGACCCGATAGGCCATCTGGGATTATTTGAATCGCCTGCGGCCCGGTTGCCTGACCGAATGTCTTACTATTTTACGCATATTGAAGTGTTAAGTGCTGACGATAACTTGCCGGATTTTGTCAATAACACGAAACACCTGGCGGATGGCCGGAAATATGTTACCTGCGGACTTGATCAGCTGTTGCACAGCTATGATGCGACACACAAAACTTTTACCCCCTTGAAGGTCAGAACGCAGCAGGAAATCGTTCTGGCGAAAGCGCTGACCAGCCCGGTTAAGGATAAAAACGGGGTAAGCTGGTACAAAGTGACGCAGACCGGCTGGGTAAAACAGAATGGGGAACTTGTAACGGAAGTAGATCAACATGACCTGAATAAACTGGGATTTCGTTTGTTGGAAGAGGAGGCGACCACGGATTTCAGCAAGTTAACGGCAGAAGAGTGTGTGAAAGTCTTATTGCGTCATTTACTGGCGGTGGCAAAACAGGACCGGCGGATAGATCATGCCTTGGTTCCGGTCCGTTATGAACGTATTTTGCGGAAGCTGGATAAAGACGGCGATAGGCAGTTGAATGCGCAGGAGGTGCGCCTTGGGTTGTATAACCCGGAAATGATTAACGTGGTGACGAGGTTTATCGTGAAGCACAGCAGTGAGTGGTATGAAGACAGTCAGGGGGGACCGTGGGAGAACTTTTTTACGAATGTGGTAAAAAACCGCACGGCGAATAAGTTCTGGCGGCAGTATCTGGATGATCAGGTATGGATGAAGGAAGTGGAACCCTTCAGTAGCGGGAAGCCTGTGTGGCATATGCATCCGGTGGTGTTTTTGTCTCAGCTATCAGATAAAGGGCAATGTGCATGTAACCGTGATATTACAATTGAAGAAATGATACAAATTGCTCCAGAAACAAAAAAAGATATCTTAGAAAATTATGTAGCGCCGCTTAATCAGGCATTTGCAGATTTTGAAGTTAATTCATGTATTGAAAAAGCTCATATTCTCGCACAACTTTTGCATGAAAGTGGGGGGCTAAGAATCACCAAAGAGATACATGGTGAAAATGCGACATATAGTCCTTGGTATGGGCGCGGTTTGGTTCAATTAACACTAAAGACAAATTATGAGAAATATCAAAAATATATTGGAGAAGATGTTACAAGTTCTTCTATAGCTAGAGATAAATTACTTTCCCCACCTCATAGTATTCTATCTGCCTTTTGGTATTTTAAGGTTGAAAAACGTATAATGAATTACTGTCAAAATGATGATTTTAATCAAGTGACACTTTTAGTTAATGGTGGGTTTAATGGTTATAAAGACAGATTGGAATATTTAAATCGTTCAATTAAAAGTCTTGGGGCAGAGCATCGGTGTGTTTTGAGGAGAGATCACATGTATCCTTTTGATAATAGTGAAATATATGAAACTATCCGAGGAAGTTTTGCTTGGGCACTTTGGCATGATCCTGTTTCAGCGAAAAATGGTACTGGAAAAGACAAAGGTAATGCTTTGAATGGATATCAAAGATTAAATACAATAATTCAAACTAATGATTTAACTCAGAGACAAAATAACAGTAAATACTATGGAGTACTTGGAAAGGATTTATTAATTTATTCTAATGATCGGATTTCTGATCTTTCAAAAAATTAAGGTGGTTGGTATGTTTAGAAAAATAATTTTCATTATCTTTTGTTTTTTCCCTTTTTTTTCTAATGCCAGTGTGAATTCTTATGTTAACTGTTTTACTTCCAGTGATCAGAAAGGAATTAATTTAAAGTTTGTTACTATAAATGATGGAGGGAGAGATAAATGGTTAGGTGGATATGTAAAATATGAGAAATCTAATTACCCTATAACTGTTGTTCCGGTTAAAGAAAGTGCAGAGGAATTTACTGAAGGAAGGCCGTATGAATATACTACAACCTGGATAGAAATTATCAATGGTAAACCTGAAGGTAAATACATAACTGTAAGACAAGGCGCTATTTTCTCTTCTTTTGTATATATAAACACAAAGTCGAAAAAACGGTACGATTTCACACAGGTATTTGATGCTATGAATGATGGTTCTTGTCAATGGAAAAAGCACTGACTAGTCCGGTTAAAGATAAAAACGGGGTGAACCGGTACAAAGTGACGCAGACCGGCTCGGTAAAACAAAATGGAATGATTAGAAAAAGCAGTTTATTCATTGATATCTCCTGTTGATAGATAAAATAGTTTGGTAGATTTACATAATAAGTGCAACATCATTAATCCGGAAATAAATATGTTCGTATTCCCTTAAATAATTCATTTGGTGTTTTCCCACCACGAGTTTTTCGAGGATGATGATTTAATCGATTTTGGACAAGAAAAATAGATACGTATGGTATGTATTTGAAAGATCTTGCTAAGCGATCTTCGGTCAGAGAAGTTACTCAAGTCGTAAATGGAGGGCAAAATGGATATGCAGATAGACTAAAAAGATATAATAAAGTGGCACTTCTTCTTGGGCTTGAAATTGAAAGAGAGTGATTGAAATTATGAAACGCATTATATTATTTTTTCTTTTTTTTGTGTCTTTTATATGTCAGGCACAAGATAATATTGTACAAGGGCCTTTTTCGCTAGATAAGAATATAACTATTTCTTTTGTTAAGGAAAGAAATAAATCCATTTCACTTGTGGAAAAATATGGTAGAAATAGAAAGGTAATTGATAATTATAATGTTTATGATGGTGTCCCTGAAATTAAAACTGTTTTCTTCATCTTTGTTGATAAAGTTAAGAATGCTGCTGTACTTGTATCATGGAATGAGGAAAATATCAGTGCAATTCGTTATAAAGTTTTTTTCTACAGATATGATAGAGGTGAATTGGTAATAAACAGAAGACTGACGAATGATGAAAATTTATCAGGATATGATGGTTATGGTTCATCTGGTTTAATATTTGATTATAAAGATGCAGACTCTATAAGAAAGTATATAAAGGAAAAATATGAATAAAAATTATATTATTTTACATTCATTAACTAGGTAAAATATTATGGCAAAAGCATTAATATATATTTTTTTGTTATCTTTTTATATGGTTTCATTACAAGCAAATGCTACCAGTGAGATTGAGCAGAAAGCAAAAGAAAATTCTCCATATGCTTTTTTAAATGCGACAAAATGGGAATATTCACATGTGTCTTCTCCTATAAGATATTCAACAATGGAATTGGATGATAATTTCTATAATAAAATGTTTGCTGGAAAAAACATTCAATTTGAAAATGACATGGTAAGTATCTCTGGAAAATGTTCATATCAATACGCGATTCAAAAAAAATCTCCGTTAGAATATTGGCATAGTGAAAAAACAGTTAGTATTTATAAAAAACTTTTTTCTGATAATGATGTGAAAATACCTGGGTTTTTATATGTCATATCTCCTGTTTTTTCTACGGAAAAATGTGAATATCCATTTTCTGATTTTATTGTTTTGGATAGGGCTATTATATTTGTTTATAAACAAAGAGCTATCTTTTATTTTGAAGAGAAGGATAAAAGGTTACATCACATTGCTGAGAATACAAAATGTAAGTCATCAAAAAAAGATTTAGGATTTGTTTTCGAACATGGTGCTATTGACGAGTGTTTTTACGAAAAAGAAACATTAGTTGATGTTTATAATAAATATATAAATAAAAGTGATGTGGGTAAATATTTGACTAAGAGTTTGGAGGTGATGAAAAATATTCATGTTTTTCACCAAGAAGATGATGTCGATGTTAAATACTTCTGGGAGAATAAAAAGAAATTAAAAATTATATTAAATTTTATGGGCGGAATGACAGAGGTTTCATTTAAAGAAGATAGTGATGGAACAAAGGTTGTAACAAAATATTATCCAGATTGAAATTATTAGCTCAACGAGGATTAACTTTATCAGTTAACTGATAGTACAAGTTTGCAAGCAATACTGGCGTATGCTCTTAGTCCATCATTGCTCAGATATGTATTACTAGGTACATATCTGAGTCAGGTAAAATATAGCATTGAAAAGGGATACTTCTTTTCAACAATTTTTTATGAGTTAATCACTTTAAGTCAGGAGGTATTTATTCGTAAGGATGATAAAACTTCATCCAGAGGAACTGTCTTAGAAGAATCTGAATTAGGTGATGGTTACTTATATAGGGGACGTGGAATTATAGAATTAACGGGAAAACATATGTATGCTGAAATAAGCAGGATTTATTTAGCATATAATGTTAATAGTAGTGTTAACATTATCGAAGTCTGGAGTTAATTACAATGGATATAACTATACCTTATAGATTTCCAGATGGATCGCGGCGGTAAGGGAGCGAATCCCCGGGAGCATAGATAACTATGTTACCGGGGTGAGTAAGTGCGGCCAACAAAGAGGCAACTTGAAAGATGACGGGTATATAAAGTTAATCTTTATACAAAAGGAGATTACCGATAATGAGTATGTATAGAGAATCGATTAAAAGAGTAATTTTGGGTGGTGTGCTTTTCAATGCTAGTTTTAGTTCATTTTCTGAGTCATTGACCCCAGTTTCCTTATATGGAAAGTGGCAAATTAGACAGGTTGAAATAAATAATAATTCAACTAGGCGGCTTAATTATCAATTCAATGATCCTAGATTAGTTGGTAGGGTGCTAGATATTAGTGTTAATAGATTATCTTCTAATTTTCCTGAGGATGGGACATGTTTATTTTTATCAGTTTCATCAGGAACGGAAACAATAAATAGTTTAATGTCGAAAATATCAATGGGGGATAAAAATACAACAGCTAAAGATTACGAATTGAGTATTGATGGTAATAGAATATATCCCGTGGAGAAGTTCTCTTGTAAATCAGGTTATTTTGGCCCTGGCGTTGGTAATGATGACAATAGAACATGGTTTTTTATTATAGATAGAGATACTTTATTAACTAATTGGTTTGATTTGACTATTATCAAAATGAACCGACTGCCTCAAAAACCTACTCCAGTTGCGTCATTTAACTGTAAGAATGCTCAAAGTAAAACAGAAAGAGCTATCTGTCAAAATTTTGATTTGGCAGCATGGGATAATAGTGTTAATAAGGCTTGGATATTAACAAAAAAGTTACAGCAATCTATAGGAGATCGAGATAATTTAAGAAATTTACATGCAGAGCAAGTGGAATGGTTAAAAAACAGAAACAAATGTGGTAGTGATGAAAGATGTTTAACTAAAATAATGAAAATTCGCATAGAGCAATTAATGTCAATAAACACTTCCGAGTGATTCTGGATGATCTAAAATTTAAGATTAGATTGTCATATGGAACATTAATTATCCTTATGAAGATCAAGATAGTTTTTTGTGAATGTCAGAAAGGGATATTTTGAATCATTAACATATATAAATGATAGTTGTAATAATTAAGTGAAATATCTTGCAGGATGATTAGATAGAGTTAATGATTTTTTAAAGGTGATTATATGAAAAAGATTTTGTTTCTATTATTGTTTTTTTGTTCCCAAGCATTTGCTTTTTCTGGCTATTGGATTTCACAGTATAATAATGACACTTATAAGCTTTACTTAAAGGAGAATAAAAATGTAATAGTAGGCAGGTATTGTTTTATAACAAATAGTGGCAATAGAATAGATTGTGAGGATAATGATGTGTTAAATATAAAAGGTCATATAAATGGTAATGTTGCTGATGTTTATTTTATGAGTACTTTTGGTGGTAGTGGAACAGCGAGAATAACAAAAGAAAAGAATAAACTTATATGGGTTATTGAAGATTCAAAACCATTTGATGATGTTAATATGAGTGTGAAAAGAAAAATAATATTTATACGGAGTAAATAAATTTTCAATGACTATTTTGTTAATTTTATATTGAATTGATTAATGCCATAAGAGCAAAGGACTGACTGTATTTTTCTCGAATATACAACGGGCCTCGTCAGAATGGATATGATGTAAAAATGAGTAGGAATTATGATGCGATTATATCTCACAGGTAGTTTAGTATTTTTGCTTTCTTTACTTTCTTTTCATAACTCTTATGCTAAGAGTGAAAATAATTCAGATGTTTATTTTTCATGTAATACAAAGAAAGGTAATGTAAAATTGGAAATAAAAGATGGCACGTTATCATACTCTTTGTCAAAAGAGGGAATAAACAGTTTTATATTTAATTCTTTTGGAGATAACTATTCTGGTTTTTTATATAATCATTATACGAGATATCAAACGGAGTATATTTATGTTTCTTTTGTCAATGAAAATTATAGATATACAGTATTTGATAATTATGATAATAATGAAAAATCTAGTGGGGTAAGTGTTGTAAATAATGATAATAAAAAAGAGTTTCTGCTGATGTGTAAGACAGTGAAAAAAAACAATCTTAGAAATCTCATTACGTTTTTAGCGTGTGATAAGGATAATGCGTTGGGGTGTTGAGAAACTTGAAAAATTTGATGAGGATATAATATGAAGAAATATTTACTATTAGGTGTGTTTTTTTTGAATGCCCCTTTATCGGCTACAACTTTATGTAAAAATAATGAGATCGTTGTTTTTCATTGTACTATGAAAGAGAGTAAATTTTCTGTGTGTAAAAGAAACGACTATATTTATTATAAACATGAGAAAAATAATAAAGTAGACTTTACTTATCCAAAAATAAATGGCAAAGGAGATTTTTATTTTAGCTATACAGGGTATAGTGGTGGTGGAGAAAGTCATATTAGATTTGAGAACAATAATTATCATTATATAATATATGATAGAATAATAAGATCAGAGGATTATATAGGAAGATATCCTAATTTTGAGTCAGGGATCAGTATAATGAAAGATGGAAATTTAATTAGCCATCAAAAATGTGAAATCAGTTCAGGGATAAATGAAAATGCCAGTCAATCCTTATTGAAGGAAAAGTTCGTTGATTTGATAAATTAAAGTATAAATAATTGTTTTCTATATTTGGTGGTGTGTTGTACACGCTGTGATGTTTATTTTATTTTAGATTAGATTAAATCTATTTAAAATTGTAGGTTATGTGCTCTGAATGGCAAAATTAATGGTGTTTATTCTATCTTTTTTGTTCCCAATTTATTCTTTGGCATGTGAAAAAGTTAATATAGATATACTGAATCGGAATTTCCCTGATCGACATTATCAACAAACTATTAATTCTGATAGGATGGTTAATAATAGTGCATTACTATTCTTTTATGGTAATAAAAATGAAGATTACCCGGATGTTAAAGCGCTTTTCTTACCCGATCGTTGTAATATTAACAATGGTGTTCTTTTCGACTCTTATGGATATAATGCTGGAATTGCAGAGGTTATTTCTGTTTTCTGGGGGAAAGGAAAGTATACGGACAGATTCTTTACTATAATTAAATGGAATGTTAATGCTGGAGGAGCACCGTCCTACGGACAGTATTATATGGTGAATGCCTATTTTTCTCCCAGTCAGAATAATTTAATTAAAAAAGACGAAAAGCTAACTTCATATTTTGAATAAGGTATAGAAGGAATCAGCAATGGTGAGATCAGTCATTTTAAATACAAAACAGCAAGTGATGTATGTAGAGCATTGGAGTGAGTAGATTGATTCTTTTTATCAAATACCAGGTAGAACAGATCATGCCAAATGAATTAAAGAGTTTCTGAAAATTATCTAGCTAAGTTGAATAACGGAGAATTGTTGTGAATAAATTATTTTTCATTTTAAGTGTGTTTTTTGTGCTTGATGTTGGTGCCAGTGAATTAAGGTGTGGTTGGTTAGTTAATCCATCACCATCTAATATCTGGTTATTGGACAGTGAGGGTGAATGGATCATATCAATTCAGGGAGGTTATAGTTCGGAGGGATTGGATAAGCTTAAAGATTTTCCTGTCAGCCAATATATCAAGACAGGTATAAATTATGGTTATGGTTGTTCTTGTTTGACTGTAGAAACCAACAAGAAAAAAATGATGATAACCAATATATTGAAATCAAAACACCTTACTTTATTGGCGTGTAAAACAGATAGGAAATTACAAAAAATACCGAATTTGAATTAATAAAAATAATATTGCCAAGAGTGAGAATGGTTTAGTTGGTAGGGAAAGATGATATTTATAAAAAGTAAATAAAATTTTTAATGATTAAAGGAGTTAGTAACCCTACTTCATTGGTTTGGTGGGGTTAATGGAATAACGTTAGGTTAAAACAGAATGAATTTGACGCATTAAATATATGATTCTAATCACTAATGATGAGGAGAGTAGATATGAAGAATAAACTTAATATGACTTTTATTTTTTTATTTACTTTGTTATTTTTTCAATCATTTCTTATGGAGAAGATACGGAATGTAATTCCAACGGAGCTAATATTATCAACAAAAATGGCACCAAAGTAATAACAAAGTTGTATCCGGACTAAAATTATCACTGATATCTTATTTTTTGCAATGGAGCAAATCAGTCTTTGTATTGTTTTTATTATCAATATATCAGGTTTTATTTTTGTTTATGGATATGTATTAATAGGAAAATATCCGAGCCAAGTAAATATAGCATTGAAAAGAAATGTTTCTTTTCAACGATCTTTTATCAATTAATCACTTTAAATATGGAGGGCATTTATGCCGGCATTTATTCGCAAGGGTGATAAAACTTCATCGGGAGGAACTGTTTTAGAGGGATCTGACTTAATTGAGTTCGATAATATCCCTGTTGCCCGAAAAGGCGACAAGGTTTCTTGCACTAAACATGGTGAAACGACAATCGCTGAAGGTTGTCCTGATTATCTTGATGATGGTCGGGAAGTCGCGCTGAATGGGCACTGTTGTGCCTGTGGTTGTACGTTAATCAGTTCATTTTCGGAGGGGACCGTAGATTAATATGTCCGTCAATCTTGATGCTATTCCGGATAAAGCTCCACGTCCGGTACGCCCAGTCACTTTACGCTGGTTAATATTTTTGATCGTTTGTCTGGTAACCGGCGCAATCACGACATTATGGTTTTGGCAAGATACACGTTCAGGCAGTGTGTTCTGGTACTGCTTTTTCGTTTTCCCGTTTTCATTCTGGCTGCTCTGTTTTGGAATACGACGACTCGGCTATAAATGCCAACAAGTATGGGCTGATGGTTGGGACAGGGAATGTCAGACCATTCGTGAACAGGAAATTCGGAGAGGGCAGCGTAGTGCTCGATTGATTTTTGCTCATGCGTCTACGCCTGTGGGTGATGATGTCACGCAACTGCCGGGTACGTTGCAAGAGAAACAGGTGTTGATGTCACCGGTGACATCAACAGATCAAGACTCAGTGATCCAGTATGCCCCGCTTTCTGCTGAATTACCTGCTGCCAAACGTTTCATGATGGCGCGAGAGCTGCTTTTGGCCGATGTGCTCCCGCTCATAGAAACGCTACCTTCCCGCTGGCACCGTTACTGTTCTATCCAGCTCAATGTGAGTGAATCCGATGTTATGACGCCGGAGATATCTCTGCCAAATACGTTGATTTGTCCGGGACAAGGGCTGGCAGTTTTGGATAACTGGCTGGATATGAAACCAGTTTCACCTTCGGTTTTGATCGTTATTGCCGCAGAAGTACAGGATATCCCTCTAAATATTGCTGGAGAAGCCGTTGTGGCGCTGATTTTCTCTAATCACCCTCTCCCAGAGCAAACTGAATCGGTGATGATCCACAGACCACACAGTGAGCCTGTCATGCGGGCACCTGTGGTTATAGAACGGGCATTGCTCTGGGCGAAACAAGCGGCGGATAACATTCACAATGGCTGGTTAACCGGTTGGGGAACATCGACCGACAGTGTTTGGAGTACGGCAATAGAACAACAAGGGCTTTTACTTAAGGATGGGGAGACTAGTTGGTTGCTGGAAAAATCCTTTGGCTATACAGGATGCGCGGCACCTTGGTTGGCTTTAATTTGTGCCAGTGAGCAAGCCAGACAAGGACAAACCGCACAATTGTATGCGCATAAAACCAGCTCTGACCAACTTTGGGTGGGTGTCACTACACCCTTATTTTCAGATAAACAGGATCTTTCATGAAACTTCATTCTTTATTTGTATCTATTTTCACGGTCATTCTTGGCATCTTGCTTTTGTTCGGAGGTGCATTATTGATGCTGCCAGAGCTGGTTGCTCAGTGGTTTGGCTGGGACGCTCTGTTTTGCCACTCAATGTTGACGGCTTGTGGTTTCCTGACTGCATTGTGTGTCATGGTGGGTTGGCTGATAAATATGTGGTTGACCGCCAGTGGGAAGGGAAATGCCCGGTTGAAGTGGGGTAAGTTTGAGGCAGAAGGTAATGGCAATAACGAAAAAATTTCTGTAGCGACGCAACTTTCTGAATCAGTCTCCGCTATAGAAGACTTGCCTGACCGCATGCGCCTCCGTTACGGGCGGTTCTGGTGGTATAAAGTCCGCATTTTACTGGTAGTGGGCGAAGTGGAGCAGGTGGAAGCCATCGCGCCGGGGCTGACGACTGCGTATTGGCAGGAGGGCTATCGCTCGTTGTTGCTCTGGGGCGGCAGTTTGCAGACGGCGGAACCGGATACCGCTCAGTTGATGGCTTTGCGTCGCTTGCGCCGTTACCGCACGCTCAATGGCATTGTCTGGGCGCTGACCGAAAACCAAAGCGCGCAGCCGGTGTGGATGGATAAAGCTTTGCGGATGTTGCAAAAACAGG
>NZ_RCWC01000050.1 GCF_018448935.1 Photorhabdus noenieputensis | reverse complement strand
ATTGACAACCGGGACATTGCCCTGATTTTGTACCTGAGTATGGTTATTATCCGGTGTTATTCCTGCGGCAATCGCCGGGTGTAGCGGCTGGATTGCCGTCAGGTAAATTAAAAGATAACTCGTGCCTTTCGCCACAGAGTTGTTGCGTTTACTCATCGCATTTTCCCTTTTTCTTAATTTAAGTGTTACAAAGTGAGTGATATTGACCAATAAGTGACCCAGTGATCCGGTTTTAGGTGATCAGGGTGAATGAGGGGCTTCCCAATAGTGATGGTCTGGTTGAATCCAGGGTGAGTCAGTGATAAGCCCAGAGCTGCGCCGGTGACATTACCGCCCTCGATTTGTCCGGTTTTTTTCTGTAGCCAGCCGGTATCCAGCGCTCCGGTTAAAGCGAGTTCCCCCAGAATAGGAAGCTCTGATACCCGCCAGTTCAGCTCGTTGCGCCAATATCCACCGCGGTTGCCGGTGAGATATTGCTCTTTAAATCCCCGAACGGAATATTGCCCGCCCAGTGAAAGACGTTCGCTGGCGTAAAGGTTGTCTGGCGTAGTCTGGCCGTAAATCGATGAGAGGTAATAAACGGAGTCTGTAACAGGCATGAAATAGCTGGCGCTCAGACTGAATTTGCGAAATTGACTACGTGGCGCATCTGAGAAACGCGGATCATCTTTGGTGGCACCAAATGCTTGCAAACCGTGGTTCACCGTCGGGTTAAAAGTGACATAGCTCCCTGCCAGCACGGTGCTGTAATTAATGCCAAGGTTGATGGTGCTCAGTGTCGGGCTGCTGATGGATAAGGTTTCTTCTGCCAGTAAATTGGTGGTCCGACGACGTGTCAGCCCCATATCCAATGCCAGCTTCTGTTCTCCATCACGATATAACGTCCGGTTTACTGCCAGCCGGTGAGTCTGGCTGTCGCCTGTGTAGCGATAGGTTCGTGAACCCGTCGGGATATTCTGAAAAGAGTCATTCCATGCATATTGATAACTGAATAACCAGTAACCATAAGGAACCGTCACATTGGCGGAGAGGCTACGGCTTTGATGACTATTGCGGAAGTCACTGTTGCGGCTGGCGGATAATGACCACTGGTCCGCAAGGTGTAATGGATTATCCAGGTTTACGCTGGTATTGATTTGCCCGGTGCTGGTACTTTTTTGACCACTGTTATCCGCTCCCAAACTGGCACTAACGGGTAAGCGAATCGACGTTCGTTTTAAGATAACCGTGGAATAACCCGGTTGTTTGCCCGGCTGAATATCAATGGTCACTTGTTGAGAAGGCAGGCGGTTTAAACGTTCCATGCCTTGTTCAATATCTCGCAGGTTAAGCGTTTTACCCACTATGCTCGGAAACGCCATTTTCAACGAGAGAGGGGTTTCACCGTCCAGACTGACTGACTCAACTTTGCCTTCATTGACCGTAATAATAAGAACACCAGAGGATAAATCCTGTGCGCTGAGTCCGGCTCGGGAAGTGACATAACCCCGTTCAATATAGGCATTAGTGGTTTTTCGTACCAATGCATTAATGTCCTGCAAAGATAAGCAGTGGGATAAATAAGGGTGTATTAAGTGCTGTTTGACCGATAGAGACAGGCTTTTTGCACCGTCAAATTCAATCCGGTGAATGGTGTGGCAGAGAGATTCCACTGCACTCGGTGCGACATCGGGTGATGGAGATAAGGTGATGCTGTTACGCAGCGTTTCCCGTTGCTGTTGGGCTTGTTGCAGCAATGCTTTTTGTTGTTGCGTGATCGCTTCTTGAGCCGCAGGGTTGATCGGTGTTGAAGCATGGGCTAGTTCAGAGATTGCTAGCAGCATAAGCCCTGTCAGGCTTCGGTGATAAAGAAAACGGCTTCCCATAGATAATCTTGATAGTTTAATAATAACATTATTAAACTATCCTAATGAGGTATTATTTTCTTGTCTGGAAGGAATAGTATAAAATGTGATCGAGATCGGTTATTTAATCCTGCTAATGGGGAATCTGATATATTAAATTCCATAAAATGGTGGTGGGGCTGGAGATATTACCTCCTTACCCCAACCCGAGTTCTTTTAACTTTCGTGTAATAGTTAACCAGGCAATTGTGCAGCATCTGCGCGAGCATGATCCGATAGCTGCACTACGTAACGGCAATGTGCAAGTCATCACGCAGGGTGATGCTAAGTTAGTCGGTCTGTTGGTTAATAGCGTATGAAATGTTGAAAGCCTATTAAATCAGGCTTTCAACTTGTAGAGAAAGCTACTGATATTTCTCCGGTGACACAAAACCTACACAAACCAATATTGGCTGAGTTTCAGGTTCAGGCTGGAAAAGGAATTCCTCGGTGCTATTTATTGTTAATGTTGGCCAGTCTTGCAAAACGCTGTGAAAATCTTCCTGTTCACAAGTTTTACCCTTTTTGCCTATTAGAATAGCACCGTCACGTGCGATATCGCTTGCTTTAACATGGCGGTTGTAGATATTGGGTGCTTGTTCTTCCAGCGTCCAAGGTTGGATCGTTTCTGGTTGACTTGGGGCGTAGACCGTCAACCACTGATGCAAATATTCACCTCCGACATAATGGAGCGGAGTTGGATAGAGTTGATGCCAGCGTTGTTCCAGTCGCCAGGAAAAGTCTTTGATACCTTCGAACTTATGGCCCGCACCGCGAATATTGGCTGCCATGATCAGTATGTATCCCATCAAAATCAATACTGCGACCACAATCAGCCCTCTCAGGGTATTGCGTAATGATTTCTGTGGAAAACGAGTGATGGAACCAACCAACAGCGCTGATGAAACAGACATAAAGGGGTGCAGCCATTCTGTCATTCTTCCGCCTTGATTGAATGAGAACCAGCAGTAGATAATCAGTAATGGCAATAGAATAACTATGTTTACCAGCCGGTTCGGTTGCTCCTTCGGCCAGCTAATACGGCCGCCAAGCTGATAGATAATAATGCCAACGATAATCAGTGGATAAAATACTGATAATAACGATCGAGTGGTATGTAGATTAAACCCGCTATCTATTTGTGAATCTACCCATTTGAAGGCGGCAAAATCGTTGTGCCACAACCACCAGAAGTTAGGCAGGACCAGCATAAACCAGATAGCCAAGGCGATATAGAGCGCGGGTTGGCGGTAACATTGGCGAACTTTAGGCACAAATAGAGTCAACAGAAAAACCGAACCAACCAATGCCAATGTGGAATATTTTCCCATTGTCGCCAGCCCGGAACTGAGGGCAAATGCCAGCCACCAACGCGGATTGTCATACACGGCTCGCAGAAAGAACAACATAATCCACGGCCAGAGCATAATTAGCAGATAATTATCATTATATGGGATGATATCGAAGTTAATAATACCAGACAGATTCAATGTCAGCATGGCAAGCCATGCCAGCTCTTTTTTCCCTGTCAGCCTAAATGCCAGATACCATACACCGAGCATGCCAATCGCGATGGCAATAAAATGAATGAAATACCAGTAAAAACTCAATGAAACACCGCTTATATGGATAGCAGGCAACATCATTACACCGACTAACCACGGATTTTTAGGTGAACCCCATTCGCCGTTTTTCCCCCAGTTCAATGCTTCGACAGCATCATAAGGCACGGTTGGGTCGAATGAATAACTCACTATCATCCATAACAAAGCATAACTAACTACCCACAAGTAAACGGATTTATAGCAAGAAGTATCAAAAATAGGCATATCGATTAATCATTTATTGAAGGTTAAGATTAATAGAATATTCGTTGGTGGTTAAACCATGCATGAATGATAAGAGATTTTGGCTATATTTTTTAAAAGATAAAGAGTTATTCGCGGCGCTTTTCTATACGTGCGGTTTCTGCTAGATTCCGGCGCAGCAATACCCTGATAAACCAAACCGAGTAACCGGCTATGAACCCGTTAAAGAAAAAAGCACCAACCAAAGCATCTGCTGGTAAGCAGAAAAGAAAAAGTCGCGAAGAATTAAATGCAGAAGGGCGTGCACGTAAGCGTGAGAAAAAGCATCGTGGCAATCCGCCCGGTAACCGCAATCAAGAGCAGAGCGGTGATAAACATCAGTCGGGCAAACAGCAACGTGATCCACGTCTTGGCAGTAAAGTACCTGTTCCGTTGATCGTCGGAGAACAACCGACAAAACCTGTCGTTGCTAATAAAGTTGAGACAAAACCACGTTTGTCGCCACAGGAAGAATTAGCCATGTTGGAAAACGACGATCGCCTGGATGCATTGCTGGAACGTCTGGAAAATGGCGAAAGTCTGTCTAAAGAAGAGCATGACTATATTGATACCACGCTAGATCGGATTGACGCTCTGATGGAAGAGTTGGGGATTCAACTGGATGAGGAAGAGAACGAAGAAGAAAAGCAGGATGACATTATGCAACTGCTGAAAGGTAGATAATTTAATCTTCCATGATCAAAGGCGGATTAAGCCTAATAACCATACTAATAGTATGTTATTTGCTATGGTTATTGGGTAAACTATGGCGATTATCGCGGCGTAAAACCCGGCTGCGCAGAGTCGCAACGGCGCAACATATTAACCGTATGAAAGCGTTACGTTTTGGTGGGCAAAAACATCGGAAGGAATAAGCATGTCTGAGCAAGCCATCGTTTGGGATCTGCCTTTGATCCAAAAATACAATTATTCCGGTCCCCGTTATACTTCATATCCGACGGCATTGGAATTCAATCAACAGTATGATAATGCAGCATTTATCCAGGCTGCTACCCGTTACCCTGAACGACCGCTTTCTCTCTACCTTCATATTCCGTTTTGCCATAAGCTCTGTTATTTCTGTGGTTGTAATAAATTGGTCACCCGTCAAAAGCATAAAGCGGATGAATATTTGCAATGGCTTGAATGGGAAATTCGTGGCCGGGCAGAGTTGTTTTCTGGTCGTAAAGTGAGTCAGATGCATTGGGGCGGTGGTACGCCAACTTATCTTAATAAAAACCAAATCAGTAAATTGACGGGATTATTGCGTCACCATTTTGATTTTCTGCCAGATGCTGAAATTTCGATTGAAATTGACCCGCGTGAAATTGAACTGGATATGATTGATCACCTGCACGGTGAAGGTTTTAACCGTCTGAGTATGGGCGTGCAGGATTTCAATAAAGAGGTGCAGCGTCTGGTTAATCGTGAACAGGATGAAGAGCTTATCTTTGCTTTGGTCGCGCGTGCCCGTGAAACGGGTTTTAATTCCACTAGTATTGATCTGATCTATGGCCTGCCGAAACAAACGCCAGAAAGTTTTGCATTCACTCTGGAGCGAGTATTAACGTTATCACCGGACAGAATGAGTATTTTCAATTATGCTCATTTACCGAACTTATTTGCTGCTCAACGTAAAATAAAGGAGCATGATTTACCGAGTGCCGAGCAAAAGCTGGATATATTGCAAGAGACAATCGCAACGCTGACAAACAATGGTTATCAATTTATCGGTATGGATCATTTTGCTCGCCCGGATGATGAACTGGCGGTGGCTCAGCGGGAAGGGAAATTACATCGCAATTTTCAGGGTTATACCACTCAGGAAGAGTGTGACCTGCTAGGCTTGGGAGTTTCTGCTATCAGTATGTTGGGCGATAGCTATTCTCAAAATCAAAAAGAGTTAAAAACTTATTATGCGGAATTAGAAAAACAGGGGCATGCTTTATGGCGTGGTTTAACGCTGTCCCAAGATGATTGTATTCGTCGTGATGTTATTAAAGCGCTAATCTGTAATTTCCGTTTAAATTTTGCCGATATTGAGCAGCAATATGAGCTGAGTTTTACCCGCTATTTCGCCGAAGATTTGCAATTATTAACGCCACTGGTTGACGATGGACTGGTTGAAGTGAATGAGAAACAGATCTGGGTAACGCCGCGAGGTCGGTTACTGATTCGTAATATCTGTATGTGTTTTGATATTTATTTGCGTCAACAGGTTCGCCAGCATCAGTTTTCAAGGGTGATTTGATTGTTCAGAGCGTGGTTTTTAAAAAGGTTTTAACCGTTTTAAGATCTTTTTATTTTATATTTGAATATCCGGTCTTACGATTTTACGGTTTTCATTTAACCTCATTTACCTAATATCTGTTTAAATAAAGTGGCAATTACACAATTTAAATTACAGTCTCAAAGAAAAAAACGTTATTTTCAACGAGGTTTGTCAGCGGTCTGGAGCTAAGCGTATATGCTTAGCTTTTTTTTCTTTCACTTAAATATGTAAGAACAAGAAATAGAGCAACAATTACAATACTTCCTATTAAAAATGCAATCCACCATTCATCGGGGAAGAAATACACTGATATAATTCCCCATATAAAAATGGCTACAACGGGCATATTTGACCACAATAATTCTTTAATAAATACATAAGAAAGATCTTTGAACCACCCTTTGCTAAATGTTTTATTTTTCATATATAAATTCAATCACCCATCATATGTGCAAGTACGCGAGCAACTTCTTCTTCGCTGACCTGCTTATTCCTAAAAATCTGATGTATTATATTTCAGGCTTTTGGTGAGTATGCAATAAACCAAGACAACAATAACCGGCCAAATAAGAATAAGGATTGAAGTCCATAATGACCAATGCCATACATTTACCACCAAAAATAAGCTACATATAAAAATAGCAATAATAAGAGGCAAAAACTTAACAAGTAGACAAAAAACGTAAAGAGATGCTATAGCAGCGGCCACTTTGGCTGGAATCTCCCACAATCCAAAGTAATCATGGAAAACATAAAAATTGATCGACAATACTTGTATCATCCCAACGAAAAGAGAGTAAAACAAAATAATCGCAAAAATAATCCGGCACCACTTCATCATCTTAAACCAACCTTATAATTACTAGTCTGAATATAAATCACAACAGAGGTTGTGATTTTTTTAAATTAAGTTTTTGCTCACTTAATGAGGCAATAACAGTAGCTTGAAATATTGCGTATTTCTTCGAGTTTCAGGCTGCTTGCCAGAATACGCTTGCATTGACAATATGTTGTTATATGGCCGAGTTTTACAACCTCAATCCAGCGATCTTCTTTGAGTATTTTTACTGTGCGTTACAGACGCTCAAGGTACCTCCGTATTCGATCAGAGTTGAATAGCTACATACTCCTGCGTTGGTTGTGCGTCCCACACTCTCAATTAGCTATATCAGGATTTCTGAGGTTATTGGGTTTCTCCTTATCAGGAAGCGCTATTCTTTCAGATACGCTCTGTTCACTTGGACAAAATTGTCGTTTTCAACTGGAGGGTGATAGATACTGCTCAATCTTGCTTTTTGTCGATTCTATTATCTCGATTGATCGTAAATTAATCACGTTTGATACTGGTTTTATCAGATATAATACAGCCAGTCAATCAGTTATAACGTTCCTAACATTTTATATCGAGTGGTTTTACGGTCGAATTTTAATACTGGCTTTATTAGTCAATCTAAAAACTTTGCCAACATCGCTTTTTTATTCCGGTGGTATTACTCGTGCCAGGAATAATAATTCCGTAAAGTGGCGATAGGGTTGGAGATATTATCTCCTTACTCCAACCCGAGTTCTTTTAACTTCCGTGTAATAGTATTGCGTCCCCAACCTAGCAGTCGTGCAGCATCTTGTTTATGGCCTTTGGTATGCTTAAGTGCGCAATCAAGTAAGGTACGTTCCAATAATGGTAATGCTTCAGATAGCAGATCCTGCCGACCATTTTCCAAGGCATTTGTTGCCCACTGGGCAAGTAGCTGCGACCAGTTTTCCGGTATTGTAGTTGTAGGTGTCGTATTTGCGGGTACGGTATTTACAGATGTTGTGCTTACAGATGTTGTTGTGCCGGTTTCGGTATGGTGGGGTTCAAATAATTCAGGCGGCAAATCTTGTACCAGCACCTCCTGGCTTGCGGCCATGACTGTCAGCCAACGGCAGATATTTTCCAACTGGCGAACATTACCCGGCCAGGGTAAACGCATTAAGGCCATTTCTGCGTCACGATGGAGAATCTTGGTTTCTACGCCCAACTCTTTGGCGGTCTGTTGTAGGAAATGACGGGTCAAGCGAGGGATATCCTCCACTCTGTCACGTAAGGGTGGTAATTGCATACGAATAACATTGAGGCGGTGATAGAGATCTTCACGGAATTTGCCTTTCTGTACTAAGCGTTCCAGATCCTGATGGGTTGCCGCGATAATCCGTACATCCACTTTCACAGGGGCATAGCCGCCAATTCGGTAGAACTGGCCTTCCGCCAATACCCGTAACAGACGGGTCTGAATGTCCAGAGGCATATCACCAATTTCATCAAGAAACAGTGAACCGCGATTGGCTTGTTCAAACCGGCCATGACGTACCTGATTAGCGCCGGTAAAAGCCCCTTTTTCATGACCAAATAACTCTGATTCAATCAAATCTTTAGGAATGGCTGCCATGTTAAGGGCAATAAATGGTTCATTGGCCCGTGGACTGTGACGGTGCAGCGCATGGGCCACCAGCTCTTTTCCGGTACCGGATTCGCCATTAATCAGAACACTGATAGAGGAGCGAGAGAGACGGCCGATAATGCGGTAAACGTCCTGCATGGCAGGCGCTTCTCCTATCATGTCAGAAACGGATGTGATGACCTGCGGGTTTTTAGCTGGCTGATTCTGATCGCGGGAGTGGCTAAGTGCCCGTTCCAACAGGGCAACGGCTTCGTCAATATCAAAGGGTTTTGGTAAGTAGTCAAAAGCTCCTTGCTGATAAGCACTGACCGCGGCATCCAGATCAGAATGAGCGGTCATAATGATGACTGGCAGCAATGGGTTGCTCTGTTTGATATTATTCAGCAGGTTGAGTCCGTTCATCCCCGGCATACGGATATCCGAAATCAGTACATCAGGTGTGTTTTGGGCCAGTGCGGTCAGTGCGCTATCAGCGTCTGCAAAACTGGTACATGCCATCCCCGCGTTACTTAACGCCCGCTCCAGTACCCAGCGGATTGAACTGTCATCATCGACGATCCAGATTTTTCCCTGTTGCATCGTTATCCTCTATTTCTTAATTGGTAAGTAGATAGAAAATTCTGTATGTCCCGGCCAACTGGTAAATTCTATTTTGCCGGCGTGTTGGTCTATTAAATTGCGAGCAATGGATAGACCAAGACCTGTTCCACCTTCATGAGCACTGACCATTGGATAAAACAAGGTGTCCTGAATTTGTGGCGGGATACCTGGCCCGTTATCTTCCACGTCAATTCTGGCAGCCAGACGATAGCGCTTGCCATGCAAGGTAATTTGAAAAGCAGTACGAGTGCGGAGGGTAATAGTCCCTCCCTGTTTTCCTAGTGCTTGCAAGGCATTACGGGTGATATTCAGTAGCACCTGTTCAATTTGATCAGGATAGTGGGCCAGTTCTGGCAAACTGGGATCGTAATCTTTTACCAGTGTGACGTTATCCGGCATTTCTAGTGAGACTAACTGAGACACCCGTTCAGCAACATAATGAATGCTCTGCTTAATTTGTTCCCCCGGATGCTGTGGGCCAAGCAATCTGTCTACCAGGTGGCGCAATCGGTCGGCTTGTTCAATAATCACTTGGGTGTATTCCCGCAAAGCCGGATCAGGCAGTGCTTTTGACAGTAATTGCGCGGCTCCCCTCAATCCACCAAGGGGGTTTTTGATTTCGTGTGCCAGCCCCCGAACCAATTCCCGTGCGGCTGTCTGCTGAGCTTGTTGTACCTGCTCTTGGCTTAACCGGCGTTGACTATCCATAGGTGCCAGTTCCAGCAAGATGAACTGCTCGGAAATCGGTTGGGCACTGAGCGACATAATGTGAAAGCGGTTATCGACAACTAATGTTACTTCGTTATCAGTGAAACTCTGGCCGCTGACCAGACTAGAGCGCATCAATTCTGTATCCAGTGAAAAATAGCTAAACAGCACTGGAAGAGGTGTACCGAATAGTTTACGGGTACTCTGAGCAAATAATTGCAGTGCTGCATGGTTGGCATAACAGATGACAAGATCTGTATCCAATACCAGTACACTGTTAATGAGTGAATTTAATATTTGCCCGTTGTCGGGCAGATTTTCCGTTTTCATCCACACTCCTGCACCTTTTTGGTGCACTTTATCATGTTCGAGCGTAAAACCCAGTCAAAGCCTGAAATTTAGATTGCAGGAAAAGGGCCCATCCGAAGATGGGCTAAAGGTTTCACGGCAACAAAAAATGATCAGCGGAAACGGTGCTGCTAATTACACACTGTAATAGAGTTCAAACTCCAGTGGATGCGGTGTCAGACGGACACGCTCTATTTCACTGTTTTTCAAGTCAATATAAGCATCAATAGCGTCATCAGTGAATACACCGCCACGAGTCAGGAATTCGCGATCGGCATCCAATGCTGCTAGTGCTTCTTCCAGAGAAGCGGCGACAGTAGGGATCTCTTTGGCTTCTTCCGGTGGCAGGTCATACAAGTTTTTATCCATTGCATCACCGGGATGAATTTTGTTGATGATGCCATCAAGGCCAGCCATCAACTGAGCGGCGAACGCCAGATAAGGGTTTGCCGCCGGATCAGGGAAACGTATTTCAATACGGCGAGCTTTAGTGCTGGCAACAACGGGAATACGGATAGATGCCGAACGGTTACGGGCGGAGTAGGCCAGCATAACCGGTGCTTCATAGCCCGGAACCAAACGTTTATAAGAGTTGGTCGTCGGGTTGGTAAACGCGTTCAGTGCGCGAGCATGTTTGATAATACCGCCAATGTAGAATAGCGCCAGTTCAGACAGACCACCGTATTTGTCACCGGCAAACAAGTTAGTACCGTTTTTGGACAGAGACATATGGCAGTGCATACCCGAGCCATTATCACCAACCAGAGGTTTTGGCATAAAGGTTGCCGTCTTGCCGAAATTGTGCGCGACATTATGTACGACGTATTTGTAAATCTGGGTTTCGTCAGCTTTCTTGGTCATGGTGTTAAAGCGGGTAGCGATTTCATTTTGACCTGCTGTACCCACTTCATGATGGTGAGCTTCCACAACCAACCCCATCTCTTCCATTGTCAGGCACATCGCTGAACGTAAATCCTGAGAGGAATCAACAGGAGGCAGCGGTGCATAACCGCCCTTTACCGCAGGTCGATGGCCTTTGTTACCGCTTTCGTATTGTGTCCCGGAATTCCATGCAGCTTCGATATCATCGATGTGATAGTAAGAATGAGACATGGCACTGCTAAAGCGTACATCATCAAACAGGAAAAACTCAGGTTCTGGTCCGCACAGGACCGTATCTGCAATTCCGCTTGAACGCAGGAAGTTTTCAGCACGTTTGGAGATGGAACGGGGATCGCGGTCGTAGCCTTGCATGGTGCCGGGTTCCAGAATGTCACAACGTAAAATGAGTGTGGCATCGTCAAAGAAGGGATCAAGCATGGCGGTGCTGGTATCAGGCATGAGCACCATGTCAGATTCGTTAATTCCTTTCCAACCGCTGATTGAAGATCCGTCAAACATTTTGCCATCTTCAAAGAAGTCCGCATTAACCTGATGAGCAGGAATGGTCATATGTTGTTCTTTGCCTTTGGTATCAGTGAAACGCAAATCAATAAACTTCACCTGATGCTCTTCAATCATGGTTAAAACATGTTCAACGGACATACTCGGTTTCTCCTGGTTTGTGTTGGTCTTGATAAAATTGTCGTGATTAAGACTAAAGAAAACACAATCACATCGTTTTACCTTAACAAGGCTATTTATACGTTTGCAAACATGAAAAGCATTTGCGAAAAGCATGCCAACTTTTTAACGCCTTGCAATATACTGTATCGTGGGTATCCCGGTGATGGGATACCGGAATATTTGGGAAAATTGCACTGTGTTGGTGCAACTATATAACTGAGACGCACAACATTAGTGCGTTTATGTCAAAAATGCGTCTATTTATGGGCGTGAAAGGGATCACAATTTCATTGTTATCAAGTTGTTAAGCATAGATTATTGTGATCCTGTTTAGTCCTTCGACCAATGTGTGTACAATAGCGCGCCATTTCTATAAATGCCTGAGGCAAAGTTTGTGATCGAAAAATTGCGTAATATCGCCATTATCGCGCACGTTGACCACGGTAAAACGACCCTGGTTGACAAGCTGCTGCAACAATCCGGTACTTTCGGTGACCGTGCGACAGCGACAGAGCGTGTGATGGACTCCAATGATCTGGAGAAAGAGCGTGGAATTACTATCCTCGCAAAAAATACCGCCATTAAATGGAATGACTACCGTATTAATATCGTAGACACTCCGGGACATGCCGATTTCGGCGGTGAAGTAGAACGTGTTATGTCTATGGTCGACAGCGTACTGTTGCTGGTCGATGCTATGGATGGGCCAATGCCTCAGACCCGTTTTGTGACACAGAAAGCGTTCGCTCATGGTTTGAAACCGATTGTGGTCATTAACAAAGTTGATCGTCCTGGCGCACGTCCTGATTGGGTTGTGGATCAGGTGTTTGACCTGTTTGTTAACCTGGGAGCGACGGATGAACAACTGGACTTCCCTATTATCTATGCATCAGCATTGATGGGAATTGCCGGTACTGATCATGAAGATATGGCGGAAGATATGACGCCGTTGTATCAGGCGATTGTCGATCATGTAGAGCCACCGAAAGTTGACCTGAATGGCGCATTCCAGATGCAGATTTCTCAGCTTGACTACAATAACTATGTTGGTGTTATCGGCATTGGGCGTATCAAGCGTGGGACTGTTAAGCCAAACCAGAATGTCACGATTATTGATAGCGAAGGTAAAACCCGGAACGGTAAAATCGGTAAGGTACTGGGCCACTTAGGGCTGGAGCGTATTGAGAGTGAGCAAGTGGAAGCGGGCGATATCGTTGCGATTACCGGCTTGGGTGAGCTGAATATCTCCGATACGCTGTGTGATACGAATGCTGTTGAAGCGCTACCACCGCTGGCTGTTGATGAACCGACAGTGAGCATGTATTTCTGTGTTAACACCTCTCCTTTCTGTGGACGTGAAGGCAAATATGTCACCTCACGCCAAATCCTTGAGCGTTTGAAGAAAGAGCTGGTTCACAATGTCGCCCTGCGTGTCGAAGAAACAGAAGATCCGGATGCGTTCCGTGTTTCTGGCCGTGGTGAATTGCACTTATCTGTTCTGATTGAGAACATGCGCCGTGAAGGTTTTGAACTGGCGGTATCCCGTCCGAAAGTTATCTTCCGTGAGATCGATGGTCGCAAACAAGAACCTTTCGAGCAGGTGACTCTGGATATTGAAGAGCAGCATCAGGGAGATGTGATGCAGGCGTTGGGTGAGCGTAAAGCGGATCTGCGCGATATGCTACCAGACGGTAAAGGCCGTGTGCGTCTTGATTATGTTATTCCAAGCCGTGGTCTGATTGGCTTCCGTACTGAATTCCTGACGATGACTTCCGGTACCGGTTTGTTGTATGCGACATTCAGCCACTATGATGATATTCGTCCGGGTGAAATCGGTCGCCGTCAGAACGGCGTGATGATTTCCAATGGTCAGGGTAAAGCGGTTGCTTATGCACTTTACAGCTTACAGGATCGCGGTAAGTTGTTCCTTGGTCATGGTGCGGAAGTGTATGAAGGCCAGGTGATCGGTATTCATTCTCGTTCTAATGACCTGACAGTTAACTGCTTGACAGGTAAGAAGCTGACTAACGTCCGTGCATCTGGTACCGATGAAGCGACAACTTTGTCTCCACATATTAAGAAAACCTTGGAGCAGGCTCTGGAGTTTATTGATGATGACGAGTTGGTGGAAGTGACCCCGGTGTCTATTCGCCTGCGTAAACGCCATTTGACGGAAAATGAACGCCGTCGTGCGTATCGCAGTAAAGAAGCATAATCTTTCCTGCAATACCAATGCTTAGGGCACCAATGGTGCCCTGAGTTTTTTTAACAAATGAATTATTTACCGAGCAATTGATAGAACGTTGGGTTGTCATCACACTGCCCACCGCCGCACTCCAAAATGGTGGAGATTAAATTTGCGGTAATTAATATGACAAATAATCCGATAATAATCTGACCGATAGCAGACGTTTTTTGCTTTTCTTCGGCTGTTTTTTCCAGGCTTTTCAATATCAGCATGACGGATATGCCGATAATCGCGATAACTGAGCAAATAAGGGCCCAAGTATAGAAATGTATACCAAAAAGGGCGGAACCATAACCGAGATCGCCGGGGGTGATATGTAAAAATACTTGTCGAATCGCAACAATGCCAGTCACGATACAGCCGATAAGTGACAAGGCATAATGCGCACTCCTGATACCAAAACGCAGATTAAACAGGAAACCAAACCCTATCATGATCATGCCTGCTCGCTGTAGCAGACATAATGGACAAGGGAGTTCAGAAAGGACCAATTGATAATAGAAGGCAAGGGTTAGAACAGCACTGATAGCAAATAACCCAATGAGGTTAAATATCATGCCGACACTGATCTGTTGTTTTGTTGCTAATACCTGATTCATCAGATTGTCTCCCGTTAAAAAGATAGATTTAACGAATCAGTTGCATGATGGATAAACCAAGCTACAGTCGTCACCAAAAGAAGGCCCCACAGGGTATAACTCGTTTTATACTTGCCATATAGGGTGGTGATAGCCGCAAATAATGCGAGTAAAAAAGGTAAAAACATATACATGGTTGATTCTCCAGTTTTCTAAAAACATTCAAGACCTTTCCCTGTATTCAGGGTAGGGAATTCATCGAGTTCAGTTTAGGATCGTTTACTTCGATACAAGCGATCAATTCAATTATCCAAAGGCAGGTTGTCCATTAGAAACGCTTTGGTGCCATTAATGGGGCCACTCTCTTTGGTATCGCATTTGAAAACGTACAAACCTACATTTATTAAAGCATGGTATTCGAACGGTGTATAATTTAACCCACTATTCGTAGTGTGCTGCTAATAACAATTGTAGTCAATCTTATTTATGTCTGCCACTATTCAGCAGGATCTGTGTGATTATCATTTGGCGAGAGTTACAATGAGTTGTTTTTTATTTAATAGTTAAGCAGGAAACGACTAGAAACGGTGAATCGTGGGAACTTCCTAATTTAACGACTATTCATAGATTTGCTTTTAAGGGGCTTAAGCTATCCAATTTTCTACAATTAACCCTCTACCCAGATGAATTCTTTTTCATTGTTTGTCACTATAATGAGCATTAAGCTTTCATAAAGAAGCTATCCTAGACATTCTCTATGGGGAAATGATACTTTCTTCACTCATTTTTCTGGTCGTAACACTTAAATTGTCAATATTGATGTGCTATGTCGTCTGATATTTGCGGAAGGAATAAATGTTTCTTATCACGGCACAGGAGAGCGGCAATTAAAACCCCTCAACTTTTTATCGTGAGGGGCGGTTGTGATATTTAATATCTTCTTGGGTTTTTACTCATTTAATGCTTCGGCTTTTATATTATCGGAAGCTGATTGAGAGCGGACTTTCACAAAGAAAGCAATTGTGACAACCGCCATTGCTGCCAGGCCGATAACAACGGAGATATTCCAGCTTAGCGCAAAACCTTCTGGCGCAAATGCCAGATAGGTGAAGCACACTGCGGTCATAAACATGGCTGGCAGGGTAGTAATCCAATGGAATTTATTGCGGCGCAGCAGCCATGCGGAGGCCGCCCATAACATGACCATTGCTGTAGTCTGGTTTGCCCAACCGAAATAACGCCAAATGATATTGAAGTCAGTTTTGGTAATCAAATAACCGACAATAAACATTGGCACACTTAATAACAGACGTTTAGCCATTTGTTGCTGAGGAATATTCAAGAATTCAGCAATAATCAGCCGGGCAGAACGGAATGCGGTATCGCCAGAAGTAATTGGTAAAATCACCACACCGAGGATTGCCAGAATACCGCCGACAGTACCTAATAGAGAAGTGGACACTTCGTGCACAACCAGAGAAGCTGTACCCTGATCAATCACGGCTTGTAAAGCGTTAGTATCTTCATAGAAACTCAGGCCCAATGTACACCAGATCAGCGCGATAATACCTTCACCAATCATTGCGCCGTAGAAAACGAAACGGCCATTTTTTTCATTCTGCATACAGCGTGCCATCAGTGGAGACTGAGTGGCGTGGAAACCTGAAATAGCACCACAGGCAATCGTGACGAACAGCAATGGCCAAATAGGCAGATCTTTCGGGTTAAAGTTAGTGGTGAAATCCAATCCTTGTGAATAGAAAGGTTTGTCGCTCATCGCTAAACCAACCATCAGCGCGACAGACATAAACAGCAGCAATGCACCGAACAGTGGGTAAAGGCGACCGATAATTTTATCAATAGGCACTAGCGTTGCGAGAATATAGTAAGCAAAGATAACACCGACCCAGATAGCAATGTTGTCCCAACCCATTGCCTCTTTCAGCAAGTTATTCAGTAAGCCCGCTGGACTCAAAACAAAGACGACGCCAACTAGCATCAGCAGAATAACAGCAAATATATTCATGAAATGTTTCATAGTTTTGCCTAGCTCGTTACCAACGATAACGGGTACGGATGCACCGCGGGCACGCACACTGAGCATACCGGAGAAGTAATCGTGTACGGCACCGGCAAAGATGCAGCCGAATACAATCCATAGCATGGCAAGTGGGCCATAGAGGGCACCGAGGATCGGGCCGAAAATAGGGCCAACGCCGGCAATATTCAATAACTGAATTAACCAAACTTTTGGGGTGGACATAGCAACATAATCAACACCATCAGCCATAGAAAGAGCGGGGGTCTTTCTTTCTGGCCGAATAGTGAATATCTTTTCGACAATCTTGCCGTATATAAAATATCCAGCCAGAAGGAGGCCGATACAGAGGAGAAACCACAACATAAATATAACACCTTACTCGACTTTTTTAATCTGGGTGCTACTTTATAGTTTCATAAAAAAAATACCGTGAAGTAATTCGCTTTTTACTTGTCTGTACTGTTTTCTAATGGGAAATACGATTAAAGTAAAAAGTTATTAATTAGCCAGGGGGTAATTATGTTATATATCTTCGATATGGGTAATGTGATTATTGATATTGATTTTAAAAGGGTTTTAGCGGTATGGAGTAATTTGAGCGGGACACCTCTTGCGACTTTGACAAAAAGTTTCTCTATAGGAGAAACGTTTGAAAAACATGAGCGCGGTCAAATTACTGATCTGGAATTCGCTGATACTTTATGTCAGGAAATGAGTATTTCGCTCAGTTTTGAGCAATTTTCTGCCGGATGGCATGCTATCTTTATTGATATCCGGCCTGAAATCATTCAGATAATGAAGAAATTACGTGAAGCAGGGCACCGGGTTGTGGTGTTATCCAACACAAACCGCTTGCACCTGGATTACTGGCCGCATAATTATCCGGATATTGCAGCATCCGCTGATTTCCTCTATTTGTCACAGGATTTGGCAATGCGTAAGCCTGAACCTGGTATTTTCAAATATGTGCTTGAGGCAGAAGGCTTTTCACCTGATCAAACCGTGTTTTTTGACGATATGCTGGAAAATGTGGAAGCCGCCAGGGCGTTAGGAATCAATAGCGTTCATGTTGTTGATAGGCAGACAGTGCCAGATTATTTCGAAGCAAGCGGTTTTTCTGAACAAAATGCAGGATTGAATGGATAATATACCCTATGGATTTCAAGGTGGATCGCGACGGCAAGGGAGCGAATCCCCGGGGGCATAGCAAACTATGTGACCGGGGTGAGTGCAGCCAACAAAGAGGCAACTTGAAAGATGACGGGTATAGAAGGTAGTGTGCTGATGTGGCTATCTGAATAAAGGAAAAATATGATCGCGTTAATCCAGCGGGTAACACAGGCAAATGTTGTTGTTAAGAACGAAGTCGTTGGGGAAATTGGTCACGGCCTGCTGGTGTTGCTAGGCGTTGAGAAAGGAGATGATCAACAGAAAGCAAAACGGTTGTGTGAGAAGGTGATAGGGTATCGGATATTCAGTGATGAACAGGACAAAATGAACTGGAACATCCAACAAATCGGAGGCAGTTTGCTGGTTGTCTCCCAGTTTACACTGGCTGCCGATACTCAAAAGGGCATGCGACCCAGTTTTTCTGGTGGCGCTGCCCCAGAGAAGGCCGATGAATTATATCGCTATTTTGTTGAACAATGCCGCCAAAGTGGTGTAAAAACAGAAATCGGGCGGTTTGCTGCCGATATGAAAGTCAGCCTGACAAACGATGGGCCAGTCACTTTCTGGTTGCAGGTCTAGCAACCAAAAATAGCTAGTAGAACGCAACCATCCCCGATTAAACATCATGAGCAAAAGAAAGGGGCAGTTTCTATGTATCATCTGCGAGTACCTGAAACAGAACAAGAACTGGAAGCATATTATCGATTTCGTTGGGAAATGTTGCGTAAGCCATTACATCAGCCTGTAGGCTCTGAGAAAGATGGTTATGACACGATGGCTCATCACCAGATGGTTGTGGATGAGAAAGGTAACCCAGTGGCGGTAGGGCGTTTATATATCAATGCGGATAGTGAAGGGGCAATCCGTTTTCTGGCAGTGCACCCTAACGTACAAGGTAGAGGGTTAGGAAAATTAATCGCAATGGCTCTTGAATCTGTTGCCCGTCAGGAAGGTGTTAAACGGGTTGTATGCAGTGCTCGTGAATATGCGGTGGAGTTTTTCAGTAAATTGGGGTTTGAAAACCGTGGGCCAATTACTAGCCCACAAACGACACCCATTCGTCATTTTCTGATGATAAAACCGGTTGCAACACTTGACGATATTCTTCACCGGCCGGATTGGTGCAACGAACTGCAACAGGCTTGGTACAAACATATTCCCCTTAGTGAAAAAATGGGGGTACGAATTTCTCAATATACCGGTCAGAGTTTTATTACCACTATGCCGGAAGCCGGGAATCAAAATCCTCACCAAACTATCTTTGCTGGCAGTCTATTTTCTCTGGCAACCCTGACCGGTTGGGGATTGATCTGGCTGTTGTTACAGGAACGTCAACTAGGTGGTGATATCATTCTGGCTGACGCCGATATCCGTTACAAAAAACCGGTTATTGGCAGGCCAAAATCTGTTGCTGATCTTAAAAATATGAGCGGCGATTTGGCTCGTTTGGCACAAGGCAGTAAAGCAAGAGTGAAGTTGGATGTGATTGTCAGCGGTGATCAGGGAATCGGTGCGGTATTTACTGGTACCTATATGGTATTGCCGAATGCTTATACGGCTATCGCTTAGATTTTTCAGTGGCATTAAATATGCCACTGGTAGTATTTTTCATATCATCAGTAGCAATAATAAGAGTCGTTTTTATAAAATTAAGCTTCGTTGAGCACACGCAGCATAAAGTCATCAAGTTTAGTGCGGAAATTGGTTATATTGCTCCATGTATATTGAGTATGTTCAGGGGAAAGATTAACTTCACCTGTGCATATAACATTAAAATTTATCTGGAGGCATCGAGTCTCCTTAATAGAATATTCCACTGCGCTGAGAAAACTAATAACATCATCAAGAAGCAACCCGGTCTCTTCTTCTATTTCACGAGATAGTGCTTGTAATAGATTTTCTCCTTTTTCTACACCGCCAGAAGGAATTTCCCAGAGATTTGGCGGGGATTCATCAGGAGCTCGTTGTAAGAACAGAATATTGCTATATTGATCTCTGATGATGCCACCGACAACAATACGGTCATAATTTTGCAGCTTGCTTTCAATAGATTCAGGCAGTATACACATCATTTTTTGTACCTTGTCATAACTTCAATGGGTAAAATTTAATTGCGTTCTTAATATATCGGTATTAATACGATTTTTCGTCTGATACTGATCGGAGATTTTATTGACGGATTGAAATAGAAAATAACTATGGCGGATTCGACTAATAAGCGCAATTTTTCAGAAAGGCGGTCAGTTGCTATAGTAGGCATCTTTCCCGCCACAGGAGAATGCGCTATGGCCTATACACAACTGACCGAGACAGAAAGATATCAGATT
>NZ_RCWC01000049.1:8200-24802 GCF_018448935.1 Photorhabdus noenieputensis | reverse complement strand
CAGCAACATGCCTTCGAATTAATAGATTCATTAATTTCACACACGGTTAATGAACAATTCAATCCTCCCTGCGGGTGCATATTAAAATCAAGTCTTTTTTTATCAAATAGCACAAAATGTTTAATGATAACGGCGAAACTCATTATATCTAAACCAAACTTAAACAGAATGTCATTTGTTTAGATAAAAAGATCGCATTGATTAAAATAATATGATAGTGACTCACTATACAGATATTTACATTTCTCATAGCCCTAACAATAAAATATATTTTTACTTTATTTTCAATGTGTTAATTAATTCATAAAATACAACTCCGGCATTATTTCATCCTTACCATGACTCAGGTTCATTATCATCAATACGTTACCGACACGTAAAAAAGAATGATTATCAATTATAGTATGCAAATGAGAACAGATTTCATTATTGAGAATAACTCCATTGATAATAGACTCATTCTGATTTATCCAGACCATAATCCATAGCAAGTCATACCGATGCAGATAATAAGCATACCGGAAACCAACCAATACCATAATACAGGAGAACCCAATTCCTGCTGAATTGCGCTGACGGCGTTATTCCAGATCATACTTTTACCTTTATAGACGACATTTGCAATAACCTAAAAACCACATAGAGAGAACGATATTTTATAGCACAGAATAAAATACCATTGACTCTACGTTGATTAAGAATGATTCTCATTACTTTCCAATTAAACCGGTTCAAGAGTTTTTTGATAATACTCTACAAAGAAAATAATCTTTATTTCATGGGATTATCGACTGCCAGTAAATCGATCAATTGCCCACTTGAATCTGGTTGAACAGTTATATTTTTATATCGCCAATGGCCTGCATACTTATTTGCATCAACATGCACCGTACCACCAGACCGATTTCCTTTTATAGGAATGTCAAACTCGGCTTCTTTCTCGTTAATACTGCCAGAAATAAACCAGCTAGTTTCAATGGGTTGGCCTAAAATATTTTTCACCACAGGATTACCTTGTGCCAGCGATAAAGCTTTCTTATATGGCTCCGAAGATTTCATTACGCCCATGACAATCATAAATGCACCGACGATGAAAACAGGAATAAAGCAGACAATCATCAATTTCCATTTACGCGCCAACCAATTGCGTTTTTCAGGAAAAGAAGGTGTACCCGTCTCTGTTTCGTTATCCAATAAATTCCACTCTTTTTTTATCGTTACATTTTTTACTTTCATATCTTTAATACCTTCTCTTTTAATACCTTTTCATTAGGGCGAAATGCCGGGTTATCTTATGTTCGAACTTCTTATTCCATCAGATATAGGGCTGAACCCTATGTACAGTTTCATACACATTCATTCAGCCATTACTTATTTTTCCTCGATATCCAATGAAGCGACCAATTCAGTATCAGTAAAAGCAAGGGTGATACCCTCTTCTTCGTCGAAACCCAACGTCACGCCAGCAGGTTTATTGTGATGGGCCAGACGTTCCAGCAGTGCCTGTGATAACACCGGTAAAATTTGCTGGTTAAGCAGGCTGTCGATATTACGTGCTCCACTGTCCGGCAACAGGCAAGCATTCACCAAGGTGTCACACAGACTGCTTTCCACCGTGCAAGTTAAGCCATAGTGGGTACGAAGACGCCGAGTCACTTGTTCCAGTTTGATTTCAACAATGCGTCTGAGTGCACCAGCCTGCAACTGGCGGTAAATCACGGTCTGAAAACGAGCCAACAGAGCTGGCTGGAAGTGATCACGAAGCATCGGATGTAACAGCTCATGCAATACGGCGTTCGGGGCGTCAGGTTGTTGTGCCAGTAACGCCATCAGTTGATCACTGCCCAGATTAGAGGTCATTAAGATTACAGTATGGCGAAAATCGATTTCTCGTCCTTCACCATCGCGCATAAAGCCACGATCAAATACCTGATAGAACAGGTTAATAACGTCGCGATGGGCTTTTTCCACTTCGTCCAATAGCACCACACTATACGGGCGTTTACGTACCGCTTCCGTTAAGATCCCCCCCTGACCATATCCGACATAACCGGGCGGTGAACCTTTAAGCTGAGATACCGTGTGCGGTTCCTGATATTCCGATAGGTTGATGGTGATTAGCGAACGCGCTCCACCAAACAGGTTATCCGCCAATGCCAGCGCGGTTTCGGTTTTCCCTACGCCACTCGGCCCAACCAATAGGAATACGCCCAGTGGCCCCTGTTCCGGCGTCAATCCGGTTTTAGCGGCACGCAAGCGTTGAGCGATTTCCCGTAGCGCCACCTCTTGACCGATAACCCGCTTCCCCAAATGCTGCTCCAAATGAAGCAAGCCGGTCTGTTCGTCTTTCAACAAGCTATTTAATGGCACGCCGGTCCAATCAGCGATCACTGTTGCTACGGAACGCACATCCACATCCGATGACAGTAATGGCTGCCCTTGTTGTAATGTCGCCAGTTGCTGTTGCAACAGGGCTATATCACCCTGTCGGCTGATGTCCTGCCGGGCGTCGAGCAACTGTTGGGTAAGCTGTTTTTCCTGTTGATACTGTTCATCCCGCTGTTGCTGCTGCCGACACAGTTCATGACGTCGCATTTCAATTTGTGCCAAACGATCTGAGTGATGGCATTGCCCCAGTGCGATATCTTCCAGTATCGCCTGTTGCTCTATCTCAAGTGCGGTCAATTGGGATTGCAGTTGCGTCAATGCCTCCGGTACCGTATCCAGGCCCATTCTGACTCGTGCGCTGGCGGTATCCAGCAGGTCTACCGCTTTATCCGGTAGCTGTCGCCCAGTCAGGTAACGACGAGATAAGGTGACAGCCGCTTTCACCGCATCTTCCTGAATATGTACGCCATGATAACGGGCATAACGCGCTTTCAGTCCACGTAGCATCAGGCAAGCGGTCTCGTCGTCCGGTTCATCGACTTTGATCGTCTGGAAACGTCGCTCCAGTGCCGCATCCCGTTCAAAATACTGTTTATATTCCGACCACGTGGTGGCGGCAATCGTGCGTAATTCTCCCCGCGCCAGCGCAGGTTTTAGCAGGTTAGCAGCATCAGCGCCCCCCGCCTGATTACCGGTGCCAATCAGCGTGTGCGCTTCATCAATAAATAACAGAATGGGAGCAGGCGACTGTTGTACCGCTTCAATGACGTTTTTCAGTCGTTGCTCAAATTCGCCTTTTACTCCCGCCCCTGCCTGCAACAAGCCTAGATCCAGCATCCGCACGCTGACGGTTTTTAGACTGTCGGGGACATTGCCTTCAATAATACGCAGCGCCAATCCTTCCACCAGCGCGGTTTTCCCTACTCCCGGTTCTCCCACCAGAATCGGGTTGTTTTTACGCCGACGCGATAGGATGTCGATCATCTGACGGATTTCGCTGTCACGACCAAATACCGGATCAATGACACCCTCAGCGGCTCTGGCGGTGATATCCAGCGTGAATTTGTCCAATACGTTCTGCAAAGCCGATGATAATGGTTGGAGATTAAGCGCATATTGATCGGTGTCGCTGTCCTCAATTTCAGCGATTGCTCCATCCGCCGTCAGAGACGTCGCGGCCTGTCTCTCCGGGCGTTCGTCCGATTGTTGATCCAGCAATGGACGCAAACGTTGTAGTTGCGTCACATTTAGGTTGATCAACGGCCAGCCATGATGGGTACGCAACCAAGCCGGTTGGCCGCGCAGTACCTGCAAAAGATGCACCGAGCGAATAGATTCATTACCCTCTTCCAGAGAAGCCACACACCAGGCAACCTGTAACAAACTACACAGGTCGCTTGATAACCGTGGGCGCTGATTGATGCTATGCGGCAAACGGTTAATCGTTGTCAGCAATGACTGCCACAACGCATCCATATCCCACTCATAACGTCGAGCAATCACCGTAATATCACCTTCACCGCCTTCAAGCAGCTTGAGCAACCAGTGTTCCACCGTGATTTCAGCATGTGCCCGTGTCTGGCAAAATGCAGCGGCAGCTTCCAATGCCTGCGCACAATAGGGGTTTAAACGGCACAATAGTGCGGTAAATATGGTATCCATATAAAAGTTCCAGTTGTCATTAAGAGGTTAGGTGGCATTCAATAAATGCCCCCATTCTCAGGTAAAAATTCATCTGTCTGGCGAGGTTCCCCTAGCCAGTTCTACGTTTACAAACACTTCATCCGCTGAATTAAAAGAGTTGCTTAAAAGAGTCGCCATACCCGCGCATGGCAGCCCATTAGCGCATTAGATCTGATTGTGTCCAAACATCAGAGTGAATAATCAGAGTGAATAATCAGAATGAATAGTGCTGCCATCTTTATTATCCCAAGTGATTTTCTGGTCGTTGGCAGGCGGCGACGCTCGACGGCATTAAGCTGATTTCAACCCGACGGTTGACAGCACGCCCCGCAGCGGTTGTATTGGTAGCAATCGGCCGCGTTGCACCTTCACCTTTTACGACCAGGCAAGCCGGTGATACGTCACTGGTTTGTAATATCCAATCTCGTACTGCTTCTGCCCGCGCCAGTGATAGCACGCGATTTTTTGCGGCATCACCGGTTGAGTCAGTATGACCTGTTATCACCACCATCCAGCCCGGTTTAGCTTTAATGTCGATCAATGCGTTGACCAGCACTTTGGCCGCTTCTGGCTTAAGACGCGACTGTCCAATGTCAAACAGTGACATGCTGCTCAGGTTCAATGTCTGCGGCAACGGCTTACCGCTCTTCGGCACAGGAGGCGGAGATACCGGTAACACCGCATGGTTGATCACATCCATCAGCGGCGTATAAAGGCGATCGCCTGCATAAAGCCCTAACCCTAAGCGCACCGGTTCGCCGTCACGTTGATATTTCTCCAGCAATGTCGCATCAAGCTTGAGTTGATGGTAAGCCTGAACTTTCGCGCCATTATCTTTCACGTCAATGACTCGATAATGCTGTAAATCACTGCGTATCTGGCGCAACAGGCGCAAGTTGTTCCAGGCGCTGGAAGCCAATGCCAGACAGACAAATCCGCTCAGCAGGCCGATGCCCCAGATGACCGCTCGTCGATGCGGTGTATGACCAACATAATGTGGCAACAGGCGCAACATGGCATCGGGAAATGGCGATACGTTCCCCACCTCAGCCATGCTGTGGCTAATGCGAGGTAAAGTAGTACGATCGATCAGCCATTTCGTCCACAAGTTGTTTACCTGCGGCGTTTGCGGCAAAAACGTCAGCGCCATTGCTATCGGGTAACAAGGCCGACTGACCAGCTCCGGTGATCGGCATTCATGCAAGATGTTTTCTACCATCCAGCGTTGCCATGCCGCCGCCGCAATCGTTTGTTGTAAACGTGCGGCCCGGTGCTGTGCATCCCCTTCGGTCAACCAGATATTCATCCCAACAGCGGCGTGTTTTTCTCCCCATACCGTCATTGTCGGGCTGTCTGCCTGTAGCTCGAACCACGGGCTGATATCGCCATCAAGATAGCCGGCGATCAATACCGGTGTATGGCAGGCGGTCAGTTGAGCAACACGGCCAACCTGATAGCGAAATTGTCTGATCTTTGCCGTCATTACGGCTTGATCTCGTTGCTGTTCAGGAAAGAGTGTTAATAGTACGCTAATCTGCCTACGCCAATCAGGTCTGGCGGCAATAATCGCTTCTACCAGTGCGCTCATCTCGTTTTGCGGCGATACACAGATAAAACAGCCCTGTGGCGTGCAGCGTACCGGCCCTTCCGCAAACAGCGTCGCCACGCTATCACCGCAGGTTAGTACCACAGGCTGACGCCACGAGGCCGCAGGCAATGCCGCCAGCAAACGGCAAACACTGTCCTGATGGGACATTTCCGGTGTGGGACGTCCTACCCGCCAGCAGGCAATCACTGCCACCATCAAGATCGCGGCCAACCACCATGCGACAGACGCATTCCCTAGCGGCAAGAAAAACAGACATAACAGCGCCGTCAGAACACAAGCTAAAAGCCACAGCGCTCGTTTTAGTACGCAACTCAATTTGCTCTCCTTAGCCTTATCCAACAGACAAATATTGTTGAAGGTAGAGACGCAGACCGCACCACACCAAAGTTATTCCGGCTACGGCCAAGCATCCCCAAAACCACGGAGAGCGTGCATGCCAACATCGGTCCTGATGACGGTCTGCATTGGGACGTATCATCTGATAAGGTTGCACCACCATCACACCGGCACGATCAGTCAGTACGTCCAGTAATAACTGGCGTTCCTGAGAGATCTTTTCCAGGTCGCCGCCCTGAAAGCCCAATGCCAATACGCGCTGGAAACCCGCTAATACCAACAGAGAGGGTTGTGGTTGATCCAGCACTTGACGTATACGTTCAAACAGCCGTTCTCCCGCATGGTTGCTATTGCAAAATCGTGTCTGCAACGGCGTTTTCGACCAAGTTTCATAGCCTTTATCCCGCTCAGGGCGTCTGAGTACGGTTTCATCCAACAACGCACACAAGGCATAGATGATGTGAGCCATGTTCTCTTCGCTGATACCACTTGTACTTAATCGCTGCCGTGCCGCGTCTACCAACTCAACCCCTTTTTGATATAACGCCTCTCCGTGCAGCGATTTATTACCGCTTTTTAGCGCAATCACTAACATTCCAATGTCAAGCATCAGGTCATCAATTGAAATTTCTTTGTTCATGTACGTAACACCGCAAACAGTTCTAATTGAACGCCCGACAACGTACCGGGCACATAGAAGGCGCAACTTCCCGCCTCCAACATGGCTTTAGCCACTGGATTATTCAGATCGAAAGCAAAATATTGGTTTTCCAACCGCAACGGGATCGCCGCCGGTACATGGCTAAGTGGATGTAAAGGAATGCCGCTCAATGACAAGTTAATCAACCGCTCAACATCATCAGGTGCCCCCACTTTGCACAGTTGCGGAAACTGGGTTTGCAACAAATGCGTCGGCATCGACGATCGCACAGAGAGATAAAAATCGGCCTCTTCACACAATCGCCTATCATGAAGTGATGCTCTCCACTGATTTTCACGCACCACTTCCAGTTCAATCGAAATCACCCTTGATGGCAGGCTCGCCTCAAGTAACGTACTGATAAGCCGGATCAATGGCGGGAAAACCTCACTTAGTTGGTTGTGTTGGTAATCAGGGATCGCGTCGAGATCACTCTCCAGTGAGAAGGTCAGTAATGCCCCCGCTAACTTCACCAGTTCACGATAGATGATTTCCGGGTGCAGCGCAGGCGCGGCGTTAAAATTATTCAACACCGGTTCATAGCTGTTAAGCGCATTCAACAACCAGAACAGCGACACATCCGCCACAGCAAAATCTGCCATGCGTTGATGGCTTTCACGACGCATTCCCATCAGCCGGGTGCGCTTAGCACGTAGCTGAGTCAACAACAGATCAAGCTGTTCCAGCAATGGAGGATGGGCAGCAAACGAGAGCAATGGCGGCACAAAATGGTCATCCAGCATCCAACCGCTTTGCCCGTCACGCACCAAGCGCGCCAACGGGCATGTCAGATAAGCCTCATTCTGATCATGCTGAAAGCGTAGGGAAATTGCATGGCGTTCAACCGCAATGGATTCACGTCCATCGCCGTACTTATCCTGTATCTCAATCCACTCTTGCTGATAACGTAGCGGCGGTTGTCCCGGCCCCACGCTCTCACTACTCTGGCGGCAATTGCCTCCATTGGCATGCTCCAGCGGTAACGCCAGTAATACCTCAACCGCACGCATATCCGCCGACGCCACCTGCTGTAAATCACAGGCCGCAGGCAGATTATCAGCATAATCGGTATCAATCAGCGTCCCATCCTGTAAACGGACTTTAAGATGCTGAACTTTCAGGCGGTTTAAGCGCAATGCCTCCTGATCAAACCGAATATCAAGCACTCCCCAGGGATTAATCAGCCCCAAATGGGCAATACAATTGTTAGTCAGAGCCTCCCAACGCGCTTGTTGCTGAAACTGTTGAGGGGCTAAAAAGGCGTCTTCAATCCAGAGAGGACGTAGAATTTTCATCATAACTCCCAATAAAATAATTACGATTTCGCTTTCGGCATCTGAGAAACCAGAGATAAATTGACGTCAATCCCTTCCACCTGAAAATGCGGCACCGCATACAGCTTGACGCGGAAGAACCCCGGATTGTCATCAATATCCTCAACCACCACATGAGCTTCACGCAGCGGGTGAGATGCCTGCATGTCGTCAGTCGGATCATTCATCTCCGTCACCAGTGTGTTGATCCAGCTATTCAGTTCAATTTCGAGCAGACGCCGATCTTTAGTGGTGCCAATGTTCTCCCGCTGGATCAGTTTTAAGTAATGAGCAATGCGCGATAGCAGGAAGATATAGGGCAAACGCGCATTAATACGACTGTTGGCCGTGGCTTCCCCGGTGTCATACACCGCGGGCTTCTGGGTGGAGTGAGCCGAAAAGAAGCAGGCGTAATCGCGATTTTTATAGTAAGAGAGCGGAATAAAACCTAAATTGGCAAATTCAAATTCACGGGTTTCCGGGATCAACACCTCTGTTGGGATCTTGCTCCGATAACCGGTACCCAAATCATAGAGATGGATCGGCAAATCGGCGATAGCACCACCGGCTTGCGGACCACGGATCTGCACACACCAGCCATTTTTAACAAAACTCCTGACCATATTGGCGGCAAAAGCAAAAGCGGCATTGGTCCACAAATACTTACTGCGATCCGGCCCTGTTGTTTCTTCGGCATAATTAAACGTTCGCACCGGCATACTCTTCGGACCATATGGCAGACGTCCCAACACTCTTGGCAGGGTGAGGCCGATATAACGGGCATCTTCGCTGTCGCGGAAAGCTCTCCATTTGGCGTATTCCGCGCGCTCAAAATAGTGACCAATATCTTTCATCACCGCCACTTCATCCATGTTCTTTTTGCCAAAAAAGGCGGGCGCAGCGGCAGTAATGAATGGCATATGCGCCGCTGCCGCGACTTTGGCAATGTTGCGCAATAAGGCGATATCCTGCGATCCGGCACTAAATTCATAGTCGGCAATCACTGCGCCAATCGGTTCGCTACCCGGTGTGTCATATTCCTGAATGTAAGCGTGACGATAGAAACCGCTCTGAACAATTTCCGGCGTATCGTCAAAATCTTGCCGCAAATCATCCTTGGCCACATCCAATACTTCAATTTTGACGTTCTGACCGAGATCTGTCCGATCAACCAAAAATTTTAAGCCTCGCCAGGCAGATTCTATACGCTGAAATCCCGGCTGATGTATCACCACATCAAGTTGGCGGCCAATTCTGCGATCCAACTTGCCGATCTCAAAATCCAGCAATGCTTTATCCAACTGTTCAACTTTTTCCTCGGAGGCTTTCAGCAGATCGAGAAGAACACTAACAGCTACAGTCACCCGTTCATCTTCCGTCACACCTGCCAATGCGTCACTGTTATGAAAGCATGCAATATCACTTAATCGTTCCACCGGACGTAAATTGATTTTCTCAAACAAAGACGAGTAAACCCCACCGGCATGATGGTTTGCCGTCGCTACAGAAGATGTCGCCTGCTCTTGTACCGTCATTCAAAACCCCTTACTTAAATCTCGTGAAAATAATGTGACCATTACCTTTCTTGCGGCGTCAGTGCTGCCAACTCAGCTCGCAGTTCATCGCTCAACATTTCATCTAGCAGAATACGCTCCAGCTCTCGACGAAAGGTGGCATTGTCAAGCAGGTTAGATTTCAGATCGCGCAACAAATTGCGCATAGAAAGCAACGCTCGCAGTTGTGGAATTTGGCGAGCCACTTGTTCAGGTTCGAAATCTTTTATTTGCCGAAAAGTGAAAGCGATATTTTCTTCGCTCCCATCTCCAGCCACAGTATTCTCCACGGTCAAATTAACCGCAGGGCTAAACCCAGCTAATACACTGTCAAAATTGTTTTTATTGATAGAAACCTTTTCCCGTTCCGAAAGCGGGCGCTGTTCCTGCCCGTTGCTGTAATCACCCGTGACTAGCAATTTCAACGGTAGCTCAACCTTTTTCCGTGCCCCACCGGTATGTAGATCCAATTTGATATTAATACGCGACTTAGGAACTTCATTTTGAAAACTTGCAGTCATTAGATAACTCCTTACAACCAAAAACAGAAATAAAAACATCATGGTTATGGCATGATATTTTCACGGAATAACACGCTTTATCAGATAGTTATGAATCGATAATTAGACAAACACCAAATATGAGGGAATGAATAATGGTACCTAAATTAACGAACTGCTTAACAAAATCAACCGACGCAAAATAACCTCAACTTATACTCACTCTAATGTAAAGAATTACCGTAGAAAACATCCAACAAAGAAAAATTAAGCTTACTAGATAATAAAAGAGCAAACATCAACAGAAGTTAAACAACAATCAATTAAATAAAAATAATTTAAATTCAGGAAATTCTTAATGAAATTTCATAACCAATTATAATTGTTACTATTTTTAATTCTCAATTTGTTACAAATTGTAACAATCTGTAATAATCTGTAATAATATGAAATAAATATCGTGTAACTGTTATTTTTGTTTCACGACTTTATTTAATCTTATTTCTCAAATGAGATTGATTATTAATTACATTATTACTGACATAAAGATCTCCATCAGCAAGTGTATTAACATATACCCGCATCATTCACCCTGCTAAACCGATTGACTCTTTATTACAATAATCGATAAATGAAATGGTTTCATGAGAAAATTATTAGAGGGGTAACCGATTTCTACGCGCATATTAACATTTCAATAATTTAATTATTAGTTTTAATAAAAACTTACTTGATAGTTAATTAATGTAACAATCAACAAAGTAATTAAAAATACTGAACAACACGCGAAGAAATGCTGTCATTTCAACGACTGTCTATTGATACAAAACGTTATCCGATATATTCAGTTATAACGCTATATCATTTCCAGATTAATATTATTATCATTAAATTCTAACGTTAGGATTTTATTTCCACCGCCTCGATTATTACCAGGGATCTCTAATGCATCATCGTAACTAAATTCCCTATTTATGGAATATTTAACCGCATTTTCATTTGGTGGATTCCAATAATCTTGAAATATCCAAATATTAAATCTGAATTCAGATCTCAATCCCCTTTCAGTATAAATATGAATTGCTTTATTAGGTTCATATTTATCACCTATCCAGGGTGCCCATAAATCGCCATGCCATTCAGACATTTTATCCACAGAAAAATTTTTTCTGGCAACATATCCATGTTCAATGACAACTTTACAAGGCGTTTTATTATAAATAGATTTAATATTTGTCACTCCCGCGATAATATTAATGGCTGGTTTATTCTGAGTGTTATTTGATTTTCGTTCCATTTTATTCACCTATATCAATTAATAAGTTCAATAATAATTATGATAGGATTTATAATAACTTCATCCTTTCGCACACTGTCCTAAAATTATCCTTATAATATTAATTTCCTCCAGTGATATTACACTTCAAACAACATTTAATTATTACTAATCACACCTGTCTTCTTATATCAATGATTAGCCTTAATTTCAAATATAGCGCAAAATCTTTATTTTACCATTAAGGCTAGATCACATATCTATCGTTATTTTCCCTTAATTATTACGCTAAGCATTATTCATTAAATTTTTCGTTTCTCTTTTCATCACCTGAGCTAATTTCATTACATATACAGGTAATATCAGAGCGCTAACCATAGTCAGTATGAAAATAGGCCGTACATTCTCAGCAATAATCTCTTTACCGTCTAAGAAAATAGAGGAGAAGAAGAACACCACGCCAGCACCCAAATTGGAAAACGCCATCTGGAGGGCACCAAAGCCCGCACGATTTTCAGGCGTCGAGGCATAAGAAGCGAGCACGTTTGCCGCCATCACCTGCACATAAGTCGCGAACATAAAAAGTGAGAAGAAAACGTATCCATTTACTTTTCCCGTCAATCCCAGAAAGATATTGGCAATAAATAAAGTCGCCGCGGCGATGGTAATTCTCTGAGGCGGATATCTATCGCAAAGCTTCCCAGTTAAATAAGTGCCTAACCAAGAAGCAATACCTCCGCAGAAGAATACCAGTGAAACCTGATTTTCCGGGATATAAAATACATTCATTAATAGCGGAGCAAGTATCGGAATAAGCATGAAGGGACTAAAATTACTGACACCACTTGCCATCCCGGCTAATGTTATTTTTTTGGTTAGTACAATTTTTTTCTGGCTATTTTTTACTTTCTCGGCACCTGGAATAAAGAAGAGGATCAAAGGCACACTCACGATGCATAAAATAACGATGAATAAAAAAGAGACTTTCCAGTTAAAACTCTCGGCTAAATATAAGCACAATGGTATACCTAAAATGCTAACGAATGAAAAAGATGAAAACGCAATGCCTAATACCCTTCCCCGCATACTTTCTGGAGAATTATTAAGTAAGATCCCAATGCCTACTCCCAATGTCACACCACCAAACAGACCGGCAATGATACGTAGCAAAATAAGCTGGTATGGTTCCGAAGAGAAAATCGTCAGGAACGTAATCAAACCGAGAAACAATGTGTTTAGAATGAGAACCTTTCTTTTATTAAAGCGATCAATAAAGAAAAAGGATGTCAGGCCAGAAAATACGGAAGAGAAAACATAAACACCCGCAATAACTCCCGCCATCGTAACCGGCATGTGAAAATCTTTCGACATATAAACAAAAAGCGGAGTTACCATCATGTACTCTAATGCATTAATAAATTGAACTAATGCAACAACCATCGCAATAACAACTATATTATTAGTTCCAACTATCTGATTAGTTCCAATTAACTTCGACATTATAAATCTCGATTCCTGTTGGCTTAAATTTCATCGACGTGGTAAGCAATTTACATCACATGCCGAGCAAAAAAAAGCACCGTGTATCATCCATTGACTGCACAACGTAATCTGGCTTGAGATGAAGCTGATGGCGGTAAAGTAGAATAATCAAGCAACAACAATTTCAGCAGCCTCATTCATTGTTAGAAGTCAGTAACAAAAGCACTGGCTTTACCGAATAATCATTAGGATTGATACTCAATCGACTGGCGTTTATCGCTACTACTATCCCGACTAAGAGCCACAAAAGTGCAGCCCCCGACTTATCACAATGGCTCAACTTAAAAGGGTTAGAGCGGTAATAGGATGAGTTCAGAACAATTTCAAGGGATATATCAACGATTAGAAACAGATAACAAACTTTCTGGAGAAATTAATGGATAATATCATTAGGTATGGCGATACCGTAAAAATGTTGAATAGCTATAAAAACTGGGATGGTGGGTATCTCTGTGTATATGGAGAAGATAAAAGAGCTGGGGCAAAATATAACGTAGTCACTGTCACCCCCTCTTATTCTAATCCAGGAGGAATATGGCGAATAGAATCAGGCACAGGAAAATCTGTAGGCAGTGAGATAATAAATAATGACACTATCTTGCTTCGCAACCTCTATTTATGTGATGGCGGCTACTTAACATGCTATGGCGAAGCGGGTAACGAAGCACCGACAGAAATCTACCGGGTTAATACATCAGATATCAACATCCATTCCAAAACAGCAATGTTATGGACTATCAATCAACGAGCTGTTTCACCGGATGGAAGAATCACAGAGGAAGGTATTTTCGCTCTTTTTAATCTATATAATCAAAAGGGATTCCTTGATACCTGTAATGACGCTACCTTTCCAAATTCGAAATACCAGATATTTACCTCTGGTTCAACCCCTCGTCTGCCCTACACTGGCCTGTGGCGAATAGAAAAAGTTAATGACCCCTGTGCGCCAAATAAGCCATCCAATTGTGGCGGGGAATGTGGAACCAATGACACCGGTAAATATTGCTTCCAGTTACCTCAAAGTATCCGATTTGGTTTGATAGCTTATACTAATACAACTATTCATCAACAAATAGTAAAAGTCTATATTGACGATCTTCTGGTAGATACATTCACCGGCAAAGGAACCGATACTAAAACTTATACATCAGGTACAGGTAAAATCTGTATTGAGATTATCGGGGATGGCAACCCCTGTAAACTTCGTTATTCCTATAACACCCTTGAAGGAAAACCTGGCTCCATGATTATCGGTGCTGAAAATGGTACTAATAATAATTACAACGACAGTGTAGTAATGTTGAACTGGCCACTAGTGTGAATAAAAGATTTATCAATAAATCGAAGCGGCATAATGCCGCTTAATTGCTACATGCCACGATAGGCATATCGTAGATTAAATAATACATTAACAGTTAGAAATAAATAACCGACTTTCCGGAGAAATTATGGCTAATATACTTAAATATGGCGATACTGTAAAAATATTAAATAGTTTCAGAAACTGGGATGGTGGATATCTTAGTGTATATGGAGCGAGTGGTATTTCAGATGGCAAACATACTGTGATAACCACCACTCAAGCCGGTACATTCTGGCGAATTGAATCAGGAACGGGAAAACCTATCGGCAGTGAAGTTATTAACAACGATACTATTTTACTCCACAATCTTTATCAATGTGATGGCGGCTACTTAGGGCATTATGTAGCATCAAATAAACAGGTTCCAGAAGGTGAAATATATCCGATACACACATCGGATAAAAACATCCGTCCAGAAGCATTAGAGTGGATTATTTATTCTGACATGCCATCTATTGATGGGAAAATCAAAGAAGATGAAAGCATTGCATTATATAACCGATGGGAAACCCGAGGCTTTCTTGATACTTATGGTTGGGTTGGAGTCCCTGAAACAGTATGCCATGTATATACTTCTGCTAATAACCTCCGTAAGCCCTATACCGGCCTGTGGAAAATGACACAAGTTAAAGATCCTTGTCTTCCAGTTACCAAACCCTCCAATTGTGCTGGAGAATGCGGCGCTAGTGATGGCGGTAAATATTGCTTCCAATTACCCCAAAGTATTCGATTTGGTCTGATAGCTTATACTAATACAACTATCCATCAACAAACAGTAAAAGTCTATATTGACGATCTTCTGGTAGATACATTAACCGGTAAAGGAACAGATACTAAAGCTTATACATCCGGTACAGGAAGAGTCTGTATTGAAATTATCGGGGATGGCAAACCCTGTAAGCTCCGTTACTCTTATAATACCCTTGACGGAAAACCGGGAACAGTCACTATTGGTGCCGAAAATGACGCCAACAATAATTACAATGATAGTGTGGTGGTATTGAATTGGCCATTGGTGAATTAGTTAAAATAGCCCGTTAATTTCACCACAAAAAATCATTAATAAATTAAAGCGGTATTATGCCGCTTTTTATATAAAAATATAATCAATCTAATATATTTTCAATATGTTATTGTCAAAACACAAAAATAAATTAATATAGAAATATAAAATAGTGTCTTACACTTTAATTTAATTATATAACTCTTACCTCTTAGTATATATTTGTATTTTTGCAAAAAAACAATATCATTAAATCAATAAGTAATTTATTAATATATAACATTGCCACAATCTATCTTTTATATTAATTTTCACAGAGTAAATTTTTCTGTTTCGCCAAATAGTTTTAATATCATTATTGCTATATTTTATCTATAAACAGGAAATTTGACAAATACGCAAAATCAATCACAAACTTAAAAACCATGAAGGATATATATTAATGAGCATACATATCTATTTATTCCTTAATGAGAATAATGCCATATTTAATGACACAATACATAGACCAGATAAAAATTACCCTCAACCCATCAGTAATGATTGGCCTGACCTCCCTATAAAATTTCAAAGACATATTGATGATGTAATTAATTTAAATGGTTATTTATATTTTTTTAAAGGCTCGCAATACGTTAAATTCGATATCGCAAAAGTTAAGGTGATTGATGGGCCGAAATTTATTGCAGAGGGATGGCCCGGATTGGAAGGTACCGAATTTGAAAACGGGATAGATGCGGCTATAGAATTAACACAAAATATTGTTTGTTTCTTCAAAGGTAGTGATTGCATTGATTATGCCGTAAACTCACACTCGATTAAGCGAAAATCTATCTCAGATAGATGGGAAATAGCAAAGAAACACCCAGAATTTAGTAAAAATCTGGATGCTGTTACATGGAGAAAAGCTCTTAATCGCGATCCTGATATTACTTTCATCAAAGGCAATCAGCATATCGGATTTTATCCGCAATCAAACATTATTAGATTTGGACCTGCTTCTATTAATGGTTATACCGAAGGAGCCTTCAAAACAATTCAAGCAGCAGTATTGATTGACTCTGATTTATTAGGCAGTGACCGTGGCAATAATGGGGGTTGTAGTGGAATATGTGATACTAATGACACTGGTAAATATTGCTTCCAGTTACCTCAAAGTATTCGATTTGGTCTGATAGCTTATACTAATACAACTAGCCATCAACAAACAGTAAAAGTCTATATTGACGATCTTCTGGTAGATACATTAACCGGTAAAGGAACAGATACTAAAGCTTATACATCCGGTACAGGAAGAGTCTGTATTGAAATTATCGGGGATGGCAAACCCTGTAAA
>NZ_RCWC01000049.1:0-8102 GCF_018448935.1 Photorhabdus noenieputensis | reverse complement strand
ACAGTAAAAGTCTATATTGACGATCTTCTGGTAGATACATTAACCGGTAAAGGAACAGATACTAAAGCTTATACATCCGGTACAGGAAGAGTCTGTATTGAAATTATCGGGGATGGCAAACCCTGTAAACTCCGTTACTCCTATAATACCCTTGACGGAAAACCGGGAACAGTCACTATTGGTGCCGAAAATGACGCCAATAATAATTACAACGACAGTGTGGTGGTATTGAATTGGCCATTGGTGAATTAGTTTAAAATACCTTATTAATTTCACCACAAAAAATCATTAATAAATTAAAGCGGCATTACGCCGCTTTTCATATAAAAATATAATTAATTTAATATATTATTATTAAAATACAAAAAAATTAAATAAAAATACAAAATAGCGCATTACACTTTAATTGCACAATATAATTCTTATCTCTTAGTACATATTTATATTTTCGCAAAAAAACAACATTATTAAATCAATAAATAATTTATCAATATATAACATTGTCACAATCTATCTTTTACATTAGTTTTCACAGTGTAAATTTTTCTGTTTCGCCAAATGGTTTTAATATTATTGCTATATTTTATCTGCGAACAGAAAGTTTAATAAATATGCAAAATCAATCACAAACTTAAAAACCATAAAGGATATATATTAATGAATCTACATGTTTATTTATTCCTTAATGCAGATAACGGCAGATTTAATGACACATTACATATACCAGATAAAAACTACCCTCAGCCTATCAGTAACGATTGGCCTGATCTTCCTATCGAGTTTCAAAGACATATTGATGATGTGATTAATTTAAATGGTTATTTATATTTTTTTAAAGGCTCGCAATATGTTAAATTTAACATAGCGAAAGCTAATGTAACTGATGGCCCAAAATTTATCGCTGAGGGGTGGCCCGGACTGAAAGGAACCGAATTCGAAAATGGGATAGATGCAGCCATAGAATTAACAACAAATATTGTTTGTTTCTTTAAAGGCAGTGATTGCATTGATTATGCCGTAAACTCACATACGATTAAGCGAAAATCTATATCAGACAGATGGGAAATAACAAAGAAATACCCGGAATTTACTAAAAATCTAGATACTGCCACATGGAGAAAAATTCAGCAAAATAATCCTGTGATTGATTTCCTCAAAGATAATAATAAGCTCGGATTTTTTCCGTCATCAAACACTTTTGCATATCATTCTCTTGTTGATTCTTATACCGGAGGAGCCTTCAAAACAGCTCAAGCAGCGGTATTGATTGACACCGATTTATTAGGTAGTGACCGAGGCAATAATGGAAGTTGTGGCGGAACATGTGGCACCAATGACACAGGTAAACACTGTTTCCAGTTACCTCAAAGTATTCGATTTGGCCTGACAGCCTATTCTAATACCGATATTCATCGGCAAACAGTAAAAGTCTATATTGACGATCTTCTGGTAGATACATTAACCGGCAAAGGAACAGATAATCTAATGGCGACTAAAGCCTATACATCCGGTACAGGCAAAATCTGTATTGAGATTGAAGGCGATGGTAAACCCTGCAAGCTCCGTTATGCCTATAATACCCTTGATGAAAAACCCGGGACAGCCACTATCGGTGCCGAAAACGGTACCAAGAATAATTACAATGATTGCGTTGTGATATTGAATTGGCCTCTAATGTGAATGACATATGCTTTAGAAATTGCATCATCAATAAAAATAAAATGCCAAATCCCTAAGAAATAATGCTGTTCGGTTAAAACACTTGAACAACTTCACATGTTTAAAATAATTCAGAGAATTGCCTGTTCTCTGGATTATTTTATCGAATTAACCGAAAAAACTCCCCACGAATAGCTAGGATTTAAAAACTTTGGCAAGATATTCAATCAATATACCCTATGGATTTCAAGATGCATCGCGACGGCAAGGGAGTGAATCCCCGGGAGCATAGATAACTATGTGACCGGGGTGAGCGAGCGCAGCCAACAAAGAGGCAACTTGAAAGATAACGGGTATAAAATGCATCTAATCTCCCCTCCGCCAAGTTCTATCAGGTTCACTTTAACATCCTTGCATCATACAATATTGTCTCAAGAGCAAATAGAAATGCTTGAGTAAATTTTTGGTGGTATTTGTTTCGTCTATAACGTGACTTAAACACGGTGCCCAATATTCATATTTAAGGGTTGAAAATATTCTCAGACTAATTATTTACTTGTGGTGGTAGGGAATATTGACACGTTAAACACTTATAATGAGCAATGTAAGACTAAAGCAATTTCATATTACTATGCTACTGTCAATGACGACAAGAATCACGTTGCTTTAGCTAGGTAAGTTTCAACTGTTTAAAAAATACTTTGCAGGAGAAATAACAATGGATAACTATTATGATGTTTTGATTATTGGCGCAGGTGTTGCCGGTATTGGTACAGCATGTCATTTAACAAGGAAATGTCCTGATCAGAAGTTTATTATCATAGAACGTCGCCAGAGGATAGGCGGTACTTGGGATTTATTTCGCTATCCCGGCATTCGCTCTGATTCAGATATGATGAGCTATGGCTATGAATTCCGCCCCTGGACAGACACCAGTATTTTTGCCGATGGGCCCTCAATTAGAAGTTATGTCAATGCAACGGCAAAAGAGTATGAAGTTGATAAGAAAATAGAGTTTGGGCTAAAAATTACTCATACTGACTGGTCAAATGCAACTCGCCAGTGGACCGTTACCGCAATTGACGAAATCAGTGGGGAAACTCGGCAATTTACCTGTCGCTTTCTCATCTCAGCAACAGGTTATTACAACTATGATGAACCTTATTTACCTAAATTCCCCGGTATTGAAGATTTCAAAGGCCCAGTAGTTCATCCTCAACTCTGGCCTGAAGAGTTGGATTACAAAGGAAAACGAGTTGTTGTCATTGGTAGTGGCGCAACAGCAGTTACTTTACTGCCTGCAATGGCACATGATACTCAACATATTACGATGCTACAGCGCTCTCCCAGTTATATCTTTTCAATGCCTGGCAGGGATAAGATGGCAGAGCTTTGCAAAGGCATTATTCCACAGCGCTGGATTTACACATTGAGCAGAAAGCGCAATCTTTTTCTATTTAGCTTAATTTATAAAATAAGCCGACATTTACCTACATTATTGAAATCGTTTTTACTGGCATTGGCTCGCAAGCGTGTCGGCCCAGACTTTGACATGAAGCACTTGACGCCAAAATACATGCCGTGGGATGAACGGCTCTGTCTTATTCCCAGCAATAACCTATTTAAGGTACTAAAAGAAGGTAAAGCCTCTATTGTGACTGACCATATTGTCCGTATAACTGAAAACAGTATCTTATTAAAATCGGGCGAGGAATTACCCGCAGATATTATTGTTACAGCAACTGGGCTGAAATTACATTTTCTTGGTGGAATTGAACTCTCTATTGATGGGCAAAAGCAACAAAGCCATGATCGCATGCTTTATAAGGGAACGTTGATACAGAATATCCCTAATATTGCCTGTCTATTTGGTTATATCAATAACGCCTGGACATTGAAAGTTGATCTATCCGCGGATTATATCTGCCGCTTATTGAACGAAATGAAGCGTCGCGATGCTACCGTTGTAACACCACATGCTCAGCCGGGTGAGATGCAGGAGGATGAACATATTTTTGGCGCTTTGCGATCTGGTTACGTAAAACGCGCAAACGACTCGCTTCCTCGTCAGGGATATAGTCCAAATTGGCAGACTCCACATGATTACAAAAAAGATAAACAAGTTTTGGGACAGCCTGTAGATGATGCCGCGTTGAAATGGACATAACCACACAAAATTAAAAAATCAGTGGTTATACCCGTCATCTTTCAAGTTGCCTCTTTGTTGGCTGCACTCGCTCACCCCGGTCACATAGTTATCTATGCTCCCGGGGATTTGCTCCCTTGCCGTCGCGAAGCATCTTGAAATCCATAGGGTATATATCCTTTATTAGCAGCCCGTTATCACAAACGGGCTGCTAATTGTTATTAATCAGATTTATGTTGATCCAAAGCATGTTGGGCATGTGCAGCTTGAAGATAGTTATGGATCATTTCAACAACTTCTTTATCTGATATTTTTTTACCATTGGCTTTCAGCGTTCCTACAAAACCATAAAAGAGATGGCGTTTTTTCTTCCGTAATTTTCCTCTACCTAATCGTTTTTTAGGCGTCATATCTGGCAGAGTGGCATTATCTGCCAGCTCAAGCGTTAATGAACTCACTTTGAAGAAGAAGGAATCAAAAGTCGTATAATTGAAATCAATAATATTACGTAGAGGATAAGATGTCTGAAAATCAGGGCCACTGATTTTTGTTGGCTCCCAAATTATTATGCTGTTTTTGCAGCGTTTATAGATGATAATTGCGAATAACAAACAAGGTAAATTGACTAAAGCAATTAGTGCCGAGACTAAAAAAAGTGCTTCTAATATATTCTCTGAATTGATTTCTTTTATAACGAAAGACAAAAAGAATCCACTGCCCACCATAATCATAAAAATAAAAGTCGAAATAAACATAAGATTACGTTTGCTGGATACGGTCAACGTGGTAGTTTCAGACGCTAATACCGCCTGTTCCTCCCAAATTTGTTTCTGCTCTTGATAATACTCGTCAATTTCACCTGACAGGTTTTGTGTTAATTCCACTGAAAGCGCTTTAGCATCAGCAAATAGATCATCAATATTATCATAATGCCCTGCTTCAACCGGGCGCGAAGCATAATCCAACAACTCCTGCTCTATTGGTTGCTCTAGTGCTTCAATGCGTGATTTAGTTGTTGGATGCGTATCCGTTGGGTGAGTAAGCTCATTTTCCAAGAACTGGCCCGCATCAGGAACGCCATTCTCGCGCAGGTTATCAAAGATGACAGGCAAGAGATCATCGGCTTTCAATTTACCTTCAAACAACACTGACAATTGTTGGTTAACCGCCTCGCTCACCGCAGAAATACGTAATAGAGCGCTAGAAATTGCTTGAGCACTACTCAACCTTGCCCCCACCGCATCGGCTGCATATTCACGGATACGGCTCCAATGATTAACCGCAAAATCAAATTGTTGGATGAAGAATATACCCAAATAAATCGAAGGACTCATAACCAGACGGCTATAGTAATCTTCTCTATCCTTGATGTTACTGATCATCACATCGATGCTGCGGCTCATGCCTGCGTAGATAGGGGAAAAGTGGAGACTATAGGTGGTATCTTCACCGGTAAAGTGCCCCAATTCATGGCCAATCACCGCTGCGGATTCTGCACGACTTAACAATGCCCCGTAGACTAACGGGAAGTATAAGGTACGACCTTCAAGCACCTGTTCATTGTTAACACAGACAGGATAGGAAGTCACAAAGAAACATTCCGTCAAACCGACAACAATATTGTCTGGCGGCGCTGTACCGACTTGTTCAGCTAACGCATTGATCCATTGCCATAGGCCAGGAGCCTCCTCTGGAGTCACGGGTTTCCCCATCAAATGGGAGGCGGAAGGAGAAAACATAACAAAACAGTGTCTGAGTTTCGCAATACCCTTAATGATGCACCACAGAATTGCCAATGCTATCACGCCCGCGACAGCAACAATTTTTGCCCCGTCGCCTCTCATTTCAAAATTACCAATAAACCAAAGTATTTCGTAGCTGATCAGGGAAAAAATACTGAGGCCAATCAATGTCATCTGACCGACAAGAATAAAAGGCAGCAACCGGCGACAGTGATCAAATACCCTCAATAATTCATCGCGGGATTTGCGGGCCACCTTACCACTACGCATACATAGCAAAATCGCGAATCCACCTAACAGTAGTGATAATACGCCACCGCCCATCGTCCCTAGATCTAAAATTGACTGAAACTCGCTGAATGTGGCTTCTTTGCTATTAATTATTTCATTTGTTCTATTGAGGATTTGATTGACGGTAAAAGAAGTGCCGCCTATTTCCATTGTAATATTGGGATCGGTTTGCAACAATTGTGTCGCTTCGGCATGTAATAATTTAATACTATCGAGGGATTCAGTCAGTTCACTGGTTCGGTAATATTGCCAGCCACCATAACAACTTAATACTAACGGCAAAGCAAGTAACCAAAGAAAGAGTCTGTTACGCATTGAATATGTCCTATTTATACCCGTCATCTTTCAAGTTGCCTCTTTGTTGGCTGCACTCGCTCACCCCGGTCACATAATTATCTATGCTCCCGGGGATTAACTCCCTTGCCACCGCGATGCATCTTGAAATCCATAGGGTATATACTCTTATTAACATAATATTATTTGTTTTTTTAAACACAAATAAAATTTTCACCTAATGGAAGTAGAGTTCATCGTTCTGTCTAAAACAGAGTTAAATTGAACTCTATTGAATGATATAGAATAACTCATTTTCTATTTTAAATGGTAACTCATTTATTCTCGAAATAAAGGTAACTAGGTTTATTTTTTTGCTGTTGACTATTAGTGAGCATCCGAAATGGGGGGGTAATCTGCCTCCCCCCTAAAACTAATGGCTCGTTATTACCCATCTCTTCGACAGCCAAGAGAAAACCAGACCAGATATCGCACCAAAAATATGACCTTCCGTTGAAATATCCTCTTGCCACGGTAATAAGCCAAACACAATCCCACCGTAGTATACAAACACCAGAATCGCAAAGAAGAAATCTTTTATTCTTCTCAGGAAAAAGGCGTTAGCCAGCAGTAATCCCCATAGACCAAAAATCCATCCACTGGCACCTATATGAATAGCCGTGCGCCCAAATAACCAAACTAATGTTCCGCCCATAAAGATAATAAACAGGCTGGCTAGCACATAATAACGTATGGAGTGTGCCATCAGTAACGCACTCAATACTAATAATGCGGGGAGATTGCTGAATAAGTGCCCCCAGTCACCATGCAGGAATGGAGATAGCGGAATACCAATTAACCCTCGGGAGTATCGGGGAATGATACCGAAATTACTTAGTGCGCCACCGGTTAAAGTATCAAACAATTGGATTATAATCAGTATTACTGCTAATCCTATTAGCATACGAAAGCGTTGCTTTAGCCCTGTTTTCACTGTGTTGTTGCCTTATGATTCATTGGAAATCAAAATGAATTTTGTCTCAATAAAGGTGTTATGAGCAGAGTTGGCACTACTAGCACCATATCCTGAAAGTTTGAAATTTAACAGTTTTAATGTAAAAGTTAAACTCTATTTTGACGCAACCAATTCGGTTTGGCGATAAAAAAACAATCATAAATAACTTATATGGACACCGACTCTTTTTATTCTCTGCTATTCATGTGGGGAGATGAATTTAAAAACGTTTTCACTTTCTCAAGCAACTGCCACATATACTGACAGCCATGATTTCGTACCACCGTTTCATACAAGGATTGCCACAGACGCTCCCTATCAATAAGAACAAAAATGCCGATCTCGAATATCGGCATTTTGCTGTAAAAGAGAAGATTAATTTAATGCTTTAACATTTCAATTTTATCCCGGCTCAGTCCGGTACTGGTGACAATAATGTCCAAACTCACGCCATGCTGTAATAAGGCACGAGCCGTTTCCACTTTACCTTCCTCTCTACCTCGCTCAAGCCCTTTTTGTTCAAGCTCTTCTGCAATAGTCATCAACATCGTTTCATGCTCCGGAGATTGTTCAATCAGTTGATGGACAAATTGTGAGAGATCCAACGTATGTCCATTCAGTAAAATATAGCTTAACACCACATTGCGCTGCTCAGTTGTATTATACCCCGCATTCAAAAGTTTCACCAATTGGGGGACCCATTCCAGCATATCCCGGCAGCGGATGTGTTTTTGCACCAACTCCATCAGTGCAACCCCTTTATGTGTCAGGATCTCTTCATCGCTGAGCGCACTGACGTCCACCAACGGAAACGCCTGACGGTATAAGCGAGCCGCCTGTTCGGGGAGCGTAAAACAATCCAGCCACCGGTTTGAGTAAGGATACGGCCGAATCTCACCATGATAAAACAACAGAGGTGCCACCAAAGGGAGTTCAGTATGGCCTTTTTTCAGGTGAGCCGCCATAGCTAACATGG
>NZ_RCWC01000048.1 GCF_018448935.1 Photorhabdus noenieputensis | reverse complement strand
TCGTTCAGCCGGGCTGCGTATACTACGCTTTTCGCCCGCAGAGTCAAGCGCTTATTGGCTGGTTCTCTGCCCGACCTCACAATGTTTATCAGCGTTGTGTCGGTCAGTGGTGGCGCATTATAGGGAGCTCAGATTTTTATACAATACTTTTTTTCATATTTATCACCAACAGGTGAATCCTTGTCCTTTTTGAGCAAAATTCAAACCAATATAGCCCAGTTCAACAAGTTTATTTCATTGCATACTGGTATTTTCCTCACTAAAATCTTATTTAAAGTAAATCTCCATCTTCTTCCTCAGAGGTATACATGTCCGAAACATTACGCAGTTACCTTGATATTCAACCCAAAGTCGGTCAGAACGTTATGCTAGATTCATCTAGTGTAATCATTGGTGATGTTAGACTTGCTGATGATGTCAGTATATGGCCTTTAGTCGTCATCCGTGGGGACGTTAATTATGTATCTATTGGTGCACGTACTAACATTCAAGATGGCTCTATATTACATGTGACACACAAAACAACAGACAATCCTGATGGTTTCCCTTTAATTGTGGGGAATGATGTCACTATCGGGCATAAAGTTATACTTCATGGCTGTACTATCGGCAATCAAGTACTCATCGGCATGGGCTCCATCCTACTTGATGGTTCAATGATTGAAGATAACGTTATTATTGGAGCAGGCAGCCTAGTAGCCCCAGGCAAGGTATTAGAAAGTGGGTACCTTTACATTGGCAGCCCTGCCCGTCAGGTCAGAAAACTAAAACCTGAAGAATTAAAAGGGCTATGTTATTCAGCAAGCCACTACGTTAGCTTGAAAAATAACTATTTGCAGGAAGGTAATATGTAACGTCCCAAACGATCATCATCCTCGTTATTAATAACTAATTCGAATTCCTCTTCTATATCCCAACGATTTTGACGAAAAAGGCTTAGTGGATGATGATCTTTCGTTCCATAACGGTATAAAAGATCCTCGGCGCTTATCACGCATTGAACCAACCATCCATTTACCAGTGCGGGAAAAATGATTATCTGCTCTTGCTCGTTCCACTCTTCTCTATCAGGAAATTGAATAGATTGATTCACGAATGTAATTCCTGTTCTAATGTTAGCAATACAGGCGCAATTTCAGGCAATACGCCATGCCATAATTTAAATGAATGAGCGGCTTGCCCTACTAACATCCCTAATCCATCCGCATAACGAGAAACACCATGCTTCTTAGCAAAGGAAATGAAGGGCGTCAAATTAGTCTGGTAAAACATGTCATAACAGACACACTCTTCATTAAATATGAATGGAGATATAGCAGGAATCTCACCATTAATACCAGATGCAGTCGCATTGATAATGAGCTCAAATTCAGGATTATGAAGTGTTTTCATTTCAACAGGCCGAATATTACCTATTGACGAAAAATCATTAGCAACCTGCATAGCGCGACTAAACGTGCGGTTTGTTATTGTAATTTCACAACCAAACTCTAATAACGGAAATAAAACACCTCTGGCAGCACCACCAGCTCCAATGATTAAAATATGTTGTCCTTGAGTAATAAACCCAAGTCGTATCAAATCTGTTAATAACCCTATACCATCCGTGTTATCACCAAGCAATTGATTATTATCCAGTAATTTCAAAGTATTGACTGCACCACTGAGTCTTGCTCGTTCAGTCAACTCATTTGCCCGAATAAATGCCTGCTCTTTAAATGGCGCAGTAATATTGGCTCCTATCCCTCCCTGTTTAAGAAATACACCTAATGCCTCTTCAAATTTACTTATCGGCACTAGAATTTTCCCGTAACGATGCTCAATACCTGTTTGTCCAGCAAATAACTGATGGATACGCGGAGATTTACTGTGCGCAACAGGATTACCAAAGACGGCAAATTGATCCATATTTATTCTTCCCCTATCCTTGACGATAAAGCTCACCAGTTAAAGCATCCCTAATTTCTGAAGGACTTTTTCGACCTCCAACATTCCCATTTAATATAGGAAGCTTATCCCCAAACTGTTGTCTAACTTCTTCTACTGTTCTGCATGGTTCAAGGCCATTCAAATTTGCACTAGTCGACACCAACGGTTTACCATAAAAAGTACATAACTGCTTCACCAAAGGATGATCACTAACTCTGACAGCCAAGGTAGTGAATTGCCCAGTCAACCATTTAGATGTACTGAATTTGGCAGGGATTACCCAAGTTACAGGCCCTGGCCAACAAGCAAACATAGTCTCTTTTTGTTCTTCTGTTAGAAGTTTATCATCAAGATATGGCTGTAATTGTTCATAATTATCTGCAATAAGAATCAACCCTTTCTGCCAAGGACGTTTCTTTAATATAAGCAGTTCATTTACCGCTTTTTCACTATCAGGATCACATCCAAGTCCAAAAACAGCTTCCGTCGGATAGGCAATCACTTTTTCTGCTTTTAAGGCAGTTAATACATTCTCAAATGCAGATAATGCTTCATTGCTCATTTTATTACTCTGCTTAATTACTTAATTTATTTGCTGTTTTCCACACAATTTACTAGCACAAAATAACTTTACACCTTGAGATGTACGCTTTTCAACCAACAATGGATAAGAACAAAACATACATTTACTCGCGATTGGCTTATTATTTAATACAAACTGGCAATTAGGGTAACGATTACACGCATGGAAAATTTTTCCGAAACGTGATTTCCTTTGGAGTAATTGCCCTTGTTTACATTGCGGACAGGCTATTAACGTCTCATCCGGCTTATCAATTAGCTCTGCATGTTCACATTCAGGATAACGACTACAGCCAATGAACATTCCATAACGCCCTTGACACAAAATCAAATTGGCTCCACACGCCGGACATAGTTGTCCTTCAAGTTCTTTTACCACATGACCATCACTTTGCCCTTTTAATGGACGAACATATTGACATGATGGATAACCAGAACATCCAAGAAATGGACCATGGATACCATTACGTATAACTAATACAGAACCACATTCAGGGCAATATTCAGTTTCATTAGTGGCGAAAGGAACCATTTTTGCCATACTATTTTCACTCAAAAAATTATTCTCATATGACGTTGAACAGGACTCTGGAAATTCAGTTAATCTAACTCACACGCACATAACCACCAGCAACCACAGCTACCTTACCCAGTAGTTCCAGCTCAAGGAGCTTTGTCATTACCTCAGTTATAGGTAATGCAGAACGCTGAGCAATAATATCAACAGGCGTTATTTCCGCTCCTACGTTAGCTAGCACATCCGTAAATGGCAACTCAGTTTGCTCAAACTGCGGTTTTACTTCTTCCTCCGTTCTTTCCATATTCAACCATTGTAGTGAACTGTAAACATGTTCCACAATATCCATTGCATTTGTAGCTAAATATGCGCCTTGTTTTATTAACCAGTGATTCCCTTCGCTCACTGAATTTCCCAAAAGCCCTGGTAATGCAAATACATCCCTTCCTTGTTCAAGGGCACAACGAGCAGTAATTAACGAACCACTGTTTTGACCTGCCTCTACAACAATCACTGCTGAGCTTAATCCACTGATAATCCGATTTCTTTTAGGAAAATTTTTTGCGCGTGGAGGAGTATCCGGAAAAAATTCAGAAACAAGAGCACCATTCTCCTCAATTTGCTTTGCTAATGATCCGTGTCTATGAGGATAAATCTGTCCAAGCCCACTACCTAATACAGCGACTGTTTCACCTCCACTATCCAATGCAGCTCGGTGACAAATACCATCAATACCAATAGCTAAACCACTAGTAATAACTAACTCATATCCAACCAGTTCACTTGCAAAAATTCTTCCCCATTTCTCACCATAATAGCTTGCTGTCCTGCTCCCGACCATCGCCACTTGCTTCTTTAAAAGAATATTTGGTTTTCCTGACACAAAAAGCACAAGCGGAGGGGTATGTATCTGCTTTAATAGAGGTGGATACGAAGGGTGAGAATATGTCAATAAATGGTGCTCTGGTTGTTCCAACCACTTAAGACATGAAGCTAGTAAGGTTTTATTTACTTTAGTAAATTGCAGAGATTGTGCCGGTGATAATCCACTATCTTTCAGCACAGTGAGGTAACGATTCCCGGAATGTAATAATTTTTCTGCAACATTTGCTGCTCTCTCTGTTGCCAGATGAGAAACCATCTTCATTCGCAACCATACTTCCATAGCTTCCATGTTGTCATCCTAGCTAAGATTGACGGACAAAACTAAATTGCTCAATTAGCAATCGATACTGTCAATCTAAACGGGAAATGTCTAGAATAGACATAGAATACCATTAACATTTTGGACGCAGATCTAAACATATATGTCAGTATTACAAGTATTACATTACCCAGACGAGCGGCTTCGCACTATTGCAACGCCTGTTGAGACAGTTGATGCAGAGATTCGACGTATCATTGATGATATGTTTGAAACTATGTATGCAGAAGAAGGTATTGGTTTGGCAGCAACACAAGTTGATATTCATCAGCGTATTGTTGTTATTGACGTATCGGAAACACGTAATGAACGTCTCGTTCTAATTAACCCAGAATTACTGGAAAAAAGTGGTGCAACTGGAATCGAAGAGGGCTGTTTGTCTATTCCTGAACAACGAGCACTGGTGCCACGAGCCGAAAAAGTCAAAATTAAAGCCCTAGATTACAACGGCCAACCATTTGAATTACAAGCTGATGGCTTACTATCAATTTGTATTCAGCACGAGATGGACCATTTAATTGGTAAACTTTTTGTGGATTACTTATCTCCACTGAAACGCCAACGTATACGCCAGAAAGTAGAAAAACTGGATAAACAAAAAGCCCGAACCAAGTAAATTACATTAATACAGGAAATAAACGTGTCTGATTCTTTACGTATTGTTTTTGCCGGAACACCTGATTTCGCAGCACGCCATTTAGAGGCTTTGTTAATGTCTCAGCATGAGGTAGTTGGCGTTCTAACTCAACCAGATAGACCGGCAGGAAGAGGTAAAAAACTGACACCCAGCCCTGTAAAGATACTGGCAGAAGAACGTAACATCACCGTTTTTCAGCCAGCTACTTTACGCTCAAAAGAAAATCAACAATGGATTCTAAAACAACAGCCTGATGTTCTCATAGTTGTTGCCTATGGATTAATCCTTCCTAAGGCTGTTTTAAATATTCCAAGATTAGGTTGCCTAAACGTACATGGCTCCCTATTACCACGTTGGCGAGGTGCAGCCCCCATTCAACGCTCGCTCTGGGCCGGTGATACAGAAACAGGCGTAACGATCATGCAAATGGATATAGGCCTTGATACTGGTGACATGCTATACAAAGCAAGCTGCCCTATTACACCTGAAGATACCAGTGCCAGTTTATACGAAAAACTAGCCAACATTGGACCAAATTCGTTACTCAAAACATTATCATTAATAACATCGGGTAAAAGTCAACCTGAAATTCAAAACGAAAATTTAGTTACTTACGCTGAAAAACTAAGCAAAGAAGAAGCCCGTATAAATTGGGAACTACCTGCAACCCACCTCGAACGCTGTATTCGCGCATTTAATCCTTGGCCTATGAGCTTTTTCGAGATGGAAGGGCAACCTGTTAAAGTTTGGAAAGCAGAAGCCATTGCAGAACAAACTTCTGCCGAACCAGGAACTGTATTAAAAGCAGACAAAAAAGGTATTTATATTGCCACTGCTGATGGAATTCTGAACATTACTCAATTACAACCTGCTGGTAAAAAAGCAATGCCAGCAGCAAATCTACTTAACTCTAAACATGAATGGTTTACACTAGGCAATAAAATCAACTAAATACTGTTTTATGCTGTAAGCTCTCTCACAAATTTTCTCTTAATGCTGGCTTTTGTCAGCTTTTTTAACTATGAAAAACACATATAATCTGCGAAGTGTCACTGCAAAAGCAATCAATCAAGTTCTGGATCAAGGACAGTCTCTGAGTACAGTCTTACCCAAACTGCAACAAAATATAACCGATAAAGATAAACCCTTGTTACAGGAATTATCTTTCGGAGTATTACGCGTATTACCACAACTAGAGTGGATAATAGGCCAGCTAATGGCAAAACCGTTAAAAGGTAAACAACGTATTCTGCATTACCTGATTATGGTTGGAATATACCAACTTGCCTATACTCGCATTCCAGCTCATGCAGTACTTGCTGAAACGGTAAACGGAGCCATAACTCTGAAGTATCCCCAATTAAAAGGGCTAATTAACGGTGTTCTTCGCCAATTTCAGAGACAACAGCTACAGTTAATGGAATGTGTACAAAATAATCCCAGCAATCACTTACACCCAGTATGGCTATTAACTCGAATCCAAAAAGCCTATCCACAGCAATGGCAACAATTGATTAATGCTAACAATAAAAAACCACCTATGTGGTTACGAATTAATCGCATATACCATAGTCGGGATGAATATCTCACTCTTCTTCATAAATCAGGAATTGATGCGGAACCAGCACCCGAATCACCTTCTGCTATCCGTATAATTTCCCCTTGTCCCGTAACAGTATTACCTGGATTTGACAAAGGTTGGGTCACTGTCCAAGATGTATCCGCACAAGAGTGTGTCGAGTTACTAAAACCCACTAATGGAGAGAAAATTCTCGATCTTTGTGCAGCGCCAGGCGGAAAAACAACACATATCCTCGAAGTAGCACCAGAATCTCAAGTATTAGCGGTAGATATTGATAAGCAAAGAATCAAACGAGTAAAAGAAAATCTCCAACGACTTAATTGCCACGCTACAGTCAAAACCGGTGATGGGCGCTACCCTGAACAATGGGCAGAAAACCAACAATTCGACCGCATTCTTTTAGATGCCCCGTGTTCAGCAACAGGAGTAATCCGTCGCCATCCTGATATCAAGTGGTTACGCCGCGAAGAAGATATTATTCAATTAGTTCAATTACAATCTGAGATTCTTGATGCAATCTGGCCATATTTGAAGAAAGACGGAATATTAGTATATGCAACCTGTTCTATTCTACCGGATGAAAATAGCCGGCAAATTATCTCGTTTTTAAAACGCCACCCAGATGCAAAACTAGCGGGAACAGGAACAAATGATTGTCCAGGAAAACAAATAATACCTGAGTTAAATGGTGGTGATGGTTTCTTTTACGCTCGATTAATTAAACAATAATACATCTTTGCAATTCATAGAGATAATTATTTGTTTTCAATAAATTAGAGAATACTATGAAAATAATTATTCTTGGTGCGGGTCAAGTTGGCGGTACATTAGCTGAAAATCTGGTAGGTGAGAATAATGATATCACTATAGTCGATACTGATCCTAACCGTCTACACCAACTACAAGATAAATTCGATCTCAGAGTAGTCAATGGTCATGGTTCTCATCCTAGGGTATTAAGAGAAGCTGGTGCTGAAGATGCTGACATGTTAGTCGCTGTAACTAATTCTGACGAAACTAACATGATTGCATGCCAAATTGCTTACTCCTTATTCAATACACCAAATAAAGTTGCGCGAATACGCGCAGCAGAATATATCCGCGAAGCAGATAAACTTTTTCTCCCTAATGATATTCCTATTGACTATCTTATTTCACCAGAACAACTTGTCATAGATTATATTTACAAACTAATACAATATCCTGGTGCCTTACAAGTTGTTAACTTTGCCGAAGGCCGAGTAAGTATTGTTGCAGTAAAAGCTTATTATGGAGGCTCACTTGTAGGAAATGCACTTTCCTCACTTCGTGAGCACATGCCACACATTAATACCAGAGTTGCTGCAATATTTCGTCAAGATCGACCAATAAGACCACAAGGTTCTACAATTATTGAAGCCGGCGACGAAGTTTTCTTTGTAGCTGCATCACAACATATTCGTGCTGTAATGAGTGAGCTTCAACGTTTAGAAAAGCCCTACAAGCGTATCATGATCGTAGGTGGTGGTAATGTGGGCGCGGGCCTTGCACTACGTCTCGAAAAAGATTATAGGGTTAAATTAATCGAGCGAAATCAACAAAGAGCTACAGAACTAGCTGAATTATTGCATGACACCATTGTTTTCTATGGCGATGCCTCCGATCAAGAGTTATTAGCCGAAGAACATGTAGAACAAGTAGATGTATTTATTGCTCTAACCAACGATGACGAGGCAAATATCATGTCTGCAATGCTTGCCAAACGCATGGGAGCAAAAAAAGCCATGGTTCTCATCCAACGTAGTGCATATGTCGATTTAGTTCAAGGTGGTGTCATTGATATTGCAATCTCTCCACAACAAGCGACGATTTCCGCTCTACTAGGTCATGTTCGCAAAGCGGATATCGTAAGTGTTTCCTCACTACGTCGTGGAGTGGCCGAAGCTATCGAAGCGATTGCTCATGGCGATGAAAATACGTCAAAGGTTGTTGGTCGAGCTGTAGGTGATATTAAATTACCACCAGGCACTACAATTGGTGCAATAGCCCGTGGAGAGGAAGTCATTATTGCTAATGATTACAGCGTGATCGAACAAGGAGATCATGTAATTATGTTTATTACAGATAAGAAATTTGTCCCCGAAGTAGAGAAATTATTCCAGCCGAGCCCTTTTTTCCTTTAAAAACAAAAGAAATAGTTACGTACCAGTTATATAATTCGAGCACAATAACTGATACAACTTGATATATTTTAATTAGAAGAATGTAATGAAACTTTTAAATTATTTTATGGATTTACTATGAAAAGTAATTTTGCCAATTTAGTTGCTGACGTCAGCGTCGATATGATTATAAAAGAACACCGTACCGTCATTCACTATTTTATGCACAATGAAACCAATAAACAGATCATTTAGTAAAAAGAAATTAAAGATATACCAGATACCCTAAGTTACTGAAAAAAAATTACTATTAGAAATTCGTAGGTTACTGAAAAGTAAGAGATGGATCTATTAAACTAAAAGACCAGTAGTAAAGAATCTAATAACCCCTTACCACTGGTCTCCCAGTTACTTTTACTTGCTTTACTATGTTTTTCTTTCCTCTGGTAACTTCCCTTTCCCTTTTTATTTTTTTCAACTCGCTGTTTAAATAGTGGATCACGTAATAAAGCTTCTAGAGCATTATCCTTTATTACACCTTTTTTATGGTGATATGTAGTCATCATATACCTCTATCATATTAATTTATCTGAAAACACAGCAATTGTACTCTCTGAATTTTCAATAATAAAGAAAAATTACTTATTTCTTATTTAAAGCACCTTGTTCTAACGTTTCAAGAATAGAACAATAAGTACTTATATGAGAGCTACCACAGCAAGCATCACTTAACATCTTAAGTGAATCACGCATTTTTCGCATTTCAAGAAGCTTTTCCTCCACTTCCATTAACCTAGAATCTACAATTTGCTTCGACTCTTCACAAGTATGATGGGCTGGATCTACACGGATAGACAATAATTCTGTAATAGCCTCCAATGTAAACCCCAATTGCTTAGCATAGCGTATAAACCGAAGGCGCTGTAGATCTTGCTCTGTATAAAGTCTATATCCTCCTTCTGTACGGTTCTGATGTTCCATCATTCCTTGTTTTTCATAGAAACGCACAGTATCAGGAGTTACATTCGCTAATTTAGCCAGTTGGCCAATACGATACATCTTTATATCTCCTACAATAGATCATATTGCTTGAGATATCAGCATAGCAGGATGAAAAGAAATAAGTTAGAAATTCATTATATACAAACGTAAAAAAACCGGGATAAACCCGGTTCTTTTATATGCCCCTACAGATTACTCCGCAGTCGCAACTTCTGTTTGAAGCTCAGTGGCACGGTCAACAAGCTCGATGTATGCCATCGGAGCATTGTCACCAGCACGGAAGCCACACTTAAGAATACGAGTGTAACCACCTGCGCGGCTCGCAAAACGCGGGCCCAGCTCATTAAACAGTTTTGCCACGATTTCGTTATCACGAGTACGGGCGAATGCCAGACGACGATTAGCTACGCTGTCGATCTTGGCAAGAGTAATCAGCGGCTCAACGACGCGACGCAGTTCTTTCGCTTTAGGCAGAGTCGTCTTGATGATTTCATGACGAACCAAAGAACCTGCCATGTTGCGGAACATAGCTTGGCGATGGCTGCTGTTGCGGTTCAATTGACGACCACTCTTACGATGGCGCATGACCTTATCCTTCTCAGTAAAACCTTAACCTGTGATCTAGTTATTCATCAGCAATACTTGCTGGCGGCCAGTTTTCTAAGCGCATGCCCAGAGATAAGCCACGTGAAGCCAGTACGTCTTTGATCTCTGTAAGAGATTTTTTACCCAGGTTAGGTGTCTTAAGTAACTCAACCTCGGTACGCTGTACCAAATCACCGATGTAGTGGATAGCTTCTGCCTTAAGACAGTTAGCAGAGCGGACAGTCAATTCCAGATCGTCAACAGGGCGCAGCAGGATCGGATCAAACTCTGGCTTCTCTTCTTTTACTTCTGGCTGACGTACATCACGTAAATCAACAAAAGCTTCTAGCTGTTCAGCCAAAATAGTAGCTGCACGGCGAATCGCCTCTTCAGGATCGATTGTACCGTTAGTTTCCATCTCGATAACCAACTTGTCCAAATCGGTACGTTGTTCTACACGCGCTGCTTCAACATTGTAGGCAATACGCTCTACTGGGCTATAACAAGCGTCTACTAACAAACGACCAATAGGGCGCTCATCTTCTTCCGAATGAATCCGGGCAGAAGCCGGCACATAACCTCGACCACGCTGAACTTTAATGCGCATGCTTATAGAAGCAGTTTCGTCAGTCAGGTGGCAGATTACATGCTGCGGCTTGACGATTTCGACATCTCCGTCGTGGATAATGTCGGCTGCAGTCACAGGGCCAATGCCAGACTTATTCAAGGTAAGAATAACTTCATCTTTTCCCTGAACTCTTACCGCCAGCCCTTTCAGGTTGAGGAGAATCTCCAGGATATCTTCCTGTACACCTTCTTTGGTGCTGTACTCATGCAGTACACCATCAATCTCAACCTCAGTCACCGCACAACCCGGCATAGACGAAAGCAGAATACGGCGCAGTGCGTTACCTAGAGTATGGCCAAAGCCACGCTCTAATGGCTCAAGGGTCACCTTGGCGTGCGTCGAACTGACTTGCTCGATATCAACCAGGCGCGGTTTTAGAAACTCTGTCACAGAACCCTGCATTGTGTCCTCTCTTTGGTGCTAAGCTTTACTTAGAGTAAAGCTCGACGATCAGGTGTTCGTTGATGTCAGCAGACAGATCAGCACGTTCTGGAATACGTTTGAACACACCTTCCATCTTCACAGCATCAACCTCCAACCAAGTTGGTTTCTCACGCTGCTCAGCCAGCTCTAAAGCCGCCTTGATACGAGACTGCTTTTTCGATTTTTCACGAACGCTGACTACGTCATTCGGGGATACCTGATAAGAAGCGATGTTAACAACGCGGCCATTTACCATGATAGCCTTATGGCTTACCATTTGGCGTGACTCAGCGCGAGTCGCCCCGAAACCCATACGGTAAACAACGTTGTCCAGACGACCTTCCAGCAAACTCAGCAGGTTTTCACCTGTGTTGCCTTTCAGACGAGTTGCTTCTTTATAGTAGTTACGGAATTGACGTTCCAGAACACCGTAAATACGACGAACTTTTTGTTTTTCACGTAACTGCACACCGTAGTCAGACAGACGCGGTTTACGTGCGCCATGCTGCCCAGGTGCTTGTTCTAATTTACACTTGGTGTCAATCGCGCGAACGCCAGATTTCAGGAATAGATCTGTACCCTCGCGACGGCTCAGCTTGAGCTTAGGACCCAAATATCTTGCCATTTTCTTTCTCCAATCGAACCTAAAAAGTAAACGCTATTAAACGCGACGTTTTTTAGGTGGACGACAACCGTTATGAGGGATCGGAGTCACATCAGTAATGTTAGTAATGCGGAAACCTGCCGCATTTAACGCTCGAATAGTTGACTCGCGGCCAGGACCAGGTCCCTTAACCATAACTTCCAGGTTCTTAATTCCGTATTCTTTCACTGCTTCGGCGCAACGCTCTGCTGCAACCTGAGCGGCAAACGGAGTAGATTTACGAGAACCACGGAAACCGGAACCACCGGCAGTTGCCCAACCCAGAGCGTTACCCTGACGGTCAGTAATGGTCACGATTGTGTTGTTGAAAGAAGCATGGATATGAGCCACACCGTCAGAGACTTGCTTTCTTACACGCTTACGTGCACGAATAGGTGCTTTTGCCATTATACAATACCCCGATTATTTCTTGATCGGCTTACGTGGACCCTTACGGGTACGTGCGTTGGTCTTAGTACGCTGGCCGCGAACAGGTAGACCACGACGGTGACGTAAACCACGATAAGTACCAAGATCCATCAGACGTTTGATGCTCAGGGTTACTTCACGACGCAAATCGCCTTCTACAACGTATTTAGCAACTTCGTCACGCAGCTTATCAATTTGCTCTTCAGACAGCTCGCTGATCTTAACATGTTCAGCAATACCCGCCGCAGCACAAATGGCTTGGGAGCGAGTTTTACCAATTCCGTAGATCGATGTTAAAGCGATTACGGTATGCTTCTGATCAGGAATGTTAATGCCTGCTATACGGGCCACTATGCACTCCTAAGTTATTTATTTACCGCAACACCATTCTGAAAAGCCCGTTTTCAGGATACTCAAACAATGTTGCTGTGATATAAAAAAGATTGGCTGGCTAATTTAGCCAGCTCAAACCGACTTTGCAAGAAAAATATGCTATTTTATTAGCCTTGGCGTTGTTTATGCTTAGGCTCTGCACTACAAATCACACGAACGACACCGTTACGCTTAACGATTTTGCAGTTGCGACATAATTTCTTGACGGAAGCACGAACTTTCATTTTTACTCTCCGTAACTTCTCAAGCAAACCAATTAACGGTTATAACCTTTAAGATTTGCCTTCTTCAATGCAGACTCATACTGACTTGACATCATCAGAGTTTGCACTTGAGCCATAAAGTCCATGATGACTACAACTACGATAAGTAGCGAAGTACCGCCAAAATAAAATGGCACCTTCATCGCGTCACGCATGAACTCCGGGATTAAGCAGATAAAAGTAATATACATCGCACCAACTAAAGTTAGGCGTGTCATTACTTTATCAATGTACTTGGCTGTTTGCTCTCCCGGACGAATTCCTGGTACAAATGCACCGGACTTCTTCAGGTTATCTGCTGTTTCTCTCGGGTTGAAAACCAACGCGGTATAGAAAAAACAGAAGAAGATGATTGCAGACGCGTAGAGTAACACATAAAGCGGTTGCCCAGGCTGCAAGTACATTGAAATAGTAGTCAGCCAGTTCCAACCAGTTCCTCCCCCGAACCAAGAAGCTATGGTACCAGGGAACAGAATAATGCTGGAAGCAAAAATTGCAGGGATAACCCCAGCCATATTCACTTTCAACGGTAAATGTGTGCTCTGTGCAGCATAAACTCGGCGACCCTGTTGACGCTTCGCATAGTTAACAACGATACGTCGTTGGCCACGCTCCATGAAAACAACGAAGAAAGTTACTGCAAACACTAACACTGCAACCAACAGCAACAGGAGGAAGTGCAGATCGCCTTGCCGAGCTTGCTCAATGGTATGGCCGATGGCCGGCGGCAAACCCGCAACAATACCAGCAAAGATTATGATAGAGATACCGTTTCCAATACCACGTTCAGTAATCTGCTCACCCAGCCACATTAGGAACATAGTCCCAGTAACTAGGCTCACAACAGCCGTGAAGTAGAAAGCAAACCCTGGGTTGATCACCAGTCCTTGCATTCCTGGCATATTCGGCAAACCAGTAGCAATACCGATTGACTGGAATACAGCCAGCACTAAAGTACCATAGCGAGTATACTGGCTAATCTTACGACGACCAGCTTCCCCTTCCTTCTTAATCTCTGCCAACGTTGGATGAACCACCGTCAACAACTGAATAATAATAGACGCAGAAATATACGGCATTATCCCCAGTGCAAAGATAGAAGCACGACTTAAAGCACCACCAGAGAACATGTTAAACATTTCAATGATGGTGCCCCTTTGCTGTTCAAGCAATTTGGCAAGCACAGTGGCATCAATACCAGGGATAGGAATAAAAGAACCAATACGGAAAACAATTAACGCGCCAATAACAAACAACAGCCTGCGTTTCAGCTCGCCCAGTCCACCTTTAGCACTTTGAAAATCTAATCCTGGTTGTTTAGCCATCTGTTACTTATTCCTCAATTTTACCGCCAGCAGCTTCAATTGCAGCACGAGCGCCTTTAGTAACACGAAGGCCACGCACAGTTACTGCACGATTGATTTCACCAGAAAGAATAACTTTCGCGAATTCAATTTGAGTGCCAACAATATTAGCGGCTTTCAATGTGTTCAGATCGATAATATCGCCTTCAACGGCAGCAAAATCAGACAAACGAACTTCTGCTGTAACCATCGCCTTACGTGAAGTAAAGCCAAATTTTGGCAAACGACGGTACAAAGGCATCTGACCACCTTCAAAACCGCGGCGTACGCCACCGCCAGAACGAGACTTCTGGCCTTTGTGACCACGGCCACCGGTTTTACCCAGGCCAGAACCAATACCACGACCTACACGTTTAGGCGCATGCTTGGAACCTTCAGCCGGAGACAGAGTATTTAAGCGCATCTGTTACTCCTCAACTTTAACCATATAGGAAACCAAGTTGATCATACCACGTATAGCAGGAGTATCTTCACGCTCTACTGTATGACCGATACGGCGCAGACCTAAACCAACCAAAGTTGCCTTATGCTTAGGCAGACGGCCGATTGAACTGCGAATCTGTGTTATTTTAATAGTCTTAGCCATGGTCATTACCCCAGAATTTCTTCGACGGATTTACCACGCTTAGCTGCGACCATTTCTGGAGACTTCATGCTGTCTAAAGCATCCAGAGTTGCACGAACCACATTAATAGGGTTAGTGGAACCATAGGTTTTAGCCAGTACGTTACGAACACCAGCCACTTCCAAAACAGCACGCATAGCACCGCCTGCAATGATACCAGTACCTTCGTGAGCAGGCTGCATGAACACACGGGAACCAGTGTGTGCACCTTTTACTGGGTGATACAAAGTGCCGCTGTTCAGTGCGACGGTTTTCATATTGCGACGGGCTTTTTCCATCGCTTTCTGGATTGCTGCCGGAACTTCGCGTGCTTTGCCGTAGCCAAAACCAACGCGACCATTACCATCACCTACAACAGTCAGTGCGGTAAAGCTGAAAATCCGGCCACCTTTTACGGTTTTAGATACGCGATTTACCGCAATCAGCTTTTCCTGCAGTTCGCCAGCTTGTTTTTCGATGTGAGCCATCTTACACCTCTACCTTAGAACTGAAGGCCAGCTTCACGGGCAGCATCTGCCAGTGCCTGGACTCGACCATGATATTGGAAACCAGAGCGGTCAAAGGATACATCTTTAATACCTTTTTCCAATGCACGTTCAGCAATTGCTTTGCCAACTGCTGCTGCTGCTTCTTTATTTCCACTGTATTTCAGTTGCTCATTGATAGCTTTTTCTGTAGTAGAAGCTGCCACCAAAGTTTCAGAACCGTTTGGTGCGATAACCTGCGCATAAATATGGCGAGGGGTACGATGTACCACCAAGCGAGTTGCACCCAGTTCTTGGAGCTTGCGGCGTGCGCGGGTCGCACGACGGATACGAGCTGCTTTCTTATCCATAGTGTTACCTTACTTCTTCTTAGCCTCTTTGATACGCACGACTTCGTCGGCGTAACGAACACCCTTACCTTTATAAGGCTCAGGACGACGATAGGCACGCAGTTCTGCCGCAACCTGACCGATTACCTGTTTATCAGCACCCTTTAGTACGATTTCAGTTTGTGACGGACATTCTGCAGTAATGCCTGCTGGCAGTTCGTGGTCAACTGGATGTGAGAAGCCCAGAGACAAGTTGATAACATTGCCTTTGACTGCTGCACGATAACCAACACCTACCAGTTGAAGCTTCTTAGTGAAGCCTTCGGTAACACCGATAACCATAGCATTCAGCAAAGAACGAGTTGTACCCGCCTGTGCCCAACCATCAACATAACCATCGCGCGGAACGAAGGTCAGTTGGTTATCTGCATGCTTAACTTCAACTGCGCTGTGGATTGTACGACTTAGCTCGCCGTTTTTACCCTTAATCGAAATAACCTGACCGTCGAGTTTTACCTCTACGTCGGCAGGAATAACGACGGGTGCTTTTGCAACACGAGACATTCTTTCCTCCCGAATTAAGCTACGTAGCAGAGAATCTCGCCACCAAGACCAGCTTGGCGAGCTGCACGATCAGTCATTACACCTTTAGAGGTAGAAACAACAGCGATACCCAAACCAGCCATAACTTGTGGCAGCTCATCTTTTTTCTTATAGATGCGCAGACTTGGGCGGCTTACACGCTGAATACTTTCTACAACAGCCTTACCCTGGAAGTATTTCAATACTAATTCCAGCTCTGGCTTGGTGTCGCCTTCAATTTTATAATCTTCAATATAACCTTCTTCCTTCAGCACTTTGGCAATTGCCACTTTCAGCTTGGAGGAAGGCATGGTGACCGCAACTTTATTCGCGGCCTGACCGTTACGGATACGGGTCAGCATATCCGCGATGGGATCTTGCATGCTCATCTGTCTTTACTCCCGTGATTCAATTGGTGACAATTACCAGCTAGCCTTTTTAAGGCCCGGAATTTCACCGCGCATGGCGGCTTCACGGACTTTAATTCGGCTCAACCCAAACTTCCGCAAAAATGCGTGCGGACGACCAGTTTGGCGGCAGCGGTTACGCTGACGAGAAGGGCTGGAATCACGTGGCAGTGTTTGCAGCTTGAGAACAGCATTCCAACGCTCTTCATCAGATGCATTCACATCAGAAATGATAGCTCTCAATTCTACACGTTTAGTGAAGAATTTTTCAGCTAATTTCGCACGTTTTACATCACGTGCTTTCATTGATTGCTTAGCCATGAATACCCTGCCTTACTTGCGGAACGGGAAGTTAAAAGCAGCCAACAGTGCGCGGCCTTCATCATCAGATTTCGCAGTTGTGGTGATAGTAATATCCAGACCACGAACACGATCCACTTTATCGTAATCGATTTCAGGGAAGATGATTTGCTCACGTACACCCATGCTGTAATTACCACGACCATCAAATGACTTAGCAGACAAACCACGGAAGTCACGAATACGAGGTACAGCAATAGAAATCAGGCGCTCAAGAAACTCCCACATACGTTCACCACGCAGGGTCACTTTACAGCCGATTGGATAGCCCTGACGGATTTTGAAGCCTGCAACTGATTTGCGTGCTTTGGTGATCAATGGTTTTTGACCAGAGATTGCTGCCAGATCCGCTGCTGCATTATCCAGCAGTTTCTTATCAGCGATCGCTTCACCAACACCCATGTTCAGGGTGATCTTCTCGACCCGAGGGACTTGCATGACAGAATTGTAGTCAAACTGAGTCATCAGTTTTTGGACTACCTCGTCTTTGTAGTAATCATGCAGTTTCGCCATCGTATTACTCCAAATTACTTGATAGTTTCGCTGTTAGATTTAAAGAAACGAACTTTCTTTCCGTCTTCAAATCTAAAACCTACACGGTCAGCCTTACCGGTTGCCGCATTGAAGATCGCAACGTTTGAAACCTGAATTGCAGCTTCTTTTTCAACGATGCCACCTGGCTGGTTCAGAGCCGGAACAGGCTTCTGATGTTTTTTAACCAAGTTGATACCTTCAACAATGACTTTCCCAGTAGAAAGAACCTGTTTTACTTTACCGCGCTTACCTTTATCTTTTCCAGTCAACACGATAACTTCGTCATCACGACGGATTTTCGCTGCCATTGTCCGCTCCTTAGAGTACTTCTGGTGCCAGGGAGATAATTTTCATGAACTTTTCATTACGAAGTTCACGAGTTACCGGCCCAAAAATACGCGTACCGATAACTTGCTCACTTGTGTTGTTTAACAACACGCAAGCATTGCCATCGAAGCGAATGACAGAACCGTCAGGGCGACGAACACCCTTCTTGGTGCGCACCACTACCGCTTTCAGGACATCACCTTTTTTCACTTTACCACGAGGAATTGCTTCCTTGATGGTGACTTTTATGATGTCGCCGACGTGTGCATAGCGACGGTGCGAGCCACCCAGAACCTTGATACACATTACGCGACGTGCACCGGAGTTGTCGGCCACGTTCAGCATAGTCTGTTCTTGGATCATTTTAGTGCTCCGCTAAATGTCAACTACTACTGAGCCCACTTCACTACTATAATTTAATATGAAGAGGCCGTTCAGATACCCCATATCATGAGGGCGCGGCATTATAACACCACATCTCAGATATAGATAGAAAAAATAAACGGCTCATAGCCTGAGCCGTTTACTCTATTCGAGCCAGCTTACAGAATCGCTTTCTCTACAACGCGAACTAAAGTCCAAGATTTAGTTTTGGACAGTGGACGGGTTTCGCGGATTTCCACCACATCACCGATGCCACATTCATTATTCTCGTCATGTACATGCAGTTTAGTCGTACGTTTGATGAACTTACCATACAGAGGGTGTTTCACCTTACGCTCAATAGCAACAACAATAGATTTCTCCATTTTGTCACTTATAACACGACCTTGCAGAGTACGGATTTTATCGGTCATTACGCACCCGCCTTCTCAGTCAATAAAGTCTTAACGCGTGCGATATTACGACGCACTTGTTTCAACAGATGAGACTGTTGTAGCTGGCCACTTGCAGCCTGCATGCGCAGGTTAAATTGTTCACGCAGCAAATTCAGCAGCTCAGTGTTCAGCTCTTCAACGCTTTTTTCGCGCAGCTCTTGTGCTTTCATTACATCACCGTCTTAGTTACAAAGGTGGTTTTGATAGGCAGTTTCGCTGCTGCCAGCTTGAATGCTTCACGAGCCAGCTCTTCAGGCACACCGTCCATTTCATAAAGGACTTTACCAGGCTGGATCAAGGCAACCCAATATTCTACGTTACCTTTACCTTTACCCATACGCACTTCGAGTGGCTTTTCAGTGATAGGTTTGTCTGGAAATACACGTATCCAGATTTTACCTTGACGTTTAATTGCACGAGTCATAGCACGACGTGCCGCTTCAATCTGACGTGCCGTCAGACGGCCACGGCCCACAGCTTTCAGACCGAAAGTGCCGAAGCTAACATCCGCACCTGCTGCCAGGCCACGGTTACGGCCTTTGTGCATTTTACGGAATTTCGTACGCTTTGGTTGTAACATCAGCGACTCTCCTTACTTGCGGCCTTTACGCTGCTGCTTTTTCGGTTGTGCAGCCGGTTTTTCCGCCTGTTCAACAGCAGCCATACCACCCAAGATCTCACCTTTGAAGATCCATACCTTAACGCCGAGTACACCATAAGTGGTGTGCGCTTCTGAAGTGTTGTAGTCGATATCTGCACGCAGTGTGTGCAACGGTACACGACCTTCACGATACCATTCAGTACGCGCGATTTCAGCACCGCCTAAACGGCCACTGACTTCCACTTTAATGCCTTTAGCGCCTAAACGCATCGCATTCTGGACTGCACGCTTCATAGCGCGACGGAACATAACACGACGTTCTAGCTGTGAAGTAATACTGTCAGCAACCAGTTTCGCGTCCAGTTCAGGCTTACGCACTTCAGAGATATTAATTTGCGCAGGAACACCAGCGATTTCCGCTACAGTTTTACGCAGTTTTTCTACGTCTTCACCTTTCTTACCGATTACGATACCTGGGCGAGCAGTGTGAATAGTTACACGAATACTTTTAGCAGGACGTTCAATAACAATGCGTGAAATAGACGCTTTTGCCAGTTCTTTATTCAAGTACTGGCGAACTTTAAAATCGCTGTCTAGGTTGTCAGCGAATTCTTTAGTATTCGCATACCAGGTAGAGTTCCAAGGTTTGACAATACCCAGGCGAATACCATTAGGATGTACTTTCTGACCCATTGCTAGTCTCCAGAGTCTCAGCGATCGGACACAACCACAGTAATGTGGCTGCTGCGCTTCAGGATGCGATCTGCACGACCTTTTGCACGAGGCATAATACGCTTCATGGTCGGGCCTTCGTCTACGAAAATCTTCGTGACCTTCAGATCATCAATGTCAGCACCATCGTTGTGTTCTGCATTAGCAATAGCAGACTCAAGTACTTTCTTCACTAAACCAGCAGCTTTCTTATTGGTATAGGTCAGAGTTTCCAGAGCTTGCGACACTTTCTTACCGCGAATCAGGTCAGCTACAAGGCGAACCTTCTGAGCAGAAGAACGAGCGTGGCGATGTTTAGCGATAGTTTCCATCTCTTCCTCCTACCTTAGCGCTTTTTAGCCTTTTTATCGGCCGCATGGCCGCGATAAGTACGGGTCGGCGCGAATTCACCTAGTTTATGACCAACCATTTCGTCGGAAACAAAAACTGGTACATGCTGACGACCATTATGGACAGCGATGGTCAAACCGATCATGTTAGGAAAGATCGTTGAACGACGGGACCAAGTCTTGATAGGCTTTTTGTCTCCGCTTTCCACCGCTTTCTCTACCTTCTTCAGCAAGTGCAGGTCGATAAATGGACCTTTCTTGAGAGAACGTGGCATGGTTTATCCTCTAATTATTTTTTAGTACGGCGACGTACAATGAACTGATCAGTACGTTTATTACTACGGGTCTTCTTACCTTTAGTTTGAACACCCCAAGGAGTTACAGGATGTTTACCAAAGTTACGACCTTCACCACCACCATGTGGGTGATCTACCGGGTTCATCGCCGTACCACGAACGGTAGGACGAATGCCGCGCCAGCGACTTGCACCAGCTTTACCCAGAACGCGTAGCATATGCTCTGCATTACCAACTTCACCTAAAGTGGCGCGGCAATCAGACAGAACTTTACGCATTTCACCAGAACGCAGACGCAAAGTTACATAAGAACCATCACGGGCAACGATCTGAACGTATGCACCAGCGGAACGAGCCAACTGACCACCTTTACCCGGCTTCATTTCTACGTTATGTACGGTAGAACCAACAGGGATATTGCGCATTGGCAATGCGTTACCAGTTTTGATAGCTGCGTCAGCACCAGATTGGATCTGATCACCAGCTTTCAGACCTTTAGGCGCAAGGATATAACGACGTTCACCATCTTTATACAGAACCAGGGCGATATTCGCTGAACGGTTTGGATCATATTCCAAACGCTCAACTACAGCAGGGATACCATCTTTATTACGTTTAAAGTCAATCAAACGATAGTGCTGCTTGTGGCCACCACCAATGTGACGAGTGGTAATACGGCCATTGTTGTTACGACCACCGGTTTTGCTGCTTTTTTCCAGCAATGGAGCATAAGGTTTACCCTTATGCAGCTCAGGGTTAACCACTTTAACAACGTGGCGACGGCCCGGAGACGTAGGTTTACATTTAACAATTGCCATTGTTCTTTACTCCTCCGACTTACTCTGCACCACCGATGAAGTCCATATTCTGGCCTTCCTTCAGTGTGACATAAGCTTTTTTCCAGTCGCTACGACGACCAATACGCTGACCGTGACGTTTAGTTTTGCCTTTAACCAGCAAAGTGTTAACACCTTCAACTTCGACTTCAAACAGTTTCTGCACAGCAGCTTTGATTTCTGCTTTAGTCGCGTCTTTCGCAACTTTGAGAACGATGGTGTTGCTCTTTTCCATCGCTGTAGAAGCTTTTTCAGATACGTGCGGGGCGCGCAGTACTTTCAGCAGACGTTCTTCACGGATCATGCCAGCATCTCCTCAACTTGCTTCACAGCATCAGCAGTCATAACCACTTTATCGAAGGCGATTAAGCTAACTGGATCAATACCAGCTACATCACGAACATCAACCTTGTACAGGTTGCGAGCTGCTAAGAATAAATTCTCATCAACTTCGTGAGTGATAATCAGCACATCTTCCAGAGCCATCTCTTTCAGTTTCTGAACCAGAAGCTTGGTTTTAGGAGCTTCTACAGAAAACTTCTCAACAACGATCAAACGATCTTGACGTACCAGTTCAGACAGGATGCTCTTTAGAGCACCACGGTACATTTTCTTATTAACTTTTTGACTGTGGTCCTGTGGCTTAGCTGCAAAAGTTACACCACCAGAGCGCCAAATTGGGCTCTTAATAGAACCAGAACGTGCACGGCCAGTGCCTTTCTGACGCCATGGTTTCTTACCTGAACCAGAAACTTCAGCACGGGTTTTCTGAGCACGAGTACCTTGACGTGCACCAGCTGCGTAAGCAACAACTACTTGATGCACAAGCGCTTCATTGAAATCACGCCCGAAGGTAGTTTCGGAAACAGTCAGCGCGCCTTGCGCGTCTTTCATTACCAATTCCATTCCTATCTCCTCGACGTTACGCCTTGACAGCCGGTTTTACGATCAGGTTGCCGCCAGTTGCACCTGGAACAGCACCTTTGACCAGCAGCAGGTTGCGCTCAGCGTCAACACGTACTACATCCAGGCTTTGAACAGTTACACGTTCATTACCCAGTTGGCCTGCCATTTTCTTGCCCTTAAATACCTTGCCCGGAGTTTGGTTTTGACCTATAGAACCCGGAACACGGTGAGACAAAGAGTTACCGTGGCTAGCATCTTGGGTACGGAAGTTCCAGCGCTTAACAGTACCAGCAAAACCTTTACCTTTAGATGTACCAGTAACGTCGACTTTCTTAACGTCAGCGAAAATCTCAACGCTAATGCTTTGACCTACAGCATATTCTTCGCCTTCAGACAGACGGAATTCACGCAGGATACGGCCAGCTTCAACGCCAGCTTTAGCGAAATGACCTGCTTCAGGTTTGTTTATACGGTTAGCTTTTTTGCTACCAGTAGTAACCTGAATTGCACGATAACCATCGCTATCCAGATCTTTAACCTGAGTCACACGGTTATCTTCAATTTCGATAACAGTTACAGGGATAGAAACGCCATCTTCCGTGAAGATACGAGTCATACCCACTTTTTTACCGACTAAACCAATCATTGTTTCAACCTCTCAATCGTTCAATGACCTGATTAACCCAGGCTGATCTGCACGTCTACACCGGCAGCCAGATCCAGACGCATCAGAGCATCAACGGTTTTCTCGGTTGGCTCAACGATGTCAACCAGACGCTTATGAGTGCGAATTTCGTACTGATCACGCGCATCTTTATTAACGTGCGGAGAAATCAGAACGGTAAAACGCTCTTTACGAGTCGGTAGCGGGATCGGACCACGAACCTGCGCACCAGTACGCTTAGCGGTCTCGACAATTTCCGCAGTTGATTGATCGATCAAACGATGATCAAATGCTTTCAGGCGAATACGGATTCTTTGGTTCTGCATGAGACCAGAGCTCCAACTATTTTATAAACGTAAATAATTACTCCTCGTACCCATTTCGATTGACGGGAGAGTGTAATCGTTCAATATATAACTCCCATATCGGGAGTATTTTAAATGGCAGCAAAGCAATACTGCGCATTTACTGGTTATCAAACCAGACTTACACATAAGTAAGACCGCGTATTATACGCAAATCAATTAACAAAGCAAGATACAGATGAAGATTTGTCCGGAATAGAGTCAAAGGAGCGTGAAACAAAATGCCCTAACTCAACAGATAGGGCATTTTTTCGTACCTATTCTCCTTCAAGGATCTGTGCTTGACTGTAATTTTGAATCCCCATACGTTCAATTAATTCAAATTGAGTCTCCAACCAATCAATGTGTTCTTCTTCTTCATCTAGGATATCGATCATCAAATCACGGCTAACATAGTCATGAATCGAGTCAGCATAAGCAATTGCTTCTTTCAAATCCTTAGCTCCCTGAAATTCGAGCTGTAAGTCAGATCTGAGCATTTCTTCGATATCTTCTCCGATATTAAGTTTTCCTAGATCCTGCAAATTAGGAATTCCCTCAAGAAAAAGGATACGTTCAATGTACCTATCGGCATGCTTCATTTCATCGATAGATTCATGATATTCCTTATCATTCAGGCGGGTAAGGCCCCAGTTTTTGAACATCCGGGCGTGTAGAAAATATTGATTAATTGCAACAAGCTCATTTCCAAGAAGTTTGTTCAAATGAGCAATCATTTTTTTATCACCTTTCATAGTTTACTCCTCCGCTTCCAGTACTTAAAGTGTAGTACCTATTCAGCAGAGTAGTAGTAAACTTATCTCTTTTTTGTCAAGCAACGTTATCTATCTTAGGCAGCTGTGCAATTTCCTCATTAATTAGCTCTCGGGCTTGGCGTATGCATTTGCCACAATCACGGCCTACAGGCACAATACGCTTTAGCTCTCTAATAGAGTGAATATGATGTTGACGCACCGCGTTACGTATTGTTTTGTCACTCACCGCATTACATAGGCAGACGTACATAAATAACACTCTCTGGTACACATTATAGCGCATATTAAATAATAATGAGTCTCATTTCAATAATCATTCGCATTTTAATTTTCTGATTCAGGTTCTTCCAAATATCCTTTAGCTTTGTCAAATAGAAGTAGTTCTCTCATTTCTGTAACACTTTGGCTAGAAAGACTTTTATCCCTATCGGGAACTTTTTTAAACTTATTCCACCCTAAAACTATCTCCTACATCACAACTCTTTTCGTTAGGGCATACCAACAGATGCAGAACAAACATGAGTCAGATATTACTACCTACATATAAAAAAAGATGACTCATTTAAGTTTGAAGACAAATGCTTATTCGGGAAAATCACGGGGGGTTGGTTACCGCTATCTCATTCTATAGATGAATATATACTCTAAGAATATCCTAGCAGAACAGCCAGATAACGATAGCGCCACTAGGAACAAACAGCCGAAATCAAAAATTTAAGACACTAAGAGATAATCGAATGGGATGGTTCATGCAGGGGATTTAAGGAAAGGTGATATCAATTAAGACACTAACTAACAGACACCTAGCGTAGCACAACCAAGTGTCTGTTCTAAAACAAACCAGAATACAAACCTATCCTAAAATTAGGTATTTAATTATTAGCTATTAAGCAATAACTTTAGCAACAACACCAGCACCTACAGTACGGCCGCCTTCACGGATAGCGAAGCGCAGACCCTGGTCCATTGCGATTGGCGCAATCAGAGTTACTTTCATCTGAATGTTATCACCTGGCATCA
>NZ_RCWC01000047.1 GCF_018448935.1 Photorhabdus noenieputensis | reverse complement strand
TGATGCCAGGTGATAACATTCAGATGAAAGTAACTCTGATTGCGCCAATCGCAATGGACCAGGGTCTGCGCTTCGCTATCCGTGAAGGCGGCCGTACTGTAGGTGCTGGTGTTGTTGCTAAAGTTATCGCATAATTTTTTGATGTGATTACACTAAAAGGGCATCAACCGATGCCCTTTTTGTACGTTGTCTAAATAAGAACCTATCTCATCAATGGTTATTTTTAATTATTGGTGAGATAGGCTCTGATACAACGAATTGGCTATATCTCTCTCAGATATACAATGTCATACTGAATTATGGTGCCAAGTCAGATACAATCACTCAAATTTTTTGGTTCGGTCTGATTTGTTTTGCTCTTGCGAGGCAAGCTGGCTATCTATTTAAATCATAGTTACAGGTTGGTTTATGAGTGCGAATAGCGATGCTCAAGAAAGTAGGCGCAGTCTTGAGGTAATGAAATGGCTATTAGTGGCAGCCTTATTAACGGTTGCTATCGTTGGAAACTACCTTTATCGGGAGTATAGCCTTCCTCTACGCGCGATGGCGGTTGTTGTTATTGTTGCTCTTGCGGGAGCGGCTGCGCTCTGGACTGCGAAAGGGAAAACCACATTGGCTTTCGCCCGCGAAGCCCGCATTGAAATGCGTAAAGTCATTTGGCCAACTCGCCAGGAAGCGCTGCATACAACTTTGATTGTTGCGGCAGTCACTGCATTGATGTCTTTGATCCTATGGGGTCTTGACGGTATCCTGGTGCGTTTAGTTTCATTTATTACAGGCCTGAGGTTCTAAGATGTCAGATTCCCCAAAAAAACGTTGGTATGTTATACAGGCATTTTCCGGGTTTGAAGGTCGTGTTGCACAATCTTTACGTGAACATATTAAATTACATGATATGGAAGATTCTTTTGGCGAAGTAATGGTGCCAACAGAGGAAGTTGTTGAGATTCGTAGCGGCCAGCGTCGCAAAAGTGAACGCAAATTTTTCCCTGGGTATGTGCTGGTACAAATGATCATGAACGATGCAACATGGCATCTTGTTCGCAGCGTACCACGCGTCATGGGTTTTATCGGTGGCACATCTGATCGTCCGGCACCAATCAGTGATAAAGAAGTTGATGCGATTATGAATCGTCTTCAACAGGTTGGTGATAAGCCACGGCCAAAAACATTGTTCGAACCAGGCGAAATGGTTCGTGTCAGCGATGGTCCATTCGCAGACTTCAATGGTGTTGTAGAAGAAGTCGATTACGAGAAGAGCCGCTTGAAAGTTTCAGTTTCTATCTTTGGTCGTGCGACTCCCGTTGAACTGGATTTCAGTCAGGTAGAAAAGGCGTAATTTTCGAGCATATTTTTGCTGGCTTGCAATAGGTGAGAAATTAACATACAATTTCGCGCCTTTTGTTTTTTAGTAGTCTGGCCTAGATAAGGCGGGGCTGAAATAACAGGGGAGCCTTTTAAACAAAGGCGATACCACCCACATAGAGGAAAATTATCAATGGCTAAGAAAGTACAAGCCTATGTCAAGTTGCAGGTTGCAGCTGGTATGGCTAACCCAAGCCCTCCAGTAGGTCCTGCTCTGGGTCAGCAGGGTGTTAACATCATGGAATTCTGTAAGGCGTTCAATGCTAAAACTGACAGCATTGAAAAAGGTCTGCCAATTCCTGTTGTGATCACCGTTTATTCTGATCGCTCTTTCACTTTCGTTACTAAGACCCCACCAGCGGCTGTTCTGCTGAAGAAAGCAGCGGGCATTAAATCAGGTTCCGGCAAACCGAACAAAGACAAAGTTGGTAAAGTAACCAGTGCGCAAATTCGTGAAATTGCTGAAACTAAAGCTGCGGATATGACAGGTGCTAGCGTTGAAGCAATGATGCGTTCAATTGAAGGTACTGCTCGTTCCATGGGCCTGGTAGTGGAGGGTTAATCGATGGCTAAACTGACCAAGCGCATGCGCACAATCCGCGAAAAAGTGGATGCAACTAAGCAGTATGACATTAACGAAGCCATTGTTCTGCTGAAAGAGCTGGCTACCGCTAAATTCGTAGAAAGCGTTGACGTTGCTGTTAACCTCGGCATCGACGCTCGTAAATCTGACCAGAACGTACGTGGCGCGACAGTACTGCCTCACGGTACTGGCCGTTCCGTTCGCGTAGCTGTATTTACCCAAGGCGCAAATGCAGAAGCTGCTAAAGCAGCGGGCGCTGAGCTGGTAGGTATGGAAGATCTGGCTGAACTGGTTAAAAAAGGCGAAATGGACTTTGACGTTGTTATCGCATCTCCAGATGCAATGCGCGTTGTTGGCCAATTAGGTCAAATCTTGGGTCCACGTGGTCTGATGCCAAACCCTAAAGTAGGCACTGTAACTCCTAACGTTGCTGAAGCTGTACAGAATGCTAAAGCGGGTCAGGTTCGTTACCGTAACGATAAAAACGGCATTATCCACACCACCATTGGTAAAGTTGACTTTGATGCTGACAAACTGAAAGAAAACCTGGAAGCTTTGCTGGTTGCGCTGAAAAAAGCCAAGCCATCTTCTGCTAAGGGTGTTTACGTTAAGAAAGTTAGCCTGTCCACTACTATGGGCGCAGGTGTTGCGATTGACCAGTCAGGTCTGAACGCTTCGGCTTAATTTTAGCTGAATGTGATTATCGCTTTACCTTGGTGTCAGATTTGTCTAGAATTTGGCACCTTGTATTTGGCTAGTAAGTTTTTTATTAGCTAAATAAAAAATTTTCGGTTGGAGCTTGGCCTATCCAAGCCCCGTCCAAGACCGCAGGTGTAAGTAATTACTTAATATTCCTGCGTAGACGGTGACAGAGCCAAATGACATTCATTTCTGGATTCTGCTCACCGTGTTTTAGAGCTCAGGCACTTTTGGTGTTGTGAGTTATGTGAGTTCCGGGGTTTTCCCGGTTAATCCAGGAGCAAAAAGCTAATGGCACTAAATCTTCAAGACAAACAAGCGATTGTTGCTGAAGTCAGCGAAGTAGCCAAAGGCGCGCTGTCTGCGGTTGTTGCGGATTCCCGTGGCGTTACTGTAGATAAAATGACTGAACTGCGTAAAGCAGGTCGCGAAGCTGGCGTTTACATCCGTGTTGTGCGTAATACACTGGTCCGCCGTGCTGTTGAAGGTACTGCCTATGAGTGCCTGAAAGAAGCGTTTATTGGTCCAACCTTGATTGCTTTCTCTAACGAACATCCGGGCGCCGCTGCTCGTTTGTTCAAAGAGTTCGCGAAAGCGAATCCAGCATTCGAGATTAAAGCAGCAGCCTTTGAAGGTGAGTTTATCTCTGCGGCCAATATTGACCGTTTGGCAACACTCCCAACTTACGAAGAAGCAATCGCACGCCTGATGTCAACCATGAAAGAAGCCGTTGCAGGCAAACTGGTTCGTACTCTGGCTGCGTTACGCGAGAAGAGAGAAGCGGCTTAATTGTCAGGTCTCCTCCGTGCTTTTTAACGTATAAATTATTTCTGAATTTTAGGAACACTTGTTATGTCTATCACTAAAGAACAAATTCTGGACACAGTTGCCACAATGTCCGTTATGGATGTTGTTGAGCTGATCACTGCAATGGAAGAGAAATTCGGCGTTTCTGCTGCGGCAGCGGTAGCTGTTGTTGCTGGTGCGGCTGAAGCTGTTGAAGAAAAAACCGAGTTTGATGTTGTCCTGTCTGCTATTGGCGGCAACAAAGTTGCTGTTATCAAAGCAGTACGTGGTGCAACTGGCCTGGGTCTGAAAGAAGCGAAAGACCTGGTTGAAAGCGCACCAGCCGTACTGAAAGAAGGCATCAGCAAAGATGACGCTGAAGCACTGAAAAAATCTCTGGAAGAAGCAGGTGCTTCTGTTGAGGTTAAGTAAGTTTAGTTTTAAGTTAGCAGCCTAACTTTAAAGGCTGATGGCTGGTGATTTTTTTTAATCACCAGCCTTTTTGCGCTGTAGGGCATTAGCAGCATTTCCACTGTTTGGCTGTTAATTAACCCCCAAATACTTTTTCCTATTGACGACTTAATATACTGCGTTCTCAGCTACGATCCACTCGGGTAGCTCGGTAGTAAGGTAACGCAATGAAATGATTTAAGAGTAATAGCAATGAGTATTACGGAAAATAATTCAATTTTCTGTTCGAAAAAACAGTGTCGTAAAGAGCTGTCCTTTAGGGCGGGCAGAGTGGGTCACTGATCAGCGAGCTGAGGAACCCTATGGTTTACTCCTATACCGAGAAAAAACGTATTCGTAAGGATTTTGGTAAGCGTCCCCAAGTGTTGGACGTACCTTATCTCCTTTCTATCCAACTTGACTCGTTCCAGAAGTTTATCGAGCAAGATCCAGAAGGCCAGAATGGTTTAGAAGCGGCATTCCGTTCTGTATTCCCAATTCAGAGCTATAGCGGCAGTTCGGAGCTGCAATACGTTAGCTACCGTCTTGGTGAGCCAGTGTTTGATGTTAAAGAGTGCCAGATTCGTGGTGTAACTTATTCTGCACCTCTGCGCGTTAAGTTGCGGCTGGTTATCTATGAACGTGAAGCACCGGAAGGCACGGTCAAAGACATCAAAGAGCAAGAAGTCTACATGGGTGAAATTCCGCTCATGACTGACAACGGTACCTTTGTTATCAATGGTACTGAGCGGGTTATTGTTTCCCAGTTACATCGTAGTCCTGGTGTATTCTTTGACAGCGATAAGGGTAAAACTCACTCATCCGGTAAGGTGCTGTATAACGCACGTATTATTCCTTACCGTGGTTCTTGGTTAGATTTCGAATTCGATCCAAAAGATAATCTGTTTGTACGTATTGACCGCCGTCGTAAATTGCCGGCAACGATTATTCTGCGTGCAATGGATTACAGCACTGAAGAGATCTTAAACCTATTCTTTAGTAAAACGATTTTCGAAATTCGTGACAACAGACTGCAAATGACACTGGTACCAGAGCGTTTGCGTGGTGAAACCGCTTCTTTTGATATTGAAGCAAACGGCAAGGTTTATGTTGAGAAAGGCCGTCGTATTACCGCACGTCATATCCGTCAATTAGAAAAAGACGAAGTGAACCGTATTGAGGTTCCTGTTGAATACATTGCGGGTAAAGTTGTTGCAAGAGACTACATTGATGTCAATACAGGTGAAATTATCTGTGCTGCTAACATGGAGCTCTCTTTAGATCTGCTGGCTCGTTTGAGCCAGGCTGGTCACAAATCTATTGAAACACTGTTCACCAACGATTTAGATCACGGTGCTTATATTTCCGAAACGCTTCGTGTTGATCCAACCAATGACCGTTTGAGTGCTTTGGTTGAGATTTATCGCATGATGCGTCCTGGTGAGCCACCAACCCGCGAAGCGGCAGAAAATCTGTTTGAAAATCTGTTCTTCTCAGAAGATCGCTATGATCTTTCCGCGGTTGGTCGTATGAAATTCAACCGTTCATTGAGCCGTGAAGAAGTTGAAGGCTCCGGTATCCTGAGTAAAAATGACATCATTGATGTCATGAAGAAACTCATTGATATCCGTAATGGTAAAGGTGAAGTCGATGACATCGACCACTTAGGCAACCGTCGAATCCGTTCTGTCGGCGAGATGGCGGAAAACCAGTTCCGTGTAGGTCTGGTACGTGTTGAACGTGCAGTTAAAGAGCGTCTGTCTCTGGGTGATCTGGATACACTGATGCCGCAGGACATGATCAACGCTAAGCCGATTTCAGCCGCAGTGAAAGAATTCTTTGGTTCCAGCCAGCTATCTCAGTTCATGGACCAAAACAACCCGCTTTCTGAAATCACTCACAAACGCCGTATCTCTGCGTTAGGCCCAGGTGGTTTGACTCGTGAGCGTGCTGGCTTCGAAGTGCGTGACGTACACCCAACACACTATGGCCGTGTATGTCCAATCGAAACCCCGGAAGGTCCGAACATCGGTCTGATTAACTCATTGTCTGTTTATGCGCAGACTAACGAGTATGGTTTCCTTGAAACCCCATATCGTCTGGTGCGTGATGGTGTTGTTACGGATGAAATTCATTATCTATCTGCGATTGAAGAAGGTAACTTCGTTATCGCACAGGCCAACACCGTATTAGATGATGAAGGCCACTTCGTTGAAGATCTGATAACTTGCCGTAGTTATGGCGAATCCAGCCTATTTAACCGTGAACAGGTTGAATACATGGACGTTTCCACCCAGCAGGTGGTTTCCGTTGGTGCTTCCTTGATCCCATTCTTGGAACACGATGACGCCAACCGTGCATTGATGGGTGCGAACATGCAACGTCAGGCTGTTCCTACTCTGCGTGCTGATAAGCCGCTGGTTGGTACAGGTATGGAACGCGCGGTAGCGGTTGACTCCGGTGTAACGTCTGTTGCTAAACGCGGTGGTGTGGTTCAGTACGTTGATGCATCTCGTATCGTTATCAAAGTAAACGAAGATGAGATGTATTCGGGTGAAGCAGGTATTGATATTTATAACCTGACTAAATATACCCGTTCTAACCAGAACACCTGTATTAACCAGATGCCGTGCGTCTCTCTGGGCGAACCGGTGGAACGTGGCGACGTACTGGCTGATGGCCCATCCACTGACTTGGGTGAACTAGCGCTCGGTCAGAACATGCGCGTAGCGTTCATGCCGTGGAATGGTTATAACTTCGAGGACTCCATCTTAGTTTCTGAGCGTGTTGTCCAGGAAGATCGCTTTACAACCATTCATATCCAGGAACTGGCTTGCGTATCTCGTGATACCAAATTAGGGCCTGAAGAGATCACGGCTGACATCCCTAACGTGGGCGAAGCTGCACTCTCCAAACTGGATGAGTCCGGTATTGTTTATATCGGTGCGGAAGTGACCGGCGGTGACATTCTGGTTGGTAAAGTGACGCCTAAAGGTGAAACTCAGCTAACGCCAGAAGAAAAATTGCTGCGTGCTATTTTCGGTGAGAAAGCGTCTGATGTTAAAGACTCTTCTCTGCGCGTACCAAATGGCGTATCCGGTACGGTTATCGACGTACAAGTATTTACCCGTGATGGCGTAGAGAAAGATAAACGTGCTTTAGAAATCGAAGAGATGCAACTGCGTCAGGCGAAGAAAGACCTGACAGAAGAGTTGCGAATCTTTGAAGCTGGTCTGTTTGCACGTATCCGTTCTGTTTTGATTGCTGGCGGCATCGAAGCTGAAAAACTGGATAAACTGCCTCGTGAACGCTGGTTAGAGCTAGGTCTGGCTGATGAAGAGAAACAGAATCAGTTGGAACAGTTGGCTGAACAGTATGACGAACTCAAAGCTGAGTTCGAGAAAAAACTGGATGCTAAACGCCGTAAGATTACACAAGGTGATGATTTAGCGCCGGGTGTGCTGAAAATCGTCAAAGTTTATCTGGCGGTTAAACGTCAGATTCAGCCTGGTGATAAGATGGCGGGTCGCCACGGTAACAAGGGTGTTATCTCCAAGATCAACCCAATCGAAGATATGCCTTACGATGAAAACGGCACGCCGGTAGATATCGTACTGAACCCACTGGGCGTACCATCACGTATGAACATTGGTCAGATCTTGGAAACGCATCTGGGTATGGCTGCGAAAGGTATTGGCGACAAGATCAATGCGATGCTGAAACAGCAGCAGGAAGTTGCCAAACTGCGTGAATTTATCCAGAAAGCTTATGACCTGGGTGATGAAACCCGTCAGAAAGTTGATCTGAACACTTTCTCTGATGAAGAAGTTATGCGTTTGGCAGAAAACCTGAAAAAAGGTATGCCAATTGCAACACCTGTGTTTGATGGTGCGAAAGAGAAAGAAATTAAAGAGCTGCTGAAACTGGGTGACTTGCCAACTTCTGGTCAAATTACCCTGTTTGATGGTCGTACCGGTGAGCAATTTGAGCGTCAGGTTACTGTTGGCTACATGTATATGTTGAAGCTGAACCACCTGGTGGATGACAAAATGCATGCCCGTTCAACCGGTTCGTACAGCCTGGTTACTCAGCAACCGCTGGGTGGTAAGGCACAGTTCGGTGGTCAACGTTTCGGTGAGATGGAAGTGTGGGCATTGGAAGCATATGGTGCCGCGTACACCTTGCAGGAAATGCTCACCGTCAAGTCCGACGATGTTAACGGCCGTACCAAGATGTATAAAAACATCGTGGATGGCAACCACCAGATGGAGCCAGGTATGCCGGAATCCTTCAACGTATTGTTGAAAGAGATCCGCTCTCTGGGTATCAACATCGAGCTGGAAGACGAATAAATCGTATTCCCGCTGGTACTGCCCTGAATGGATATGACGGGCAGTTTACCAGCCAGTGGTTGCACTGGTCATAGGGGGGAGCGGCATGGGTTGCTCTCCTGACAGGTCTAACTCCGACAGGAGCCATTTCGTGAAAGACTTATTGAAGTTTCTGAAAGCGCAAACTAAGACCGAAGAGTTTGATGCGATCAAAATTGCTCTGGCCTCGCCAGATATGATCCGTTCGTGGTCATTCGGTGAAGTGAAAAAGCCGGAAACAATTAACTACCGTACGTTCAAACCTGAGCGTGACGGCCTTTTCTGCGCCCGTATTTTCGGGCCAGTAAAAGACTATGAGTGCTTGTGTGGTAAATATAAGCGCTTGAAACACCGTGGTGTAATTTGTGAGAAGTGTGGTGTAGAAGTTACCCAAACTAAAGTTCGTCGTGAGCGTATGGGTCACATCGAACTGGCTTCTCCAACCGCACACATTTGGTTCCTGAAATCATTGCCATCTCGCATCGGTTTGTTGCTGGATATGCCACTGCGTGATATTGAGCGTGTACTGTACTTCGAATCCTATGTGGTTGTAGAAGGCGGTATGACTAGCTTGGAACGCAGCCAGATCCTGACAGAAGAGCAATACTTGGATGCACTGGAAGAGTTTGGTGATGAATTCGATGCGAAGATGGGCGCGGAAGCTATCCAATCTTTGCTGAAAAATCTCGATCTGGAAAATGAGTGTGAAACGCTGCGTGAAGAGTTAAACGAAACTAACTCTGAAACTAAACGTAAGAAGCTGACCAAACGTATTAAACTGTTGGAAGCCTTTATTCAATCTGGTAACAAACCAGAATGGATGGTTCTGACGGTTCTGCCAGTTCTGCCACCGGATTTACGTCCATTGGTTCCACTGGATGGCGGCCGTTTTGCCACTTCGGATCTGAACGATCTCTATCGTCGTGTTATTAACCGTAACAACCGCTTGAAGCGCCTGCTGGATCTAGCTGCGCCAGATATCATCGTTCGCAACGAAAAACGTATGTTGCAGGAAGCGGTTGATGCTTTGCTGGATAACGGTCGTCGCGGTCGTGCAATTACTGGTTCTAACAAACGTCCGTTGAAATCCCTGGCTGACATGATCAAGGGTAAACAAGGTCGTTTCCGTCAGAACTTGTTGGGTAAACGTGTTGACTATTCCGGTCGTTCTGTAATCACCGTAGGTCCTTACCTGCGTCTGCATCAGTGTGGTCTGCCTAAGAAGATGGCACTGGAGCTGTTTAAGCCATTCATCTACGGCAAGCTGGAACTGCGTGGTTTAGCGACGACGATTAAAGCCGCTAAAAAGATGGTTGAGCGTGAAGAGGCGGTGGTATGGGATATCCTGGATGAAGTTATTCGTGAACACCCGGTTCTGCTGAACCGTGCACCGACACTTCACCGTTTGGGTATTCAGGCATTCGAACCGGTTCTGATCGAAGGTAAAGCGATTCAGTTGCACCCACTGGTGTGTGCGGCCTATAACGCCGACTTCGACGGCGACCAAATGGCTGTTCACGTACCGCTGACACTGGAAGCCCAGTTAGAAGCGCGTGCGTTGATGATGTCTACTAACAACATCTTGTCTCCAGCGAGTGGTGAGCCAATCATCGTTCCATCTCAGGACGTTGTTCTGGGTCTGTATTACATGACCCGTGACTGTGTTAACGCGAAAGGCGAAGGCATGGTGCTGACTGGGCCTAAAGAAGCTGAACGCGTATACCGCGCAGGGCTGGCTTCTTTGCATGCCCGCGTTAAAGTGCGTATCACTGAAGAAGTGAAAGATGGCGAAGGCAATATCACAGTTAATACCGGTTTGATTGATACGACCATTGGTCGTGCAATCCTGTGGATGATTGTACCAAGAGGTCTGCCTTACTCACTGGTTAACCAACCATTGGGTAAAAAAGCTATCTCCAGAATGCTGAACACCTGTTACCGCGTGATGGGCCTGAAACCAACGGTTATTTTCGCTGACCAGATCATGTATACCGGCTTTGCCTACGCTGCGCGTTCAGGTGCATCTGTTGGTATCGATGACATGGTTATCCCAGAGAAAAAAGCGGGCATCATTGCGGAAGCCGAAGCAGAAGTTGCTGAAATTCAGGAACAGTTCCAGTCAGGTCTGGTCACCGCCGGTGAACGTTATAACAAAGTTATCGATATCTGGGCTGCGGCAAACGAGCGTGTTGCTAAGGCAATGATGGAAAACTTGTCTACTGAAACAGTCACAAATCGTGATGGTGAAGAAGAACAACAAGTTTCCTTCAACAGCATCTTTATGATGGCTGACTCTGGTGCGCGTGGTTCTGCCGCTCAGATCCGTCAGTTGGCGGGTATGCGTGGCTTGATGGCTAAGCCAGACGGCTCCATCATCGAAACCCCAATTACGGCGAACTTCCGTGAAGGTTTGAACGTACTCCAGTACTTCATTTCAACCCACGGTGCTCGTAAAGGTTTGGCGGATACCGCACTGAAAACGGCGAACTCTGGTTATCTGACTCGTCGTCTGGTTGACGTGGCGCAAGACTTGGTTGTTACAGAAGATGACTGTGGTACGCACGACGGTATTCTGATGACGCCGGTTATTGAAGGTGGTGATGTTAAAGAACCACTGCGCGAGCGTGTATTGGGTCGTGTGACGGCGGAAGACGTTCTGAAACCGGGTACTGCTGACATTCTGGTGCCGCGTAATACTTTGTTGAATGAAAAATGGTGTGATCTGTTAGAAGAGAGCTCCGTTGACAGCATTAAAGTACGTTCCGTTGTAAGTTGTGAAACTGACTTCGGTGTTTGTGCTAACTGCTATGGCCGTGACCTTGCTCGCGGACACATTATCAATAAAGGTGAGGCGGTTGGTGTTATTGCGGCTCAGTCCATCGGTGAGCCGGGTACACAGTTGACGATGCGTACGTTCCACATCGGTGGTGCGGCATCTCGTGCGGCAGCCGAATCCAGCATTCAGGTGCGTAACAAAGGTAGCCTGAAACTGTTTAATGCTAAATCCGTGACCAACTCCGCAGGTAAACTGGTGATTACTTCCCGTAACACCGAACTGTGTTTGATCGACGAATTTGGCCGTACGAAAGAAAGCTACAAAGTACCTTACGGTGCGGTACTGGGTAAAGGTGATGGCGAAACTGTTAACGGCGGTGAAACCGTTGCTAACTGGGACCCGCACACCATGCCAGTGGTCAGTGAAGTATCTGGTATCATCCGTTTCGCTGACATGATAGATGGCCAGACCATTACCCGTCAGACTGATGAATTAACCGGTCTATCTTCATTGGTTGTCCTGGACAGTGCAGAGCGTACCGGTAGTGGTAAAGACCTGCGTCCGGCACTGAAAATTGTTGACGCCAAAGGTGACGATGTATTGATTCCAGGTACTGATATGCCTGCTCAATACTTCCTGCCGGGCAAAGCGATTGTTCAGTTAGACGATGGCGTAAGCATCTCTGCGGGTGACACCTTAGCGCGTATTCCGCAGGAATCCGGCGGTACGAAAGATATTACCGGTGGTCTGCCACGTGTTGCTGACTTGTTCGAAGCACGTCGTCCGAAAGAGCCTGCCATCCTGGCTGAAGTCAGCGGTATTGTCTCCTTTGGTAAAGAAACCAAGGGCAAACGCCGTTTGGTTATCTCCCCATTAGATGGTGGTGATGCTTACGAAGAGATGATCCCTAAATGGCGTCAGCTCAACGTGTTCGAAGGTGAAGTGGTTGAACGTGGTGACGTCATCTCTGATGGTCCAGAGTCTCCACACGACATCTTGCGCCTGCGTGGTGTTCATGCGGTTACCCGTTACATCACCAACGAAGTTCAGGAAGTTTACCGCCTGCAAGGGGTTAAGATTAACGATAAACACATTGAGGTTATCGTTCGTCAGATGCTGCGTAAAGCAACCATCGAAAGTGCAGGTAGTTCTGAGTTCTTGGAAGGCGAACAGGTTGAATATGCCCGCGTTAAAGTGGCAAACCGTAAGCTGGAGCAAGAAGGTAAAGTGCCTGCAACTTATGGCCGTGACCTGTTGGGTATCACCAAAGCGTCTCTGGCGACTGAATCCTTCATCTCTGCGGCATCGTTCCAGGAAACGACCCGCGTACTGACTGAGGCTGCGGTTGCGGGTAAACGTGATGAACTGCGTGGCTTGAAAGAAAACGTCATCGTTGGTCGTCTGATCCCTGCTGGTACCGGTTATGCTTACCATCAGGATCGCATTCGTCGTCGCCAGTTGAATGAGCCTGCTGAGGCACCACAAGTGAGTGTCGATGAGGCTACTGCGAACTTGGCAGAACTGTTGAATGCCGGTTTTGGTGGCGATAAGAAGTAATTCTTAGGACACGCTAGCTAATTAAATGCCCTCCTTTTGGGAGGGCATTTTAACTTGTTGATAAATTGATAATTTTCACTTGGTGACCTGTTTTAATCGAGTTTCGTTCACCAAATGGAACTTGCCTTCACGTTAAGAATCCTCTCCTCAAATTTTTCTTTCCTAAAAGCGTTCACTTGCAGACCTTGTTCCTCACAATTATCTGGCACGTAAAAAAGTCGATGCGGACATTGATCTTGAATTATATCCGCGAGGGCTACCGGAACGTTTGTGGTTAAACGGAAAATCCGTAATGGGTACCGTCGGGTAACTCGATATCGAGACGCAGCTTGCTACCCGTTGCCTCAACGTAACGTTTGAGGGAAGACAGTTTCAAGTCGCGGCCAAACTTCTCCATGTCAGAAACCGTGGGTTGCTTGATACCAAGAGCCAGAGCTATTTCTCCTTGAGTTTTTTGTACCCGCTCACGGAGTTCTGCCAGATGGATGTTTAGCAACATCTCTGTTGCCGCAGCTTGTGCATTGGCAACAACTTCGGGCTTTTCGTTTGCTAATATTTGATCAAGAGTTCTTGCCATAGTGTTTACTCCTTTTTTAACTTTTCCAGATGTGCCGTGAATTCACGGTCAGCAATTGGAATCATCGTTTCATAAAACCGTTTCTCGTTTCCGGTTTTGTTACCGGCGCAAAGCAAAATTCCTCTCCGCTTGGGGTCGAACGTAAAGAATGCTCGGAGCGGATCGCCTTTGCTTTGGACACGTAATTCTTTCATGTTGCTGTGGCATGAACCGTTCACAGTATCTGCGTATGGCCTGGGTAACATAGGGCCTCTTTCCCGAAGTGCTATTATTGAAGCTAGCATATTGGCCCTGTCGGTGTCATCCAAAGCATCGAACCATGCATCAAAGGTGTCCGTCGTTTCGATAGCCCACATAACTACTCCTTACTCAATATAGGTCAAATGCTATATAGATAAAAATCTATAGTCAAGAAAAACTGGTGTCTTGCGCGAGGGTGTCAGCTTTCTCATGTATAAATATTGAGCTTGATTTGGTTATGATCAGGTCCCGGCCAAATGGAAAAACCAAGCTAAATGAAAAACAGTTATATTAAGGATATGATCAAGCTTGCTGGTGCTGAATTTAAGAAGTATCTAGCAGAACTGGAGAGAGAAATATGACTACACTTGATGAATTGCTTGAAAAACGCAGCCCTGAAAGCCGCCGTAGAATTGCTAAAAAAGTTGATGAAATGAAACGGGAGATAGGGCTTTATCAGATCCGCGAGGCCCGTGATGTTTCACAAACTGAGCTGGCAGCTGTGCTTGGGATCAAACAACCAACTGTTGCTAAAATGGAACAGTCTGATAATGACCTTTAAATATTATGGCGTTGTTTTAGTAAAAGCGGCAGAGCTTGTCGTTCTGCCCACTGAGGCTTGTGTCACCTTAGCTATATCAGGGATATTATTCGGTATGCAAAAATAGCTCATCGTATTTAATTCAGGGGGCTGGTCAATATAATTATTTCATTTAAAGGCCCATCACATAGAATTTATGAAAGATTATTCTCTTTAAGGTACCTATTTTTATCCGTATTCTTGCATGATTGATGAAGACTTAAATTTAATTTTCCAGGATAAATAATCTCAGTTATTTCTCCTATTGGATCTTTAAATTATGATACAGGTCATAAAATACAATATTTCATGATTCATATACTCGCAAATGAATATAAACTAAAAATGCGCAGCAATTGTCGCCAATATAAACAATGGGGCAAAATAATGGAGAGTGGAGTAAACCTGAATTATGAAGATATAACGGAAGAGAATTATATCCTAATAAATAATTTTTATAAGCGTGATATAGGGAGCTTGGATTATTTTATTTGGAAAAACCTGAAAGAAAAGAAATATAATCTTTCTAGTGAGATAAAAGCATTTTTTTATAAAATAAACGATATATGCTTGTCAATCCTTATAACAAGAAGGTGTGAATTCACTCTTAAATATCGACGAGTATCTATTAATATGCTTAGCGATTTTGGGATAGATGAAAGTGTAAAATCACGAACTTTGATAATAGAAAGTGCCAAACAAACCCATAGTAATGATGTAGATGCGACGGTTTGTTACTCTGATGAAAGAAAGATAAAATGTTATTCAAAGATTTTCGAAAAATACCTATGTAGCAAAGTGAACATTTTTGATTTTACAGAAATAGTAGTGGAAGGAGCTACCAAAATAGATGTAGATCTGAATGATTTCAATGAAATAGGTAATATTAATAAAATCAATTTTTTCGGCAGGGAAGTAAATAACAATTGGATTGCTTACTCAAAGCAGTGTCCTCGCTACAATGATATTAAGTTATTAGCTGTTGGGAAAGAATTAGCGATATTAGGTTTTGATGATACCACGGTAGAGGTGATAGGTTTATCCAATACAGCTCCTGGTACAATTATATCTGTGATTGATTCTTGTCTTGCTATTAGGACAAAATGCAGAATAATCTTACCAAATCCTATTTATTCTGAATTACAAAGCAGACTGAATAAACATAGTATTATAAATAAGTTTAGCATGATGATTGCCTGGCATATTGAAGAAGATTTCAATTTGTGTCATGAAGATATATTTATTAGTAGAATTGACAAACGATAAAGGAGTTTAAAATGGGATGTATTTTTTGTCATCCAGAATCTTCCTTTGAAAAAGATAAAATACTTTTACAAGGAAAATATTTTTATGTATTCGTACCTAAAGGTCAGATAATTGAGGGCTATATAATAATTGCCACCAATAAATGTGAGACTAGTTTAGGAGGATACCGTTGTTTTGCAGAAATATACGATGAAGAGGCAATAAAAGAACTGAAACAGTTTAAGAATATAATAAATGATTTTTATCGAGAATATTACAATATAAGCAATCCTCTTTGCTATGAAAATGGACGAGCTGGTGGTTGTATCATCATGGACCCGAATCAAAAGTATTGTTATCATGCACATTTATGTTGTTTCCCTACCGAGATTGATCTGCATAATAAATTAAAGGATCAATTTAAAATGCATACAATAGACTCATTGGATGAACTTGAGATGTTCGGTGAGGCTGGCCCCTATATTTACGTTGAAGATAGTGGTAATAAGTATATTTTTACGATAGGTGAATCAGATTTCATTGAGAGAGGAATGATAAGAACCGTATTGGCAAATAGTTTAAATGTGCCTGAAAGATCTGATTGGAGAGATAATGAAGGAATAAAGGAGATGGATGCGACGGCTAAAAAATTCAAATCATATATTAGTAACCATATGGAGGTTGGATAATGTTATATGCAGATGTAGCTTCTACTTCATGGCCAAAGTCACAAGAAGTGAAAGATATAATAAATATGTATTTAGACACTCTTGGCGTAACTCCAGGGCGATCTTTATCGCAACAATCTAAAAAGGTTACTGAACTCGTTGAAGAGTGCCGACACGAATTTATCGAACAAACAAAGTTAAATGGTCATGGGACAGTAATTTTTAACTCAGGAGCAACGTATTCACTCAACGAATGTCTAAAAGGTACACTTAAGCCAGGTGATAATGTCATTACTACCCATTTAGAACATAACTCAGTACTTAGGCCGATAAACCATTTAAAAGACATTGGGGTAAGTAGTCAATTTATCGATGTGACAGATGGTGAAATTGATATGTCGCATTTGGAGTTTTTATTAAAGAATAAGAAAACTAAGTTATTAGTGATTCATAGTTGCTCCAATACTATTGGTACATTTTGTAATATAGATGAGATAGGAAAACTGGCACATTTATACGGTGCAATGGTTTTAGTTGATGGCTCACAATCTTTTGGTTCACAAGAAATTGATTTATCGAAAGGGAATATTGATTACCTTGTTTTTAGCGGGCACAAAAGTTTAGGTGGAGTATCAGGTATTGGCGGGTACTTTATTCTTGATAATGGATTTTCTCATAGTGAATTAGTTCAGGGTGGGACAGGTGTATTATCAAGATTGACAACACAGCCAACGGGCATACCATACAAATATGAATCAGGAACACAAAACACTATTGGCATACTTTCATTGCTAGCATCTATCAGGCGTTTAAAAAAAATTGGGATAGAGAATATTCAGAATCAATTACAAACTTTGCGTATAAATCTTATAGATGAGCTAGCACAATTAAAGAGGGTCAAATTAATCTGTAAACATCAAGTCGGGTTACCAACAATTCTTTTTACGGTAGAAGGTTATCATCCCGGAGAAGTCTCTTATATACTAGAAAACAAATACAATATTATTACCCGTCCTGGATTGCAATGCGCACCGTTAGCGCATAAAAAATTCGGAACGTATCCTGATGGCGCTGTTCGGGTTAGCCTTGATACGTCGCATACAATGGAAGATATTTTAAAAATAAAGTCTGCCTTAATTAAAATCACTAAGGAAAATTATAAATAAAATACTGATAATTAATGAGAACAGTTCAGGTAATTTAGCAATAAACTGAGTTGCGATTAAAACATTCATAGTTCATGGTTTAATGTTAAAAAACAAGAAATTACCACTAACAGACGGCTTGGCGATCACTAGGGAAATCAATTTGACATTTATTTCAAAAGAGTGAAAATGGATCATTAATCACCATTGGTAAATAATACAATGGTAGAATTTAAGAATATTTGAGTATATACCTTATGGATTTCAAGATGCATCGCGACGGCAAGGAGCGAATCCCCGGGAGCATAGATAACTATGTGACCGGGGTGAGAGAGTGCAGCCAACAAAGAGGCAACTTGAAAGATGACGGGTATATAAGGAATTGATATGTGTTTAATTAACAGTAATAACATATGAGAATATAGATGAATATGCCTAACGAGGATGAGCGTTATTTAATTAATTTAATTAATGGTAAGTTGAATTCTATACATATTGATAGAAATGGAGATTTTAACGATACAGATATAGACTGGAAAGATACTTTAATTTTATCTGGTTCTTTCAATCCACTTCATAAAGGCCATGAAGAATTAAAACAAATCGCTACAGCGATGACTAAAAGGAAACCATATTATGAATTGTCAATTAAGAATGCGGTAAAACTTGCAATTTCAACCGATGAAATTTTCAAGAGGATCAGGCAATTCAAAGGGAAAGGTGATATAGTTTTAAGTGACGCTAAAATTTTCTCTGAGAAATCGCATATTTATCAGGGAGCAATTTTTGTCATTGGCGCTGATTTATGCCAAGAAATTAATAATCCTGTTTATTATGGCGGTGAGAAAGGATTAAAAGAATCTCTTATGACAATTAAGAGTAATGATTGTAGATTTCTGGTGGCTGGACGTTTTTTTAATAATAAATATCACACTGTTGATGATTTGGTGAATATTAGAAAGGAACATCGATTTTTATTTGAATCTATTCCAGAAAATCTATTTCGCTTAGATATATCATCAACGGAAATAAGGTTAATGAACAAAGGATAGGAGATAGATCATGAGTAAAGAAAATAACAAAGAACTGCTGGAGAGCAAAATCAATTTAAATTCAATATACTTAACCAAAGAGATTCAGAGAAGATTAAAGCAAGCCTCATTTATATTTAATCCCAGCCAGATAACTTTACATCGTCAGTTAAATAATACACAGATTAAATTATTTTATGAAATATGTATATTCTTGGGACAGGATAATAATTTAGATATTCTTGCCTCTTGTATACACGACTTATGGTGTGCAAAATATTTAGTCGATAATAAAACTGCTATGCAAGACTCAATAAAAAAACTTGAGATTGAATACGACTTACAAGTTAATTTTTTAAAACCTTATCAAGCATTCACTGAAAAAGAGAAAAAATTTGAGAAAAGGTTAATAATAAGTGACCTGAGTATTATATCGGAAGTAATAAAAGAGACTTATTCATACGACAATAATATTGTGTCTGATAATTTTAATTATGAAACCTTACTTTCTACAAACGATACTATTTTTTCTGATTTAATGACAATATTAGGCCACAGTGACAGCGTAATAGAAGTTGCCGCAAAAAGAATCCATGCTGGCTGGTTTGATATAATGAAAGAGTTTTATGCCCATGATGAAAGAGTTCAATCCCAAGAAAGTTCAAACATTGATAACTCAGATTTTATAAAAAACAGGGATGGGATACGCATTGATCTGGCCGCTATTTATATTGTACTCATGGAAATAAAATATAATAACTTTTGTATGGAGATTTAAAATGATACATCTATTTCTATCACCTCATTTAGACGATGCAGCTTTAAGCGCTGGCGGTTTAATACATAAATTAGTTTCAGAAAATCAAAAGGTGGTTGTTTTAACATTTTTTACTGAATATGATAAAAATCTTACATCTCATTATTCACACTCTGAACATGATGATAATATGTATGCATTTATAAAACTTTATGCAAAGCGAGCCAATGAAGATATCGCTTTTTGCAATAAATTATCAGCGACTCCAATACATGGTAAAATTTTAGATTGCATTTACAGAACCGATCAATACGGTGAACCTATGTATAAAAATGCGGCCATGATTTATAGTGGCCAGATACATAAATCAGATTATGCATCCGATATGGCTCAAGAGCTAATCGACAAAACATTGTTAAATTATCAACCTGATTATGTCTATGCCCCTTTGGGAATAGGTCGACATGTAGACCACATCATAATAAATAATCTTGTACATAATATAAAAGGTTCACGTAAGTTTAAAATATTGCTTTATGAAGATTTCCCCTATGTTTTAGGTGAATACCCTATTATTAACCCTGATAGTTTGGAAAGTGCTTTATTAAGAAATAATAAATTTGATAAGCATGCTATATTGGTGGATATTGATTTAAAAGAAAAAGTGCAAAACATCCTATTTTATGAGACTCAACTAGAACCTCTGTTTGATAATGAATCAAATATTTTAATTTCATTGGGGAAATATCATAAAACTATTAATGAAATAAAAGTGCAAGAGCGTTTTTGGTTAATTCAATAAAGGATTTGTAATGAAAAAAATATTCATAATATACCATGATCTTTTCTTGAATGGATATGGTGGAGTAGAAACGGTATGTTCGAATTTAATCAATTTGATTGGTCGTGCCAACATTGAAATTGATTTCATTTTCATATCACTAAATGAAACCAATATAATTGAGAATCGTGCTTGGCTATCTCATGCTCAACATATCTCCTTAACATCAAGCAATTGCGAATCTTGCCAGGATATTGCATGCGAGCTGTCCTTGATATTAGAAAAATTTCACCCCGAGATTCTAATAAGTTTAGACACAACATCCTGTGATATTGCTCGACTTTCTTGTGAAAAGATTAATTTCCCGGTAAAAACTTATTCTTGGCTGCATACTGCCATTAGAAATCCTACCCCACAGAAAATTAAAGATTTATGCTGTGCCGACGAACACCTTGTAATCAGTTCTGGTTTAAGAGATCAAATGTTATCTTTTGGGATAAAAACGGATAAGCTTCATCTTATTTTCAACCCTATTAAGATGAACTCCTTTATCATTCCTCAACCAAAACACATAGCCAGATTCTTATATGTTGGCAGAATTCTTGCCTATAAATCAAAAAATATAACTGAACTGTTTTTAGCGCTTTCACAATTGCATGGTCATTGGGAATTACATATGGTAGGTTCTGGTGATGATGAGGGTTATTTAAAAGAATTATCTTCACAGCTTAATATAAATAACAATATTATTTGGCATGGTTGGCAAGATCAGCCGTGGGAATTTGTGATGGATAATATAAAAGAGGTATCAGCTTTTATTTTAACCTCAAAATATGAAGGCTTTGGCATGGTATTAGCGGAAGCAATATCTTATGGTATCTACTGTATAAGTTCAGATTGCCAGTGTGGTCCGAACGATATTATTAATAATTTAAATGGTGAGCTTTATAAATCAGGTAGTATTCCTGAGTTGTCTGAAAAATTACAACTCATTATTGACGAATGTAAAGTAAGAGATTATCAAGCAATAAAAAATTCTATTGCCTTTCTTTACGAAGATAATTTCCTGTTAAGAATCACTAAGGCTTTGCCTGTATTAGATCAGATCTAATGTACGACAGTTATTAGTGTTACTATTTATCTCTAGTCAAATCGGAGGATTGGCAGCAGAGTATGGCATCGTTTTTCCGCAACGCTCCGCTGCCTGAAGTACTTGAGGATGTAAATAATGATTAACTGCTATTGCATGCAGGGTTTTGAAACAACTCTATGAATACTGGCTGATATTGATTCAACAAACAAAGGAAATAGAAGGAACCCTTAAGTCGCATTCATTGCAAACGGCTCAGTGGCAGCAATGCGGTATTTTAATCTAGGGCACCAGAGCAGCCATAAAATACATGTAATCGTTATAACTTGAATGGAATGGAGTTGTCTCCTGAAGAATACAGGCTTTTCTTCACAGTGGTTAACAACTCCTTTAGGCTCGTCGTTAAATAGGTGGAAAATGCTTCTTGTCCTACACTTCTGTCGTATATAGGTGCGGGTATAAATCGTCTCATCTCGTTGTGAAAGTGACCAGAAGCAACAATAATTTCAATCGAGTCGATTCTGGCTTGAAGCAATTCCTCAAAGTTATCAAGCTGATAATCTGATACTTTTCTTTTAATGAGTTCTATGTCTGGTGTTGTATTTTGCTGACTTAACCATAATAAATCCCACATATCGCGGTATCGAATTTGAGATGTAGTAGCAGGGAATGCTATCAGCTTATCGGCCATGATTTCAGGCAGGGTTTCGACAGACACAAGGAGATCAGCATATCCGTCGGGTAACACTGAATAATTTCTTATCAATGAACGGGGGGTGTTTGTATAGGCAGGAATATTGGCGATTTCTATTTTTATGCGCTGTTTTGGCAGGTCTTTACGTTCAGGCGCAGTAGTGACGGATATTTGCCATTTATCCACTTTTACTTCTGCATACTCCGGTTTGTTTCGTAGTTCATTCGGTTCCTTTACCGTGACCTCAAGCCCATATCGTACACCCAGGTATTTCTCGATACACTCTTTGATTCTACTCAAATCAGCCGAACAGAAACCACGCCCACCAGCAAAATCCAGATCTTCGCTAAATCGGTTAGAGCCGTAGCAGAGCCTTAGCGATGTACCACCCTGAAAGGTAATCTCCTTGAGTAAACCGTCCTTAGAAAGACAAAACAGGATGTCATAATGCAACAGTTCTTTTTCTACAACTGGCCTCAGGTTTGCCAGTCTGTCTTGTTCAATGACTTCATCAACAATGGCGTTAAAGTTAACGTGGCTAGACATAGTTGAGTTCCTCTAGTTGAACTAAATGCATATTCCTCCCCACTCTTTTTTGGTCACGCAGAGCAGTCTCTTTTTTTGCGATACGCAGGGGGCCACGGCTTTCTAATGTTGCTTTCAGAATTTCGCTAGGCTCTCTGCTGGTGTGGGTGATTTCAATGACTCCCCACGGTGTTTTAAACTCTCCAGCTCTGCCAGTAGACATGATTGTCAGGCGGTCAATTGGGATTTGTGAGATAAACCCATATTGAGATAAAGCTGACTCCAGGCTGATGTAATTATATTCGCCTCGTCGGATATTTTTGGCGATAGTCTCCAGGGGATAACTCCCCATGCTGGCCCGCGTATAGACATAAACCCCTTTGGTAATGCGAAGTAACAGTCCGGCTTTGATGAGGCGATCAATAGATTTTTGCAATGTTCGAGAAGTCTCGTCAGCAAAGATGACTTCCAAATCCTGTAAAAGGAAAACGGCTCTTCCCATTTTGCTGAACTCATCTAATTTGTTAATTGCTGTGAGCATATCCATTTCATTATCTCTACTGTAAAACCCCTTAAAAGGGTGTTTTGTGTATAGATATTTATCATAGCAATTATTTGTATACATAAAAACCCCATTTCCGGGGGATGTGTGTAAAAAGGAGTTGAACCTGATGCCCCCCTCTTCGGAGAGCATTTGTTTACCCTTTGTTTTTGATACTGTTGATAAATGTTTCTCGTGCAGTTGAAGCGCCAAGGCGTTCCGCTTCATCCAGCAATTTGAGTGCCTTATCGATATTGCCATTGCTAATTTCTTTTTTAATTGCATCACTGAAATAACGCTCTGTATCACTCAGAACCGGTTTGACCTTTTGCGGAGTAGATGGCGTTACGGTGGCTTGTGTTGGCCCGACAATGATCGGTTCCTGTGCTGGACTTGAGAAAACTTGACCAATCGTGATGTTGCCAGCGTTTTGTTCTGATTTTACTTTCAGCTTCAACGTGCCTGTTTGTGTATGGCGGGCAACGGGATCGGGAATAGCGGGAACGGCATTACCGACGCCTTGAGCGTAAGCTTTGGCGGGATCAACCATTTGAGTGGATTTCTGCAAATCGGTACGGGTGGTGTAGACCAGTATATAAATTTGTTGTTGCCCCAGCGCTGGTGTTAGCTTTAGTGTGCCTTCCAGCCGATCGGTGGACATAACTCCCGGACGTTCATAGGGAAAATAACTGCTCGGGTAAAATGCGGCGGGGCGTAACCCTTGATCCAGGACTAAAACATTTGGTACATAAACTTGTTTGTCTTGTACTAAGCTGCTCAGGGTAATATCCAGAGAGCCTCGGTTTGCCGGCAGCGCGAATGCGGCTATCGGCCCCTGAATATCTCCCTCATTAAGATGCTGAGATGCGGCATTGAGAATAATAGTCTGAGTATCACTGGTATTAATCGGCTGCCAGCTCAGTTTTTGCAATGCTGTGATCGAGAGGGAAGGGGCAACAATATCCTGTGTTTGAGTTGCGGTAATGGGCGTTGCATACCCTATAAGAGGAAATGTGCTACAAAGTACAGCACTAAGGCAACATGAGAGCAGTTTAGTTTTCATCTCTTACCCTTGTTCGGTTGAAAAAAAGAGACTGATACCCACCCCACGGTTAGGAGACATATCAGTCTAAAAGGCGTTAACCATTACAAATCATTTGATTGATCTGAGATCAAATCGTTGTAACCGGATTACCACCAAGCTTCGAATTGTGCGCCAAAGGTAAATTCATCATCGTCGCCACGACTGAATTTATGCGTTGCGGTATCACGGTAGGCCATGCCATTAATGTAACCGTCTTTGTTGCTCGCATGACCCCATTTTTCATCCCATTTTGCATAGGTGACGAACAGGCGAATAGCCGGGCGGGACCAAATGCTGTCACCTGCCTGCCATTGTTGGGCTAGGGTGATTTTGTACTGATCATTGGTGTCATGAGTACGTTGGGATTTGACGTTATCATAGCCAATGTCCAGCAGGGTGCTCATCGTCGATGTCCATTTGTACATTGGACGTACCCCAACCGTATACCATGTGTTGCCATTGTTGTTATCACGGTCGGTATCCTGATACATCGCTACGTACATGAGATCCCACTTTTCTGCGAGATTAATCGCGCCATGATTCAGGATGCGTAGCATATGACCGTCATTGTTTACGCTGGCACCTTCGGAATGACCACTATTGGAGGAGGTCATGGAATCGGTGGCGTACTGTACGACAAATTTGTTAAAGCCTCCTAACATGCTCTGTGTATGCTCGGCGGTAAACATGAAACCATCTTTGGAAGCATTACGGTCAAGTTTGTAGTGATCCCGCGCGTTGGCTCGCCCATAGTCAAGACCAAGCTCCAGACTACCGCCGGGGTTAACTTCCAGACCGGATAGGCGTATATCGTAGACATCATTGGAAGTAGGGATTTGATCGCGCTGACCGGCAATCCAACCATGAGAGCCGCCAGATTCGGTATTGCGGGTAACAGCCAGAGAGAGCTTGCTAAAGCCGAGATCAATATCTTGCAGACCCGCGCCCGGACCAGAGATATCCCAATAGTAGAAATCGATCATATGTACGTCATGACGCTGGTAAAAGCGTTTACCTGCCCACAGTGTCGAACCCGGTAACCAATCGATGACGTTCTTCGCTTGAACATTGACCTCACGGAACGCCGGATCGGTGGATTCCCAGTCATTTTGTTGCGCCACGGAATAAGCCACGTTGGTATCAAAGTAGAAACTCTTATTACCGTCCTTCCATAGCTCTTGACCTAGCTTAAGTTCAGCATAGGTTTCACATTCATTACCTAAACGGTATTTGCTTTGTGCGCCGGTGCTTTTGAAACACTGTTGCTCACCGCCGCTGCCGGTCCAACCAATACCAGAACGGGCGTAGCCGTGGAATTCTACGGCTGACGCCGGGATAGACAGTAATCCGGCCATAATGGTTAGTGAGATAGGTAATATATGCATTGATTTCATCATCGTTCTCCTGTCGTTTTTTGATTAGCTCAGGCTCAAACACCGGGTTCTTTATGCAGACGCTGGCATGCCGTTCCGTCTTCCCGGAATAAATGGCAGCGGTGGGGAGGTAATCCGATGGTGAAGGTAGCTCCTTCTTCCACCAGCACAATATCAGGCTGGCGGTAAACCAGATTCTGATGAATGGCCGGAATTTCAATGTGAACCTGGGTTTCATTGCCTAACTGCTCGACAACCTGAACTATGCCTTCCAACGTAACATCAGCGATATCACTTGGCAGGAGGTGTTCAGGGCGTATCCCCAGAGAGACATTACTGCCTACTTTTACCCCCTTGCTTTCTACGGGCAGCCAGATTTGTTGTCGATTGGGTAGAGTAATTTGTACCTGATCAATAGCAGTAGCCGTGACTTTCACTGGCAGGAAATTCATCTTAGGTGAGCCAATAAAGCTGGCGACAAAGCGGTTAACCGGGTAATGGTAAAGTTCAAGAGGTTTGCCAATCTGAGCAACATCTCCACCATCCAGCACTACGATTCTGTCGGCCAGCGTCATCGCTTCAACCTGATCGTGGGTGACATAAATCATCGTACGTTGCAATCGTTTATGCAGGCGTGAGATTTCAATGCGCATTTGAACGCGCAGCGCGGCATCCAGGTTGGAAAGCGGTTCATCTAACAGAAAAACACTGGGTTCAGCGACCAGCGTGCGGCCAATGGCAACACGTTGACGTTGCCCGCCTGATAGGGCTTTAGGGCGGCGATCAAGCAGGTGAGCGAGTTGAAGCATCTCGGCAATTTGCTTTACCCGTTGCTGAATATCACTTTTTTTAGCGCCAGCCAGCTTCATGCCGAATGACATATTGTCTGCAACAGACAGGTGGGGGTACAGTGCATAAGACTGAAAAACCATTCCAACACCGCGTTTGGCGGGTGGCACATCGTTCATTCGGATATTATTGATCAGCAAATCACCGGAAGTAACATCTTCCAAGCCTGCAATCATTCTTAATATTGTCGATTTTCCACAACCTGATGGACCGACAAAAACGATAAATTCTCCTTCTTGTATCTCAAGGTTGATGTTCTTGGAAATAATAGTTTCACCATAAGCCTTCGATACATTATGTAGTGTGACGCTCGACATGTGCTCCCCCGGACTTATCACCGCAATTCGCGGTGAAAAATAATAAACCAGAGTGTGTTTAAGATGGCGGGTGAGTAAATCCTCCATACCGAAGTTTTTTATGGGGGAGGAATTAGGAGGATGAGATAAGCGTTACTGAGGTGGTGAGGTATGAGTTAAGGGATAATTTGTGATAATTATCGCAAAAAAAGATGCCCCTTTTTGTGGTCGACGGCACGGTTCTTCTGTTTTTGGAATAGAGATCACAGCCATTCCGGGTAGGGCGTAGAGTAGGGGAGGATGAGTCTTTCCATTGTTGATTGCACACTAGCTCAGCACTCTCCGCCAATGAAACAACACAGTTCACTCTGAACCTTTCAGACTATAAGGACGGAATGATGATGAAAACAACCTTGAAAACGAGCGCTCGTACCTTAGCGCTTTCTGTCTTAGCCACGCTAGCGTTATCTGCCTCTGCGTTTGCAAAAATAGAGGAAGGTAAGCTGGTTATCTGGATCAACGGTGATAAAGGCTACAACGGCCTGGCACAAGTTGGTGAGAAGTTTGAAAAAGATACGGGTGTCAATGTTACGGTTGAACATCCCGACAAGCTTGCAGAGAAGTATTCACAAGTTGCAGCAACCGGCGATGGGCCGGATATTATTTTCTGGGCTCATGATCGCTTTGGCGGTTACGCGCAATCTGGTCTGGTGACGGAAATCACGCCAGATCAAAACTTTAAGGATAAACTGTTTCCGTTCACTTGGGATGCTGTGCGCTACGACGGTAAACTGGTCGGTTATCCTATCGCAGTTGAAGCCCTCTCTCTTATCTACAATAAAGACTTGGTGAAGACACCACCAAAAACCTGGGAAGAGATCCCGGCTCTGGATAAGGAACTGAGGAGCAAAGGCAAAAGCGCCATCATGTTTAATCTGCAAGAGCCTTATTTCACTTGGCCGTTGATTGCTGCGGATGGAGGATATGCCTTCAAGTTGGAAAATGGCGCATATGATGTGAAGAATGTCGGGGTGAATAATGCGGGTTCCAAAGCAGGGCTGCGTTTCATTATAGATTTGGTGAGGAATAAGCATCTAAACGTGGATACTGACTATTCCATTGCTGAGGCGGCGTTCAACAAAGGTGAAACGGCGATGACCATCAACGGTCCGTGGGCGTGGGCTAATATCGACAAGAGCAAGATAAATTACGGTGTGGCGTTGTTGCCGACGTTTAAAGGCCATCCATCCAAGCCGTTTGTTGGCGTATTGACGGCAGGCATCAATACTGCCAGCCCGAATAAAGAGCTGGCGAAGGAGTTTTTGGAAAACTACTTGCTGACCAACGAAGGTCTGGAGATGGTGAATAAGGATAAGCCGTTGGGGGCTGTGTCATTGAAATCCTATCACGATATTCTGGCTAAGGACCCACGTATTGCTGCCACGATGGAAAATGCTCAAAACGGCGAAATCATGCCGAACGTCTCACAAATGAGCAGTTTTTGGTATGCCATGCGCAACGCTGTGGTTAATGCGTTGGCTGGCCGTCAAACCGTTGATGCCGCACTAAGTGATGCAGAAACCCGTATAACTAAGTAACTAGTTGTAACTTGTGGGCGCTCTTCTTTTGAAAGGGTGTCTCTTTCCTGCAACCAGTAAGGATGCCTGTTTGCAGGAAGATTGATTAAGCTATCCGCAAAGCTGTTACGTCGTAGTAAAAAGGAAGAGCATTATGTCAGCGACGCTCGAAAAAACATCATGGTGGCAGCATTCTGCTCTGAAATGGTTTGCAGTGAGCTTGTGTGTACTCTTTACCGGTTATCTGGTGGTATTGATGTACTCACAGGGAGAGTATCTGTTTGCAATAGTGACACTGGTATTGTTAGGAATGGGGATTTATGTTTTTTCCAACCGCAATACTTATGCCTGGCGCTATACCTATCCGGGTGTCGCCGGAATGGGATTGTTTGTACTGTTTCCGCTTATTTGCACCATTGCTATCGCTTTCACCAACTATAGTAGTCTCAATCAACTGACTTTTGAACGCGCACAATCTGTCCTGATGAGCCGTCAGTATCAGTCAGGGCAAACATTGACTTTTAAGCTCTATCCAAAATCGGAGCTGTGGGTTTTGGCGCTGAGCGTACCGGACCAGACTAAGCAACTGGTATCAGAGCCATTTTCTCTGTCAGCAGCCAAAGAGACGACTCTGCATTTATATGAGCAGGATAATACTCAGCGCGGTGAAGCGGCGACATTGCGCACTATCACCCAGAATCGACAGGCACTGAACCAGTTGGTTGCTGTTTTGCCGGATGGCAGCCAACTGAAAATGAGTTCGTTACGTCAATTCTCTGGGATTCACCCTCAATACTCTCTTGGGGAAGATGGTAAGGCCCTCACCGATAATCAAACAGGCACGCTTTATCGCCCTAATACCGATACCGGTTTCTATCAGTCTGTCAATGCTGAGGGAACCTGGGGAAATGAGACTTTGACGCCAGGATTTACTGTTTCCATCGGCTGGAAAAATTTCCTGCGGGTGATACAGGATGAAGGCATTCAGAAACCATTCCTCGCTATTTTCATTTGGACGGTTGTATTTTCTCTGTTCACTGTGGTGCTGACAGTTGCTGTTGGCATGGTTTTGGCTTGCATCGTGCAGTGGGAAGCGCTGAAAGGTCGTGCTGTTTATCGCGTGTTGTTGATCTTGCCCTATGCAGTGCCATCGTTTATTTCTATTTTGATTTTCAAGGGGTTATTTAACCAGAGCTTTGGTGAGATCAATCTGTTGCTTAACGGTCTATTCGGTCTTAAACCGGCTTGGTTTACCGATCCGACGATGGCGCGAACCATGTTGATTGTGGTGAATACTTGGCTTGGGTATCCCTACATGATGATCCTCTGCATGGGGTTGTTGAAGGCAATACCTGATGATCTGTATGAAGCATCGGCAATGGATGGCGCAGGGCCGTTTCAGAACTTTTTTAAAATTACCTTCCCGTTGCTGATTAAGCCATTGACGCCGCTAATGATTGCCAGCTTTGCCTTTAACTTTAACAACTTTGTTCTGATTCAGTTGTTAACCCTTGGCGGGCCAGATCGCATTGGCACCACGACGCCGGCAGGCTATACCGATTTACTGGTGAGCTACACCTACCGTATTGCTTTCGACGGCAGTAGTGGGCAGGACTTTGGCTTGGCGGCGGCGATTGCTACAGTGATCTTTTTGTTGGTTGGCGCACTGGCGGTTATTAACTTAAAAGCCACCCGTATTAAATTTGACTAAGGAGGGAATGTAATGGCGATGGTTCAACCCAAATCACAAAAATGGCGTTTGTTGGCGACACATTTATTGATGCTAACCTTTATTGCCATGATCTTATTCCCTCTACTGATGGTTATTACTATCTCCCTGCGGCCGGGGAACTTTGCCACGGGGAGTTTGATCCCGGAAAGTATCTCTTGGGAACATTGGAAATTGGCGCTTGGCTACAGTGTGGTATCACCGGATGGCCGTGTTACACCGCCGCCTTTCCCAGTTATGCTATGGCTCTGGAACTCTGTTAAGGTCGCCTTTATTACCGCTGTAGGTATCGTTACATTATCAACTACCTGCGCTTATGCCTTTGCCCGTATGCGTTTTCGCGGTAAAAGTACCTTACTGAAAGGCATGCTAATTTTTCAGATGTTCCCAGCGGTCCTTTCCTTGGTGGCGCTATATGCCCTGTTTGATCGACTAGGGGAATATATACCGTTCATCGGCCTTAATACCCACGGTGGCGTGATTTTTGCCTACTTGGGGGGCATTGCGTTACATGTCTGGACGATTAAAGGTTATTTCGAAACTATTGATGGCTCCTTGGAAGAGGCGGCCGCGCTTGATGGCGCGACACCGTGGCAAGCTTTCCGTATGGTGCTGTTACCGCTTTCGGTACCGATTCTGGCAGTGGTATTCATTCTTTCCTTCATTGGCGTGATTACGGAAGTGCCTGTTGCCTCACTGCTGCTGCGAGATGTGAACAATTACACGTTGGCGGTGGGCATGCAGCAGTACCTTAACCCACAGAACTATCTTTGGGGAGATTTTGCCGCTGCCGCTGTGCTCTCAGCACTCCCTATTACCATCGTCTTCCTGGTTGCTCAGCGCTGGTTGGTCAGTGGTTTGACCGCCGGGGGAGTAAAAGGCTAATCGCAATATTCGTCAAGGTGAATCCCTTTATAGGCCGAAATTAAAGGGATTCACGGAAATATCAATTATTGCTGGTGGTGAACTTGACGATTTAATTGCCATGACAGGAGATCGGTAAATACCTGCCAACGTTGGAACTGTTTGGTTTGGTCGGCTGTCATTGGCTGGGGTTCGCCGAGTAATAATCCCGTTTGATTTGCCCACGGTCTAAATTCACCTTTGCCAATCATGATATAGGCCCCTTGTGGTGTAATAGTGACTTCTGGGTTATATCCTTGACACCAGATAGGATCGAGATGTTTAGCCAGCAAATTACAGCCGGTACGGTAGTAAGCTGTATGTGACAAGCTCAAATGGTAGAGGGTTGGCCAAATGTCTTTATGACTGCCGACTCTGGTAGCATCAAAAATTGCGTTTTGGCGATAAGCGGGCGGCACGTAAAGATAAAACGGTACACCGTGGCCGATTGCCAGTTCATGAGCATCTGGATAACTGATACCTCGAATATTATGGTCACCGGTTGCCGCAATAATGGTATGAGAAGCCAATGACTGAGATTTTACCCAACTAATAAATTGTCCTAATTGATCATTGGCGTAACGCAGGGTATGAAAAACCTCTTGTAATTCATTACCACTAGCTAAATGACTTAAACGTTGTTTCTCGGTATCACTCAGTTTTATATCGATTTTCTGATAGCTTGGCGGTGATTTATACGGTGGGTGATGGGTAGTAGATAACGACATAATCAGAACATGCTCCCCGTTCTTTTCTGCCTGAGTTAAACGTTCCTCAATATAACGGAACATAAACTCATCAGGCACGCCCCAAGTATCGAATTTGGCTTCTGGATAGCGTTTTTTCAACCCATTTTGATCGATAAATTCACTGACTCCCAGATTTGGCAGGAACTGATTCAAATTACGCCATGCGCCGTTACCGGATGTGACGAAGATAATTTTGTAACCATTCGCCAGATAGGGTTTAAACATATTACTGGTGAAGTCGAGATTTTGCGCTATGGATTGGCTGATTGCGCTGTTTGGGCTGCGGATCAAAAAACGGCTCAAACTGTCAATGGTGCCATCGCCTTCGGAAACGAAGCGTTCAAAACGCCAGTCGTTTTGCCAGTGCTGGCGTAGGGCACCAAAAACATCAAGGTCTGGACGATCCAGGCTTTGTAGGTGATAACCCATACTCTCCATGACATTAAATATTACATGAGGAGGATTTTTTTGAGCGGTGGGATTATCGGCAGTTTTAGCCATAAACGGTGACAGATTTGCGGGGGTTGGCTTCTCCAGAAAATGGTTTAATAACCAGCTACCTTGCGCGTCTGTTGCTTCAGGGAAGTAGCTATTTTTGTAATGATCATTAAATGCCCAGTTCAGCGCCATTGGACCATTAGGCGTCAGCATATTAAGCATTTTGACTTCTGAAACCTGTGTATTGGCCTGACGTAGTGGAAAGGTACCTATGGAGCCACGCATGCCAACGAAACAGACAGTTAAAATAACCAGCGTCGCGATAGCAGAAACGGGCAGACTGGTTTTGCGCTCTGTGCGTGAAATAAGGTAGCGTTGCCAGAGCAGACAGGACCAGAAAACAGTCATTGCGAACAGAGCTAAACAGAGCAAACTTTCAATAACAGGATAGTCGTTCCATAGGGTGTGCAGCACGGCTTGCGTATCATCTTCGACTAAGCCGAAGATGAAAATATCGAACGGCCGTTCATAAGTGGCATAGTAGTAAACATTACTGACCGTCAAAGCGCCGACCACAGTATTGAGTGTTGTTGCCAACCACGGATAGGCGTGTTGCCATATGTTGAAGCTGTTTTTATTAATGGCAAATAAGCTAGCAATCAGCAGACAAGGCACAAACAGCAAACTGGCAATACGAATATCAAACAGTCCGCCGATCCAGAACATTCGTTCCACGTCTTGAGTCGAGTCAGTAAAAAGCTGATAACTGCCATAAGTGAAGAGGAGATAAATTCTTCCCGCCATTTGCGTTGCCACCGTTAGTAGCCAGGGAAGTAAAAGCGCGATAAAAGCCAGTTTAAATCTGGAGAACCACATAATGCCTTCTTATTATTAGTAGATTGCTAAGGTTAATTTAGTGTTTAGTAGGTCAAGATCCTATCTTATTCAGCAACTTAATGCCTATCCCATTAGGTTATTTTATTCGCTGTTTTTTGCGGTAGAGTAGTCATTGGTCAGATATCAGATAGAAGCGATTGACGGATGGTTCAGACTGCAAACCATCTTTACCTCGAAAAGGCTACTCCAGCCGATATAAGGCAGAAGAGGAATGTCGATGAGGCGTCAGCCTAGCTGATTTTGAATACACTTTATATATATGCAAAGGAGTATATACCCTATGGATTTCAAGATGCATCGCGGCGGCAAGGGAGCGAATCCCCGGGAGCATAGATAACTATGTGACCGGGGTGAGTAAGTGCAGCCAACAAAGAGGCAGCTTGAAAGGTGACGGGTATATTAAAGCTTATTTATCGCCAGCCAAATGTTTCGGATTAATATCTTGATGCTTTTGGGGTTTTATATTGCCTTTGCATCAGGTGAGAATTTACGGCGATTTTTATTCATTCTATTCATCGGCGGCGATTAATTAGCCATTTTGTGTGATATTTATCACATTTATTTTATGTCCATATGATAAATATCGTGATCTTGTGGTCATAATATTTAGAGAGCGAAATTCTCTGTTATTTGTCTCCACTCCATCCTACTTAGCTGGAAGCGGTCTACTGTTCTCTCTAACGCCACGTATTAAATGATGGCTATTTTCCGCTGTCATTTTTTTACCGCGAAACAGACCGGCGCTATTTAAAAGAGCCGCTTGTAATGGCTCGTTTAATAGCCTCCTGCGTTATCCCCGTTTCAGGATAATGGTTCAATTATGTAGGGTTTCAAATATGGATGGATTAGTTTTCACCT
>NZ_RCWC01000046.1 GCF_018448935.1 Photorhabdus noenieputensis | reverse complement strand
AGCCCTCACCAATATTTCTTTCTTACTTCTTGCCCCCAAGAAATAAAAACGGACGCATCCGACATCAATTCAAGATATTCAAAAATCGTACCATCGCCCGATTAATAACGGACAATTAGTCATTTTTGCACGCTAATTCCCCTAATAACCGAACAAATAATCAGCCTTAATTGCACAAATAAAACACTCTGTTCTTGTTCCTATCAGGACATTATTATATTCAATACCGTAAAGAAACATTACAACGTACAATTAATATCACCACAGATTATTTCACAACAATAAAACAAGGTGACAGGCATAATAATTAACTCAATAAAATATTGATTGTGACAAGATATATTCAAATTAGATCGTTTTGTGATGTGATTTTTCTGACGCCCGGCGATATTTACCGGCACGTGGTGCCAGCTAGGATAAAAATCAATACTATTCAATTATATACCCCTCCCAATATATACCCGTCATCTTTCAAGTCGCCTCTTTGTTGGCTGCACTCACTCACCCCGGTCACATAGTTATCTATGCTTCCGGGGATTCGCTCCCTTGCCGTCGCGAAGCATCTTGAAATCCATAGGGTATAAACAATTACCACAAATAAGTAAGGTTTTTAATTATCACGAGCTTTTAAAATAAACCCAATCTATTCTAAAGCGAGTTCATAAAATGGAGGTTGATTCAATTAGCCTATATTACCATCAAACAACACATTACCATGATCACACTTTCAATTATTTTCTCATAATTATTTATTACAATAAATATCCCCAACAATAACACCACAATTAAAAATATAATTTTGACACCAAGGCAATCAACAAAACAAAATAAAATCAACAATAAAATCCGTTTGAATTCACACAATATAAAATAGCAACAATAATAACAAAGAAACCTAAAAAAAATAACTTATATGGGAACGATAAGTTTCCTTATTCTATTTTAATGCATAAAAAATCCGGCATAATAAATACATACCGGATTATCATACGCGAACTGAATAATTGAGTACTTCCTTAATATATCAGTATTACGAAACCTCCTCGTCATAGTGGATTGCCAACGCCCTATCCAAAATCTGAGCTAACGCGGTTTTATTTTTATCATCCTCCAATAAACTAAAATGATTACCCGGAGTAGCAATCAATTGCAGTGAAGTATCAGGCATTACCCGCTCCCAACCTAACGACGGTTCTATGTTCACGGACTCTGGCTTTTCATCTGCCACAAAAGAAACAGCAGGAGAAGGTTCTGCCGCATAGAACTGATGCAGCGTTATTGCTAATGCTGGCGGCTCATAATCCGCCACTATTTGGCTGTAACGTTCGATCTGCCGCCAACATTTTGCCATCACATCAGCACGCAGGTTTGCGGGATATAACGCCAGCTCTTGCGCCGCTTCAATAAACTGCACCAAATTCAACTCATCAATTCGCCGATATAACGCCGCAATCTTTTCTTTGCACGCCTCCCCTGACTGCCGGGCCAGCTCAGTAAGGAAATGATGTTTGGACTGCATGGCCTCTTTGCCAAAATAATGAGGCGCAGGCGTATCAATCAGCCCCAGGAAACTGACTTGCTCGCCAGTACTTAAAAGCTGCTGAACAATGGCATAAGCCAATATTCCACCAGAAGAGTAGCCACTTATCCGGTACGGGCCTGCCGGTTGAACGGCTTTCATCAAGGCAATCATTCTGGCAGCCTGCGCTTCCATCGTTGCCATCGGTTCTTCACTGATGGACGGCCAGGGCAGCGCATAAATCGGGTAGCCCGACGGGATATGCTGAGCCAGCCCGAAGACATAAGAATAATCACCCATGCCACTGGGAACAAAAAACAGTGGCAATCCTGCCCCATCAGGTCGCACCGATATAGCGCGGCTTTGCGGTTGAGACAATAAATCCGAGGTGATTTTTGCAGCCAATTCGGCCAGCACCGGGAATTGGAACACAATATTCAGTGTAAAAATCAACCCTCGGCCAGCGGCAAGATTCATCATTCGCATCGCAAGCAGCGAGTGACCGCCCAACGCGAAGAAATTGTCAGACCGGCTAACCTGTTCAATCCCCAGCAATTCACACCAAATCGCCGCTAATACAGTTTCCGTTTCGCCTTGTGGTGCCTCGTAAGCCTGACGAGCAAAGGCTTCGCTGTCCGGCTCCGGTAACCCATGACGATCTAACTTACCATTTGGCGTCAATGGGAAGGCATCCAGACGCACAAAGGCTGACGGCACCATATAGTCAGGTAAAATGGCACTCAGGTGGGTACGCAAGTTATTCGCTAACCGCTCATCCGCTTGCGCCACCACATAAGCCACCAAGCGTTTGCCCTGCCCTTCACCCAACGCCAGCACCACAGATTGACTCACTGCGGGATGTTCTACCAATCGGGCTTCAATTTCCCCCGGTTCAACCCGGAAGCCGCGAATTTTCACCTGATGATCATTACGCCCCAGGAATTCCAGATTGCCATCCGGCAAGTAGCGAACCCAATCCCCGGTGCGATACATCCGTGCATTTGGATTATCACTAAACGGATCAGTCAGGAAATATTCTGCGGTCAGTTCAGCACGGTTGAGATAACCCCGTGCGACACCAGCGCCCCCAATATACAATTCCCCCACCGCGCCTAACGGTACTGGCTGCCCTTGAACATCGAGCAAGTAAACACGTGTATTCGACAGCGGACGACCAATGATATTAGCCTGCCCCATCCCCTCGTTTAGGCAGGATGTCGTCGTGGTAATCGTGGCTTCGGTAGGGCCGTAACAATTAGCGAGAACCGGGTATTCACCGTGAACCGATAGCCAACGTTGTAACTCATGATCAGGTATCGCTTCCCCACCAATGCAAATAACTCTTACGCCCTGATAGATATCGCTTTCATTGACATTCGATATTATCCGCCAGAATTGAGCAGGTATCGCAATGTAGGTAATTCTATAACACTCACACCGACGCCAGAACTCCTGCGCACTTAGGAGCCACTGATCTGTTCTCAGAACTAATTGTGCCCCCAGCGTTATTGCGCAAAATATTTCTGACGCGCAAACGTCAAAAGAGGGGTTGCAAAATTGTAATATACGGTCAGACGCGTTAAGCGACCACTTCATGTTCAACGAAGTAATTTGACTCACCAGTTGCCGATGTTCAACCATCACCCCCTTTGGCGTGCCGGTCGAACCGGAGGTGTAAATTACATACGCCAGATGCCGCGGAGTCAATTCCGGTATCTGTGGATTGCTGTCTGGCAGGTCAGGCAATCTATTCGGATCAAGCACTGTCAGCCCGGCCAGCACGTTTTCGCCCAACACTGTACGCCCAACGGCATCAGCCAGTAAAATAACCGGTGAGACATCGGCCAAAATATGTGATAGACGTTCGCCCGGATAATCCGGGTCCAGCGGCACATAAGCCGCGCCCGCTTTCAGCACCGCCAATAATCCCACCACCATCGCCGGTGAACGTGCCACGCAAATCGCCACCCGCTGATCCGGTTCTACACCTAGCGCAATGAGCTGATGGGCCAACCGATTAGCACGGGCATTTAATTCGGCATAACTGAGAATTTGCTCCTCATACACTAACGCTGTCGCGTCTGGGCTTTGCTCTACCTGTTGTTCAAACAATTGATGAATACATAACGGGTTAAGATACGAGGTTTCCGTCGTATTCCAGGTGTTCAACAGTAACGTACTCTCTGTTTCAGGCAGAATGTTCAATGTCCGTACCGGCGTTTCCGGGGTCTGTTCCAGCGCCGCCGCCAAGCTTTCCAGTGCCTGTTGCATATAGCCACATACCCGTTCCGGCTCAAACGGCTGGATAACTTGAGCAGTCAACCCTAATGCATCACCAAAATCTTCCACCGACAAGGCAAATGGATAGTTAGTAAATTCCTGCGCCCCAAGGAATTCAATGCCGTCCATCGTTCCATCCAGAGGATCAGGCTGATCGTTATGTCGGTAGTTCAACAGGGCGCTAAACAGTGGAATACCATCCATCACCCCGCTACAACGCTGAGCCAGCGCCAGTGAGGCATGTTCATGTTCCAACAATCCCGCTAGCCGGTTATGTACTGCCTGTACACTATCACGCACTGGCGTATCATCCATATCCAGCCGCAACGGCAAGGTATTGATAAACAGCCCCATGCCGCTGTCAACCCCTTTCCCCACCGCCATGCGCCCAAATATTACGGTACCGAACACCACCTGTTGCTGTCCGCTAGTACGCGACAACACCTGCGCCCAGGCCAAATGACATAAAGCCGCCAGACTGACCCCCAAACGCCGGGCTTGACCACGCAGACGGTCATTCAGCTCAGGGGACAACATCCGTTGCGATTCCGTCACCTGCGAACCATCACGATGCACCTCCGTCAATCCGAACGGCAGAGTGGGTTCATCCACTTCGGCTAACATGTCGGTAAAGAAGCGGATATGCGCTTCCTGACTCACTCCTAGCCGGGCCTGCGCCACCAAATTGCGGAAAGGCGTCGGCGTTGGCAGGCCCTCCTCCTGTCCATCCAGATAAGCTTGTACTTCACGGTTCATCACGTCCAACGTGGTATGGTCGCCAATCAAATGATGAAGTAATTGCAGTACAATCCAACGGCCATCATTTTCCTGTGCCGCCACAAAGCGCAATAACGGTGCTTGGCTCAAGTCCAAACGATGGTGACGGGGATCAAAACGCTCAGCCAATTGCCCGCTAACCGGTCCATCGGCTGGGTTCAGTGTCAACTCAGTCACCGACAAGGATGCCTGACGCCAAACCACTTGAGCGGGCACTGACAATCCCTGCCAGATAAAGGCGGTACGCAGGATATCGTGTCTACTAACTACTTGTTGCACCGCCGCCAGATAACGGTCCAGCAAAGTTCGTTCAGTAAAGACCATCTGACCGGTTAATAAATAGGGGTCCCCTTTGTTTGCCAATAGGTGATGGAACAAAATACCGTCCTGCAACGGCGACAGGGCATAGATATCCTGAATATTGGTCACCCCGCCCGGCACTTGCCCGACAATGCGGTCAATGTCAGTTTGAGTCAAATCAATCAGCGGCAACATTTCCGGCGTCAGCGCCGTGGTTGCCGAGATGATGACGTTAGTCGGCACAATGACGGCCTGATGCTGTCCCAACGTTTGGGCCAAATCTGACAGCACCGGAGACTGGAACAGATCACGCGCCGCCAGTGTCAATCCCAAGTGACGCAGGCGCTCAATCATGCGTACAGCGAGTAGTGAATGGCCGCCCAACGCAAAGAAGCTGTCATACCGACTAACCTGTTCAATCCCCAGTAATTCACGCCAAATCGCCGCTAACGTCATTTCCGTTTCTCCTTGTGGCGCTACGTAAACCTGACGGGCAACGGCTTCACTATCCGGTGTCGGCAGCGCCCGACGATCCAGCTTACCGTTCGGCGTCAACGGAAACGTATCCAAGCGCACAAAGGCCGACGGCACCATATAGTCAGGCAAAATTTTGCTCAGGTAATCACGCAAACTATTCACCAGCCCATCATCCTCAGGCGCTACCACATAGGCCACCAGCCGTTTATCCGGCCCATCACCTAACGCTAACACTGCCGCCTCACGCACCGCCGGATACTCTACCAGACGCGCCTCAATTTCCCCCGGTTCAATGCGGAAACCGCGGATTTTAACCTGCTGGTCATTACGGCCCAAAAATTCCAGATTACCGTCCGGCAAATAGCGGGCCAAATCCCCGGTGCGGTACATACGTGCCTCCGGGTTATCACTGAACGGATCGATAAGGAAACGTTCGGCGGTTAACTCAGGACGATTGAGATAACCTTGGGCTACCCCATCACCACCGACATAAATTTCACCGATCACACCTGGCGGTACCGGCTGACCATACGCATCCAGCAAATAAACCCGTGTATTCGCTATTGGCCGGCCAATAGGTATCCGGCTCACTCCCCGCGGTAACGTCTCGATAGGATACATGGTGGTAAAAGTGGTTCCTTCACTCGGACCATAAGCCTGCAATAATTGTTGTGGTGGACGATTATCCAGAACCTGAGCAATCACCTGTAAATCGGGTATATCTCCCCCAAAAATCAGGATCTTAATTTGCGGCAGAATGGGAGATAACTCTGCCGCCAACCGGTTAAACAACCCGATAGTCAGCCATAGAACCGTGATGCGGTGCTCCTGTAAAGTCAGCACTAACTCCTGTGGTGTCAATAAGGTCGCGCGGTCGATAACCACTAAAGCACCACCGTTAAGCAACGGTGCCCAAACTTCAAACGTGCTGGCATCGAAAGCCGGATTAGCGGTAAAGGCCACTCGATCCTCCGGCCCGATGTTGGCATAACCATTATTAATGACCAGCCGAACCATAGCACGATGCGGCACCAAAACCCCTTTGGGTGTGCCGGTCGAACCGGAGGTATACATGATATACGCTAACTCAGTGCTGGAACGCGGCAAATCAGGGTTGATACGATCTCGCTCGCTGTTCACACTGTTCTCATCCGAGAGACGTAACAGCGCAATCGTCAAGTTAGTCGGAATATCAGTCCGTGTATCCGTGAGCAACAATTTGGCTGCACAATCACTTATCAGCCAATTTTTCCGTTCATCCGGCATACTGGGATCAACCGGCACGTAAACAGCACCGGCTTTGAGAATCGCCAATTGGGCCACTACCAATTCCATCGAGCGCTCTAACAGGATCGCAACATGATCATCTGGACGAATTCCCAGTTCGATTAGCTGATGAGCCAATCGGTTAGCGCCTGTATTCAGTTCCGCATAACTTAAGATCTTATCTCCCGCTATCAGCGCCGTCGCCTCCGGGGTTTTCTCTACCTGCTGCTCAAACAATTGATGAATACATAATGCATCAGGATAAGCGGTTTCCGTGGCATTCCAAGTTTCCAGCAACCGTGTGCGTTCTGTTTCCGGCAGGATGTTCAAGGCGCGTATCGGTGTTTGTGGCGCTTGATCCAAAGCGTCTACCAGACTCTCCAGCGCCTGTTGCATATAACTGCATAAGCTTTCCGGATCAAACGGTTGCACTACCTGAGCCGTCAGCCCCAGAGATTCACCAAAATCCTCCACCGACAGCACAAATGGGTAGTTGGTTCGCTCCTGTGCGTCAAGAAATTCAATACCGCTGATCAGTTCATCCGACGTTGCCGATAAAGCATTGTGCCGATAGTTCAACAAGGCGCTAAAGAGCGGCGTACCGCTGGCAACCCCGCTGCAACGTTGAGCCAGCGCCAATGAAGCATGCTCATGCGCCAATAATCCGGCGAGTCGGGTATGGGCGGTCTGTACGCTATCCCGCACTGGGGTCTCATCAATATCCAGCCGCAACGGCAAGGTATTGATAAACAACCCCATGCCACTGTCAGCACCGCTTCCCGCCTGCATACGCCCAAACAGCACCGTACCAAACACAACACTCTGCTGACCACTGGTACAAGACAACACCTGCGCCCAAGCCAAATGACACAGCGCCGCCAGACTGACCCCCAAACGCCGGGCCTGACTACGTAAACGGTCATTTAGCTCAGGAGCCAACATCCGGTGGGATTCCGTCACCTGCGAACCATCACGATGGACCTCCGTCAGCCCGAACGGTAACGTCGATTCCTCCACCTCCGCCAACATCTCGGTAAAGAAGCGAGTATGTTCTTCCTGACTGACACCCAATCGGGCCTGCGCCACCAGATTGCGGAAAGGAACCGGCGTCGGCAAACTCTCCTCCCGCCCTGTCAGATACGCCTGTACTTCGCGGTGCATCACCTCCATCGTTTCATGATCGCCAATCAAGTGATGATGCAATTCCAGTAACAACCAACGACCATCCGTTTCCTGCGCGATAACAAAACGCAGTAACGGGGCTTGACTCAGGTCAAGACGATAGTGAGCGGGATCAAAACGCTGGGTTAGCTGGTCACTGACCGGACCGTCAGCCGGGTCCAGAACCAGTTCAGTCACTGACAATGGGGCCTGACGCCAGACCACCTGTGCCGGCATTGACAATCCTTGCCAGATAAAGGCGGTACGCAGGATATCATGCCGATCAATGGTCCGTTGAATCGCCGCCAGATAACGATCCAACAGCGCCCGGTCAGCAAAAACCATCTGGCTGATTAACAGATACGTATCACCTTCACTCTCCAGTAGATGGTGGAACAAAATACCATCCTGCAATGGCGACAATGCATAGATGTCCTGAATATTCGCCATCCCGCCCGGTACTTGTCCGACGATGCGGTCAATATCAGCCTGAGTTAAATCAATCAGCGGCAACATCGCTGGTGTCAGCACCGTCGTATCCGGTGTAATACCGTTGTCAGGCACCCGGATTTCATCATGCTGAACCAGAGACTGGGCCAGAACACAGAGTGTTGGATGTTGGAATAGCGTTTGCACCGATACGCCCAGACCGATACGCCGCAATCGTTCAATCATGCGCACAGCAAGCAATGAATGACCGCCCAACGCAAAGAAGCTGTCATGTCGGCTAATCTGCTCAACATTCAGTAATTCACACCAGACAGCCGCCAGCATCGTTTCTATCTTTCCTTGCGGGGCTTCATAAACTTGACGAGCAAACGTCGCCTCCCCCGGTGCCGGTAATGCCCGGCGGTCCAGCTTGCCATTCGGTGTCTGCGGGAAGCTATCCAGCCGCACAAAGGCCGCCGGTATCATATAGTCAGGTAAAACCGCGCACAGGTGTTCACGCAAATCAACCGCCAATCCCTCATGCGCTTGTGCCGCCACATAGGCCACCAGCCGTTTGCCCTGCTCATCATCCAGCGCCAGCACCGCCGCCCCTTGCACCGCCGGGTGTTCCACCAGCCGAGTTTCAATTTCCCCCAGTTCAACCCGGAAGCCGCGAATTTTAACCTGTTGGTCGTTACGACCGAAGAATTCCAGCTCACCATTCGGCAGATAACGCGCTAAATCCCCGGTGCGATACATCCGAGCATCGGACACCGGACTAAAGGGGTCCGATATAAAACGTTCCTCGCTCAATGCCAGTCGGTTCAGATAACCCCGTGCTACCCCCACGCCACCAATATACATTTCTCCCACGCAGCCTAATGGCACAGGTTGGCCGTGTCTGTCCAACAGGTAAACACGAGTATTCCTAATCGGCCAACCGATAGAACGATCATCTGCCGGGGATACTATTTCTTTACAGGTCGCCGTCACGGTATTTTCCGTCGGACCATAAGCGTTCAGTAGCTGAGGTCGGTGGCCTTCCTGCCTAAACCAGTCCTTAATAGCGTTCTTTTTGACCGCCTCACTGCCAATGATGATCAGCCGGAGACACTCCGGCAACGATAATCCGTTGTCTCTGGCCGCCAGTTCAGACCAGAATAAAGTCGGCAGAAACATCACCGTGATATGGTTTTGCCGGGCTAAAGCAATAAATTCCGTCATTGAGGCCAGCCAGCTCTCATCACGAATAACTAGCGTCGCGCCGCTGCACAATGATGAAAAGCACTCTTCCACTGAAACATCAAACGCAAACGCGGCAAATTGCAATACCCGGTCTTGCGCGGTGATGGCATAGGGTTCATTAACCCCCAGATAACGTTGATACACCGCCTGATGTTCTACCATCACCCCTTTCGGCTGCCCGGTTGAACCGGAGGTGTAAATCACATAGGCCAGATGCTGTGGCGTTAATGCCGTCACTAATGGATTGTTGTCCGGTTGGTCAGGCTGGATATTCGGGTCAATTACCGTCAGCCCTGCCAATGCCTCGCCACCCAGTGCGGCCTGTCCGGGCGCATCAGCCAATACCACTGATGGGGCAGTGTCATGCAGGATATACGTCAGACGCTCCGCCGGGTAGGTTGAATCCAGCGGCACGTAAGCTCCACCGGCTTTCAACACCGCCAACAATGCCACCACCATCGCCGGTGAACGGGCCACGCAAATCGCCACCGGTTGTTCCGGTGTTACGCCACATGCAATCAGTTGATGGGCTAACCGGTTGGCGCAGGCATTTAACTCGGCATAACTCAGTGTCTGCTCTTGATACACCAGTGCCGTGGCCTCCGGGGTTTTCTCCACCTGTTGTTCAAACAACTGATGAATACATAACGCCTCTGGGTATGGGGTCTCCGTGACGTTCCAAGCTTCCAGTAATAATGTACGTTCCGTTTCCGGCAGAATGTTCAATGTTCGTACCGGCGTCTCTGGAGCCTGCTCAAGGGCCTCTACCAAACTCTCCAGCGCCTGCTGCATATAATTGCATAGACTTTCCGGATCAAACGGTTGCACCACATGAGCGATCAACCCTAACGTAGCGCCATCATCCTCCACCGACATCCCGAAGGGGTAGTTAGTGCTCTCCTGTTCGCCCAGGAATTCAATCCCCTCCATTGTTTCATCCAAAGGATCTGACTGATCATTATGTCGATAGTTGAACAGGGCACTAAAGAGCGGCGTACCGCTGGCAATCCCACTGCATCGTTGAGCCAGCGCGAGTGAGGCATGTTCATGTTCCAACAATCCCGCCAGCCGGGTATGTACTGCCTGTACACTATCACGTACCGGCGTATCATCGATGTCCAGCCGTAGCGGCAGGGTATTAATAAATAGCCCCATGCCACTATCAGCCCCTTCTCCCGCCGTCATGCGCCCAAACAACACGGTGCCAAACACCACTTTCTCCTGACCACTGGTACACGACAGTACCTGTGCCCAAGCCAAATGACACAACGCCGCCAGACTGACGCCCAAACGCCGGGCCTGACTACGCAGACGGCCATTCAAGCTGGCCGTCAACAGCCGATGGAATTCTATCTCCTGAGATCCATCACGATGCACATCCGTCAACCCGAACGGCAGCGTTGGTTCATCCACCTCCGCCAACATCTCAGTAAAGAAACGGGTATATGCTTCTTGATCTCCCCCTAGCCGAGCCTGCGCCACCAGATTGCGGAACGGCACCGGGTCAGGCAGATTATCCCCTTGTCCAGCAAGGTACGCCTGCACTTCACGGTTCATCACTTTCATTGCGGTATGGTCGCCAATCAGGTGATGCTGCAATTCCAGTAACAACCAGCGGCCATCGGTCTCCTGTGCCACCACAAAACGCAACAGCGGTGCCCGACCTAAATCGAGACGATAATGACGGGGATTAAAACGTTGAACGAGTTGATCACAAACCGGGCCATCAGCCGGGTTCAGCGCCAGCTCAGTCACCGACAAGGATGCCTGACGCCAGACTACCTGAGTCGGCACTGACAACTCTTGCCAGATAAAGGCAGTCCGTAGAATATCGTGGCGATCAATCACCTGTTGCACCGCCGCCAAATAACGGTCTAACAGAGACCGCTCAGCAAAGGCCATCTGGCTGACCACCAGATAGGGATCACCTTCATTTGCCAATAAATGGTGAAACAAAATACCGTCCTGCAACGGCGACAGGGCATAGATATCCTGAATATTAGTCATCCCGCCCGATACTTGCCCGACGATACGGTCAATCTCAGCCTGAGTCAGATCAATCAGCGGCAACATTTCTGGGGTGATTTTCGTCGTCGCTGACGTAATGACATTCGGCGGTACCACCATAACCGGTTGCCGCCCCAGTGTTTGCGCCAATTCAAACAACACTGGCGACTGGAACAGGTCCCGCACCGCCAGCGTTAAACCTAAGTGACGCAAGCGTTCAACCATCCGTACAGCGAGCAGCGAGTGACCGCCCAAGGCAAAAAAGCTGTCATACCGGCTGATTTGTTCGATCCCTAGTAATTCACGCCAGATTGCTGCCAACGCCATTTCCGTTTCGCCTTGCGGCGCAGCATAAACCTGACGGGCCAAAGCTTCATTGTCCGGTACCGGCAATGCCCGGCGATCCAACTTACCATTCGGGGTTAATGGAAACCCATCCAGGCGCACAAAGGCTGTCGGCACCATGTAATCCGGTAAAATAGCACTCAGGTGATCACGCAGACTAATCGCCAACCCCTCATGAGCTTCCGCCACCACATAGGCCACCAGCCGTTTGTCCGGCCCATCCCCCATAGCTAGCACAGTGGCTTCACGCACCGCCGGATGCTCCACCAGACGTGTCTCAATTTCCCCCGGTTCAATGCGGAAACCGCGAATTTTAACCTGTTGATCATTACGACCCAGAAATTCCAGATTGCCATCCGGCAGATAACGGGCCAAATCCCCGGTCCGGTACATATGCGCATCCGGTTGATCACTAAATGGATCTATCAGGAAACGTTCAGCAGTCTGGTCAGGGCGATTAAGATAGCCGCAAGCAACCCCATCTCCCCCCACATAAATCTCACCGATCGCACCTGACGGTACCGGCTGACCGTAAACATCCAGCAGATAAATACGTGTATTGGCTATCGGTCGGCCAATGGGGATGCGAGTCACTCCCTGCGCTAATGTCACGATAGGATACATGGTGGTAAACGTGGTTCCCTCACTCGGACCATAAGCCTGCAAGAGTTGTTGTGGCGGGCGATTATTCAGAACCTGAGCAATCACATGTAAATCAGGTATATCCCCCCCGAAAATCAGAATCTTAATCTGCGGCAGAACCGGGGATAACTCTGCCGCCAGCCGGTTAAACAACCCGATAGTCAGCCACAGCACTGTAATGTGGTGAGCCTGTAAAACCGGTACTAACTCCTGCGGTGTTAATAACGTGGCGCGGTCAATAACCACTAACGCCGCGCCATTAAGCAATGGTGCCCAAACTTCAAATGTACTGGCATCGAAAGCCGGATTAGCCGTAAAGGCAACCCGATCATCCGGCCCGATTTCAGCATAGTCATTATTGATGACCAGTCGGACCACCGCACGATGGGGTACCAATACCCCTTTAGGTGTACCGGTAGAACCGGAGGTGTACATGATATACGCTAAATCAGCGCTGGAGTGTGGTAAATCAGGATTGAGGTAATCTTCCTCTTTGCTCGTGTCTGTCTCATCCGAGAAACGAAGCAGCGGAACAGCCAGGTTAGCCGGAGTCTCCATCTGCATATCGGTAAGTAGCAACCGGGCAGAACAATCATTTATCAACCAGCTTTTTCGATCATCCGGCACACTGGGATCAACCGGCACATAAACAGCGCCGACTTTAAGAATAGCCAATTGGGCCACCACCAGTTCTATCGATCGCTCTAGCAAAAGCGCAATATGATCACCGGGACGAACCCCTTGTTCGATTAACTGACGAGCTAGCCGGTTAGCACGGGTATTCAGTTCTGTATAGCTCAGAGTTTTATCTCCTGCTATCAGCGCCGTTGCTGTTGGAGTTCTCTCCACTTGTTGTTCAAACAACTGATGGATACATAACTGATCAGGATAGACGGTTTCCGTGGCGTTCCAGGTTTCTAACAACAAGGTACGTTCCGCTTCCGGCAGGATATTCAATACCCGAACGGGCATTTCCGGGGTTTTCTCCAGCGCGGTTACCAGACTCTCCAGTGCCTGTTGCATATAACCGCAGAGGCTTTCCGGATCAAACGGTTGCACGACCTGAGCCGTCAGCCCCAGAGTAGAGCCACCATCCTCCACTGACAGTACAAACGGATAGTTAGTTCGCTCTTGTTCGCCCAGGAATTCAATCCCGGCCATCGTTTCGTCCAAAGGATCAGGCTGCTCATTATGGCGATAGTTCAACAGGGCACTAAAGAGCGGCGTACCGCTGTCAACCCCACTGCACCGTTGAGCCAGCGCCAATGGCGCATGCTCATGTTCCAACAATTCAGCCAATCGCAGATGTGCCTCCCGCACACCATCCTGTACCGGGGTCTCATCCATATCCAGCCGTAGCGGCAGGGTATTGATAAACAGCCCCATTCCTTCCCCCACGGCCATACGCCCAAACAGCACGGTACCAAACACCACTTTCTCCTGTCCGCTGGTACGCGATAACACCTGCGCCCAAGCCAGATGACACAGCGCCGCCAGACTAACGCCCAAACGCCGAGCCTGACTACGCAGACGGTCATTTAGCTCAGGAACCAACATCCGGTGGGATTCCGTCTTCTGAGAGCCATCACGATGCACCCCGGTTAACCCGAACGGCAACGTGGGTTCATCCACTACCGCCAACATATCGGTGAAGAAACGGGTATGCGCTGCCTGACTCACTCCCAACCGGGCCTCAGCCACCAGATTACGGAACGGCACTGGCGCAGGCAAATGCTCCCCCTGTCCGGCAAAATAGGCCTGCACTTCACGGTGCATGACTTCCATCGTTTCGTGGTCGCCAATCAAATGATGCTGCAATTCCAGTAAGAACCAGCGGCCATCGGTTTCCTGAGCGATAACAAAATGCAGTAGCGGTGCCTGACTCAAATCAAGACGATGCTGAGCGGGATCAAAACGCCGGGTTAACTGGTCAATGACTGGGCCGTCAGCCGGATCTAGTGTCAATTCTGTCACAGGCAACCGTGCCTGACGCCAGACTACCTGCGCCGGGACTGACAACCCTTGCCAAATAAACGCCGTCCGCAAGATATCATGGCGATCAATCGCCTGTTGTACTGCCGCCAGATAACGATCCAGCAAAGAGCGGTTAGCAAAAGCCACCGGATAGAGCACCAGATAGGGGTCGCCTTCCTGTTCCAACAGGTGGTGGAACAGAATACCGTCCTGCAACGGCGACAACGCATAGATATCCTGAATATTAGTTATCCCACCCAGTACCTGCTCGACGATACGGTCAATGTCAGTCTGACCCAAATCAATCAGCGGTAACATTTCCGACGTCAGCGCCGTGGTTGTCGGCGTGATGACGTTAGGCGGGACTATCACAGCTTGATGCTGTCCCAACGTTTGAGCCAATGCTGACAGCACCGGCGACTGAAACAGATCACGCGCCGTCAGTGTTAAACCCAGGTGACGCAAACGCTCAATCATCTGTACACCGAGTAGGGAATGACCACCCAGCGCGAAGAAACTGTCATGTCGGCTGATTTGTTCAATGCCCAATAACTGACGCCAGATAGCCGCCAGGGTGATTTCAGCCTTCCCTTGTGGCGCTTCATAAATCTGACGGGCAAAATCGTCTTCCCCTGGCGCAGGCAACGCCCGACGATCTAACTTGCCACTTGGAGTCTGCGGGAAGGTATCCAGACGTACAAAAGCCGTCGGCACCATATAGTCAGGCAAAATGGTACTCAGGTATTCACGCAAATCAGCCGCCAATCTCTCATTCGCTTCCGCCTCTACATAGGCCACCAGCCGTTTGCCCTGATCGCCATCCAGTGCCAACACCGCCGCCTCTTGTACCGCCGGGTGTTCCGTCAGTCGGGTTTCAATTTCCCCCAGTTCAATACGGAAACCGCGAATTTTAACCTGCTCATCGTTACGGCCCAAAAATTCCAAGTCACCATCCGGCAGGTAGCGGGCTAAATCCCCAGAGCGATACATCCGTTCGCCGGATACCGGGCTAAAAGTATCCAGCATGAAACGTTCCACGCTCAACGCTGGCCGGTTGAGATAACCCCGCGCCACACCTACGCCGCCAATGTACATCTCGCCTACGCAACCTGCGGGCACCAGTTCACCATATTTGTCCAACAGATAGATACGGGCATTTTTGGCCGGGCGACCAATAGAACGGGCATCTTCCGGGGATAACACATCCTTATAAGTTACCGTCACGGTGTTTTCCGTCGGGCCATAACCATTCAATAGCCGGGGCCGGTGGCCTGCCTGTCTAAACCAGTCTTGAATGGCGCTCTTTTTCACCGCCTCACCGCCAATGATGATGAGCCGGAGGCAATCCGGCAGCGGTAATCCATTATCTCTAGCCGCCAGTTCAGACCAGAATAAAGTCGGCAGTGACATCACCGTAATACGATATTGTCGGGTTAAAGTAACAAACTCTGGTATCGAAGCCAGCCAGCTATCATCCCGGATAACCAGTGTGGCCCCGTTACATAATGACGAAAAGAAATCTTCCACTGAAACATCAAACGCAAACGCGGCAAATTGCAATAGCCGGTCTTGTGCGGTGACGGCATAGGTGTCATTAAAACCCAGATAACGTTGGTAAATCGCCTGATGTTCCACCATCACCCCTTTCGGCTGCCCGGTTGAACCAGAGGTGTAAATCACATAAGCCAAGTGCTGTGGCGTTAAAGCCGGGATCTGCGGGTTGCTATCGGGCTGGTCAAGTTGGATATTCGGATCAAGTACCGTCATTCCTACCAGCGGCTGTTCGCCCAGCGCCGCCCGGCCAGCTTCATCAACCAGCACCACTGACGGCGCACTATCGCTCAGGATATATGCCAGACGTTCCCGCGGATAAGTCGAATCCAGCGGCACATAAGCCCCACCAGCTTTCAGCACCGCCAGCAATGACACCACCATCATCGGGGAGCGTTCCACACAAATCGCTACCCGCCGGTCCGGTGTGACGCCCAGCGCAATCAGTTGATGAGCCAGTCGGTTAGCACGAATATTCAGTTCCGCATAACTGAGGGTCTGTTGTTGATATTCCAACGCCGTGGCGTGCGGGGCTTGTTCTGCCTGTTGCTCGAATAATTGATGAATACATAATGGGTCAGGATAAGGGGTTTCCGTGGCGTTCCAAGTTTCCAGTAGCAAGGTACGTTCAGCCTCAGACAACACATTAAGCTGCCAGATAGGCATTTCCTCTCCCTGCCTTTTTGACGCTGCCAGCGTCTGTAAATGTTCACCCATGCGCAGAACTATTTCCGTACTCAAGCGGTTTTCATCGTAGATCCAACGAAAACCGCCCTGCGCATTGATTTGGAGTGTCAGCAATTCGCCAAGCGCCGCCTGATCACACGGCCTATCCTCCGCAATGACAGAAACGGCAATCCGCCACGGCCAGTGGGTTGTCAACGCCGGAATAGCCCACAATGAAGGAGCATGCGCGAGGAGATCTCGACTAAATGTGTGGTGCTGGGTCAGCCGGGCCAGCTCGCCATCCAACCAGTTCGCTACCACATACCAAGGCTTATCAAACTCCATCTCAACGACCATTGGCACTACCGGTGCTAAATCTGTCAACTTATCGTTTACCCCATCCACGCACCAGCCAATTTGGAATGCCGTTTGCTGAGTCAAACGTGCAAGATAGATAACGAATGCCTGCAACAACATTCGCAATGGTTCTTCTTCACCATTTTTTAGCAGCGGCGACTGCCAGTCACTGATGACCCAACTGGGTTCCGCCTGTTCTCCGGCGGTTTCAAAAGGTAATTGGAGAGGTTGCAAAGCAGCAAGACGTTCACACCAAAATGATTCACTGGATGTAAACGTCTGGGGAATATTCTTTACATTTTGAGTCGGTGATAAAGTGTCATTTACTTTGGTTATATTTTCTGACGTCTGAGAGAGGAGTTCAGCTTTTAAAGTACTTCCTGCTTGAGCAATGCTATCTTTCATTTACTACCTCAACGAATCTGTTAGAAATTTGGAAACTGTCATCTCTGACAACCATCACTAATATTTCTTTCTCACTTCTTGCCCCCAAGAAATAAAAACGGACACCTCTGATATCAATTCAAGATATTCAGATGTGGAATGCTATAAGCCCGGTTAATAACAACCAATTAACAATTTATTGACATTAATTCCCCTGATAACAGAATAAATAATTTATTTTATGCTCCGGAATAAGACATTCCATTTTTGTTCCCGTTTTTTTAGATAAGTTCGATTAATTGACTACAATTTTAATTGGCTAACATTGAATTCCATTATTTAAAATGGAACCGTTAACTGCATTCAATTCTGCATAAACACTAAATCACTATTGTATTTTATCTATTTTCCATTAATATCCAATTGGAATTATTTCAAAAACAAATGAGAAATTTATAAAAATAAAACGAGCAAATCACCCCTCAATTACCAAAAAAGTTTACTTTGATAATTACTTATAAAATAAATTCTTTATCTTAATAATTAATCAATGTCTCAATTACAAATGTAATTTATTCAATATTTACAAACCACTCTATATCTTCAATTATTTGAAGATATAGAGTATTAAAAGTAATTCATAACACACTATTTTTCAACAAATAAATAATATGATTAATGTAAATACCGTAAACTAATCAATACAAATTAAAATTAAATTCATTAGCTACGTAATGAATCATTAATTGCAAGACAATATCCCCCACGTAAATCATTCTACAAGGTAATTTACTTGACGCCCTGTGACATTTATTAATTTATAGTTTTATTTAAATATTATTGAATTTCAATAAATTAGAGGAGTACAAAGACATTACTTTGTCAAATTTAATAGCGAAGATATATGACTATTTTCAAACTTTACATTACTTATTTTAATAATTTTCGAAAGCAACAATGAAGCATGTTTTTGCATATAGCAAATAAAATTAATAAAAAAATAATTTGGTATAAACAACATATACCGGATTATCATATCAAGGTTAGATTATTTAATATTCCTGATTATACCCTATGGATTTCAAGATGCATCGCGACGGCAAAGGAGTGAATCCCCGGGAGCATAGAGAACTATGTGACTGGGGTGAACGAGTGCAGTCAACAAAGAGGCAACTTGAAAGATGACGGGTATATATCACTATTACACTACCTCCCTTTTACAACTGACAGTCATTACCAATATTTCTCGCCTAACCTCTAGCCTCTCCAAAAAAAATAGAAACGGATATGTTTAATATCAATTCAATATATTCAGACAATGAATACTACATTCCGATTAATCACAATCCATTAGCAACGACAAATTAACATTTTTTTGACACTAACTGTCCTACAATGAAATAAATAATTCATTTTATGATCCAAAATGAGATATTTTATTTTCGTTCCCATCTTTTAAGATAATATCGATTAATTAACTTAAATTTTCATTAGCTTTAGCTTGCATCCACCTATGGAGATGGCATATAGTCGAATTAAAGCCTACGCTCCTAATACAAATTATTATTAATTAACTCTGCAATACATCATTTTGCGGAGAGATTTTTTTATGCCAACAACGTGAGAATGGTATCACGTGAGGGAAAATTACAATGAATAGGGAAAATATATCCGCCGATGCCGATGCATTACCATCTGCTCTTAACTGTTGCCGATTATTGTTGCAATTAGCTAAAGGTGAAACTCAGGAACCACAACCTTTGCCCTCCCATAGCAAACTGAAACTCGCAATAAAGGAATATAGCGAGGCACATGACGTTGATCTGGCATTGTGCCGTTTAAAACTCGCCAAGCTGACTCCCAAGTTACTGCCCCTAGCCTTTCGCGACAAACAGGGGAAATTTGTTGTATTAGCGTGCCTTTCTACCGATCAAGCCCTGATCCAATCTCCTTATGCTGCTTCACCCGAAATACTCCCCATCAACGAGCTAGAGGACCGATGGAGCGGAGAAGTGATCCAGTTACGAGAAGCTTCCCTCCGGTTCGATGTCTCTTGGTTTATACCTGCGTTTATCCATCATCGCCGCCTCCTCGGCGAGGTGCTGCTTTTTTCTCTGATGCTCCAGCTACTTGCTCTGGTCACCCCTCTGTTTTTCCAAGTAGTGATGGACAAAGTGTTGGTACACAAAGCGTTGTCCACCCTGGACGTGCTGGTGATAGTGCTGGTGGTCGTTGGGCTGTTCGAAGTGGTACTCCGGGGACTGCGTGAATATCTTTTTGCTCACACTGCCAACCGCATCGATATCACGCTGGGGATTAAGCTGTTCCGGCACCTACTCGGCCTGCCCCTGCTCTACTTCAAACACCGTCAGGTGGGCGCTATCATCACCCGAGTGCAAGAACTCGACAACATTCGTGACTTCCTGACCGGCTCCATGCTAACCCTGTGCGTGGACCTAGCCTCCGCCTTTGTCTTCTTCGGGGTAATGGCCTGGCTATCGCCGTCCCTAACCTGCGTGGTACTAGCGGTGTTGCCACTCTATTTTCTGCTAGCCTGCCTGAGCTCCAAGCCACTGCAACAGCGCATCGAACAACAGTTCCAGACGGCAGCCCTCAATACCTCATTCCTGAACGAGTCCGTCAGCGGCGCTGAAACCATCAAGAGCCTGGCGGTAGAACCTAGGATGCAACGGCGCTGGGAATCCCAGACCGCAAACATGGTCGAAGCCGGTTTCCGCACTCAGACCCTCAACAGCTTCATCAGCCACGGAGTTATGCTGCTACAGAAAACGACCGGCGTCGGGATCATCTGGCTAGGTGCCAACATGGTGATCTCTCTGGAGCTAACCATCGGCCAACTGATCGCTTTCAACATGATGGTGTCCCACGTCAACCAACCCATCGCCAAGCTAATCGACCTGTGGCAACAGTTTGTCCAAACCCGGGTCGCCGTCGCCAAGCTCGGCGACATACTCAACCTACCTGTCGAGCAGGAGCAGGGGAATATCCGTCCTCAGCAACCACTCTCTGGCGATCTGCAAATACGCAACCTCATGTTCCGCTACCAGCCCCACCAAGCCCCAGTGTTGCAGGGAATCACCCTGCATATCAGGTCCGGCGAGAACTTAGGCATTGTCGGCCCCTCCGGTTCGGGTAAGAGTACACTGACCCGCTTATTACAGAAGCTCTACGCTCCGGACGAAGGGGAGATTTTGATCGACGGCATTCCCCTGCATCGACTGGACCCCGACTACCTGCGCAGCCAGATTGGGGTGGTACTACAGGAGAACTACCTGTTCAACCGTAGTGTGCGCCACAACATAGCGCTCAAAGACCCCTCCGCCTCGCTGGAGAAGGTGATGGCCGTCGCCAAGCTGGCGGGTGCGCATGACTTTATCCTGCAACTGCCTCTGGGTTATGACACGGTACTGGCCGAAGCTGGCAGCTCTCTATCAGGAGGACAACGCCAGCGCATTGCCATCGCCCGTGCACTGATGGCCGACCCTAGGATCTTGATCTTCGACGAGGCGACCAGTGCCCTCGATGACGAATCCCAAGCGCTAATCCAAGCCAACATGGCCGAAATCGCTCTGGGGCGCACCGTCATCACCATTGCCCACCGCCTGTCCACGGTACGTCACTGTGACCGCATCATTACTTTGGAGCAGGGCCTTATCACCGAATCGGGCAACCATCACCAGTTGCTGGCTAAAGGCGGCTGCTACGCCAGGCTATGGCAGATACAGCAAGAATTACGAAAAGAGGCAGAGTGATGTCATTCAAGAAGCACCTAAAAACCATCCTTCTAGCCTGGCATCGGGAGCGTAGCATTCCTAAAGCGGCAAAGCGTACCCGTGACGAGTACGAGTTTCAGCCCGGCTACCTGGAGATCGTTGAACGTCCTCCGGCTCCTTGGGCAAGGTGTACGGCAATGGCACTGACCCTGTTTCTGCTGGTAGTTCTGCTCTGGTCCATCGTCGGTCACCTAGACATCCATGCTAACGCCGCAGGCAAGCTATTAGTGTCCAGTCACTCTAAAGTGATCCAGTCCCTTGAAGCCGGCGAGATTGTGGCGATTCACGTGCGTGACGGACAAAGAGTGAAGGCAGGGAATGTGCTGATCAAACTCAACCCCATAGGAGCCGAGGCCGAACTGAAAGAGCGGCAGGAGCAACTAAACTTCAAGCTATTGGAGCAAGCTAGACTACAGGCCCTGCTAACCGATGCCCCCATTGCGCATTTCGCCGTACAAGAAGGTATACCGCAGGCACAGATCGAGCTGGCTAGAGAGCACTTGGTCAGCGTCTGGAAAGAAGTGGTCGCCAATCTAGAAAGTCTGGATGGAGAAATGAGCGTTAACCAAACGAACCAGAGTGCACGTAACGCCGATATCACTGAGCTGGAGAAACTGCTAACCAATATCAAAGTGCGTCTTGAGGCCCGTCGTACCTTGGCCGCCAGCAAACTACTGCCAAAAGTCGAGCTACTGGAGCAGGAAAAGGAGAAGCTAGAGATCGAACGCACCCTTTCTCAACAGCACGCCGAGCTGGCCGTTCTCAAGGCACAATATCAGGTACTAGAGGAGAGCCGGGACCGCTACCTAGCCAAGATCCACCGGGAATACTACGACCAGTTGAACGAAACTCAGGCCGCCATTGCGGTGATGACGCAGCAGTTAATAAAGGCTGGCGAAAAACAGCGGCTACAGAGCCTACGGGCACCGGTCGATGGCGTGGTGCAACAGCTAGCGATCCACACCTTGGGAGGTGTAGTGCAATCTGCCCAGCAACTCATGGTGATCGTGCCCGATGATACCCCCTTGGAAGCCGAGGTGATGGTGTTGAACAAGGATGTGGGATTCGTGCGCACGGGTCAACCAGTGGAGATTAAAGTCGACTCATTTCCCTATACCCGCTATGGCACTATACGGGGTAAGGTCGCCTACGTCTCTAAAGATGCAGTCAAGGATGAGCGGCTAGGTCTGGTATTCCCCGCCCAAATCCGGATGGAACGCGCCTCCATCACAGTGGACGAGCATGAGGTACCGCTACAGGCAGGCATGAGTATTACCGCAGAAATCCGCACCGGTGATCGGCGGGTGATCGACTACCTACTTAGCCCACTGCAACAGTACCAATCCGAAGCATTGAGGGAACGATAATGTCAATCATCGAATCTATTCTGTCGGAACCGACCATCGTAGACGAGTCCAAGTCCGTAACGGATGGCGGCCTCCTGGCCCTGACCCATGCCGCCCACCATTTCAACTTAGCGGTGGAGCCGGAACAACTTATCCACCGTCTCGGGCGCACCCAAGGGGTCTCGGACAGCCAGGATCTATGCCGCTGTGCCCAGTGGATCGGTCTGAGAGCACGACGTATCACCACAGATATCAGCCGTTTTGATACCCTGCCCCTTCCTATCCTGCTGGATACGGAACAGGGCTGGCAGGTACTAGAAAGAGTCGAGGGTGAATTCGTTACCTTGTATCAGCCAAGCATAGGTAACACATGTCGCTATCCCCGAACTGTCTTCGCGAACCATTGGCAAGGCAGCGCCGTGCTGCTGGCAGAGATGACCGAGCAGCCAAAAAGACAACGGTTTGGCTTCGGCTGGTTCGTGCCTTCCATCCTCAAGCATGTCAGCCAGTTTAGGAACGTGATCCTGGTGTCTCTGATGCTACAAGTGATCGCCCTAGTGACCCCCATACTGTTCGAGAACGTGATCGATCGGGTACTGGTCAGCCGCAGTCTATCTAGCCTGCAAGTGCTAGGAATCGCCATGTTGACGCTGGCTCTGTTCGAGCCCGTCTATGGCTTCCTTCGTTCTTGGCTATTCACCAACCTCGCCAGCAAGGTCAACTCCGAGCTTTCCAGCCGCCTCTATCAGCACCTGGTGACACTGCCTATGGGCTATTTCCAGCAACGTCAGACCGGTGAGATCATCGCCCGGGTGCGCGAGATGAACCAAATCCGTCAGTTCCTCACCGGTTCGGCGTTGACTATGGTGTTGGATCTGGCCTTTGTCGGTCTGTTTGTGGCCGTGATGTTCTCCTACGCCACCGAGCTCACCTGGCTGGTGCTCGGTTCCTTGGTGATCTACTTCCTGTTTTGGCTGTGTGTCGGGCCCGTGCTACGCGCCCGGGTATTGCGCGAGTATGAGCTAGGGGCCGACAACACCGCCTTTCTTACCGAGTCGGTCACCGGTATTGAAACCATCAAAACCAATGCCACCGAAGCCGGCTTCCTACACCTCTGGGAGCGGCAGCTATCTGCTTTCGTCCGCGCCTCATTCCGCGCCAAAGTGGTGGGGATCTTGGCTGGTCAGGGAATCAACTTAATCCAGAAGCTGACTTCCGCCCTACTGCTGTTGTGGGGCGTTACTCTGGTAATGGAGGGTAAACTCAGCCCAGGGGAGCTGGTGGCTTTCAACATGCTCTCGGAACACGTGACCCAACCGATCCTGCGTCTGGCCCAGATCTGTCAGGATTTCCAGCACACCCTGATCTCGATGCGCAGGATCGGCGACATTCTCGATGAAGAGGGAGAAAGTGGCAATGGCGGCCTGGCCTCCGTACCCAAGCTACAGGGAGGGGTGAGCTTCAAGGGAGTTCGCTTTCGCTACAACGAGGATGGTCAGGAGGTGTTACGCAACCTCAATATCGAGATTCATCCCGGCGAATTTATCGGCATCACAGGGCCGTCCGGCTCAGGCAAATCCACCCTAGCCCGGCTGTTACAGCGCCTCTATGTGCCCCAACACGGCCAAGTGTTGGTGGATGGGATCGATTTGGCGATCGCCGATCCGGTGGCACTGCGTCGCAACATGAGCGTAGTGCTGCAAGAAAGCGTGTTGTTTGCTGGCACCATCGCCGAGAACATCCGTTTGTGCCGCCCCCAAGCCAGCGATGCGGAGGTGTATGAAGCAGCAACTTTGGCCGGTGCCGATGGTTTTATCAAGGCGCTGGACCGGGGCTATGAAACCCAAGTCGGCGAACGCGGCGGCCAGCTTTCCGGCGGGCAACGCCAACGCATCGCCCTGGCCCGAGCGTTGCTGACCAATCCGGGAATACTGCTGCTAGATGAAGCCACTAGCGCCCTAGACTACGAGTCGGAAGCGGCGGTAATGGCTAACCTACAGCGCATAGCGCAAGGCCGTACAGTGATCAGCGTCGCCCATCGTCTTAATACCCTGCGCCATGCTCAGCGGATTCTGGTGATCGACCAAGGTCAAGTGGTCGAACAAGGCAGCCACGAGCAACTGCTCGCCTTGGACGGACTTTATGCTCGACTGTGGACCTTACAGATGAAAGATTCTCAGCTCGCAGACGACCAGCCGTGCCCACCATAGCCAGCCATTCTTGAAGCGTTGTAATCCGTAAATATCAAAGTAGGATTTTCCTAAGGAGAACCATTATGCCCAGTAACAGCTATCAATCACTGCTCGCATCCGCGCAAGCGACCTTTAGAGAGATGAAGAGCAAACCGAAAATCCAAACACTGGTCCAAGAGATCAAGAAGGGGTTCCGTGAAAATGGTCGCAAGTGGAGTCCCGAATTGCTCCAGCACCAGAAAATGCTGGAACGGGCGCTGGAGAGCAACGCTTATTGGCGCTACAGTAATGACAGACCGGTCAACATCAGTAGCCTCGACACAAGCGAGCAACAGGCATTTGTCAGTTATATCAAGACACTGGCGACACGCATCACGACAATCGACATCTTGGTACAAGGCAATGAGAAAACAGCGCTATCTTCGCAAACGGATGACGCCTTAGGCAATGCCGAAGCTTTCCGGATGCTGCCCAAGGATTTTGCACAACGTTATGGCACCCGCGGCAAGCTTGGTGCGCGGCTGACCATCAACGTTAGCAAGGCGCATTTCAACTTGCTTGCCCGGGCGTTGCCCCAGTTGTTCAATGATGACAATCGCGGCTGGCTGGAGCAGGCCAAGATCATGGGACCGAAAAATCTGGGCAGCCGTACCGACCAAGCTGTGATCTACCTTTCCAGAGCCGGGATCGAGCATGCTCAAACCATCAGCGAAAAGCTTAGCGAACTGTTACCGGCGACAGCCTTTGTCGAACACACCCCGACTGGTATGTATCGCGTGGGCAAGGGCATTTCCTATTCTGAAACGGCCGCGGGTGGATCGAGCAGCCACGGTCAGTCCCGAGCACAACTGATTGCGGCAGCAGGTACACAGTCCTTGCTGACCGATATTCCAATCGAGAAAGCTTTGGCGCATACCTTGCAGACGCGCGGGTACGATGTACACAACCCGGCGTTGCTCTCACAAGCACTACGGGATAGCGAACTCAAGGGGACGCTGGCACCAATGGGTGGCGATTCTGAGACTCGTCAGGGCAGCGCCGATATCCATCAGTTCGCCGCCGATCCTGTGTTGTTCGCCAAATCCAACACTATCAGTGCCGAGACATTAATCAGGTCGGAGAGTTTCCCAGCAGAAGGGAACGCCCAGCTAGTGAAAATCGCATCAGGTTTGTACGAGCTAGAATACACCGATCGAAGCGCTAATGATGATGTCGCAGCAGGCGCTAACAGCATACCCGCGTATTTTCTCGACTACGACAGCGCCGATCAGGCCAATGCATCGCCAGCCTACGTAGATATTCCTAAGCATGCGATCGCGGGGAGCTTTCTGTTTACCGGAACGCTATCGGGCGGCTCAGTAGTGGTGACCAACCTCGATGCCAATACCTACCGGGTCTACCACGATGGCCGAGTCAACAGTTCGCTGTTATACGATAACGTGGTGATGGCTGTGGACTACAACGATTACCGGGTAGCTGCCACCACCGACGGCCTCGCCGTGGCATACATGCAGTACGTCAATGACGAATGGCAATTAGTGTTCCAGCGTCAAAAGTATCAGCAAGACGGCCAGATGCTTCGGCTAAAGTTACGTAGCGACGAGGAACCACTCTCTATCCAGATCGCAGACAGTCAAGTGACTGAACGTAACCAAGCTCAATTCGCCATTTACCGTGAGCAAGTTCACCAACGACTAAAGAAAATCGCTGCCCAGTTCGGAGTGTCAGTCGAAGGGATCGCTGACGGTGTATACACAGAGGGTGAATTTTCTCCTGATCATCCAGCAATTGCCGCGTGGACTAAGTTACATGCCGAAGTTGACGACAGGATCAACGCGAACATCAAACAGCTAGTAGACAAACGAAGCAAACTCTATGAGGAGCAACGCAATAGCTCTCAGCACAACCTAATCGACCAACAGATAAAACAGATCAATATCACTCTAGAGTATTACAAGGCGCAATACGATACGGTTCTGCGTGAAGCGAGCTTCGTCGAACAAAGCTGGTTATGGCAGCAGATCAAGTCCAAGGACGGCATAGCTGCCGTGGTGCGGATCGACAATACATCCATCCAGAACAGTAGACCGGAGCATACCAGTAGCATAGGCGAGCGTTATGCGATCTCCGAAGCTTACCAACATCGTGTACATGGCACCACGTTTACCGATGGTCAGCGTAACTTCCGCGATATTAGCATCCCTGGAATGTACGACAGGATGTCAGCCTTGGAGATGAAGATCTTGTTTCTCAAAGGCCAGCTCACTCCCGAGCAACAAGGTGCCTTGAGCGCTCACATCACTGAAACCAGTCAAGCAGAATACATCGATAAGGTATTGAAGTGGACGGCAGTGTACAGCGAGGATTTTCACCTCACTGGTAGTAGCTTCGACCGTCTGGCACCACAAGACTTTTACCTGTCACTGGTCGGCGACAAATCCGGCGGCCGTTGCTATCCCTTGGTCAGAGCAATGGCGGTGGCGCTGGCTAACAGCGGCGAAGCGGGTATCAACAATCTGGTGGAAAAACTGTTCCTGGCTGCCGCCGATCCCCACGCAGACAGTTCCACACTGCTGAAAAACAGTCTGATCAAATTGCACTCCGATAACCTTGAGGCCGTACAGGCGTCAACAGCAAGGGGACAGTTTAAATTGTCCGAAGTGGTTTCCCTGCTGAAAAAGACGACTAAGACCTCAACGTTCGCGCTCAATACCCCAAATCACTCGATGATGGTGGGAAGTACGGTCGGGCCCGAAGGACATCGTTACTATTTCTATGATCCGAATGTCGGGATTTTTGCCTTCAACAATACAAGCAACTTTTTACAGGCTATGAAGAATCACTTAGTGGGACGCAAACTGGCCGCCCACTATGGTTCGCTTGGCGGCGAGTTAGCCCCTATCTTCAACTTGGTAGAGATCGATGCCAGCAAGATGGCAAAGGTGCCGGTGGGTAACAACCTGAACGTAGCCGACCTGACCCGGTCCGATGAACTAACCTCGGTCATAGAGCAACGGCGGCAGGTTGAGCAGGCGATTAACGCCCAAGTACGGATTACCAAGGACACCCGGTTGCACACTGCATTGGCGACCCTCGATGCCGAACAGTGGGGGGCAAAGTTCGCCGAGGCCAGTACACGGCTCGCCCAAGAAAACAACCTTGACCAGCGCTGGATGCCAGTGATTGGCAATACCGAGGATCAAGGCGAAGGCCGCTATCAAATCCAGTTCATCAATCGCGACCAACCCGAGGAGACTCGTTGGGTAAACAGCGGCGATGCCACCTTTATCGAATTCCGCCGTTTCATCGATGAACAGGTGCTCACCCTAGGCCAACATTTCACCCTCGAACACGGCCGGATACAGCCCAAAGGCGGTATCGGTGAAGCTGCTCCAGTTGATGGGCTAAACGCCGGGTTTGCGATACAGACATTGATCCAATGGTTTGCCGACAAGAACCGCAACGATGCGGCATGTGGGATCGCTTCGCCTGATCTGGCCACTGCGCTCAAAGTCCACAGCTATCTCAATCTCGTCCAGATGGCTCACGGTGGCGTACAGGACGTGACTAAGGTCACCGAACTGGTACGTACGGCATTGCGCGGTGAAGTAGTAGCAGCCGAAACTTCACTCAAGGACTTTACCTCCATCTTGGGGCACACCGTCAACGAAGGCGCTGGCGTGCTCTTTAGCGGAGCCGCGGTCGGGTTGGACGCCTACGAGCTGGCCCATGCCGAAACTGATACGCAGAAAGCCGTGTTCGGAACCCAGTTGGCATTCGATTCGGCCAGCTTTGTTACCGGTACCGCTGGAGTGGGCGCTGGTTTGATCGGTGCCTCAACAGCAGGCGCTGTACTCGGTTCCGGAGGCGTGATCCTTGGCGGACTCGCTGTGGGCTTTACGGCACTGGCGCAAGCCTTTGGTACGGTTGCCGAGGATGCCAAGGCGGTAGGCCGTTACTTTGATACAATCGACAAGGCGTACAAAGGTAATGGCTATCGGTATGACAATGAGAAGAAAGTGCTGGTACCTCTGGCCGGGGCGGTAATCAAAACGCTGGATTTGCGCAAGAATCAGATCGACTTCGACAGTCAGTATATTTACCGCACCCATTCAGGCTCTACCGGTTCGGGAAGAATCAATTATTTCTTCTGGATCGGCGACTTTCCAAAGATGGTCCATGACCGCAGCCAAGCGATCGAGGTGCGTAGTGGAATCGGTTACAAGGACGTATCCCACAGACTCGACCACAGCGACAGCAACGTGCTGATCCTGCCGGGTACCCCCAAATCCTTCATCAGTTACGAATACATGCAGCTCCCTGGCGCAACTACGCGTCATGATGCCGGTTTTGATGTGATCCGCAGGCTTGAAGAAGATAAGCGGTTCGACTACGATTTCTACATCTTTCCGGGGGAGGTTACGATCCGTAGGATTCATCAAGAGTATGTGGCGACACCCATCGAAGTGGTGCTCGACCAGCGCAATCGGCAACTAGTAGTGCCTGAGCTGCCCAAGGAACTGCATGGCTATCTGCACTACGAAATCAAGGGCGCAGGTGGCGAGTACATGATCGGCCTGAACGAAGGCACCAGCGTGAAGCTCACGAGCGATGTTCCGCATAATCTGGTCGGCAGTGCGCCGTCGCGTTGGATCATCGATAGCAGCCAACTCGCCAGTGACAGCATCAACATCACGCAGAACCGACTGGTTGTTGGTGGGGTGATAGTCGAGCTCGACCCGGCCCGGAAGGAGCAGGTGCTGGTGGTAAACCGCAAGGGCGAGGTGCGCGAAGTCGACTTCGCCAACCTGACAACTCAGGTGGTAAGCGAAGATGCGAACAAGTGGCAGGTTCCCGGCCAACAAATTGAGCAGCACCTGAATGATCTAGCTAAGGCGCATCAGTTGCACGGGCAGTATGTGGTGGTAGAGAACTACAACCACAACGGGCGTGATGTTGGTCGGGCGTTCTACGACGTAGCCAACGAGCGGATGCTGTTCACCGACACCACCCACGAACAGGCCAGACATGCCCAACTAGGTGCAGTGATGGGCAATCATGCTTATTTCTACGACGCCGACAACGCGGCGGCATGGCGGGTGGACATTGCCACCGGACAGGCCGACGCGCAGTTTGAGCCTTGGTTCAACCAGAATGCGGGCCAGCTCAGTCGGCTATGGCAAGAGGGGGATGCAATCTACCTGACGCGCCGTTATCAGCTAAGGGAGAAAAAAGAAGCTGAACTGAGCTATCGGCTCCTCGGTGACCGAATGGAGTTGGTCAGTGCGGTGGGGGATGATGCACTACTCCAGCTTTCGGCACGTACCGGCCAGCATAGTCATGAACTCAAAACCATACTCCAAGGCTACGAAAACAATAGCACACAGCGTGAAACTCCGACGTATACGCTGGGCGCACGGCTGATCCAACCGACCAATGCGGCGCTGGTCACGGTGTTCGGCGTGGATACGGCTGGCGTACCGCACCGTTACTGGATACGCACCAGCGACGGTACGTTGATCAAACCGAATCTGGCACCACCGGCGGATCAGACCTTACACTTTGAAGTGCACGAACAGACGCGCAGTGCCTGGCCGATCCCGGCCGATCTCGTGTTGGCGGGCAGCATTCCCCGCCCCGCTGATACGGAAGTGTTCTTCTTTTACAGCAAGGAACAAAAAGTTCTGTTCCGTCAGGAAGGCCCCGGCCAGACGGTTCTCGACGCCAACCATCCCAGCGCATTACGCATCAACACGCCAGCGTTGGCTAATCTGGTCAACCTAAACGGTAGCTTGCTCGCTATCACCGAAGATGGACGTGTAGCCCGGCTCGACGCGAGGGGGCAGCTTAACTACGAAGCGGTTAACGAGCATTGGCTCAAGGGGCGCACCCACTGGTGGCAGGATCTGTCTAACATCACCGACAGCAGCGCCACTCTGGCGGTGTTTGGAGTCAAGAGCACCGACGGCGATAGCCTGCTGCCGGTGTGGTACCACAACGGCCAAGTGGTGGTGGCTTCGGCGGCACTGTTGGGCAAGTCGTTGCAGTTCCTGGGATTCGAAACAGATGGCACCTCTGCGCGGCTCTTCGAACCCGAAAGCGGCAAGCTGTATCGCCAACCAGTCATGACCGCAAATGCGTTAGCCACGGCTTTTGGCGGCACCGGCCAGATACTTAGCGCCTCGGCACAACTTCCCTCTGCCAGTGAGTTAACACCCGAGTTACATCTTAAGGCAGCGCAACAAGTCGATACCGGCATGCGTCTGGTGACGGTCAAGGGAGAGATCTTGCTGCGAACCAACAACGGCGAGTTGCAGCTAGTTGGCGTTAACAAAGGCTGGCAACAAAACAACTTGGCCCAACTGCCGCAGGCACTCACCAAACTCGCCGACCAGTGGCAGGCTAAAGGGATACTGACCTTGCAGGACAACAAGGAGCCAGGCTGGTTCGATATCGACAGCAGCCAGATATTTTCGGGTAATGGCATCCCTGTCTCGCATAATCTGAGCTTCGTGGGGATCGCCGCAGGCGAAAAGGCAGCGTATGTGTACAGCCCGACGACCCAAGCGCTGTACCAAATCAAGGATGGCAATGCGCAAATGCTCAACAAGTTCACGGGAGTAGAGCGCATCGGTTCTTCCCTTCTGCTTCAAGGCGGAGGAGTTGGCGGCAGCAAAGATGATCTAACGCCACCGCTCATTGCCGGTGTCGACAGCGTGGTGCTGCATGGCGGAGCTGATAGCGATACCTACCGCCTCAGCCAAGCGATGTGGTCCCATTACCATACGATAGTCATTGACAACGACGACCGGGGCCAAGCCTTGGACCGCTTGATCCTACCATTGGCTGATCCAGAGAGCATCTTGGTAAACCGCCACGATGACGACTTGATGTTAACCGATTCCAGCAATGGAACGGCCGTGGTGGTACGTCAAGTATTTGGCAGCCAGCCTATGGCTCATCGGCATCTACAAATCGAGCTGGAAGGTTCCTCGTTGGTGATCAACGTGGACCACCTGATCGAAGGCTTTACCCAACAGGGTTACACCACGAAAGGTCTGGTGGAACTGTCTTGGGCCAGCAAGCAACCCGTCATCACAACCCATGCCGTTGACGCAGTACCGGGAGCGGCAAGACCGAACCTAGCCAAGCTGAGCGAGGCTATGGCTTCGTTCCCTGATACCGGCGCTGCTCGCGAGCACCTGCCGCAAATCAGTCAGACTTCGCAAGCGGTGCTGGTGCCATCACTGCTCTAAGGTAGCACCAGAAATAACAGAAGGGGCGAAATGTCCCTTCTCAGACCGCTGACAAACCTCGTTGAAAAGAAGGTGTCGCAAAAGGTTCGTAATGTTCCGGGGTATATCGGCTACGGCTCATGGTGTCAGTCTCCAGGTGAAGATAAGGAAGCAGTAGCGTGCATGAACCGGAGAGGAAGAACAAGGTGAGATGACCGGACTCTTACGGACATTTACGCAATAGGCCCAACGGCGGGAGATTAAGCAGCAGATGCGGACGCTGATAACCGGTTTTGCGGGCAAAAGGAGAGGATAAAATGAAAGTGGTGATTGAACATTTGCAGGACATTCAGTTAACTCACATTGAAGCGCTGGCCTTAGCCCAACTGGTTAAGCGATTGAACTGGACAGAGATACGCGCCTGTGCCGTGAATGACGAGGAAGCCTATCAGATTAAGGATGCGATTTCTAAGCTTCAATCCGCTCTGGCTTACCGTGGGTATGCGTCACGGTAGATCATCAGAAAGCCGGAAGATCTTTCCGGCTTTGAGTTGAATTAGACTTTTCTTATTTTTTGGTAAAAATAAGCAACATCAATTAAGGTTGATATCACCCCATTTTCATCAGGCCAATCCATAATAAATCTTGGATATGATGGCTTGTAAACTTGGGGATTCATAACCCTTATCATTTCCTCTAACTCTTTTTTTACTTGAGTTAACGCACTAACAGATAATGGTGCATTCTTTCCACTTTGATGTAGTTCAATTGTATCCTGAACTAATTGAAGAGCATCAATCAAAAATGTTTTGCCAGAAGTTTTCATTTCATTAGAGATCCATATTTCCACGGCTCAAGTACAAATATTTGCTCTGCACCGCCAGTATATTGAGGGCCGAAATCATATTGTGGTGCTGCTCTACCTTTTATGATTGTCGTTCCCGGTTTTATTTGAAACTGTTGAATCCCTGTCATTCCATTCCAATCAGGCGGTAATGCCAACCCGCTTCTATTCGTTTGTGGAGTGAACGTTTCAAATACATACTGCCCTTCAGGTCGGGTTCTTTTTCCAAAATCATGGAGGCGTGCACCATAAAGGCTATCACCTGCTTTATGTACAGACATTCCTGAAAGTTCAAATGAGTCAATGATCTGCTTTCTTTGACTTCTGCCGACTCCCATAGATTGCAAATATTCAGATGCATCTCTAACTCCTTGATATGGGTGCGGAGGTTCCCCTTTATTCCCCGGACAGCCAGTTAACCCGAATGGGTCAATCCAGTTCGCCGGATTATGCACGTAACTATAAGGACTTACACCACCCCTTAAGTTTAGCGGGTCCGGCGATAAGTACTGGCCTATTTCCCTCTCGTAATAACGGTGCCGATTATAAAATAAACCGCTTTCATTGTCTTCATACTGCCCACAAAAATCTAGTCATTAAATGTTGAATCTAGCTTTTGAGGGCAGTTCATCTATAATTTTATTAACTATTCTTCAAAAGAATAGGATTGAAAATAACTCATGTCTTTTTATCTTTTTTTATACTGCACGGCATAACTCCTTTTTTAAATATAGAAAATATTTCTTCTAATTTAGAGTTTTGATTAAAAGAAAATAAATATCGACAAATGCTTGTCATATTTAACATGTAATTACATTCGTCATTTGCTTCATTTGAAAAGTTATCGTATTCTATGTTATCAACTAACCCTTGTTTCTTTCTTATAAGATATCATTTTCTTTTTCTCATATTTTCTTTAACTTGAACCTAGGTAGATATTTTTATTCTGTCAAGTATATCCTTTTCTGCTTTTTTATAATCCTCATGAAGATAAAACTCGGATGCCAAATCAGAGAAAAAATCACTCTAAACCATACAATTACATGGTACGTCTTGATCGAAAATAAGCTTTAGTTCCATATCTTTATTATCAATAATTTCATATTCATTAAATTCTTCAATAAAACCGGATAAAAAATCCGAACTTTTGAAGAATTCAACAGGTTCCATATGAAAATTTATTATCTCTCCCAGATTAAATTATCCTAAAATTTTACTCTAGAGATCAAAGATACTTTGTCTGACTTTTAAAATTACGTCTTTCCCCTGAATATTAGTGTTATACCTATCTTTGGATCTAATAATATTACCATTGCCCATATTTTTTTAGCTATATTTTGAATGTTAGTTACTTGTTTCGATATGGTATTAATTGATTGATGTAGATTTATTTTATCCAGAGTATTGCATCAGTATATCCGTGATGATTACCTTGATGCCTTGCTATTACACTAACCCGACGGCGTGGCATGGGTATTCACCACGGTAAGAAAGAAGCCAACCGGAAGCGATTCCGGTTTTTACTATTTCAGAGATAAACAGAATAAAATATCTAAAATATTTACTATGTATATATTTAATATTGTATTTATATTTTTCTGTATTATTCATTTGTTTATCTTCTTATTTGTTTTATATTTTTGTGATTTTAAATTATATATTTAATATATAAGACCAACTCTGTAATCTATTTGTTTTAAACATAAAAATAACAAAACTGAAAGATTACGGGAATCTTTCCGGCTTTTTACTATTAGCTTAGGATAATTTTATTTTCCCTTTTTTGACATTAGCTTTAATGTCGTACTTAAAATCTACACTATAGTGATTCAAGACTTCATCTAATTTAATTAGCTTTATTCCTTTGATATTTTCTTTAATTAATCTGTTAGCTACTTTTTCTGAAATAAAGATAAATTCTGCTAATAAAGTAGTCCGTATTGAAAAAATATCATAATTGAATGATTCATTATGAAAAGATAATTTATGAGGAATTAAATTTCCATATTTATCTTTTTCTAATATTGAGTTTTTTTCATTCAGAAATAACTCCTTGTCAGTAAAAAAAAGATAATTTAATGAGTTATTGATAGTTTTTCCATCTTTAATAGATGTCGCAATTAATTTTTTTAAAACATGATCGCTTAATTTAAACTCATTGATAATATCGAGAAATCTATCAGATAGGATATGAGCCATATTGTGTTGATAATAATTAAACCCCAATTTACCAATATTTTTATTGCATAACAAATACAAAGGGTTAGGGCATTTCTTATCTAATAGATAATAAGGTATATCATGCTTGGAGCCTTTATAATCCCATTTTTCATTAATTTGCTTTTCGGTATCTACTATAGCATGAAGATATCTTGGCATTAGTGAAGAATTATAATCGTTCATTAATACATAATAATTCATTAATTTACTCTCCCACATTTGGTTGTAGACACTTGACCAGACCATATTTTATTTTTCATATCCATCTGATTATTGTTTTTAAAGTCATATTTTCTTCATATGGATGAAAAGCATCATTAAGAATCATTCCAATCATATTGTCCTGCTCATGGATAAAGAAAATTTTATTTTCTAAGAAGTATAACCTTGACAATAAACTGGATTTTTTTGAGACGGAATTAAACCATTGGATTCATTCTCTTATAAATATACCATCGATAAGCTCCAATCGGCGCTGGCTTACCGTGGGCATGCACCAAAATAGATCATAATAAGGTCGGAAGATCATGGAAGATCTTTCTGGCCCTGATTGTTTATCTATACATCGATATTATTCTATTACCTTTAAATATCATCCACGTTGCTTTCGTCAAAATACCATATTAAAAAATCGTTAAACGCTTTCCACCGTGGGCTTATTTTTCCTTTCATAAAAGTATCATATTCGGCCGGAAGATCACACGGATCTTTCCGGCTCATATCACATCTAATTAAAACTCTATAAAAGCATCATTTTCAAAATAAAAAATAAATGCCTCCAATAGATCATTGAGAGATGGATTGTCTAACTGGGCCTTAGTATTAGCTACTACTTCTTCAATTGTTCCTCCATCTAAAACTTCAATCCACCCGTTTTCTTTTACCTGTTTAGGTAAATAATCATCAGAATCAGGTGGAAAATCAGCACTACTCAGAGAAAAAACTCCTTCTGTTTCTAACGTCCAACTATTTTGATCTGGAGGCAAGCAAAACCACTCGCTGGAATTATTTTCTGGAGTCGATAATACATCAGAAATAGAAACTAACTTCATAAACTACCTCATTATTTATAGTCCACCACATTTTCCACTACCTAACTTTTTAAATCCTCCTTCCTGATTTGGATGAAGGCTTTTCTGTACAGCGCCAGGCGCTTGATGTTGAGATCTTGGAATAAGTTCGTAAACGTAATGTTCCGGGGTATATCGGCTACGGCTCATGGTGTCAGTCTCCAGGTGAAGATAAGGAAGCAGTAGCGTGCATGGGCCGGAGAGGAAGAACAAGGTGAGATGACCGGACGTTTACATTAAAATGCTTAGGTCTGCTACTTGAATGTAAATCGTAATGTTCCGGTGAACTCACCTTGCGTTGTCAGATAGCAACAAGATGGATGTTAACTGAAGGTATTATCAGGCCAGGGAAGCAGCTCATTCAACCGGCTGTTCGGCCAGGAAGGCAGCCGACTGAGGACATCACGTAACCAGACCCAGGGCTCATGTCCGTTGGCTTTGGCCGTTTCCAGCAGGCTCATTATCATGGCCGCCCGTTGCCCCGCGGCCAGTGAACCCGCAAAAAGCCAGTTCTTTCGCC
>NZ_RCWC01000045.1 GCF_018448935.1 Photorhabdus noenieputensis | reverse complement strand
TTCCCGAACGAAAACAGTCTGATGAAACTGCTTTATCTGGGGCTTCTCAATGCACAGGAAAAATGGACAATGCCAATACAGAGCTGGAATCTAACGCTGTCGCAACTCTATATTTACTTTGAAGGGCGTTTGGATAATGTGATAACGTTGTAACCGCTAAATTAACGTGACACAGAATTCTGAACGCCCTCTTCCGGTAATGAATAAGTGACTATTTAGCGAGTGATAATATAGTTGTCGGTAGAATTGAAGTCCCCATTTATTACCGAAATCATTACCGAATCAAGTAAAAATTAAAGAGTCTGAGTTCAGTAAAATACAGGGCTCAGACCTTGATAAACGTGTGTTATACCCGTTATCTTTCAAGTGGCCTCTTTGTTGGCTGTACTCACCTCACCCCGGTCACATAGTTTGCTATGCTCCCGGGATTCGCTCCCTTGCCGCCGCGATGCATCTTGAAATCCATTGGGTATATATACCAACTCTTGTGTTGATGCATAATTGTTTAACTTAAAGTGTGAAGCAAAGATAGTTCAAAGATTCCCTTCTAGCACTCTAAGCAACTAGCAGCTTTATCTGTATCTGGTAGTAAAGCTCGATAACTTCTACCAGGTTTTTAACTTGAAAAGCCGACCAGATTCCCCTTCGTCATGTAGTTGAAGAACGATTTCTGTACTGTCAAACACCGGCAGCTCTTTAGAAGATCTAGTAGGAAGATCTGAATCTATTAGTGTTATAACAGACTGAATACCTAGTTCAACGTAATCACGTAAAATAGCCAATAAATTCTCTTTCTTTCTATTATCCAAAGACTCGAATACTCCATCGTGAAAGGCAAAATGGGGAAATTTCTCATCTTTATGAACTCTTAGTACAGCTAAATCAAAAGCGATACATAGCAGTTTTCTATAAGTATGTCCTAAGTCTGCACTCGTTGCGTTGCCTGATTCATCAAGAATTTCCGCTTTAAATAGCAAGTGTCCCTCTCGATTCGGAGATACACTGAGTAATGCTTTACGGCTAATGACAGTATCAACAATTTCACTAAAATAGAGCCGAATTTGAGAGAAAATGCTAGCTTGATCGGAGTTCTGAGACTCAACATTATTCTCAATTTTGGATTGTAAATGACTACACTCTTCGGAAAGCGATCGAATTTCAGTTCTAAGCTCTTGCAACTTGTGTAGATGTGCCTTTTGTCTCTCTAGAGTTTCAATATCTGCACGTAAGGAAACGAGTTCTCTTGAGAGAATTTTATATTTGGAAAAAACCTCTGTGTCACTTAAGAATGATAAATTTTTCGAACGATGCTTTCCTAGTTCGTTTAGTCTAGTGTTTATACTGCTCAATCTGGCTTCAATTTCTGACTTTTCTTCGGTCAGATATCCAAATCGTTCTTCAGTTATAGCTTTATTAAATCCTAACAGCTGTTCGAAATCCTTTTTTATCTGACCGCTAAAAAGCACCCCTGCCTCATTGAAAAGTTTTTCAGCTTCTTCAGTATTGAATAAAACTTTATCTTCCTCTAAGGATTTTAGGATTTTCTTTCTATTCTGATTTAACGAATATCTTTCCTGATTAAGACTTGCGATCTCTTCATCTATCTCTTCAACAAGTACTTTTGTTTTCTCTTTGTCTTGTTGTCGGAAATCAAACGCATCAAGAAGTTCCTGTTTCTTCTCCGCATCTTTCTTCTTTAATAGCAAAAAACCTTCAACTTTACTGATGTCTTCGAGTGATCCCCCCAACTCTTTCTTTACCGCGTTTTCAGTTGTCTGTTTTTCTTTTAGAGCTTTTTCTTTTTCATAGTGTTCTTTTATAAGCTCTGCATTAAACCCGAGTATATGGGAGAGATAGGGCTTCCATGATGCATCTTTGGAACGAAACTTTCTCAATTGGAAGACATCGCTATAATCATCCTGAGATCGAATAAGGTATCCAAGACTATTGCGATAGCCCCAAGGTTTTATCACGCTAAGATCAAGTAAACTATCTAGCAGCTCTTTGGCTTTATCAAAGGAAACATCTGCATGATCCCATTGATCTGTAGGCAAAAGAGAGTAATCTTGATTTTTTTCTTGATGTTTCTTGAAGCATATCTTTGAGGGTTGGGCGACATCTCTACGGATAGTCAAGAAACTTGAATCTTTTAGTTCGATCTCAAGAAAAAAGACAAACTGATTAAATATATCAGGGTGTTTAAATAGGAAAAAGTTTGTATTTCGCCTAGATAATAGTGCGAAGTCTATCACACGACCCAATGTGCTTTTCCCTAGATTATGTGTGTCTTTTTCTTTGTTCTCTGGGAGCCGAATTTCGCCATATATAACATTAAGCCCTTCGTGAAAAGCAACGGACTCAAAAAGAGATGGCTTGTTTGAATAAATCTTAGACAGTTTCATTGTTATTAGCTACATATTCAATGGCATCAGTTTTAGGACGATATTCAATGATACCCATAATAAATAAAAAGTTTAGAGCTGGGAGAAACAATACATCACCACCGGAAACTGCTTTTTTTGTATAGCTCAGCAGGTCGCTATAATTCTCGATTCTCAATCCCTTAAGACGTGAAATAATAATCAAAGCGACATTGATTACTGTCCTGTCTGGATGGGAATGTTTAGTTGGTCGCAGCATATTCTTCTTCACTACCGATGTCGCAATTCCAATACATGTAAAAAAGCATTATTTTAGTCAGTCGTCTATGCTTTTTTAGAACAGGGTCCCTTCCAAAAAGAAGATCAAAAAGATAATTCATTACACTATCAAAGTTTTGATATTCCTTTCTTTTGGCAATTATTTTAAGTTGAAACTCCTCAACTACATTTTCATAGAGCTGCATAATTTCTGCATTTTCCGGTGCAGCCAGAAAAGCTTTAATCTGAGCTGTCTCTTTCAAATATCTCCTTCTTAGTATTTCAGCATATTCGCTGCTCATGTTGTTAATTTGGTTTTTCTGACTATAGGGTATCCTGGGAGTTGGTGGATCGTCTTTCGTAGATAAGCCTTTCTTTTGTTGAGCTGCTAAAGCGTATACAACATCAGAAAGATCGTCGGGGCTTACGATTAAAGGGGAATCCACCGGATCGAGAGCAGCTCTCCCAGCAACCTTCGGAAAAGATTTAAGCCATGTTTCTAATGATTCTATACCGCAAAGGCAAATAGAGGATTCGGGCATATCGCACTCTTTTGCTAAATAAGATCTTATCTCACTTTCTGCATTACCTGCCAGCCGCCTGTTAGAAAACAACATGTAGTAATCTAATTGTTTCGCACTTCGTAATTTTTTAATCCTGATAATTTCTTTACTTAAAACACTTGAGTCGCCATCAGGGCTGTAGAAGTCAGGCTCCGAAAAGAGCTTGTTGTATCCGTTAGTATGTTTTGCTTGGATAATGATGGTGCCACTCCAAGGTGCAGATGTGCTGGGATAAAGAGCGCTGGTACCTACAAATTTGGCATCTCTGCCTCCATCAGGGCCTTTCGAGAAGCCTTGTACAGCAATCCCATGTAGTTCTTGGCATAAAAAAACGATCAGTTGCTCAAATTGGTCGTCACTCAAATCTTCATAAGCATACTTCATTTATCTATAAATTCCTCTGTTGGTTTAATAGGGGTAATCTCAAGCCGCATTCCAATTGCATTTAATGATGAACACAGAGTTCTTATAGTTGGATTCCCAGTTGCTGAGAGTGCTCTGTAGAGAGATTCTCTAGATAAGCCAGTCTTTTTGGCAATAAAGGAAAATCCACCATGCGTTTTGGCAACTTGTCTTGCAGTTTCCAGTAACAAACGAATATATTGAGTTTTTCTGCCCTCATTCAATTCAGGGCTAAGGTGTCCAATAGCACTCTTGTTTTTTACAGATTTACCCAATTTTCCTACCCCCCTTTTAACTTGTTATCAGAAGTTAGTGTACTGTAGCTTAAAAGATATAAACTATAAATAGTAATCTTAGCTAAAAAACTGGGATAGTCTATTCATCAATAGGCTATCCTTTAACTATAATGAATAAACTAAAAATCAGAAAGTGATGATTATAATCCAGTTTTATTTTATATATAATAGGATGATATTAAATCGGAGATTTAAATTAATAAATTAAAAAACCGAGAAAATAATAGCAAAATTTAATGCCAAAGATAATGACGAAAAAACAAATTCAGCTCATAATAATCTGTAAATGATTAAATTCTTCCATTATATATTAACTCTTATTTTTTAAATGAATGAAATCATTTGTAATTGATACTGCCATTTTTTCATAGCAATCCAATTTAATTCTCTCAGAGAGAAACTTTATATAATAGATAAAGTATTATCTGGTAATACATATTGCCCTTATTTTTTGGGCTTGTTTTAATAGTTACTTAATAAAATTATTAATAATGACTTTATAAAATTTTTTAAGTTTACTATATGGATAATTAAATTGGTAATAATTTTAAAAGAAAATACTGATAAAAATTAGCAATATTTTTTGTCTTAAACGGCTATGTTATATAAAACAATTGTTTATTTGTTTTATGCTACTTTTATCATGTTTATATTAAAAAAATATGTTAATTGTTTTTTACGTAATTAACTTTAGTGTTACTTTTATGGACAGGGGTTTTAAATTGCGTGGCCGGGATAGCCCATCACTTCTAGGTTTTATTGACAGGTGTTTAATTAAATAGAAAGTTTTTTATATCTAAGCTTTGAACTTATGGAGAAATATATGTCTTTAAAGAGGAAAATTTCATATTTGGAAGAAGTTAGTGGTTCAGCAAAGGCAAATGAGGTATTGACTTGGCTACAGGCTTATATTCCAGGTAAAGATCCTAATATTGTCGTTGGGCATGAGCCAAGTAAAGATGCGGCGAAAGAGTTAATCCGAAGTGATTACCGTTGGGGGCATCAGAGTAATGACAAATCTGAAACTTTCCAATTAACGTATAATTTCTTGGAGAGTGAGCCGGATGACATGCCGTGGAGTATTTATGGATTTTCGGCATTTAATGAACAGCAAAAAGCGGCTGCAAAACTGTCAATTCAATCTTGGACTGATGTCGCAAATATTAAATTCACGGAAACCTCTGATGCGAGTAAGGCGAATGTCACTTTTGGTTTCTTTGATTTTAGTTTAACAGGGGATTATGCGTTTGCTGAGATGCCGAATCCAGGTTTGAAACAAGTCGGAACTTGGTATGACGCGGAAAGCAGTACTTTCTTAAAGAACGATATTGGAGTGAATGGTTATGGTCGCCATACATTTACTCATGAAATCGGCCATACACTGGGGTTGGATCATCCGGCTGATTATGATGCGTCTGATAAGGTAGTACCGACTTACAAGAATAAGGCTACTTATTTTGAAGATAGCGGTGCTTATACCATCATGGGTTATTTCAGTGAAAAAAATACCGGACAGGACTTTAAAGGTATTGATTCTTCTGCGCCATTACTTAACGATATTTCTGCTATTCAGTCGTTGTATGGCGCAAATAATACTACTCGTACCGATGATACTGTATATGGTTTTAATTCCAACACTGATCGCGATTTCTTTACGGCAAAAGATGCAAAGAGCAAACTCGTGTTCACTGCCTGGGATGCGGGTGGTAATGATACCTTTGATTTCTCTGGTTTTACTCAGGATCAACGCATTAACTTGGATGAAGCTTCTTTCTCGGATGTTGGTGGTTTGAAAGGAAACATTTCTATCGCCCGTGGTGTCACAATTGAAAATGCGATTGGCGGCAGTGGTAATGACATTCTGATCGGGAATGATGCTAATAATACTCTGAAGGGTGGTACAGGTGATGACATCATTTACGGTGGACTGGGAGCTGATCATCTTTGGGGTGGGGAAGGCAAAGATACATTTGTCTACTTGAATGCCAAGGAATCACCTTTCCTTGAGCGTGATTGGATTCATGACTTTATTTCCGGTGAAGACAAGATTGATTTGTCATTGTTCGATCTGGGTGAAGCAGGAAAAGGCACTATTAAATTTGTCGAGGAATTTACCGGTACCGTTGGGGAAGCTGTGATCAGCTATGACAGCGTTAACAATGTAAATGATTTCGTTATTAATATGGGGGGAGAATTATCCCAAAATGGTTTTGGCGTGAAAATCGTTGGAGAAGCGCTGACAGAAGCTGATTTCATCCTTTCATAACACAACAACACAACCGCATCTGACCGGATGCGGTTATTCATTTAGTCACTTTGAACGTCTGGGCGTACAATTTTACTGTCTCCTGTCCTCTGTTTCCTGTCCATGTGGTTGGAGTTCCTAATCTACTATTTTTCTATTATATAATAAGTCAAATACATTTAAATAAGTAATAAATTGTGTGATTTTTTTATTTAAAAATAATCTCAAAATAATTTATTTTTAAATTTAAATTATTTATTGGTGATATTAAACATAATTAATATATACATCAGTCGTATTATTTTATTATGACAAAACAATATATATGGAAGTTAGTTTTAATTTGAAATTGTTTCATGTCGGTGTTAAATATAATTAACGTTTACATCAGTTGTATAATTTGATTATTATAAAATAATATGTAATCAGGCAGGTTGATAATTTTTACGTGTATAAATATACATTAATCAATATAACTAAATGATAAATCATGTTTTTATGGTGCAATCTGTTTCCTGCTGGAATATGGGTAGGTCCATTTTGCAGAGAATTATCAAAATAAATACGGTGTTAATTGAGGAACAGGAGGTTTAATTTGTCTCGCTAACTGTTTAATTTTTTATGAAATAATTTACATGTGATATTAATTCAAAATGGACAAAACACAGCAGGGATTTAGCACTCATGCCAGTAAATATATTCAATATACCCAATGGATTTCAAGATGGATCGCGACGGCAAGGGAGCGAATCCCCGGGAGCATAGATAACTATGTGACCGGGGTGAGTGAGTGCAGCCAACAAAGAGGCAACTTGAAAGATAACGGGTATAAATCCATTTTTATTTAGTTATGGAATTCAGCGTCAGCCAATAAAAAATTGCACAAAATCAAAGGCGCTTATTAAAGAGATAGGAACAAAAATGGAATATCTTTTGCCGGTTCACTGTGTGAATCGTTTATTCCGTTATCAGGAAAATAATTGTCGCAGAATTGTTAATTATGCAGTTATCAACTGGGCTATTACATCCAGCGTCCAAGAGAATGTGCTGTTTGAGGATCTTAATTGATGCCTGGTGTATGCCCGTTTTTATTTCTTTGAGGAAAGAAAGAAGGGCAAAACAATTTGTGATGACTGTTGAGAATGACAGTTTTCAAATAACTAACAGATTCGTTGAGGTAGTAAGTAGATGAAAGATAGCATGGCTAAAAAGGAAATTATCTTTGACGCTGGATTAGTACAAGTACCGTCAGAAAAGGTCGGTGATGACATATCTGTTCAGAAACTTAATTTGTTGTCAGAGGCTGAACGTACACTGCTATTGGAAACCTGGAACGCCACTGAAACCGTCTATCCTGATCAGTTGGGTATCCATCAGTTGTTTGAACGACAAGTGGAAAAAAAACCGACAGCTACGGCGTTAATAGCAGGGGATAAGGTCCTGAGTTATGCGGAATTGAATGCTCGTGCTAACCGACTGACTCATCAACTGATTAAACAAGGGATTAGCCCGAATGACCATGTGGCAATCCTGTTAGAGCGATCTATCGAGTTGGTGGTAGCTCAATTGGCTATTCTCAAAGCGGGGGCGGTTTATGTTCCTATTGATCCTGGAGCGCCGAACGAGAGAAAAGATTGGCTGATAAACGATTGCTTAGCCAAATTGTTGCTCATCGGTGCAGAAGTGGATATCCCGGCTGATCTGGATGTTCCGCTGATTCGTCTCTCTGATGAGACTGACGTGAGCAAGGAGGAAGAAGGTTTTAATCCTGATTTACTTTGTTCCAGTACCGCGCCCGCGTATATTATGTACACCTCCGGCTCGACTGGCACCCCAAAAGGGGTGATCGTGCCTCACCGCGCTGTGGTCCGACTAGTTATTAATAATAGCTATGTTGAAATTGCACCCAATGATCGGGTTGCCTTTGCAGCTAACCCTGCGTTCGATGCCAGCACCTTTGAAGTCTGGGCCCCTTTGCTCAATGGTGGGGCGCTGGTAGTTATTGATCACACGACTTTGTTGACGCCACAGGAATTTGTACAGGCATTAGACCGTTATCAAATTAATATCTTATGGTTAAGTGTCGGCCTGTTTAACCGGCTGGCTGCGGAGTTATCTCCAGTCCTTCCACAGATGAAAAATCTTATTGTCGGCGGCGATATCCTTGATCCCCATGTGATTGCCCAAGTTTTATGTAAGAGCCCGCCTCAGCAGTTATTGAATGCCTATGGACCGACCGAAGGCACCACCTTCACCACCACATACCGGATTGATGCTTTGGCCGCAGGAACAACCAACATTCCTATTGGCCGACCAATTGCTAACACGCGGGTTTACTTACTGGATGAACAGGGCCAGCCGGTGCCATTGGGAAAGGTTGGCGAGATTTATGTTGGAGGCGACGGGGTGGCCTGCGGTTATCTCAATCGCCCTGAATTGACCACTGAACGCTTTGTGGTTGATCCATTTAGTGATGCCCCAGATGCGCGGATGTACCGGACCGGGGATTTGGCCCGCTACCTGCCGGATGGCAATCTAGAATTCCTTGGCCGCAACGATCAGCAAGTGAAAATTCGGGGCTTTCGGATTGAACCGGGGGAAATTGAAGCCTGCTTGGTGGAGTATCCGACAGTACGAGAAGCGGTGGTATTAGCGTTAGGTGAAGGGCAGAACAAGCAATTAGTCGCTTATGTGCTGGCAGAATCGGATAACGAATTGCCAACTCACTTGCGTGAACATTTAAGTGCGCGGTTGCCTGATTATATGGTGCCGGTGGCCTTTGTGCGTCTGGATGAATTCCCGTTAACGCCTAATGGCAAATTGGATCGCCGGGCATTGCCGACACCGGGGGAAGACGCCTTTGCCCGTCAGGTTTATGCCGCACCGCAAGGGGAACGGGAAATTGCATTGGTTACTATTTGGCGCGAGTTACTGGGTATTGAACAGATAAGTCGGCATGACAGCTTCTTTGCACTGGGCGGCCATTCACTACTCGGCATACGCATGATTGAACAGCTACGCCATTTAGGACTGACGTTATCTGCCCGTGACCTGTTTCAATCACCAATACTGGCGGAGTTGGCCCAAACATTGGGGCAGCATCAGATTGTGGCAGTGCCGCCGAATGTCATTACCCCGACGACCACTGAATTGACGCCAGCGATGTTGCCGCTGATTGATTTGACTCAGCCTGACATTGATCACATCGTCGAGCAGGTACCGGGAGGGGGGGTCAATATTCAAGATATTTATGCGCTGTCACCGTTGCAGGACGGTATCTTATTTCACCACCTGCTGGCGAAAGAGGGTGATCCTTACTTGCTAGCCTATCCAATGATCTTTGCTGACCGTGGTTTGTTAGACCGCTATTTATTTGCGGTACAACAGGTGGTTGACCGCCATGATATTTTGCGTACCGCTTTTATCTGGCAAGGATTATCCATCCCGGCGCAGGTGGTTTGGCGTCAGGCCCTGTTGTCAGTGACTGAACTGACGTTAAACCCGGCTGATGGGCCGGTCAGTGACCAACTGGCGCAACGTTTTGATCCGCGGCAACACCGTTTTGATCTCAGTCAGGCCCCGTTGTTACGCTTTGTGATAGCACAGCAAACGGATGGTCGTTGGTACGTACTGCAATTACAGCATCACCTGATTGGCGACCATACTACGCTGGAAGTTATGAACCGCGAAGTGCGGGCCTATCTTGACGGACAGGACGATAACCTATCGGTGCCGGTACCGTTCCGCAATCTGGTGGCTCAGGCTCGGCAAGGGGTTGACCAGACAGAACCTCACCGATTTTTTACCGACATGTTGGCAGAAGTGGATGAACCGACGTTACCGTTTGGGCTGACTGAGGTACATCGTGATGGTTCTCAGGTCGCACAGGCGCACCGGATGCTGTCTCCCACGCTGAATGATCGTCTGCGTGCGCAGGCAAGACGTCTGGGCGTCAGTCTGGCAACCCTGTGTCATCAGGCTTGGGCGCAGGTGTTGTCGCGTACCAGCGGACAAGAGAAAGTGGTGTTTGGCACCGTGCTGTTTGGACGCATGGCGGCGGGGGAAGGGGCTGACAATGGCATGGGGCTGTTTATCAATACCTTACCACTGCGGTTGGATATCGATGATACCCCGGTTCAGGATAGCGTTAGGGTGGCGCATACCCGATTAGCCGGATTGCTGGATTATGAGCATGCTTCACTGGCGTTGGCTCAACGTTGCAGCGGGGTACAGGGAGGCACGCCGCTTTTTAGTGCCTTATTAAACTACCGGCATAATGAGCAACCGATGATCCCGCATGAGGCAATGCCGGGCATCGAATTTCTGGGTGAACAGGAACGGACCAACTACCCGTTTGTCTTGTCAGTGGAGGATGGCGGCACCACACTGGGGCTGACTGCTCAGGTGGTACAACCGTTTGATTCAGAACGGGTATGCGGCTATATGCAACAGGCGTTGGAAAGTCTGGTGGATGCCCTTGAACTGGCACCGGAAACGCCGGTACGGGAGCTAAACGTTTTGCCTGCATCGGAACGTACATTATTGCTGGAAAACTGGAACGCGACAGAAACCCCTTATCCTGAACAACTCTGTATCCATCAGTTGATTGAACAACAAGCGGAGAAAACCCCAGAGGCTGCGGCGCTGGTGTATGAAAATCAGACGCTCAGCTATGGACAACTGAATGCTGACGCTAACCGGCTTGCCCATCAACTGCTTGCCTTGGGTATCGTGCCAGATCAACGAGTGGCGATCTGCATGACAAGTTCACCGGCGCGGGTAATAGCGGTGCTGGCGGTGCTGAAAGCGGGCGGAGCTTATGTGCCGTTGGACCCGGCTTATCCGGGAGAACGACTGTTGCATATCCTGACCGATGCAGCCCCGGCGGGGTTGAAGACAATCGTGTTGGTGGATAGTACCGGGCGGGCTGCATTGGGTGAGCAAACGCTTGCGGAGCTGACGGTACTAGACCCGAATATCTTACCTGACCAGCCGGACGGCAATCCGCAGGTTCCTGCATTGACCTCACGCCATCTGGCCTACGTGATTTATACTTCTGGATCGACCGGGACGCCAAAAGGGGTGATGATTGAACATCGTGGGTTGGTCAATCTTATCCGGGATAAAATCAGCCAATTCGACATTCGCCCTGTTAGCCGGATGTTACAGTTTGCTTCATTTGGCTTTGATGCCGGTGTCTGGGAAATCATGATGGCATTAGGTAGTGGAGCCTGTCTGGTTATTCCGGCCGAAACCGTTCGTCAAGACCCGCGTCGCCTCTGGCATTACCTGGAAGAGCAATCAGTGACACATGCCTGCTTGACCCCGGCTTTGTTGCGAGAAGGGGCTGATTTGCCAACGATAACAATAAAACCGACCTTGATATTGGGCGGTGAAGCTCCTAGCCCTGTGCTACTACGGGCACTAAGTCATCAGGCGACTCTATTTAATGCCTATGGGCCGACAGAAATTACCGTCTGTGCCACCAATTGGCGTTGTCCGTCACACTATACTGATGTGTTGGTTCCTATTGGGCGTCCGACGGCGAATACTCGTCTTTACCTACTGGATAACCACGGCCAGCCAGTCCCATTGGGCGCGGTAGGGGAACTCTATATTGGTGGCGATGGTGTTGCTCGTGGCTATCTCAATCGTCCTGATCTGACTGACGAGCGCTTTCTGGCTGATCCATTTAGTGATGCTGCCGATGCCCGGATGTACCGGACCGGGGATTTGGTGCGCTACTTGCCGGATGGCAATCTGGTGTTTGTTGGCCGTAGCGACCAGCAGATTAAAATCCGTGGTTTCCGCATTGAGCCGGGGGAAATTGAAGCTCGATTGGCAGAACACCCTATGGTGCGCGAAGCGCGGGTAGTGGTTTTGGGGGATGGACCGGATAAGCGTTTAATTGCCTATGTTGTAGCCGAAGCGGATAGCGGACTGGCGGCCAGTTTGCACACCCATTTGAGTGCTATGTTGCCTGATTATATGGTGCCCGCGGCCTTTGTGCGTCTGGCCGCCTTCCCGTTGACGCCAAATGGTAAGTTGGATCATCGGGCATTACCGGCTCCGGGGGAGGATGCCTTTGCCCATCAAATTTATGTCGCGCCACAAGGGGAAATGGAAATTGCAGTGGCGGCTATCTGGCGTGAATTGCTCGGCGTTGAGCAGATCGGCCGACATGACAATTTCTTTGCCTTGGGCGGACATTCCCTGTTGGCGGTGCGGATGATGAACCGCATAGCGGTTTTCGGTGTCGATCTGCCGTTGGCTACGTTGTTTATGTTTCCGTCACTGTCTGCGTTTACCGAGAAGATCTGCGCACAACGTCATGCGGCCAATGATAAATTGCCTGCAATTAGGCCAATATCTCGTGATAGTGTCTTGCCCTTATCGTTTGGTCAACAGCGTCTGTGGTTTCTGGCGCAATTTGAGGGGGTGAGTGATACCTACCATGTTCCGACAGCCCTGCGTTTACGTGGCCGACTAAACCTTTCTGCCTGGCAGCAAGCCCTGAATCGCCTGTTTGCTCGCCACGAGGCGCTTCGTTCTGTTTTTATCACCGTTGATGGTCAGCCTCAGGTTGAACTGTTACCGGCGGAATTTGGTCTACCGGTGAAAAAATACGATTTGCGTAAAGCATCTAACGTGGACGAACAATTTAAGCGCTTGTGTGTACAGGAAGCCAAAACGCCGTTTGATCTTGCTCGTGGCCCCCTCATTCGTTGCGCATTGATCCAACTGGCCGATGAAGAGCATATATTCTTACTGACTCAGCATCATATTATCTCCGATGCTTGGTCTTTAAAGATATTTGAATCAGAACTGGTTGCACTTTACGCTGCTGGTCTAAATCAACAGCCAGATCCGTTGCCGCGATTGACCATTCAATATCCTGATTATGCAGCCTGGCAGCGGCAGGTATTTTCTGGTGAAGGAGTACAGGCACAGAGTGATTACTGGCACCGTACACTGGCAGACGCCCCGGTCTTGCTTGAGTTGCCGATAGACAGACCTCGCCCCTTCCAACAATCATTTACCGGTGGCCGGGTAGCGGTGCACATTGATGCTCCGTTGGTACAGGCCCTAAAACATTTGGGGCAACAGCACGGTACCACACTGTTTATGACGCTGTTAACCGCTTGGGCTGCATTGCTATCACGCTTGTCCGGGCAGGATGATGTCGTCATTGGTATACCAAGCGCTAACCGTAATTTGCGGGAAATTGAACCACTGCTTGGTTTCTTTGTTAACACATTGGCGTTGCGTATCGATTTATCTGGCATGCCGGATGTGGTCACACTGCTGCGGCGTGTACGGCAGACGACACTAGGAGCGCAGGAGCATCAAGATCTGCCTTTCGAGCAGGTAGTGGAAATTGTGCAACCGCCGCGCAGACCGGAGCATACACCACTGTTCCAGGTGATGTTTGCCTGGCAAGAGAGTGAAACAGAGGAATGGCAATTACCGGACTTGACGGTAACACCATTCGAGCTGGGATATGATATAGCGAAATTCGATCTGCAACTGGAATTAACGGAGAAGGCGGGAGAAATTGTTGGAGAGCTGAACTACTCTTCTGCCCTGTTCGACCATGAAACCATTGAAAGACAGGTGGGTTATTTGCAGGCTATATTGCGGGCAATAGTGAACCAGCCTCAACAACTTGTCACGGCTATCGACATTTTGTCATCCGCTGAACGCGAGTTATTGCTGGAGAATTTGAATGCGACCAAAGAGCCATATCCTACTCAGTTATGTGTGCATCAGTTGTTTGAACAACAGGCAGAGAAGACCCCGGACGCCATAGCAGTAATCTATGAAAACCAGACGCTCAGCTACGCGGAACTCAATATCCGCGCCAATCGGTTAGCCCATCAGCTTATCGCTTTAGGCGTAGCGCCGGATCAGCGGGTGGCGATTTGTGTGACACGCTCACTCGCGAGGATAATCGGGTTGTTGGCGGTGTTGAAAGCAGGCGGGGCCTATGTGCCGTTAGATCCAGCCTATCCCGGTGAACGTCTGGCTTATATGCTCACTGATGCGACACCGGTTATTTTGATGGCGGATAATGTCGGGCGGGCAGCATTAAGTGAAGACATTCTGGCGACGCTGACGGTGCTCGATCCGAATACCTTGTCGGAGCAGCCGGATAGTAACCCGCAAGTCTCTGGACTGACCTCACAGCATCTGGCCTATGTGATTTACACCTCCGGTTCAACCGGCAGACCAAAAGGCGTGATGATTGAACATCGTAGTGTAGTTAATTTGACACTGACACAAATTACCCAGTTTGATTTTTGTGCCACCAGCCGAATGTTGCAGTTTGCTTCATTTGGTTTCGATGCCAGTATCTGGGAAATCATGATAGCGCTGAATTGTGGGGCCATGCTGGTTATTCCTACCGAAACAGTGCGACAAGATCCACAGCGTCTCTGGCATTACTTGGAAGAACAGGCGGTGACCCATGCCTGTTTGACGCCGGCTATGTTTCATGACGGTGCCGATTTACCGACGATAGCGGTAAAACCAACCTTAATATTTGCAGGAGAAGCGCCGAGTGCCGCGTTATTTCAGGCACTGTGCAGCCGGGCCGATTTGTTTAACGCTTATGGACCGACGGAAACCACCGTGTGTGCGACCACTTGGGATTGCCCGGCCGATTATACCGGAGGAGTCATCCCCATCGGTAGCCCGGCTGCCAACAAACGTCTCTATCTGCTGGATGAACACCGCCAGCCAGTTCCATTGGGCACAGTGGGAGAATTGTATATTGGTGGTGTTGGGGTAGCGCGTGGTTACCTCAATCGTCCTGAATTGACGGCTGAACGTTTCCTGAATGATCCGTTCAGTGATGAAGCGGATGCCCGAATGTACCGTACCGGAGATTTGGCCCGCTATTTGCCGGACGGTAATTTGGTGTTTGTCGGCCGTAATGACCAACAGGTTAAAATCCGTGGTTTCCGCATTGAGTCGGGAGAAATTGAAGCACGGCTAATTGAACACTCTGAGGTAAGTGAAGCGCTGGTATTGGCGTTGGGTGACGGACTGGATAAACGTCTGGTGGCTTATGTGGTGGCACCAGCGGATAACGAACTGGCGACCAGACTGCGTGAGTACCTGAGTGATATTTTGCCTGACTATATGATACCGGCGGCTTTTGTGTGTTTGGATGCCTTTCCGCTGACCCCTAACGGTAAACTGGATCGTCGGTCGCTGCCCGCACCGGGGGAGGCCGCCTTTGCTCGCCAGGCTTACCAAGCGCCACAAGGGGAAATTGAGATAGCATTAGCCACTATCTGGCGCGAGTTACTGAATGTTGAGCAGATTGGCCGACATGACAGTTTCTTTGCCTTGGGTGGTCACTCGCTGTTGGCTGTCAGGATGATCGAACTTTTACGGCGTATAGGTTTGGGCTTATCGGTGCAAACGCTATTTCAGCATCCGACATTAAGTGTATTGGCTCAATCCTTGGCGCAACATCGCGAAATTAGCGTGCCTGATAACCGTATTACAGTGGATACGACGGTGCTGACGCCAGCAATGTTGCCGCTGATTGATCTGACACAAGCTGAAATTGACCGCATTGTTGAGCAAGTACCGGGTGGGATTGCCAATATTCAGGATATCTATGCGCTGTCACCGTTGCAGGATGGTATTTTGTTCCACCATTTGTTGGCAAATGAAGGTGATCCCTATTTGCTGATCACTCAACAGGCTTTTGCTGATCGGCCTTTACTAGACCGTTATCTGGCTGCGGTTCAACAAGTGGTTAACCGCCATGATATCTTGCGTACTGCCTTTATCTGGGGAGGATTATCTGTACCGGCTCAGGTGGTTTGCCGTCAGGCACCTTTGTCAGTGACGGAATTGATGCTCGATCCGGCTAATGGGCCGATCAGTGACCAGCTAGCTCAACGCTTTGACCCGCGCCGACATCGTATTGACCTGAATCAGGCACCGTTGTTACGTTTCGTTGTGGCACAGGAGAGTGATGGCCGTTGGATTGTATTGCAATTGTTGCACCACCTAATTGGCGACCACACCACGTTAGAGGTGATGAACAACGAAGTACAGGCTTGCCTCTTGGGGCAAATAGATAGTCTGCCTGCGCCGGTCCCGTTCCGCCATTTAGTGGCACAGGCTCGGCAGGGAGTCAGTCAGGCAGAACATACTCACTTCTTTACTGACATGCTGGCTGAGGTGGATGAGCCAACGCTGCCGTTTGGGTTGGCGGAAGCACATCATGATGGTTCACAGGTGACGGAATCTCACCGGATGCTGACAGCGGAATTGAACGATCGCTTACGTGGTCAGGCGCGGCGGTTGGGCGTCAGTGTGGCGGCGCTGTGTCATTTGGCTTGGGCGCAGGTATTGTCGCGTACCAGTGGTCGGCAACAAGTGGTGTTTGGCACCGTATTGTTTGGACGTATGCAAGCGGGTGAAGGATTTGATAGTGGCATGGGGCTATTTATTAACACTTTGCCGTTACGGTTGGATATCGATAATACCCCGGTGCGGGACAGTGTACGCACAGCACATAGCCGACTGGCGGGATTGTTGGAACATGAACATGCTTCACTGGCGCTGGCGCAACGTTGCAGTGGCGTAGCCAGTGGAACGCCGCTTTTTAATGCGCTGTTGAACTATCGACATAACACCCGGCCGGTCACACCGGATGAAATTATGAGCGGTATCGAATTCCTTGGCGCACAGGAGCGGACCAACTACCCGTTTGTCTTGTCGGTAGAGGATGGGGGGGCCGATTTAGGGCTGACAGCTCAAGTAGTGCAACCATTCGATCCAGAACGGATATGTGGCTATATGCAACAGGCGTTGGCAAGTTTGGTGGATTCCCTTGAGCGGACGCCCGACATGCCGGTACAGCAATTAGATATTCTGCCGACAACCGAACGCACATTGTTATTAAAAACCTGGAACGCCACTGAAACCGCATATCCTGAGCGGTTGTGCATTCATCAACTGTTTGAACAGCAGGTGGAGAAAACCCCGGATGCCACGGCGTTGGAGTGTGAAGAGCGGTCCCTCAGTTATGCGGAATTGAATACTGATGCTAACCGGTTGGCGCATCAACTTATTGCACTGGGTGTAGCGCCGGACCAACGGGTGGCGATTTGCGTAGCAAGCTCACCGGCGCGGATAGTGGCACTGTTGGCGGTGTTAAAAGCGGGAGGTGCTTACGTACCATTGGACCCTGCCTATCCGGGTGAACGTCTGGCCCATATTTTGACTGATGCTGAACCGATTATTTTATTAGCTGATAGTGTTGGACGTTCAGCATTAGGTGAGCAAATGCTTGCCGGGCAGACTCTCCTTGATCCGAATTCATTACCTGATCAACCGGATAGCAACCCACAATTGCCTACATTGACCGCCCGTCATCTGGCGTATGTGATTTACACCTCTGGTTCGACCGGCACACCGAAAGGGGTAATGGTGGAACATCATGGGTTGGTCAACCTTATCCAAGATAAGATCGCCCGATTCGACATTTTCCCCGCTAGCCGGATGTTGCAGTTTGCCTCATTTGGCTTTGATGCGAGTGTCTGGGAAACCATGATGGCGCTGTGTAGTGGCGCTACTTTGGATATTCCTGTTGACACTATTCGTCAGGACCCCAATCTTCTCTGGCATTATCTGGAAGCGCACGCGGTAACGCACGCCTGCCTGACACCGGCTCTGTTGCGGGATGGAGCTGATTTGCCTGCGATAACGATAAAACCAACATTAATACTGGGGGGTGAAGCGCCCAGTGCGGCATTACTTAAGGCGCTGTGCGGCAAGGCAACGGTATTCAATGCTTATGGCCCGACAGAAATCACCGTTTGTGCCACTAGCTGGCGTTGTCCATCAAACTATTCAAGTTATTCAAATTGTGGGGATGAACTCATTCCTATTGGACGCCCAACAGCCAACACTTGTATCTATCTGTTGGATGCCCTTGGTCAACTTGTGCCGTTAGGGGCCGTGGGTGAACTCTATATTGGTGGTGCGGGTGTGGCGCGTGGCTATCTCAATCGCTCTGAATTGACTGACGAGCGTTTCCTTACAGACCCATTTAGTGAAATTGCTGATGCCCGAATGTATCGAACCGGGGATTTGGCTCGCTACTTACCGGATGGCAATCTGGTATTTGTTGGCCGTAATGACCAACAGATTAAGATCCGTGGTTTCCGCATTGAACCGGGGGAAATTGAAACTCGATTGACAGAACACCCCGCAGTTCGTGAAGCGCTGGTACTGGCTTTGGGTGATGGTCAGGACAAACGGCTGGTTGCCTACGTGGCGGCGGCAGAGGATGACGGATTGGTTAACCACCTGCGTGAACACCTGAGCGGGTTGTTACCTGATTACATGGTACCGGCGGCCTTTGTGCGTCTGGAGGCTTTTCCGTTGACGCCTAACGGCAAGTTGGATCGTCGGGCGTTACCTGCGCCGGGGGAGGAAGCCTTTGCCCGTCAGATTTACGCCGCGCCACAGGGAGAAACCGAAACCGTACTGGCGGCTATCTGGCGTGAATTATTGGGCATTGAACAGATTGGTCGATACGACAGCTTCTTTGCTTTGGGTGGGCATTCATTACTCGCGGTACGCATGGTTGAACGTCTGCGTAACTTGGGGTTAACGCTGGCAGTGCGTGATCTGTTCCAATCCCCGGTACTGTCTGAACTAGCGCAAACATTGACGTTGAATCAGGTCGAAAAAGTGCCGGTCAACGTCATTACACCGGCTACCACCGTGTTGACACCGGCGATGTTACCGCTGATTGATCTCACTCAGTCTGAAATTGATCACATTGTCGAACAGGTACCGGGCGGGATAGCTAATATTCAGGATATCTATGCCTTATCGCCGTTACAGGATGGGATCTTATTCCACCATTTGCTGGCAAATGAAGGCGATCCTTATCTGTTGGCTGGTCAAATGGCCTTTGCTGATCGGAAGCTGTTAGATCGTTATCTGGTGGCGGTTCAACAGGTGATTAATCGTCATGACATCCTGCGAACAGCCTTTATCTGGCAAGGATTATCCGTGCCAGCACAGGTTGTTTACCGCCAGGTGCGGTTATCGGTGACGGAATTGACATTAGATCCGGCGGATGGGCCGATTAGCGACCAATTAACGCAACGTTTTAACCCACGCCAATATCGCCTTGATTTGGGACAGGCACCGCTGTTGCGCTTTGTAGTGGCACAGGAGAGTGATGGTCGCTGGATTGTTTTGCAACTGATGCATCATTTGATTGGCGACCATACCGCGCTGGATGTGATGAGTCACGAAGTTCAGGCATACCTTGACGGTCAGGAGAGCAGCTTGCCTGCTCCGGCACCCTTCCGTAATCTGGTGGCCCAGTCCCGGTTAGGGATGAGTCAGGCAGAACATACCCGTTTCTTTACTGAAATGTTGGCTGAGGTGACTGAACCAACGTTACCGTTTGGGTTGACGGAGGTTCGCCATGATGGTTCGCAGATGGTCGAATCGCACCGGATGTTGACCCCTGAGTTAAATGACAGTTTACGTGGTCAGGCGCGGCGGTTGGGTGTCAGTCTGGCGGCGCTGTGCCATTTGGCTTGGGCACAGGTGTTGTCGCGTACCAGTGGACAGCGGCAGGTGGTATTTGGCACCGTGTTATTTGGACGTATGGCAGCGGGTGAAGGGGCTGAAAATGGCATGGGGCTGTTCATCAATACCTTGCCGCTATGCCTGAATATGAATGATACCTCGGTGCGAGACAGCGTACAGGTAGCACATAACCGGCTGGCGGGATTATTGGAACACGAATATGCCTCGCTGGCGCTGGCTCAACGTTGTAGTGGCGTACAAGGTGGAACGCCGCTGTTTAGTACCTTGCTGAACTATCGACACAATGCATCGTCGGCGACGTCGAATGAAATCATGAGCGGCGTCGAATTCCTCGGTGCGCAGGAGCGGACTAACTATCCGTTTACGCTATCGGTGGAAGATTTTGGTGATGCACTGGGGCTGACAGCGCAAATCGTCCAGCCGTTTGATGCCGAGCGGGTGTGTGGTTATATGCAACAGGCGCTGGAAAGTCTGGCGGCAGCGCTTGAACACGCTCCAGAAACGCCGGTTCGGCAGTTGGAAGTTTTACCGGCAGTAGAAAGGAAACTGCTACTGAAAATCGGTAATGGCCCGCAAACGGCCTATTCCGACCCGCTGTGCATTCATCACCTGTTTGAACAACAAGTGGCGAACAATCCTGCGGCTACGGCACTGGTATATGAAGAGCAGACTTTCAGCTATGCAGAATTGAATGCGTGTGCTAACCGATTGGCTCATCAGTTAATTGAACTCGGCGTGGAGCCTGATCAACGGGTGGCGATTTGCATCACCCGTTCACCGTCAAGAGTGGTCGCGTTGCTGGCGGTACTGAAAGCGGGTGGCGCTTATGTTCCTTTAGATCCATCTTATCCGGGTGATCGGTTGGCTTATATGCTTACGGATGCGGCACCATCAGTGGTACTGGTGGATAATGCGGGCCGTACCGCGCTAGGCGAACAGGCACTTGCTGCATTAACGGTGCTTGATCCCACGATCCTGCCTGATCAGCCGGATAGCAATCCACACGTCCCGGCGTTAACCTCACGACATCTGGCCTATGTGATTTACACATCCGGTTCCACCGGCACACCGAAAGGGGTAATGGTGGAGCACTGTGGCTTGGTCAATTTGATTAGAGATAAAATCACTCAATTTGACATTCGCGCGGATAGTCGGCTGTTGCAATTTGCCTCATTTGGTTTCGATGCCAGTGTCTGGGAAATCATGATGGCGCTGTGTGGGGGAGCGACTCTGGACATTCCGGTTGATACGGTTCGTCAGGACCCGCTGCGCCTTTGGCGTTATCTGGAACAACGGCGGGTAACACACGCCTGTTTAACTCCGGCTCTGCTACGGGATGGAGCTGATTTACCGGCGATAACGATAAAACCCACTTTAATACTGGGTGGAGAAGCACCCGGTGCAGCGCTGTTGCAGGCACTACGTGGTCGGGCAACGCTGTTTAATGCTTATGGCCCGACAGAAATCACCGTCTGTGCAACCTGTTGGCGTTGCCCGTCAGACTATACGGATGTGCTGATCCCTATCGGGCATCCGACAGCGAATACACGTATCTACCTCTTGGATAATCACGGCCAGTCAGTGCCATTTGGGGCAGTGGGAGAATTGTACATTGGTGGTGCTGGTGTCGCCCGTGGCTATCTCAACCGTCCTGATTTGACGGCTGAACGCTTTCTGGTAGATCCGTTTAGTGATCAACCGGATGCTCGCATGTACCGCACCGGAGATTTAGCCCGCTACCTGCCGGATGGCAATCTGGTGTTTGTGGGGCGTAACGATCAGCAGATTAAAATCCGCGGCTTCCGCATTGAACCGGGTGAAGTCGAAGCGCGGTTGACGGAATATCCTGATGTGCGTGAGGCGATTGTATTGGCGTTAGGTAATGGTCAGGATAAACGTCTGGTGGCTTATGTGGCAGCACCAGAGAATAACGAGTTGGCAAGCCAATTACATCGTCATTTAAGAGCTATATTGCCTGACTATATGGTGCCGTCAGCCTTTGTACGTCTGGACGCCTTTCCGTTGACGCCGAACGGCAAACTGGATCACCGGGCATTGCCAGCGCCTGATCAGAGCGCGTTTGCTCGTCAGATCTATGAGGCACCGCAAGGAGAAACGGAGAGCATCTTGGCGGCTATCTGGCGTGAATTACTGGGGGTTGAGCGGATTGGCCGACATGACAACTTCTTTACCTTGGGGGGACATTCGCTGCTCGCTATGCGGATGATCAATCTGGCCGCAGAACGGGGATTAATTTGCTCATTGAATAATCTGTTCCAATTCCCGGTGTTAGCGGAACTGGTGGCGGAGATCACCTCAGATAAACTGTTTCAGTGGCAAAGCAGCGCCATACCGGTACGACCGGATGGTACCGAGCCGCCGCTATTCTTCGTACCGAGCGGCATGGATGATTACTCATATGTTTTCGGGCTGGCTCAACATATTCAGGCGGATTATCCGATTTATGCTCTACCTTGGCCGTCTATCAATGAGGAACAGGTGTCAACCATTGAAGTTCTGGCGAGCAAAATGATCACCTTTATGAAAGCAGTGCAACCAGAAGGCCCGTATCGGATATACGGTTACTCTTCTGGCGGTATACTGGCTTATGCCATTGCTCAGCAACTGTTGCATGCCGGAGAGACAGTTAATTTCTTGGGGCTAATTGATACACCGGCTCCTCACTGTTTCAAGACACGAGTCGATCAACCTAAACTTCAGTTCCTTGCTGAATTGGCAAGGCAATCAGTGGATGAGCATCCTCAAGAGATTGCGGCATTGCATGAGAAAATGGACGAACTGAATTTAGTGCAATTTATTGCCGCAGCGCAGGAGCTGGAATTATACCCATCAAATCTGCGCCCTGACTTAATTGCCAAACGTTGGCTACAGATGGGAAATTATGTCCAAATGGTCAAGGATTATCAGCCGAAAGCTCTGGCGATAACGCTACATCAATTCTATGCAATGGAATCTTATCCGCAGATCCCGTTTGTTACCGATGTTGCGCTACAGTCCGTAACGATGGAACCGTCGTTAGGTTGGGAACAGATAGTTCCTGACTCTTCGCTACAGTTAACTTCGGTACCGGGGGACCATTTTAGCCTGATGGAAGATAGTGAAAATAAAACTGTTTTGGCTAAGACCTTAAGCATGGCGTTGGCAATGAATTGTGAGGCGGAGGCGCTGTAATGCCAGTGATATTGCGGGATGAAAAGTTATACTTAAATAAAAATAATTAAAGATCAGTTTGCCCGGCTAAAGGTTTTTATAATAGCCGGACAATCTTGCTGAATATGGGCACCGAATGTTAATCACTTCGGTGCCTTATTTTTTTATCAAGTTCTACACCTGACGCTAGCGGAGAAATCCTATTTTTCAGCATTGCTTACATTTGTAAACAATGTTTACACTTTTAAACAATTGTTACACTTTTAAATGAATTTAAACACTCTTAACGCTTCAATGCCGAATATAATGGAAGTTATTTTCTGTCATTTACACACTTATAATCCTATGAGGTTTAAAATAATAATGGTCATGTTGCTATCCTTTAAAACAGAAGATGCTCCATGAAAATATCAGTAATGGCAGTTCTTATTAATTCATCGTAATCGACTATTCTATTCTGTGTAACTGAATTTATTCTCATTCGCATTAACTTAAGCTGATAATCATGCTTCTTTTACTTGTTTTACTAAATATTTTACCTGTTATGCTGTGGGGGTGAAAATTATTTTGGTTGTTGATTTTCTTTTTAATTCATTGAAAATAAAGGATTATTTAATATTTAAATCATTTGTTTGACCTATGGGAATAATATGATTTACCGGCCGATTAATATTTTTAAAATAAGTTCAATTTTTATTAAAATAAATTCAATTCCGTTTAGATTTCGTTGATATATTGTTTGTTTAATCTCTTGATTAAGATGTCTTATATCTGATGGAAATGAAGCAAAAAATGCTTTTTGATAAAAAATGACTTGATTTTATATAAATCTGTTTAGAAAATCCCCTTACCCAGAAAATGGCCTGCCTGATAAATCCATTTATCTATCGCGGTGGGTGTTGTCGGTTTTCTCTTATTTTCCGCTTGGTTAGTTCCTGCTTTTAAATATCTGAATCCGGTTTTGTTTCTGAAATGCATTGTGGCATGAACATCATGCCACTCATTCTATTTTGTTGTTGAGGAGTCACTTATGACACATAGTTTTCAAAACGAGATCCCTAAATCGCGTATTAATATCAAATTGGACTTGCATACAGGAGGTGCGCAGAAAAAAGTTGAACTGCCGCTGAAATTATTGGTCATGGGAGATTACAGCAACGGGCAGGAGAATCGCCCTCTCGGGGAAAGAAAAAAAGTGGCTATCAACAAAAACAATTTTGATAGCGTACTGGCTGAATTCAGCCCCGCTATTAACTTGACGGTCGAAAATACCTTGGCCGGAGATGGCAGCGAGGAGAATATCGCCCTTATTTTTCGGCAAATAAAAGATTTCGAGCCTGAACAAATCGCTCGCCAAATCCCGCAACTGCGGGTCTTGCTTTCTATGCGCCATCTATTGCGCGATCTGAGATCCAACCTGCTCGACAACGCCACCTTTCGCCGGGAGCTGGAACATATCCTCCAGGATCAAGCGTTAAGCGATGAGCTACGCGCTGAATTGGCCGCATTGGCACCAAAAACCATTTAATTATTACGGTATTCATACCCTATGGATTTCAAGATGTATCGCGGCGGCAAGGGAACGAATCCCCGGGAGCATAGATAACGATGTGACCGGGGTGAGTGAGTGCAGCCAACAAAGAGGCAACTTGAAAGATGACGGGTATACATCAGGAGATAGGATTAATGACAGTACAAGAACAACAAACCGCTGCGGCGGCGGTAACGACTCACGCCGAAGGCAGTGTTTATCAATCGTTATTTAAGAAAATCAATTTACAGCCGGTGGAGCAGTTAAGCGATATTGAACGCTTTCAGAGCAGTGATGCGCTGGCTGATGTGACGGCGGACGAGCGAGTCACGGCGGCTGTCAGTGTTTTTCTTTCTATGCTGAAAACCTCGGCGCAAAGGGTTAAACGGCTGGATAAAGCATTATTGGATAACCATATCCGCGAGTTAGATGAGCAAATCAGCCGTCAATTGGATGTGGTTATGCATCACCCTGAATTTCAGCAGGTGGAATCTGCCTGGCGTGGACTGAAATTCTTGGTTGATCGCACTGATTTTCGTCAGAACGTCAGGATTGAAGTGTTGGACGTCACCAAAGAGGATTTGCGGCAAGATTTTGACGATGCGCCGGAAATTGTTCAGAGCGGTTTCTATCACCACACTTACATCCAAGAATACGATACGCCGGGCGGTGAACCTATCGGATCGGTGATTGCCAATTATGAATTTGATGCCGGCACGCAGGATATTGCGCTGTTGCGTAATATCGCCAAAGTCTCGGCGGCGGCGCATATGCCATTCATTGCCGCTGTTGGCCCGGCTTTTTTTGGCAAACAAACGATGGATGAAGTGGCCGCGATTAAAGATATCGGCAACTACTTCGACCGCGCCGAGTACATCAAGTGGCAAGCATTCCGCGACAGTGACGATGCTCGCTATATCGGCTTGACTTTACCCCGCGTGCTAGGGCGTTTGCCCTATGGTCCAGACACCGTACCGGTGCGGACTTTTAACTATGTTGAAGAGGTCACCGGTCCGGATCACGATAAATATTTATGGGCCAACGCCGCCTTTGCTTTTGGCGCAAACATGATCAAGAGCTTTGTCAGTAATGGCTGGTGTGTTCAGATCCGCGGTCCGAAAGCGGGGGGCGCGGTGACCGATTTGCCGATCCATCTCTACGATTTGGGGACCGGTAATCAGGTCAAAATTCCGTCAGAAGTGATGATTCCAGAAACCCGCGAATTTGAATTTGCGAATCTGGGCTTCATTCCGCTCTCTTACTACAAAAACCGGGATTATGCCTGCTTCTTTTCCGCTAACTCGGCGCAAAAACCGGAGTTGTATGACACCGATGAAGCGACGGCTAACAGCCGTATCAATGCGCGTCTGCCCTATATCTTCCTACTGTCACGTATTTCCCATTATTTGAAACTGATTCAGCGGGAGAACATCGGCACCACCAAAGATCGGCGTCTGCTCGAAATTGAACTGAACAACTGGATCAACACCTTGGTAACCGAGATGACCGATCCTTCCGATGATTTGCAGGCTTCTCATCCGCTGCGTGAAGCGCACGTCATTGTTGAAGATATTGACGACAATCCAGGTTTCTTCCGCGTCAAGTTGTATGCGGTGCCGCATTTTCAGGTAGAGGGGCTCGACGTCAACCTCTCTCTGGTTTCTCAAATGCCGAAATCCAAAGGTTAACAATAGGGGAACATCATGAAAATTGAGCGTCCGCTATGGGCGACAGGAACCATCTTGTCTCCCCAACAGTTTCAGCAGCAGGCTCGTTGGGAGGCATATGCCAATGAGTCGATTGCTCGTCTGGGGCTGGCGCATCCTTGGGGTGTGCTGACCGCGGTATTTGATCAACACACCTTAGCGTTGGGGCAGTTGAAAGCCGATCACCTGTGTGTGCGTTTTGCCGATGGATCGCTGATTGACACCGATCAGGCGGATCACTTACCGCCGGTGCTGGAATTGGCAGCCGTTTTGCCGACAGACGCGCAGCAGGTCACGGTATTACTGGCATTGCCGCACACTTACGCTAATGGAGGTAACTGCCTTAAACCAGATGAACGCGCTGATCGTCCGGTGCGTTACCAGCAGGAGTGGGTGCCGGTACAGGATGAATTCAGTGATCGCAGTGAGTCGATGGCGGTTGCTCGTTATGCGATCTCGCTGCGTTTTGACAGCATGGAAAACGGTCAGTATCTCACCTGTCCGGTGGCTCGTCTGCTGCGCGACGCTCAGGGAAAATGGATTGTTGATGAGCAATTTGTACCGCCATTACTGCGTCTTAGCGCACATGCAGATTCGATAGCTCGGCTCGATCGACTGTTGACGCAGCTACGTGCAAAACAGGCTCGATTGATGGCAATGCGCCGAGAGAGCAATGAGCGGATGGCGGATTTTGCGGTGGCGGATGTGTCGTTGTTCTGGCTGCTTAATGCGCTTAACAGTTATGAACCGATATTGAGTGATTTTAAGGCTCACTCAGATGTGCATCCAGAACTGTTCTACCGTGAAGCGGCAAGGCTGGCGGGCAGTCTGTTGACCTTTTCACTGGACCATAACGCCAGCGTGATCCCGCGTTATCAGCACGATAATTTGACGGCGGTATTCCCGCCGCTATTTGACTTGCTGAGTCAATTGCTGGAGATCAGCTTGCCGTCGCGGATGGTGACGATTGAGTTGAAGAAACCATCGGAACAGCAATGGATAGCTACTCTCCACGATGCTCGCTTATGTGAAGCGGCGGATTTTTATCTCTCAGTCCGCTCTTCCATACCGGCGCACCAGTTGTACACCCGATTCCCGCTGTTATGTAAAGCCGGTGCGCCGGACGAGGTTGACCGGATGATTAGCCGGGCATTAACCGGCATCCCCTTAGTCGCACTTAGCCATGTCCCGGCCGCGGTTCCGTTGCGGCTGGAGAACCAGTACTTTGCCCTTGATCTCACCCATCCGGCGGGCAAAGCCATGCTGGCGGCGGGGAGCTGCGCTTTCTACGTGCCCGGAGTACTGGGCGATATTCAGCTTGAACTGTTTGCGGTATTGAGGACATGAATAAATCACCTTTATTAACTAAAAAATCGCCACCGGATATCGATGCCCTGTTACAGAACAGCTACCTGTTGGTGGCAGAGCTCTGTCAGGGCGCATCGGTGGAACAGGCGGAAGTGGTGTGGCAGCACTGCACCCGCGAGATAGAACAGACACGGCAAGCGCTGCGTGACGCGGATGTCAGTGAATCCGCGATTAATCATATCAGCTACGCCCATTGCGCCCTGTTGGATGAAACCGTACTGGAGCGAGCGCCGGAAAAGGGATATGCCGCCTGGCGGGCAACATCATTACAGGAGCATTTCTTTGATACCGCCGAGGCCGGTAACCAGTTGTATGAACGGATGCGTACTGTACTGCATGAACCGGCCCCCGATCGGACAGTACTGACCTGTTTTCACCGCGTGCTGCTGTTGGGATTTCAGGGAAAGTGTCAGGAGGATACCTCATTGATACGTGAACAACTGGTAACACGCTTACGTCAACAGGTCGTACCTTTCGGCACGGCTCAACAATCACCGGCGTTAACCACTGTGCCGCCGTCCCGTTACAGGCTACGTCCCATCGTCGGCCAACTAGCCGCGGCGATCTCCGGGATGGTCATCGTGTTGCTCGGTGTCTGGTGGGGGTTAAGTCACTATCTGGCAACGCTATTTCCGGGGTTGGCGAGATGAGTGTCATGTTGCGACGGGTGTTATGGGGATGGGGAGCCGGGCTGGCGCTATTGCTCTGTCTGGTCTGGTTGCCCTTATCGCCGGTGGGCCGGTGGGAGGGGGCAGTCATTATCCTGCTCTGCACGCTGGTGGGGCTGTTTTATCGTGGGCGTTTTCAACGGCGAGAGTGCCTTAACAGCCTGTCAGCGATGCTGCCGCCTGAAAGTAATCGCCTGCCGGTAGTGTTGGTATATAGCAACATCCAGGACAGCCTGTTTGGTGATGAACTGTTGCGTCAGACGCCGCAAGGCTACTGGTTGTGCTTACCGTCAGGGACTTCTCTGTCCGACGGGGTAGCTAGCTTGCTGGCGGCCCGGCCCTCTTGGGGCGGTCAGTTAAGCGTGATGGCGGTGATAAACCCGCAGCAATACCGTGACGCCGCCGTGTTGGCAGGTTGGGTGCGAGAACTGCGCTGGCAGCTATCTCAAGCGCGTCGACGACATGCTATCCCGCTGCCTTTACTGTTAGCGGGCTACTTAGCTGTACCATCCCGACAACCTGACGACTCACCGTGGTTTGAGTGGCAATCAGGACGAACCACGGTGACGGCCTGGCGTGAAGGTGCCTCTTTTCAACCACTCGCGGATTGGTTGGAGCAGGGCACGTTGGCAGAACAGATGGCGCGTTTTCAGCGAGGGGTTGAGCTGACTGACTGGGCTGATTGGATGAAAGCGCAGGTATTGCCCGTCTGCCTGACCCCGGAAGATGGCTTATCTCCTTGTCCGCCGCTGGCGATGGTATTGAAGTTTGTACCGGCATTACCGCATTGGTTAACCGGCCATGTTTGGCAACAGTGGCTACAGACCAAAACGGCGCTGAACAGGGCGGGCGATCCGATAGTCACATCAGCTGCCGGTGATGCTGCCGCTACATTGCCATTCCCGGACAGTGTAGTGCGCCTGCTGCCCACAAGCGCGCTACAAACAGCGGTACAACGGGCTGTGGGGATAGCTCTGGGGCTGTTTCTGCTGACGGGCATAACTGCGCTAGGCTGCTCGGCCTGGCATAACCGACAGTTATTGCGTCAGGTGGAGAGTGACCTGCTGCATTACCGGTCCATTGCCGCGACGGATGATAACCGCAAGGCACAGGCGGAAGCAGTACTGAGGAGTGATGCTGATCGGCTTGAGAACTATCACCGGGATGGCGTGCCGTGGCGTCTGGGATTGGGGCTATATCAAGGAGCGCGATTACTTCCGCCATTGCAGGCGGCCATTGCCGGTTATCAGACTAAACCGAGGGAGAAAACGCCGGTAACGCCGGTGGAACCGCAGACCATCAGCCTTAACAGTCTGGCGTTGTTTGATGTGGGACAGGCGAAACTGAAAGCGGGTTCGACCAAAGTATTAGTCAACGCGCTAATCAACATCCGTGCCAAACCGGGCTGGATGATCCTCATCACCGGCCACACGGATTCCACCGGTGATGCCACGAAAAATCAGGCGCTGTCACTGGCACGCGCCGAAGCAGTACGCGATTGGATGTTACAAACCAGCGACATATCGCCGGCTTGCTTCACTGTACAAGGCAAGGGAGCAACGAGTCCGATCGCGACTAACACAACCGCTGCGGGGCGAGCTGCCAATCGCAGGGTTGAAATCCGTCTGATACCGCATGCAGCCGCCTGTGCGCGGCCGCAGAAAGTACCGGACATTTTATCAACAACGTCGCCGCTACCGGCGACATCACTCAAGTAACAATTGGAGTAATTATTATGGCGATTCCCGCTTATTTATGGCTGAAAGATGATGGCGGTGCTGACATCAAGGGTTCTGTCGATGTACAGGGCCGGGAAGGCAGTATTGAAATTGTGGCGTTGGAACATATGTTGCACATCCCGACGGACAATAATACCGGCAAACTGACGGGGACCCGTGTACACGCTCCGCTGGTATTCACCAAAGAGGTGGATGCGTCAAGTCCCTATTTGTATAAAGCGGTCACCACTGGCCAGACCCTGAAATCTGCTGAAATCAAATGGTACAGCATTGATGACGCAGGTCAGGAGAAAGAGTACTTCATCACCCAACTGGACAACGTGAAAGTGGTGAAAGTGGCACCGCTGATGCATGACATCAAAGACCCTGCCAAAGAGAAGCACAACCATCTGGAACGCATTGAATTGCGTTACGAAAAAATCACCTGGACCTACAAAGACGGCAACATCATTCACGCTGATGCGTGGAATGAGCGCACGACGGCGTAACAAGTTTGGCAGACGGATTAATCCGTCTGCTGTTTTTTCATTTTTTGCGTGATCGCGGGGGCGGGAGGCCCCGTGATAAAAAAATTGAAAACCAGATAAATCATGACCTTATGGGCCTCGGTATACGGCTATGGGCGGTAGCGTGCCCAAACGACTGAGGAATAATCGGAAGAAAATATGACGAATCCAACACCGATGATCATCTTTGATCACAGCCGCTACAGACTAAAAGTGTGGTACAACAAAGCGCCGCTGGATGTGCTGGCCTTTACCGGGCAGGAAGCTTTAAGCCAGCCGTTTCGCTATGCCATTGAATTCACCAGTACGGAGAAAGGGATTGAACCGGCACAGATGCTGATGCAGCAGGCTTCATTTACCCTGACTTCGCCTGCGATCAATCCGGGGATACGGTGGATGCCGATTGTACCGCCGGAGCCGCTGCGCTCGGTTTACGGGGTGATCAGCGGCTTTAAACTGCTCTCCACCTCGCGGGACGAAAGCCGTTATGAAGTGACGCTGGAGCCCCGGCTGGCGCTGATGGCGAGAAGCCATCAATACGCCATTTACCAAAAACAGTCCGTGCCGGAGATTGTGGAGAAAGTCCTGCGTGAGCGGCATGGCTTTCGCGGGCAGGACTTCCTGTTCAGTCTGACACACAACTACCCGAGGCGGGAACAGGTGATGCAGTATGGCGAAGATGACCTGCGCTTTATCCAACGCCTGCTGGCGGAAGTGGGTATCTGGTACAAAGTGACGGCGGATGACCGGTTAAAGATCGATGTGGTGGAATTTTACGACGACCAGCGTGACTACCAGTTCAACGTCTACCTGCCTGCCCGTAATCCGTCAGGCATGCACGGCGAGGAGGATGCGGTGGTCTGGGACATGGAGACCGCGTATCAGGTGGTGGAGGGGAAAATTGCGACTCGGAATTATGACTACCACGATGCCCGGCCGTATCCCGGCCTGAACACCGAGGTAGATGTGGCACGGGGCGACCAAACTACCTATGGCGAAGCGTACCATTACCGCGATGACTACCGGATACCCGGCGACCGTTACGCCTATCAACCGGAGACGGAAAGCGGGGTATTTTATGCCCGCCTGCATCACGAGCGTTACCTGAATCAACGCATTCGCCTGCGGGGAATGACCACCTCCGCCACGCTGGTACCGGGGCAGGAGTTGAAAGTGAAGGGCGACGCCCCGGAAGCGTTTCGTAAAGGGGCGATCATCACCCAGATCACCAACAGTGCCCGCCGGGATAGCAGTTTTGAGATGGCGTTCACCGCCATTCCCTATTCCGAGACCGTGTGTTTTCGACCGGAACGGGTGCCGAAACCGGTGATGGCCGGCACGATACCCGCGCGGGTGAGCAGTACCAAAGTGAATGATACCTACGGCGATATCGACAAAGACGGCTTATATCGGGTGGCGTTTAATTTTGACCGGGAGAAATGGCCGCAAGGGGGCGAAAGCCTGTGGGTGCGTCTGGCCCGCCCGTATGCGGGGGAGAAGTATGGCTTTCACTGGCCGTTGCTGGAAGGCACCGAAGTCGCGATCGCCTTTGAAGGGGGCGACCCGGACCGGCCCTATATTGCCCATGCTCTGCACGACTCAGTGCACCCGGATCACGTCAATCTCTACAACTACAAACGCAACGTTCTGCGCACCCCGGCGAATAACAAACTGCGGATGGATGACGAACGTGGTCGGGAACATATCAAACTGAGTACCGAGTACGGCGGTAAAAGCCAGTTGAACCTCGGTCATCTTGTCGATAGTCAGCGCCCACACCCGGATAAGCGGGGTGAAGGTTTTGAGCTGCGAACCGACGACTGGGGCGCGATTCGGGCCGGTAAGGGGTTGTTTATCAGCGCGGATAAACAGGCCCGAGCGGGTGGTGAAGTGCTGGAGATGGCGCCGGCAATCAGTCTGGTAAAAGGCGCGGTGAATCAGGTGCTGGAATGGGGAACGGTGACCAAAACTCACCTGAATCATCAGCCGGATACTGAAAGCCTGAAAACCTATTTACAGCATGTGGATCAACTGAAAATGGCGGCCATGCTGCTCAGTGCGCCGGAAGGGGTGGGGATTGTCAGCCCGCAGACCGTGATGGTGCAAAGTGGTCAGGCGCTCTATGCCCAAAGTGCGGGTGATGTGCATATTGCCAGTGCAAACCGGATTGGGATGAATTCGACACAGGCTATCTCCCTGTTAGCACAAAACGAAGGGATGCGTCTGGTGTCAGGGAAAGGGCCGCTCACTATTGAATCACATGGCGATAGTTTAGGTCTCACCGCATTAAACGATGTCACCGTCAATTCAACGCAGGGCCACGTCCAGATTACGGCGAAAAATGGCCTGACATTGGCGTGTGGCGGCGCGTACATCCGTCTTTCTCCGGCAGGAGAAATTGAAATTCACGGGCCGGGCCTGTTAAGTCTGAAAGGGCAGCACAAAATGGCGTCACCGGCGAAACAGGACTTTCCTTTGCCTGACCTGCCTGAATCGGTGTGTAAAACGTGTTTGGAAAAAGCGCAGGAATTGGCGCAAGGGTTTGTTTTGAGGAGTTAACCAATGAATGACCATCAAATAGCTGACTGGATTGCATCACTTGCATCGTCTGTAACGGAAACCGGCATAAGTTGTATCGATATGATTGTGGATCAATCAGGGGGTAAGTTCCCCCTAATCCCGGCATTAAAAAGTTTTTCATCTGAGATGGATTGGTGCTCGCTATTTCAGGGGTTGCCGGAGGAGATTGTGACAGATAAAGCCCCGATCTTAATTCGGATTGATCTAACACAACCGGTTCAACGGCAATGGATGGATGAAATCATGATGCGCTTAGGCGGCAAGCCTATGCTGCTGGTTTTATGTTCTTCATGGTCGTTTGATCGCTTGTCCCAATATTTAATTCAGTGCGTGGATGCAGCCTACGCCGAGAAAGGCGGGATCTTACGTTTTTATGATCCGCGGATTTTTCCTGTGTTGTTTTCCCATGTATTGGACAAGGAACAGCAACAACAATTTTTCAGGCCCGCGCTGTTCTGGAGCTGGCTTGATCGTGATGGGGCTCCACATGTTATCTGGCGTGAAGGCCATGCAGGGCCGGTTGATGAAACCTTTCAGAAAATTGATCTCACAGATGAGCAGCTAGAACATCTCTTGTGTGTTTCTGATGCTCACGTACTGATGTTGCAATTGAATAATAAGGTCGAATATTCAGAATTTTCCCGCGAACAACTGTTCAACAATTGTTATGCCCTGATGATAGAGACATCTGGTGAAGACATTTTACTGGATGACGACAGAGAGTCATTCGTACTTAAACACCTTAAAGCCAGATTATCGTCATAGAGGTAGAAGATGAAAAAACAACAATTGAGGCTGGCGGTTTTATGCCTGCTGCTGGTCGCTTGTAGCCAATTTTCGGCGCAGGCAGGCATCATTATCGCCATTAACCATACCAAATGGGCGATTAACCGGTTCAGTGTGGATGATCAACCGGGTATCGATATTATCGGCCCATATCAGGGCGGTGGCGGCGGTTGCTGCTATCGAGTTCCAGATAAGTGGCGGCCGGGAATGACGGTTAAGGTGGACTGGGAGACTGGGGCAGGAGATATGGATGGTTTTCCTGGATTTGCGGACAGAGAAAAATTTATGGCATGGAAAAAAAAATGGATGCTTATACGCGTCAACATAGTCAGGTAGTGCCGGTTCCTTATTATCAGAATGGTGGTGATACCTGCGGTATTACGGTGCACTTCCTACCCTGTGACCAGATCAAAGTTACGACCTCGTGTTATGCCTACGGTAGTCCGAACTACCCAATCAAAGAACCCTTGGAAATGAAGGAACCAAAAGTATGTCCGAAATAAAGCATGCAAGCACCTCAAGTCCAGATTGTCACTAATGTGAAGGAGTAGAAGATGAAAAAACAACAATTGAGGCTGGCGGTTTTATTCCTGCTGCTGGCCGCCTGTAGCCAGTTTCCGGCACAGGCAGGCATCATTATCGCCATTAACCATACTAAGTGGGCGATTAACCGGTTCACTGTGGATGATCAACCGGGTATCGATATTATCGGCCCGTATCAGGGCGGTGGTGGCGGTTGCTGCTATCGGGCTCCAGATAAGTGGCGGCCGGGGATGACGGTTAAGGTGGATTGGGAGACTGGTGTTGGGGACATGGGGGGGTTTCCCGGTTTTGCAGATAGAAAAAAATATTTGGCGTGGAGGGACAAGATTAATGCCCAAAAGCGCCAGCATAGCCAGGTAGTACCGTTGCCCGATTATACCGGGCAGCGAACCTGCGGTATTACAGTGCATTTCTTACCTTGTGATCAGGTCAAAGTTACCACCTCGTGTAACACCTACGGTAGTCCGAACTACCCAATCAAAGAACCGTTGGAAATGAAGGAACCAAAAATATGTCCGAAATAAAGCATCATGATCTTGTCTGGTTGCCAGCCCCTTTTCCGTCTCAGGGGCGGTTACCTGCCAAAAATTATTTGGTGGTGGAAAACTGTCAGCAACAGAGCAGTCAGGAAAAAGCTTACTATCAGGAACTTTGTCTGGCCGCCAATCGTCGGGTAATCCGTCCCTGTTGTAACACGTTGCATGTCAGCCTGTTTTTTGATGGCACCGGTAATAATTTATATAACGACCTTTATCAGGCCATTCCTAACCATCCGACCAATGTTGTCCGTCTTTTCCAGGCAACCATTGGGGCGGGTTATGCCGGAGGGGCATCAGGTAAGCCGTTACTGGATAATATTGAGAGCACAGGAAGAAAGTACTTTAAGTATTATATTCCCGGGGTGGGAACCCCTTTCCCGGAAATTAATGAGCTGGATTACAGCAAATTGGGGCTGGCGGTTGCTAGCGGGGGAGAAGACCGGATCAATTGGGCATTACTGCGGTTGATTGATGTATTAAAGCGCGTATTGGTAAACGACACAATTGATGATGTTGCTTGTCAAAAATCCCTGAAAGCGATGGCAACCACATGGAATATGCTGGAGTTGGGAGGCAGCAATAACCGCTATGAGGAGTTTTATAAGCAGTTTGCGAGCTTAAAACGTGAACTGAGGATAGCCCGCAGTCAGCCGGGACGAGGTAAGTGTAAGTTGTTGGGCATGAAATTGTATGTGTATGGTTTTTCCCGTGGGGCTGCGGAAGCGCGGACTTTTGTTAACTGGCTGACTGAACTGTTTCCGCCGTCGAGAGAAGCAGGCCAGAAACCGGCTCAGTGTCTGCAACATAAACACGATACAGACCCGGATAGCAATTTACCCATCAGCGTAGAATTTCTCGGATTGTTTGACACAGTGGCATCGGTCGGGGTGCCCCATATGATCCCCGTTGTTGAAGGTCATATGGCCTGGGCAGACGGCACGCAGGAATTGCCATCGGAGGCGACTTACGGTGGTCTGGTGAAACGTTGTGTGCACTTGGTCTCGACCCATGAACAGCGGTTGTGTTTTCCGATGGATTCCATTCGCCGTTCCGATGGCACTTACCCGACAGGCAGCACCGAGGTGATTTATCCCGGTGTGCACTCTGATTTGGGGGGCGGTTATCCACCGGGAGAACAGGGTAAGGCAATAGGAAAACGTGACAATCTATTACTCTCACAGATCTCATTACATGAAATGTATTCGGCAGCGTTTGAGATTGGAGCTCCATTGAAAGTTCCTAAAGATATTTTGCCACAAGAGTTATCTCAATATAGCTGGCGTTCTATGCCACCAGATGTCGGTGATGAATTTGATATTGACACACAATTAGTCAACCGCTTCAACGCCTGGCGTCAAGTGACTCTGGGGTTGGAGATGCCCAAACAACCCCTGTCGGATGAAGAAGCGGCCCGCTTTGAACCGGTGCGGGCCTCTGTGGCGTTGGAACAGGCGATGGAAAACCAGATGAACTGGCTGACAGCCTGGCGTATCAATCGTTACGCCAACGGCACGCTGCTCGGTGAGCCATTTTTTCATGAGGCTCCTAATCGTGATGCGAAAAAAGCCCACTATGAACAGAGTGAAAAGGCACAAAAAGCGGCACAACAGCAGGTCGAGGCTAAACGGAAAGTGCAGTGGAATGAATTTTTTCGCGATGGAGGAAAAACGCCGCCGTTGTTAATGCAGGGAGTACCGGATTTTGACCCGGAAACCGCCCAGAACCAGTTGAGGGAAGCGGCAGCGGAATTTGGTCGTGACTACCGGGGAGAAAGTCGTGAGCAAAGCAATCTAAAACAATTTGCTATTGAAACTCTCGCATACCACATGATCTATATATGGGACAGTAATGATGATATTAAGGAATGTCAGCAAATGAAAACGGCGGGAGAAGCGTTGGTCAAACCGCTTTTCCGGCCTGCCCCAGTGGGAAAAACCGGCCAGCAGGAGTCACCCGAGTCATTGTTGGTCGCTCTGTATGACAATCAGGTTCATGATTCCCGCGCCTGGTTTATGTACTCTCTTCTGGATACCCGTGAGCCGGCAGGCGGTTACTTCCGTTACCGGATAATTTATTTCGGTACGAAATGTAACAAGCCTTTATCACCTCTGACGATAGCTGGCAATGTCGTTGGAGCGGCGAACCCGGTTGGTGCAGCGTTGTTTTTCTTGAAAGATAAAAAAGTCGGCAACATGTTGTCGGATGCCGCCGACAAGGTATCCGTCACAACGTGGGAAGTGACCGCGCAATATTTAACTTCCGGCGAGCTGATCACCCTGTTAGCAGGACCGGAGTATAGAAAAGCGTTCACCCATAATGTGGGCGAGATGACCAGCCAGCAGAGAAAGTTTATCGAAGAGCAGCGGTTGCAAACGGCCAAAGATAATCTCAAAGCGCATTGGGCGGGAAAAACGCAGGAACCGACCCCGTTAGGGGAGACTGAGAAATGAAAAACGTAATCCGTCAGGGTGACAGCCTGCGCGAATATGGCGGCACAGTATTGTCGGGCCACTATCTTTGTTTCGGACAACCCATCGCTTGTAAGGGCGATCCTGTTCAGTGTCACCGTCATGGCATGACCACCATTGCTCAAGGGAGTGCGGCCTGCCTGATAGACGGCCAGCCGGTGGCGTTGCATGGTCATCGTTGTGAATGTGGCTGTACGTTAGTCAGCTCTTTTCCCGATTATCAGGTGGCGTCATGAAAGCGATCCCTCTTTTTCCGCCTTATTCTCAGGCTTCGCCTCCCCGCTTTAAACGTTGGCTGGGAGCCGGAGCTGGATTGGTTTTGTTGATCAGTAACATCGTCGCGCTGATAAGACCTGAAATCGGTGACACTTTCTCCTTATATGCCCTGATCCCCGGATTGGCGGCGTTATGGCTGTTATGTCTGTTATTCCGCGTGCTGTTTTACCGCTTTGCCGTGCATAACGCTTGGACTTACCAGCAGCAGGTCGAGCGGGTTCAGCAACAGTGGTGGCGTAAACACCGTCAACAGATTGCGTTGGTGGATTATGTATTGGTTGGGCCGCTAGGGTGCACGCCCGATGTATGGAATAAAGTGGTTAATCTGCCTCATTGCCACGTGGAACCTATCGAGGAAGAGAGTGGTCAGTCGGTGCGTCTGCTACGTTCTTTTGCCGCTGATATTGAGCAGCGGGAAATACAACTGGCGGGCATGGCAGTGGAACAGTGGCATAAACAGAGGAAGGCGCAGTCGTCGTTGCGTTGTACGCCATTACGTTGTTATTGGTTAGGTTCTGCCGCTGCCTGGCAAGGGTTTGCCGCCCAGATGGCGGAGCGGTTTCCTGATGTGGAGTTGCCTGAACAGCCGCAACTCTGGCTCGGTATCGATACTTTGGATGAAATGATTGATCTGCTCAACACGACAAAGGACCAACACGCGACGATTTTGTGCGCGGGTTGTCAGTGCGTGGACAGCGAGGCTGAATCAGTCTTACCCGCCGGTGAAGCGGCATTTATCTGGCTACTGAAAAAACAGGGCAACGTCTGTTTGACCCGTGGTGAATTTTTTTGTTCTCAAAGTGATGAAGAGGTTGTTGACGTCGCGGCCAGAACATGGGTTCAAGCGGATATGTCTCAGCCACCGGCAACCTGCTTTCTGTTTTCTCAGCCGGATATATCCTCACTGGAAAAACTCGGCTGGAATATCACTCAACATCAACAGGATCTCAATTGGGGCAATATTGGCGGGATGGAGGCAGTCGTAGTGCAAACACTGGCGGCGATCTCGGCGGAAAATACCGGCCAGCCCTGTGGGTGGTTAGCCCGTGATCCTCAACATACTTTAGCGTTTGGAATAGTAAAATCTTATGGCACTGCAAGAGAATAAATTACCGTCTATTTCGGTATTGAAGACACTTATCTTCCTGATAGGCACCATTACCCTGCTGGTCGCGTTGGCCGGTCTGGGATGGTGGAATTGGGGGGAACACCGAGCCACTGATGCCGAAACCTTCAACCACCTGTTGTGGGTTTGTGGAATAGCCTGGGTGCTCACCGTGGTGGTGGGTATGCTAGGTTTTATCACCGTAACCTTGTTTGTCAAAAACAAAGTCACCGATGTGAAGCCCGATACCCAGCCACTTTTGTCGGCCGGCGAATCGTATGATTATGTCGATTTGGGCGATCGCATGCGCCTCCGTTACGGGCGATTCTGGTGGTATAAAGTCCGCATTTTACTGGTGGTGGGCGAAGTGGAGCAGGTGGAAGCCATCGCACCGGGGCTGACGACTGCGTATTGGC
>NZ_RCWC01000044.1 GCF_018448935.1 Photorhabdus noenieputensis | reverse complement strand
AGGCCTGCCGCCAGCGTTCAATCTGAGCCATGATCAAACTCTTCAATTTAAAGTTTGATGCTCAAAGAATTCTGACTAATTAGTTCGTAATGAATTAACTGTTGTTCACTCTTCAAGACTTTAAAACATATTTTTTTGTGATACGGTCTTGTGAGTGCCCACACAGATTGTCTGATTAATTGTTAAAGAGCAGGCTGAATCAAAATTTAATATTCTCGTTCAGCCGGGCTGCGTATACTACGCTTTTCGCCCGCAGAGTCAAGCACTTATTGGCTGGTTCTCTGCCTGACCTCACAATGTTTATCAGCGTTGTGTCGGTCAGTGGTGGCGCATTATAGGGAGTTCTTTGGCGCTGGCAATAGTTATTTTTAAAAAAATTGATCGCTTGATTAATTCCACAGCAAAGCTCTACTTTATACCCACTTACCAACAGATTTATCCACAAATGGCTAGTTGGATGAAAATTTATCGAGCATCACGCAAACGTTTTCGTTACAATCCGGTGGTTAAAATCATCAAACGATTTTATCTGACTATTATTGAAATGTTATTGCAGTGCCCATTTTTTATGTCCTGATATATACCCTATGGATTTCAAGATGCATCGTGACGGCAAGGGAATGAATCCCCGGGAGCATAGATAACTATGTGACCGGGGTGAGAGAGTACAGCCAACTAAAGAGGCAACTTGAAAGATAACGGGTATAGTGGGTTCTTCCCAATAACATGTTACTGCCTTACAAAATCCAAGGGATCAAATCCATGCAACAGCTTCGTCCAATCCGTCGTGCCCTGCTTAGCGTTTCCGATAAATCAGGGGTTGTTGAATTTGCAAAAGCCTTATCTCAACGCGGTGTCGAATTGCTTTCCACTGGTGGCACAGCTCGTTTACTCGCTGAATCAGATCTAAAGGTTACTGAAGTTTCAGATTACACCGGCTTTCCTGAAATGATGGATGGCCGTGTTAAGACGTTGCATCCTAAAGTACATGGCGGAATCCTTGGCCGCCGTGGACAAGATGATGAAATCATGGCACAACACCAAATCTCACCGATCGATATGGTGGTTGTGAATCTATATCCATTCGCTCAGACCGTAGCTAAACCCGATTGCACTTTAGCAGATGCTGTTGAAAACATTGATATCGGCGGTCCAACTATGGTTCGCTCTGCGGCTAAGAACCATAAAGATGTAGCAATTGTGGTTAATAGTCATGATTACGAAAAAATCATTGAAGAGATGGACAACAATCAGGGGTCATTAACACAATCGACTCGCTTCGATTTAGCCATTAAGGCTTTTGAGCACACGGCTGCTTATGACAGCATGATTGCTAACTATTTTGGCAAGCTGGTTCCTCCTTATTATGGTGATACTACTCAGCCATCAGGACGTTTCCCACGTACTCTGAATTTGAATTTTATTAAAAAGCAAGATATGCGCTACGGAGAGAACAGTCATCAGGATGCTGCTTTCTATATAGAAGAGAATCTCTCTGAATCATCTATTGCAACTGCAACTCAGTTACAAGGTAAAGCGCTTTCCTATAATAACATTGCAGATACAGATGCAGCCCTGGAATGCGTTAAAGAATTCACAGAGTCCGCATGCGTTATTGTCAAGCACGCTAACCCATGCGGTGTAGCCATTGGGAAAGATATCCATGAAGCTTATGATCGCGCATTCAAAACAGATCCAACCTCCGCTTTCGGCGGTATTATTGCTTTCAACCGCGAACTTGATATTAAAACCGCACAAGCCATTATCGACCGCCAATTCGTCGAGGTAATTATTGCCCCCTCAGTCAATAAAGATGCACTACCGGTGCTAGCTACTAAGCAAAATGTCCGCGTTCTGGCATGTGGTGAATGGGAAACCCGAACTTCTGGCCTTGATTTTAAACGAGTCAATGGCGGCCTGCTGGTACAAGATCGCGATCTTAGGATGGTAGCAGCAACGAACTTACGTGTAGTTTCCAAACGTCAACCCACAGAGCAAGAAATGAAAGATGCTCTGTTCTGCTGGAAGGTTGCTAAGTTTGTCAAATCCAATGCCATTGTTTACGCAAAAAATGATATGACCATCGGTATTGGCGCAGGCCAAATGAGCCGTGTCTATTCCGCAAAAATTGCGGGGATCAAAGCAGCCGATGAAGGCTTGGAAGTTCAGGGATGCGCAATGGCGTCTGACGCATTTTTCCCATTCCGTGACGGCATTGATGCCGCCGCGGCTGTTGGCGTGAGTTGCATTATCCAACCCGGCGGTTCAATCCGTGACGACGAAGTGATTGCCGCAGCTGATGAACACGGTATTGCTATGATTTTCACCGGCATGCGCCATTTTCGCCACTAATCAATAGCAGGAGTTAATCTGATGAATATTTTAATTGTTGGTAGCGGTGGACGCGAACATGCTCTGGCATGGAAAGCAGCTCAATCGCCTTTAGCTGATAAAGTCTATGTCGCGCCAGGAAATGCAGGAACTGCTCTAGAAAGCAATCTCGAAAATATTGACATCTCAGCGACAGATATCAACGGTTTGTTAGTATTTGCGCAAAGCCATGATATTGGGCTGACTATCATTGGCCCTGAAGCACCATTGGTGATGGGTATTGTCGATGCATTCCAAAAAGCCGGGTTAACTATTTTTGGCCCAACTCAGGCAGCCGCTCAATTAGAAGGTTCAAAAGCATTTACCAAAGATTTTCTGGCACGCCATCACATCCCAACTGCGGCTTATCAAAATTTTACAGAAATCGAACCAGCTCTTGCCTACCTGGATAAAGTCGGCGTCCCTATTGTTATAAAAGCTGACGGACTGGCTGCGGGTAAGGGTGTGATTGTTGCGATGACACGGGAAGAAGCCCAATCCGCCATAAAAGATATGCTAGCAGGAAATGCGTTTGGTGATGCAGGCCACCGTATTGTTATTGAAGAATTTTTAACCGGTGAAGAAGCTAGTTTTATCGTTATGGTCGATGGCAAGAATGTTATTCCAATGGCAACCAGTCAGGATCATAAACGTATAGGTGACGGTGACACAGGTCCAAATACCGGCGGTATGGGAGCCTACTCTCCCGCTCCAGTCGTTACCGATGAAATCCACCAGCGCATCATGGAAGAGATTATTTACCCTACCGTAAATGGTATGGCTGCTGAGGGTCATGTCTATACAGGTTTTCTTTATGCCGGTTTGATGATCAACGAAAATGGCGAACCAAAAGTCATTGAATTTAACTGTCGCTTTGGTGACCCGGAAACTCAACCCATTATGATGCGTATGCGTTCTGATCTGGTTGAACTCTGTCTAGCTGGCGCAAAAGGAGAACTTGCGGGTAAAACTTCTCATTGGGATGAACGCCCTGCTTTGGGTGTAGTACTTGCTGCTGGCGGGTATCCTGCTGATTATCACAAAGGAGATATTATTCACGGTTTGCCTCAACAAGAAAATGCAAGTAGCAAAGTTTTCCATGCAGGTACGGCAATGAAAGGCAATGACGTTGTTACCGCCGGTGGACGCGTTCTGTGTGCTACAGCATTGGGGGAAACCATTATAGATGCACAGAAAAATGCTTACCAACAAGCAGAAGAGATTGAATGGAATTGTTGTTTTTACCGTAAGGACATCGGATATCGGGCAATTAACCGATTGAAGTAATCATACAACTGACGAAGGTCAGAGGCTGTCCTTCGTCGGTTCCCAACGACAAAAGTCATTATTGGCTACCAACAATAATTCGCGGCCAGCAGGCGCTTCCAACCAGGCAATGGTTAATTGGCCGTAGCTGTTTTTTTCGCGCTGTTCAAGCCATGTCCTCGCGTAAGGTTCAAACTCAACAGAAATCGTTTCACCCGCACAGGTAGTGACTTTACCGTTACTCCAGTGCCCTTGCATCAAACGTACATTTCCCACGATCAACGCATCACTTAATTCAAGCGTCCGTTTAGCGTCAAACTGCATACGAACAATATCATCGCTGGAAAGTAACTCACGCCGCGTTTTCGACTGTTTTTGCATAAAAATCACCTCACCGGATTTATCCAAACGAAGTTGTTCAGACAGTGGATTTTTATCACTCAAAATTTCACGACGAATTTGGCGCAAATCGCCCTGCTTATATTCATAAAAAGTCACGACGGTATTGTCATTACGGTAGGGGCTGTAAACACTCATCAGCACCCGAGGTTTACTATCCTGATCATTGAGACGCCACAAGCGGACAACGCCATCATCGGCAATGAATCCACTTGCGCTGAAAGAAGGTTCTTTAGGTTGATTGGTACAGGCGCTGAGCGCGAAGACGAATCCTAGTGTCATCAGCCCCTGACGAACCAACAAAAGGGGATAAATAATACCCCTTCTATTTTTTCTTTTTTGCAATGAAATTATTTAACTGCGTCTTTCAGAGCCTTACCAGCAGAGAAAGCAGGTACGTTTGCAGCCGCGATGGTAATTTCTTTACCGGTTTGCGGGTTACGACCAGTACGTTCTGCGCGGTGGTTAACTTTGAAAGTACCAAAACCTACCAGTTGTACTGAATCACCCGCTTTCAGGGATTCGGTGATTGCATTCAAAGTTGATTCCAGAGCAGCTTTTGCCTGAGCTTTAGTCAGGTCTGTGCTTTCTGCGATTGCATCAACTAATTCAGTCTTATTCATAGATTATCCTTACAGTGTGTTTATCGTTTGCAAAGCATCGAGTGCGACGGATATGCCGAATGACAGCACCCCTGCATACACGCACCGATAGCCACTTCTTTTCACCCCCCAAATGTAGAACAGAGTGGGGGCAAAAGTGAAGCCTTTGAACATGGCATTTAAAGCATTAAATCACGTTTTTTCACTTTACTGCGTTAAATTTATGCCAATGTTGCTCGTTCCTGACTCCCGGAGGTCAGCTTTCAATCCTTTAATCAACTCAATATCCCGCTCTTCGCAGCTAACCAATAAGCGATAAATTTCCCATTGGATATCCCACTCTTGTTCAATAGCAGGTAACATTTTTAGTTCTTCATCGGTCATTTCTTTCCCGGCTTGGGTCATTTCAAGCATAGCAACGGTGCGAATTGAAATCTCACTCACTGCAATTGCATGCTCCAATGTTTCACCACTCAGACGAGTATGAATAGTTTCCCCTAATGCAATACATGCATCAATTGCCGGGTACACACCGTAAATATCGTAATCATCCGCTGAGGGAATAATTTGTTCCAACTTTTCTAGCTGATTATCAAAATTCACTTTGGCATCTTTTACAACTAATATTTCCCACACCAAATCCAGAATACGGCGGTAAAGAGCTGGTTCTGCAAACGCGGTCTGGCAACAGAACATCTGGTAATTTGGATACATCCGTTCGCACAGACTTGCCATAAAGGTCAGATGCTGCCAGCTTTCAAGTTTTTCCAGCCGTAAATGTATCGGGTTTCGTAACATTAGCTTTTACTCATTATGCACAATTTGCTTCGCAGTTTACCTGAAATTCAAGAATATCCACACGCTTACACCGAATTTAAGGATTTTTCTGTATCATTTGTTCAAAAAACGGCCTATTTGAGGCTGCGCCATCCGCCCAACGGGTTGTTTCAGGCAGACGATAGCCTTTCATACAACGTTCCACCCATAACAATGCACTCTCCAGGCTGATGCGGTGACCTGTTGAAATATACAGTGGATTGCAACGTTTTTTACTTCGCCATACCCAACCAATCTGTTCCTCTTTATCAATCAAAGGTTGACAACTTCCGGGCTGTTCTCCCAATGGTTCACTTTCACCACATAAACGACGCTTTGCCACACCAATCGTGGGTACATTAGCTAATAAACCAAAATGGCTGGCAACACCTAAACGACGTGGATGAGCGATGCCATGACCGTCCACCATCACCAGATCAGGTTTATGTTTCAACAACTGCCAAGCAGCCATTAATGCAGGGTATTCACGGAAAGAGAGTAAACCGGGAATATAAGGCAACATAGTTTCAATTCGAGCTATCTGATATTCCACCAGCTCAAGGGCAGGATAAGAGAGAACCGCTATTGCTGCGCGGGTAACCGCACCCTGCTGTTCGAAGCCCACATCAGCACCAGCAATCAATTTAGGCAGGGAAAAATCATCATAACGGATAACCTGTTGAGCCTTTTCTACTTGTTCCTGACGTAACGCTTTCGTATTAATCATATTCTTACTGATGATATTTAACTGAAAGTTTATGTACCGCCTCAACAAATACACCCGCGTGTTCCGGCAGTACATCCTGATGGATACCATGACCAAGGTTAAAGACATGACCAGCACCCGCGCCAAAACCTTGCAAAATTGTCGAAACTTCCTGTTCAATCCGCTCAGGAGAAGCATATAACATGGATGGGTCCATGTTACCCTGCAAAGCCACTTTACTCCCCACCCGACGGCGGGCATCGGCAATATCTGTCGTCCAATCCAGACCAAGCGCATCACAACCGGTTTCAGCCATTGCTTCCAGCCATTGTCCACCACCTTTAGTAAACAGCGTCACCGGCACACGACAACCTTCATTTTCACGGATCAGACCATCAACAATTTTGTGCATATAACGCAGGGAAAATTCCCGATAATCCCGCCCTGTCAGGACGCCCCCCCAAGTGTCGAAAATCATCACAGATTGAGCGCCTGCTTTAATTTGAGCATTAAGATACAGAATAACGCTGTCTGCCAGCTTATCCAGCAACAAATGCATTACGGCAGGTTCAACATACATCATTTTTTTGATTTTAGTGAATGCCTTGCTGCTGCCACCTTCCACCATATAAGTCGCCAGTGTCCACGGACTACCGGAAAAGCCAATCAAAGGAACCTGCCCCGCCAGAGCCTTACGAATCGCACGTACTGCATCCATTACATAACCCAGCTCCATTTCTGGATCAGGCACCGGTAATTCTTCCACATCAGCACGGCTGGAAACAGGAGATTTAAAACGCGGGCCTTCACCTGCTTCAAAATAAAGTCCCAGTCCCATAGCATCAGGAATGGTGAGAATATCAGAGAAGAGAATTGCCGCATCCAGTGGGTAACGCCGCAAAGGTTGTAAAGTGACTTCACAAGCGAGTTCAGTGTTTTTACACAAAGAAATAAAATCACCAGCTTCAGCACGAGTAGCTTGATACTCAGGTAAATAGCGGCCAGCCTGGCGCATCATCCAAACAGGCGTAACATCAACGGGTTGGCGTAATAAAGCTCGCAAATAACGGTCGTTTTTCAGCTCATTCATGACAGGCTCCATCTATTTATTGGCCGCAATATAATCTGACTATAATGATTAGGTGCCATTGTAACATGATAGGTAGCTCTCTCCCGTTGAATTGCGACAAACTGTACATTACGCATTTCGGCACAGAACAATCGTATCTTCAATCAACCGACGAGCAATAGTATTGTGTAGTGGAATCAATGGCAATTGCTCATAGTGATACCAATCCGCACTAATCAGCTCTTTCGGATCATGACGGATCTCCCCACTGTCATAATCAGCCAGAAATGCCATCATCAATGAATGAGGGAAAGGCCACGGTTGAGAAGCCACATAACGTAAATTGCGAATTTTAATATTACTCTCTTCCATCACTTCGCGGACGACAGCTTCCTCAAGTGTTTCACCAACTTCAACAAATCCCGCCAATACTGTGTACACACCTCCACGATGATGCTGATGTTGAGCCAGCAAAATATGATCATCCCGACGAATACCGACAATAATGCAAGGTGCTATCTGCGGATAATAACGTTCTTGGCAGTGATGACACAGACAAGCCCATTCATCAACACTATGGTGCATTTCATTGCCGCAATAACCACAATATTGGTGAGAGCGATAAAACTCCGCCAATTGCACTCCCCGGCCAGCTAATTGAAACAAGCCACGATCACTTGCAACAATTTGCCGTAAGGAAACCATATTTGCAGCCATTTTCTGACGAATAAGCCAAACTTTCTCACCTTGCCACTCACCGATAGGCAAGGCTATTTTTTCTTGCAGTGACCATTGAGTTGCCATTCCAAAAGGTAATTCGCCTTTAGGGAGCCAAATACGATTTTCATCGCTGATAACCCACCAGCCACGTTCTGTACCTGTAATTTGTTGTTGCATCATCATCACTATGACATCTTAATTTTAATATCTGTATATACCCGTCATCTTTCAAGTTGCCTCTTTGTTGGCTGCACTCGCTCACCCCGGCCACATAGTTCTCTATGCTCCCGGGGATTCCCTCCCTTGCCGTCGCGATCCATCTTGAAATCTATAGGGTATAAATCATACGCTTTTTAATCAAAAAAGCGTGCTTTATTACTATTGTCAAAATTACTATCGCCAAAATCGTATTGCCCACTTTGACGGTAATAGGCATTATTCTCAACTATTAATATACTTTGGGCTGAGGAACACAACGCTATGTCTCAATTACTTGCCGTGTTTGATCTGGATGACACCTTAATTTCCGGTGATTCCAGCGCTATATGGACAGAGTTTTTATGGGAAAAAGGCATCATTACTGATCCAAGTTTTATCGAAGCAGATAAAAAAATGACGGCTGATTACAGCGCAGGTTCATTGGATATGAGTGGTTATCTGGCATTTAGTCTGCAAACACTGCATCAAGTTCCACAAGAGCAAGTTGATCTTTGGCTGACTGAATTTGTTAACGAAAAAATTAAACCGCGATTTTACCCACAAGCCAAGGCCCTAATTACAGAGTATCAACAGCAACAAATTCCAATCATTATTATCTCAGCTACTGTCTCTTTTATTGTAAAAAAGATTGCTACCGAATTGAATATTCACACGGCACTGGGCATTGATATGGTAATGGAAAATGGCTGTTATACCGGCCAAATAGACGGTATTGCGACTTTCCGTGAAGGTAAAGTAAAACGGATAAAACAGTGGCTGGAACAGCAAAATAGTTATCCTGATATTATCCGCTTTTACAGCGATTCAATTAATGATCTCCCAATGTGTCAGTTTGCCGATGAAGTAATTACGGTCAATGCCGATGCCCGTTTAAAAGCCGAAGCACAACAACATGGCTGGAAACAATTAATCTGGTCACTGTAAATATTTTCAATCAGTAATGGGTTTATGGTTTCCATAATCCCATCTACACCCGTCATCTTTCAACAAGCAACCCAATTGCCGGGGAAGAATATTGCAATAAAATTGAGGTCTTGACGAAACAGAATAAGTCATTTTGTTTCCGCAAACCACCCACCTAATCGTGTTCCCCATGCTCTTAAGGTGTCATTTCACTCCCTATAAATAAGAACAAAAATGCCGATCTTGAATATCGGCATTTTGCTGTAAAAGAAGAGAAGATGAATTTAATGCTTTAACGCTTCAATTTTATCCCGGCTCAGTCCGGTACTGGTGACAATAATGTCCAAACTCACGCCATGCCGTAATAAGGCACGAGCCGTTTCCACTTTACCTTCCTCTCTACCTTCCTCTCTACCTTCCTCTCTACCTTCCATTTTACCTTCTTCTCTACCTTCCTCTCTACCTTGCTTGATACCCCGCTCAAGCCCTTTTTGTTCAAGCTGTTCTGCAATAGTCATCAACATCGTTTCATGCTCCGGAGATTGTTCAATCAGTTGATGGACAAATTGTGAGAGATCCAGCGTATGTCCATTCAGTAAAATATAGCGTAACACCACATTGCGCTGCTCGGTTGTATTATACCCTGCATTCAAGAGTTCCACCAATTGGAGGAGCCATTCCTGCATATCCCGGCAGCGGATGTGTTTTTGCACCAACTCCATCAGGGCAACCCCTTTATGCGTCAGGATCTCTTCATCGCTGAGCACACTGACGTCCACCAACGGAAATGCCTGACGGTATAAGCGAGCCGCCTGTTCGGGGAGCGTAAAACAATCCAGCCACCGGTTTGAGTAAGGATATGGTCGAACCTCACCATGATAAAACAGCAGAGGTGCCACCAAAGGGAGTTCAGTATGGCCTTTTTTCAGGTGAGCCGCCATAGCTAACATGGCATAATACATCAACCGCCAGGCCATTAACGGGTCAGGGGTGGATTGATGTTCAATCAGACAATAGATATAGCCCTGCCCCCGGGCCGTTTCAACCGAGTACAGCACATCACTGTGCAGTTGACGTAAATTCCGGTCCACAAAACTGCCGGACTCCAATTTCAATGTGGCTAAATCACACAACAACTGGATTTCTTCGGGCAGATAAAGGGATAGAAACTCTCTGGCCGTTTCAGGCTGCGTTAAAAAATGCTTAAATAACGAATCATGGTGAGGCCGTTTTTTTTTCTTTGCCACAATCTGTTTCTCTGTCTTTATCAGTTAGTCATTACCACTCATTGCCAAGGTATAGTATTTCTACCAAGTTACAAAAAACATTGTCTCAGATTTCCTCAAGCAAATCTTTATCGAATGCATTAATAGAAGAGCCTAAATAATAAAATATCAGAAAATAAAAAACGATAAAATATTATATTTACAACAACTACTTTATGAAACCCATTCATTTAAATGAGTTTTTAACTTGCATTCGCATAATAACCTCCCTCATCAAAATATATATTACTTATATTTCCTTTAATCTTGGATGTTCATATCTAAAAAATTGGACTTAATTCCCACCAGATGATCTATTATTTTGAAGTGTTATTTATATTTTTCCTTTATCAATCTGAAAATACTTATTAACTTCTGTCAACATGCCCATAAATCACCATAGTTTTTATCATAGAAAGAAATATAATATTGAGTAAAATAAGAATTTTTTCTTATCTTTCCCTAACAAGTTATAATTAAAAAATTAATGCTTAGCTAAACATGATTTAACATAAGGAAATTTTTCTATTTGTTCACTAAAAAATTAATAAACATGAGAAATTGATCACAAAGCAATCAACAACATGGCTGAAAACAATTAATCTGGTCATTGTAAATACTTTCAATCAGTAGGGGTTGTAGTTTTTATAATCCCTTCTATACTACTGTTTACTTTCTTGTCGGAGTGCCTAGCGTAAGCTGTTTTATCGCAGCATACACAGGCTGAGACCGTTAATTCGGGATCCGCGGAACCTGATCGGGTTAATACCTGCGAAGGGAACAAGAGTAATCAAGCGCTGTCAGCCCATCCCATTTTTTACGGGCCTGTCCAGCCATCAACTATTACTCCCTGCGAGCTCCAGACAAGCAACTTTCCCAATAACACAGTTAGGAATTTGCTATGTCTCATAACACTATTATCCCTGCAACTGATATTTCACCCAAACTCACCCCGGCACGCCCACGTAAAGCCCAACGCGATGCCGCTCAAGAATTTATTAATTCTATCCAAGGCGTGACATTCCCAAATTCACGACGCATTTATCTTCAAGGTTCCCGTGACGATATCCAAGTTCCAATGCGTGAAATCCAGTTATCGCCGACTTTGATTGGCGGTACCAAAGAGGAACCTCAGTATGAAGAAAACGAAGCCATTCCGGTTTATGATACTTCCGGCGCTTATGGCGATCCTGATGCCAAACTGGATGTACATGTTGGGTTAACCAAACTACGTCAACCGTGGATCGATGAGCGTCAAGATACTGAACCTGTCGCCGCCCTCAGCTCCGATTTTACTCAGCAACGCCTGACGGATGCCGGTCTCGATCATTTACGTTTCAATCATCGCCCTCACCCATTAAAAGCCCGTAAAGGCAAATGCGTTACTCAACTGCACTATGCTCGTCAAGGCATCATCACTCCGGAAATGGAATTTATCGCACTACGAGAAAATATGGGACGCGAACGTATCTGCGGTGATGTGTTACGCCAACAGCATCCCGGACAAAGTTTTGGCGCTCAGTTGCCGGAAAATATCACACCAGAATTTGTCCGTCAGGAAGTCGCAGCCGGTCGGGCAATTATTCCTGCCAATATTAATCACCCTGAATCAGAACCGATGATTATTGGTCGCAATTTTCTGGTTAAGGTTAACGCTAATATCGGTAACTCTTCCGTCACCTCTTCAATTGAGGAAGAGGTAGAAAAGTTAATCTGGTCCACCCGTTGGGGCGCAGATACGGTAATGGATCTCTCCACTGGCCGTTATATCCACGAAACCCGCGAATGGATCTTACGTAACAGCCCGGTTCCTATCGGCACAGTCCCTATTTATCAGGCGCTGGAGAAAGTCAATGGCGTGGCGGAAAATCTCACTTGGGAAATATTCCGTGATACCTTGCTGGAACAAGCGGAACAAGGGGTAGATTACTTTACCATCCACGCCGGTGTATTACTGCGCTATGTACCGATGACAGCCAAACGCCTCACCGGGATTGTTTCCCGCGGTGGTTCAATTATGGCGAAATGGTGTCTGTCTCATCATCAAGAAAACTTCCTTTACCAACATTTCCGTGAAATTTGTGAAATCTGCGCCGCTTATGATGTTTCCCTATCATTAGGAGACGGTCTGCGCCCCGGTTCTATTCAGGATGCTAACGATGAAGCGCAGTTTGCAGAACTGCACACATTAGGCGAGCTGACTAAAATTGCTTGGGAATACGATGTTCAGGTGATGATCGAAGGCCCCGGGCATATTCCTATGCAGATGATCCGCCACAATATGACAGAAGAATTGGAACATTGTCATGAAGCCCCTTTCTATACTCTTGGCCCCCTGACAACAGATATTGCACCCGGTTATGACCACTTCACTTCCGGTATCGGTGCGGCCATGATTGGCTGGTTTGGCTGCGCCATGCTCTGTTATGTGACGCCAAAAGAGCATCTCGGCTTGCCAAACAAAGATGATGTCAAACAAGGGCTAATTACCTACAAAATTGCTGCTCACGCCGCCGATCTCGCCAAAGGCCATCCCGGTGCACAAATTCGCGATAACGCCATGTCTAAAGCACGTTTTGAATTCCGCTGGGAAGATCAATTTAATCTGGCTCTTGATCCCGATACTGCTCGCGCCTATCACGATGAAACTCTGCCACAAGCCTCCGGCAAAATTGCCCATTTCTGTTCTATGTGTGGGCCTAAATTCTGTTCTATGAAGATTTCTCAGGAAGTACGCGATTACGCCGCGGGTATGGAACAGATGTCTGAAACATTCCGCGCCCACGGCAGCGAGTTGTATCACAGCGTAGAGGATGTCTCTCATGAACAATCTGCCTAACGCGCCATTTGCCCCAACCGAATATAAATTGGGCTTGTATCCCGTCGTGGATTCGCTAGCGTGGATTTCCCGCTTATTAAAGGCAGGCGTCACTACAATTCAGTTGAGAATTAAAGATCTGCCAGAAGATCAGGTGGAAGAAGAGATTCAACAAGCCATTATGCTCGGCCGCCAATATAACACTCGTCTGTTTATTAACGACTACTGGCGACTAGCAATAAAACATGGCGCTTATGGTGTTCATCTTGGGCAGGAAGATTTAGTTATCGCTGATTTGAACACCATCCAAAAAGCGGGGCTACGGTTAGGAATCTCTACTCACGATGAACAAGAGCTGACACGGGCTAAATCTCTGCGTCCGTCTTATATCGCTCTCGGCCATATTTTCCCAACCACGACCAAAGAGATGCCATCTTCCCCACAAGGACTGGCGGCACTGAAGCGGCAGGTAGAAAACACACCAGACTATCCTACTGTCGCCATCGGCGGCATCTCTCTTGAACGCGTACCGGATGTCATTGCAACGGGAGTTGGCAGTGTGGCGCTGGTTAGTGCCATTACCAAAGCAAAAGATTGGCGTCAGGCCACCGCACAACTGCTTCATCTGGTTGAAGGCATTGAGTTGAAGGGATAGAGAGGTTCTTATGTTGAATGATCAAGAATTTATGCGTTACAGCCGACAACTGTTACTCGAAGATATTGGCCCGGAAGGGCAGGAAAAACTGAAATCCAGCCGCGTCCTGATTGTCGGACTGGGAGGGTTAGGCGCTCCCGCCTCTCTCTATCTGGCCGGAGCAGGTGTAGGAACAATTTACCTTGCTGATGATGACCAATTGCACATCTCCAATTTACAACGGCAAATACTTTACCGCACCGAAGAGATCCCTGCCGCAAAAGTTGAACTTGCAGCCAATCAACTCAATGCATTGAATCCGCTGATAAAAACAATGATCCTTAATCAACGTCAGAATCTGGAATCTCTGACAACCATCGTGAGGCAAGTCGATCTGGTTCTCGATTGCTGTGACAACATGACAACCCGCCACGCTATCAATGCCGCTTGTGTGGCAACACGAAAGCCATTAATTAGCGGCAGTGCGGTCGGTTTTAGCGGCCAACTTATGGTATTTGAACCCCCTTATCTTCATGGCTGCTATAGCTGTCTCTACCCTGAACAGGAAGAGCCACTACGAAATTGCCGGACCGCGGGTGTATTAGGTCCGGTAGTTGGCATTATCGGCACATTACAAGCATTGGAAGCCATCAAAATGTTAACCGGGCTTCCCTCTCCGTTAAGCGGTAAACTCCGACTGTTTGATGGTAAACAGCAAAGCTGGAGCACACTACAACTTAACCCGTCGCAGCAATGCCCGATTTGCAGAGATATCCCATGAAAATTACGGTAAACGATCAGCCGATGGAGCTTATGGCTCCTCTGGCTATACAGCAATTGTTAGAACAACTTGAACGAATACAACCGGGAATGGCACTGGCTATTAATCAAACCATTATTCCGCGTTCAGAGTGGAATACGCATCAGATTAATGATGGAGACAATATCCTTTTGTTTCAGGCTATTGCTGGAGGTTGATATGTTAAAAATTGCTGATACGACTTTTCATTCCCGTCTATTTACCGGTACAGGCAAATTCGCCAACGCAAATGTAATGACTCAGGCCATCGCGGCTGCCGGCAGTCAGCTTGTCACGATGGCAATGAAACGCATTGATTTGCAGAGTGGTAATGACGCTATTTTGGTGCCATTGCAAAAGCTTGGCGTCAAATTGCTGCCAAATACTTCTGGAGCCAAAACCGCAGAAGAAGCCCTGTTTGCCGCCCGTCTGGCCCGTGAAGCACTGGCAACCAACTGGATCAAACTGGAGATCCACCCGGATGTGAAATACTTGTTGCCTGACCCGGTTGAAACACTCAAAGGCGCTGAAATGTTGGTCAAAGAAGGATTTGTCGTTCTGCCATATTGCAGTGCTGATCCCGTTTTGTGTAAACGTCTGGAAGAAGTAGGTTGCGCGGCGGTCATGCCTTTAGGCGCACCGATCGGCTCTAATCAAGGGCTACTAACCCGAGATTTCCTGCAAATTATTATCGAGCAAGCACAAGTGCCGGTCGTCATTGATGCCGGCATCGGTGCACCAAGCCATGCATTGGAAGCGATTGAATTGGGTGCGGATGCTGTATTAGTCAACACCGCAATTGCCGTTGCGCGTAATCCAGTAAAAATGGCTCAAGCCTTCAAAATAGCGATTGAAGCGGGTGAATTATCCTATCAAGCTGGCCTAGCAAGTCCAAAACAACATGCTGTTGCATCCAGTCCACTGACCGATTTTCTAGGGGTATTTTGATGATTCATCATCTTATGAGCGGTAGTTTTAGTTACCGCTGGCAACAATTGGACTGGGATGACATCACCCTTCGCATTAATAGCAAAACCGCGCAGGATGTTGAACGGGCATTAAGCAGCAACAAATTAAATCTGGACGATTTCATGGCCTTGCTCTCTCCAGCAGCGAAACCCTATATCGAACCACTGGCACAACGGGCACAAAAACTGACTCGTCAACGCTTCGGTAACACTGTTGGTTTTTATGTACCGCTTTATCTCTCCAATTTATGTGCCAATGACTGCACCTATTGCGGATTCTCAATGAGTAACCGCATCAAACGCAAGACACTGAATAAAAATGAAATTATTGCCGAATGTCAGGCGATTAAAGCACTGGGCTTCAACAATCTGTTATTAGTCACCGGAGAACATCAGGGTAAGGTCGGTATGGATTATTTCCGCCGCTATCTGCCACTTATCCGAGAATATTTCAGCTCAATCATGATGGAAGTCCAGCCTATGACACAGGAAGAGTACTCAGAATTAAAAACGCTGGGGCTAGATGGTGTGATGGTTTATCAGGAAACCTATCATGAGCCAACTTACCTGTTGCATCATCTACGAGGTAAGAAACGGGATTTTCACTGGCGATTAGAAACACCCGATCGCCTTGGTCGAGCCAAAATCGATAAAATCGGTTTAGGAGCACTAATGGGCCTCTCTAGTCATTGGCGGACAGACTGCTATATGGTGGCGGAGCATTTATTCTTTCTGCAACGCACATACTGGCAGAGCCGTTACTCTATTTCATTCCCACGTTTGCGACCTTGTGCTGGAGGTATTGAGCCCGCATCGCTGATGAGTGAAGCAGAATTGGTACAACTGATTTGTGCTTTTCGTCTATTTGCGCCAGATGTTGAGCTTTCTATTTCTACTCGTGAATCCCCATTCTTCCGCGATCACGTCATACCACTGGCAATCAACAATGTCAGTGCTGGTTCTAAAACCCAACCCGGTGGTTACGCAGATAGTAGTCACGAAGAATTGGAACAATTTATGCCACATGATAACCGTTCTGTTTATCAGGTCGCGGAAGTATTAATTAAAGCCGGGTTACAACCTGTCTGGAAAGATTGGGATGGTTATTTAGGTCGATAATTTAATTTTCTCTGTTCTAACATAATTCTATTTTAGGTAAGAGCCTTTAACAGGTAATCATTACACGAAATAAGATTTAATATAAATAACTGTCTGGCACTAATACCAGACAGTTATATAATTCAATATATTCCCCATTATCATTATCACCTGCAAAATAATCTCTATTCAAAGGACCTATTCTGAATATAAAATTAAATATTTTATCTCTATCAATCCAACCAACATTAAAGATTCATTTCAATCCTCAACACACTATTGCAACAAGGCCATTTTACGCATGTTTTTTTATGACATATACATATATTACTCACAGAAATAAGAATATAAAAATCCAGTTTATACCTATATCGAATAAATAGAAAATACTATATTTACTGTATATATTTTAACTCCCCATTGTTTATTCCTTATTAATTTATACAAATTACAATTATCAATTAATAAAAAACACAATTGAATATCCTCCTATCATTGATAAAGTCATTCCCGAGCAATAAAATGCTTAAGAAAAGTTAAATTTATTACTATCAATTTTAAAAGGATTAATATATGAATATAAAAGAAATTCTGAATAATATAGATTATTCTGGTCAGAAAAGTTCTGATAAAGAATTGATTAACGGCTCATTTGATGAAGGATATAAAGGCTGGATAATCCCATTCCCCGAAACGGTAAAAATATTATCTGAGAATGGAATTAACTTTCTTAGAATCCACCCTAAGTCTGATGCCATCTTTCAAATTATAGAAGGATTAGAGCCTAACACTAAATATAAGCTAACAGGTAAAGCGCGCATATCACCCGCCATAGGCGTAATAGACGACGGCTTCCCAGCTATTTTTGGTTTACATAATGATACCTTTAATCATAACACTTTTGTTGTAGACTCCACGGAATTTATCACCGGTTCTGTAACATTAAGTACAGATGCAGAAGGATATTTACGCGTTTTCTTAGCAAAAACCACGATGGGAACTGAGTCCTCACCACCAGAAGTTACCGCTGATTTTACTGGTTTTATTTTCGAGAAAGCCTAATATAAACGTTTAACATCTGAATGCCCGAAGCTCACTACTCCGGGCGTTTTAATAATGTAGTTTTAATACTATATTTCAATGCTATGTTTTAACATTACAGCTATAGATATTACCTCATTATTCATTCTATTTTTTCTCTCAATATGACTAATATTTCAACATAACATTTCTGCAACAATAGACTTTACCACGAGCAACAAATTAGCCTACAAAAACACCTATCAGGATAAGTGCTTATAACTCATTTATTCTTGTATTAATTTATACAAATTACAACTCACCACCAATAAAAAATACAATTGAGTATTATCCCATTATTGATAAAGTGCCCACCAGAAAAACAAAGCGCTGAAAGAAATTAAATTCATTTCTATCTATTTAAAAAGGACTAATATATGAACGTACAAGAAATCCTGAATAATGAAGATTATTCTGATAGCAAGAAAAACTCTCATAAAGAACTGGTTAACGGCTCATTCGAAGAGGGATATAACGGCTGGAGAATCCCAGCGCCTGAGTCAGTAGAAATCTTATCTGAAAATGGCGTTCACTTTATCAGAATCCAAAGCGTTACCGGCTCTGGCGTCATTGATCAAATTATCGAAGGATTAGAACCTAACACTAAATATAAACTAACAGGTACAGCTCGCGTATCAGCGGAATGGGCCTCATCAGCTTATTTTGGTTTACAGAGCCATACCGATGGCCCCAACTCTTTTGCTGTAAACAGCACCGATTTTACAACGGGTTCGGTAGAATTAAGTACAGATCAAAAGGGACTTTTACGCGTTTATTTATTGAAAGATCAAGTTGGCCCTCGACCAGACGGAGAAACCGCTGACTTTACCGGTTTTATTTTAGAGAAAGCCTAAGTATTTAACTTCGATATATTTTAACATTTTAAACCCCCAGAGTTTACTGCTCTGGGGATTTTAATATTAGTTTAAAAAAACCAAAAAATTATAAAGTAATATTTTAACTGAAATATAGCTCAATTATTTAAAAACAAATCTCCATCGTAATAATTTCTTCGCCTCATTTATTCTCACACTAATTATCACAATCCTAATCTTCAATTAAAAAACATGATTGAATATTTTCCCATTATTGCTAAAGTACTTACAGAAAAAATTATTAAGAAAAATAAAATTCAATCGTTATTCATTTAAAAGGACTCATATTATGGATATGAAGAAAATACTAAATCGCGCAGATTATTCTGATACAAAAAACGCTAATAAAGAACTGGTTAATGGCTCATTTGATGAAGGATATCATGGCTGGAGAATCCCAACCCCTGAAACTGTAGAAATCTTATCCGAGAATGGCGTTAATTTTCTTAGCATCCAAAGCTATTCCAGCTCCGGTGTCATCGATCAAATAATAACAGGGTTGGAGCCTAACGTTAGATATAGACTGACAGCAACAGCACGCTTATCGATAAAAAAAATACCACAAAGGGCATTACCGGCATATTTTGGTTTACAAAATCGCACATTTGGCCCTGAATCATTTGTTGTAAATAGCTTCAATTTTACGACCGGTTCAGTTGAATTAAATACAGATGAAGAGGGACTTTTACGTATTTACATGATGAAAGACCAATTTATAGAACTTCCAGAAGAGGCAACTGCTGACTTTACGGGCTTTATTCTAGAAAGAGTTTAAACATCTAGCCTTGATATATATACCCTATGGATTTCAAGATGCTTCGCGACGGCAAGGGAGCGAATCCCCGGGAACATAGATAACTATGTGACCGAGGTGAGTGAGTGCAGCCAACAAAGAGGCAACTTGAAAGATGACGGATATAACACCCGAAGCACATTGCTCCGGGTGTTGAACCGTTTAGCTAACTTAAATCATGCAATGGTTTTTTTATTGGCGGCGTCAATTGGAAATCAGAAAACCGCACCTGTAATCCGTGCCGTTCTGGAGAACAACACATTGCACCAACAAAGACGGGTTGTTTATCTTCAAAAAAAGGAGACAACCTCAACAATGGCCACCGTAAACCATCAGTGGAATATTGCAGTCTTAAATATCCCTCTTCACGAGTCAAACGTAACCAGAATTTGCTAGAATCACCAAGAAATACGCCCATAGACCAATCAGAATGATGGCGTGTCAGTACACTACCAATCGTGGCATGACCATCAGAATATTCTATTCCGCCTTTCAACCAATGTTTCTCATCGACTAATAGCATGACTCCTGCTTGATCGTATAAATGTTCAAAACAGCCTTCAATACAGAGTTGAAAGGTGAAATCATCCTCAACATAACGCCCAAAAACATGGCCATTATGACGTTCAAAGCCATACCATGTTTTCTGCCAAAAGTCGGTCTTATGATCGGTGGTGACATTAAGCCAATCACTTCCACATTGCCAATCAGATGGCTCATTAACCCAATGATATTGTGACAAACCCATAGGAACTCCCTCTATTATCTTCCGCTCGAATTAATCAATTTATATCCTGCAAATAAGGAAATAGAGAGTAAAGCAATACAAGCAAAAGCGCCGTGTAATGTCACAATATGCGCTAATCCACCTATGATTGCAGGTCCCAGCAAAATCCCTGAATATCCCATAGTAGAAACTGCGGCAACAGCCAGCGAATCAGGCATAATTTTCTGTTGACCAGAAGCAGTAAAAAGCATTGGCGCTATATTGGATAATCCTGCGCCTATCATCAGAAAAGAGAACCCTAGCATCATTGCAGTCGATGCTGAGTAAATCAGGATAAATCCAGAAGTAGCCAATAAAGCACTGCTGATAAAAACCCGTCGGTGTCCATAAAAGGCAATGATTTTATCACCCATAAAGCGACCCGATGTCATAGCAATAGCAAACAGGGTATAACCGATACCAGCCTGATGACTACTGATATTATGTACGCTGGTTAATAATATACCGCTCCAGTCCAGCATTGCGCCTTCCATGATATAGGCAACAAAACAGAGAAAGCCCAATAAAATCACGATCCCATGAGGCACAGCAAAGAATGGCGTATTGCCCGTTTCGGCTTCGTTCAATAACCCATTCCATACCGGCAATAGCAGTAAAATAATCAGTAATACCGCCATTACCATCACCTGGAGAGGTGATATTCCCAGAGACAATAATGCACTCACCGATCCTGCACCGGCGATCCCACCCAAACTAAATAACGCGTGAAAGCCAGACATAATTGGCCGCCGAGCCATTTTCTCAACCATGACAGCATGGATATTGACCACAACATCCATTGCACCAATACCCGCACCAAAGACAAATAAAACGCAAGCTAATGTCAACGGCGTCGGTAATACACTTAACCCTGGCAACATCACTAACACTATCAAAGCACATAAAGTGAAAATTTTCCGGCAACCGAAACGTGCGGCTAACATGCCCGCTATTGGCATCATGATGAAAGAACCAATGCCGAATGCCAACATTAGCAGCCCCATAGCGCCATTATCAAGTTGTAGCCGTTCTTTAGCTAAAGGAATAAGGGGAGCCCAACTTGCAAGACTAAAGCCAGCAATAAAAAAAGCGGCGCGTGTCGCCATAATGGGTTGTTTTACCAAAGAGATAATATTTTGATCAGACAACTCATGTTCCTTCTATATAAATAAATGCCCTCCACTATGACTAATAATGGAAGGCATTAAGTTACCCAAAATTAATTTTAGAAAATTGCGGAATATCGGTCAGCGCCCCAATAATACGAGTCGCCTGTTGATACTGTTCCGCAACCGATAAAGCATGGGGCCAGGCATACACATAGGGAATACCCGCCTGCGTTGCCGCTGTAATCCCTAAATCGGTATCTTCAATCACTAATGTCTGATGAACATCCATAGACTTCAATTTCAACATCGCAAGATAGGGATCAGGATGAGGTTTCGTCCTCGCAACATCGTCACCAGAGATTAAAGCCGGGCTTTCATTCAACTCCAATAATCCAATATTCGCCAAACAGACTTCCCGCGGCGCAGTAGAAACAAAGCCAAAAGGGATACAGTGCTGTTGTAAAGCTGCTATCAACTTGGAAATCCCTGGACGAAGGTAACTTTTAGACAGCTTATCCTTGTAAACAGAGACGATTTGGGCAGTGATCTCTTTCTGTTGCTGAGCGGGTACCCCGATGTAATCCAACGTTTCTGCCAAACTCAGGCCAATAAGTTGCTGTGGTTGTACATGCGGTGTGTAGTCAGGAGCCAAATCACAAAGAACATCAAAGTGCAGTTGTTCACTGTCAACAATGACTCCATCGATATCAAAAATCACATTAAATCTATCCATGTGAAACATTCCATTATTTTAGATCGGAAATACGGATCAGCACTTTACAGTTCGGAGTAAACAGTGGTTTTTGGCTTTTGCACGCAATATCACAACCAACCGTGAGAAAAGCCTGCAAGTAATCATTAAAATCAAAAACTTGGCTGACCAGACGACCGGCGGGAATAATACCATCACGGATCATGGTATAAGCACGCTCAAAACTGTTATTCAGAGAATCAATGGAACCAATCACGGAAAGGCTCTTATCCGCAATTTTCAAAATATCAAGATTAGCGTGCTTATCTTTAAGCGCGACATTCAACAACTTCCCGCCAGGTGCCAAGTGTTCAAAAATGTACTCGGTTAACTGCCCGGTCGTATCCACACAGAGATCGATAAGCGCTGATTTATCACCATATTGCTGCGCCAATGCCTCATCAAAATCAGTATACAGCTCACATTCCGGCGGCAGATTTTCTTTGGCAAATTGAACACGACTTTCGTTTTTCTCGACCATGAAAGCCTTAACGCCTTTGGCATGTAAAGCCCAAATGTAGAGCATCCCCATTGGGCCTGCACCAGCTACCGCTGCACGAATATTAGTATGAGTAATGCCCAGTTTATCAACCCCGGTCAGTGTGCAACTCAGTGGCTCCGTCAGTGATGCCTCTTCCATGCTGACATGATCATCCAGTTTTATCAGCGAACTCTCTTTAGCCAGATATTGCTCAGCAAATGCCCCGTCATAGGAAACCCCCGCTTCGGTTCCCAATTTTTTCTCGCAATGATTTGGGCTGCCTGTCTGACACATCCGACAGTGCCCACAGGAATAGGTTGGATTGATAACAACACGGTCACCCACATTAAAACGCGTGACACCCTTCCCTATTTGCGCAATAACTCCCGTTGTTTCATGGCCCAGAGTGGTTCCCGGAATAGCAACAGGGTAAGATCCGGTGATAATCCCAACATCCGTACCACAAACGCCACACACCGCAATATCAACGACGACATCATCAGATTCAACACAGCGTAACGGTTCAACATCCTGGATTTGCACATCCCATACCCGATTAAATTTAAGTGCTTTCATTACGCTACCTCCTTGTTGTCAAAAATATTTAACGTCATATCAGCAAAAGTCAGATCAAGCTTATGCAGAATTTCATTTAAATGTTCCTGAGTACAAATCAACGGCGGACGAACTTTAAGTGCGCGACCTTTACCATAACGGGAACCACGGATGATCAAGTTATGAGAATTCGCTATTGCAATCGCTTGTGCCGCAAATTCCGGTGATGGCGTATCAAAGCCAAACATATAACCAACCCCCCTAACACCGGTAATTTCTGGGTATTTATGCTGTAATGCTAATAAGCCATCACGTAAATAAACTTCATTACGCTGCACATTCTCCAGAACCTGTTCGTCTTCGATGATATCGATAATTTCGTTGAGTGCGGTTAATGAAAGAGGGTTAGCGCCTGATGTACTGGAATGTTCGAATGACTCTAATACATCTAATGAACTCCGCATCAGCACACCACCGGTAGGAATACCTATGCCACCAGCGCCCTTAGCGAAAACAATAATATCCGGCTCTAATTCTTTAGCGTAACCGGTTGAAGCAAAAAATGTCCCGGTACGGCCAAATCCAGTCTGTACTTCATCCGCGATAATAATAATGTCATGTTTATGGCAGATGTCTCTGATCTTACGGTAAAAATCGACTGGGAAAACGTTATTTCCGCCGTTTCCTTGAATCGGTTCAATAATAAGACAAGCAATATTGTCATTTGAACCCAATTGAATAAATTGTTCTAAATCAAAATATTGATTGGGTTCTGTATTTGGTCCAAGTTCTGACATAACACTAGCAGGGGTTGGGACTTTTAAAGAACCATCAATGTTGACATGGAAATCTTTAATTCTAAAAGCATTACCCGAAATTTGCGCTGTGGCTAAAGACTGACCATGATGAGCCAGAAAGAAAGAGATAACTCCTGAACGCCCTGTTGCTTTTTGCGCGATGCGAATTGCGCATTCCACTGCTCCAGAACCGGAAACATCACGCAACCATATTCTATCAATGCCCTTAGGGGTATGTTTAACTAATTTAGCCAAAATATATTGTGATATTTCATGGGTATAAGCTGAACTCAGATGTGTACATCTATCAATCTGCTGTTTTAATTTTTCTGTTATTCTGCGATTAGTGTACCCAAGTGGAAGGTTAAATGTCCCCGAAGCTGCATCGATATACTTTTCACCATCAATTTCCAAATAAGGCCCGTTCCCAACAAAGCGAGAAAGCATATCTTCAAACCGTTTACCATTTTCCATCATTTCATTACCCTAATTAATCATTTATAACTATAAGAAAGCACAATAATCTTTAACAGGTAAGAGAATATTTACTAAAAATTAATTTAGATCAACAAAGAACATGTAAAAACCCAAAAAACATTTAAAATATTAAAGTATTTTGTATAAAATACATTATTGTTTTGAATGATTAATTAATGGCATGCAAAACTGCTGATCTATCGGGTTATGACAAAAAATTCTATTAAAAATCCTGCAAAACTGTACGAAAATCTCTCCCTTTCCGACTTTTGCACTGATGATTAAGAGCATTTATATTTACGCGTGGTTATTTTCTAACAGGTGATAAAATGTAATAAAAAATTCTCGATTATTTCTATTTGTCTGAAACGGTGTGCTTTTCATACACTGAATATAGCCAGACTCTCGACTGACATTCAAATGTCGAGTGCAGAACGCATTGATTATTACAGAGAGATATTGTTTATCTGCATTTATAATATTTTGACATTAAAAATAATTAAATATCACTATTAGGTATAGCCTTTTGATGTGATATATCAGGTATTTTTTTCCTATATAAAATTCTTTTAAAAATACCCACACAAGCTAGTCGGTTTACACCGGTGAATAGCTCGTATAAAGTTCAGTCTTTAAAAAAAGTAAAGGGTTCAGTCTGTGGGTGATCCTTGAACATCCCTATCGCCAGCTTGAAATGATTTGCCAGTAGGATTTCTGGTGTATCCAAGATCTTTGGTCGCACTAAAGAATCAATTCCACTGAGCCTATCCACCAATAAAACCACTACCATTATTGAAATTTAACACACATGCAAAATTATATTCTTCTACTACTTAGCCTGGCACTTTTTGGACCTTTAGGTGTCGATGTATTCTTGCCTACCGTCCCGGCCATCGCCGAGGATTTTAAAGTTAACAATGAAGTTATTCAGTCAACGATTTCTTTGTTTTTATTGATTATGGGGCTAGGTCAGTTAATCTCTGGGCCACTGGTAGATAAATTCGGCCGTCGGCCAGTGGCCCTAACGGGTATCACCTTATATATCATCGGTTCTGTCATTGCGGCGCTCTCTACTTTTCCTGAAATTTTTATTGCGGCACGAATTATTCAAGGATGCGCTGTCTGCTGTACCAGTGTCGTCTGCATTAGCGGTGTGCGTGATCGCCTAAACGGTGATGAAGCGGCCAAAGCCTATGGATTTATTAACGGTACGCTAAATATTATTCCTGCTCTCGCGCCATTACTTGGCGGCATTCTGGCTGAAATTTTCAACTGGCGGGCACCATTTTGGTTTTTGACTTGCTACTCGGTTATTGCGCTACTGATCATTGCTACCTGGTTGCCAGAAACACGCCCCGCTAACACCAAGCCAGTTCACGGGCTACCACTAAAGCAATACTTTCAAATTCTTAGCAACAGCCAGTTTATACATTTTGCCCTGGTTAACGCCGGCATTATGGGAATAGTGGTTACCTATGTGTCATTTGCGCCAACCGTGCTAATGACTGAGGGCCACATTTCACCGCTAGCATTCTCCTTGATTTTTGGCGGCAACGGACTCTGGACGATGATCGCCTTCCTAACCGCCAATAAAATCATCCCTCGAATTGGCCGTCCTTACTGCCTGCTGGTAGGGACAATCCTAATGGCGCTGGCTAGCCTATCTCTATTCTTTGGCATGCATCTGCCGACTGTCGCCAGCCAACACTGGCTAAGCTATATGTTGCCGGTTTCTTTCGCCTGCACAGGTATGGCATTTGTTATGGGGCCTGCCACCAGCTATGCTCTAGAACCTTATTCTGACGAAGCCGGTGTCGCTTCTGCACTGATAGGATTCATCCAAATGGCTGTCGGCTCCGCTCTCTCACTCATCGCGATGGCGTTACCATTTTCGCTCAAACAATCACTGGTGTTAATTATGCTACTCGGTACCACGCTAACCCTGTCAGCACACATACTCAGTCGTAACCTGAAAGGACGGGCTGTTTCGCTAGAATCCTAAAATATCTGTCACACACCTAACCCCATCATCTGCATCAGTTGCTGTGCTTGCTGAATCGCCTCCTGGCGATTCGCAATCCCCAGCTTCTGATACAGATTCCGTATATGCGTCTTGATAGTCGTCGTCGCGACATCCAACTCTGCGGCAATCTGATCATTACTGTAGCCTGAGTAAATCAACCCCAGCACCTGCCACTCACGCTGTGTCAGTGGGCTATTGCGAATAAGCTCTGGAACATCAGGGTGTGTTAGCAACTGAGTGACAAAACTTTCATCAAAATGAGCGAATTTATGACGATGTTGACGATTGATATCCCGCAAAATGCGCTGCGCCCGATGCAACTCCAGCTCAGACAAAGTATTGAGCTGAATAAGCTGACGTAGCTGTTGAGCCATCAACTCGCCTTCAATGACAAAATGGCTAATAAATCCTGTACGGTTAGCCAGAGACAATGCCTCAATAAGAACACTCTGTGCTTCACTTTTGCGCCCGATATGCCAGTAAAGCAAGTTACACAACAGTAAATTCCGATTCAGATCGCTGATTAATTGCAATTCTCTCGCATGTTGATTCAATGTATCCAAAATGGACTCAGCTTCATCATACAAACCAAGCAGAATCTGAGCACGAGCAATATTGCGCCACTGGCCCTGATTAAAATGATTACTGACGCTTTCTGGCCGCTCGGTCTGTGCCAACCACCGAATAGCGGCGCTTTTGTCGTCCATACTCTGCCAGATGATGACTCGCAGCTTGTCAGTATTCGTACGCCAATCTCTATGATATTGCCCATTATTTAGCAGGTTTTCACAACGCGCCAGATAACGTCGGGCGTTATCAATATCGCCTCTGGTCAAAGAGCATTTAGCCAACTGGGTTAAACACTGCAACTGCTGTTGAGGTTGGAAGTTAGACAACACTTCCAGCCCACGACGCGCAGCATCTTCGGCTTCATCAAGACGAGACCAGCACCATAAAAGCTGTGAACGGATACGCAACAAAAATTCATGCATTGGCAACTGCTCCAAATGCTGTTCACGGATCAATTCAAATGCCTTGCTCTGCGTTTCATAAGCCGTCTGCAAATATCCCTGAGCTAATAAAATCTCACTTTGCTGTAACAGCGCCCACAACGCATAGTGATGAACATGGAAACAACGCGCAAGCTGCTCGGTTTGTTGCATCCGCGCCAATGCATCAGCCAACTCACCTTTACAATGTAATACTTCACCTTCCACGGAAGTCGCAACAATACGACTGTATTCATTCTGCGGAAGCAGGGCCGCCAACGCTTGTTTCGCCAACTTATCAGCCATCTCCGGCTTACCGCTGTTCATCGCCACCTGAGCCCGTAACGCATCGAATTCAGCTAGTAGATCCGGCTCAATAGCAATTTGTTTCTGTTGCAGTGCTTGTTCCGCCTGATTTAACAGGGTATTGACCTCTGAATAACGATGTTGGCTTTGAGCCAGCCAAGCCTGGAGCAGCACCAGACGCGGACTCTCCAATAGCTGCTCATAAGGCAGTGCATTCATACACTCTTCCAACAACGATAACTCACTGTGGTTAAACAGCGACCAAGCATGCTGCAACAAAATATCGCGTAGCATGGCCGTATCACCCGCCGCCAAAGCATGATGAATCGCCTCGCCCGGATACCCCTGTGCCAACCAACCTTCTGCGGCCGCACGATGAAACTCCGGCAATTGCAACGCCATTTCCCATTGACAGCGTTGACGCAGAAATGAAGCAAAAAGCGGATGAAAGCGAAACCACTCGCCAGAATCATCCATACGCTGGATAAACAGCCCCTGACGTTCAGTTTCTTCAAGGCGCTGCTGACCATTCTCTTCGCCGGTTAGACGAACAATCAAACCATCATTCATGGAACGCAGGATAGAACTGCGCAACAAAAATTCACGTGTTGAACTATCCACCTGATTGAGTACCTCATCCACCAAATAATCGGAAAGATGGCTGGCGTTAATGCCCGACAAACGCTTAGCCGACAGTTCAGCGGCATCACATGACTGCCGCGCTGAAAGCGCAATAAGCTGGAGCGCCGTTGCCCAACCGGCGACTTCATTGCATAGACGCTTACAATCATCGGCATCAAGGGATGTGGTTAAACGCTTATCAAAAAATTGCTGCGTTTCTTGATAATCAAAAGCCAGTTGCTGGCTATCAATCTCCAGCAATTGCTCACGCACACGCAGATTAGCAACTCCAAGAGAAGGCAGATTACGCGATAAGATGGTTAACGTCAGATTCTCAGGCTGGTGACGCAGGAAGAACCGCATCGCCTCATGAATAATGTTATTTACAATCAGATGGTAATCATCAATCACCAAGGAAATAGGCCGCCGCCACTCACTAAGTTCAATAAATAATTGAGCGAAAAGCGCGGGTAAATTGGCATACTGATGTTTTTGGGCCAACACTTCACTTTTAACACAGTGTCCCTGCGTAGCCTGCTGAAACGCCGCGATAAGATAGCTGGCAAAACGTTCCGGCTGATTATCGCTCTCATCCAAAGAATACCATCCCAGATTATCCTGCCCGGCAGCCCACTGAGAGACCAATGTGGTTTTACCATAACCAGCGGGGCTAGTTATTAGCACAAGACGATAATTAGACGACTCATTCAGTCTGATTAACAGACGCTTACGCAAGACTGTATTATTCAGACGAACGGGACGACTCAGTTTTGATGGGATAAGCATTAATTTCCGTGCCCAAAGAAGCGATAAGTAAGTAAAACCAGTGCCGGAACCATATATACCCGTCATCTTTCAAGTTGCCTCTTTGTTGGCTGCGCTCACTCACCCCGGTCACATAGTTTGCTATGCTCCCGGGGATTCGCTCCCTTGCCGTCGCGATCCATCTTGAAATCCATAGGGTATGTGTTATTTAGATGATTTATTTCATGGTCCGTAATAATGCCATTAATCGGCCCAACCAAATTTAGTGAAATAGATGGCTTTTGCAAATATGTTTACGAACCCCATAGTATTAAGTTGCGCACCCTATCACATTATTGAACAGCAAATTCCATTTTCTACATACAAGTTATGGAAGCGATTAGCAAATTACCTTAATCGATCCGTTGGAAAAAAATGAACTCAATAAATACAAAAATGATACGCAATATAGTTACTGGCTACGCCCTTCTACTCCTCCCTGACTAATACCTCTCCAGGATGATGCTTTAGATCTTGAGAGCATTCAGCATAGTGCTTAAATTTTCCTTTTCAGCTACAGGATGAAGACTCCATGCAACAGTCCAGATTAGATAAAGCCCAGTTTCAGGCTGCGCTGACACGTCAATGGCAGCGCTTTGGCCTCGGTTCAGCACAGGAAATGACTCAGCATCAGTGGTGGCAAGCCGTCAGTGCGGCCCTGTCAGAGCTGTTGCCCGCATGCCCTGTCATCGATCATTCCGACCAACAACGCCATGTGAACTACATCTCGATGGAGTTTCTGATTGGCCGTTTAACCGCAAACAATTTGCTTAACCTTGGTTGGTATGAAGACGTTCAGGCTTACCTGGCAGAAGAAAATATTATTCTGAGTGATCTTCTGGAACAGGAAACCGACCCCGCTTTAGGTAACGGTGGATTGGGACGGCTTGCCGCCTGTTTTCTTGATTCGATGGCAACCGTCGGTCAGTCGGCCATTGGCTACGGTCTGAATTATCAATACGGCCTGTTCCGCCAATCCTTTGAACAAGGGCAACAAATTGAAGAACCAGACAACTGGGGGCGAGAATCCTATCCCTGGTTCCGTCACAACGTTCAGTTAGATGTTGAGGTGAATTTTGGTGGCGAAGTCGTCATAACCGATGATGGACGCGAAACTTGGGTACCTGACTTTACCTTGATTGGAGAAGCTTGGGATCTACCGGTCATTGGTTATCGTAATAGTGTTACTCAGCCATTACGCCTGTGGCAAGCAACCCATGCTGCACCATTTGATCTCGACAAATTCAACGCCGGACAGTTTCTGGCCGCGGAACAGCAAGGTGTTGAAGCCGCTAAGTTAACGAAAGTTCTCTATCCGAATGACAATCATCAAGAAGGCAAACGCCTGCGTCTGATGCAACAATATTTCCAGTGTGCCTGCTCCGTCGCAGATATCTTGCGTCGCCATCATCAGGCAGGCCGCAAAACAGAAGATCTGCCTAAGTATGAAGTTATCCAGCTTAACGATACCCATCCAACGATTGCCATCCCTGAAATGATGCGCATTCTGCTGGATAAACACCAGATAAGTTGGGACACAGCATGGGAGATAACCAGCCATACTTTCGCCTATACCAACCATACCCTGATGCCAGAAGGTTTGGAATGTTGGGACGAGGAGCTAGTCAGCCACCTGCTGCCACGCCATTACCGCATCATTAAAGAAATTAACTATCGATTTAAAAAATTGGTAGACAAAACCTGGCCCGGCGAGCAAGCCGTATGGGAAAAATTAGCTGTACATTATAACCATCAGATACGCATGGCGAATCTTTGCGTTGTCGCAGGCTTTGCCGTAAACGGGGTCGCAGCACTGCACTCACAACTCATCGTTAAGGATCTGTTTCCTGAATACCATCAACTATGGCCGAATAAGTTTCTCAACGTGACAAATGGCGTTACCCCACGTCGCTGGATCAAACAGTGTAACCCGGCACTGTCAGGATTACTTGACCGTACACTTAATCGCGAATGGGTTAACGATCTTGATGCCCTTAAAGCACTTGAACCCTATGCAGATGACGCCGCTTTCCGCGAAGAGTACCGAGCTATTAAACAAAGCAACAAGATCCTGCTATCCAATTATGTCAATAAAGTGATGGGGCTCAAGCTAGATCCAAACGCCATTTTTGATGTGCAAATTAAACGTTTACATGAATATAAGCGTCAGCATCTAAACCTGTTACATATCCTATCGCTCTACAAACAAATTCAGGAAAATCCGGCGCTAGATATCGTGCCACGTGTATTCTTATTTGGTGCAAAAGCCGCGCCCGGCTACTATTTGGCAAAAAACATTATCTCTGCGATCAATCAGGCTGCGGAGAAAATTAATAACGATCCGATTGTCCGTGATCGCATCAAGATCGCTTTTATCCCTGATTACAAAGTTTCTGTCGCGGAGCTAATGATACCGGCTGCCGATGTTTCAGAACAAATCTCCACCGCCGGTAAAGAAGCTTCCGGTACCGGCAACATGAAACTGGCACTGAATGGGGCATTGACTATCGGCACATTAGATGGAGCGAACGTTGAAATTGCCGAACAGGTAGGAGATGACCACATCTTCATCTTCGGGCATACCGTAGAAGAAGTGAAAGCCTTAAAAGCTGGCGGTTATGACCCACTGAAACTACTCAAGGAAGATCAACACCTGGACAACATACTCAAAGCACTGGCTAGCGGCGAGTTCAGCTATAGCGACAAACGAGCATTCGATATGCTGCTACATAGCCTGATTGAAGGTGGCGATCCTTATCTGGTGCTAGCTGATTTTGCCTCTTATTGCGATGCGCATAAACGGATCGATACTTTGTACCGCGATACTCAAAGCTGGACACGCAGCGCCATTCTGAACACCGCCCGGATGGGCATGTTTAGCTCTGACCGGACAATCCGTGATTACCAACAGCGTATCTGGCAAGCAAAGAGATAAGGAAAAATCATGGAGGAAAAAAGCCTCGATCATTTAGCGACCGAGGCTGGCATTGTCGCCAGCTACATTAATGCTTATGGCAAGCCACAAGCGATTCCAACGGAAACCCGACATCGCTTGTTGGATGCGATAAGCGTAAACAAACCGGCCAATGCGTCGGTTTCACCCTTACCAACAGTAAAAGTTTTTACTCAAGGTGAACACTTCACTATCACCCTGAAAGATGAAGAGCACTACCAATGGCAGATACGAACAGAACAAGGAGAGGAATTTCAGGGGCATTGCCGCCATCAACTGATGCTGCCTGATACGCTTGCTCTGGGCTACCACCACCTCACTCTGACACAAGAAAACCAATGCTGGTCTATGCCGATTATCGTGGCACCCAACCGCTGCTATGAACCAGACGCCCTGCTAAGGAAGGAAAAACTTTGGGGTGCCTGTGTACAACTCTACACCCTGCGCTCAGAAAACAATTGGGGAATCGGAGATTTTGGCGACCTGAAACACATGCTGAAAGAGATAGCAGCACGCGGAGGCTCCTTCATCGGGTTGAATCCGTTGCATGCACTGCATCCAACCATGCCAGAAAGCGCCAGTCCCTATAGCCCCTCTTCACGCAACTGGCTTAACGTGATTTACATTGATGTTAATCAGGTTGAGGATTTCAAACATAGTGAAGAAGCACAGAGATGGTGGCAAACAGCGACGACGCAACGCATGTTACAGGATGCCCGCAACGCGGAATGGGTGGATTACACCACGGTTATGGCGTTGAAAATGGCAGCACTGCGTCTGGCACATCAACAATTCAGCACCCGTCCAGAACATGACCCGTCAAAAACCGCTTTCCGCCAATTTGTTATTCAGGGTAGCGAGTGTCTCTACTATCAAGCCGCCTATGACGCCCTACATTGTCGGCTATACGCCGAAGATAATTCCTGTTGGGGCTGGCCGGTATGGCCGGAAAAGTACCGCGATCCGCACGGTGAAGAGGTGCAAACATTTTGCCAATCTCACCCGCAAGAAGTGGAGTTTTTCCTCTGGCTACAATGGCTGGCTGATACTCAGCTTGCAGACTGCTTTACCCAAAGCCAAACAAGTGACATGCCGATTGGAATTTACCGTGATTTGGCCGTCGGCGTAGCGGAAGGCGGTTCAGAAACCTGGTGCAATCGGGCTGTCTACTGCACCAAAGCATCAGTGGGAGCGCCACCGGACGCACTGGGACCACTAGGTCAAAACTGGGGCCTACCACCAATGAATCCTCATGTTTTGCAAGCCCAAGCTTACCAACCGTTTATTAAGCTGCTGCGCACAAATATGACCTACTGCGGTGCGCTACGCATTGACCACGTTATGTCGATGCTCAGGCTTTGGTGGATTCCCTACGGCGAAACCGCCGACAAAGGAGCATATGTACACTACCCAGTGGATGATCTGATGGCGATTCTGGCATTAGAAAGTCAACGCCATCGCTGTCTGGTCATTGGTGAAGATTTGGGGATTGTACCGGAAGAGATTGTGGGCAAGCTGCGCGATAGAGGTGTCTATTCTTATAAAGTGCTCTACTTTGAGCGTCACGGCAATGGGGAATACCGCGCACCAGAAGATTACCCGATACAAGCGATGGCGACCATCACCACTCATGATTTACCTACTTTACGTGGATTTTGGCAAAGCGCCGATTTGACACTTGGGGAATCACTCAAGTTATATCCTGATAAAAACCTGCTTCAAGGGTTACATACCGAACGTCAAGCTAGCAAACAAGGGTTATTAGAGGGCTTACATCGCTACGGCTGTATCCCGGAACATATCGGTGACACGGCACAAGAGGTTGGAATGTCACCGATAATAAACCAAGGGTTACATCGTTACATTGCCCACAGTGCCTGCGCACTATTGGGACTGCAACCCGAAGATTGGCTGGATATGGATAAACCGGTCAACATTCCAGGTACGGTAATGGAATATCCTAACTGGCGACGTAAACTGAATACCACATTGGAAACCCTGTTTGGTAATGATCATGTCAATCAATTGCTGAAAGATGTAGATAAATGCCGTAAAAAAACCGGAACGGCCAGAGACTAAATACCGTAACGCCTGTTTCTCCTGCGCAGGCGTTATTCTTTCCAGTTTAAAGGATGGTTTTAATCCATAAATCATCCTTCATATTGCTGATTTTTAACGCCTTGACTACTACAACTGAGTTTTCACCAATAATAAAACAGTATTCAGAAAAGCCTTTTTTATCTGTCAGTGTGGTTTTAAAAGCGGGAAAAGAAGCCAAGCGTACCTCGGAAAAAACAGATAAAAACTTTAATCATCAAAAGTAAAAAGCAGTAATTAATAAGGCTTTTTTTAATTGGGTAAAAAATCCGATACCATACTGATATTAGAAGAGAAAACATTAGAAAAAACAGGTTTTAAATTGATTAAATAAGGTAAAAAAAAAATAACAGCGTTAACCCGATAACAAGAATATATCCTAGCAAAGCATTTAACAGTATTAACCACATTAACAGCTTTAACAGCTTTAACAGCTTTAACAGCTTTAACAGCTTTAACAGCTTTAACAGCTTTAACAGCTTTAACAGCTTTAACAGCTTTAACAGCTTTAACAGCTTTAACAGCTTTAACAGCTTTAACAATATTAAACCAATTTTCTTAAATAAAAGATTTTTCCTGACTGAAACAAGTTTACGAAAAATCAGAGACTATAATTTCAGAAAACCGAGAGGCATCCCCGAAAAAGTAAGAATATTTAAATAAAATCCCAAAATAGTGCTACATTTTATACCACTCATAATTCTATGTATAACAATGAGTTGAAGATGGCTATGTGTAGCATAATTACGAAATGTTATTTAACAACATTAAAAATAATTAAAAAAATTGGCATTAACTTTAATACTGTTAGCTATCTGCTACCCCCACTGGTTTTAAATCTAAAAAATCAAATATAGAAAAAGGAGAAACGAGAAAACCTAAATATCATTTTAATGAAAACAAGGACATTAAATACGGTTCAGAAAATGTAAAAGCTATTAAACTTACCACAATTAAGCAATAAAAACCGTTCGTTACAACAGGTTTCCAATTAAAAACAAGCACCCCGTCAGAATGAAAACCACAGTACAAGCTTATCATATTTTTAACATTACTTTTTTAACTTACATTTCTCTTTTACCGGTAATTAATCAACTAAGGATTAAAAAATAGGTAGTACACTGATGCCAACTTTTTAAAAGGCATAAAGTGACTAAAAACAACCTATTCTCCGCTATGTTTAATCCATTTATCGGTAATACATACTATCCTCCACTTATTTTACATTTACCTAACCAGTCATGATTATTTAAAAAGACAAACAGGGAGAGATTAAACATTTCACTCAACAGACTGATTTAACACAACTAATCAAAGTTTTCAGTAGTGTGATTAATAACATTTAGTCGAAATTCACTAACCATTAACCGAGGGTTGAAAAGCAATAATCACGTAAAATAACATTAATAGAATAAACTGACATTCAAGTATGTTCTCACTATCATTTTACGAAGCAATCAATAAAAATGCGATTAAAGAAGAGATAAAACGATTAATTTAGCTGGATTTAAGCGCTAAAAAAGGCGTTATCCTAAAACATTAACGGCATTTTTATACTATCAAGCTATTTATCAGCGATTTATAAAGAAAAAACAAAAGGTGATAATTTATAAAAGCTCGCAGAATTGCCAGTAAAACAGTATTGGTAAAACAACATTGGTAAAACCATGTCGGTAAAATAGTGTCAGTCAAAATAAATCGGATATGATTAATGTTCGTTTAAACGTAAAACCACGATATACCCGTCATCTTTCAAGTTGCCTCTTTGTTGGCTGCACTCGTTCACCCCGGTCACATAGTTATCTATGCTCCCGGGGATTCTCTCCCTTGCCGTCGCGATGCATCTTGAAATCCATAGGGTATATATCATAATGTTTAAATTTAACAAAAAGCATATATCCAAAAGATAAAAAACGATTAAAACCAGATACCGATTAAAATCATACGTTAAAAAAACAACTTTTAATCACAGTTTAAAACCTGCTCTGGTTTTATGGGTATTTCAATTAAAGGCTTTAGCATTTGATAGTTATGACCGTACCTTTAATCGACAATCGCCGGTCGGGCAACCACAATTAACAAGGTTCCCCTCCAGCGCGACAGGTATTCCTTGTATATTGAACAAGTTAGAACCTTCCGCAACAGCGCCGGTTTGTTTACAGGCGGGACAAAACACCGGGTCACCTTTACAGGCAACCGATAGTTGTTGATTTACCAAATCGAAACCCTTTAAAACCTCGCCTCCGGTTGTTGTGGTATCGCCTTTAAGGATAATTTTTTTCCCTTCCACTACACTACGCATTATTTACTCCGTTGTATTTTCCGTTTCTCGTATTAAATGCCAGAGGGTTGTGCCCGGTTCTGCACCTTCAACATCAAAAGCCATCGTACCCTGAGCAAAGAAGTACTGTTTGCCCGGCAGGCTGTCGGTTCGCCAGATCCCGCTGACCAGTGCCGGATGGTTGCCTCTCAAAAGGGTCACCTGTAGCGGTCCCCGGTCATAACGGGCATACCAAGCCAAGGTGGAAATATCATCAAAATGACCTTCACCATAGAAGTGCAATGAATGGCCTTCACGAGGTATCACCCGTATCGGACGTATCAACTGGTTAATAGCAAAATAACTCTCCGGGACACTGCCCGGTAGTGGCGTTAAATCCGGGTATTGACCGGCCCGGATTATCAGACCATTGGAATAAGAACTAATCACCACATCCCGGTAGGGGCGCAGCACCTGACGTATCCAGAATTCTCCACCCAGTCGGTTTACAAATCGTTTGGACAGCAGGGTGATCCAGTTAATGCCCCGGATGGAGTGTTCATACTGTAATACCGCAGTATGAACCGTGGAGTTGACTTGCAAGGCGGGGTAGCGTTGCGCTAACTGATATTCTAGGGAAAAGTAGTCATGGTAATCATTGGGTAAGACTAGGCAGTAACCACAGTCCCCACTGTCAGGTTCAAGCTGTTCACACAGAAAGTCCAGCCAGGCCATAAATCGGGCCATGCCCTCTTGTTCTTTCAGATAATCCCAGGGCAACACCAGACTGAGGTAAGAGCTATCATCGTCACCATCATCCTCATCAGAATCCAAGTAATGCATCAGATAGCGAGGAGCTTCATAGATATTTTTAGCATCACTGACCACCCAACCACAAGGCTGGTTTTTTTTCTGATTAAGAATACCTTCTTCTACTTTGGCAATATTTTCCGGTGAATATTTTTTTAGCCCTTCCAGCTCATGACGGTGAAAACGTAGGTGGGTACCAAACTCTTCGCGAAAGCGCCGGTAACAGGCCAGAATGCGTTGCTTTTTCTCTTGAGTGTAGCCTTGTTTAAAAAACAGGGTGATAGAAATCCCAAGACGAGAAACGGTCAGCCCATCGCCATTGAGGAAGGTAAACGCGGCCAGTTGTGATCTCAACTGGGCAAAGTTATCTACAGTTTCCATCATTTTCTCCGTAAGTTATGAGTCGGTGGATAATCTGTTATTCCCACATACTTGCCGCTTCCCGTATCAGATGCCAGATAGTTGTACCCGTCTCTGCACCTTCAACATCAAAAGCCATCGCCCCCTGAGCAAAGAAGTACTGCTGGCCAGGCAGGCTATCGGTTCGCCAGATCCCACTGACCAGTGCCGGATGGTCACCTTTCAAAGGTGTCACTTGTAGCGGTCCCCGGTCATAACGGGCATACCAGGCCAGTGTGGAAATATCATCAAAATGACCGGCACCATAAAAGTGCAGGGAATGGCCTTCACGAGGTATCACCCGTATCGGACGTATCAGTTGGTTAATGGCAAAATAACTCTCTGGGACACTGCCCGGTAATGGCGTTAAATCCGGGTATTGACCGGCCCGGATAATCAGGCCATTGGAATAAGAACTAATCACCACATCCCGGTAGGGACGCAGCACATGACGTATCCAATATTCCCCACCCAGTCGGTTTACAAAGCGTTTGGACAGCAGGGTGATCCAGTTAATGCCACGGATAGAGTGTTCATACTGTAATTTAGCTGTATGAACTGCGGAGTTCACTTGCAGGGAAGGGTAACGTTGCGCCAGTTGGTACTCTAAAGGAAAATAGTCATAGTAATCTTTGGGCAGGACCAGACAGTAACCACAGTCACCACTGTCCGGTTCAAGCTGTTCACACAGAAAATCCAGCCAGTCTATAAACCGGGTCATACCCTCTTGCTCTTTCAGATAATCCCAGGGCAGTACCAGACTCAGGTAGGAGCTATCATCGTCACCATTAGCTTCCCGAGAATCCAGGTAACGCATCAGATAACAAGGTGCCTCATCTTCATTTTTGGCATCACTGACCACCCAACCACAAGGCTGATTTTTTTTCCTGGCGAGAATGCCTTCCTCTATTTTAATGATATTTTCCGGGGAATATTTTCTTAACCCTTTCAGCTCATGACGGTGAAAACGCAGTTGAGTACCAAACTCTTCGCGAAAGCGCCGGTAACAGGCCAGAATGCGTTGCTTTTTCTCTTGAGTGTAGCCTTGTTTAAAAAACAGGGTAATAGAGAGGCCCAGACGAGAAACAGTCAGCCCATCGCCATTGAGGAAGGTAAACTCGGTCAGTTGTGATTTCAACTGGGCAAAGTAATCTACAGTTTCCATCATTTTCTCCGTGAGTGATGAGTCGGTGGATAATCTGTTATTCCCACATATTTGCCGCTTCCCGTATCAGATGCCAGATCGTTGTACCCGTCTCTGCACCTTCAACATCAAAAGACATCGCACCCTGAGCAAAGAAGTACTGCTGGCCAGGCAGGCTGTCGGTTTGCCAGATCCCGCTGACCAGTGCCGGATGGTCACCTTTCAAAGGGGTCACTTGTAGCGGTCCCCGGTCATAACGAGCATACCAGGCCAAGGTGGAAGTTGAATTGAAATGCCCTTCACCATAGAAGTGCAATGAATGGCCTTCACGAGGTATCACCCGTATCGGACGTATCAGTTGGTTAATGGCAAAATAACTCTCCGGGACACTGCCCGGGAGTGGCGTTAAGTCCGGGTATTCACCGGCCTGGATAATCAGGCCATCACGGTAAGAAGTAATCACCACATCCCGGTAGGGGCGCAGCACCTGACGTATCCAGAATTCTCCACCCAGTCGGTTTACAAAGCGTTTGGACAGCAGGGTGATCCAATTAATGCCACGGATGGAATGTCCATACTGTAATTTAGCTGTGAACACTGCGGAGTTAACTTGCAAGGAAGGGTAACGTTGCGCCAGTTGATACTCTAAAGGAAAGTAGTCATAGAAGTCATTGGGTAAGACCAGACAGTAGCCACAGTCACCACTGTCCGGTTCGAGTTGTTCACACAGAAACTCCAGCCAAGTCGTAAAGCGAGCCATGCCCTCTTGTTCCTTCAGATAATCCCAAGGCAACACTAGACTGAGGTATGAACTACTGTTATCACCATCAGCTTCATCGGACCCTAGGTAACGCATCAGATAACGAGGCGCGTCATCTTCATTTTTAGCATCACTGACCACCCAACCACAAGGCTGGTTTTTTTTCTGATTAAGAATGCCTTCTTCCACTTTGGCAATATTTTCCGATGAATATTTTTTTAACCCTTTAAATTCATGACGGTGAAAACGCAGGTGAGTACCGAATTCCTCCCGAAAGCGCCGGTAGCAGGCCAGAATGCGTTGTTTTTTCTCCTGGGTGTAACCCTGTTTAAAAAACAGAGTGATAGAAATCCCAAGACGAGAAACGGTCAGCCCATCGCCATTGAGGAAGGTAAATGCGGTCAGTTGTGATTTCAACTGGGCAAAGTAATCTGAAGTATCCATATTCTCTCCGTTAATTATGAAGCGGTGGCGAATGTCACACTCGCCAATATTGCCAGGACGGCAGCTAACGCGGCGGCGCTAACTGCGGCAGCGGCAGCTAAAATTTCCACCAGTGCAATCAATGCGGCAGCGACGGCAAGGGTGACAAGGATAACAACGGCAACGCCGGCAATAATCACCACCATTTCCAGCATCCCTTCCCCCACCTCTTTTAATATCTGCATCCAGCTGATATTTTTTAGCTCTTCCAGGGTGATATCTGAACCCTGTTGCACCGTCTGCCACCGGGCTTTTATCTCACTCTCCGTCCAGGTCACGATTTTCCCCGTTTGTTCATTAACCCAGGAAAAAGCGTAGCTGACCTGATGGCTTATCGGGTCAATAATCTCTTCACACACCCATTTGCCGGTTTGATTGAGCCAGGTACCAAACTGGGCAAGAAGCTCCCGGGTACTGTCGCGGACATAATTCAACCCGTTTTCGGCCAGACCCGCCACCTCCTGCCCGAGGACAACCCAGTCTTCATAGCTGGGTAAAAACGACCAGCGGGAAGTGCTGAGAAGCGGTGGATTTTTTGTCAAGGGTTGCGGAATGGTCCCCGGCACACCCTCTGCGGGCGGTACGGGTAAAGCTTTATCATCAGGCGGCGAACCGGGCGGCAGCGGGGCTAGTGGGATGGGATTTTTATAGTGCTGGGAACCGGGCTGATAAAGTTTTCGCCATGCTTCATCATACTGCTTTTGCTCCTCAGTGCGATTATCCGTGACACGCATCACCCCAAAGCGATCTTCTGTCGCAATCTGGATGTAATCAGCTTGTTGTGCCTGAGTTAGGTCGTCCCCCGGAAATTTCACCTCAATTAGCATTTTCAGATTATCCGGGTGCACAGAATCATCGAAGTAGGTAGCATTTCTGCCCGGCCAGCGGAGAGTCTCATCTTTAACCAAAATAATATCGGGGCGCCGAATACGTTTAACACCGAATTTCTCTGCGTCTTCGGCAGAAGGCCGGGCAAACGGATTACTGGATTGCGGCAAATTACCACCATAACGCTGCTTAGAGTCTTGACTGGTTGCCAGCATGGGTAAGGGGACATCTTGCTCTCCTCGGATAGCAAACACCACTTCTGCTTTATAGGGCCACAGGAAGTCATGCTTAAGCTCCTCAACCTTAATCAACCCACTCATAATGACTTGATTAAGAAAGCGAATAGCCCCCAGTTTGGTGATAATCATTGCCGGCAGACGCAGAGCGTATTCGGCTTTTCTCGCCAGATAACAGGGATCTTCATCGGCGGGAAAGACCCCTATTTCCATCGTACAGGTGATTGATGTGACAGCCGGGCACATCTTGCCGTTGTTGGATATTGCCATACTTATTCCTCCGTAAATTCCATAACATGCTCTACCGGTGTGTTATCACTGGCCTGATATAAGGTTTGCTTCGGCTTGGATGTTGCTTCCGGTGAACGCAGTTGCAGATTTTCTTCTGCCGCACTCTGCACCGTCACCGTCCTGCCCAACGCGTCAGTTTTACCCGGGATAACCTGACCATCGCCGGTGGTGATGGTGTAGGGGACATTCACCAGCGGCTTATCGCTCTGCTCACTGAGCAGGGTATAGCGGGCGGAGTAGTCAAACAGCGCACCGGCGGATTTCTTGCCGGTGATATGGTCGGTCATGGTGATGCTGACGCCTTCAATCCGGATATTGCCCATCGGGTCAATGACTATCTGCCCGCCTGCGTTCCCAATGATGATTTGCCCGCTTTCAGAGTGCACCGTGATATGTTTACCCACGGTAATTTGCTGGTTATCGGCGATGTTTAATTGATGGCTTTTACCCACGGAAAGGGCTTGCTGACCTTTAATGGTCACCGTTTGATTCTGACCAACTTCAAGCGTCTGGCCGCCTTGCACGGCTTCATCATCATCGTTTTTAATTATCGCCGTGCGGTTATGCGCCACTTCTGTTTGCTGGTCATGGCCTATCTGCGTGGTTTTATCCCGGAGAATCTGGGTATTCATATCCCGTTGAGCATGAATAAACACTTCCTCGCTTCCTTTGTTATCCTCAAAGCGCAGTTCATTAAATCCCTGCCCTCCGAGAGTCCGGGTTTTAAAGGTGGTACGGGTTTTCTCCGCCGGTAAATTAAGAGGCGGGCGGTTGAGGCCGTTATAGGTACACCCCGTCACAATCGGGCGGTCGATATCGCCGTTGAGATAGCTGACGATCACCTCCTGCCCGACGCGCGGTATCGCCATAAAACCGAAACCGTTGCCGTTCCAGCCCTGTGCCACCCGTACCCAACAAGACGCGTTGTCGTCCGCTTTATCGTAGCGGTTCCAGTGGAAATGAATCCGTATCGCGCCGTGTTCGTTCACATAAATCTCTTCGCTTCCCACCCCGACCACCGTGG
>NZ_RCWC01000043.1 GCF_018448935.1 Photorhabdus noenieputensis | reverse complement strand
GGCGGGTACACAGCCAGACGCCGTGTCGGTCCCAGCGCAACACCTTGAGACGGGAGCGGGCCTTGTTGCAGAAAACAAAAGCGGCCTCGTCCTGCCAGCGCAAATTCAGTCCCTCCAGGTGCTGGGTCAGGGCATCAATGCCCCGGCGCATGTCGACGGGCTCTCGCACCAGAAAGAGCTGTTGCGGTTTCAGCATCGGGCCAGTACCCGCATCACGTCAGGCTGGAGTGAAACCGGCAAGAGGGCGGGCAGTGTCTGGCTGAGAGGTTGGGGGATGTTGTTACTGTCGGCAATCCAGTCGCGGAAAGAGGAAAAACTCAGCTGATGCTGTTCACAATATTGTTTTCGGGTCAGGCCACTGTGGCGCCATTGGGTCACATGGTGTTGTTTTTGCTCCGGGGTATATCGGCTACGGCTCATGGTGCCAGTCTCCAAATGAAGATAAGGAAGCGGTAGCGTGCAGGGGCCTGAGGGGAAGAACAAGGTGAGGTGACCGGACGTTTACGGAGTAAATCCTTACAGTTACGTGCATAATCCGACGGGTTGGATCGCCCCATTCGGGCTGGCAAAATGTCCTACTAAATTTGGTTCAAAGAATGCGGCTTTTAGAGCAGCGAAAAGAGATGCGAGAATACCGATGAATCAACAGCCTGATAAAATATTTGACCCAAAAACTGGTTTTGAAAGTCAATATAGGCATGTTCGTATGACTAATTCAAATAATGAAACAATAATTGGCAATAATGGTAAGCCAATATGGACAAAGGAGTATCAATTCACAAAAGCTGATGGAGATAAGGTGATTATCCAAGATCATTCTGCTAGGCACTATTACCCCGATGGTGTAGGTAATCAAGGACCTCATTTAAATGTAAGACCTATTGATAACATTCGAACTGGGAATGTCCCAGGAACATTAGATCACTATAGTTTTTAGGAGACATCATATGTTTTGGAATGATCTTGATGGCACTATATTGTTTAATAAAGTATTTTCTAAACCTGTGGAAATATCAGACATAGATCTCTTTGATATAAAAATAGATCGTGAAGGACCAACAGTAATAATAAGTTTTGATTTAATCGGAAAATTACCAGATAACCCACCTGTAAAATGGGTAAAAGGATATAACAAATGTAGGTGTGGTATAAACTGTGGTGGTGTTACATCTATGAATATTGAAGGCATTGCCGTTAGCATGTTAGCAAAAATCGAGATAAAAAAAGAAAATGGTCATAATAAAGTAATAATTCATGGCTCTAATTTTCGATTAAATCTGGAATGTATTCATATACAGTTTACGGGACCTTCTGTATATATCAGTAAATAAACAAAAAGCCGGAAAGCTCCCCATAATCTTTCCGGCTTTGTTATCTTTATGTTTAAAATAAATATCTTACAGGGTTGGTATTAATATATTAAATATATATCTTAAAATCGATAAAATATAAAATAAATAAGAAGATAAAAAAAGGAATAATACAGAAAAATATAATATCAATGGTAAATATACACATATGCTATATTTTAGCTATTTTACTCTGTTTTCTCTCTGAAACAGTAAAAAGCCGGAATCACTTCCGGCTGGCTTCTTTCTTACCGTGGTGAATGCCCACGCCAAGCCAATACCGACTGGTTAGTGCAATGGCAAGGCATCAAGGTAATCACAATGGTTACTTTAGGGCTATTAAAAATGTACCAGACAAAATAGACTTAAACCAGTCTGTTAATAAGATATCGAAATAGGTTGCTGATATACAAAATTTAGCTAAGGAAGGTAATGATGAATGGAACACCAATAAGAGCTAAAGATAGCTAGAAAGGAAAAGCCCAAATAGGCAATCAACGTGCTTTAGAAATGTGGAATAAAATTTTAGAGGTATAATAATGAAAAGCGAAAATAAGAGGTTTATAACTGAACCAATGAATTTTTTATTTTCAGATAATCTTTTATCAGGGGGAGTAAAAGCACCTTCTGATATTATCCTATTGGAAGATAAAGACAAATCCCTTAGATTATCATTAAGTCAAGATTTACCAGATGGATATTTAGTCTGGCAAGATCTTATAGAAAATAGCGTTGGTGAATTTTCTTTAAAAGATAACTATTCTGAAGCTGAAGATTACTTAGAAGATATTGACGAAGAATACAGTGACTTACAAGAGGAAAAGACATTAATTTATAGAAAATCTAAAATAAAAAAAACAAATACAGAATACGATGATTTTTATTTTGAAATTTTAGATGAAGTCTATTATCAACTAAACATGTTATCTATTCAAAGGTATATATTAGGTGAACAAAAAGAATCAATCTTGGAAAAGATCTTTGAGATATATAAAGAAGGGTTGTATCCATGCGGAATGACTAAGGATGAAAAACTAGTTGATATAGAAAACATATTCTCATGAAAAAGCCGGAAAGATCCTCGTGATCTTCCTAGCCTTGTTATTTTTATACTTAAAATAAATATTTTACAGGGTTGAATTTATATATTAAATATATAGATTAAAATCGCGAAAATATAAAATAAATAAGAAGATAAACAAAGGAATAATACAGAAAAATATAATATTAATGATAAATATATACATAGGCTATATTTTAGCTATTTTATTCTGTTTTCTCTCTGAAACAGCAAAAAGCCGGAATCGCTTCCGGCTGGTTTCTTTCTTACCGTGGTACATACCCACAGTAAGCCTACGTTGATTTCACTCGTTCAATGTTTGCGCCAAGTCCGCGCAACTTATCTTCGATATGTTCATAACCCCGGTCAATATGATAAATACGGTCAACAACCGTCACGCCTTCCGCAATACAACCCGCCAGAACCAGACTTGCCGATGCTCGTAAATCCGTCGCCATGACCTGAGCACCAGATAATTTTTTAACACCATGACAAAGCACGGTGTTACTTTCAATTTCCGCATGAGCTCCCATCCGAATTAATTCGGGGATATGCATGAAACGGTTTTCGAAAATAGTTTCGGTGATCATACCAGCACCTTCCGCAACCAAATTCAGTAAGCTGAACTGTGCCTGCATATCGGTCGGGAAACCAGGGTGCGGAGCAGTACGCAATGTCACAGCTTTAGGGCGCTTACCGTGCATATCAAGGCTTATCCAATCTTTACCAATTGCAATATCCGCCCCCGCCTCACGCAATTTAGCTAATACCGCATCCAACGTATTAGGCTGAGCATGACGGCAAACTACCTTGCCACCGGATATCGCCGCCGCAACAAGAAATGTCCCCGTTTCAATCCGATCAGGTAGTACACGATATATACCACCACCAAGGCGTTCCACACCTTCAATGGTGATATGGTCTGTGCCCGCCCCGGTGATTTTTGCACCCAAGGTATTGAGAAAATTAGCCGTATCTTCGATTTCAGGTTCACGTGCTGCATTCTCAATAACTGTTGTCCCTTCAGCCAACGTTGCCGCAGTCATAATCGTGACTGTCGCTCCAACGCTGACTTTATCCATCACAATGCAAGCCCCTTTCAGACGCCCATTAACGGAAGCCTTAACGTAGCCCTCTTCCAGCACAATTTCAGCACCTAACTGTTCCAAGCCACTGATATGCAGATCAACCGGACGGGCACCAATCGCGCAACCACCCGGCAAAGAAACTTGCCCCTGACCAAAACGCGCTACCAAAGGACCTAATGCCCAAATAGAGGCACGCATGGTTTTCACTAGCTCATAAGGCGCACAATATTGATTCACATCGCGGGCATCTACAAATACAGAACCATTACGTTCAACTTTGGTTCCAAGGCGATTCAATAATTTGATAGTGGTATCAATATCTTTCAATTCTGGAACATTTTGCAACTCAACAGGCTCTTCAGCCAACAACGCGGCGAACAGGATTGGCAGTGCAGCATTTTTTGCCCCGGAAATAGTAACCTCACCCGACAGACGAGTAGGCCCTTTCACACGAAATTTATCCATCTGTGACGACTCTCTTTATATAATTTGCTGTTCGCGGCGAGGCAAACAACATTAAAAACCGTTGAGCTTGCGATCCCGTTTCCAGTCATCCGGTGTGTAGGCTTTAATTGACAAGGCATGAATACGATTATCAGCAATGTATTCCATCAAAGGCGCATAAACGGCTTGCTGCTGTTTTACCCGGCTCATGCCAGCAAACATTTCACCAACCACAATAACCTGGAAATGGCTGCCATCGCCGTTAACGATGACTTCATCCAGTGCTAATTTATCCATCAACACTTGTTTAATCTCATTAGTATCCATAATTGCTCAATGTTCTGTAGTTAGAAATAATAGACAGCCACCCATCCTAATAGAATTCTGCTTATTCTTAAACTGTGAAAACGCCCTTGTAATATTTCTGCTTACAAGGGCGCTGATTATACCCGTTATCTTTCAAGTTGCCTCTTTGTTGGCTTCACTCGCTCACCCCGGTCACATCGTTATCTATGCTCCCGGGGATTCTTTCCCTTGCCGTCGCGATGCATCTTGAAATCCATAGGGTATGTACAGATAATTGATGAGATTATCGGTTAGCTATCAATGATCATCTCTTGCAGATCATAGAGCGTAATCAAGGTGTTAAGCCGTTCATCAATGCCAGAAAAGCGCAATTTATCCCCTCTCTTTTGCATATGATGTTTAAAACGGACTAAAAGAGCTAACCCGGTAGAATCCACATATTCAAGTTGCGACACATTGATGCTGTTGATATCAGCTAATAATTTCTCTTTTTGCTGCCAGAGAGGAAGCAAACTATCACGATCCAAAGTGCCCTTGAGAATCAAGGTTTGCCCTGTTTTTTCCCAGATCAAACTCTCGACCATCTTATTTTTTCTCTTCCAGTGTGATTGGCTGACGGGCGCTGATTTCAAGCTGCTTAGTTAGGCCCTCAATACCTTGCTGACGCAAGATAGAAGCCCATTCACTCTGTTTAGTCGTAATCATACTGACGCCTTCTGCAATCATATCGAATGCCTGCCATTGACCAGTTTTGCTGTTTTTGCGCCATTGGAAATCAAGACGGACAGGAGGACGGCCATTCGGATCGATAATAGTGACACGAATAGCAACAACATCGCTGTCCCCCAACGGCTTTTCAGAGTCAATCTGGTAAGTTTGATTGTGATACATTGCCAAAGCCTGCCCATAAGCCTGCTCAAGATAGGATTCAAATGCCGCAAAATAAGCCTTGCGCTGCTCTGGCGTCGTATCTTTATAGGAGCGTCCCAGAACTAACGCGCCAGCGTATTTAACATGGACATAAGGCAGTAGTTCTTCCTTTACCACTTGACGTAGATAATCTGGATTTTGACGAATTTGCGACTGGCTATTTTTCAAACGAGTAAACGTCTTTTCCGCCGCGTCCTGCATCAACTTATAAGGATTCGTCTGATCAACCGCGCGCGCCAGTGGAGCAACAACCAATAGCGCCACCATTAATAATCTCTTCAACATAATTGGTTCCTCTTAATGATATTCAGTTGCTGGCCTAAGGTGTCGGCGTGTGCTCTGCCCCACTTTGGGCATTATCGCCACTCTTATACAAGAACTGGCCGATAAGATCCTCAAGTACCATTGCTGATTTGGTATCCTGTACACGGTCACCCTCTTTCAGAATACGGGTGTCCATATCGGGATCTTCAAACCCTATATTCAGGGCAATATATTGTTCACCTAATAGGCCAGAAGTACGGATGGAAAGAGAACTGGTATCAGGGATATGGTCATACTGCTTCATAATATCCAGTGCCACTTGCGGCGTATAAGTTTTTTCATCAAGAGAGATACTTGCAACTCGGCCAATCACCACCCCCCCAATTTTTACCGGTGAGCGCACTTTCAGACCACCGATATTGTCAAAAGTTGCGTACAAACGGTAGGTTGGCTGGTTGCCTACCGATTTAATGTCTGCCACTTTTAGGCATAAAAAGATGATTGCAGCCAGTGCAATCAAGACAAAAAATCCAACCCAAATTTCACTTTTCTTGCTTTGCATTGACTTAGTTCCCGAACATGAGTGCTGTCAGCACAAAATCCAAACCTAAAACCGCTAACGACGCATGAACCACCGTTCTGGTCGTTGCTCGGCTGATCCCTTCTGAAGTAGGGGTTGCATCATAACCATTAAATAGAGCGATCCAGGTCACAGTAATGGCGAAAACGACACTTTTAATAAAACAATTCAGCAAATCTTTCTGCCATTCGATAGCAGACTGCATTGAAGACCAGAAGAAGCCACTGTCAATCCCCTTCCAATCAACACCAACCATAGCACCTCCCCAAATACCTACCGCTACAAAAATCAAGGATAATAGCGGCATACTGATAAACCCTGCCCAGAAACGGGGAGCTATCACACGCCGTAATGGATCTACCGCCATCATCTCCAGGCTGGAAATTTGTTCCGTGGCTTTCATCAAACCGATTTCTGCGGTCAAGGCTGATCCGGCACGGCCAGCAAACAACAGTGCCGTGACCACCGGCCCCAGTTCACGCAACAGAGATATCGCCACCATCATACCAAGACTGGCTTCTGCGCTATATGTTGTCAGTACCAGATACCCCTGTAGGCCAAGCACCATGCCAATAAACAGCCCTGAAACGATAATAATCAATAATGACCGAACACCCACGCTGTAAAGCTGCTGTCGGAGTAACGGCCATTGTCTGGCGGGTTCTGGCCTGCCAATTATCGCGCGGAAAAGCATAAAACCTGCACGGCCAAAAGAGGCAAATACCTCAATGGCCCGTCGGCCAAGTGCCGCCAGCGCCTGTGTTAACATTAACATCCCATTATCCTAATAACTCAGTTTTATAATCCCCGGCCGGGAAACGGAAAGGTACCGGCCCGTCAGCAATACCATCAAGAAATTGCCGTACTCGTCTATCAGAATTAGAGTGCAACTGCTGAGCTGTACCCTCAGCAATAACCTGCTGTTCAGCGATAATATAAGCGTAATCTGCAATGCTCAAAACTTCCGGTACATCGTGGGAAACCACCACACAAGTCACACCAAGCGCCTTATTCAGTTCATCAATCAACTTCACCAAAACCCCCATCGTAATCGGGTCCTGGCCAACAAAAGGCTCATCAAACATAATCAGATCAGGATCAAGTGCAATTGCACGAGCCAGAGCCGCTCGCCTTGCCATACCTCCAGAAAGTTCAGAAGGCATCAAATTAGCAGCACCGCGTAACCCGACAGCCTCTAATTTCATCATTACAGTAGTCTGTATAATTTCCTCAGGCAGGTTCGTATGTTCACGCAGCGGAAAAGAGACGTTTTCAAAGACACTGAGATCAGTGAATAATGCCCCAGATTGAAACAGCATACTCATCTTCTTGCGAGCAGCATACAAGCGAGAACGGGATAAAGCAGGAATATTATCGCCATCAAACCAGATTTCTCCGCGTTCAGGACGTAACTGACCGCCAATCAATCGTAATAGTGTCGTTTTTCCTATCCCAGAAGGCCCCATAATTGCAGTGACTTTCCCTCTAGGCACAACTAGATTAATATCAGCAAAAATCGAACGGTTACCACGGGTAAAATACATACCACGGATCTCGATGAGATTTGCTGTCTGTTGGTTCATTATTGATAGCCCTTAACGGTTAATAAATTGGCTTTAATATTTGGTTCACATATTAATCACATATACTACAAAAAAACTGGAGAATTTTCGCCATTAATGTGATGACAAATTTTACTTTTCTATCTGTCGCCGTCAGAATATACCCCATCTAACTGGGCAGACAATTTTTGTTTAGAAAATCAACCAGCGTTAACATTAATTCGGGATATACCTTACAAAGGATGCTTCATGCTTCTGACCTTTTTACTTTTAATTACCGGATTGATTTTACTGGTATATGGTTCCGATAGATTAGTATATGGTGCTGCAATTTTTGCCCGTACTCTGGGGCTGCCGCCATTTATTATTGGTATTACCATTGTTGGCATTGGAACTTCCCTGCCCGAATTAATGGTTTCAGTTACTGCAATGCTAGATAGTCAACCTGATATGGCGGTAGGTAATGTTATTGGTTCTAACATTACTAATCTGCTACTGATAACCGGCGCTGCTGCATTTATTCGCCCAATGGAAGTAAAATCAGATATCCTGCGGCAAGAGCTGTTGTTGATGCTGCTGCTCACCGCCTTCTGTGGTTATTTGATGAGTGATCACTATCTCAGCCGAATGGATGGATTGGTATTACTCACTTCCGCCATAGTGTATATTTTATTGATGATAAAAATGGTTGCTCTATCACGCCGAGCCGAAACAGATATTTACACGCAGGAACAGACTTCCGAATTACCGGTAGAAGGCAATAAACACATTGCCCTACTTTGGATTCTATTAGGGTTACTTATTTTACCTATGGCAACTCGCATGGTTATTGATAATGCAACTGTTATTGCCCGCATTTATGGCATCAGTGAATTAGTTATCGGGCTTACTGTACTTGCGGTTGGTACCAGCCTGCCAGAATTAGCAACCTCGATTGCCGCAGCGTTCAAAGGCGAAGACAACATTGCATTCGGGAATATTATAGGTTCGAATATATTCAATATATCAACTGTTTTGGGCCTTCCCGCATTGCTCTCACCAGCAGCCATTTCACCTGAATCTTTCCATCGCGACTTTTGGGTAATGATGGTAGCCAGCATAATATTTACTGCATTTTGTCTGGGTCGTAAACACCGATTAAACCGATTTAAAGGTGTCCTGTTATTAAGCTGCTTTATCGCTTATTTTATCGTACTGTTTATTTCCAATTACAGCATTGAATAAACACGAATGAGTAGGAAAAAGAAATGCCTAAGATTGATTTTCAGCAAGCGGGTAAAAAAGTATTAGACATAGAACGTAATGGATTGGCAGAACTTGAACAATATATTAATGAAGATTTTGCCCGTACCTGTGAACTGATGTTCAACTGCGAAGGTAAAGTGATTGTCATGGGGATGGGCAAATCCGGCCATATTGGGTGTAAAATTGCTGCAACTTTCGCCAGCACCGGGACACCATCCTTTTTCGTTCATCCCGGAGAAGCCAGCCACGGCGATCTCGGCATGATCACACCTAAAGATATTGTTTTAGCTATCTCAAATTCTGGTGAGTCCAGTGAAATTTTGTCACTGATCCCGGCGTTAAAACGCCAAAAAATTCCGCTTATCTGCATGACTAACAATTACCACAGTAGTATGGGGAAAGCCGCAGATATCCACCTGTGTATCAAAGTTCCACAGGAAGCCTGTCCGCTAGGTTTAGCTCCTACAACCAGTACCACTGCAACTCTGGTTATGGGCGATGCTTTAGCGGTTGCATTGCTCCAGGCACGTGGCTTTACCGCTGAAGATTTCGCCCTCTCACATCCTGGCGGCACTCTTGGACGCAAACTTTTGCTACTGGTAAGTGATTTGATGAATACCGGCAATGATATTCCAAAGGTTAATCGTGATGCATCCTTACGCGAAGCTCTACTCGAAATCACCCGGCAAAAACTGGGGATGACCGTCATTTGCGACGAAAATATGTATATTGATGGTATTTTTACTGATGGTGATTTACGGCGAGTGTTTGATATGGGCGTTGATTTGTACAATGTCAAAATTTCAGATGTTATGACAACAGGCGGTATCCGTATCAAACCGAATGCCCTTGCAGTTGATGCATTGAACTTAATGCAGTCACACCATATCACCTCCTTATTGGTCGCAGAGGAAAACAAATTACTTGGTGTATTACATATGCATGACCTGCTACAAGCTGGTGTGGTTTAACCGGAGAAAACGCCTTAATGAGCCAATTAGTTTATTTGGACACCTGTTATGGTCCAGTTAGTAAAGATGTTATTGAAAAAGCTCGTAAAATCCGTTTGTTGATTTGCGACGTTGATGGTGTTCTATCCGATGGCCTGATCTATATGGGCAATAGCGGTGAAGAGCTAAAAACATTTAATGTTCGAGATGGTTATGGAATTCGCTGTTTAATTACTTCAGGAATCGAAGTCGCTATTATTACCGGCCGTAAAGCGAAATTGCTGGAAGATCGAGCAAACACCCTAGGGATTACACATCTTTACCAAGGACAAAGTGATAAGGTTTTGGCGTACAAAGAATTGTTAGATAAACTGGGATTAAAACCAGAACAGGTTGCTTATATCGGTGATGATCTGATTGATTGGCCGGTCATGGAACAAGTGGGTTTATCTGTCGCTGTGGCAGATGCACATCCATTACTCTTACCAAAAGCGCATTATGTCACCCAAATTGCAGGGGGACGCGGGGCGGTAAGGGAACTTTGTGATTTGGTGCTTTTCGCTCAGAACAAGCTGGAAGAGGCCAAAGGATTATCAATATAGTAGGTTGAATGAAACGAGAATGGATAGAATCAAATCCTGGTCGGTGATAACTCTGGTATTAATCATCCTGGCATTAATTGGCTGGAACTTATCTGATTCAGATGAGACTAACTCATCTTCTGCCACAGATAACAGTCAGCCAACCTATCAAAGTCAGGATGCCATAACTTTTGTTTATGACCCTACGGGGAAACTGACGTATAAATTGGTCGCTGATGACGTCCAAAATTATGCAGAGTCAAAACTTACCTGGTTTACCAAACCAGTGTTAATTACTTATGACTCAAATGCCATTGCTACATGGACAGTTCGTGCTAACAAAGCCAAACTGACTAATGACAAAATGCTCTATCTTTACGGAGACGTACAGGTTGACAGTCTGACTAATACGTCACAATTACAACGTATTACCACAGATAACGCTATCATCAACCTGGTCACTCAGGATGTTTCATCTGACAATCAGGTCACACTGATTGGTGTCGGGCTAAAATCCGTCGGTATGAAAATGCGTGGCAATCTGCGGAACAAAACCGCTGAACTGATTGAAAAGGTTAACACCTACTATGAAATCCAACATGAAAAACAGAATCCGTAATGCTTTTATTGCCAACGCCATCTTTGCCGTCGGCCTTCCCGCAATGGCACTAAAAGATGACACACAAAAACCCATTTCTATCGATTCGGTTAAACAAGCCCTTGACATGACAGGGAACACTGCCACATTTACAGAAGATGTGATCGTTAAACAGGGTTCTATCGATATCCGCGCTGACAAAGTTGTTGTGACTCGCCCTGATGGCGATTCCAAGAAAATGGTTATTGAGGCATTTGGTAATCCGGTCACTTTCTATCAGCTACAGGACAATGGCAAGCCAATCAAGGGCCGCGGTTCCAAAATGCGTTACGAAATGGATAAAGAGCTGGTTACACTGACTGGCAATGCCTATTTGGAACAGTTAGACAGCAATATAAAAGGCGATCGTATCACCTATCTAGTCCCAACTCAGCAAATGGAAGCGTTTAGTGACAAAGGTAAACGAGTAACCACCGTCCTACTCCCTTCTCAATTACAAGAAGAAGGCCCTGGGGCTAACAACAAGAGTAAATAACGATATATGGCAATACTAAACGCAGAAAACCTGGCAAAAGCTTACAAAGGCCGTAAGGTCGTTGAAAATGTCAGCCTAAACGTGAACTCCGGCGAAATTGTTGGCCTGCTCGGTCCAAACGGTGCAGGGAAAACAACAACTTTCTATATGGTCGTCGGTATCGTTTCACGGGATGCCGGGACAATTACCATTGATAATGAAGATATCAGCCTACTGCCACTTCACGAACGGGCGCGCCGTGGTATTGGTTATTTGCCTCAGGAAGCTTCTATTTTCCGCCGTTTAAGCGTATTCGACAACCTGATGGCTGTATTGGAGATCCGCCGCGATCTAACTCAAGAGCAACGAAAAGAACGTGCCGAAGAGTTAATGGAAGAGTTCCATATCAGCCATCTACGTGACAGTCTTGGTCAATCGCTTTCAGGAGGTGAACGTCGCCGCGTAGAGATTGCCAGAGCGCTGGCAGCCAATCCTAAATTTATTTTGCTGGATGAGCCTTTTGCCGGCGTAGATCCTATCTCAGTCATCGATATCAAGAAGATCATTCAGCATTTGAGAGATTATGGGCTAGGGGTCCTTATCACAGACCACAATGTCCGTGAAACATTGGATGTATGCGAACGTGCTTATATTGTCAGCCAAGGGCATCTGATTGCTCACGGCACACCTAATGATATTCTTAATAATGAACAGGTGAAGCGCGTTTATTTAGGCGAAGGTTTCCGGCTCTAATTAGCCAGGAGAATTGATTTAACGCTATGAAGCAAAGTTTGCAACTCAGGCTTAGTCAGCAACTGGCTATGACACCACAGCTCCAACAAGCTATTCGTTTGTTGCAACTTTCTACGCTTGAACTCCAACAGGAAATACAACAAGCGCTAGAAATGAATCCTTTGCTTGAACAGGATGAAGATCATCAGGAAATAGGCAATCAGGAGCTTCCCGATAACGAAACGGAAGTTATGGATACGCTTGATGCCTTGCAACAAAAGGATATGCCAGACGAGTTACCCCTGGATGCCAGTTGGGATGAAATTTACACCGCTGGCACACCTTCCGGGACACGTAATGATTATAACGACGACGAACTGCCGCTTTATCAGGGTGAAACCGTTCAAACCTTGCAAGACTATTTGATGTGGCAAGCAGAGCTCACCCCTTTTACGGAAACCGATGCGGCCATTGCGATATCAATCATTGATGCCGTAGATGACACTGGTTATCTCACGGTGCCATTAGACGATATTCTTGCCAGCATTGGCGACGATCATCTCACTCTGGCAGAAGTGGAAGCGGTGCTAAAACAGATACAACATTTCGATCCTATCGGTGTCGCCGCTCGTGATTTAAAAGATTGTCTACTCGTCCAGCTATCAATGTTTCCGCCAGAGACACCTTACCTAGAAGAGGCAAAACTGATCGTTTGCGAACATCTGGAGCTATTAGGTCATCGGGATTTCCGCAACTTAATCCGCCTGAGTCATTTGACAGAAGATACACTCAAAGAGGTCATAAATTTAATCCAGTCACTTGAACCGAAGCCCGGTCTGGCAATAAACACCGGCGAATCAGAATACGTCATCCCCGATGTACTGGTGCGAAAAGAGAGTGAACACTGGCAAGTAGAATTAAATACAGATAGTATCCCCCGTTTACACATTAATCAGCATTATGCAGAACTTGGGCAACGTACGCGCAATGAAAGTGACGGTCAGTTTATCCGTAATAACCTACAAGAGGCTAAATGGCTTATCAAAAGCTTGGAAAGCCGGAATGATACTCTGCTGAAAGTTGCGCGTTGCATTGTAGAGCAACAACAGGAATTTTTTGAACATGGTGAAGAACATATGAAACCTATGGTTTTAGCAGACATTGCTTTCCAGGTTGATATGCATGAATCTACCATTTCCAGGGTGACTACCCAGAAATTCCTGCATAGCTCACGTGGTATTTTTGAATTGAAGTATTTTTTCTCCAGTCACGTCAATACAGAAAGTGGAGGTGAAGCCTCTTCAACTGCAATACGGGCGTTGGTGAAAAAACTGGTAGCAGCGGAAAACCCCGCCAAACCATTAAGTGACAGCAAACTGACGAGCATGCTAACCGATCAAGGCATCGTGGTTGCCCGACGGACTGTCACAAAATATCGAGAGTCGTTATCCATTCCGCCATCAAACCAACGTAAGCGTCTGGTTTGAAATGAACAGAGAAGGAAGACAATATGCAACTCAAAATAACCGGCCACAATATTGAAATTACTGATGCATTACGCGACATTATCACTGCAAAATGCAGCAAGCTGGATCAATATTTCGATAGGATCAACCTGACTCAGGTAATCCTTCGAGTGGAAAAGGTACAACAAATCGCCGAAGCTACTGTACACATTAACGGAGGTGAGTTGCACGCATCATCAGAACATGAAGATATGTATGCAGCAATTGATGGACTGGTCGATAAACTAGCGCGTCAATTAACCAAACATAAAGACAAACTGAGACATCATTAACAGTCATTTAACAAAGAATGTAGTAACAACAGCAGAGTATTGCTGTAAAACAGTGCGCAAATACCGGATGCCACAGATAATCTATGGCATCCGGTATCAATGAGGCACCTAAGTGAATAGAAAAAATGAATAATGAAGCAGATTTACTACTAAGTTCTGTGCTTTCCCTCGCATGTACGCGCAATAATGTACATTGTTCGAGCAAAAAACGGGCTTTAGAGATTATCAGTGAGCTAGCATCTCAGCAGCTTAAGTTACCAGAAAATGTCGTATTTGAAGCAATATTAACCAGAGAAAAAGTGGGTACTACTGGAATTGGCAGTGGTATTGCTATTCCTCACGGTAAGTTAGATGCAGAAAGCTCAGATCAAGCAGTCGGCGTTTTCCTAAATCTGGAACAGCCCATTGCTTTTGATGCGATTGATAATCAACCAGTTGATTTGCTGTTTGCTTTACTGGTTCCAAATGATCAATGCCAGACGCACTTACACACATTGTCATTGATTGCCAAACGTCTTGCAGATAAAAACCTCTGCCGCCGTTTAAGATCGGCACAAAGTGATGAAGAATTATACTCAATTATCACTGAATAACTGTTGCAGTGCATGGAGAGCAACAGATAAGAGTGGCTCATAATAACCACTGAGAAATTAAGGGGAGTCGCCTCATGGTGCTGATGATAGTCAGTGGCCGTTCCGGTTCAGGTAAATCCGTTGCCTTGCGTGCACTGGAAGATATGGGTTTTTATTGTGTGGACAACTTGCCGGTAGTATTACTACCGGAATTAGCAAATACGTTGTCTGACCGTGATATTTCTGCCGCGGTTAGTATTGATGTAAGAAACATGCCGGAATCCCCTGAGGTTTTCGAAGAAGCCTTGACTAAACTACCAGCAAGTTTCTCACCGCAACTACTGTTTCTTGACGCTGACCGTAACACGTTGATCCGCCGTTATAGCGACACCCGCCGTCTGCATCCGCTATCAAGCAAAAACCTTTCTCTGGAAAGCGCGATTGATCAAGAAAGCGATCTGCTGGAACCCCTTCGTTCAAGAGCAGATCTGATTATTGACACTTCCGAAATGTCAGTCCATGAATTGGCTGAGATGCTAAGAACGCGTCTACTAGGCAAACGGGAACGTGAGTTGACAATGGTCTTTGAGTCTTTCGGCTTCAAGCATGGCATTCCAATTGATGCCGACTATGTTTTTGACGTACGTTTCTTACCAAACCCACACTGGGACCCTAAATTACGGCCAATGACTGGCCTTGATCGTCCCGTAGCCGCTTTCCTCGACCGTCATACGGAAGTGCATAACTTTATCTATCAAACCCGCAGTTATCTTGAACTCTGGCTGCCTATGCTTGAAACCAATAACCGCAGCTATTTAACCGTTGCTATTGGCTGTACCGGTGGTAAACATCGTTCCGTTTACGTGGCAGAACAGTTGGCCGATTATTTCCGCTCCCGAGGTAAAAACGTACAGTCGCGCCACCGTACTCTCGAAAAGCGAAAATAAATAATGACTGTCAAGCAGAGGCTTGAAATCAAAAATCGGCTGGGAATGCACGCCCGGCCAGCAATGAAGCTATATGATCTAGTACAGCTCTTTGAATCTCATGTTGTTTTACGCAATGATAGTCATGTTGAAGCCGAAGCCAGCAGTGTCATTGCTATGCTGATGCTGGATTCAGAAAAAGGCAGCTATATTGAAGTTGAAGCCAGTGGCCCAGATGAAGAACAAGCTCTTACAGCCATTATTAACCTATTTAATTCGGGATTTGACGAAGAATAACGTTGCTCACTCACCTGTGGATTATCATGTCCTGTACTGTTTTCATTAGCAGCACAAAACAGTTCGTGATCATGATCTCTTTCTTTTCCAGTAAGAACAGCCTACTATCAGGTTAATCATTTTAAATAACACCCCCCTCCTCATGGTGCGGGGTGTTATTTTGTGTTGGAATCCATTTGGAGTGTGGTATGACTAAACCAGCAATTATCATCAACGAATTAGACGCAGAACGTTTAGATTCCCTGTTGGAACAGCCAGCGTTTGCAGATACTAGTATCGCTGACGCTTTGAATGAGGAGCTGGATCGTGCAGAGATTGTACCCCCAGCAGAAATTCCATCAGATGTTGTAACAATGAACAGCCGGGTTCGTTTTCTTGACCTGACAAGCAATGAAGAGCGGGTACGTACTTTAGTTTATCCAGCATCACTGCAAGACAGTTCAGATCAGCTTTCTGTTATGGCTCCTTTAGGGGCTGCATTATTGGGCCTTCGTATCGGTGACGAAATCAGTTGGGCATTACCAAACGGCGAAGAAACCCGAGTCAAAGTATTAGAATTACTTTACCAACCAGAAGCTGCCGGTGAGCTCCACCGTTAATTCAGCCAGCCCATTTGTCCGGGCTGACTAAAATAATCGGAAACGAGTATCTCTTATTGACCAGCGATACTCATTTCCGGCAGTAAGACTGAACCGCACTGGATATTACTACGAGTTTCAATATCATCCCCAATAGTGACCATATTAGCCCACATATCTTTCAAATTACCGGCAATAGTAATCTCACTGACAGGATACTGAATCTCACCATTTTCTACCCAAAAACCAGCGGCCCCACGGGAATAATCGCCGGTTACTGCACTGACTCCCTGCCCCATCAATTCAGTGACCACTAATCCTGTTCCCATCTGACGCAGCAAACCTGCAAAATCCTGACCTTGCCCTGCAATGCACCAGTTATGAATTCCACCTGCATGACCGGTACTTGCCATTCCTAGCTTGCAAGCAGAATAACTTGTCAGAAGCCAGGTCTGTAATACGCCATCCTTGATAATATCTCGATTACTGGTAGAAACACCTTCGCTATCAAATGGAGAAGATGCTAAACCTGCCAGCAAATGTGGCCGCTCTTCAATTGTCAGCCATGATGGCAGAATTTGTTTGCCCAGATGATCAAGCAAGAAAGAGGATTTCCGGTAAATACTGCTACCACTGATAGCGCCAACCAGATGACCGAAAAGACCTGTTGCAACCTCCGCAGCAAACAACACCGGCGCTTTCATGGTCGGTAACTTACGTGGCGACAAACGTGATAATGCACGGCGAGCACACTCCTGCCCAACCCATTCTGGCGATTTTAAATCCTCAAAACGACGACTAATGGTATACGCATAGTCCCGTTCCATATCGCCATCAAGTTCAGCAATCACACAACTCGACATAGAATGACGACTGGAGCAATAGCTTTGCAACATACCGTGGCTGTTACCAAACACTCTAATGCCATAATGGCTGTTAAAACTGCCACCTTCGGTATTGGTAATTCGCTTATCGGCCTGTAATGCCGCTTGCTCTGCACGAGCGGCTAGTTCAATCGCGTTATCAGCATCCAATTCTGTTGGATGGAACAGGTCAAGATCTGGTGCTTCAAACGCCAGTAACGCTTTATCTGCCGGGCCTGAACATGGGTCCTGAGAGGTATAACGAGCAATATCAAGCGCAGCCTGAACAGTACGAGCAATGGCATCCGGGCTTAAATCTGTTGATGATGCGCTACCTTTACATTGCTGATGGTATACGGTAATCCCCAACGCACCATCACTATTGAATTCTACATTTTCTATTTCACCAAAGCGGGTGCTGACACTAATACCCGTTGTTTTATTAACCGCAACCTCCGCAGCATCACAACCCGCTTTTGCCAGCTCTAGTGCCTGTGAAACTGCATTTTCTAGTTGTTTGCGTTGTTCCGCAATTTGATCCGTGATTTTCATTACTTACCCGTAATTTGATGAATAAAGGGAAAATCTGTCGGGAAAACAGGACCTTTTTATCCACACAATCAATGCCGAGTGGTAATCAGGCGTTTTTCCCAGTTACAATACACAATATTAGGATGTTAACACCCACCGAGCTACAGGTCATGCACCAAAAATCAACCTGCCAGCTCCGGCCTTTTTAAAAGGAAAACCACTATGGCAAAGCAGCCTGAAGATTGGCTCAATGATTATCCTGCTGAAGAGGAAGAAGAAGAGATAATTTGGGTCAGTAAAAGCGAAATTAAACGTGATGCCGAAGCATTGAAAAAGCTGGGTACAGAATTGGTTGAGCTAAGCAAAAGTGCGCTTGAACGCGTTCCGTTAGATGAGGATCTGCTGGCCGCCATTGAACTTGCACAGAAGATAAAACGGGAGGGGTACCGTCGCCAATTACAATTTATTGGCAAACTGCTGCGTACCCGGGATGTCGAGCCAATTACCACCGCGCTTGATAAACTGAAAAATCGTCATAATCAGCAAATCACTCTGTTCCATAAACTGGAAGAATTACGTGATAAATTGATTGATGGCAATGACGATGTTATTGATGAAGTGGTGACGTTATTCCCACAAACCGATCGCCAGCAATTGCGTACTTTGATCCGCAACGCCAAAAAAGAAAAGGCGGCAAATAAGCCACCTAAATCTTATCGTCAGATTTTCCAGTATCTTAAAGATATGGCTGAATCCACTTAACGACCTAAAAACTGTAAGGTTCTAATTTCTGTTAGGGGAAAATATTAAAACTAAGTTCCCCTTCCAGTTCTTCTTCTGCTTCTTCAAACAAAAGCACTAATGAGGAGAAATCGCGTTCTTTCTGCTGCGTAAAATGGATGAAATTGACCTCTACAGGTAACTCAATTCCTCCTGTCACAACATCCCACAGAGCATCCAAATTACTACCAAACTCGTCTCCTAACTCAAATTGTTCAGAAAACTGCTGATAGAACATTTTCAGATCAGGGATACGGTCAAAATCAAACTCCACTTTATGCATAGAATTACTCCAATAAGGTAAAACTTTTGTAATGATCCAACGTCAGATAAATCAGACCATCAGATGAATAAAGCAATCTGTCACTCCCTCTGTGCCCACAACGGTAGTTAACATCTGCTTCAAACCACTGACGTTTCGGTTTCATTGGTAGCTTCTTTTCACGATTAGTAAATTTGTCACCACCGATTGCTCTACCCGGCAGAACCTGACATAAGTTTCCCTGTTTTGCATTCCAGCCAAGGTCGCGGGCCTGCTTTTTAGTAATATAAATATCGGGTAATTTATTATTCTGTCGTAAGTAAGCCACTACGTTATTCTGTTCAGTTAGCCCTTCAATCCGTTGTATTGCTGAGGTACCCCCATCTGTTTCTGGAGCCTGCAACAGTGTCTTATCAACACCTTTAGCAAAAGTACCACAAGTCACAACCAAAACAGTCAGTAACACACCAGCTAGCCAAGTCTTCTTCATGACTATCCTTATATGATCTATCTCGGATAAACAGCCAAAAATCAGGCTGTTCCTCCAACGGTCAAGTTGTCCAGTTTCAAAGTAGGCTGACCAACACCAACAGGTACGCTCTGGCCCTCTTTGCCACAAACCCCAACACCTTTATCTAGTTCAAGATCGTTTCCTACCATAGAGATCTGCTGCATCGCCTCAATACCGGAACCGATAAGAGTTGCGCCTTTCACTGGTTTGGTGATTTTACCGTTCTCAATCAGATAAGCCTCCGATGTCGAGAACACGAATTTACCGGAAGTGATATCTACTTGACCACCACCAAAATTTGGCGCATATAAACCGTTTTTCACACTACCGATGATCTCTTCCGGTGTGGAATGGCCCGCCAACAAATAGGTATTAGTCATACGAGGCATTGGTAAATGGGCATAAGATTCACGGCGACCATTGCCAGTCGGCGCGACACCCATCAGGCGTGCATTCATTTTGTCCTGCATGTAACCTTTCAGAATGCCATTTTCAATCAATACATTGTATTGTCCAGGAACGCCTTCATCGTCAATTGCCAATGACCCACGGCGGCCTTTTATCGTGCCATCATCAACCACAGTACAGAGTTCTGACGCAACCTTCTCACCAATCTGACCAGAAAACACCGAAGTACCACGGCGGTTAAAATCCCCTTCCAGCCCATGACCAACAGCTTCATGCAGCAACACACCCGGCCAACCAGCCCCTAGAACAACTGGCATCGTACCAGCGGGTGCCGCAACAGCGGAAAGGTTCACTAATGCCATGCGAACAGCTTCACGGGCAAATTGTTCTGCGCGGATCTGACCACTAACCACTTCCAGAAAATACTCATAACCGTAACGGCCACCACCACCGCTGGTGCCATGTTCACGTTTACCATTATCTTCCACCAGCACCGTGACAGATAAGCGAATGAGAGGACGAATATCAGCCGCCAAAGTCCCATCAGTTGCCGCGACCAACACCCGTTCATAGATCCCTGTCAGACTGGCATTGACCTCCTGTACTCTTCGATCTTCGGCGCGAGCCACCTGATCTACTCGCTGCAATAATGCGATCTTTTCTTCACGGGAAAAACTTTGCAGCGGATCAATTGCCGCATAGAGCGGAGAATAGGCCACTTCGCCAAAGGTATGGACTTTACCATTCCCGTTTTCATGGACAATGCTACGGGCAGCCTGTGCGCTTTGTTGCAGCGCATTCAATGTGATCTGGTCTGCATAAGCAAAACCCGTTTTTTCACCACTGATTGCCCTAACGCCAACCCCCTGATCAATATTATAGGAGCCATCCTTAATAATCCGATCTTCCAACACCCAAGATTCATGGTAACTGGACTGAAAATAGAGATCGGCATAATCCAGCCGACGTTCAGTCATTTGACCGAGTACTGAAAACAGATCTTGGTGGCTTAATTTATTTGCAGCCAGTAAGTATTCACTGACAGAAGTTAAACTCATAATTGCTACTCTTTAATTTGCGGTATTTTTTCAATCAAGGAAGTCAACTGAGGCCGGAAGCGGTTATGTTTCACCACTTTCATCTGCTCACGCATAATCTTCAAGCTATCTGCCCTGACATTCAGTTGTAGTGCGCTGACTGCATCGGGGTTTTTCTTAATCACTTTCCCCCAACCATCCACTGCCATTGAGTGACCCCAAGTCTGACGGGTTCCATGTACACCAACCTGAGCCGGCGCTAACAGAATACATTGGTTTTCAATAGCGCGGGCCCGTAACAGTGGCTCCCAATGGGCTTTTCCTGTCAAACGAGTAAATGCCGCAGGAACAGATATCAATTCAGCGCCTTGCTCACGTAGCGCCTGAAACAACCCAGGGAAGCGCAGATCATAACATATGGTCATCCCGAGACGACCTACAGGCGTATCTACAACGGTAAGATGTTCTCCTCGTTGGAAAATAGATGATTCGCTATATGATCCATGTTCATCATTAATATTGACATCAAACATATGGATTTTGTCGTAACGAGCGCAAATCTTACCCTGATCATCAAACAACAGGCTACTACTGGTGAGCCGTTCAGGATTTTCACGACTGATAAGCGGCATAGAGCCGATTAATAACCAGACACCATAACGGCGAGCAATTTCACTGACAGCTTGCTGTAAAGGCCCATCTCCCTGTTGCTCAGCATGCTTACGATAGCTATCAGCATTAGCAAACAACAATGCATTTTCCGGGGTCATGACAAACTTGATAGTATCCGGCAACTGCTTAATTTGTTGTTCAATTTGCGCCAAATTATGTTTGATATTCTCACCGCTACATAACTGCAAGAGTGCAACATTGACGTTTCTCATGTTCCTCTATTCTCCTTAAGCTGACGCAGAACTTCATCAATTTTCGGTTGTTCAAGATTACCAGTAATCCGGTAACGAATAACGGATATCTTATTCCATAATGGCCCTAAGACCTTGGTCGCCGCGAATAATGCAGCACCCGCCATCGGATTGATGACAAAAGCCGTTGCTACCCCTACAGTAGCAGAAATCTCTGGCGTGACGATGGCCTCGATATTGATCTGTTGGCGAACAAGATCGATCTCACCTTTCGTTATCACATCAGCAATCAACCCATCGACCCGTAAGTTTTCAGTCTTGAGTATCCCATTTTTTACTGAAACATCACCACGGATTGAATCAAATTCAAAATCTTGGCTAAAGGTATCGCTGAAATCGAGCTGTAATTTACGTAACAAAGCATCAAAACTGACTAATTTTAGTAATTGGCCAGCACTTCCTCCACCCAATTTTTCAATAGCGCCTTTGCCTAAGTTGCTTTTTAGATTGCCATTCAGCGTTTGGAAATTGGGTTTCCACGGAGTATCCCACCAATTAAAATCAAAACGGAAGGTAAACGGTGAATTTACAATCGGTACGACTATACCAAGATAAGATGCCATCTCATCAAACTTTTCACCAGAAAATTGCCCCGTAATACGCGTATTATTCCCTACCGCATCTCCTTGCCAACGACCGGCCAAATTGAGTTTACTGACACTGTTTTCTACTATTCCATCCCTTAATACAAGTGAATTACCTTCTGGAATCAGGGAACCAAACACCTTCCCAAGCTTCAATCCCATAATCCAACATTCAGAACAGATGATATCTAATGAAGGCCACTGGTTCAGCGAATAACGCGGAGTTTTACCTGTCTGAGATTGCTTAGGTAAATCCGGTTCAGCTTGCTGAGGGCTATTTTTCAGAGGACTGTCTTTTAAAGTATTATAGTAAAGATAGCCCAAGTTCATTTGCCAAGGGCCACTATTACGGATATTAAGTTTACCGTTGATTTCCCGACCATTAGCTGTGATCTGCGTTCCCCAAGACTGTTTTTCCACATCCAACGATAACTGATTCCAACGTTGCCCCCCCGCATCCAGTGATGGCAGTGATATATGCAGATGCTGTGGCAACATTGACATTCCAGTCAATGAAGAACCAGAAGTCATAGGCGTAATCAGCCCTAACCACTCTTCCCCCTCAATTGCCGGAAGATTCAATTCCAGCAGGGGTTTTTCAGGTAAGTCAGGAACGTTGCTACTGTTACTTTGTAAAATTCCCCGTGACAGTTGAGTATTTTTCCCTGCCAAATGCCATTGAGTATTAAATGCATATTGTTTATCTAAAATGCCTTTTACTCGCAACTGCTCCATATCACCATCAGCCAAAATATGAAGAACACGCAGTTCATCCACTTTCAGGGCAGATAAATGACTATCTACTTGTGATAAATCAGCGTCGATTTTCACATCATATTGAGGCTTACCCTGAAACGGCAAATTAATACCGACTTTTCCTTCCCAATCAACAGAGCCAGAAAGCACTTTAGCCATCGTCGGTGAAAATCCAGATAATTTTTCAATAGCCCAGCGAGCATTCAGCCCAACATTGACTCGATAATTTTTGGGTAAACTCTCGGTAGAAAAATCAACTGTAACAGGCTGCCCAAGCCATTGGGTCGATAATTTGCCGCTTTGTAAGTTACCATTATTAAAGCGAAACCGGCCGCTCACATTTTTCATTTCGCTGTTTAGGGGCTTAATCAACAAGTGATTATTTTTTAAAGTTATCTCACCACTGGCATCCACATTGCCACCATTGAGTGGAATATCCAAATGCAAATTACCCTCGACTTGACCACCAATCTGCAATGTCTCCAGCGTTTCACCAACAGAATTTGCTAGCGGACTGCGGGTAAAATATTCATGAATATCTTTGCCATCTCCCAGAAGATCAGCGTCGATTAATAATTTCTTGCTACGGTAATTAGGAATTACTGCTGAAAGATTACTCGCGTTCACTTCACCAAGTGCCGTTTGCGGAGCAAGCATCCATAGACCGTTATTCTGGAAATTAAGATCAATATTGAGATCCAGCAATGCCGGCCAGTTTGGTTGGTACTGGAAAGTCGCATGACGCAATGGAGCAAAAACCTGAAACTGCCCATTATTCTTTGCAAATGGGAAATCTTTTGGATTGCCCTGAAAAACAAAAGTCGCGTTTTCTATCTGCCCTTTAATAATTGAAGCTGTCAGATAGTCAGTCAGAGGTGTCCCCATCAAAGGTTCAGGAAAATACCTCCAGGCATCACCTGCATCATAGACCCGTACTCCCGCCAGAATACTTAGCGCCGGAGGCTGTTCTTTAGGCTGTTGATAACGAAAATCACCATTAACCCACAATGATTTCGCCTGCAAATCCAGCCCTTGACTCCAAAGTTGTAAACCTTGCTCACCTTGCCGCCAAAGTATTTCGCCATGACTTTGGGATATCTCAAACGGTGCCAAGAACATATCTCGATAATCAACGACACTATCTTTCAATGCAAAACTCAGTTTGCCTTGCCGCAAGCTGCCATTGAGAGAACCAGAGAAGTTATCAATAGAAGGCAATTGCTGCCAGCGTTGCCAACTGACATTCTGCCATTGCATACTGATTCGGGAATCATCTGCCATTTTTGGTGTAATATCGAGGGCAAGATACTTTACCAATCCCTGTGGCTGACGACGTTGCCAATCCTTCACAATATCAGGGGTCAAAAAAGAAAAAGTCGGTAAAATGCTACTTAGCCGTTCAAGTTGAATGTCTTTTGCCCGGATACGCCAATGATCATGACCATCAACTCTCTTAGCTTCCGGCAGATAGAGCACGGATACTTTTCCTGACGGCCATTGCTGACCATCAGTGATTAAATTTGCCAACTCAGGTGCATCAAACAACCAACCACCATCTTGGCGGCGCATCCGTAACACCAGATCACTGACAGAAAGGTTGTGAGATTTGTTAGCAACTTTCCAATTAGCTTCTCCCTGACGGAGTTGTAGCTGGCCGCCATCAATTCGACCATCTTTAAGCATAATCCAGCTAGACAAACTGAACTCAGCATCCTTCAACCCCGTATTATCCTGCAACCAATGACTTAACCACGGGTGAATATCAACATTATCTGCCTGCAAATAAATGGTACCGTTATCCAGTACGCCATGAGTATCATGCAAATCAAATTTAACTTGTATATCCCCATGCTGATTATTGATAGAAGAGAGACTAATTTTCCCTTGAGCACGGTGACGATTATCTTTATTTAGCCAGGTTAATTGTGGTAACAGCAGATCAGCACGTTCACCAGAGGGAGTAAGGAAAGTAAAATGGCTATCTTGCAGATTAAAATGATCAAACTGCTCCAGAAACAGATCTGAAAATAGATCCGATTGGGAAAACATATTACCGCTTTGATCATTAAACAGCGGTTGATAGTAATCTACTTGTAACTGATAAAAAGTAAGATCGCGGAAATTCCAACGCATTCTTAACAAAGATAACCAGATATCCAATGCCACCGTGATCTTTTTGGCTTTCACATCTGCATTTGCAGTTTTTACACTGATATCACGTAATTCAAAAACAGGCCCGAAAGATTCCCATTCTCCCGCAATATATCCAGCCTCAATAGGTACACCAATAATTGATTCAATTTTAGCGAATAATTGTGGGCGGTAATCATTAATATGTGGCAGTAGAAAACGTAATCCACTGACAAGCAAAGCCACAATGATAATGACTATTGCGGCTGTCGCTAATAATACTCCCGGCAGTCGCCTCACACGCATCTCCTTGGTTACCAATGCTGCTATGACAGCAAAATCAAATGGTTACATCATAACTACGTCAAATTGTTCCTGACTGTAGAGCTGTTCTGTATGAACTTTTACCTGTTTGCCGACAAAAATCTCTACTTCCGCTAGTGCATGAGATTCCTCCCCTTTCAGCGCTTCGGTCACTGCGGGTGAGGCATAAATAAGGAAACGATCTGCGTCAACTGCCCGGTGCACACGCACAATTTCACGCATAATCTCATAACAGACTGTTTCAACAGATTTTACGGTTCCCCTTCCTTTACAAGTCGGGCAATCACCGCAAAGTATATGCTCTATACTTTCACGAGTCCGCTTACGAGTCATTTCCACCAATCCGAGTTGGGAAAAACCATTAATCGTCGTTTTAACACGATCTTTACTCAGCGCGTGTTCAAGAGAAGCTAATACCCGCCGACGATGCTCTTCACTATTCATATCGATAAAATCGATAATAATAATCCCCCCCAGATTACGCAGCCTTAATTGCCTGGCAATAGCTTGCGTCGCCTCAATATTGGTATTAAAAATAGTTTCTTCCAAATTACGATGCCCGACAAATGCGCCGGTATTAATATCAATTGTGGTCATCGCTTCGGTTTGGTCAATAATTAAATAACCACCTGATTTTAATTCAACTTTGCGATCAAGTGCTCGCTGAATTTCATTTTCTACATCAAACAGATCGAAAATAGGCTGATTACCGTTATACAGTTCCAATCTGGCTGTCATTTTAGGAATATATTCGCGAATAAATTCCTGTAACTGAGTAAAGGTCAAACGAGAGTCCACTCGAATACGATCAAGGGCTGCTCCGGCGAAATCACGCAAAATACGATGGGCCAGAGCCAATTCGCCATAAAGTTTATTTTTAGTGACATTGCGCTTTTTACGCTCCATCACCTTGCTCCACAATCGTTTCAAGAAAGCCGCATCCTGAGCTAATTCTTCATCGCCAACGCCCTCGGCAGCCGTCCTAATAATGAAACCACCATGTTCATCACAATAGTCAGCCACAATATTTTTCAGCCGATTACGCTCTTCTTCACTTTCAATACGTTGTGAAACCCCGACATGAGATGCACCGGGCATAAATACAAGATAGCGAGAAGGTAAAGTAATATCGGTAGTTAACCGAGCGCCTTTAGTGCCAAGGGGATCTTTCACTACCTGAACCATTAAATCTTGTCCCTGGCGAACCAACTCAGCAATATCTTTGACATGAAAGTTCTTTCGCTCTTCACCAGCAATACATTCCGTATGAGGCACAATGTCTGAGGCATGAAGAAAAGCGGCTTTTTCCAGCCCAATATCAACAAAAGCAGCCTGCATCCCCGGTAATACCCGACTTACACGACCTTTATAAATATTGCCGACAATTCCCCTTTTGGCTTCCCTTTCAATATGGATTTCTTGCAAAATCCCACCATCAATGTAGGCAACGCGCGTTTCGGATGGTGTAATGTTGACTAATAACTCTGCTGTCATGTGTTCCCCTTCCCATCAACTAACGCAAAAAACTTGGTGATTAATTCGTGCGTTTCCACCAATGGCAGACCAACAACTGAGTGATAACTACCATTCAACGTTTTAACAAAGCAACCCGCTTTTCCCTGAATACCATAAGCACCCGCTTTGTCCATCGGCTCACCGGTTGCTACATAATCCAAAATTTCCTGCGTGGATAATTGGCGAAAGGTTACATCGGTAACGACTATATCACTTAAGGTACGCTGACTATCTGATAAAGCAATAGCGGTAATCACCTGATGACACTGCCCGGAAAGTGCACTGAGCATTTCAACAGCATGTTGTTCACTGCGTGGCTTTTCCAGAATCTTACCACTCAATACAACAACAGTATCCGCTCCCAATACCAGAAAATTTTCTGGGGCAATAGCAACTCCCGCTAGAGATTTATCTTTTGCTAACCGGCTAACATACTGACGCGGGGTTTCACCCTCTTGCCACTGCTCCTTTACCTGAGGAGAAAGAATTTCAAATTTAAAGTCCAATAATTCAACCAGCTCACGCCGCCTTGGTGAGCCGGAAGCCAGATAAAGGGTTTTCATGATGATATTGTCCTTACTACTACCTATCTCATTAGGCTATTTCATTTACCATTTTGAGGTTATACACACTACTCATATCCTCAAGTTATTTGGAAAGAATGGCCTGCATCAGTAACGCCTGCTGGAATAAGCTCTGTCAGGACATTAAAAACGGCGATCCGACCACTAATGCACATTAAACTGACGACGGATTTTTCGCATTAACAGGAACAACCACGGCCAAAGAATACCATTGACCAAACTGTTCCAGAATACTCCTGGATGAAAAGCAACATTTGATAACAAAAATTCTGCCCAAAAGACACTGAAATCCATCAGTATCGATAAAGCAATGACGACCAAAGCCTGCTGCCAAAGTGCCATATTGCGGAATAATTGAAACTTAAATGACACCAAATAACTCACCAGACTGTAAGCCAAAGCGTTAACACCCAGTGTCGCCCCCTGAATCAAATCTACGATGATCCCCAATACAAAACCGGTACCAACACTGACTCTATGAGGTAACGCCATCACCCAATAAATCAACAATAGTGCCGACCAGGTTGGCCGATACATATAAATTTGCTCCGGCCACGGCATAATTTGCAGCACCATTGCAACCAAGAAAGATAACCAAATGATCCAACGCCCATGACTCCGGTATTGATTCATTAACGATTTCCCGAATTTATAAATTTATCAGACGTTATTGTCGATTCCGCATTTTTCACTCTTTCTGTTGTCTTGGTTGTTTCATCAGAAACAGATGATGGTGCTGGTGGTCCCATTTCATTTGCATGTGGCAACACCTGAGGCATCATTTGCATTAAACGTTCGTTGGCTACACGATAAACCTCTGAGGGAGGCAATGGTTCGGATGGATTATTATCCGCCCCCCACAACAATAATAAATAACGCAAACGCTGTAATTCTGCCGTTGGTCGGGCATGAATCACCGTATAGGCCCGTTGGTTATCGACTTTAACTGACGAAACCACCGCTACCGGATAACCTTCCGGGAAACGACCTCCTAACCCAGAAGTCACCAGTACATCTCCAACCCGAATATCTGTGTTGCTTGGCAATAGCTCAAACTGCAAATCATCACTACAACCCGCGCCAGCAACAATGGCCCTGATATCATTACGTAAAACCTGAATTGGCAAAGCATGGGTCGTATCACAAATCAGTAATACCCGGCTAGTAAACTGACTGACAGCAACAACTTGACCAACAATACCTTTATCACTGATAACAGGTTGCCCTTCATAAACACCTTCTCTTGATCCCTTATCGATGACGACCTGATCACTATAAGGATTAGCCCTACCGGAGATCACCTGCGTCACCATCATGTGTTCATCCTGACGTAAAGGCGACCCCAATAGCTCACGCAAACGGGAATTTTCCTGTTTAAGTTGCCCTAATAACAGCATGTCACTGTTTTTCATCAATAATTCTTGGCGTAAAGCACGATTTTCCAATCGAAGTTGTTCACGGGAGGCAAGGGTTTCTGACACACCATCAAGCACTTGACGCGGGCCATTGGCGAGAAAATAAAATGGACTGACTACCGTATCCATATAATTACGGACTTTACTGAGAGCATCAAGGCGGCTGTCTGCCACAACCAAAGCAATGGCAACAATAACAGCAAAGAAAAGTCGTAATTGCAGGGAAGGCCCTCTGCTAAAAATTGGCTTCATAAGCTGCGCTATTCCAAACTGTACTGTTTCATAAACAATGGAATTCCCAGACAGCAATCGCAAGGAGGTCTGAGCTGCCCGTCATTCCCCCCTCACTTGCAAGTTAACACTCACTCCTCACTGAAGAGTTCACCGCCATGCATGTCGATCATTTCAAGTGCTTTTCCACCACCACGGGCAACACATGTCAATGGATCTTCCGCAACAATGACAGGAATACCCGTTTCCTCTATCAGTAAACGGTCAAGATTGCGCAATAATGCACCACCACCAGTCAAGATCATACCCCGTTCTGAAATATCGGAAGCCAATTCTGGTGGGCACTGCTCAAGAGCGACCATGACAGCACTGACAATACCCGTTAAAGGCTCTTGCAGAGCTTCAAGAATTTCGTTGGAGTTAAGCGTGAAGCCGCGTGGGACACCTTCAGCCAAGTTACGACCACGAACTTCAATCTCCAACATCTCATCGCCAGGATAAGCAGAGCCGATCGTGTGCTTAATACGCTCAGCCGTTGCCTCACCAATCAGTGAACCATAATTACGACGAACGTAATTGATAATAGCTTCATCAAAGCGATCACCACCGATACGTACAGAAGATGAATAAACAACCCCGTTCAAAGAGATAACCGCCACTTCCGTGGTGCCACCACCAATATCCACAACCATTGAGCCCGTAGCTTCTGAAACAGGTAAGCCAGCACCAATCGCCGCAGCCATAGGTTCTTCAATCAAAAATACTTCACGAGCGCCAGCACTGAGTGCCGATTCTCGGATTGCCCGACGTTCAACTTGCGTTGCGCCAACAGGTACACAAACCAAAACTCGCGGGCTTGGACGCATGAAGCTGTTGCTATGAACTTGCTTAATAAAGTGTTGCAGCATTTTCTCTGTAACATAAAAATCGGCAATCACACCATCTTTCATCGGACGAATTGCCGCAATATTACCCGGTGTTCGACCCAGCATTTGCTTTGCTTCCTGCCCAACGGCAGCAACACTTTTCGATGAACCAGCACGATCCTGGCGGATTGCGACGACAGAAGGTTCATTCAATACAATACCCTGACCTTTGACATAAATAAGGGTATTGGCGGTACCCAAGTCAATAGACAAGTCGTTGGAAAACATGCCACGAAATTTTTTAAACATAGCGAAAGGATAATCCTGCAAGCCGGGGACGGAACAAAACCCGTCTACTCTACCAACCACATGAAGCAGCGACAAGGCGCACAAACACCTGCTTCAATAAAAAAGTGGCTACGTTATTCGTATCAACAGCGCGATATTCTACGTTACTTCTCCCAAACGGAGCAGAAAAAAACTGCATAAAAATGGGTTAATTTTACCAATTGTTCCATAACGAAATGCAAGAACCACCTAATTTTGCATAATTCAACATTATGGTGCTACTGGATGATGCCACCGATACCGTGCCGGCTAAATCCGCTGCTGCTTTTTGACCAGTAACTATTCCTGTAAGTTCACAGCAAACTTATACCTATTAAACCCATACCTATAAACTCATACCTCTGCTCACTATTACCAATACTTAACTACAAGTACGTAGTCTGTGTAGTGAGCAAATTAATGATGTAATAAACTGCGACTAAAATACAATACTTTCTGCTAAAAAATAATAAAAAACAGAATTTTCTGAAATAGAACACCATATGCAATTAATCTGGAATATGACAATGAGATTACAGATAAAAATGCGGATAAATTCTGCTTCATAATCCACCAACACTTTATTTTTTCTTATCTACCTTATGTAAATTACTCATTTTTATCTATCCTTATTTAATGACAAAATCGATTACAGAGAACGGAACAATAATGAAAGCCCTGCTACTCAAACAACAACAGAACCAATTATCAGCGTCCATAGAAGAAGTTGATGCATCTTATCTTCCCGTAGGAGACGTTACCGTCGATATTCACTGGTCAACTCTGAACTATAAAGACGCATTAGCCATCACAGGTAAAGGGAAAATTATCCGCCAATTCCCAATGATACCGGGTATTGATTTCGCTGGCATTGTACACAGTACCGAAGATCCCCGTTTTCATATCGGTCAACATGTATTATTAACCGGCTGGGGGGTAGGAGAAAATCATTGGGGTGGACTGGCAGAACAAGCCAGAGTTTCAGGCGAATGGTTGACACCTTTACCTGCCGGTTTGGATAGCAGACAAGCAATGATCATTGGTACTGCTGGCTTTACTGCAATGCTGTGCGTTATCGCCCTGGAACAAGGTGGCGTTAAGCCAGAAAGTGGTGATGTTATTGTGACAGGTGCCAGCGGTGGTGTAGGAAGTACAGCAATAGCACTACTCTCACAACTTGGCTATTCCGTTGTTGCCGTTAGCGGTAGACAAGAAAATCATGAATATTTGTTATCTCTAGGGGCAAAAAAAGTTTTGCCGCGCCATGAACTTAACCAACCACCTCGCCCACTGGAAAAACAACTTTGGGCCGGAGCCATTGACACCGTAGGCGGTAATGTACTGGCAACAATACTGGCTCAAACTCACTATAACGGTACCGTTGCCGCTTGTGGCCTCGCCGGTGATGCAAATCTGCCCACAACAGTGATGCCATTTATTTTACGTAACGTATGTCTACAAGGTGTAGAGTCTGTCACTGTTCCATCAGCCAAACGACCCGCCGTGTGGCAACGCCTGCAAAAGCTATTACCCGCTTCTTTTTATCAGCAAGCAACTACGGAGATAACGCTGGAACAAACCGTGGAATACGCCAATAAATTGATAGCTAATCAGGTTACAGGACGTACATTGGTAAGAGTTCGTTAAGAATTGTGATTAGCCTCTAAAGTACAGTGGTTTTATTCTTGACATTTTTTCTGATAAGACCAGTATTTAGCTGCTAAATGCTACGATATCATTATAATGTCGAGCTTTATCGCCGAAATGAACTTGTGGCTGTTATAAAAAGATGACAAATCGCTAATATCGGATTATGTTGGCACATTGTTGACAAATTGCCGGAGATACCAGCACAATGGCAGATAAGTTTCACATTTTACTCCTTAATGGCCCTAACCTAAATATGTTAGGAACCCGGGAGCCTGATATTTATGGCAACTTAACGCTTGATGATATCGTCAGCAAATTGTCTGAAGAAGCCTATCAATCAGGGGTTAAATTCAGTCATCTGCAATCCAACGCAGAATTTGAGCTGATAAATAGAATTCATTCTGCACAGGGTAATACTGATTTTATCTTGATTAACCCTGCTGCATTCACGCATACCAGCGTGGCACTGCGTGATGCATTGCTGACAGTGAAGATCCCATTTATTGAGATCCACCTCTCCAATGTTCACGCGCGCGAGCCATTTCGTCATCACTCATATCTTTCAGATCTTGCCGTTGGTGTAATCTGCGGTTTAGGGGTAGATGGCTATAGCTTTGCATTACAGGCAGCGGTAAACCGCTTGTCAAAACTCAACTAAATTAAACAGAAGAGTACGGAATCACACTCATGGATATTCGTAAGATAAAAAAACTGATCGAGCTGGTTGAAGAATCTGGCATTTCTGAACTGGAAATTTCTGAAGGGGAAGAGTCAGTGCGCATCAGCCGCGCATTAGCCCCCCAGAGTTTTCCGGCAGCTCAACAATATATTCCCATCACAGCGCAACAACCTGCACTGGCTAATGCTGTTGCTCCTTCTCAAGCTCTGCCAGAAACGGTCAGCGAAAAACCGGCTGCAATCAATGGTCACGTTGTTCGCTCACCAATGGTGGGTACCTTCTATCGTACGCCTAGCCCAGATGCGAAACCGTTTATTGAAATCGGCCAACATGTCAATGTAGGTGATACCCTCTGCATCGTTGAAGCAATGAAAATGATGAACCAGATCGAAGCCGACAAAGCCGGTGTGGTTAAAGCGATTCTTGTGGAAAGCGGCCAACCCGTTGAATTTGACGAGCCGTTGGTCGTCATCGAATAACGAGGCGTTCCCATGCTTGATAAAATTGTAATTGCTAACCGTGGTGAAATTGCCCTGCGTATCCTGCGAGCTTGTAAAGAGTTGGGGATCAAAACCGTTGCGGTACATTCCTCTGCGGATCGTGACTTAAAACACGTCCTGCTGGCAGACGAAACCATTTGTATAGGCCCGGCAGCTTCTGCAAAAAGCTATCTGAATATCCCGGCGATTATTTCCGCGGCAGAAATCACTGGCGCAGTAGCCATTCACCCTGGCTACGGTTTTCTGTCTGAAAATGCAGATTTTGCTGAACAGGTTGAACGTTCCGGCTTTATTTTTATCGGTCCAAAAGCAGAAACGATCCGCCTGATGGGTGATAAAGTTTCTGCCATCAATGCGATGAAAAAAGCGGGCGTTCCTTGTGTACCTGGCTCTGATGGCCCATTGTCTGATGACACAGAGAAAAACAAAGCCTTTGCTAAACGCATCGGCTATCCTGTCATCATCAAAGCATCCGGTGGTGGTGGCGGTCGCGGTATGCGCGTCGTCCGCAGTGATAAAGATCTAGAACAATCAATCAATATGACCCGTGCGGAAGCAAAAGCTGCTTTCAATAACGATATGGTTTATATGGAAAAATTCCTTGAGAACCCACGTCATATTGAGATCCAAGTATTGGCCGACGGTCAAGGTCAAGCAATTTATCTGGCTGAACGTGATTGCTCTATGCAACGCCGTCACCAGAAAGTTGTCGAAGAAGCGCCTGCACCAGGCATTACGCCAGAAATGCGTCGCAGCATTGGCGAACGCTGTGCTAACGCATGTATCGAAATTGGCTATCGTGGTGCCGGTACTTTCGAATTCCTGTATGAAAACGGCGAATTCTATTTCATTGAGATGAACACCCGTATTCAGGTCGAACATCCAGTGACAGAAATGATTACCGGTGTTGACCTGATTAAAGAGCAGTTGCGGATTGCCGCAGGTATGCCACTTTCAATTAAGCAGAAAGATGTTGTTGTTCGTGGTCACGCTATTGAGTGTCGTATCAACGCCGAAGATCCGAACACGTTCCTGCCAAGCCCAGGTAAAATTACCCGTTTCCACTCACCGGGTGGATTTGGTGTACGTTGGGAATCGCATATTTATGCTGGCTACACCGTCCCCCCTTACTATGATTCAATGATTGGTAAGCTGATTACTTACGGTGAAAATCGTGACAATGCCATTGCTCGTATGAAAAACGCATTGGCAGAATTGATCATTGACGGCATCAAGACAAATATCGAGCTTCAACAGGCGATAATGAATGATGAAAACTTTCAGAATGGTGGCACTAATATCCACTATCTGGAGAAAAAACTGGGATTACAGGAAACTTAAAACCGGTTTAATAACATCAACCGGTTTAATAACATCAATATGTTTTAAGGAGCGTTCAAACGCTCCTTTTTATCTATTCCTATATTATCTTGTATTCACACAGGCAAATATTGGTGAACAATTTCACGACCTATTTCAATTGAAGCGGTCGCTGCTGGTGAAGGCGCATTACAAACATGCAGTGAGCGCATACCCGTGACAATATGAAAATCATCAACCAACTTACCATCGGCAGTCAGTGCTTGAGCACGCACACCCGCGGGGCCAGGAACAATATCCTCGGCATTAAGCTCAGGAATCAAGCAACGGGCATTAGCAACAAACTGTTTTTTACATAATGAACGGTATATCTCCGCTACTCCTTCACTAAAATAGGTACGTGCAATTTTCCAAAAACCACGGTAGCCCAATATTTCACTCAGATCTTTTAGGTTAATATCGGTTTTTTTATAGCCTTCACGTTTAAATGCCAATACAGCATTCGGACCAATATCGCGTTTACCGTTATACATACGGGTAAAATGCACACCAAGGAAAGGAAAATCTGGATTAGGTACTGGGTAAATCAAATGGTTGATCAGGTAATTTTTTTCACTATTCAACACATAATATTCCCCACGGAAGGGAATAATCTTCATGCCAATATCATAGCCTGATAAACGAGCGATACGATCACTATGCAATCCGGCGCAGTTAATCAACCATTTTGCCCGATAACTATTCTGTAGCGTGACAACTTCTACTTTATCACTGCTTTCTTTAATGGCAGTAACCTTTTGGCTATAAACCAAGGTAGCGCCACGCTGCTGGATAATTTCTGCCAGTTTATCAGCCACCTCTTTATAGTTCACAATACCAGCATCGGGTACAAGTAACGCCTCCAACCCATTAACGTGTGGCTCGCGCTCATTAAGTTGCAAACGGTTTAAGCGGCTAACGTCCAGACCATTTTGCAATCCACGCTGATAGAGATTTTCCAATAACGGCAACTCTTTTGGCTGTGTAGCAACAATAACTTTGCCACAACGATCATGGTACAAGCCATGCTGGCGACAAAAAGAGAACATGGTTTTATTACCACGCGTCGCCAGGCGGGCTTTCAAGCTGCCGGGTTTATAATAAATGCCTGAATGCACGACATTGCTATTGTGACCGCTTTGATGGTTGGCTAGTGTGCTCTCTTTATCCAACATCAATATCTTGATGTTCGGCTGAGCTTCCTGCAATGCATTAGCAACACCAAGCCCAACAATACCAATACCGACAATAATATAATCATACATACCTTATTCCCTATTATTGATTCAGCTACCGTTCAGCCCATTTTTCTAGATTTTTACCAATGAGTAAAACTACACTAATAACAATAACTGTCAGCACACAATTCGTTGCATTGGAAATACACTTTCTGATTACATTCAAATCAGTGTAGTAAAAAAACAAATAGCCACAACTGAATAACGTGAAATAAATTAGGCAGTTATCTGAAAAATTAAGTTTTAGTGTGACATATTTTTACTAAAAAAGAAAAAGTATAAAACTCAAGATCATAATACCCGTTAAGAAAAACGTATCGCGATAAAACTCTTGTGTATTGAACAACATATATGGGCATTTCAGTTTAATATTCCAGATATTAGCACAGCTAATGACCATAAGGCAGTAGATTCCTCCAGTAGAAACTATCACGTTCGATAAAAATGTTTTGCCGATCTTTTGAATTTCCCCCTCAATAGCAAATTATGATAACCAATATCAAATAAGTTATTGCCGGGCAATAATTTAATTTCATTGTATTTCATATTTCTTTTCACAGTATTAGTCTCCAATAAATAAACAACCTAAATTTGTTTATAACATTACCAATCATCTTGTGGGAAAAATAGGATAAAAATGCGATCAACATATTCAGAAAATGCTTTTTCTTATATGGGTTATGTTACAAGAATACGAGATAATCTATTCATGTAGAAAAGTTTTTAAGCGAAACTCAAATGACTTACTTTATATCACATTTTTCCTGAATAAATTCACATCTTGCCGTACAATCCTTCCCTTCCCATTCTAATTTATTTAATTACCGGAAGAACGAATGGACAGACGATTTGTTCAATCCCATAAAGAAGCACTTTGGGCAGTGTTCCTAACACTTGCTTACCTTATTGGCTGGCTATTGGCAGCCTATTTACCCAGTGATGCTCCCGGTGTCATTGGCTTACCTCGTTGGTTTGAAATGGCATGTTTGTTACTACCAGCCGTATTCATCATCCTCTGCTGGTTAATGGTGAAGTTTATTTTCAAAGAAGTCCCGCTGGAGGATGAGAATGCAAAGTGAAGTTATCTTACCTCTGCTTGGCTATCTTGCGCTGGTATTTCTCCTGTCAGTTTACGCTTATCGACGCCACCAGAAAGGCCCCTTCCTGACTGAGTATTTCCTTGGCAACCGTTCAATGGGCGGCTTTGTATTGGCAATGACCATTACGGCCACCTATATCAGTGCCAGCTCATTCATCGGCGGGCCGGGGGCAGCCTATAAATATGGTCTGGGGTGGGTATTACTGTCGCTGATTCAGTTGCCGGCAATATGGCTTTCCTTGGCCGTATTAGGTAAAAAATTTGCCATTCTTGCCCGTCGCTATAATGCGGTTACTCTCAATGACATGTTGTATGCCCGTTATGGCAGTCGTTTTCTGGTTTGGTTTGCCAGCCTAAGTCTTTTAGTCGCTTTTGTTGGCGCGATGACCGTTCAGTTTATTGGTGGTGCACGCCTGCTGGAAACTGCTGCGGGTATCCCTTATGGCACCGGATTAATGATTTTCGGTATCTCTATCGCTCTCTATACCGCATTTGGGGGGTTCAGAGCGAGTGTCCTCAATGATGCCCTACAAGGGCTGGTCATGTTGTTAGGCACTGTTCTATTGCTGGTAGCAATTATCTATAAGGCGGGAGGTCTGTCGGAAGCAGTCACCACATTACGCACAATTAATCCTGAGCTGGTTTCCCCACAAGGCGCAGACCATATCCTTAGCGGACCTTTCATGGCATCGTTCTGGATACTGGTCTGTTTTGGGGTAATTGGATTACCTCATACTGCCGTTCGTTGCATCTCCTACCGCGATAGCAAAGCTGTTCACCGTGGCATCATCATCGGAACCATCGTCATGACGCTCCTCATGTTTGGTATGCACTTAGCTGGAGCAATTGGTCGAGCCATTATTCCTGATTTGACCATTCCCGATCAGGTGATCCCAACATTGATGATCACTGTATTGCCACCATTCGCTGCTGGAATTTTTCTAGCCGCACCGATGGCCGCCATTATGTCCACAATTAATGCACAACTGCTGCAATCTTCTGCAACCATCGTCAAAGATCTCTACCTAAACCTGTTTCCACAACAAATCGTACAGGAAAAAAGACTCGCCCGAATTTCCAGTTTTTCTACCCTAATTCTTGGTTTGTTGCTACTTTTAGCCGCCTGGCACCCACCCGAGATGATTATCTGGCTGAATCTATTGGCCTTCGGTGGCTTACAGGCCGTATTCCTCTGGCCATTAGTTCTGGGCCTGTATTGGGAAAAAGCCAATGCCTATGGCGCTATCAGTTCGATGATTACCGGGGCAACAAGCTACACTCTGCTTGCTAGTTTCAATATCCATCTATTGGGCTTCCATCCGATCGTGCCATCATTGTTACTTAGCCTGTTGGCTTTCGGGATGGGTAATATCATCGGTCAGCGATTACCGCCAAAAGCGGCCAGACCACACTAAGTTGGTCACTTTTAATCTATTTTCAATAAGGAGAATTTTTTATGCCTTGGATACAACTTCGATTAAATACTACAGGACAGCTCGCTGAATCCCTTGGAGATACTCTGATGGAAAATGGAGCAGTATCCGTCACCTTTCAAGACAGCCACGATAATCCCGTATTCGAACCCCTACCAGGCGAGACTCGCTTATGGGGAGATACAGATGTCATCGGGCTTTATGATGCTGAAACAGATATGAAAGCAGTTATCAGCCAGCTCGAACAAGTTCCTGAGTTGGGTAAAGGATTTATTCATAAAATTGAGCAGTTGGAAGACAAAGACTGGGAACGTGAATGGATGGATAACTTCCACCCAATGCGTTTTGGCAACCGCTTGTGGATCTGTCCAAGCTGGCGCGACGTCCCTGATCCTGATGCTGTCAACGTGATGCTGGACCCTGGACTGGCTTTTGGTACCGGTACTCACCCAACCACATCGTTATGCCTGCAATGGCTAGACAGTCTCAATCTGGCAGGTAAAACGGTTATCGATTTTGGTTGTGGCTCCGGCATACTGGCAATTGCCGCGTTAAAACTCGGTGCAACGCACGCTATTGGCATAGATATCGACCCACAAGCTATTCAAGCCAGCCGAGACAACGCAGAACGTAATGGCGTTCTGGAGCGTTTAACGCTATATTTGGCGAAAGATGCACCAGCCGATCTTGAATCTGATGTAGTAATTGCTAATATTTTGGCAGGCCCTCTGCGTGAACTCGCCCCTGTAATTGGTGCATTACCAAAACCGGGTGGCTTGTTAGGTTTATCAGGTATTTTAACGAACCAAGCAGAAAGTGTTATTCAGGCTTATACTGATAAATTCGTCATCGATCCTGTTGCGGAACAGGAAGAGTGGTGTCGGATATCTGGGACAAAAATAGCAACAAATTGAAATTATTTTATTTTGTTATAATTTCAAGTGTGAATTTTGATCACTTATTGATGGTAATCCGTGCTATCAGCAAACTTGCTGATAGAAAAATCCTAAGTGACAAACTTTACCAATAACATATAACACCATGTTATTTATGAATAATTATATTTACCACAGAAGAAAAGCTGGAAAAAAGTTGTAACAAATGACGATTTGCTCAAAGTTTGGCCTTTCATATTTTGCGAAAAATGCGTAATATACGCGCCCTTGCAGTCACAGTATGGCCACTCTTTCTTCGTTTATGCGTATCGGACAATACCAGCTGAAAAACTGTCTTATTGCGGCCCCAATGGCTGGCATAACTGACCGTCCGTTTCGGTCACTATGTTACAAAATGGGTGCAGGTATGACAGTATCGGAAATGCTATCTTCCAACCCACAGGTCTGGAAGACAGACAAATCCCGGCTACGTATGGTTCACAGTGACGAACCGGGAATTCGTTCCGTGCAAATCGCTGGCAGTGATCCCGATGAAATGGCAGCGGCAGCGAAGATAAACGTCGCTAATGGTGCTCAGATCATTGATATCAACATGGGGTGTCCAGCCAAGAAAGTGAATCGTAAGCTAGCAGGTTCGGCTTTACTACGTTACCCAGAATTGGTGGAAAGAATTCTTTCTACCGTTGTAAACGCAGTAGATGTTCCTGTTACGCTGAAAATCCGCACTGGATGGTCGCCAGAAGAACGAAACTGTGTAAAGATTGCCCAATTGGCCGAGCATTGTGGTATTCAAGCTCTGACGATCCACGGCAGGACTCGTGCCTGCTTATTTAACGGAGAAGCAGAGTACGACAATATTCGGACAGTTAAGCAGACTGTTGCCATTCCGGTTATTGCCAATGGTGACATTACTGACCCGCTTAAGGCCAGAGCAGTGCTTGAATACACCGGGGCTGATGCCCTGATGATAGGCCGCGCTGCTCAGGGAAGACCCTGGATCTTCCGGGAAATCCAGCACTATCTGGCAACAGGGGAACTGCTGTCACCGATGCCGATTGGCGAAGTGCAGCGTTTAATGAGCGAGCACGTACGGGAATTGCACGACTTTTATGGTCCAGGCAAGGGAGCCCGTATAGCACGTAAGCATGTATCCTGGTATCTCCGGGAACATGCTCCTGATGACCAGTTCCGGCGCACATTCAACACCATAGAGGATGCCAGCGAACAGCTGGAGGTGTTGGGGGCATATTTCGAAAATTTTGCGTAATATAAAGAAAAGAGCTGACAGAACTATGTTCGAACAACGCGTAAATTCTGACGTACTAACCGTTGCTACTGTAAATTCACAAGATCAGGTAACCCAAAAACCTTTACGTGATTCAGTTAAACAAGCACTGAAGAACTATTTTGCTCAATTAAACGGTCAAGATGTTAATGATCTGTATGAGCTGGTATTGGCTGAAGTGGAACAGCCATTGTTGGACATGGTGATGCAATACACCCGTGGCAACCAAACGCGCGCTGCCCTGATGATGGGCATCAACCGTGGCACACTGCGTAAGAAATTGAAAAAATATGGCATGAACTAATCACTAAAGTTAGTTCATTAAAAAAGGCGCTGTACCTCTTGGTAAAGTGCCTTTTTTGCCAAACCACAAAATATATGCTAAATGTACGGGCCTGACATGGCAGCGTCTGCGTTATTATTCGTTCCTAAAAACCCACATCGTCTGCATCAAACCTCTTTTTTACCTGATTGGTTTACCATAATTCCAAATCTTCCCAATGTCAGGTTATTCCACAACTGATAGGTTGTCTTTAGCTCTCATTAATTTGAAATAATTGGTTACAGCCAACAATAGGATAAAACAACCACAACATATCAAAACAATCCCAAGATGTTGGTTCCAACCCGCTAGCGCCAAACCGCCACCTAACATCAAATAATATAGTAACCCCAATAATGCTCCTGCCGTCCCCAATCTATCCGTATAATCAGTCAATGCAGAAGCCAGGATGTTAGGAATTGCAATTCCGTAGGCCACAACAATCAAAATCATAGGCAGAATAAACAACCAAGTATCCTCCAGAACCATTATCAACCCGCCTCCAATTAGGACAATAACAGAAGCAAGCAACACTAAATTTGATGAATTCCATTGTTTGTTCAGCAAGAGTTTATTCAACCAAGCGCCAATGCCTACTCCCAATGCCAAAAATAATCCGGTGTAACCAAACATCTCAGGAGAGAATCCTAACCGCTCAAAATTAAATGGAGCTAATTGGTAATAACTGAACAAACATAGGTTAAAGAGGGCTATTAACAGCGCATTACACCAAATTGCTACATCCTTAAGCATGATAATTAAAGTACTAATTAGCGGTATTGTTACCATTGACGCTGGACGGGTTTCAGGCAGACAAATAGCAGACCAGCCTGATAGTAATACCGCAAGTAAAGACAAGCCGGAAAAGACACCTTTATACCCCCAGAAGTAGACCAAGATAGAACCACTTATCATGCCAACTGCCGGACCTATGGCCAAGGCGACGCCCATAATAGAAAACACCCGAGCTAATTCACTTCCTTGGTAAGAATCTCTCAGCATTGTTTGCGTTCCTACCGAGCCCACTGCGGCCCCAAATGCAGATAACATTCTGGCCGCCAGTAACAACTCAAACTGACGGCTTAGTAATGCCATTAACGAAGCACCGCTATAGAGTAACAATCCACTCAATAACGTTAGCCGTCTGCCTATGAGATCGCACATACGCCCCCAAACGACCACACCGATAGCAAAAGCGAAAAAATATAAAGACAGCGTTTGAGCAGCCTGCTCAGCACTCACTTTAAATTCCTTTGCGATATTGGTTAATGCCGGGCTATAGATGGTTTCTACAATTTGTGGAAACATCATCAGCGCTGTTGCCAAAGTAAGTCCAAGTTTACGTTGCATTGTATTTTTCTCAATCAATTAGACAATATACCCTATGGATTTCAAGATGCATCGCGACGGCAAGGGAGAGAATCCCCGGGAGCATAGATAACGATGTGACCGGGGTGAGCGAGTGCAGCCAACAAAGAGGCAACTTGAAAGATAACGGGTATAAAACGTAAATTAGCATGCCCTTAACTGTCATATTATAATAATAAAGACATTTTATTTATTAAATAGGACATCAATATGGCATGGCTTTCTCGTGATGATAGTTTTGATCCTGATAGCCTTGGAGTACCGGTAGTGGGAATTGCGGCTGAACTAGGTCAGCATGACTCAGGATTTCATCAACATGAGATGGGGCAATTACTATTCACTCAGCAAGGATGCATCAATATCACCCTGGCAGATCAGTTATGCATACTTCCACCAACTCGGGTCGCCTGGATTCCACCGCGTATTATTCATAGGGCAGAGATAAAAGAATCCGTCGGATACCGCTCGATTTATCTGGATGTAAATCGGATCGGATGCTTAGCAGAAAACGTTGAGGTATTGGAAGTTACACCTCTGTTTCGTGAAGTATTAGAACGAATAGCGCTGGCTCCCTTTAATACAGATTGGTTACATGGAGCTGTCGCTAACCTATTGGCAGTTTGTCTTGACGAAATCCATCTGGCAAAAAGAGAACCGACATTATTACCGCTCCCTTTCGACCGTCGTTTGACCCGTATTCCTCTGACCACACTGCCACCACCGCTCAAAATACTGGCCATGAATATTGGAGCCAGTGAAAAAACCATCAGTCGGATATTTCGCCGAGAAACAGGACTCAGTTATCAACAGTGGCGACAACAATGGCGTTTAATCAAATCTATAGAATTACTGGCAAAACAGGGTAATTTGTCATCTGTTGCTAGCGAATTAGAATTTGCCAGTGATAGTGCTTTTGCAATCTTTTTCAAGAAAATGACCGGGCGTTCACCAAGGGAATATATGTCTGCTTATAAGGAGCGCAGTTAAAGTAAATAGTTATTGAAGTAATATACAAAAATTGCCGACATCAAAAGAACTATTCATCAAAGGAGCTATTCCCCCTATGGGCATAGACGTCGGCAATTGCATCAAATAATTAAATAAAAGCTAATAACATCCTACGTACATAAAATATACTTGTTAAAAGCTATTATTTTTCATCATCATTTATCAACTGATAAGATACAGCGATATTTGCTGCCTGACCTGCTAATGGGCTGTAATCACTGGACAGATATATCCCTGCAATATAGTGACTTTCGCCAACATAAAATTTCCTATATCGAGATGTTCCAGGTGCGCCAAATGACAACGAACGACCATCACTCAAAGTAAAGACCGCTTGATCAACAGCACCATTGCCCCATACTTCCAAACTGGTAATTCGACTGCCATTCAGAGAAATAGATGCCGTCTCACCAGATATTGTACCTAATCGATGGCTACTACCATCATCAAATACAACTGTCAGCCCTCCGACTCTCGGAGCCCCTCCAATACGCACAATATGTCCCGTTAACGAATCGATCTTTATTCTTTTCCCGTCATTAAGAGCCCAGGGCAACCGCATGAATGATTAAATATCACTCACATTAGCAAAACCCGCCTGTAATACTCGCTCCAAAAATTGGGTTTTCATCCATATTCGTCTACGCTTCGCTTTAATGCTTAATTGACTCGTTT
>NZ_RCWC01000042.1 GCF_018448935.1 Photorhabdus noenieputensis | reverse complement strand
TTTTTGAAAGGTAATCGACGTATTGCAACACGCTATGAAAAAACAGCACGAAACTATCTGTCGATGGTGAAATTAGGCTGTATTCGACTCTTTTGCCGGAGATTATATAATTAAGGGACACTACCTAGTGTTAATGATGTGTATCGTTGTTTGTCTGGTATTTGCAACCTGTTGGCTTACCGAGCTCAGTATCAATTTTCTGGCAACACGATACTTCAAGAAACTAATTAGTGAGGGCCAGAAAGCTTGGCTACGGGTGGGGCTAGCGTTATGCTTATACGTGTTAATGGCTCTGTTTCCTCCAATGTATATGGGATACACCCTTAAAGCGGCTGCTTTAATTAATATCGGGATACAGGCTTACCGGCTTGATAACGCATATTTTAAAAGAAAGGGGGGTGGATGTTTCAGTCGATTAAATCCATTGAGAAAAAAGTAAGCAATAAAATTTTGGATAGAACCCTAGCTGAGCTCTGAGGAATCCCCAGAAAATAGACAGGCATAGCGTTATGTGATCTACAGATTGTTCCACCAACTCAATGAGATCATTGCCATGCCGCATGTAAAGTATGCGACAGTTTCTTCTTGGATGCCTTAACACCCTTTCACTAATACCGATAAAACTCCTTAATAGATACCACCACGGCTTTAATTAATGGGGCATCATTAACACTGACCAGTATTTATTGGTCGATTTTTACTGGGGCGGGCTCAGATTAAAAATAAAGCGGGTCGACAGGTTATTAACTATTATTAGCTTATACTCATCTATTAGCTTATACCCATCATTTTTCAAGTTGCCTCTTTGTTGGCTGTACTCGCTCACCCCGGTCACATACTTTGCTATACTCCCGGGGATTCACTCCCTTGCTGTCGCGATGTATCTTGAAATCCATAGGGTATATATTGGTGATGGTTCACGATTTCATCACAGTAGGCAGGTTGTGGCTTATGCAGGACTCAATCCCAAATTACATGAATCAGGGCAGTTAAAAGGGTGAGCCCATCTCTCGAAGCTATCTTCACAAATTCCCTATTGTGAGATAGGGAATTTTTTGAACTGATACAAATCACTTATAATTAACTTTCTTCTGATCAATGAGGAAGGTTGAATGACTAACATACAACATCGTGTTAATTCATTAATTTTGATTTGGATGGTTTGACAGTTGCAATAGAACTTGTAAGTATTGCGCTAAAAAGAAAAAAAGGACGTCTGATCTCTCAGATATCCTGAATCTAGAACCTTTATACTTTATATCTAAGCGATGCAAGATTAAGTCAACTGTAACGATATACTTAGGTCCCAGTATCGAACGCCCGTCGAGCTTTCATCTCTCAATCAACGCGCTTTGAAGTGGTGCCCGGAGGCGGAATCGAACCACCGACACGAGGATTTTCAATCCTCTTGCTGAGATGTTGATGTTTTGTAACTAAAATTGATTCAGTTTTGTACTCTTGAAATTACTTAAATTCGAGTGTGCAAAATGAAGATACTTCCCGTAATTTCGCCTAAAGGTGGCGAAGGTAAATCCACACATGCCGCCAATGTAGCCGGTTTTCTTGCAGATGCCGGATTCAAAACTCTCCTTCTTGACGCTGATTATTCTCAACCTACTTCAAGCAGTATTTTTGCACTTGAGTACGAAGCCCCAGCTGGTTTGTATGAACTTCTTATGCAGACTGCTGACCTGGGTCAGAAAGACCAGATTATTTCCCGTTCTGTTATAAATAATCTGGATGTCATCATTTCCAATGATCCCGATGAACTCCTGCCTACGGCCATGCTTCATGCGCCTGACGGACGTTTGCGTCTGAGGAATATATTGCAGCACCCCCTGTTCAGTCAGTATGACGCTATCATCATTGATTCAAAGGGCGCTACTGGTGTGATGGCCGAGCTGGTTGTGCTGACGGCTACTGAATTTGTATTGGGGGTGATTAAGCCCATTCTACCGGATGTACGTGAATTCCTGCGGGGATCGTTGCGTATGTTGACGCGACTGCAACCGTTTGAAAATTATGGTATTCGATTACCTTTAATTCAGATATTGGCGAATGGTATTGAAGGCACTAATCTTGACCGCGATACGTTGAATGAACTGGCCCATATTATCGAGCATAAACGTTACGATACGTCCTCTTTTGGTGGGCGAAGAGTATACCAACTGCTGAAAACCCGCATCGATCTGCTTGATATTTATAAGCTGGGGCATGTACGTGCTCAACCTGTTCACCGTCTTGAATACAAAACTACCCGTAAAAGTCCTGCTGCTGCGCAAACGATGCATTGTCTGGCTTGTGAATTGTTTCCTGAATGGTATGAACAGTTTGATGCGTTGATTGCGAATAAGGGGGCAAAGAATGCGTGACCCTTTCTCTTTACCGGATGGCATTGAGCAACCGTATTCTTGTGATGCCGAGCAAGCTGTTCTCGGTGGACTGATGTTGGACAATGATCGATGGGATGAAATCATACCGCTGATACATGCTGATGATTTTTTCCTGCCCGCTCACCGACGGATTTATGGCGCTGTCGCAACCATGTTTGCGGCCAATTTGCCTGTTGACGTACTAACGTTGTCTGAAATTTTAGAGCAAAAGGAGCAACTAAAACAGGTTGGAGGATTTGCTTATTTAGCCGAACTCGGCAAAAACACACCGAGTGCGGCAAATATTGTTGCCTATGCGGAAATTGTTCAGGCTAAAAGTCGCTTGCGTCAATTGATAACGCTGGGAAATGAGATGAGTGCTCAGGCTAGTCATCCCCGTGCTGAGTTTACTGACATTACTGAAATGGCTGAGCAGCGTTTATATACGCTGTCTGAGCAGAGAGCTGCGCATCAAGATATTAGCTTGAAAGAAGGGCTGGGTTTGCTGATTGAAAAATTGGAGCAGGCCAATGGCGGTAATGGGGTAACGGGTACTCCGACAGGCTTTAGTGAACTGGATACCAAAACCTGTGGTCTTCAGCCGGGTGATCTTATCCTGCTGGCTGGTCGGCCTTCTATGGGGAAAACCGCACTGGCACTGGCTTTCTGTCTGGGCGCACTGGAGAGTGCTCCTGATGTTGTTGTTCAGATTTTTAGTCTGGAAATGCCGATGGATCAATTACTGATGCGTATGGTATCCATGTTGGAACGTGTTCCGCTTGAACGTCTGCGTAGTGGATTAATGGATGATGAAGATTGGGCACGGCTCAGCAGAGCAATGGAGACATTAATTCAGTGGGAAAACCGGTTGATAATTGATGACAGCAGTTATCAGACCCCGGCTTTATTACGCGCACGTGCCCGCAGAAATGTACGTAAATACGGTCGACCTTCATTGATTATGGTGGATTATCTGCAACTTATCCGAAGCCCGGAGCAGGAAAACCGAACCCAGGAAATTGCAGAAATTTCCCGTAGCTTGAAAGCGCTGGGTAAAGAATTGGGTTGCCCAGTACTGGCGCTTTCACAACTTAATCGTCAACTAGAGCAACGTGCAGATAAACGCCCTAATAACGGGGACTTACGGGAATCGGGAGCGCTAGAGCAAGATGCTGATCTGATCTTGTTTGTTTACCGAGATGAAGTGTATGACGCCAATACATCGGATATTGGGGTAGCAGAAATCATTATTGGTAAACATCGCCAGGGATCGATTGGAACAGTCAAGATCCAGTTTGATGGTGCCTGTACCCGGTTTAGTGATCTTACTGAGAAGTATTATGATCTTGGTGCTGAAAGGGGAAATATATGAGTAAGTATAAAACCTCTCTAAGCGATGCAATACTTCAACGTGGCAAAACACCACAATCACCAACCAGTACTGTTGTTTTGCCTATGGCAGAAATGCCAATGGTATTAACGTTGGATGAGTTACAGCCAAACCCGGATAACCCTCGCCTCAGTCGTAATCCCCGTTTCGACGATATTAAGGCTTCTGTTCGTGCCAGAGGACTGGATTCTGTACCGAAAGTGACGCGAGATCCAGAAGAGAGTGGAAATGTTTACATTTTCAGTGATGGAGGCAATACCCGTTACCAAATCCTATGTGAATTATGGAAAGAAACGGGTGAGGAACGTTTTTTCCGAATCCCTTGTTTGTTTAAACCCTGGCCTGGTCGGTTGCAGTGTGTCATTGGGCATCTGGCAGAAAATGATGTTCGGGGGGATTTAACGTTTATAGAGAAAGCGCTTGGTGTTTTTAACGCAAGTTCTATGCATGAGAAATGTTTGGGAAGACCGATCTCACAACGAGAATTGACAGATTTATTAAAACAAGAAGGGTTTCCAATATCACAAACCAGCATCAGTCAGATGCATAACACGGTGCAATATTTATATCCTCATATGCCTAATTTGTTGATATCGGGTATGGGGCGTCCGCAAGCAGTAAACATATTGTCTTTACGCATTGATGCTCAAAAAACCTGGAATAGTTTTTCTTCAGAGGCATCGTGTGGGAAGGACTTCGATTCAGTTTTTGGTGAGGTATGTCAGCGCTTTGATAATCCTGAACTCTATTCTTTTGACATGCTACGGGATGAACTGATTGGGGAATTAATAAAAGCTTTGCCACATCCTGCCCTTAATTATGATCGCTGGTTATTGGAGCTCGATCCGAAAGAGCGAAACCGTCGTCAGTTGTTTGGTGAGCCCCCTCCTATTGCTGAACATTTGCGCGATGCGGATAGACAAGCCGCTGAAGTGCCTGAAAAGTCGGTACCTCTTGTGACTAAAAGCGCTGCCTGCGTTTCGGCAGTGGAACCTGAGTCGCATGGGGATGTTATCGAATGTCAGGAAGATAAAAAGACCGAGGAATATGAAGCTTGTCCGCCCAAAGTTGAAGTTCAGCCTGATGTGTATGAAACTCGGCCAACTTTATCCAGTGAGTTATCGACAATACAGGATAAGGAAGATATTGCGCCTTTAGTATCAGCACCTTTATCGCAGATAGTTCCTTCTACTTTAAGTGAATTTAATCACTGTCTTCCAACACCACCACAGACTTCATTATTAACAGAGCCTACGCCATCTGATGGATTGAGTTTTGCACAGACTGGTCTGGAGCCGGTCAGTGATATCTGGTCTATCTCACCGGTACGAGATGATATTGAGCATTTACAAGATATGGCGTTTCGTTTGGCATTCGAGTTAGCCGAAGAAATGGGGGGAGCGGATGAACTTGAGGAAGCTAAAGATACGGCCTGTGAAGTGGGTTATCGATTAGCTGATTCCCATACGGCATCACGTTTTGTACAGGTTCTGCTGTCGTTAACGGGGGATAGTGACAATAACGGTGAATCAGATATAGACATGTTGGGAACCTGGTTTATAGGGTCTGACAAGGATGCGCCAGTATTGTCTGATGTGGCGGTAGTGAAATTTATGCGTCTTATTCGGGTGTTGCGCCGGTTACGTGAACTGCAACGTGAGTTGTCAGTCGTCTCAGCAGAAGGGAATTGCAATGTCTGATGATATTGATGACACGAGGGCTCAGGCTGTTACCGCGATGTGGCTGGAAGAGCAGATCGCTGTTGTACGGCGTGAGATGCATACCGGTGGGGTGTCACTGAAATATTGTGAAGAATGTGGTGATCGGATTGATGAGCAACGTCGGCAGATTTTACCGGGGGTCCAGTTGTGTGTTGGATGTCAGGAAATTGCTGAGCATTGGGAACAGGTCAGACGTGTTATCGGAGGCCGTCGTGGTTAGTAAGTTCAGATCTTATATGTTCCAATTTTGTTCAGACGTATCGTATTGCATTGAGAGAGGTGCCTTATGAGTCAGATATCCCAGGTAACCAACGCCTTGTTAACTCAACTGGTCATGGAGTTGAAATCGGGTTATCTCCGTCGCTGTGAAGCACTGGGTTTGATGGACGAAGAAATGCGGATGTTACACAGTTTGACTGTGGAAGACTTGCATTATCTGATGAATAGCCCGGTGTCAGTCCTTACGCTGCGTATCCATCATGAAAATTTTGCGTTAATGCTGCAACAAGCCCGACGTGAACAAAAACGTCTGCAACGTCTTGATCGGGCACTGATGTTAGGGGGCTCAATTGAATTGATGCAACACTACTTTGGGTTGACTTCTGTTGAGGTGAGTTCCCGTCGTCGTATGTTAGGGATTGAAGCTCGCCAGGGTCGATGCCTGATGCTGACAGATAAAGACAGTGCTGAGGTCTGGCGACTGTGGAAAGCGAATGTCACTGATCTGGATAGTGCAGATGGGCTGGATGTGATGATGCAGGCTGCTGAACAGCTGGCTGTGTCACTGACGGCAGTCTGGAATGCTGTACGTGGTTGGAGTGAAGACGAAAAGAACACGGTGAAACCTGAGGTTGGCCAGGGACGGCAAGACCGGTGAAAAAGACAGAGATCACTCAGGGTTTGTTGGCCCCCTGTTCTGTACCGCTTGTCTATAGAAAGAAAGCGGTAGAACAATTGAAACGTTATCGACAGGGTAGCAAAAATTACACTCGGATCAGGGCGAAAGGCAAAGGTAAAGTTTCTCATCGTTGCCTAAAAATTGATATTGGCATGTTTTGGCGGTTGTTAAGTCGTAACGGAGGACGAGATTGGGAAATGATGACACATGAGCGGTACAACAATGAAATCTGGAAATAACACACGGAAGGCTCCTTTGTCCTCTGATAGCCTCATTGCTTTTACGTTGGAGCAGATGAATGCACGACTGGCAGAGCAAGCTGAGGGTGATGAAAAAAAACAGTTGCGCAGTGGGCTGTTGTATCTGGGGAACGTGCATGATGCTATTCCCCGTCAGTTAATTCTGGATACCCGATTATCTCCGCTCGATAAGATGGCCTGGATAATGATACGGCTGTATGCACAACAAAATGCGGGAGCGGTCTTCCCTACCTATGATGAACTGCAATTGCAACTGGCCTCTCCACACAGCGGTAAAGCCTCCCGGGAAACCGTCAGCCGGGTATTGTTGATGTTGCGAATAACCGGCTGGCTAAGTTTGTGCAAACGCGTCAGGGATGAAAAAGGGCGGGTAAAAGGAAACATCTACGCCCAGCATGATGAGCCTCTGACATTTCATGATGCTGAAGCGCTTGATCCCAACTGGCTGGACACGGTGGGGGAGGCGTGTCGCCACAAAAACCGGGTGATTAGTCAGACTGCCTGGTCAGTATTGATGGAAGTTAAAGATGATCCGATGATGCGGCATCGCCGTTCCCGCATTGCTTTACTGGAAAATCGGTTAGGTCAGGTACAAACGCCGCAGCAAATGGCGGCGTTGCAAGCAATAAGTCAGCCAAGTTCGGTAACCGAATTCAATACAAAAACAGGGGATAGTAATCCGAGTTCGGCAACCGAACTCAGTCTAAAATCAACGAGTTATGACAGAGTTCGGCAATCGAACGGTTACGTACGTCATTTCACACAGAGTGTGAATAAAAATACGTACGTAGCCCCATCGGATGGCGACAACCCGATTGTTGAGCATTTGTTGCCTGTAGCGTTACGAAATCAGCTTTCTGATGACGACATCAGAATGCTGACGGAACAACTCCAGGCACTTCCGTCTGATCAGAGGCATTTGGTGTTGGATAGCCTGCGAGTTCCATTGGAAAATGGCTCGTTAAAAAATCCGGTGGGTTACCTACTGACACTGATGAAACGTGCCAGACAGGGAGAGTTGAGAAGCCCCGGTACAGCAAATCAGGGGGAAAACCCCGGCATGAAAAAGCCTGTGCCTGCCAGCCGTCAGAAAGACAGACCTGTTTTGCCAGAGGTGCAAAGAAAGGCCAATCCTGCCGTAATGAAAAAAGTGATTGCTGAAATCCGGCAGAATTTGATGAAAAGATAAATAGGGGCACTTTGGATGAGTCTTAAAGGGGTTATAGAGTCAGGCATTCCGAGGTATATGGGTATTTTTAAATGCCATCAAATAGATAAAAACGGTGATTAGAGTCTAATCATGGGCCAAAAGACATACAGTGATTAGAGTCTAATCATTATGGTTATGGGATGTTAATCAGGTTTTTGGGGTGAGCAAAAAAGAGTTTTGAATTGTGGTCACAGCCTGATAACGCAACTATCTCAGCGATATCCTTATGTCACAGAGAGAATGTACCATGACTGAAACTAAAGAGACACATGCTGTTCGCTCAGGCGCACTGCATTCCTCACTTACCATTGAGTTGCATACTCATTACGCTATCAGCCTGTGGAATGGCCGCCGGGATGAAAGTAGCAAAAAGAATAAACCGGTGATTATTAGCATGCCGCGATTTTTCTCACTAGCCGGTCGGATCAGTCAGGATTCCCTGATAGATAATCCGTATGCCGATATGGCGATGTTGGCACTGGAAACTAAGCTCGCTTCTGCTCATGACCAGATGCAGGCGGCGTTAGCGGAACTGGCGGCTACACTCTCGGGGGTACCTGCTCAAATCCATTTATCTGAGATTGCCTCTGTCGCTCCGCTCAATATTGGTGTTTACAGTCGCACTCCTTTGGGTTACCGCTGTGTTTGGCTATTAGTGGGTTACGATCAACTGGTGATGAAAGCCTTGCAGGCGCACCATTATGCGCTGATTTCCCGTCAACAATGTGACGGGTTTTTAAAAAAAGGGGGACACTGGGTACGCCAAATCTACGGTGTTGTCCAGCCGTACCGTAGTTTTGCTGTTACTCGTGACGATATCCTTTCCCAAACCCCTGTCGGCAGGGAAGCTATTACCCGTTTGGGGCTACCGGATGAGGCTGTTATGCGGGGCGAAAAACGTTCTGTTTTTTCTCCTGAATTAAAAAGTACGGTAAAGCAGAAATAAGCGATGAAACTGTTTCTGTGTGAAAAACCGTCTCAAGGGCGGGATATAGCGGCGGTATTAGGTGCAACAAAGCGCGGGCAGGGGTATTTAACTGGGCCGGGGGTGACGGTGACTTGGGCAGTTGGGCATTTATTGGAAACTGCCAGTCCAGAAGTTTACGGTGAACAATATGGTGCTCCCTGGCGGGTATCGGTATTGCCGATATTGCCGACGTCCTGGCAAATGGTGGTTAAAAAGGAGACGGCTGACCAGTTTGCTGTTATCAATTGTCTGTTGAAACAAGCGGATGAAGTGGTGATTGCCACTGATGCTGATAGAGAGGGGGAAGTGATTGCCCGAGAGTTACTGGATTATTGCCAGTTTCAGGGACAGATATCTCGCTTATGGCTGTCTGCTCTGGATGAGGTGAGTATTCGTGCGGCGCTTGCTAATATTTTGCCCGGTGAACGAACGGCATCGTTGTATTTGGCGGGACTGGGACGAGCCAGAGCAGATTGGCTTATCGGTATGAATCTTACCCGACTCTATACCGTGAAAGCCCGTGAAGGCGGATATAGTGACATTTTGTCTATTGGACGTGTCCAGACACCAACTTTGGCACTGGTTGTCTTTCGAGATCAGGAGATTATCGCTTTTACGGCTAAGCCTTATTGGCAGGTGGTGGCTGACCTTCAGTGTGACGGACGAATTTTCCGGGCGGATTGGGTACCCGCTGCGACCTATTGCGATGAAGAAAAACGCTGTATTCATCAGAATGTGGCACAGACAGTGGTTAAGTTATGCCAACAAGCTGGTACGGCTACGGTCCTGGAAATCAACACTAAACGGGAAAAGCATGCGGCTCCTCTGGCATTCGATCTTGGCAGTTTGCAGCAAACGTGCTCAAAAAAATGGGATATGGGAGCTCAACAAGTACTGAACATTGCTCAAAACTTGTATGAGACGTATAAGGCTATCACTTATCCCCGCACAGATTGTGGCTATTTGCCTACGGTTATGCAGGCGGAAATTCCTCAAGTATTGGATGCTGTGGTTAAAAGTGATCCGGCTATGCGGATTGTGGTGGATAGTCTGGACAGGACATTGATTTCGCGTATCTGGAATGACAAAAAAATTACGGCGCACCACGGTATCATTCCGACAAAACAGCCCTGTGATATGAAGAAGATGACGGATGATGAGCGTAAAGTGTATCAGCTTATCCGTCAACATTATTTGGCACAGTTCCTTCCTCTGCATGAAATGGATATAACTGAAGTGACTTTTGATATCGGTGGGCAATTGTTTCGTACCCGGGGCAATGTAGTGATTGTTCCTGGCTGGAGGGTATTGTTTTCAGCGGGTAAAGATGAATCGGCATCCATCGGGAAAGACGATTCTTTGGGAGAAAGTTTGCCGTCGATGGTCAAAGGCAGTCCATGTCAGGTTAATGAGGCTACTTTACGAATGTTGCAAACTCAGCCACCCGCTCACTTCACGGAGGGTACACTGATTGCGGCGATGAAAAATGCCGCTGCTTTTGTCAGTGACCCGCAACTTAAGAAGGTATTGAAGGACAATGCCGGGCTGGGAACGGAGGCTACCCGGGCAGGGGTACTGGATACGTTGTTTAAACGGGGTTATCTGACGAAAAAGGGCAAGTATATCCACGCTACGCAGATTGCCAGCGAGTTGATAGCCGCGTTGCCTACCGCGTTGACCAACCCTGGATTGACTGCATTGTGGGAACAGGCGTTGGATGATATTGCTCAGAGACAGGCGGAGTTGCCGGATTTTATGGCTCGTCAGATACAATGGACCCAATATTTAGTGGAGCAGGTTCAGGCGCAGAAAGTCGTGATCACGCCGCCGCCTTCATTGCCTTGTCCGGTGTGTGGAGGCGTAACGCGTCAACGCCAGGGAAAAAACGGTGTTTTCTGGGGATGTATAAAATACCCGGAATGCAGTGGGGTAGTCAGCACCGTCGATGGAAAAAGAAAAACCAGATCTGCCCGGCATAAGAACATACCGAAAAAACCGGCAATGACAGGGTGAGCTGATTTTTTGTTGTGTACCTAAGCTGGAGATCTGGGAAGGTAAACTGGCTTTGGTACATTGCACCCCACGACTGCGGTTTGACAGGCAAGTCGTGCATAGATTTTCTCTGTTGTCAGTCCGGTAAACGGCTTCCTTTGAAGGGTTGGTAAATAGCCGCGCCGGGATAGTTGAATGTCCCTGGAGTTTGTTGAGACTACTTAGCTTCCAACCTTGTACCATATGCCAGTGCAGATTCCTTGCCGTCCTTTGGGCGGCGCTATTTTTTACCGCTTCCCAAAAATCATTTTCCTCGTTGACAGTCTGGCCCCCTGATTCAAAAATGCGTGGGATAACTTGTTGTCTTCGGACAATCGCCAATATTCCCGCAGTCTGAGAGGAATGCCTTTGGGTGACTGCTCTCAATGTCAGAAAGGTCTGAGACTGACGCTTTCGTGTGACCTGTCACAAAGCCATTGTAGCCTGAGAGGTGGCGCCTGCGGGCGGTAAACCCGTTTATCCTTTGGAAACGGGTATCACTGATAACAGTGATGAAGGTGTATTTTTAACTTATCAGATAGCCTGTGTTTGACACTGGCTTCCCGGCGGGAAACATCACTTCCCGCCTTGGGTGATGTGTTCTCCGTCGTTTCTTTTTTTCACTTCATAGAGAGAACATCATGTCTGCAATTACCACTGAAAATAAATATTTCAACCTGAATATCAATGGATTGGGGTATCTCAGCAATGTCCGCAAGGTGAATGGTCCGAATGGCAGTTTTTTCAGCGCGGTCATCAATGCATTGAGTGGACCAACAGAGAATCCGTCTTATGTTCGCTTTGATGTCACTGTTGCCGGTAAGGAAAACAGTGACTTAATCAGCCGCTGTCAGAAAGCGGTTGATGAGGACAAAAAAGTCTTACTGGGTTTCACATTAAGTCAGCCGTCTACCGGGATTTTTACGTTGAACAAGGGTGAGCATGCCGGTGAACAGCGTGTCAGTTTAAGAGCGCGGTTGATTAAAATTGACTGGATCAAAATCGGGCAGGAGATGGTTTATAAAGCTGAAAAACCTGAATCCGTGCCGCCTGTACAGAATAAGTCTTCGCAAAAGCATTATGCAGAGAATTCATTTTGACTGCCCCTGAAGTCTCTCCGGAGTGCATTTTTTCGGGGAATTTTTTTCATCTACATTTTGAAAGGGAAGTTACATGGCTTCACGCGGCGTGAATAAAGTGATACTTATTGGACGATTGGGACAAGAACCAGAGGTGCGTTATCGGCCAGAGGGTGATACAGTGGCGGTATTGTCACTGGCAACATCGGAAACCTGGCGGGACAGACAAACGGGTGAGCAGAAAGAGCGTACCGAATGGCATCGGGTGGTCATTTTCGGCAAACTGGCCGAAATTGCTGGTGAATATTTGAAAAAAGGCAGCCAAGTATATATTGAAGGTCAGTTGCGTACCCGTAAATGGTTTGACAAGGCGAGTGGGCAAGATCGGTATAGCACGGAGGTCGTGCTCAATCAGCAGGGTACGATGCAGATGTTAGGGGGGCGTAGTCAAAGTGAGCCTTCCCGTTCAAGTGGTCGGGAACAATCGCAATCCTCTTCGTCAGTGCCGCCCCGAGGAAGTGAACCACCAATCGATTTTGACGAGTTGATCCCTTTTTAGAGTTCACCTAAGAGTTAAAAGGTAAGTTTTTTTCTGTAATGCCCCGATTATACGGGGCTTTTTTGTTTTTTATAGTTGTGTAAAAAGTAAAAGTATCTTGCAGGCGAAAGTCTTGCCGCAGTAATTGGTATGTTTGATTGTGTGGCTATGGCGTACGTATGGGAGGGTGACTGAAGCACGGGAGCAACGTTGGATAAATGTGTCCCTAGACCTAGACAGTGGGAGCACGCAAGTATGCAGCAAGTGAATCTGAACGAGCTTCGTAAATTTCAGCCACACAGTGATACTGGGAAAGTGTGGTGTAGGGTGGTTCCGTCGAGCCTGTAGAACGGGGGCGAAGATCAGCGAATCATGACGGATTAACAACCAAATGAAGTCATGGCAGGGATCCGGGGTATTGAGGATGGGATGCATATATAGCACTGAATGGAACGAACGAGACCTCTACCTGTCATGGTCTAACCTATCGCGTAATCAACGATATAAGGTAACCGCTGAAATTCTGAGAGATGCAGGATAGAGGAGTCAGAGATCTTTCAATATCATTGAATTAAGACATTTGTCACGAAAATGGCTATTAAAACTCTCAATAAATTTGTTTTGTGTGAGCTTACCCAGCTGAGTGATTCTCAGTTCAGCACTGTTATGATAAGCCCATTGTTCGGGTGTACGGCAAGGTAAAATCAGGCCCCTTGGTCGGTCCTTATCACAACCGATACGGGTGTCACAGATCTCGGAGCAGGACTACGGAGACATTATCTTCAGGTACTGTCTTTTTGTTTATCATCCCACTGAACGCGTTGTGGAGAGAGGCTTCGGTCTGTATTTCGTGGATAAACCTATCATCGAAATGGGACCAGAAGCCATCAGTACACATAATGATGGCATCATGATATGTGCGTTCCCGTTCTGACCAGGTGAGTGTATGTTTGCTGTCAGCACCGGCAAACTGAGTGAGCTGGTTACGCAGCGGGTGGTCACGAAGTTTTTCTGCTGGGCAGTTTCCTCGGTCAATACAGCGCTGGGCCAGTGAATGGTCGGTGGTTCTGAAGCTGTGTGAGGGCCAGTAAATCCGTGTATCACCCAGAGTGGCATAGCGGTATTTTTCTTGATCAGACACGATAACCGCAATACTAGCCTTTCCCGGATAACAGTCATTACAGCTCAGGATCCGGAGGACTTCTCCGCACAGCTCGTTGCAGCAACTTCCGGTATTTTCCAGTGCATAAAGTTGTTCACCCAGCCAGTCAACATAATGCGGACTGGCATGGCAGTGGCTGAATCCATCTGCCATCACGGAGACCGAACATACACCAGTGTTGATAAAGAAAAATCTATCCAGCTGCTCGTCTCGTTGCCCCTGATGACACAGATACAGGCTATTTTGCAACATTCTGCCAACCTGTTACTAAGTCCCAAGGCAGGGATTTATAGAAATCCACAATACGTGTATAGGCGGTATCAAAGTCCATAAGTTCCCCTTCGACCTCGTCTTTCAGGAGTTCATATTCCCGTGAGGATCGTTCACGTATATCCACTCTGCCTAGGGTTTCGGGGTTGACCATTCCGTCTTCCAAGCGACCGGTGGATTTTTCCAGTAGTGTGGTCAGTATAGCCAATTTGTCCTTGTTTTCAGGTTGGATGCTGTCTAAAAGCAGATTGAGGTCGTAGATGTCCTGACGACGTGAACGGTTACGGACAATCTGCTGGATCACTGAACGAATTTTCTCGGCCACAAGATCCGTGAAGCTGTAAGCTTGGATATCGTTGTCATCTGTTAGGGTGATGTGATCAACATTCAGGCTGTGTTCATTCAGACTGTAATCAATCTTGACGGTATGGGGAGATTGTCCCTGTCGCAGACGTCTCATTTCACCGTTATTGTTGTTCCTGGCATATCCTATTTTCAGTCTGAAGGACGGAAAGGTTGCCTCTTCGGTATTCCTTGGCTGAATGGAAAGACTTTGAACGGCACAGGTCACTTGATAAGGCAATTCTGCGGAAGAAATGGCTAGGGCATCGTCGAGCTCTTCATGGAAAGTCTGCTGATCTATATCGGCAAGTCGCATATTCGTTGAGAAATCAATATCTTCAGTAAATCTTGAACTCTGATATCTCAGGCCAAGCAGTATCCCGCCTTTCATTATCATTTTTGGTTTCAGGTATTCATTGGAGGCAATGGCCTGTAGAACTATATGTACGGCCTGGCGGAAGGTGATGCGGTCCTGTGGCGCATCGGCGATCCAGTCTTCTATAAAGTATTCCATATAGAGTATTTATCAGTTGTTGATGGATATACACCATACTTCGGAGTATGTCTTTTTGTAAGGGTTTGATGCTATTAATTTACGGCTTCCTCCACGCTGAACAGTCTTCTTCCATGTTTCAATCGTGCGGTGGGTTAGTCCACAGACTTCTTCCAGAAGGTAACCTACCCTGGCTTTATCTATACCTTTTCCATTTTTATCAACTGTTTTGACGATTACAGGCAGGTATTCACCAGCATATTCACGGAACACATCCTGTACATGCGAGAAACCGCCACACAGATCCGGCTCCCTGAGCATATCCAGAAAGGTTTCACCTATGTTACTTACCCGAATCCCACCGGAGTCATGGAGTTCCTGCTTTTTTCTGTAGTTTCTATGGGTATGGAAAATCAGCTCCTTGCCATCGATTTTTTCGTATGGAGTGAACCCGCGGATCATCAGAGGTTGCATGTTGCTTATAGCGGGGAAATCCTTCAGTAAATGTTCCTGATAAAGGCTCCGGGCAGTATTAAGAGGTGCTTGGATCAGGTGCACAATATGTGGAATACGATCGGTGATGCCATGCCATTCCATTGCGGACAGATAGGCAAGATGGGAGTAAGGTGTGAGACAGCAGGCAATCTGCTGAGCACTCGCTTGGTTTTTGTTACTGATTTGCCAGATAAAACTAGGAATAATGGGTGACAGAATTCCCTGATTAACCATGTCTTCCAGAGCATCATCCATGATTCGTTTGTCCGGTTCAGTTGCCTGGATTTTGCCAATGCGGATACCATCAAACATCCTGTCACGGTAGAGCATGTAGATATACATATTGAGTTCATGAAGAGCAATTATCGGTTTAGGATGATAGTTAAGAATTATGAGCCTTAGTGCATCTCGCAGTGAAGTTGTTTTCTTCATATTTAATATGATACCTGTCAATGTATAAGTCCTAAGGACTTATACATTGACAGATGTTTAATGTCAAGTTTTAAGACTTCGAAATGAGACTGTAACTGCATGAATTAAAGGGAAACAAAAAAACAGCTTGACAACATGTTACTATTACAACAATAATGTCCTAAGGACATTATTGTTGTAATAGCTGATAGGGGTTGTAGCGTTGTCAGTCAGCTAAAGTGGTTTATTGTGGTTACTATAGCGCTCTTGCAACAACCAAGAGCTGAAATGGTTTTGATATTACTGTTTCGGCAGGAAAAAATGACCATTAAAAAATCATTACACCGGTGGAATTTATCCAACTTTACCAGAAAGACGAAGCTCTCTGATTGAGCTTGGTATTAAATTTGGGGAAGGGGCCAATTTACTCGCACTGAAATAATTTTCAGGGAATGGTGTCATCTATTATCATGATGTTGGGGGGCAGTTTATTCACTATTGTTGGTTACTGACCATCAACCCATCAACCAGAACTTGTAAGTTTTGTTTAGAAAATTCACTTTAAATTGACAAAATAATTTACGTTTCAAGATCTTTCATTAACCTAATGAAAATATTAGTACTTTTTGATTTTAGATATCCATTAGTATTCATAGCCGTTCTGAATGGACTGAAAAACTGTTTGATATCTTGCAGGTAATAGTCCTGTCGCCGTAGTTGGTTAGTTTAACGATGTAGCTATGTCATATGTGTAGATGGTGATTGAAGCATGGAAATAATGCCGAACAAGTTCCCTCCTACCACAGATTGTCAGGGCGGGCAAACTGTAACGAAAGTGAACCTGAATAAACCGTAAATCTTAACCACACAGCAAGGCTGTGTGTAGAGTAATCGGAAGCACGGTTTGATGAGAAACCGCTGGGGAGGTGACTTCAAACCAGAGGCTTACTCTATGTTCTTGTCTTAAGGGATTGATTGTTGTTATTACGATAAGTTCAAAAAGATTCCCTATTTTGCAACAGGGAATTTGTGTAGATAGAAACAGGCTTTATGTCCGTCTTTTCCACCTATTCTACTTCGATCGAAAATTAGTCCAATATGTTGGAGAAAAACAAGGTTTGATCCTATTGAGTGTGCGTTGCCGGTGTTCTAATGGGTTGCATAATAAAATGTAGCCCCAAGGCGTTAGCAACCTTTGTGATTATTGTGAATGTAGGGTTTCCCTTGCCAGAAAGGGCCTTGTAAAGCCCTTCTCAGTTCATTCCAACATTTCTTGCTAGTTGGCTGATGTTACGGGCTCGTACTATGTCACTCAAAGCAGCTGCAATAAGGGAAGGATCACCATCTTCTATCACAGCTTCCAGATACGCCGCAGTATCTTCTTCTGTTTGGAGATAATCGGCAGTATCGTAGTGGCTGAATTTTACTTCTTGGCTTTTCATCGGTTACTCCTTCCATTGCGTGGCAATGGTTTTTGCCAATTCAATAGCGTGGGATTGGTTGCCTTTATCTTCACCACACTATGTTGCAGTTTAATATTCTAGGGCAATTCAAAAGCCTGGTTACTCACAGATACCGAGAATAACCCTATGCGAATCTGACAAAAGTGTCAAAATGCGTTGACAAAATCTACGTCAGGCGTAGTATTAGCTTTAACAACGCTCGCAATGTTCCCTTAGGGGATGTTAGTGGGCTTTTTTTTGGCCTCTTTTTTCCCCTTCAGGGATGACTGCTAATCATGCCTTATGCCTTCTATCCAAAGCCGTATCGCTCACTGGGGGGATCTTGTTGCCGATTTACAGGCTAAGTATCTTCAGTTTCAGAATACTGCCGATGCAGAACAAATTCTTAGCCAGATAAGCTATCACCACTTCAAAATTTACCTGCATCTGTTCCTCGATCCGGCTAGCCCCGGTGGTAAGCATTACCGTCCGACAGCGTTCTTTGAGCATGGCGTTCAGATTTACCGGTTTGATGAAGAGCTCCGAGCTTACCTTTTTAAGGTCATCGTCGGACTGGAAGTTAAATTACGCAGCCGTCTCGATCACACACTTGCCGCGCACAGTAATTTATAAAGCTAAATATTTCAACGGGACGTATGCATCTTCTTACCGTTGCGCCGCTACAGACGAATCGCCTTTATAATGTTCTGGTAATCATGAATCAGATGATAAAAACACTCGGTATTACCAGCCTGAACTTTTTTGACACGATTGATGATCTGATACAGCGATATCCGGCGATTCAGCCTTATCTGCGTAGCTCTGGGTTTGCTCATAACTGGCAGGCAGATCTGTTCTGGCATTAACTTTTCACTCTGACGAATTGACTCATCTGACGCACTGACTTCGATTGGTGCGTTTTTTTTGATTTTGTAAAAAGAGTTCTGCATTGAGCACAGTCCCGGATCCCCGCACAGTAAGCCGCATTTAGGATCACCTGCATGGGAATGCGCATGAAAAACCCTGTTTTTTTCTCACTTAGTTGGTTGTCCGTCATTGTGCTGGCTGGGTGTACCGGACAAGCTCAGGAGACTACCGCGTCAGGTGTAAGTTTTCACCATTCTCATCAGACACGTCCCGCCGTATCCGATATTTATCCTCTGACACCGGAAGTTACACGCTATGATCGTTATACCTTGGTGGGTGTAGGCAGCCAGGCTGCACAACGTGAACCGCTAAATCAAATCATCAATATCACCATGCAAGTACCGTTGGTACAACGCATTGGTGATGGATTGCGCTATCTGCTATTTGGAACCGGTTATTCGTTGTGTGATACCACCGCACCCCATTTCGTTAAATTGATAGGCAGGCCATTACCGGCTATTCAACGCAAAATTGGGCCGATACGGCTCAGTGAAGCGTTACAGATTGTTGCCGGGTCTGCATGGCGTATCTGGGTAGATGAGGTGAACCGTGAAGTGTGTTTTGTTTTACGTGATGAATATCGTCAATTTTCCGAGACAACGGTTGGCCGGATGGCACCGCCAAAAATGCGGGTACCGGCACTTACATTGTCCAACAGCACATTAGCTACTCCGTTACCGGAGAAGCCAGCGATAACTGAAAGACCAAAAACAGATACCCCTAAAATTCCTGTGACAGGAGGGAAACCTACTGCCATTTCTTCTGTACTACCCACTCAGCCTGTTAAATCCCTACTCAGCGGTAGTACGCCAGTGACAACGGTACCGGTAGGAAACATCTGGCATGCGGAAACAGGAACCACTTTGCGTAGAACTTTGGAGCGGTGGGCCAACGCGACTGATTGTCCGGTAGGGGGACACTGGGTAGTGGTGTGGTCGTCACCAACGGATTACCGCATTGATGCACCGCTGACGTTCAAAGGTAACTTTGAGTCCTTGTTGGTACAAGTGTTTGATCTTTACCGCCAGGCTGAGAAGCCGTTGTTTGCCGAAGTCAGTCGTTTTCAGTGCCTGATTTCAGTCAGTGATAAACCTGTGGCACGGTAAACCATAATGGGGTACGTCATTAGTGCATTTGCTTTGGTTTTTCTGTTGATTGCAGGTGGTGTACAGATGAGGCAGGCAGAACAATTGCACGTCAATCTTGACAACGCAAGGGCTCGAATACTGGCAGACCAAATGTTGCTATTAGCCAGTGCCATTAATCACTGGCGTGGCGGCTCATCTAAAAATGACACGGTGGATCTTCGTAAGCTCATTCTGCCTTTTCAGCCTGATGCCCGTATCCGGCATGTTATCAGTCAAGGCCGGCTCTGGGTGTGGATGCCGGAAATACCCGGTCTTGTAACTGCTCTGCGCGAACGCACTAAGGGGTCAATGTTGATTGGTGAAGTCCGGCAGGGACGGTTGTATGGCTTATCTGGTCGAGAGGTAGGACTCACTCTTCCTGACGGGATTAGCGATGGTGATGTGGTGTATTTCAACTGAAAAGACGGACAGGATGTGATGAAAAATAAACTGTATTCACTCAGGCTTTGTACTTGCCTTGTTCCATTAGCGGCGGTAACAGGCATGGCGCTGATGTCCGGTTGTACCTTGCCGGCAGTGGATAATATGGCGCGTGAGGCCAGTGTGCAAAGTCGGGTAGTACAACAACATTTGCACCAACAGCATAGCCTGAAACAACCGGGGGTAACCTGGGTAGATAAACCCTGGGTGAATCTGAAACCGGTAGTTCAGCCTGTCGCATCGGTAAAGTTACCGTCCTGTCAGATAACGATTAACAGTAAAGTCGGGCTGACATTACCTGAACTGGGACAACGCATTACCCAACTTTGTGGTATTCGGGTCACGGTAGCGCCCGATGTTTTATCACGAGTATCAACCACTGCCGGTGGGTTGACGCGCCAGATGAATAGGGCATTACCGACAGCTGATGATAAGGGACGTATGCCATTGGATTGGCTGGATGATCGCGATATACACTCAATTGATGCTGATGAGCGTCGAGAGCCAGAAGTCCTCACGGGTCTCAATTGGCAAGGGGAGCTGACGGGGCTTTTAGACAATATTGCCAGCCGGTTAGGGATTGCATGGAAGAGGGATAACAGGGCCGTCGTGTTTTATCGATTTGAAACCCGGACATTTCAGTTAAATGTTCTCAACACCCGTACCAGCAGTAATGCCAGTGTTGCCTCAGGGTCAACCAGTAGTATGGGGACATCAGGGGGCAGTGGTAATGTCAACAATTCTGTCTCTGGGGATGCCAGTTCTTCACAGAAAACGACGGTTGATCTGAACAGTGATTTATATGAAGACATCCGTAAGACGGTAGAGAATATGCTGACGCCTGAGCGTGGTCGTTTTTGGTTGTCAAGCTCCAGTGGAACGCTGATGGTAACAGACACGCCGGCGGTACTCGATTCGGTATCCCGTTATGTGGAAGAGCAAAATACTGTTCTCAACCGTCAGGTTTTGTTGAATGTTCAGGTGCTGAGTGTCAGCACTACCCGTAAAGAGCAAATGGGGTTGGACTGGGGATTAGTTTATAACTCATTGCACAATTTGGGGGCTACGCTGTCTGGCAGTTTTAGCGGTATGGGCAGTGGGGCAACGTCTGCGGGTGTCAGTATTTTGGAAAGTGCCACAGGGAAAGCGGCAAAACTCTCCGGTTCCAGCCTGCTGATAAAGGCGTTGAGCGAGCAAGGTAATGTCAGTGTGGTGACCTCTCAAGGAAGTGCGACCACTAATTTGACCCCCATTCCGATACAGATGGCTGATCAGACGGTGTATGTGGCTCAAAGCAGTACAACGACTGCCGCAGATGTGGGCTCGACCACAGCTCTGACACCCGGGATGATTACTACCGGGTTTAATATGACCTTATTGCCGTTGATACAGCGTAATGGTGATGTTCAGTTACAAGTGGCTTTTAACCTGTCTGATCCGCCGACTATCCGTTCATTCACATCTAAAGAAGGCAATTCTTATATCGAGATGCCGTATACCCGGTTACGTTCACTGAGTCAGAAAGTGAATCTACGTGCCGGGCAGGCCCTGGTACTCACCGGATTTGAACAGGCTGATACTCGGGTGACTAAGACGGGAACCTTTACACCAGGTAATTTCCTGCTTGGGGGAGGACAGTCCGGAGAGAATCAGCGCAGCACGTTGGTTATTTTGATCACCCCCGTATTACTGGATTGAGGAATGAAAGGCTGCATGAATCAATGAAAAGCATCGATTTAGAAATACCCGGTGAGATACCCGAAGTCACGGTTGTAAAGGCCGAGCGCCATTGTTGGATCGGTGGCCTACGCTGGTCACCGTACATGAAGGTGAAACGGGGACCCCGCAGAAGGCAACGTGTTCGTCCGGTAGCCAGTCGATCTCAATACGCCGATGTACATCGGGTCGTGGGCAATCGTTCGGGGAGACGTCAGCAGACTACACGCATGATGGGAACGGGAATAATCAGGAAATTGTATTGCCGTCACACACCGTATTCTTTAGCCATCGCTTTTTTATCGCATTCCGGCCCAAACGGGTACGGGATTTACGATTTGGGCGAGGGGCAATGGTTATTTTTGGCGACGCAGAATGGTTTGCCGTCCGTAATGGCCGATATTGTTGGAACTCGCGAGAGTGTCAATGCAGCACTGTCCCGTTTTTTAACTTTTAACCTGGCTCCAGATAAAAGCTGGCGGGTAGTATCTGACCCTGATAATCCGGCGCATTGGCGCTCAATAACTTCTGCTTTGTCTGCTCATCAGTATCGGATGTGTCGCCTGCAACGGCGGTGGCGGACACCATTATTGTTGATGGCCGTATTTATCATGTTGTTGATTGTCGTATGGGGGTTATTGCAGTCAGGAAAATCTCCCGATGAGAGATTACCGATGACTGAAACCGTTCAAGTCAGGGCATCACGATTGTTTGAAGAAACGCCAAAACCGGTTGACTTACCTCATCCGTGGGCCGATAAGCCGTTGTTACCCGCGTTTTTGGCACGTTGTGTCATGACCAGTCGGACGATCCCTGTGTTATTGGCGGGTTGGCGCTTGACGGCAGGTTCATGCCGAAAAGATGGCGTCCGCCTTCACTACGAGATTATGCCTGGCGGTACAGCAGCGCATTTTGTTCAGCGTGTACAGAGTGTATTTAAGCAGTCACCGGTTTTTGACCTGGTTCAGGGCGCAAAAGAAGGCCGGGTATTCCTGCCGTGGAAACCTTTGCCGGTTCGCAATGAAGCGGTGCCTGCTGTTTCAGTACAGTTGATGAAGATGGTTTCGAATTTCCAGCAATGGCAGATCCCTCTGACGTTAAATGAACTGACTCCCGCATCGGCATTACCGGGAGACGGGCAATCTATACCTTCCCAGGATTGGCGAGAATACCTGTTCAGCTTCAGTAGTCGGGTGATGCCAGCATGGCTATTTGCTGAACTGGATGATACAGGGCTGCGACTGAACAGCCTCACGTTTACCCTGACCTCACAGGGACAGTTAACCTATCAGACTGAGGGATACATTTATGCCCGGAAATAATACTGCCTTGTGTATCAGTGTGTTAAGTGGGCTAATTTTTATCAGTTCACCCGTATGGGCAACAGAGGATAGCGCTCTTTCGGTAACAGGGATGACAGAAGCATCTGCGGGTGTGACTGTGGGGCAGTTAGAGCATTTACACGCGAAAAATTTGTTGCTGGAAGCGGAATTGCAGCGGGCTAAATTACAACGCCAACTGACAGAAAGTCAGCCTTTGGGGTTGACGGGCAGTAATGATATTGGTCTGCCGGTGACCGTATCGCCTGTGATAACGGCGGGACAACCTGTGACCCGTCCGGTGGTTCAGGAGATTTATGGTCGGGGGAAGGCATTGCGGGCTAGCGTAAGCCTGCCGGGCCGCGGTGTGATGGAATTAGCTGTCGGTGACGCAGTGCCTGGCACTCAGTTCAAAGTTAAGGTGATCACGCTTTCTGCGGTTACGCTAAGTGATGGTTCGGTACTCACGTTCTGAGGGAAGACAGGGAATGAAAGAAAACATCCAGGTTAATGATGCTGTGTTGCTGTTATGTGAAGAACAGCAGGCTACGGTATTAATTGACAACAATCGTCGGGGCGATCCACAGGTCCAGACCCGGGTCATGCAATTACTTGAAGCCATGCCAGAAGCAGAAATTCGCTTTGTCAATTTGTCAGAATTGCAGGCGAACCGCCAGAAACAAAATCAGCGGACGAATGAACAGGGCGTGTGTCTGTCGGACCTAACTGATGTGAGTGAACGCCAGAAGCAGGTACTGACCTGTTTTGAACTGGCAAAAAAACTGAATGCGTCAGATATTCACCTGACTATCAGTCCAGGGTTAACCCGAATTGAAATGCGTATTCACGGTGAGCTGGAAGTTGTCAATGAACTGTCGGAAGAGGAGGGAATGGCACTCGCATCCACAATCATCCTGTCGATGTGTGATGTCACTGAAACGCAATTTTTTCCCGGCCGTCAGCAGGACGGGAGGATTAAAGCGGATTTTCTGCGTCGGGTACATTTGTATGGTGCCCGGTACAGCCATACGCCAACCGCAGATGGTTTGTATGTTGTGATGCGTGTGATTGCTGATGATGGTGACAAAGTGCCTACACTGACACAATTAGGTTTTTTGCCGCAGCAAATCAAACTGGTTTCCCGTATTTTGCGACTGCCCGAGGGCCTGATTGTGTTATCGGGACCAACCGGTTCTGGGAAGTCCACGACATTACGCACTTTTTGTCGCCAGTATCTTGACAGGACAAGAGGTAAAAAGCGGTTATTGACCGTTGAAGACCCTCCGGAGGGGAGGATTGCCGGTGCGATTCAAACGCCCATCGTGTGTGACAAAAGTGATGAAGAGGCGGTCAGGCTTGCCTGGCACCGGGCGCTCACCTCTGCGCTGCGTCTTGATCCTGATGCCGTTATGCCAGGCGAAATGCGAGACCTGACTTCCATGCTAACGGCAATTTATGCTGCGCAAACGGGACATAGTGTCATGACGACGCTGCATACCAATAGCGCAGTCGGTATTCCTGAACGCATGATAACCATGGGGGTGAATGCGGGGTTGATTGCCGATGCACAGCTTTTGATTGCGTTGATTAGTCAGCGTTTAGTACAGACATTATGTCCGTACTGTCGAGTACCTTGGGCACAGAAACAGGCGGTACTGGATGAGGAACAACGGGCTTATCTGATGCGTTATTGCCATGCTCCCGGTACCTGTTGCATAGAGAATTTGTATTTTCGTCATCCCGAAGGATGTGAACATTGTTGCCAGACGATTACCCTGAGCGGACGGATTGTTAACCGGGGAGTGACCGGTCGTAGCGTGGTGGCAGAAGTCATTAGGCCAGATGCCCGATTTTTTACCTTGTTGATGACTGAGGGCAAAGAGGCCGCGAGACAACACTGGGTATCGAATTTAAGTGGAATAACTCGTTGCCAGCATCTACTGCATAAGCTGAATGCCGGGCTGATTGATCCATTGGAAGCCGACTTAGTTTGTCCGCTGGATGAAGATGATTATTTGCTGATGGAGCCGTGTGATGCGTGAAATGTCATCGGGCAGGCGTCTGCGCTATGTGTTAGTTCGCCACACTTTCTTACCGAGTTATCGCATCATTTTTTATGAGGCGTTGCGTTTTTTACTGGAAAACAAGATACCGTTATTGAAAGCGTTGCGGCAGATACGTGATGTGTATACTCATTTCGATACCCATTGGCATCCGTTTGCTGAACTCATTGACGATTGCATCTCGGCGCTCACTGATAACAGTCAAACGAATACTTTGGAACATGTGCTGGCTGTTTGGGGACCGGTAGAAGAGGCGGCGTTAATTAGTGCGGGTATGCGCAGCGGTCATTTGCCTGAAGCGTTGAGTCAGGCTATTACACTGATAGGTTGCCGTCAGCGTATTCTGATGGTGTCGCTCAGAATGATGGTTTATCCCTTGCTGTTGGTGCTACTGATGGCGGGATTACTGGTGATCACCGCAACAGAATTGGTACCAACGCTAAAAAATATTGCCGATCCGGAAAACTGGCCGGGTGTGCTGGCATGGCTGAACGGGGTGGCGACATTCTTTGAGCATGCTTTTCTGTGGTGTGGTGTCTTACTGCTCTCTTTTATTGTGGGCGTGGCGTATTCGCTACCGCAGTGGGTCAACCGTCTGCGCCGCATAGCGGATCATTTTATCCCCTGGTCGATCTATAGCGATATTCAGGGTGCCATTTTTTTACTGAACATGGCTTCCCTTTTGCGTGCCCAGGTTCAGACGCTGGATGCGTTAATTATCCTGCAACGCTTTGCATCTCCCTGGTTACAGATTCGTCTGGAGTCTATTGCTGATTGTGTCCGCGAAGGGGATCACTTTGGCCGGGCATTGCATCACTGTGGCTATGACTTTCCGTCAAAGGAAGCGGTGAATTTTCTGTCATTATTGACGGAAGGTGATGGCACTCCTGACATGATTGGACGCTATGGTGAGCGGTGGCTGGACCAAACCATCGTTCGGGTGAACAGGCGGGCCAATTTGGTCATGTTGTGTTCACTGTTGCTGGTTGTCGGGGCATTTATGTTGATTTTGCTGGCCGTCATGGAAATACAGAATATGGCTAACATCATGCCGTAATCCCTTTAAATTAAACCTCCTTTTAACGACTTTCTCCGTAAAGAACACTTCATATAAGGAATAAATCAATGCAGTACATGGTGATACAGAAACAAGACCGAATGGTCCGTTCCCCTGAACGGGGTTGGGCTATTTTGGAAAATGGTGCGGTTGCTCTGGTTGTGATTGCCGTGATTACTGTGGTTTTGGGGGGAATTTATATGTTGTATGACCGTAAGGATGCGGTTGTGGAAACAACGAATCTGCAAACTATCATCTCCAGTACTCAGGGGTTAATGAAAGGAAGCGGCGGGTATGAATTTAGTCATGCAGACAAGATGACCGGTGTCCTGATTCAGTTGGGTGGCGTGCCGAAGAGTATGACGGTTCGCGGAGATACAACTGTCGGTAATGCCACGCTGTGGAATACATGGGGTGGTCAGGTTAAGGTCGGACCGAGCAGCACGGGGGGATTTAATAATGGGTTCACGGTAACTTACGAGAGAGTCCCGCAGTCTGCCTGTGTTTCATTAGCGACTGGGATGAGCCGGGGAGGAAGTGCGTCAGAGATTACTATTAATAATACTCATCACGCTGATGGCAAGGTGACACTGGAAAGTGCCAGTACAGAATGCACAAGGAACAACGGTCGTACCGGTACCAATAAACTGATCTTTACGATTAACGGTTAAATGAAGACACTGATTGCGGTTAGCTTTCCTACAGAATATACCCCTCTGGTTATGATAACGTTATTTGTCATCGGATGCGTGTTGCTTAGTCCGGTGAGTAAATTTTTGCAGGAATACGGTCTGTTGATGTGTTCAGTGCATCCGGCACCAAGAATAGCTATCTGTTTGTATGTGGTGTCGGGCACATTGATGTTGTTATCACCAGCGCCGCTGATGGAGCGGATAGCCGCACTGTTGCTGCTGAGTTTTTTGCTGCAATTATCGGTTATGGATGTTTTGAGTGGCTGGCTTCCTCGTCAGTTTACATTGGCTTGTCTGGTGTCCGGTGTATTGATCAATATTTCGTTGCCGTCAGTATCAATAACTCTTTTGGCTACGGTGCTTATGCTTGCTGGGATGGGAGTGTTACGCGAGCTGATGAACTGGCACTCTCAATGTGAAGTGCTGGGGATGGGGGATGTCTGGCTGATGGGAGCACTGTGTGCCTGGCTGACAGGGTTACCGGCACTGATAGGTTGCTTGATGGGTTTATCCGGTTTCGTGTTGTGGCATTTGGCACAATTACCTCATCAAGGTACGAAAGGCGGGCCGCTGGGGCCTTGGCTTAGTTTGGGGAGTGTGGTCATGTTGTTGGAGCGATTATATCAGCCAATATGGGTAATCTAGTAATGACAGAAAGAAATGGCTGTAACGACAGTGAACCTGACCGGGGATATATGATGCTGGGCACTGCTGCCGGACTCATGATATTGCTGGTACTGGCGGCGTTGGGAACCCGCATTTACAACGATTATCTGACAGAGAAGTCCTGGCAGGTCATGGCGGCGCAAAGCAGTCGTTTCAGTGCCGCGTCGAAAGCTTATATTGGCCGTTATTATGATAGGTTACGGAATTCAGCAACGACAACCCAACCGGTGATGATCACCCCGGATATGTTGAGAAAAACGGGGCTGTTGCCATCCGGATTCAAAGACACCAACAGTTCAGGACAGCGCTATCAGACCGCTGTAGTGCGCAATACCCAGGATCCGGCACTATTGCAGGCAATAGTAGTGACACAAGAAGGGAGTCCATTACCTTATAAAGCCCTGCGCCTGATATCGATGGATATCTCTAGCGGATTGGGGGGATATATTCGGGATGGAAAGACGGCTACTGGCGCAATGAGTTCATGGACGGTGCCTTTGGATTTTGGGATAAACAGTGGTGAAGGTCACCTGGCCGTGTTATTGAGCGCAGATGAGTTATCCACTGCTCGTGAGGAGAGTGACCGATTGTACCGTTTTGCTATTCCCGGTCGTCCGGAGCTGAACAAAATGCATACTGACATTAACATGGGAGGCAACAACCTGAACAATACGGCGACTGTGAATGCACAGGCTGGACATTTTAGTGGTGATATCCGGGCGAATGCCGGCCAGTTTCAGGGGGATATTCGTAGCCACGATGGCTGGATTGTGACGACAAAGAATAAAGGCTGGTTAAATGAAACCTATGGTGGTGGTTGGATGATGTCAGACAGCAACTGGCTTCGCAGTGTCAATAATAAAAGCGTTTATACTGAGGGACAAATCAAAAGCGGCACCCTTCGGGCTGATGGTCGTCTGTCGACAGGGGAGTTTTTACAACTTGATAAAGTGGCTGTGGCGGGTACGGCCTGTTTACCCAACGGATTGATTAGCCGCGACAGCAAAGGCGCTATACTGTCCTGCCAGTCCGGTCTGTGGACAAAAGCAGAAGCCACCTTGCAGCAGAATCAATGTTATCGGGATGGAAACTGGGGCGGACGTGATTTCGCTGAACACCGATGTAAGCCCGGATATTATGCGGCGGGACTTAAATTTGTGGGTCACCAAAGCAGCGAATCAGCCTATGTCATTACCTGCTGTAAATAAAAACGTAACATGTGCGTATATCTGATTTTTATTTTGGTGGTTTTGTGTTGTCCTTGCTTTGCACTGGTGAGTAGATTAACGCCCTGGCGGGGATTTATCTGTTTGGGTTTCCGGCACAGGAAAAAACGGTATTACGTCATTCATCTGTCCCCGACTGACAGGATAGGGCGTCTGACGCGAAGCCGAACCCGGTGTTTTCATGCGGCATTTGTTCGCGAACTTGAGGGGGCATTTTTGCGGGCAGACAGGGATATTCTGTTTCGTTCTCATTTGATGCGGCCGGCTCAGATACAGCTGGCCTGTTCGGTTCTGGCACGTTATCCAACATGGCGTTACCGGATGGTTAACGTGGTTATCCCTCGCTGGGAGCGAACAGGAATTACATTACAAAACTTACTGTATGAGTGGCGTTATGTTCCGACGGCTGCCTGTGGTGTTATGGTGGTGGTGAAACAGGAAAAATAACACTTTATATGGTGTGTAATTTTCATTTTTTCATGCTGAATTTTTTATCGTCATTCTTTCTGGTTTTGCCCAGTATGCTTTTCTGTATCGGGTAATCATATGATTAGACTCTAATCATGATCTGAATAACGCTAACTCGGTTTAATGCTTTATCTGACATAATTACCAACATCCGAATGTCCTTCTTATGGCAATAAGGGTTTTATCCTTTATGCCATAAAAAGTGACATTACTAAATTGGTTCTACAGATTCATTATGTCGTTTCCATTTTATGTCAAATGGATAATATCAAATCATATTTATGGTTAGTTGGATATCTGATTGATGGATGTATTGCATTTTAGTTACGGAAACATGCGATTTATATTCGAAAAATACACTTTCAGTGATCTTTCCCTGCATGATCACTTTCTTGGGGGAAATCAAGTATCTTCATTGAACACAGGTATAGCTGATGATGGGATTCTAATTATTATTAAATATGACTTTGTCAGTTAAGATGACCGACGCAAATAGCGCACCAAGAATTTCATTATGATGAGCAACAATTTGTTTAGCATCTAATACATCGCCATCACAAGTACTATGGGCATCCCCAACTAGCGTAACATTATAGCCTAATGAGTATGCTCGGCGGCAAGTAGAATCAATGCAATATTCAGTCTGCATTCCAACAAGTATAATGTTATTAATAGCTAACTCACTAAGAACGCTATGTAATTCTGTTGACTGGAAGGAATCCGGGTGTTTTTTTTGAATTATTATGTCATTGGGCGTTACGTTTATCTGATCAACAAATTGATAGCCAATATTATTTGTTTCCAACGGATGACATTCACCACCACAATGTTGCATATATATAATTGGTATTCCAGCTTTTCTAGCCTGACTAATAAGAGAGCTTATATTTTTGATCAATCGTACTTCATCATAAATTGGCTTATCTAACATAAACAAGCCTTTTTGCATATCTATAATAAGCAAGCCTGATTTCATAATGTGAAATCCTTATATGGTTGTTAATAACAATCTATTTAGATGATGGTTCAAAAGAAAGTTTTTTTATAAAATTATTATTGTATAATTTAATATAATCGCCCGTTTGCCATAATTGTAACATATCATCATAATTTTTATGTAAAGTATTTCCTGACTGACCTAGTGATAAAATAAACAGGCTATTATTATCTATATCTGCTAGGTCTATAATTTGTTTATAACCTGGACCAACGGTGTTTTTGAAGTCATCATCATATATTCCAACATTTACTGTATACTTCCCGCCACTAGTGGCAATATTCCTGTTCCATAACCAACCTAGCCATGGCGATTCACCAATGACTAATCCTTTAAATTGGGCTTGGTGTACCCTTCCCCATTGCCATTTCGATAAATTATCTCCATTATCTGATTTAAGCCTAGTCATCGCCGCATGAAGTGATTTAGATAAATAATCTGAACAATTTTGTGTAAATTCTGTAAGACAAAAAGAGCCTTCAGAGCTTAGCTGTTTTTTAAGGAATAATGATTCGGACCACTTAAAGGGCGTATCAATTATATTATTCATTTTGGATAATTCTTCGTACCAATATGACCAGATTGTAGGTTCAATTCTATCCCTAACCATTTCACCATCCCATTTTTGTAATTTTTCAAGGGCGACTTCACTAAGATCGTCATTTGGTTTAGTTTTTTCCAATAAGATAGGCATAAAATCTAACCATAAATAACTTTTTACATCATTTTGAAGCTTCTTTGTATCTTCAATATTGATTTTTTGACTATTGATGATTGTATCGGTAATACGTTTTGCGCGGTAGGGGGGAACATTCCAGCTGCTGGTGAGTGAAAACGGATATTGTTCAGAAATAATTTTGTTATTTGCTGATATAATATAACCCTTTTCTGGATTTAAAACATGGGGCATTTCATTGAAGGGAATATATTCTGTCCAACTACCGCTATTTACTGGAAATCTCGGGTCGATATTGTTCCTAATTGGTATCCTTGCAGCCAGATAATACCCAATGTTACCTTTTATATCTGCATAGAGAAAATTTTGTGCGGGTGCAACATATTCGCTTAAAGATAATTTAAATTCTTCCCAGTTATTTGCATACCCTAATGCTATTAGTGCTTGCACAGATTTATCACTAGGCATAAGCGCTGGCCACTTTATTGCAATATCTTTTCCAATCCTATTTATAGGTTCTATGCTACTAATAACAGGGCCTTCATCACTTAATTTTACAGAATAGAGTACGTCCTGTTTGTTTTTTACCTTGATTCTTTCTTCAATTATCACTTGGTTTGAAGGATTAATGAATAAATCTTGATTGTCAATGACTGCGGCAGTAACTCCCCAAGTAATATTTTTATTGTGTCCAATTACTATCGATGGGAAACCGGGAATTGTTGCTCCGGTTACGTTTAAATTAGGTCCTTGCATGGTAGCTAAGTACCATAAATTAGGTGCAGAAAAAGATAAATGAGGATCGTTTGCTAATATTGGTTTCCCTGTTTCTGTATGTTGCCCAGAGATAACCCAAGCATTAGAACCAAGACCATAAGACTCCACGGATCTAATATAAGAACTAATTTTTCCATCAAACAGATCTTTCTTCTTAATATTCTTTATTGTAGATATATTAGTACTAACACTATGATTTAACTTATTGCTTTCCCTTATAGAAGAAGTCCAATCACTATCAGAAAGTGTGATAGGCGCATCTTTGGGGTAGCTTATGCTTGCAAGATTAAATTTTTCTTGGCCAAGTTGTGTTATCACAAGATAGTTCTTTAATTTTTCCTCCCAGGCACGATCTAAATTCCAAGCTAACATTTTTTGCCAGGATATAGTATCAATATTCGTCCAGGGTTCTGGCTCATATCCTAATAGTAAAATTTCGATAGGGTACTTTTTTAACTTTAAAAATTCATTAACGCCAGCAGTATAACTTTCTATAATTTTTTGAGTATTATCATTCAAAACATCGAGTGACGACTTGGCCGCTCGTTGAAATTGCCAGGTTCTAAGAATCTTGTCATTATCAAGCGCTTCCTCCCCGAAGATTTCACTGAGCCTACCCTGAACGATACGCCGCTGGACCTCCATTTGCCAAAATCTATCTTGTGCATGAGTAAATCCTAAAGCGAAGTAGGCATCTAAATCGTTTGATTCGGCTTTTATGCGAGGAATACCTAGTTCATCGCGCGCAATAGTAACTTTTCCATATAACCCTTTGAATTTAATCTGCCCGTCATGTTTTGGACTGGTCGAGTTGTACAGATAGCCGACTAAGGCAATAAAACCGAAAGTTGAGAAACAGAACAGGAAAAAAAAATATTTAAACAATTTTTTCATAAAAGTCTATTTCCTGAATTATTAGATAGGATTAATTTGGTATATTGGAAAATAAGTGTCTAAACTTTCATATAAACCGAGCTTAGAAAGATGAGGGATGTCATCCCACTGCCATATTTTATCGGTTATAGGGGGGAGCCAACCATTTGTTTCTGCAAAGGTAACAGCGTCTAGGCCTTCTTCATAAGAAGCATAATGTGTGTGAACATGAGTGTGGCGCTTAATACACTCCACAGCCCGGGAAGAGGTCAGATGCATTCCTTTTTTCCAACCGGACGTTGTTATTACGCCTGGAGAAGCTAATGCCTTTAATGTTGCCCTGAACACTGGAAAACCTACTAGATCCATGAAAATAGCAACGCCTTTTTCAGAAGTTTTTTCGTTAATAATATTTAAGAAGGTTTTTTCAGCTTGCCGATAATTTTTTTTGAAATTTTTATCCGTGTTATAAAGTTCCTCATTATAAGCCAGATCGCGGAATAAGTTCCTATCGATTGAGTCAAGACCGACATCTGTAATATATTTTAACATCGTTTTTTTCGATGAGATAAGTCCTGCATTAAAACCATGAATTTTTGCTAGAGTGACAAAGGCAAATGAAACTCCGCCTCCCCAAGCACATACATAGGCATCAGAATATGCAGCTTTATTGTTTTTAATGTTAGCTAGCCAACAGTTATAAGATACTTGCCAATTTGACCAGGCTGTAATATAACGTAAAGAAAAAGCAGCCCACTGTGGTAGCGTATATTTTGAGTTTTCAGGTATTGGAATAAGATATTTATGATGTAACTTAACTTTTTTCGATAATAATCCTATTGTATTAGGTTGATCATAGGCATAAATTTTTTGCGGAAATTTATCATTTCTTGTATTTTCACCACAAAATAAAATACAGATCATACCTTCTCGTAAATGTTTTATAGTATTACCAACCTTGAGAATGCGAACAACACCTGAATTACCAATAACAACTTTGTCCTCCTTTCTTTCTTTACAGATGTCAATTGGTTGGCGTTCTAAAGCGTGTTCCATATTACCTTCCCAGCATCCATAAAGAGGTTCAGCTAACACTTCCTCCGGCTCAATATCTTTAATATAGATCATTTCTCTTTCAAGATTTTTCCTTTCAAGCCCCTTGTATAACATCCATACTTCTACTTGTTCCATGTTATTCTCCATTAGTAGCAGATGATATATTACTAGTACTCTCGATTAGAATACGGCTTAACTCTGTAACTTTATCTTTTAGGAAATAATGACCAGCATTTTCTATTACAACTAAATCAACTTGGTCACTAAAAGCGCTCCATTCTTTATATTTTTTCATATAATTTGGTGTCAATGGGTCATTTCCTCCAATAATACACGTAATTGGAGATTTTAATTTTTCCTTTGATTTAAGGTGATTATATATATAGTCTTCAGCCAAATTAGCATCACGAACAAATGCTTCTGTCACAAAAGATAATTTTGTTGGATCTTCTATCTCTTCAATTCCCCCTAACTTTTGTATGTAATTCAATATAGCTTGTTGGTTCCTAAAAGGATTAACTAGTTGAATATTACCTATTGCTTTTAATAATTTGTTTCTTGCCCATGGCAATGCGGCACCAACAAATGTTCTTTCAACCTTAAAACCATTTTTTTCCAATTTCTTAGCAATTTCAAGAGCCAAAGCAACGCCGGCACAATGCCCGTAAAGATAAAGAGATATTGTTTCCCCAAAAACAGTTTTTAACTCATTTGTGCACTGTTCGGCTATGCTTTCTATAGACTTGTTGTTATTTTGAGTATCTGGAATTGCTACTGCGTATACATTAAACTTATGTTCGATTAACTTTGCTAAATATTGATAAATAACTGCACTCCCTCCACCATAAGGTACACATACAATCGTTTTCTTTTCTTCAACATGATTAGCATTGGTTGAGAACTGATATATGAGCTTTTCATCTTTTTGGTAAGAGTTATAATTATCAATCTTAGTAGCTAGCTGAGAAATAGTTGGATTTCGCATTAAATCGATCACATTAATATTAATAGGTAGTTTTTGTATTACTCTGATTAATTTTAAAGAGTTGCCTCCGATCTCAAAAAAATCATCATCTATAGATATTGTTTCAACATCTAAGATTTCTTTCCAAATTGCGGTGAGCATTTTTTCTGTTTGAGTTATAGGAAGAGTAATATCTTGACGTAACTCAATTTTTGAATAGCAATACTCTTGTAATTGCCGTCTGTCAACCTTACCGTTAGGCGAAAGAGGGATTTTTTCGATAAAAACTATATGAGAAGGTACCATGAATGTAGGAAGGTAATCACTAATATGGCTTTTAATTTGTGTAACTGTAGTTTCCACTTTTGGAGCCATAATAATAAATGCAGCTAAACTCTTCGAAGTATTCTCATTATTGAGAGTAATTACTAGCGAATCTAAAACACCAGGTATTTTTTTTATAACGTTGGCAATTTCTTCCAACTCAATTCTTAGGCCATGAATTTTTACTTGGCTGGTATCTATACGGCCAATTAATTCAATATTCCCATCTGGCATCCAACGAGCTAAATCTCCAGTTCTATAAAGTCGCTCTCCAGTAATGTTAGAAAAAGGATTAGGTATAAATTTCTCTGCTGTTAAAGAGGAGTTGTTTATGTATTCTTTGGCTAACCCTATTCCGCCTATATATAGTTCACCTTGCATACCCATTGGTAGCGGCTGCAATGTTTTTGACAATATATAGGCCGTTTGATTTTTCATTGGATGTCCATAAGGGATACTCTTCCAGTGGTCTTGAATAGACTTCACTGGGTAGATTATGGAGTGGATAGAGGCTTCTGTAGCACCACCGAGGACTACGATCTCTGAGTTAGGTATCACCTCTTCTTTAATATTCTTTAACAATGGTATAGGGGCCCAATCACCACCTAAAATTATCAATCTAATTGATTGAATTTTATATTTATCTACGATTTTTATTGATTCTATTAACAGAGACAATATTGCTGGAGCTGAATTCCAGACACTTATGTTAAATTTTTCAATTAGTTCAACCCAGTGACGCGGATCTTTATGTTTACTTCTTTCTGGTATAACTACAGCCGCACCGGCAGCTAGAGTACCAAAAATTTCATAGACAGACATATCGAAGCTTGTTGATGAAATTAATATTAGCCGATCGCTTGGTTTGAGAGAAAAATTTAAGTTTAAGTCGAGCAGGTTATTTACAATTCCTCGATGTTTGATTGCAATTCCTTTAGGTCTTCCTGTCGAACCTGATGTATAAATTACATAGGCCAAACTTTCAGGATCCGCATGATAAGAGAGTTTAGAGTCGGTCGGTAGACTATTATTGTTTACTTCTTCTACAATAAGTAATTGTCTATTATTTTCTTCGGTATTGATATTTTTAACATACTTTTTCTGAGTAACTATCGTTGCTACCTCTGCATTATCTAGCATGTATTGTAATCTTTCTTCAGGATAACTAGAGTCTAGAGGAAGATAAGCAGCGCCTATTTTTAAAATAGCAAGCATATATTGAATTAATTCTGTGGAAGGATCTACACAGATTGCTACTATCGCTCCAGGCTTTACACCAAACTGATAAAGAGCTTGTACAGTCAGATTAACTTTATGAGACAGCTCAGAATAAGTTATAACCTGTTCCCCGTCATAAACGGCAACTGCTTGTGGGTTATTGGCTACCTGCCTTTCAAAAAGTTCATGCAGTTGAATATTTTCTATCGGTATTGTTGTATTATTGACTTTTGCTAGGAAATACTCGTCACCTTGATTAAGTAAATTCAATCTATTGATATTTATTGCCGGATTTGTGATTATTTTTTCTAATAAAATATTAAAACGTTGGGTAATACTTCTTGCCGTTTCTTTTTTATAAAGATCAGTATTGTATTCTAATACAGCTTTAACGCCGTTATCTGATTTAATTAAATGTAATAACAAATCATATTGTGCAATGTTTTTTTCAGGTGAAATCATTTCTGAAAAAAGATTATTCATTGTATCAACTTCTAAGTCTGCATTGTGGAATACGATCATCATTTGTACTAAAGGGCTAAAACTAGAATCACGTTTCGGTTGTAACTCTGAAACTAATAGTTCAAAAGGAAGATCTTGGTGTGAGAAAGCTTCACTTGTCTTATTACCTATTCTTCGGATTAGCTCAATAAATGTAGGATTGTTCGAAAGATCGCTACGTAATAGCAATATATTAATAAAACATCCTATTAGTGGTTCTATTTCCGCTCTATTACGATTAGCTATCCCTGTACTAATCGTAATATCTGTTTCTTCCGTATAAATATAAACTAGTAATTTAAAAACTGTTAATAGACCGACAAATAAGGTTACATGATTTTCCTGACAAATTTTGTCCAATATTTTAACTTTTTCTTGGGATATATCGAAAAATATAGAGGCTCCATTATACCTCTGAATAGAAGGTCTTGAATAGTCCCCATCAATGGTTAAATTAGGGATAAAATTATTTAATTCTTTTTTCCAGTAGTTTAATAGTTTTTCTGAGTGTTCTTTTGTCGTTAATCGCTCCCTTTGCCAAACAGAGAAATCCTTGTATTGTATTGATAATACATCCAAATTTGGCTTAACGCCTTCAAGGTAAGCATTATATGCAATAGTTAGTTCTCGCCCTAAAACAGGTACAGACCACCCATCAAATACCATATGGTGTGTTAAGAATATAAACCAATGTTCAACATTACTTAATTTAATTAGCTTGGTTTTAACTAATGGCCCTTTTTCTAAATTAAAGATATCCTGTACTGATTCATCTGTAATTTCGTGCGCTTTTGCTTCTCTGTCACCAATATCATCATAATTACTGAGATCAATGATAGGCAGCTTTATACTAAGAGATGGCATTATCTTTTGGAGTGGCATGTTATTTTCGGTAGGGAAAATGGTTCGTAATATTTCATGCCTATCAATAACCGTTTGTACCGCCATTTCCAGTGCAGAATAATCCAGTTGCCCTTTTAATTTAATGACAAAAGGAGTGTTGTAAAATGCACTGTTAGGCTCTAATTGATGTAAAAACCAAATCCTCTCTTGAGCAAGAGACAAAGGGATTTCACTTTGGGTCGTTGGTTGTATTTTTTCCTTTTCTGCCAGTTGAATGCCCTTTTTTTTAAGTAGTAGATCAAACAGTTCTTTTTGCTGTTCAGAAAGAATGGGGAACCCTTTAGATAGTTTTACTGCCATAAATCGCTCCAAATATTATGATCTAAACATCATTTAACTCTAATTACTAAAATCAGCAACATGCTATACGTGATATAGTGGAAATTGATCGCACAGAGCTTTTACTTGGTTAACAGCTTTGTTCTTTATACTTTCATCCAATCGGAATTGTGTATCGGATATTACGGTTGTGTGGGTTAGAATCTCATTAATAATTTCAGTGCATTGTTTTAATTCTGGTTGACCAAGTCCTCTAAAAGCTAAGGAATTTGTACCAAAACGTAACCCACTTGCTATCATTGATGATTTATTATCTCCGGCAATACGGTTTCTATTAACAATGATGTTACATTTTTCCAATGATTTTTCTGCGCAATATCCTGTAATTCCTCTGTCAAGCAGATTAACTAAAACCATATGATTATCCGTGCCTTGAGTAATAACGTTGTACCCTAATTCGATTAAATTATTGGCTAATGTATTAGAATGCAAGATAACGTTTTTCATTAACAAAGCGAATTCTTTACTATTAACAAAATCCAAAGCCCTTGCCTTTCCTGCAATAGCATTTAAGATCGGCGTCCCTTGATAAAACGGAAATACTGCTTTTTGCAGTTTTTGGGATAATGTGACGTTTTTTTCTACGCAGATATCATAATCTTTACCACATAAAATCAATCCTCCCCTAGGGCCGTATAATTGCTTATATGTACTAGTTGTTGTGATATGGGCATGGTCTATTGGACTCATGTGTAGCCCGGAAGCAACAAGGCCGGCTATATGAGAAATATCAGCTAATAAAAAGGCGTTGATCTTATCTGCTATCTTTCTGAATTTGGCAAAATCTATTTTCCTCGGATATGAGCTTGCACCACAAATAATAAGTTTTGGTTTGCAATGTAAAGCTATATCTTCTATTTGTTCATAGTCAATATATCCTTTTGGATCAACTCCATAAGAGTAGACTTCAAAATATTTAGCAATAGCAGAAACCGGAGCACCGTGAGTTAAGTGACCACCGCTACAAATATCCATCCCCAAAATGCGATCTCCTGGATTTAGCAAGCCAAAGATTACAATTTCATTACTGGAGGAACCTGAATGAGGTTGGACATTTGCATATTTGGCGCTAAATGCGCTTTTTGCTCTTTCAACAGCTAATTCTTCAATTTGGTCAACAAACCTACAACCTCCATGATAACGTGAATTCGGATAACCTTCTGTTGTAACATTGATTAATGTCGTATTTTCACAAGCAATAACGCTTGGTAGGGCAACACTTGCCGATGCTACCATTGATAGAGCATTTTTTTGGCGCTTAGATTCTTTGTTTATCAATGAACTTAATAAAGGATCTTCGCTTTCCAATAAACAAGATGATTGTTGTTGTGATATAGAGTTAATCATTTAATTCCTTCCATATTTCCTTTTTTACTTCATCTTCGGATAGGCCACTTATCCTAATTAAAAGATCTGAGATTTCATGAATATTAATACCATTTTCATGACCAATTGCTTCTAATTTTCCACTCATTGCTCTAACAGTCGGCTCTTTAAATAATTCACGTAGTGGAAAGTCAATCTTAAGTACATCTCGAACTCGGGAAACTAGACGTACAGCTAATAAGGAATGCCCACCTATTTCAAAAAAATCTGTTTCTACACCAATCTCGGCTATACCAAATAATTCTTGCCATATATTGACGATAACAGTTTCTAGTGAATTGGCCGGGATAACATATTGTGATGTATATTGAGGATAAGTTGTTAGACAGGAAACATCATTTCCAGCTATTTTATCATGTAATTGCAGACCTTCTCTATTTACCCATTGGTTGATACGAGAATTCAAATTACCGGTTGAAACCGCAATTTGAGAAAAGGTAGCTAAACCTGTAATTCTATGAAAAACTTCCGCCCCCTCAGAAGGAGACATAGGTAGTTTTGATAAACTTTTACCAAAAACCTTCCCATCATTTGTATCCCAAAGATCCCAGTTTATGCTAACCCACGGCCTACCCTTATTATGGCTATAAGCGTCCATGAAGGCATTGGCCGAGGCATATGCTGAATACCCTAATCCCCCTAAAATTGCGGATAGTGATGACATTAAAATACAAAAGTCTAATTCAACGTTATCCAAAGCATTGGCAAGCGCCAACGTTCCATATATTTTTGTATTTAACTGTAATTCAAGATCATTCCTATTTAATTCAGTTACAGACCTAACCGCTCTTTCCCCCACCGTAGCTGCGCCATGGATAACACCATTAATTTTTCCAAATTTTGCTAAGGTTTGGTTGATCGCTTCACTCATTTGCTCTTTACTGGCAACATCTGCTTTTATTACCATTATTTCTGAGCCTAATTTTTTGAATTGGGAAAGTTTATTTATGCAATTTATAATTTTTGGATTACTTTCTACTTGCGAAACAATACGATCCCATTCCTCTTCGGGAGGAAAATCTGAATGCGTTAACAAGACTAATTTGGCATTAAAATGAGTAGCTAGATATTCAGCCAGGATTAAACCTACACGCCCTAAGCCACCGGTGATAAAATAGACTCCTTTATATTTCAACGCAGAAGTGTTTTTTATAGCGTCTGTTGTCGGTAAAGTTATATAATTTTGTTTCCAACGTTTTCCTTGACGGTAAATAAAATTAGAGTTTTCTGGTTCAGAAAAAACCTCTTTAATTAAAGCATCTAAATAATATTGAGGATCTTCTGATTCAGTGGGTATATCTACGCATTGAACGGTAATGTTGGGATATTCTTGAGAGATTGATTTGCTCGGTCCAAGAATGAGTGACTTAAGAGCATTCGGGATATCATATATGTTAAAAGTAGCTAACTGGCAGGTGAAGTAATACAGCGCTATATCTTTACCAATCGCGTATTGTGACAAACATTTCGCTATATATAATATGCTATAAAAAGAATAATCAATAAGTACGGTATCAACTTTTTCGTTAAATGTATAATTAGGTATGAGCCATAAATTAACTATGACGTCTGGAGTCTTCCCTTCTTTATCAAGCTCTGAAAAGAGTTTATCATAGTGTGAGTGATCGCCAGGATTGATATAAAAAGTATTTTCTGCTTTTTCGTATGGTTCAGCTCCGGAATAAACAATAATAGTATTTTCAGCTATGCGCTGAATCTTGCTTAAAAGCTGGCAAGAGATGCTATCTTCCTTATGAAGGAAAACGAGTACACATTCAGGTTTTTTTTCTTGCGACAATAAAATAGCTTCTTTCCAAATTGGAATATTCAACCACCTATCAATATTTTTACTTTTTTCAATTGCAATTGATGAAGATAGTTGATCATTTAGTAGAGCCGGAAGCTCTGGCTTTCTTGCTCTTGAAAAATATTTTCTCTGAAATGGGTACTTAGGCAAGCTAACCCGACTAAATTTGTTTTCTTCATTAAACTTAGACCAGTCTACAGTAACGCCAGTCTCCCATAATTTTCCAACTGCATTTAATAAAATTGATGAGTCAGAATCATTACTTTTAGCTCGTTTCATACAATTTATTGCTAATATCGGGCTGATAGGATTATGGTCCTTGATAAGCGTTGTTAAAGCCCTACCCGGCCCTACTTCTAGAAATATTTGATAGTCATCTTTTAGTAGCTTACTTATCCCGGCACTGAAATTTACAGTATTTTTTAAATGCTCTAACCAATATTTTTTACTCTGTGCTTCTTCTTGTGTTATCCATGTACCGGTTACATTGGAAACGTATGGAATAGTTAGTAAACCAAACTTTATTGTTTGCAGAACCTCTTCAAATGATTTAAGGACAGGCTCAACGAGATGAGAGTGGCCAGCTGTATGGATAGGAATTTTGTAATATGCGATTCTATTTTTATCTAAACGAGCTACAAGCTTTTGTACTTCTTCAGGACGGCCAGACACGACAGTTTGATTAGGACTATTGATAACAGCTAAAGATAGCTCGGTTCCGTCTAGGTATTCTAATGTTTTTTCGGCACTACACATAATGCATAGCATAGCACCTTCACCTGAGATTTCTTCTAATAAGCGAGAACGACATGCAACTAAATAAATTGCGTCTTCAAGTGAGAAAATACCTGAAATACATGCAGCTACATACTCTCCTAGGCTATGACCTATCATAGAATGCGGTTGAATCCCCCAGTGCATTAATTGACAGGCCAAAGAGTATTCGATTGAAAAAATTAATGGCAATGAAATAGATGTTTTTTCTAGTAACGTTTCTATTTCTTCAGATGGGAGGTCCCCTGAGTATAGTGCTGAACATAAATCTAATTTTAGTTGAGTTAATAATAGATCTGAACATTGTTTAAATGTTTTTTGAAATATGGGGAGAGTTTCAAACAGCTCTTGTCCGATTCTTAGATAATGTGTGCCACCACCAGGAAACATGAAAACCACTTTGTCGTTGTTAATTTCCTTTGTGGCAGATGTTGAATGAAGAAGTTCCTGCAAACGTTTAATGGCCTCGGTTTTATTATGACATACTAATGAAACTCTTGAGTCAAATTGACTCCGGCCAATTTGATAAGTATAAGCAATATTTGCTAAGTTAGGAGAGTTCTCTTTTTCTAGAAAATGGCATAATTCTTGACACATTACAGCCAGATCGGTAGCACGTTTAGCAGACAAAATAATTAGGTGTGGATTTTTTTTATTATTGGTTGAGTTTATATTATGGTCTTGGTACTCCTTTAGAACAATATGTGCATTAGTTCCACCTATGCCAAAAGCACTAATGCCGGCATACTTTTCCCTAGCACAGATGGTATTCCATGATGTTAGCTTTGTATTGACATAAAATATATTTTCTTCAAGTCTTAATTTTGGATTTGGTTTATCAAAGTTAAGCGATGATGGTATTATTCCTTTATTTAGGGAAAGAGAAGTTTTAATTAAACCGGCTATTCCAGCGGCGATGCCAAGATGACCGATATTTGTTTTTACGGAACCGATCAGACAAGGAGAAATTCTATTCTTGCTTGCGTAAGCTCTTTTTAAGGCAGATAACTCAATTGGATCGCCTAATATTGTTCCTGTTCCATGCGTTTCGATATAAGTGACGTCTTCTGGGTTGACACCAGATATGTTCAATGCAGTATTAATTGCTGTAAATTGTCCTTCTTCACTTGGTGCAGTGTATCCAATTTTACCACTGCCATCATTATTGATACATGATCCTTTGATAATGCAATAGATATGATCTTTATCTTCAATTGCAGAAGCCAATCTTTTTAATACTACAATGCCTAACCCATTACCGTCAGTTGTCCCTTGGGCTTTTTCATCAAAAGCTCGGCAATGTCCATCAGGAGAGAAAAAACCGCCTTCTTGATAGAGGTAACCGGTTTGTGAAGGGATAGAAATCGAAACACCACCTGCGAGAGCTATATCAGACTCTCCGCTTAGAACACTTTGACATGCCATATGGACAGCAACTAAAGAGGTCGAACAAGCTGTTTGAATATTAACACTTGGTCCAGTTAAATTGAGTTTATATGATACGCGAGTAGGTAAATAATCTTTATCGTTTGACAACATTAGATGTAGACCGCCGACCGGGTCGATATCTCCTGGATTCGAATACAGATCTATTAAGTAAGTGTTCATTGCAGCACCAGCAAACACGCCAATATTACCGTTGTATCTTAGAGTGTCATATCCGGCATCTTCTAATGCATGAAAGGCCGTTTCTAAAAATAACCGGTGTTGAGGATCGAGTAATTCGGCTTCATAAGGAGTATACCCAAAAAATTCTGCATCAAAAAACTCAGAATTTTCAATACTACCTTTTGCAGGTACATAATTAGATTGCTTTATAACTTGTTTTTTAACGCCGAGTGCCAATAATTCGTCTTCGGAAAAGAATTTTATAGACTCTTTCCCTTCACATAAATTAGACCAGAACTGATCGATATTGTCAGCTTCCGGAAATCGTCCTGCCATTCCTATAATAGCTACATCATTAAGCATATCATCACACGTTAATTCATTTTCAATATTCATGTTGCCATGCTCCAATTAGGATTTATTCTTCTGCTTTCGCAGGAGAAACTGTTTACGTAATATTAATTTTTCACTTGCAATGCTTTGGTTTTTATTTGTTTCTATGTGTGGTGTGTTTAAATATTTACTTATTGAAGATACGGTTGTGTATTTGAACATTTCAATTAAGTTAATTTCTTTATTAAATTCTTTAGATAAAGCATTTTGTACTCGAACCATCGCTAGGGAGTTACCGCCAACATCAAAAAAATTATCGGTTATACTGAATTTATCATGACCTAATACTTCTTGCCAGATAAGGAATACTTTCCTTTCATACTCATTAAGGTTTTTGTTATTAACCTTTTTAACTTCATTTTCTTCTTTGACACTTAGTAGTTTTTTTCTGTTAACCTTACCATTGGCCGTGATTGGTAATTCTTTAACTATAAATATTTTTGCCGGAAGCATATAATCTGGTAAGGATTCTTTTAAGTCGTTAAATATAATTTCTATATAATTTTCACTGGATAAATTAGTTTCATTCACTATACAAAAAGCGACAATTCTTACTTTTTCCTGACCTAAAGGCTTATTAATAACCGCAGCTTTTTTTATATGCTTAGATTTATCTAATGCTGATTCTATTTCCCCTAATTCAATTCTAAATCCTCTGTTCTTTATTTGATAATCCTGCCGACCGATATATTGAATATTACCGTCAAATCTCCAATATCCCATATCACCGGTGCGGTATAAATTAAAATCATCATTGGAATACGGATTAAAAAGGAATCTAGCAACGGTTTCATCTACTTTATTTATATAGCCAGGCGAAACAGGTATACCTCCAATAAAAATTTCACCGATTCCTCCTATAGGTAATGGCTGAAGATTTGAGTCTAAGATATATATCTCAGCATTTCTTATTGGCTGACCAATTGGCGGAGAATCAGGCCATGTTTCTGGCTGTCCGGTTAGGATAAATTCTGTTACAACATGCGTTTCTGCTGGACCGTAGTGGTTATGAAGGTTTGCACCTGGTAATTTAGAAAAGAAAGTCCTTATTGCTGGTGTGACGACTAATTTTTCACCTGCTGTAATGACATGCTTTAGCTGTTTAGGAAATATATTAATACTTGTTGCTGTTTCAGATAAAATATTTAGTGCTACATAAGGTAAGAAAATTCGCTCTATTTTTTTGTTATCAATATACGATGATAGCCATCTAAAATCACTTCTCTGATCTTCATGAATGATATGCAATGTACCACCACAAGATAAGGTGCTAAATAACTCTTGAAAAGAGACATCAAATGTTAGAGGTGAATAATAGAGTGTTGATATCGGTGTGTCTTGTTTCAAATCAGCAATATGATAATCAATTAAATTTGATAGACATCCTCTAGTTATGCCAACACCTTTAGGTTCGCCGGTCGATCCAGAAGTATAAATAATATAGGCTAAATCAGTTGTATTAAAATTATTATTTCTTTCTATATAACCGTTACTTATATTAAGATTAAATGCACTGTGAAGAAGCTCGGCCACTTGACAGCATTGTATATTAGAATAGTCATAACTCTCAATTTCGCCAATCTGTTCGCTAATAAGAATAGCAGGAGTGACATCATGTAAGATTGATAAAATCCTATTTTTAGGCATGGCGTTATCAATAGGAACACATATAGCACCAATTTTTAATACAGCTAATATAATTTTAATTTGTGATTCAGAACGTTGAAGACAAATTGCAACCTTGTCTTGCTTTTTTATTCCTAATGACTGTAAATATCTAGCTAATATTTCGACTTCTTTGGCTAATGTTTGATAATCAATTGAAGTGTGTGCCTTATTGTCAATAATTGCAGTATTGTTAGGGTATTGGGTAGCCTGCTCTTCAAATCTTTGAATAATATCTTTTTTAAGATTATATTTTTTATTGCTGCCGCTATATTCAGTTAATATATTACTTTTTTGTTTAGAACAAATAAAATCTATTGAACTTAGTTTTTTATCAATATTTTGAGTAAGTTTTTCCAATAAGTTTTTATAATTATCAATAATATTAATGATGCTTTCTTCAGTAAAAAGATCGGTACTATATTCAATGTATCCTCGTAACCCTTGTATTGTCGGATTTAATGAAAGCGTTAGATCATATTTTGCAACATTCAATTGAGGATCAATTAATTCTATTTTTAGGGGACTTAAATCTATGTTTCTTGGTAGTGTGTTTTGTAGAACAAATAATACCTGAAATAAAGGAGTATAACTTAAAGAACGTGTCGGGTTGATAGCTTCAATAATAGATTCAAAAGGTACTTCTTGGTTTGAAAAATCTTTTAATGTATTATTTTTAATAATGTTTAGAGTTTCATGGAAAGTAAATTTCTCGTCCAACTCTGTTCTAATAGCGAGCGTGTTAACAAAGAACCCAACAATATCTTCAAAATCTGGGTGACTTCTATTGGCAACAAGTGTTCCTACAACAATATCTTTTTGACCAGTATACCGGAACAGGAGGGTTTTTAGAGCCGCTAATAATAGCATAAATAACGTCACGTTATGTTCATTGCATAATAGATTTAATCTATCACTTAGCTGTTTGGATATGGATAAACTTGCTCTTTTACCCTGGTGACTGAAGATGGAGGGTCTAGGATAATCTGTTGGTAATGAGAGAAGTGCAGGTGATCCTTCGAGGCGTTTTTTCCAATAATTAATTCCTTCTTTTATATATGATGAGTTTAATCTTTCATTTCGCCAAACAACATAATCGCTGAATTTATATTTCAAAGGCGGTAGGATTCCAGAATCTTGTACTACATAATTTTTATATAATATGGCAAATTCTTTTAAAAGAATTCCCATAGACCATCCGTCTGAAATGATATGGTGTAGAGAAACAACCAGTATATGTTTTTTTTTCTTGATACTAATTAATAAAGCTCTAAATGGAGATTCTTCTTCCAACTTGAAATATTTATTACTTTCATTTGAAATTATATCTGAAATACTCTCTCTCTTTAGGTTCTCTGAAGTAGAAAGGTCTATAACCTGGAAATTCAAATGGGGATCTTTATCATATTGCTGAATAGTTACTCCGTCAGTATCAATAAATCTTCCTTGTAGTGTTTCATGTCGTTTAGTCAGCTGTTCTAAAGCATATTTGATAGCAATAACGTTAACTTCTCCGTTAAGCATAAAGGCCTCAGAGATATTATAAACAGGGCTTTGCTTATTTAACTTATATAGAAACCAAAGTCTTTTTTGGGCATCTGAGAGTGGGGATTTTAATGACAATAATTTAATATGTGATGGTGTTGGCTTAATACTTATAGCATGAGTATTTTTAATTATGTTATTATCAATAAATTCTGATAGGCTTTTTATTGTAGAGTGTTCAAAAATAGAACGAATTGATAGGGTGATTTTTAAACAGTCTTCTATACGATAAATAATTTTTGTTGCCGTTATAGAATCACCGCCTAGTTCGAAAAAAGTTTGTTCATGAGTTAGGCTGGATATGTCCAGTATATTCTTCCAAATATTAGCTACTTGCTTTTCAGTTTCTGTGAAACTCTCTTCATCATATTTTTCAACAACTCCACTTTGGGGTTTCAATATTGATATTTTTTTTCTGTCTATTTTTCCACTTGGTAATGTAGGAAATTGTTGTAAGGCAATAAAGTGTGTAGGTACCATATAATATGGAAGATGAAGCTGTACTTGCTGACGTATTATTGTTGGATCTACGATATTCTTATTTTTAGTTATATAATAGGCAAATAGTTGTTTCCCATTATTAGTTTCAACCACAACAACGATTGCTTTAGCAATTTTCTCTTCAAGCTCAATCGCTTTTTCTATCTCACCTAACTCTATTCTATGCCCCCGGACTTTTACTTGAGAATCACAGCGACTTATATACTCTAGCACTCCATTTTTTCCTGATTTAACTAAATCACCGGTTTTATATATTATTGATGAGAGTTTATTGCTATAGTTTGAAAAAGGATTTTGTAGAAAATGTTTCTTCGTTAAAATCCCCTGATTGAGATAACCTTGACCAACGCCTAGCCCTCCAATATATAACTCTCCTATAACGCCAGTGGGTAGGAGGTTAAGGTCTTTATTGAGGACGTATAATTCAGTATTATTAAAAGGATAACCTATTTTAATTGCTTGATCGTTTGATAGTTTATAAACAGTAGACCAGATCGTAGTTTCTGTAGGGCCGTAAACATTCCAAACATTTTGGCTGATGTTAAGCAAACCATTTTTCACACTTGTGGTAAGAGGTTCCCCACCGCATAAGATTTTTATTTTATTTTTGTAACCAGTTAGAAAAGTTAGAATGCTTTCCCAAAAGGTGGGCGTTGCTTGCACGAACGTAGGTTTCTTTTGCTTTATAAATTCACTTATTTTTTTAAAGTCATTTTTATCGGATTGGTCATAAAGTATGTATTTCCCTCCGGTCAATAAAGGTAATAATATTTCTAAAAGAAAAATATCAAAGCTCCATGAAGTTATACCCAAGAAACTATCTTCTTTTTGAAAATTAAATTCTATAATAGCACTGAGAACAAAGCTTATTATATTCGTTTGGGTGATTTTTACACCTTTTGGCTTCCCTGTAGAACCAGATGTATAAATGACATATGCTAAATTATCCGGTGATATTGGATAATTAATCACTGCATTTTTTACTTGGGATTCTATTGAATCCACACAAATTAAGTCACAGTTAATTGATTTTAGCGAATTATTATTATTAAACACGTTTGTATTTGTGAGAATCAATTCTAAATCAGCATCTTGGCTGATATATTTTAATCTTTCTTCTGGATATCCTGGATCAAGGGGTAAATATCCTATACCCAATCTTAATACTGTTAATATGGAAACAACCATGTAATAATTACGATCAAAGCATAATCCAATTAACTTTTTATTTATATTGGATTTTATCAATTTTTCTTTTAAGAAATTTGTTAGGGAATTTATTTCTTGATTCAACTCTGCATAGGTTAATTTTATATGGCTTGTTTCTATCGCAACATGATTTGGTACCAACGACACTTGCTTATTAAATAGATCATAAATTGTTAAGTTAGGTAATCTATCTATCCTAGGCTCTATATTTATTTGAATTTTTTCTTTTAATCTCTGATCTTCGAGAATTTGCATGTTTCTGATTTTACTATCTGGATTTTTGAGCATATTTTCGAGCAAAGTAGTGAAATTATGTGCCATCTCAATAATATATTCGTCGCTAAATAGAGCGGTTTTATACTCAAATGCAAACTGAAGAGAATCACCTTCGTCATAGATGAAAGTAAGATCGTCCTTGGAGGTTTTTGTATCAATAAGAATAGACTCAGAACAGGCATTGGTGAAATTAAGGCCTGAAGTTACAAAATTTGTCCTTAAAATAGATACATTATATAATCTGAGTATGGAGGCATTTTCTTGTTTTCTAAGCGACCTTAGAATTATATTAGTAGGAACATTCTCATATTGACGAGCATTCTTACGGTTCTTTTTTATACGTTCAAGTAATTGTGAAAAAGTTAGATCACCATTGAGTTTTATACGCATTGGCAATTGGTTTAAAAGACAGGCAAATAGATTGCTAAACATTTTATTTCTATTTGATTTTGTATAACCTAACGTTATGTTATCTTGCCCGGTATAGTAACGAATTAATATGCTAAAAAGACCAGTTAATAAAATAAAAGTAGTTACTCCTACTTTTTTAGAAATAATTTTTATTCTATGGGTTAATTCGTCTGAAATATCAAAATAATATCTTTTTCCATTGAAATCATATGTTGTTTCTTCGGCAATTTTATCATGTAGATTGATAAGTAATTCAGTCCCTTTTAATTCAGAAAGCCAAAATTTGATTCCTTCTTTAAATCCTTCAGATTTATTAATAAGATTCTCTTCATAATCTAGGTAATCATTAATTGAGATATTTATATTTGGCAAAATGACACTATTTTTTATAATGAATTGATTATAATGGAAAGATAAATCTTGTAGAATAAAGTTTGCAGAATATCCATCGGTAATAATATGATGCAAGTTAAAAACTAAATAAAATTTTTCTGATGAGAGTTTAATTAGGCAAAATTTAAATAAGGGTGCTTTTGTTAAATCAAATGGTTTACTAATAATTTTATTTATGGTGTCTATTTTAACTTCGTTTTGTTTATATGAAGGAATGTCTGTTAAATCCACCAATTCCATTTCCGGAACTAAATCATCCAGAATCTTTTGAAAAACTTTATCATTGACTTCTATAAAAACTGTTCTCAATGTGTTGTGTCTTTTCACTACTGAAGCCAAAGCTGAATTTAATGCACTAACATTTATATTACCTTGTATTTTGAATACTAAAGGAGTATTAAATGCAGGGCTATTGGGAGTTAGTTTCCATTCAAAAAAAAATCGTTCTTGGGTATTTGATAATAACATTGGCATCGGAGGTATCCTTAAACATTAATATTAGATGTTCCAAGTTATAACCCGACATTCCGCACCGCATTCATAATTTGTTGTTTTAATTAAGAATTAACAAATGCATAAATTTTATACAAACGATTTTAAATCAGTATATTACAGATATAGCTGCGGAATGACAGATAACGCCTTGATACTTATTTACTACTAGGTAGTGTCCCTTAATTATATAATCTCCGGCAAAAGAGTCGGATACAGCCTAATTTCACCATCGACAGATAGTTTCGTGCTGTTTTTTCATAGCGTGTTGCAATACGTCTATTACCTTTCAAAAAACCAAAACAGCGTTCGACAACATTACGGTCACAATAAGCCTGTT
>NZ_RCWC01000041.1 GCF_018448935.1 Photorhabdus noenieputensis | reverse complement strand
TATGTCTATTAATGGATTATTCGGTTACAAACTTGAATCAGATAGTCAACGGTTATATCGGTATATAAATGCAGATCTGCTTGTTGGCTTAAAACGACAAGGTATAGAAATAATGAATTACAAAGAGATAGCTCTAGAAATCACTGGCAACGCTAATACCATTTATGGACAATATAGATCATATTGAGGAGAAATAAAATGGTTGACTATTTATACATTACTTTCTCTTTACTTGCACTTTATCCTCTATACATTGCTTTTAAAAAACTCCTAACTCCCTATGATGTTTACATTAATTTTTCATCCGTATTACTTATGATAGCATCCAATCTTTTCCATATACATGTTTTCTATACCAATCAAATTCCATTTTTGGGTGTGTCAATATCAAATAATGACTTTATGATTTATACTTCTTTTACACTATCTTGGTTATGTACTATTATATTTATGATCGCACACAGCAGACATTATAGGAAAAACAAATGGTAATTTTGCAAATAGAATAAACTCACCCTAGATTAATGATTTATTCATCAGATATATTAAGGATGTAAATAATAATTCATTTTTATGCTTTATTTAATAACGGTGATTTAAACACTATATATGGTCAGAATAGGAGTTATTGATGAATTTGGCTTATATTTCATTATCCTTAATTCTTCTATTCCCTGTTTATTTCTGCATAAAAAGACTATTGATGTCATCTAATTTTTATCCCCATTTTTACGCAATAATATTACCATTGGTCTTTTCAGCATTTCATCTTTATGTTTTTAATTTCGATTCAATACCTTTTTTTAATGTGGATATCACTGACAATGACTTTTTACATTGTTACTCTTTAGCTTTAGGTTATTTAAGCTGCGTTCCTTATATAATAGTGATACGAGTTGTTATCAAATAAATATGAAAAATAGATTCTAATAATATATGGACAATACAAGTCATCTTAGTGGGTAAAAAATGGGCTACATATACATTGTTTGTTCTTTACTCATACTTCATCCTCTATATTTTACTTTTAAAAAGCTGTTAATGTCTTATGATGTCTATATTAACTTTTCAACAGCACTGCTTTTGATAGCATTTATTGCGTTTCATTTATATGCCTTTCATTTCGACTATATTCCGTTTTTTTATGTTGATGACTTTGTGTTTTATAGTTCTATTGTACTGGCTATATTGTGTAGTATTACATGTATGATTGCACATGATAGAAGTAGAAAGAAGTTGTAATTGTTGAAAGTTAAATATAATCTTTAAGCTTGTGGTGACGCAGATACTATTTAAATCATATTGAAGGAAGAAGAGAATGGTTGACTATTTATACATTACTTTTTCTTTACTTGCACTTTATCCACTATATTGTGCTTTTAAGAAACTTTTAATTCCCTATGATGTTTACATTAATTTTTTAGCTGTATTACTTATGATGGCATCTAACATTTTTCATCTAAATGTTGCCTATACTGGTCGAATTCCATTTCTTAGTGTATCTACATCAGATAATGATTTTATGCTATACACTTCTTTTATACTATCTTTCTTGTGTACCATTACATTTATGATCGCATGCGGCAAACATTATAGGAAAAACAAATGGTAATTTTGCCGGTAAAACAACACTATTTTACCGGCAATTAAATTAATAAACGCGATCATCCCAAATACTATAAGCACTTGTCCCTGCTATATGATGAGTCCATGTGATACTCTTATAACGTAAAGATATCGTTTCCTGCGGCTGTGCGCCAGCATGTGTTATCGAATGGGGGTGATAAACAGCTAAATCAACTATCGTCGCCTCAATTACCTTTATAGTGTAATATAACTCCTGAATCCCAAATCGATTCGTTCTATAAATATCAAAGATACCGTCCAATACTTCATTTTCTGACATCGCTATTCCCAAAAGTGGTGACGATTTATCAACAGGTTTCTTAAATGTTATGGGATGGTGCTTGGCATGCTGATCCCAAGTTAAAGAATGATTGAGATTATATATGAATATCTGGTCTGTATGATCTAATTGGCCTTTATTTCCTATTGAATCTATCGATGAACAACCTGCCGATATCAGGCCCTGCCTACGGCCCTTTAAAGTTAAATAAATTAAGTCTGACATATGTGCTCCTTCTCAGCGTTAAAATGCCAACTACTAACTATTAGTAGTGCTTTCCATTCTACAGAAAAAAACACCCAATGGAATTAAAATCATTCCGATTATATGGGGTAGAAGTTAATTAAATTCAGCCGTCAGTTAACATTGAAACACTTTATTACAATTATTATCAATTTGATACAATTAGAAATAATTAGCAACACTTTGTAGGAAATCATTTATCTTTTCTGGTCGCGACTTATATTTAATGCTTGTTGAACAATAGAATTAATATAATATATTTACCTAATCTCTCAATCTGACTGCATCTTCCGAGATAAAGTCAAAAAGGCGATTTGAAATATCATGTATCAACACATTAATTGGAAAATTATATGGATAATCAAAACTTAAATTTTAACTCCAACGCTATGACTAATGACCATCAGGAAGTATTTATTCCTAATGGTCAGTCCCTCAGTAGCACAGAAGGTGTGAAATGGATTGCTCAAGCATGGCAACTTGTCAAGAACAAATGGGGCATGTGGATACTACTCTATGTTATCTATTCTATATGTATAGCTAGTTTCATGCTTATTCCTTTTATTGGAATATTTTCCTTGTTTCTGAACCCAGTATTTATCGGCGGTATAATTGCCGTGTGCGAAAAACAGAGGACTAGCGGAGAATTCGAGCTAGGGCTGTTATTCAACGGATTTCAGAAAAACTTTGCGTCACTGCTCGGCGTTGGTGCTTTAACGCTTGGCATTATAATCCTCAGTGTTATCACAATGTTTATTGCCGGTGGTAGTGCCGTAATTCATATTCTATTAGCCTTAGCCTCTCAACATAGTGAAATTTCAACCGAAATGCTTCTAAATAGTCTGTCCTCATTACTTCTTGGTCTCTTTATTCTGATGATTTTCTCAATTGTGAATGCCGCATTGACCTGGTTTGCACCAGCGCTAATTGTTATCCATAATTTGAAATTTGGTGCCGCCATATCAATGAGCCTGGCAGCAGTGAAAAAAAATCTATTGCCCGGTTTATTATTCTTTATCACCTATGCGATCATTTTCATAATCTCGGTAATGACTTTTGGTCTAGGTTTTCTAATCTCTATACCAGTACTTTTAGTTAGTTATTATTCCTCCTACCGCAGCATTTTTATCAGTAAGGAGAAATCATCCACATTTTAATCGACTAAAAAATACTTAGGTTGACAAGCCTCGCTATTTTAAACGAGGTTTGTTTTTTTATGATGGGAAAACTCCTGCCATTTTCCCGATTTAACCCGTTTGATTGCTATTAGAAGCTACATTTTTACCTTAGAGCGTCAACCAATTAAGGATCGTTTAAAACGAGTAAAAAAATCCGAGGTTATACTGATATTAGCAGAAAAAACATTAGGAAAAACAAGGTCTAAATTGTTTAACAAAGTGGCAAAACAACAAATCACCGCATTAAGCAAACTTGCTTAACCAAAAGATTTTATGTAGTCGTAATACATTTTCGCAAAATCAGATAAATCATTAAAAGAAATCGGAAAATTCTTAGATTAACCAGATTAACCGCAAAAAATAAAAAAGTTTAACAATATTAAAGAAATAGGCTTTGATTTTAATACCATTAATACCAGATTTTAAAAAATACAGGCGCTAAAAACGACCTATTTCCCCATCATGTTTAATGCATTTATCGGCGATTTTATCCCCCTCTCATTTTACATTTATTTAACCTGCTATAACCATTTAAAATCACGAACATAAAGAGATTAAGGTTTTTATGTGGCAGGAAGATTTAACTATAGTGCAATTTTTTATAAAGGTAATTAATTACACTTAATAGAAAACTGAAAAGAAATCAGCATGCAAAGGAATATTATCCAAATAGATTGATATTAAAGTGTTTTCTCGCCATTATTTTATGAAACAAACCATAAAAATAACCTAATAAAAAACGGATAAAACGATTAATGTGTCGGAATTTAAGCCCTAAAAAAGAAAGGGATTATTCGAGAAAACATAAAGGTATATCTTTATATCATCATGCTATTTACTGGCTGATTTATCAAGATAAGATAAAGGTAAAACAGAGCCAGTAAAGATAAAAAAGTATGATTAATGTTGGTTAAATGTAAAACACGATGTTTCATAATGATTAAACTTAATAAAAAGCAGGCGTTAAAAGTGGTAAAAAATGGTTAAAACCTTATGCCAATTAAAACCTAAGGTTAAAACAATGGTTTTTAATAACAGTGTAAAACCTTCTCTTGATAAAGCTTACCAGTGAAAACAAAACTGATTTATTAATGCTTATATAAGCCAGGAAATAAGGATATAAGGATATAAGGATATAAGGATATAAGGATATAAGGATATAAATAGATTAATCAAACAATCTGTTTTTCCAAAGGAAACGACTTTAATAGCGTTTTCAACCACAAGAGTAAATTTCTTCAAAACCAGTTAAATAATCGACAATGAAAAAACAGCATTGAAAATATAAATATTAATTCAGTTCTATAAAATAAGATGCAATATATTACAGAGATAGCTTAGTTATTTAGGTAATGGTAAAACCATTTGATCAAGTCAAAACAAAACATTGCTTGTAAGTCCATCACTTTATTGGCTAATTACTCCTATTTAGTACTTGTTAGTTAATAAAATTAATATAATATACTTACCAGCTTTTTACGACTGACTGTGACTTTCAAGATGCAGATAGAAAAAGCGACTGAATAAATTACAAATCAATAATTAAATTGGAAAATACATGGATAACAAGAACCTAAGTTTTAATTCCAATACTATATCCAACAATCAGGAGGTATTTATTCCTGGTGGTCAATTCCTCAGTAGCGGCGAAGGCATAAAATGGATTAGTCAGTCATGGAGACTCGTCAGAAATAAATTAAGTATATGGATACTGCTCGGTATTATTTATTTCATCATTGCAATAGCTATCCAATTTATTCCTTTTCTTGGGATACTTTCTGAAATTTTTAGTTCAGTATTTCTTGGTGGTCTTATTACCATGTGTGAAAAACAAAGAACAACTGGCCAATGCAAGCCAAAATTATTATTCAGCGGATTTCAGAAAAATTTTGCATCACTGCTTGGTGTTGGTGCTTTATCGCTTGGCGTTACGCTCCTTGGCATTATCGCAATGCTTATTATTAGCAATAGTACAATGGATCACATATTGTTATATAGCCAAGATGGTGAGATCCCTATCGATATATTCGAAAATGATCTCTCTTCATTATACCTTGGTGCTTTCGTTCTGATTATTTTTAACATTTTTGCTACTGCTTTAACCTGGTTTGCACCAGCATTAATCGTTATTCATAATTTGAAATTTGGTGTTGCCGTGTCAATGAGCCTGGAAGCGGTGAAAAGAAACCTATTGCCCGGTTTATTATTTTTCATCACCTTAGCAGTCATTTTCATAATCTCGGTAATGACTTTGGGTTTAGGTTTTCTAATCTCTATTCCGGTATTTATCGTTAGTTATTACTCCTCCTACCGCAGCATTTTTATCAATACGAATAAATCATCCACTCTTTAATTAACTAAAAGATACGCCTACTATTTGCTGAGAATAAAGTGATTATTTTCAGCAAATCATCACGAAGGAAAAAAAGCGCTATTTAACCTCAAGTCGTTGAGAAGCCCTGTTATTTAAAATAAAGTTTGTTTTTTCATGATGGAAAATGCCCTGCAATTTTTCTCGATTAAATCTTAATAGCATTATCATATGATATTTATTATGCGAAACCTCGATATCTTAAATACTCCACATTAAACTTAATACAAAGTAGGCATCAAAAGTGATAAAAACAACAGTTAAAACCTCATACCGATTAAAATCATAAGTTAAAACAATGATTTTTAATAACAGGTTTAAAACCGACCTATCATCAAGCTATCGGTGAAAAATGAAAAACAAAAATTGACTTTATTAATGCTTATATTACATGAAAAAGGATAATAAAAATATAAATAGGTTAATCAGATAATCCATTGTCCTAAAAAAAATTAATTTTAATAATATTTTCAACCACAAGAGTAAACTTTTTCACAAACCAGTTAAATAGTCCATGATGAAAAATCAGCATTGAAATATAGATATTAATTAAGTTATATGATAAGAAACCACAATATATTACAGAAATAGCTTAGTTATTTAGGTAAGTATAAAACCACTTTAACAAGTTAAAGCACACGGCAACACATTGCTTGTAAATCCACCGCACCCATTAGGTAATTACTCCTATTTAGTACTTGTTGATTAATAAATTTAATATATTATACTTGCCAGCTTTTTATGACTGACTGTAACTTTGAAGATGCAGACAGAAAAAGCGATTCAATAAATTACAAGTCAATAATTAAATCGGAAAATACATGGATAATAAGAACCTAGATTTTAATTCCAACGCTATATACAACAATCAGGAGGTATTTATCCCTGGAGGTCAATCCCTCAGTAGCGGCGAAGGTATGGGATGGATTAGTCAAGCATGGGGTCTCGTCAAACGTAAATTGGGTATGTGGATACTACTTAGTATCATTTATTTCATTATCATATCTGTTTTACAGCTTATTCCTTTCCTTGGGATATTTGCAGGGATTTTGGGTCTAGTACTGACCGGGGGCATTATTGCTCTGTGTGAAAAACAGAGAACTACCGGAGAATTTGAACTAGGGCTGTTATTCAGCGGATTCCAGAAGAACTTTGCGTCACTACTTGCCGTTGGTGCTTTATCGTTTGGTATTATGATCCTTGGTATCATAGCAATGTTTATTGTCGGCGGTAGTGCAGTGATTAACATTTTTTTAGCTAGTCAATATGGTGAAATTCCTGTTGATATATTCCTAGGCGATTCGTCTCCATTATTTCTTAGTGTCTTTATTCTATTTATTTTCAGTATCATTGCTGCTGCTTTAACCTGGTTTGCACCAGCGTTAATCGTTCTTCATAATTTGAAATTTGGGGCTGCCGTATCAATGAGCCTGGAGGCAGTGAAGAAGAATTTATTGCCCGGTTTATTATTCTTTAGTATCTTTGGGTTAATGATGGTACTTTCTATAGTGACTTTAGGCTTGGGCTTTTTAGTCTCTATACCCATATTTTTCGCCAGCTATTATTCTTCTTATCGTAGCATTTTTATCGGTAAGGAAAAATCATCGACTTTAGTGAACTAAAAGATAAAGATAAAGATAAAGATAAAGATAAAGATACATTTATTATTTACTGAATTCGGTAATTTTATTTTTAGTAAATTTGTAATTAATAAAATAGACAGCAAAAAGCGCCAAACCTGGCGCTTTTCATTAACACAATAATCAACCAATATATTCCAAACCACCCATATATGGACGCAATACTTCGGGTATTTCAATGCGGCCATCGGCTTGCTGATAGTTTTCCATAATGGCAACCAGAGTACGGCCTACAGCTAAACCAGAGCCATTCAGAGTATGAAGTAATTGAGTTTTCTTATCCTCTTTACTGCGGAAACGTGCCTGCATACGGCGCGCCTGGAAATCCCACATGTTAGAACAGGAAGAGATTTCACGATATGTGTTCTGAGCCGGTAACCACACTTCCAAGTCATAAGTTTTGCATGCGCTAAAACCCATATCACCGGTACACAATAAGACTTTACGATAGGGCAGATTCAGTAATTGCAGTACTTTCTCTGCATGACCTGTCAGCGCTTCCAGTGCATCCATTGATTCATCAGGATGAACAATCTGAACCAACTCAACTTTATCAAACTGGTGCATACGGATCAGGCCACGAGTATCACGACCATAAGAACCCGCTTCTGAACGGAAGCAAGGGGTATGAGCAGTCATTTTCAGTGGCAGTTCACTTTCATCCAGAATGTCACCACGAACCAAGTTGGTTATCGGAACTTCCGCAGTCGGGATCAACGCATAATGGCTTTCTGCCTCTTCTTCCAGCGGTTTGGTATGGAAAAGGTCTTCACCAAATTTCGGCAATTGGCCCGTTCCATATAAGGTTTCGTGGTTAACCAGATAAGGAACATAAGTTTCTAAATAGCCATGCTGTTCTGTGTGAAGGTTTAGCATAAATTGCGCTAATGCCCGATGTAGACGAGCAATTTGCCCTTTCATCACCACAAAACGCGAACCCGTTAGTTTAACCGCAGCGGCAAAGTCCAGCCCATTGGTCAACTCACCTAATGAAACATGATCTTGGATCTCAAAATCATATTTACGTGGCTCGCCCCAACGGCTCACTTCCAAATTATCGTTCTCATCTTTACCTACCGGTACAGAGTCATCCGGAATGTTAGGGATACTTAAAGCCAAATCACGGATTTCAGCCTGAAGTTTTTCCAGTTCGGCTTTCGCTGTATCCAACTTTTCACCTAACTGGTTCACTTCCTGACGCAGTGGATCAATATCTTCACCACGGGCTTTTGCTGCACCAATAGCTTTCGATCGGGAATTACGTTCTGCTTGCAGGGTTTCAGTTTCAACTTGTAAAACTTTACGGCGCTCTTCTTGTTTGCGCAGCGTATCCACGTCAAGGGCATAACCCCTGCGAGCCAGTTTTTCGGCGACTGCGCCTAGCTCATTACGCAGTATGTTTGGATCGAGCATGCTAGTCCTGTGCTTGTCGTTATTAAGTTAGATGATATAAATAGGCCCACACAAGTTGATGGGCCATAAGGTATTTTTACCCGTCAACCTTACCGCAACAATAACGTTAGCGATAGCGTTTTATCGGGCTATTTTGATCCTGTTCAGCAAGCCAGGCGAGTTTATCGCCTATTTTACTTTCTAACCCTCGGTTAGTCGGATGATAATAGCGAGTTTCCCGTATCTCAGATGGAAAATAAACTTCACCCGCCGCATAAGCATTAGGCTCGTCATGGGCATAACGATATTCTTCGCCAAGCCCCATCCCTTTCATCAATTTTGTCGGCGCATTGCGCAAATGCACAGGAACATCATAATCAGGTTTTTCCTTCGCATCAGCCATCGCTGCTTTAAAAGCGGTATAAACCGCGTTACTTTTCGGCGCACAGGCAAGGTAAACAATAGCTTGAGCAATCGCTCTTTCACCTTCTGCCGGCCCAACACGCGTAAAACAATCCCACGCAGCAATGGCTACCTGCATTCCCCGCGGATCGGCATTACCAATATCTTCGGAAGCAATTGCCAATAAACGACGTGCAACATATAGCGGATCACCACCAGCAGTAATGATCCGCGCATACCAGTAAAGCGCAGCATCAGGTGCAGAACCGCGTATAGATTTATGCAGCGCTGAAATCAAATCGTAATAACGATCACCTTTATTATCAAAACGAGCACTTCGCTCTCCACTGACTTCTTTCAATAGCGCCGGTGTCAAAACCCTCTGTCCCTGAGCATTGGTTTCTGCCATATCCGCCATCATTTCCAGCAAATTCAATGAACGACGGGCATCGCCAGCAACCAGCTCGGCAATCATGTGACGGGTATTTTCAGGCAAAATGATATTCTGACCATGATAACCGCGTTCTTTATCATTCATTGCCTGATCGAGTACCTGCTCAATCTCTTCTGTTGTCAATGATTTAAGCAGATAGACTCGTGCCCGTGAAAGTAATGCGGAATTCAGTTCAAAAGAGGGGTTCTCCGTTGTCGCACCGATAAAAGTGATCGTGCCATCTTCAATGTGTGGCAGAAAAGCATCCTGTTGACTTTTGTTAAAACGATGTACTTCATCAACAAACAAGATAGTTCTACGCCCTGCGTTCCGATTCTGGCGCGCCTTTTCAATAGATTCACGTATCTCTTTGATGCCGGAAGTAACCGCGGATATCCGTTCAACATCAGCCTGAGCACAATGCCCAATAATTTCAGCTAATGTTGTTTTGCCCGTCCCCGGAGGCCCCCATAAAATCATGGAGTGCAATTGTCCAGCCCGGATAGCCCTTGGAAGCGGCTTTCCTACGGCTAATAAATGCTGCTGGCCGATATATTGCTCTAATGTCATCGGCCGCATACGCGCGGCCAATGGCTGGAATTCATTTTGTGAAAAATCGAGTGACAGGTTGTTCACTTAAACCTCACTGGCGCTGATCATCCAGCGTAACGCCTTTCGGTAGGGTAAAACTGAATTTTGCCGCATCCACATGGGTATTTTGCTGCCCTTTTAATTGATAAGCACTCTTTTGGCCATCCTGTTCTATGGCTGAAAACTTTTGGATAGTGCCATCCGTCGTGACGGTAATCGAGAAGCGTTTCAGGTTGCCAGCGACATTATTCGGCGTCAGTTCAAAATCATTCCCTTGCTGGCTAATTTTATATTGGGACCAATCTTTAGCATCGTTACGAGTAATTAACATAAACGGCGTGTTACCTGTGGCATCTTTCAACCAATTAGCCGTTACCTGCTCAACAAATGGATTATAGAACCACAATGTTTTACCGTCCGATACCAAGACGCTTTCATCAGGGGATGTCATGTGCCAGTTAAATAGGTTTGGTCGTTTAACCCACAACTGCCCTTCACCTTCCTGAATTGTTGCCCCATCATCACTGGTGACTGTCTGAGTAAAGCTGGCATGAAAACTGTTTACTTTACTCAAACGTTCCTGCAAATTCTGGCTGGCATTTGCCCATGCCGCATTGATATTCATGCCAGCCATTAAACAACCAATCAATATCAGCTTTTTCATGTAAGAGATACCTTTCTCAGCGTTATTACTTCTTTCTCAACGTTATTACTTAAGTGATTTATTATCAGAGTCTTCAACGTTCAATATTCACTATCAGCTCTCATGTGGCGGTGGGGCCAATACTTCACGATTACCATTATGACCTGGAGCACTGACAATCTGTTGCGCCTCCATCTGTTCCACAATACGCGCCGCTCGGTTATAACCAATACGGAATTGACGCTGAACACCAGAAATCGAAACTCGTCGTTTTTCCGTCACGAATTGAACTGCCTGATCAAACAGGGCGTCCAGCTCTTCATCACTGTCAAAACCTAAGCCACCCTCAGCATCATCACCACCACTGATAATACTGTCAACATACTCTGGACGACCACGGGCTTTCCAATCATTCACCACTTCATGAACTTCCTGATCCCGAACAAATGCACCATGAACACGCACCGGAATCGAGGAGTTTGGTGCTAGATAAAGCATATCTCCCATGCCCAACAGGGATTCAGCGCCACCTTGATCAAGGATGGTGCGGGAGTCAATTTTGCTGGAAACGGTAAAAGCAATACGCGTCGGAATATTTGCTTTAATCAAACCAGTAATAATATCAACCGATGGACGTTGAGTCGCCAGAACCAGATGGATACCAGCAGCACGCGCTTTCTGTGCTAATCGGGCAATCAGCTCTTCAACTTTTTTACCGACAGTCATCATTAAATCAGCAAATTCATCGACCATGACAACAATGTATGGCTCTTTTTTCAGCACCGGATGAGTAATATCCATACTGTCACCGGGCTTCCAGAATGGGTGAGGGATTGGACGTCCCATCTCTTCCGCCTGTTTAACCTTTTCGTTATAACCCGCCAGATTACGTACTCCTAATGCGGACATCAGTTTATAACGGCGTTCCATTTCACTAACGCACCAACGCAGTGCATTAGCAGCATCTTTCATATCGGTAACAACTTCGGTTAACAGATGCGGAATACCTTCATAAACCGATAATTCCAACATTTTCGGGTCAATCATAATAAAGCGGACATCCTCTGGTTTTGCTTTATAGAGGATACTGAGGATCATGGCGTTGACGCCAACAGATTTACCCGAACCGGTTGTCCCCGCCACCAGCAAGTGCGGCATTTTACCTAAATCAGCTACTACCGGCTGGCCGCCAATATCTTTACCCAACACAATGGTTAGTGGTGACGGATTATCGCGGAATTTTTCACAATCCAATACTTCACGCAAATAGACCGTCTGACGTTTTTTATTCGGTAATTCCAAACCAACATAAGGTTTACCCGGAATCACTTCAACAATACGCACGGCGACCGCTGATAGAGAGCGAGCCAAGTCTCTTGATAAGTTGGAAATACGTGCTGCTTTAACACCCGGGGCCAAATCCAGTTCAAACCGAGTAATCACCGGACCGGGTGAGAAACCCACGACATCAGCTTTAACTCGATAATCACTCAGACGCGCTTCAATTAAACGTGATGTTTGCTCAAGGGCAAACATATCAACGGGTTCTTCTTCTGCTAAAGGACTGGTTAACAGTTCGAGCGAAGGCATTGGTGTCGTTGGTTTTGGCAACGGTTGATCGTTACGAACCAAAAACGGATGAAATAAGCTATTTTGCTGCGGTTGCTGCGGTTGCTGCGGTTGCTGCGGTTGCTGCGGTTGCTGCGGTTGCTGCGGTTGCTGCGGTTGCTGCGGTTGCTGCGGTTGCTGCGGTTGCTGCGGTTGCTGCGGTTGCTGCGGTTGCTGCGCAGTATTGTGTACAGGCGCTGACGCAAAAGCAATTTCTGTCGGCCGTTCTGATTGATTTTTCGGCGCTGATTGAACAGAAGGCATAAACAGCGGCTCTGTTGGCTCCTTTTCAACTAAATCTTCAACCGGCGAGAAGTTATTTAAAATCGATAAACTCTCCAGAGCCGAGAGCTCTTTTTTCTCCTGGTGACTTTGCTCCTGATAACGCTTATGTTGCGACTGCTCAACTGTCTGTTTAACAATCTCTGTCGCGGCTTGAGCCCGTTCTTCCACCACAGGCCGATTTTCCGGCTCAAATAGATTCTGTCCTATTTGAGGAGGGATTGGGGCCTGTTTTTCTGTATCCGTCGTAATACGATAACGCTCGCGCTGTTGTTCAAGAAACTGCTGACGCAGCAACGCTGCTTGTTGTTTATCAGCCTCAATATCGCCATCCGATTCATCTACTTGCTGTTTGGCCTCCTCTTCACGCTGTTGCTCTGCAAGACGCTGTGAAGGAACTTTAATGCCATACAGTTCACGGCGGGTTGGAATACGGACAGGATTAGGACGAGGCAGTTCTGGCCCGATTCCTTGTTTAACCTGTGAGTTACCCGTTATAACCGTTGCGGCGGTTGCTGCCATAACATTTTTTTGCTCGGTATTTTTTGGCTCTATTTCAGGCATAAAAGTGAAAGTATCACTGCTATTTTGGCTACTTTCGACGGGTTCAAATGTTGGCGGCCCTTGACGGTGAGATTCAGATATAGGTTCAAAATGGTACTCAGCAGGAATTTCAAATGTATAACGAACAGGTTCGTCGTTATTATTCTTTTCACTTTCTTCCATTAATGGCTGAGACTGTACAATATCATCATCAGATGTATTGACCAGAATTTTAGGTTCAACATCAATATCAGCCATATTAATGGTAGGAATATCCGTTGGCTGTTCTTGCTCGATTTCTGTTTTCACTGATTCTGGTTCATCCAGTTCAGTTTTTGCTAACTCTGCGGCTGAAGGTGCTGTAAATAGCACATCATCATGATCAATATCAGCCGCGGTGAATTCAGGTTCTGTTTTATCATCGGCGAGATTTTCCCGCGCAATAGCCGTTTCATCGTATGGCGTATATTCTTGTTCATTACGGCTGCGGTTGGTAATAAATCCTATTGCCCCCAGAATCACTGCCCCTGTTTTTTCAGCAATAGTTAACCATGACCAGCCAGTAAATAGCGTAAACCCAATTGCCCAAATACACAGCAAGACTAAAGTCGCGCCCAATTCATTAAACCAAGGCAACATTGCGCTGCTAAACAGGCTGCCAATAATACCGCCGGAAGCAAAGTAATGGAGATCGTCAATATTCAGTGCCGCTAATCCACATGAAGTTAAGACAATTGCCAATGCGCCAATAACGCGCAAAGCCAGCGCAAAGAAATCGACATACTCCCGGTCATCATGTTGCCTAAAAGCACTCCAGCAACCCAATATCATCACCGGAGGGATGGCATAAGCTAGAATCCCAAATGCAGAAAACAACGTATCAGCCAGCCACGCACCAACTCCTCCACCCAAATTATGCACCGGCTCATGCCATGCAGTCTGAGACCAACTGGGATCAGAAGGATTAAAACTGACAAGCGCGACCATCAGATAAGCCGCTAGAATGACAATAACAAGCAACACAGCTTCTAACAGCCTGCGCCCACTACTCAGTCTCTTTAACTTAATATTTTTATCTTCTGTATATTCCTGGCTCAAGAAAGGCTCTCCAGGTTTCCTGTTGATTTAACGGAACAATTGATTTAACGGAACAACGCCGAGATAGCTCAGCGTTGAAACTGTATGCATAAACAGGAGTGTACCTAAGTTTTTCCAGTTTTGCACCTGTACATTTTTGGTAAGATTTTAGCGCGTCTTAATGACCAGACGGTTGCTCTGCTTAACTTCTTCCATTACAACATATGTGCGGGTGTCATTAACACCTGGCAAACGCAACAATGTTTCGCCCAGCAACTTACGATAAGCTGACATGTCTGGTACGCGGGTTTTTAATAGATAGTCGAAATCACCGGAAACCAAGTGACATTCCTGAATCTCTTCCAATTTTTGTACAGCAGCATTGAATTGTTCAAAAACATCTGGAGCACCACGGTTTAAAGTAATTTCAACAAATACCAGCAAAGATGCATCCAAATAGTGAGGATTCAGCAATGCCGTGTATCCAGTAATAAACCCTTGACGTTCCAAACGACGAACACGCTCCAGACACGGGGTTGGAGACAAACCTACCCGTTTAGACAGTTCTACGTTAGAAATTCGCCCATCTTTTTGTAGCTCATTTAGGATATTACGATCTATGCGATCAAGATCTTTTCCCGGACGTTTTTTATTATCTATCATCTTGTTGATCTCTCTTTATTTTCCTACACCCATAACATTTTCCCCTATCTCTCTGAGTTTGAGTTGGAAAAGATGTCTTAAAGTTAAAGCCTCGCTCTATCAGCGTAAAGCAACCCACAGGCCATTTTTTTATGCTACACAAAAGAGGATTATCCACTTGTCGATTTTTATAGAAACGAATTTAGCGAGGTGGATAATTATCTCTTACAGTGATGTTTTCGCAAATGCACAGCCGATTGTCAAAGTAAATGAGCAAAAATCAGAACAACCTGTGGAACAAATTTTCAGTTAATCGTTTCGATAGTCTACCATTAATTGATAACGAGCAAATGAAATCCAACCAACACTAAAAGAACACTTTTCTCAGGTTAAAGTCATTATTAGTTAATATCTATCGGTAAAATCGTTAGTAACATGAGTCTTTTAGCTTTTTTTACCCTCCTATTTCTCCTACAATCGCTCGATATTCGATTAGGTGATAAATGGAAATGAGGTATTCATGAGCGCCGCCAAACACCACAAACTCATTATTCTTGGCTCCGGTCCAGCAGGCTATACTGCCGCGGTTTACGCTGCCCGAGCAAATTTAAATCCGGTTCTTATTACCGGAGTTGAAAGAGGCGGTCAGTTGACTACCACCACCGAGGTCGAAAACTGGCCGGGCGATCCGGAAGGTCTGACCGGCCCTGGGTTAATGGAACGCATGCACCAACATGCTGAGAAATTCCAAACCGAAATCATTTCTGACCATATTCAAAAAGTTGATCTGCAAAACCGGCCTTTACGCCTTTATGGTGATGAACAAGAATATACCTGTGACGCACTGATTATCGCAACAGGTGCTTCTGCCCGTTATTTAGGTTTACCTTCTGAAGAGGCATTCAAAGGGCGTGGTATTTCAGCCTGTGCAACTTGTGATGGTTTCTTTTATCGTAACCAGAAAGTCGCCGTTGTCGGTGGTGGTAATACCGCCGTAGAAGAAGCTTTATATCTGGCAAATATTGCAGCAGAAGTTCACCTAATTCATCGCCGTGATACTTTCCGTTCAGAGAAGATTTTGATTGGTCGGCTGATGGATAAAGTAAAAAATGGCAATATCATCCTGCACACCGATCGTATTCTAGATGAAGTACTTGGTGATGATATGGGCGTTACTGGTGTTCGTCTACGCGATACCCAAAATGGCGCTACAGAAGAATTGGCGGTTACCGGCACATTCATTGCTATCGGCCATACTCCCAATACCGCTATCTTTAAAGGCCAATTAGAACTGGATAATGGTTACATTAAAGTTCAATCCGGTTTGCAGGGTAACGCCACTCAGACTTCAATTCCCGGTGTATTTGCCGCCGGTGATGTTATGGACCATACCTACCGTCAGGCAATTACATCCGCCGGTACAGGCTGTATGGCAGCCCTTGACGCAGAACGTTTCCTTGATGGGCTAGCCGCTAAATAAATTCTTTTTCTTTCAAGGCGCTATTTCGGTAGCGCCTTTTAACATGTAACATATCAGCAGGATGCTGACACATAGGATATGTCCAGCCTTTTGGTACACCATTACCCTCACCTGCTAGATTAGAATTTTTTCTATGGACAAAACAAGACAGTACGAATTGGTTCGCTGGCTGAAACAGCAAAGTGCCCCGGCCCAACGCTGGCTCCGCCTGTCCATGTTACTCGGCTTAATCAGTGGATTGTTGATTATCACTCAAGCCTGGTTACTTGCCTCAATTCTGCAAGCTTTAATCATGGATAACCTTCCGCGCGAGCACATCTCGAATGAATTTTGGTTGTTAGCAGCCATCTTTGCTCTACGGGCCATCATCAGTGCTATTCGGGAACGAATAGGCTTTATCTGTGGCAAAGTCGTGCGTCAAAAAATCCGCGCTATGGTATTGGATAAACTTGAACAACTTGGCCCAGCGTGGGTTAAAGGCAAACCAGCCGGTAGTTGGGCAACCATTATCCTTGAGCAAATAGAAGATATGCAGAATTATTACTCCCGCTATCTGCCGCAGATGTCTCTTGCCGTCATGATCCCTATTCTTATCCTGATCACCCTATTCCCTGTTAACTGGGCTGCCGGGCTAATTTTATTCGCGACGGCTCCGCTGATTCCCCTGTTTATGGCACTGGTTGGTTTAGGTGCCGCAGACGCTAATCGGCGTAATTTTGTCGCACTAGGCCGGTTAAGCGGTAATTTCTTGGATCGGCTACGTGGGCTGGAAACGCTGCGCCTGTTTTATCGCGGCAATGCAGAAGCACAACAAATCAGCGAATCTACCGAAAACTTCCGTCGCAGGACGATGGAAGTGCTGAGATTAGCGTTCCTTTCTTCCGCGGTGCTGGAATTCTTTGCTGCCATTTCTATTGCCATTGTCGCTGTCTATTTCGGTTTCTCCTATCTGGGGGAGCTTAATTTTGGCAGCTATGGGATGGGCGTTACCCTGTTTGCCGGTTTTCTGGTATTAACCCTCGCCCCAGAATTTTTCCAGCCATTGCGTGATCTCGGCACTTACTATCACGCCAAAGCACAGGCGGTTGGTGCCGCAGAAGCATTAGTGACTTTATTAAGCAGTGATGGCGAACACGCACCTGCCGGTGGTGATAAAACGCTAAACCCTCACGATTCGTTAACCATCATTGCTAATAATCTGGAAATTTTAGCCCACGATGGCAACCGGCTTGCTGGCCCGTTGAATTTTACTATAGAGAAAAATCAGCGGGTGGCATTAGTTGGCCTGAGCGGAGCAGGTAAAAGCTCCCTCTTGAATTTACTGTTAGGGTTCCTGCCCTATCGTGGCTCAATACAAATTAATGGCGCTGAGCTGCGTGAGTTGGATCTACAGAGATGGCGTAACCAACTGAGTTGGGTTGGACAAAATCCACATCTGCCTGAACAGACTTTGCTTGATAATATTCGTCTGAACCAACCTAATGCCAATCAACAACAAATCCATCAGGTTATGGAGCAAGCATACGTCACCGAATTCATTCATGATTTACCCGATGGGCTGAATACTATTATCGGTGATAATGCAGCACGATTATCCGTTGGTCAGGCCCAACGTATCGCTGTCGCCCGTGCCCTATTGAAACCCCGCCAGTTATTATTACTGGATGAACCTGCCGCCAGCCTGGATGCGCATAGCGAACAACGGGTTATGGCAACACTCAATCAGGCATCTCATCATCAGACAACCTTGTTAGTTACCCACCAATTGGAAGAGACACTGGAATATGATCAGATTTGGGTCATGGAAAAGGGGCTGATTATTGAACAGGGAGATTATCAGACGCTAAGCCAATCCCAAGGGGTATTCACCCGACTGTTATCCTATCGAAGTGAGGAGCTGTAATTATGCGGGTATTGCTTCCTTTTCTGGCGCTCTATCGCCGTCATTGGTTTCTTATCAGTTTAGGCATGGTTCTGGCCATTGTTACGCTACTCGCCAGTATAAGTTTACTGACTCTCTCTGGCTGGTTCCTTGCAGGCGCAGCACTAGCAGGTTTTGCCGGTTATACCTTCAACTATATGCTACCGGCCGCGGGTGTCCGTGGCTCTGCCATTCTTCGAACTGCCGGACGCTATGCTGAACGGTTGGTTAGCCATGACGCCACTTTCCGGGTATTGGCACATTTACGGGTTTTTGCCTTTCAGAAAATTTTGCCACTCTCACCGGGAGGAATGGCTCGTTTTCGTCAGGGCGAATTATTAAACCGGCTAGTCGCTGACGTTGAAACATTGGATCACCTCTATTTACGGGTGATTTCGCCGATATTATCAGCTTTTATCGTTATTATAGTTCTCACTTTCGGTCTTGGTTTTCTGGATCTCACATTAGCCTATACTCTTGGCGGTATTATGCTGACGCTGTTGATCCTGCTGCCATTGGTATTTTATAACGCAGGTAAATCCGTCGGCCGCGATCTGACTATTCTGCGTGGTCAATACCGCACCCAACTTACAGCGGCGTTGCAAGGGCAAGCTGAATTGATGGTATTTGGTGCTATTGGCCGTTTCCGCAAGTCAATGGCCGATATTGAGTCACGTTGGTTAAGACGTCAACAACAGCAAGCCAATCTGACCGGTTTGTCACAGGCAATCATGATTTTCGCCACTGGTATGACTGTCACATTGATCTTATGGCTGGCTGCTAACGGCGTAGGGGGAAACAGCCAGCCGGGAGCATTAATTGCGCTGTTTGTCTTCTGTTCTCTTGCTGCGTTTGAAAGTCTGGGGCCTGTTGCTGTTGCATTCCAACATCTGGGGCAAGTCATTACCTCTGCAACCCGTGTTTCTCAATTGATGCAACAAGAACCGGAAGTCACATTTCCTACATCAGGACCGGAAAGTTCAGCGCAAGCCAGTATTGATATCAAAAATATCAGTTTCACCTATCCTGATCAGCCAATGGCTGTCCTGAAAAATGTCTCTCTCTGCCTGAAAGCGGGAGAACATATCGCGCTGTTAGGCAAAACCGGTTGTGGTAAATCCACCTTACTACAATTACTGACCCGAGCCTGGGATGTTGATTTAGGCACAATCTGTCTGAACCAACATCCCATTACTACTTATGACGAATCCACTCTGCGCAGCATGATATCGGTTGTTCCACAACGTGTGCATGTATTCAGTCATACTTTACGCCAGAATTTATTACTGGCAAAACCACATGCAACCGATAATGAACTGGAAACTGTGCTGAAACAGGTGGGTTTAAGCAATCTACTGGAAACCAATGAGGGACTAAACTGCTGGATGGGCGAAGGTGGTCGTCAGTTATCAGGTGGTGAACAGCGTCGCTTGGGGATTGCCAGAGCGTTATTGCACTCGGCACCACTGATGTTGCTGGATGAACCTACGGAAGGACTCGATGCGGACACTGAACAGCAAATTCTGTCTTTACTGCGTCAGCATTGTCAGCATAAGTCATTAATTATTGTCACCCACCGCCTGTACGGACTTAATCATATGGATCGTATTTACGTCATGGATGGCGGCACCATCATTGAACAAGGGCAACATGATGAATTACTGACTCAGCAAGGTCGCTATTATCAATTTCATCAACGGCAACATCAGATTCGTCTTGAACCGGAGCAGTAACACACGATGCCAATAATTCAACTGAATGATGACTCATATGATTTCCCTCACCCAAAAGAAGCATTAACGGAGCCTAATGGTCTACTGGCGGTAGGAGGGGATTTATCCGCTAAACGATTAAATGCGGCTTACCATCAAGGCATTTTTCCTTGGTTTTTACCCAGCGAAGTGCCACTTTGGTGGTCTCCCGATCCACGTGCGGTAATCATTCCGGGTGAATTGCATATCGGCCGAACATTACGCCGGTTTCTGCGCAATCACCCATACCGTATTACGGTGAATCATGCCTTTGAACAAGTGGTTTATTTCTGCGCTCAACGGCAGGAAGGAACATGGATAGGTCGGGATATTCAACAAGGTTATCAGAAATTGCATCAAACAGGACAAGCACATTCGATAGAAGTCTGGCACAATGAGCGGATTGTTGGTGGCTTGTATGGTGTTAGCGTTGGTACACTATTCTGTGGTGAGTCTATGTTTAGCAGAATGGAAAATGCATCCAAATGTGCGTTCATTGCTTTCTATCACCATTTTCTGCGACACGGTGGTGAACTACTGGATTGCCAAGTGCTTAATCATCACACTGCGTCACTAGGTGCAAAAGAGATCGCTAGGGAAGAATTTATTCAGCATCTTTATCAATTCAGAAATCGGTCATTAAGACTCGGTTGCTGGTCACAACAAGTACTGGAATTATAATCAACATTTGACCGATTCATGTTGATTATAACGTAAATATCACCATGCACCATTTGCAAAATAGCGGGTTAAAATACAACATTCCTTTACATAATGAGGGTTTTTCGGCATTATCTTGCCCGTTAAAAACGATGGTTATTAAACTTAGAGGATTAGATGGCCAAAGAAGACAATATTGAAATGCAAGGTACCGTGCTAGACACACTACCAAACACTATGTTCCGCGTTGAATTAGAAAACGGGCACGTAGTCACTGCTCACATCTCAGGTAAAATGCGTAAAAACTACATTCGCATCCTGACAGGCGACAAGGTTACAGTTGAGCTGACCCCATATGACCTGAGCAAAGGCCGTATCGTCTTCCGTAGCCGCTGATTCATTACCGTTTTCAGGTATTACACCACAGGTAGCAACTTTGTATTTAACAACGTTGTTTTCACCTGTGGTGTCGCTCTTTATTAGTGCACTACATCTTCCGGCTTCTGCTTATAAGCACTGCTGAAATCGTAGGTCAATACGCGTTTTACCTTATCCAAGCCAATGCTAACCGAACCACCGTGAACTAATGAGCCGAACAGGAGTTCATTTGCCAACGGTTTTTTCAAGCTATCCTGAATAACCCGCGCCATTGGACGAGCACCCATTGCTTTATCATAGCCTTTATCACATAACCATTGACGAGCATCCGCACTGACCTCCAGCGAAACACCCTTTTCATCCAATTGCGCTTGCAAGGCGACAATGAATTTATCAACTACCTGTTGAATAACCTCGATAGAAAGCGCATTAAACCAGATGATGCCATCAAGACGGTTACGGAATTCCGGCGTAAATATTTTCTTAATCTCTTCCATTGCATCAGAGCTGTTATCCTGCTGCTTAAATCCAATGGATTTGCGCTGTGTTTCACGTACCCCCGCATTGGTTGTCATGACTAAAATGACGTTACGGAAATCCGCTTTGCGACCGTTATTATCAGTCAGAGTGCCGTTATCCATGACTTGCAATAACAGGTTAAACACATCTGGATGGGCTTTTTCAATCTCATCAAGCAGCAATACTGAATGAGGATGTTTAATCACAGCATCCGTAAGCAATCCTCCTTGATCAAAACCAACATATCCCGGTGGCGCACCAATTAAACGGCTTACGGTATGACGCTCCATATATTCTGACATATCAAAACGCAATAATTTGATATTCAGCACCTTAGCAAGCTGTACGGTGACTTCCGTTTTCCCCACGCCTGTCGGACCTGCAAGCAGGAAAGAACCCACCGGTTTATTATCCTGCCCCAACCCTGCACGACTCATCTTAATGGCTTCGGTTAATGCCGCAATCGCGGTATCCTGACCGAATACCAACATTTTCAGCCGCTCATCCAGTGTTTTTAGGACATCTTTATCACTGGCAGAAACGGTTTTTTCAGGAATCCGGGCAATCCGAGCAACAACGAATTCAATATCCGACACATTAATCGTTTTCTTACGGCGACTAATCGGCACCAAACGGGTACGCGCCCCGGCTTCATCAATCACATCGATCGCCTTATCCGGCAAGTGGCGATCGGTAATGTATTTCACTGATAAATCAACCGCCGCACGGATCGCTTTCGTGGTATAACGTACATCATGGTGCGCCTCATATTTTGGCCGCAACCCTTTAATAATCTGTACCGTCTCTTCGGGTGAAGGCTCAACAATATCAATCTTCTGAAAACGACGCGCTAACGCCCGATCTTTTTCAAAAATATTACTGAATTCATGATAGGTCGTAGAACCAATCACTCTGATACGTCCACTAGATAACAATGGCTTAATCAGATTAGCCGCATCGACCTGCCCCCCTGACGCAGCACCCGCACCGATAATGGTATGAATTTCATCTATAAATAGAATACTTTTCTTATCCTGCTCAAGGGTTTTTAACAATGCTTTGAAGCGCTTCTCAAAATCACCACGATATTTAGTTCCCGCCAGCAATGAGCCAATATCCAACGAATAAATCGTACAATCAGCCATCACTTCCGGTACATCTTTTTGCACAATCCGCCATGCCAGCCCTTCTGCAATAGCGGTCTTACCGACACCCGACTCTCCGACCAACAATGGATTGTTTTTTCGGCGACGACACAATACCTGGATTGTTCTTTCCAACTCATCCTGACGGCCAATCAATGGATCAATCTGCCCTCTTTGAGCGAGTTGATTCAGATTAGTTGTGAAATTTTCCAACCGATCCTCACCTGTAGGCACCTCTTCCGCAGATTGTGAGCCTGTCTCCTGATGATCCGATTCAGTGTCCTCTTTTTGAGTTCCATGAGAAATGAAATTAACTACATCCAGACGACTAACATCATGTTTACGCAGCAAATAAGCAGCTTGAGACTCCTGTTCGCTAAAGATAGCCACCAGCACATTAGCACCAGAGACTTCTGAGCGCCCAGAGGATTGAACATGAAATACCGCGCGCTGAAGAACGCGTTGAAAACTCAACGTCGGCTGAGTCTCCCGCTCATCATTTTCAGGTAACAACGGTGTCGTTTGTGAAATAAAATTCTCCAGCTCCTTACGCAATTGAGCCAGATTGACCTTGCAGGCTTCCAATGCTTCACGCGCTGATGAATTGCTTAACAACGCCAGCAATAGGTGCTCCACAGTCATAAACTCGTGTCTGTTATCCCGTGCTTTAGCAAAGGCAATATTAAGACTAAGTTCAAGCTCTTGGTTGAGCATAGGCACCTCCCCCTAAAATCAGTATACCTGGTCAGATTTTTTCCAGCGTACAAAGTAATGGATGCCCGTGCTCCCTGGCATACATATTTACCTGAGCCGCTTTAGTTTCTGCCACCTCAGCAGTATAAACCCCACAAACAGCTTTCCCTTGATAGTGGACATCCAACATTAACTGCGTTGCCTGTTCAATATCATAAGAAAAGAACTTTCGTAATACGTCAACTACAAACTCCATCGGAGTGTAATCATCATTGTTAAGAATAACCTGATACATTGACGGCGGCTGCAATTTTTGCTGTCGCTTATCCTTAACGGATTCCTTAGTTTTCAAACTGTTATGATACTCGTTCATTATTTTCCCAACAGGATTAATCTCTAATACCAGCCACTGCCAGCAAATAAATTATGTTGCCATTTATCTTATCATTCTCTGGGCAACTCCTTTTACCACAGACTATTCCCCTATGAAAACTCGGCATAAAAGTGAATGAACGAAACTCATATCGTTATCTATATCAAACTTTAGTCATTCAAAACAACCAGACATTTGTTCTGTGCTTGACGAGAATTTGATTTTTACTACAGTATGTTTTGTGAACAAACATAGATAATGTAACTAATTATATGTGATTGTTTACAACTGTTATATTAATGGCTCATCTCAACCGAAATTATTAAACGAGGGATGTAGAAGTATGGAGACAGGTACTGTTAAGTGGTTCAATAATGCTAAGGGCTTTGGGTTTATTTGCCCGGCAAGCGGCGGAGAAGATATATTCGCTCATTACTCAACCATTCAGATGGACGGTTACCGGACACTGAAAGCGGGCCAGAAGGTGAATTTCAGCGTTCACCAAGGCCCAAAGGGAAATCATGCCAGTATTATTGTTCCCCTTGAAAACGAACCCAAAGGCTAAATAGCCTGGCCTGTGGGTCATAACCAGGTATTATTCATACGCCGCTGGTCATTGCCTGCGGCGTAACATTATTTCATTTCCGCTTATTCTCTTGCCAACGCTTCTATCGGATCAAGGCGAGCAGCATTACGGGCAGGTAGAAACCCAAATATCACGCCAATTGCGGTAGAACAGGCGAAAGCACTGAGTAAAGCGATGGGTTGGAAGACAAAATGCCAGCCAGGCAGCGCCAGTTGAGCAATCAATGCAATCGTATAAGAGAGCACAATACCCAAAACACCGCCAACCAGACAAACCAAAATAGCCTCTATCAGAAACTGCTGCATCACATCGCTGGTTCTGGCACCTACTGCCATACGAATACCAATCTCTCTTGTACGTTCAGTCACCGAAACTAACATAATATTCATAACGCCAATACCGCCAACTATCAGCGAAATTACCGCCACCATCGTCAAAAACAGTTGTAAAGTATGGGCCGTTTTTTCCGCCGCTTTTACCATCATGTCCACGTTATAGGTGAAAATATCCTTTTTCCCGTGGCGTAAAGTGAACAATTGAACAATCTTCTTTTCTATATCCTTAGAGTTATAACCATCCTTTATTCTGACAGTAATTGAATCCAGATAATTTCGGTTCATCAGACGGCTGGTCATCGTGCTATGAGGCAACCAGACATGCAATGATTTGCTACTGCCAAATGTCGCTCTCTTATCAGATATCACTCCCACAATTGTGGCCGGCATATTACCCACCAGGATCACCTCCCCAATCACATTTTTCTGGTGAGGAAACAGCTTACGCTGAGTATTTTTATCAATAACCACAACTTGCCCCTGACGGCGTATCATATCCAATGAGAATCCCATTCCTTGGGCAAAACGCAGAGCATAAACCTGAAAAAACTCATCACCAACACCAGTCACTCTCGAAGCAACATCAATGTTCCCTCTACGAAGGCGCATTTGTCCCTCAATTTCTGGTGAAACCGCCAGAATATAGGGCTGCGCTTTAATCGCGTCTGAATCCTCTATTTTCAGCGCTTGCATACTGACCGGATCATCAAGGCCAAAATCTTCTCCCGGATAAATATCAATAGTGTTCGTCGCAATCTCTTTAATATCGGATAACACCGATGCCCTAGCCGCATCTCCGATAACCAAAATAGTCACAACAGAAGCAATACCAATGATAATCCCCAACATGGTCAGTAAAGTTCGCATCTTGTTAGCAACCATCGCCCGCCATGCCATGAATAAAGCTTCATTAAATCGCCCAAAGGTTTGGCGTATCGACGATATTTTTGATGTTAACGACGGAGTTTGAGTGACTTTTCTACTCACTTGCGTGCCAGAGTCACTCATAATGTGACCATCTTTGATCTCTATAATCCTCTGTGCCTGAGCCGCAATTTTCGGATCATGAGTGACAATAATGACGGTATGCCCTCGTTCACACAGTTGTTTGAGGATTGCCATCACCTCTTCGCCGGAATGGCTATCCAACGCTCCGGTTGGTTCATCAGCCAAAATGACCTGACCACCATTCATCAACGCCCTGGCGATACTGACCCTCTGCTGCTGTCCACCAGAGAGCTGCCCTGGCTGATAGTAGATTCGCTCTTCAAGCCCTAAACGACCAAGCAACTCTATGGCTCTCTGGCGACGTGCTGCTTTAGAGGCTCCCGCATAAATAGCGGGAATTTCCACATTCTGTTCAGCGGTTAAATGAGTCAGTAAATGATAACGCTGAAAAATAAAGCCAAAATGTTCCCGTCTCAGTGCTGCTAGTTCATCATTATTCAGTTCAGCAACATTCTGTCCCGCGACCCGATATTCACCATTACTAGGTTGATCAAGACACCCAAGAATATTCATCAGTGTCGATTTACCCGAGCCTGACGCGCCGATAATCGCAACCATCTCACCGGCGTAAATAGACAAGGTGACATCATCCAGTACTTTTACCTGTTGCTCACCTGCGGGATAGCTGCGTTCTATACCTTTCAGCTCAAGTAACGCATTCATTACTCATCCCCTGCTTCATCACTAAGACCAGTAATCACCTGCTCATGCTCTTTCAGACCAGACAGAATTTGTACATTCACATCATTGCGCACACCAATGGCCACTTCCCGTTTCTCTTCTTTATTTCCATTCAGGATATCCACCTCATAGCGGGTTGGCGTAATCTGTTTACCCAGAGCCGAGATCGGGATCATTAACACATCACGATGGGAATCGAGTTGAATTTTCACCTGGGCGGTCATTTGCAAACGCAAAAGTTGCTGAGGATTAGCCACCTCAAAGCGGGCATAGAAGAAAATTGCATCATTAATCTTTTCTGGCGTCGGCAAAATATCTTTCAACACCCCCGGAAAATTTTTATCCGGTGCGCCTAATACGGTAAAAGAGGCTTTCTGACCCGGTTTCAGGTAAATAACATCCGCCTCTGATACTTCCGCTTTTACCAACATCGTGCCCAGATCAGCTAGCGTCAGAATCGTCGGGGCTTCCTGTGCCGCAATGACTGTTTGCCCCTGAAGCGTTTTAATATTGACAACGATACCATCCATTGGTGCGGTAATCCGGGTATATTGCAAATTCGTCTCAGCAGTATCAAGGCTGGCCTGATTTTTACTGATTTGCGCCAATAAAGTTTCTACCTTCGCTCTTTTCACTTCAACGTCCGTTTTAGCCTGATCCAATTCCTGGAGCGAGACCGCCTGCACTTTTGCCAGATTGTTCTGACGCTGTAATGTAAGCCGCGCCAATTTCAATTGTGCCTTGGCTTCCATCAGATCAGCATTCAATTCTTTGATCGTGGCTTCAACTTCTTTGACCTGGTTTTGCGCCGGTTTAGGATCAATCAATGCCAATAACTGGCCTTTTGTCACCTTATCACCCACTTCAACATACAAATTCTGCAACTGACCGCTTACCTGCGCGCCAACATCTACTTTTCTGACCGCATCCAGTTTCCCTGTTGCCAGTACATTTTTTTCCAAATCACCTTTAATGACAGAAATTGTCTGATATTTAATCGCTTCTGGCCCATGCAAAAAATACCCCAGAACCAACGTGATAACTGCCACAATAGCTAACAACATAATCCATCGACGTTTCGAACGAATAAAATTCATTTAAATATCACCATATTAAGCATTGGATTCAGAGAAATTGGATTCAGAGAAATCGTAAAAACTTATTTCTTGCAATACCACGAAAACCAAGGATTTCCATTTATTCCAGATAGATACCGTTCTCTTTACGTTTCATACCCCTTGAAAGTTATTAATAACACACCCACTTAAGAATAAAAAATTCTTTGAGCAACAGCATACTTCACTCTATCTTGACTATTCTCTTAATGTAAAAAAATTGTTATCTTTTATTTTCATGGTCTTTACAACCATTTTTAAAAGTCTTTACAACCGATTTTTATACTGGATTTGGATAAAAAGACATTAACTGCTTTACAGGATGTTAATTTATGTACTCTGGGCTGCTGATCATTCTTTTACCGTTAACGCTAGGCTACCTTATCCGTTTGAATAATAAGGTACTGTTAAATGTTATTCATCGTCTTCTTAACGCGATGGTTTATATCATCCTGTTTTTAATGGGGATCAGCTTGGCTTTGTTGGACGATTTAGGCCGCAACCTCTTCTCTATCTTTCAATATGCAATAACATTTTTTTTATGTATTTTTACAGCTAATATGCTAGCGTTATTCCTGCTTGAAAAACGCGATCCTTGGATTGTTAGTCCACATAAACAGGAAAAACCGCCTTCCCGTTTACATATGATCTTCGAATCACTGAAATTATGCGGTGTGCTGATTTTAGGTTTCCTGCTTGGGCTCACTGGCTGGTCATGGCTACGCTTCTCCAATCCTGCCAGTAAAATCGCCTTAATCGTTTTACTGCTATTCGTCGGTATTCAATTACGCAACAGCGGTATGAGCCTGAAACAGATATTGCTAAACCGCCGTGGTGCCATTATTGCGATTGTCATTGCTGTCAGCGCGCTTATCGGCGGTACAATTGCAGCACTTATTCTCGGACTTCCAGTGAAAACAGGTTTAGCATTAGCTTCTGGCTACGGCTGGTATTCCCTTTCTGGCATCTTACTTTCCGACGCTTACGGGCCAGTAATCGGCAGTGCCGCATTCTTTAATGATCTGGTGCGCGAACTGGCGGCAATTATGTTAATTCCAGTTCTAATCAATCGATATCGTTCAAGCGCTCTAGGATTAAGCGGTGCAACCTCGATGGATTTTGTCTTGCCAGTATTACAACGGTGTGGTGGAGTCAGTATTGTTCCAGCAGCAATAGTTCACGGTTTTATACTGAGTTTGTTAGCGCCCTTACTGATGGCATTCTTTACTTAACCAGAATTTGAGCCACAATTAATACTTGATGTCATCAATAACGGTTCGGACGCTTCATTTGTCATAAGTCGTCCGCTGCCGCTGCTTGCCCTATATGCTTACTCACTGTGGTCGATTCATCCTCCCACAGTATGGCAACAGAATAAATAAGCTTTTGTTGATAAATCACACAAGGAGAGAATAGAGCACGTTGATCAGGCATATAATTGAAATATCAATTAATAATATTCTGTGCATAAGATGTTGCATAATTATGCTAACGGGTTTAGCATCGAACTAAATCACTGACTATTCAGAATAAAAGCATGAGTATTCAATTAAAAAGCATTGATTGCTATTACGGTGTCCATCAAGCACTGTTTGATATTAATCTTGAGTGTTCTCTAGGGGAAACAATGGTTTTGCTAGGGCCAAGCGGTGCCGGTAAAAGTACGCTGTTGCGAGTATTAAACCTGCTGGAAATACCGCGATCCGGCCAGTTACATATAGCTAATCATCAATTCGATTTCGAACAAACGCCAGGAACAAAGGAGATTCGTTCTCTACGCCAGAATGTAGGTATGGTTTTTCAGCAATATCACTTGTGGCCCCATCTTACCGTTATGGATAACCTGATCGAAGCACCCTGTCGCGTGTTGAATTTATCCAGGCAACAGGCACAGGAAAAAGCGAATAAGCTTCTTTCCCGTTTGCGCTTAGATGATTTTGCTGGCCGCTTCCCACAACATTTATCTGGAGGACAACAGCAACGGGTTGCTATCGCACGCGCATTAATGATGGAACCTCAGGTTTTATTATTTGATGAACCAACGGCAGCATTGGACCCAGAAATTACAGCACAGGTTGTCAATATCATCCATGAATTATCTGCAACGGGCATTACACAGATTATCGTTACCCATGAAGTGGAAATCGCCCGTAAGGCCGCAAACCGTGTCGTATATATGGAAAACGGCCGCATTATAGAACAAGGTGATATCAGCCATTTTACGCAACCACAGACCAAAGCCTTTGCTAATTATCTATCACACTAACTATTAATAGGATATAGCGATGAAAAAACTACTTTTTGCACTCCTCTTAGGCACAGTAACTTTATCTGCAACCGCCACGGAGAAAGAGACCATTCGTTTTGCCACAGAAGCCACTTATCCGCCGTTTGAGTTCATCGATGCAAATAATAAAATTCAGGGTTTTGATGTCGATCTGGTCAATGCTCTCTGTGAGAAAATTAATGCAACATGTACCTTCAATAACCAATCCTTTGACAGCTTGATCCCCAGTCTGAAATTTCGTCGCTTCGATGCTTTAGCCGCCGGTATTGATATCACTCCCGAGCGCCAAAAGCAGGTTGATTTTACTAACACTTATTACGACAACTCAGCGGTTTTTATTTCCGTTAAAGGCAAAGTCTCCAGCATCGCAGAGCTGAAAGGCAAACTTGTGGGTATCCAGAATGGGACCACTCACCAGAAATATCTGATGGAACAACGAAAAGAGATTAAAACCGTTCCTTATGACAGCTATCAAAATGCAATTTTGGATCTGAAAAATGGCCGTCTGGACGCTGTTTTCGGTGACACTGCCGTTGTTAACGAGTGGCTGAAAAAGAATGAAAACTTAAATACCATCGGTAACAAAGTCACTGATAAAAATTACTTTGGTATCGGTTTAGGGATTGCTGTTCGTAAGGGTAACAAAGAGCTACAAGATAAATTTAATAAAGCACTCGCTGACATCAAACGAGATGGCACTTATGACATCATCTATAAAAAATGGTTTAAATAAGTAGCTGAATCTCCATGAATGAATTCCAATCTCTAACAAGCGCCGCCGGCATCACCGTCGGCCTTGCCGTGTCTGCATTAGTGCTTGGTCTGATTTTAGCCATGCTATTTGCTGCCTGGGAATCAGCCCGTTGGAAACCCTTCGCCATACTGGGTACCTGTTGGGTCACTCTGTTCAGAGGGTTGCCGGAAATTTTGGTCGTGTTGTTCGTCTACTTCGGCGCATCACAACTTCTCATGATACTGGCTGATGGCTTTGATGTTTATCTTATCTTCTGGCATCCCAGAGTTCAGATAGATATTCAAGACTTTTATGTCAGCCCATTTCTTTGTGGCGTCATTGCACTTTCCCTGCTCTACTCTGCCTATGCATCCCAGACACTCCGTGGCGCGATAAAAGCTATTCCTGTCGGCCAATGGGAAGCCGGTCAAGCATTAGGTCTTGGCCGCGCTGAAATATTTTTCCGCCTGATCATGCCCCAAATGTGGCGACATGCTCTACCGGGGCTCGGCAACCAATGGTTAGTTTTGTTGAAAGATACCGCATTGGTATCGCTTATTAGTGTGAATGAACTGATGCAGCAAACCAAAAGTATTGCCACACGCACTCAAGAACCTTTTACCTGGTATATGATCGTGGCGCTGATTTATCTGGCTATTACTCTGATCAGTCAGTTTATTTTGAAGAAAATTGAGATGCGTACCACTCGCTTTGATCGGAGTGCTCCCTGATGCTTGAGTATATTCAACAAATTTTACCAGGGTTGACAACCAGTCTGAGCCTGACCGTCACAGCGCTTTTTGTTGCTTTCATGATGTCCGCCCTGTTCACTATGGTTCTGACCATGAAATTGCCGGTACTGACACAACTGGTAAAAACCTACATTACTCTGTTCACCGGTACGCCTTTGCTAGTGCAGTTCTTCCTGATTTACTACGGACCGGGGCAATTTCCATCTATAAAAGCGTACCCGTGGCTCTGGCAATTACTGTCTGAGCCCTGGCTGTGTGCAATGGTAGCACTGGCGCTTAACAGTGCAGCATATTCTACTCTGCTATTCCACGGCGCGGTAAAGGCAATTCCTGCTGGTCAGTGGCAATCCTGTCAAGCGTTGGGCATGTCTAAAGCACAATCTATGCGGATACTACTGCCCTATGCTTTTAAACGGGCGTTATCTTCCTATTCCAACGAAGTTGTATTGATTTTCAAAAGTACCTCTCTCGCAAGTACGATTACTTTGCTGGAAGTAATGGGATACAGTCGGCTTCTATTTGGCCGTAATTATGATGTGATGGTCTTTATCGCCGCAGGGGTGATTTATCTATGTGTTAACGGCATCCTGACTTTGCTAATGCGAATGATTGAACGCCGTGCACTCGCTTTTGAGCGCCATGACTAAACAGGATAGGGCGGTTCTTGTAGAACCCCCATTCCCCACATAATTCTTTGGTTATTTAATCGTGACTTAACCTCAATAACGTTAAAACTTCGTAATGCTCGGTATGGGGAAACATATCAAACAACTGTGTCTTTTCTACACGATAGTTGGCTAGTGCGGCAATATCTTTCGCCATTGTCTGAGCATTACAGCTTGAATAAAGAACATAAGCTGGTGCCATTTTACTGAGATAATCGCATAACGCCTTACCAATTCCCCGGCGAGGCGGATTTACCAAAACCAATTGCGGAATTTGCTCTTTTGCTATGGCGAAGTTTGTTGAGTCCAAAGCTTGAAACTCGATATTTTCCAAACCCAATATTTTCGCCGAATCACGGGCACAATTAATGGCTTCGGGGCTAATTTCGATTCCGGTTAAACAGGTATTTTTATCTGCACAATGCAGACCAAAACCCCCAACACCACAGAATAGATCCCACATACTACTGATTTTCAGTTCACGAACCCAACGTCCTGCTGTTGCATACAATTCAGAAGCCATTTTCGGGTTAGTCTGGAAAAAGCTATGTGGACGGATGTAAAGAGGAATGCCATTGAACTGTTCCTTGAGCGCTTTTTGCTCAGTAAATAGGATCTCTTTTTCTCCCTCTAAGATCGCCATATGGATCGGCTGAATATTCGCAGAGATCACCGTAAGCTGTGGCAATTGCTCACGCAACCGAGGTAAGGCACGCTCCAATTGAGCAATCTTCGTTTCAGAACGCAGTACAAAACGCAACATCATTTCACCACTATGACGACTTTCTGTCAGCAGCAAATATTTCAGTTCACCCCGCTTACGAGCAACGTTATACGGCGTCAACCCGGCACAAGCAATGAACGATTTAACAACATCGAATACAGGTTGAAAATGCGCTGGATAAAGGGGGCAATTACACAGATCAACCGCCGTGCCATCACGATGCAACATGCCTAACAATGGGCGCTCTACACTACCACTGACAACCATTTTGGCTTTATTACGAAAGGCACCTGGTTGGCTGGCGATTGGAGGTAACCATTGATTCACAAGGGTTTGAGATAATAATTGTTTTAGATTCTGCTGTTTATCTTCTAACTGCTGAGAATAGGGTTTTTCAAGCCACTGACAAGAGTGACAATGCCCCACAGAATAATGCGTACATTGCATTGTAGGATGACCGTGTTGGAAATATTAGTGCAAAGTAAAAGTCGGTGCCTTAGCAGAAGCTTGTGCTTCTTCTTCCTCTTCGATGTCACTCTCAATTTCGATATCACGATTAATATACAGCAAGTTATTACTGTGAATTTCAAAAATCACACCTGCAATCTGTTCTTCACTTTGTTGCAAGAAATGAGAAAACTGGGAAAAAGTCAGCCCGGCTGAAATAAGGAAAGATTGACATACCACCAATTTCGGTAAATTTTCATCCTGAATATCAAGGAAAGCCTTGATTGTCAGGGAACTAGCATTAATCTGACTTAGATTAGCCATCAGAGGAATAATGGCGGTTGGTTTGACTTCTGCCAAGGCAGAAAACAAGATTACATTGTCCAAAAGATCAATTTTGGCATCAAATAAACCATCAATATTCTGCATATGAGGTAGATGCAGCGCTTGGCATGAATCGCACTCAAAGTAGGAAATTTTGAGCTGATCCAACCACTCACGCAATACTGATAAGTCAGGAATGACAAGTGAACTCATCTAACAACCCCATACAACGGAAAATGAAAAAGCGCTATAGCTTACGAAATAATTCTTTATCGCGCTATCACCAATAACTGATAAATTATTTTTATCTACCGTTATCACTACCTTCTGCCTTATTTTTGCTCTCTTTTTTTATGCTCAATGCCCAAAAAAGAGAGACCGAACACTGCACGCCAAATGATATTAATCGCAACAGGGACCAAACAACCCATTACCCGTTATCTTTCAAGTTGCCTCTTTGTTGGCTACACTCGCTCACCCCAGTCACATAGTTTGCTATGCTCCCGGGGATTCACTCCCCTGCCATCGCGATGCACCTTGAAATCCATAGGGTATATGCCGGTGAAAATCATAACAACATGTGCTTCTGGCGTCATTAGTAAATCTGTTAAGACAACAATATCATTAATAGTCAAATATGCTAGGAGCAAGCCGCCAATGCCGACAATCTCTAGCAGGATAACCTGTTTTGGCATATCTGCCAATGAACTCATACTTCCTTGATGCCTTTTCATCACATCCTCTTTAACAACCTGATGCTGCATTATACTACCGGAAACTCTGTTACCAAAATTGGTATGTTGAATTAAAGCAAAAGGCAATTTCTGCTTTTTTTTACAGATCTATACAGGCATAGTAGCGATCAAATAAGCATGAACAACACATCAAACCGCATTATTTTAATATAACCAAGAGGAGTTTATATGTTTACTGTGATTTTCGGTCGTCCTGGCTGCCCATACTGCGTCCGCGCGAAAGAACTAGCGGAACGACTGAAAGAGCAACGTGATGATTTTGACTTCCGTTATGTTGATATTCACGCCGAAGGTATTACTAAAGCTGATCTGGAAAAAACGGTTGGTAAACCCGTAGAAACTGTTCCACAGATTTTCGTTGACGAGAAACATATCGGTGGCTGCACAGACTTCGAAGCCTACGTAAAAGAGCACCAACTGCTACAATAATCGAATTTCTGGTTCTACTTTGTTGTAGTAAAAACCGCGATTGATTATTAACCACAGTGGACTCGGTTGGTTTGTGCAAAAAATGTTATTTTCATCAAACTGAAAAAAATCTGATTTTTTTTTCTTATCACGAAGAACTTTCTTGCCAAATCGTAGTCTGAATTAATGCCACTGCTTTTCTTTGATATCCCAATATTGAGGAACCCGGTAGTCATCCATTTTGGTTCAAGACTATCGGGTTTTTTTATGGGATAAACAGATAACCGATTCTACAGATGATCAAACTATCAACCATTTGTACTATCACCTTGGTAATCTAGAAGTTATCATCATATATATCAATGAGTTGCTTGGTTTTTATCCTGACGACTGCCAGATATTTCCTTGACGGAAATATAAACCAAACATAAATAACACCAACAATTAAGACAATTACGCTTTACTCACAAGTCGGCCAACTTTACTCTCTTGCGTCCGACTATCGTGATGTACATAAGTGACTGTATGTGAGGCCCGATTTGTTAGAACAAATAAATCATGATCTGTTTACTTTTTTCAATGCTACGCCTGAATCATCACCAGCCATGATTGCAATGGCGGTGTTCATTGCAAAATACCTGGTTCTTATTTTCCCTCTAACCTTAGCTAGTTTCTGGTTTTGGGGTTCAGAGCGTACTCGCCCTCATCATCGGGCTATCGTCAGTAAAACCACCATTGCTTTCTGTTTTGCGATGCTAACCTCATTCTGTATCGGCTTACTCTGCCCTCACGACCGCCCTTTTGCAGAAGGTTTTGGTTATAACTTTCTTCCTCACGCACCAACAACCTCATTCCCAAGTCATCATGGAACAACTGTCTTCACTTTCGCTTTATCCTTTTTATTCTGGTATAGGGTTTGGCCGGGCTTATGTATGATGGCAATTGCACTGGCTATCGCATGGGCCAGAGTCTATTTAGGCGTTCATTGGCCGATGGATATGGTCGGGGCATTTATCGTCAGCCTAATGGGATGCACTTTTGCGCAAATAATATGGAGCCTGTCTGGTGAAAGTTTACAAAAAAGATTGAACAGTCTGTATCAACGTTGCTGCGCTTTTCCTATCCGTAAAGGCTGGATAAAGAGCTAGTAACATAAGTGCAACTCAGTGACTTGAGATAAACAAACCCTGTTTCAATCAAGGTCTTTTTATTAGAAATTATTGGCTAATTTTACATGCCAAAATGAACATGAGTTAACCAGCAAGATAATATTCTGTACCCTATTTAACATTTATTTGCGCTTAAATTCAGCTCAACGATTTTCATATAAATCAATAAATCTGTATAAATCATTGTGTAAATAGATATATAACGAAAGAGATTATTAAAACTTGATCAAAGGATAGCGAGTACATCTTTCATGCATATTATTGATGCCATTAATCTATTATCCTGATTTTATATATATCTTTCACAAAGATACAAACATTACATCATAGACACCTATTCTTCAAATTCGGTAACAAATTGATATTTATCAATTTATTAACCATTTCTTCTATTTGTTATTTTCATTCATTAATATGTAAATAAATAGATGTAAAATAACAAAAACATAAGATAATAATGAGAGTTGAGTAATGGGAAAATTGAGGTTATAATTTGACCTCATTAAAATTCGCAATATTTAGGCAACAATTACACTAAATCTCGCAACATGATGACTTTTCGAGATATATTACGCATTTGAGACTATGATCACGGTACTATTCACTAAAAATCGCTATCTTGCCGCTATCAAAAGTCTGGTCTTAAAATTTCCAGACTTTCTTTCAAAAAAGAAAGTAAAGCGAAAATTTTGGCTTGTTAATTCAAAGTCCAATTTTCGACCAGGATGCTAATATGGTAATAAAAACGTTCAAATAAACACCAAAGATATTTAAAGAATTTATTTTTATAAAGAAAGAGTTAAGCCACATGTATTTGCATTTATTGCATACTTGCGGCATTGTAATTTCATTTTTTAATTTACCGCGTTATTCTCGGAGATAACTATGGATATGACTCAAACAGGTACGATCGCATCGCAGGCGACCAGCCCAAGCGATTATAAAACCTGGCGTAAATCAGATACAGTATGGATGCTTGGCTTATACGGTACCGCAATTGGTGCTGGTGTATTATTCTTACCTATCAACGCCGGTATTGGCGGCCTGCTGCCTCTTCTGGTGATGGCACTACTAGCTTTCCCAATGACTTTCTTCGCCCACCGTGGGATGTGTCGTTTCGTTCTATCAGGCAAAAACCCTGGTGAAGATATTACCGAAGTCGTAGAAGAGCACTTTGGCAGCCTGGCAGGTAAACTTATCACCCTGCTCTACTTCTTCGCTATCTACCCAATTCTCTTGGTTTACAGCGTTGCTATTACCAACACCGTAGACAGCTTTATTGTTCACCAATTACATCTGCCATCACCTCCTCGTGCCCTGCTGGCTCTGATCCTGATTATTGGTATAATGACCATCGTCCGTTTCGGTGAACAGGCTATTGTTAAGGCGATGAGTGTGCTGGTATTCCCATTTGTTGCCGTTTTGATGCTACTAGCGTTCTATCTGATCCCTAACTGGAACACCGCAATCTTCGAAAACATCACCGTCTCTGCATCAGGTGCAAGTCATGGGCTGCTGATTACGCTATGGCTGGCTATCCCGGTGATGGTGTTCTCTTTTAACCACTCGCCAATTATCTCAGCGTTTGCTGTGGCAAAACGTGAAGAATATGGTGATAACGCTGAGAAAAAATGCTCCCGCATTCTGGCATACGCCCATATCATGATGGTTGCCACCGTGATGTTCTTCGTATTTAGCTGCGTATTGAGCCTGTCTCCAGAAAATCTGGCAGAAGCCAAAGCACAAAATATTTCTATTCTGTCTTATCTGGCTAACCACTTTAATACACCAGTGGTTGCCTATATTGCTCCGTTTATTGCCTTCATAGCCATTACCAAATCTTTCCTTGGCCATTATCTGGGAGCACGTGAAGGTTTTAATGGTATGGTTGTTAAAACATTGCGCGACCAAGGCAAAACTATTGAGCCTAAAAAGCTGAATCGTATCACGTCCATTTTTATGTTAGTCACAACTTGGATTGTCGCGACTCTGAACCCAAGTATTTTGGAAATGATCGAAAGATTAGGCGGGCCTATTATCGCAATGTTGCTGTTCATTATGCCGATGTATGCAATCCGCAAAGTTCCTGCAATGCGCAAATATAGTGGCAAGCTGAGTAATGTATTTGTCGTCTTTATGGGATTGGTGGCTATCTCTGCGGTCCTCTATTCACTGTTTGCATAGATAAACACGACTTGGTTGCTGTTCTCTTCAAACGAACAGCAACCAAACTAATGACATGAACTAACCGGCGGAAAAATTTAAACTACACTATCCACTTCACCCAATCCCTCTGCTGTTCATCATATTGCCACAAATCATCTTCGTTAAAATATCCACGTTCATCTATTGGCACTCCCTGCTCTTCTTCCTCGTCCCATTGTTGCCGCAACTTATCTGTCAGGATATAAGGCGTCTTGGTCGCAACCTCTCCAGTAAAAGGAAACCTACTGCCAGTCTCCTCAAGACGGATAAACCTGGCATCGGTAGGAATATTAGAGATAACTACAGCACCGGTTGCTGAAGGAAAGAGAACATAACCGTTAATCAATGGGAAATATCGTGGCAAACCCGGTTTATATGGTGGTGGAATGATATCAACGGCATTCCACATAAGATGATAATCTAACCCCTCATCGTTATTAGGCCCCATTGGATAACCTTGGTAAAAATAACGATTATGAATGGAATAATTACCCGTCAATACATATGCAATATAAAAATAGTAACTAATCAGATCGACTTCTTCTGTTCTGAACGTACCGAATATTGAATGTAAAGGAAATGTTCCCATACCGCCCAGGAGACCAAGAACTTCATACTGTTCATTATGACCATATTGATCAATATATTTCCCCGTCTTGATTTTTGACACCTGTATATCTGTCAAAATATTATCGCGTCCATTATTTGGGTTGAATCTATATCGACCATAAAGAAAGTGCAAACTATCCTCATAAACGTAAGTAAATTGCTCCTGATTAAGCATCCGGAGAGGATTAGGTTTATCCGTCCATCGCTTGTCAGCACTTAAATTATTGCGATTTCCGAAACGGATAGAAAGCGCTAACGGATCAATATATGACATATAACCACCTTTTCATCATAGAATAGTGAGCCTATACGCCCATTAAAAAAAGATAATTATTTCTCTAACAACGGTTTAACACTATATTGTCTTGCTAATTTATAATTTCCTATCCAGAATTATCTTAAATGTGTTACTGCTAAAGCACTAAATATGAATGTATTAACTCCCTACCCAAAATAAGCAATCTATACCCGTTATCTTTCAAGTTGCCTCTTTGTTGGCTGCGCTCACTCACCCCGGTCACATAGTTACCTATGCGACCGGGGATTCACTCCATTGCCGCCGCAATGCATCTTGAAATCCATAAGGTATATATTCAATAGAATAATGAATTCTAATTATTTTATTTCTAATAACATTCTTTTATTGATAAATATAAAATTGCTCTAATACAATTTAGCCTTAATATTGAAATAGTTATTTTTATGGCTATTTTATTTACTATTGAGTTTTTTAAAGAATAGACCAATACTTCATAAAGAAAAGTTTTTTTTATAAAAAACACATACAACATCTCATTTACATTAATATTTATATAAATTTCAAACAAATAAATTAACCATGTTTATTTACAATAATCAAAAATATAATTTAAATTTTTAATTATCAAACTAATCATTCAAAATAAATAAATCACCAATAACATTTTAATTTAATCTAATTATATGAAATATAAAAAATTCCGGTTATTTTATATTTATCACGTTGACAATTTATTTTCTATTTTTTTGGCAATATAACTCTACTTATCAATTAATTACATTATTTTTTCAAATTTATTTGACAACCTATAAATGGCACCTATAGTTATATGTGTTAGAGAAAATGTTATATGCCAATTAAAAATGTTAACTGCCCTATATTTTTAGCGCAAAAAAATTTCTTATGTAGATTGCTTTTAATAGTAGAAGTACCAACCATCTTATATTTCTCAAAAAAACGGTTTTCCGTTATTTATTCAGAGACAATATAAGTTATTAATTAAATTATATTTTGGAGTTTATATTATGATTAACGACATGCATCCTTCTTTAATCAAAGACAAAGATATGGTAGATGACGTAATGTTACGTAGCTGTAAAGTCATTGCAATGAAAGTTATGCCAGACAAAGTTATGCAAGTCATGGTGACTGTATTAATGCTTGATGGCACATCTGAAGAAATGCTTTTAAAATGGAATCTGCTAGACAATAGAGGCATGGCGATTTATAAAGTCCTAATGGAAGCACTTTGCGCGAAGAAAGATGTGAAAATAGGAACCGTAGGAAAAGTTGGTCCTCTCGGTTGCGATTATATTAATTGCGTAGAAATCTCTATGTAAAATAATCGTCTGTGAAATGCTTGAGCCAAATAATAGATTCCTAATAGAAACTCGATCTGATTGAAGCGATTTCATTAATCGCAAAATACAGTACTTTTGTGATAGGAGTTTGGCACAACATTTCTCTGGTATAATGAGGCTGATTTTTATAACAGCACATTTTACCCTATTTAAGGCAGAGCGTAATATTAACGCCCTGCCTGCCTGATTATATTTAATATAAAAATAGAATCTCATGAAAATAATAGAAAACAAACTTTCAATAAATTAAAAGTAATTAACCTGATTATCTATTTTACACAGACAATATCAATATATTATTATCATAACTTAATTCCATTCAAAAAAAATTTCTTATAAAAACTACTTTTAAGATAGCACATAGCACCCACTCAATTTTAAAAAAACAAGGCATAACAATATCCTCTTATTGTACGCTGTGAATAATTAATAACAGATGTAATTACAACAATAACATTCGTAATATGTAATTATTAATAAAATATCATACACACAGGTATTATTAATATTAAAATAGATTTAAATTAATTAATTACAAACCTTGCAGTAATATATATCTATGCGAAACATTATAGAATAAGAATAATTTCATAATGTTTTATCTGAATATTAACTAGAAAAAATTTTTAAATCATTCACTACATCTTGCTTGTACGTTTCAATGTCTGTGGCTTCTTTCTTACTCACACTCTATTAATAAGAATATCCTGCATAAATAATTCCTATTGGAACAGATTGTTAATCTTTCCATTTCAACGACACGAAATAAATATCAATATTATTTTTTGATTAGAGTTATTGATTTAATTACTATAACCATTTAGAGGAAATATATTATTGGCAACCTTTTAACAGCATCAATAATTATATGACACAGATAAACTTTTAATATGGATTACAATTACCAATTACCTTATATTTCTTCGGCGGACAAATTACTGTTCTGCACACTTTAGTAATAAATTCTATTTTTCAATTACATTAAATTAAAAGGTTAACACAATGAACTATGTAAATCCTTCTTCTAATGAAGCGGTAACAGAAAATAAACCTGAACAAACTTCTCCAAATCCTAATTACTATTTCGCTGTTGGTACAGTAACTTCAGTTCAGGCTGCACCTGATCAAAACCAATTGCAAGTGACTGTAACCATGCAATTCCCTAACGGCAAATTTAACTATCTGTTATGGTGGAATGCGCAGGACTACAGAGGTGCCGCACTGTATCATCTTCTTCTGAGCGCTTGCAGTAATAACAAACGTGTAAATATAACTTCTTCATCAGCGGTTTCTCCTGGTGGTTACAATTATATCTACAACGCAACATTGTTGGCTTCTTAATATAAAGTCATAAATTGCTAAATAGCTGCACCTAACTCCTTATTGTTACAATAGAAATTGAGTGTGGTATTTCTCTGGTAGAACAACGCTGATATTGAGTAAAAGCTAACAGTATTTTTCTACCAGATATTCCCTTCTCCAGGCAGAACCTTAATCACAAGGTTCTGCCTGTTTTCGTAACATCGTTTTAAGTTCACGATAATTAATAAATAATATCTTATTTCAATAATGCTATTTTGATATCATTAATCTATATTCAATGAATTCATTGAACATACATTTAATATATCCAATAACAACATATTAAAACAATTGTATTTGATCTATTTTTGAACATTGATATTTCAATTCTTCGCAAATTAATTTCCTATCTAATATTACCTATAAAATAACAAAAAACAATTAAAACTCATTTTCTTGACAAATATCAATAACGCTTACTACTATTTTTAATACTTGAATATCTATACCCTATGGATTTCAAGATGCATCACGACGGCAAGGGAGCGAATCCCCGGGAGCATAGATAACGATGTGACCGGGGTGAGAGAGTGCAGCCAACAAAGAGGCAACTTGAAAGATAACGGGTATATTTTTCTCTCACTCACTTCTCTTCATAATAGGTGATAAAATGTCAGAAGAAAGCCAACGTATTAAAAAGCCATCCTCAGGTTACGTAACAGATCATTTCTACGATGGAGCATGGCATAGAGCTGTCAAATTTGTTGAGGGCAGTGTTGAATTTTTTGATGTTTATGATGTTATCTTTGAGGGGATTACTTACCAATCTCCACCGATCTTAGTTTCTGAGAATCTCATTATTGTTCCCATAGCAAAAGATGAAGTCGCCTGGAACAGTAAAATAGAAATATATGGCGCTATCGGCACTGGAGAAAGTGAAAAAATTTTTTCTGACGGTGATGCCGTCCGACCTTTTGCCGGTGAACTTGATGTTTCAAATCCTCAGGAACCCCTTGTTATTTTCGGCGGAGGCAATGTTAGTCGTTTTCCCAATTACACAGCCAGTGTCAATGGGGTTGAATATGGTGGTTTGATGATAGATCCAGAAAAGAACTCAATATCCTTATTGCGCCCCATTGAAGATGGAAAGCTGATGGTATTTGGTAAAACTGAAACTGGCAAAAATGTCATTGTTTTTGAAATAGAAACTGAAGGTGAAAATAAACCGCTTAATGGATGGGTAGAGTTTCATGACGTAGCAACCTGTATCCTATTCAGAAGCGGCGATTTAACAGGATTCGCTAATAGCTATGAACTGCGATATGAAGGAACATCAACCCGCAATTATCGAGGTTTATCACCTACGCATATTCGTTACGAAAATATTGGTCATCATATTAGAACTGAGGTCGAATTATGGGCTTACTGGCAAGATAAACCTGATGGTGTCTTGTTATTCAAAGGCCGGTACAATGGATCTGCTGTAAAAAACAACAAACGTTGCTCTTTAGATGAAAAAAAGTAAGTGTAAAACGTGCGCGGCAAAATGCCGCGCCCTAAATCAGGCAGAATATAACTCCATACAATCTGCCGCGTAAATCATATATCGACATCAAATCAACCAAAAATCGCCTTAAACCAACCACTCACTTTCATCACAATCAAATCCCAAATACGACTGAAAAAGCCACCTTCCTCCACCGCCTCTTTAACCACCAAAGGACGTTGCTCAATCACCTTGTCCCCCAATTGGAAATTAATCACGCCGACAACCTGATTTTTCGCCAAAGGCGCTGTCAATGGCGTCTGATTTAACGTGTAACTGGCTTTCAAATTTTTTAGCTGCCCACGAGGAATGGTGATCGCCGCATCTTTTTCCACGCCAAGAGCAACATCTGAACGATCGCCATACCAAATCTTTTCTGAAACAAACGGTTCACTAGCTTTAATGGGCGTCACTGTTTCATAAAAACGGAGTCCCCATGCAAGTAATTTTTCACTTTCAGCGAAACGAACCCGATCACTTGGCGCACCTAGCACAACAGAAATCAGCCGCATAGGTCCCTCTGTCGCTGAAGCAACCAGGTTATAACCAGCGCCGCTGGTATATCCTGTTTTCACACCATCGACATTTATATTCTTATTCCACAACAATCGGTTACGGTTAGGCTGTTGGATTTTATTAAAAGTGAATGTTTTCTCTTTATGCAGGGCATACTCATCAGGAACGTCACGAATCATGGCCTGACTCAATATCGCCATATCACGAGCAGTACTGAATTGCCCCTCAGCATCCAATCCATGAACCGTACGAAAATGGGTGTTGGTCAACCCAAGTGCTTTTGCATAATTATTCATCAAACTGACAAATACATCCTGACTACCCGCCACATAATCAGCTAAAGCAATACTGGCATCATTGCCAGACTGAATAACAACACCACGATTCAAATCGATCACTTTTACCCTGTCGCCGGGTTTAAGAAACATGAGAGAAGAACCTTTCAATATAGGATTACCCGTCGCCCAAGCATCTTTCCCCACAGTAACGATATCTTCCGGCGTGATTTTTCCCGCTTTTATCGCCTGACCGACAACATAACTGGTCATAATTTTTGTCAGACTGGCTGGATCAAGCCGCTCATCGGGATTACCGGCCGCCAGAATTTTACCGCTGTCATAATCCATTAACACATAAGCTCTAGCGTCCACTGGTGGAACGACAGGTTCATCCGATGCATAAACACCGGCACTTGCCATTGATGCCACTGTCAGCACCGCAATAACACATTTCATCGTCATCGCCAGACTTTTCTTCATCCTCGTTCCCCTTTACTTAATAAGAAAAAATGTCAAATTCTTCTACCCTATGGATTTCAAGATGCATCGCGGCGGCAAGGGAGCGAATCCCCGGGAGCATAGAGAACTATAGTGACCGGAGTGAGTGCAGCCAACAAAGAAGCAACTTGAAAGACGATAGGTATATTAATATAAAATGTTGTACGACAAGAAACCAACATAAATAGGATAAAGATTGTTCTGATCACGGGTTTTCATTTAATCTAATAAAGCGTTATTGGTAGCAAATAACAGACTTTCATATTATCCCGATTCAAGGAGAAGCCCATGCTGACCATTTGGGGCCGTAAAAACTCTTCCAATGTAAAAAAAGTGCTCTGGTGTCTGAAAGAACTCGATATACCATATCATCAGATAGATATTGGCGGTAAATTTGGCAAACTGGATGACCCGCAATATCTGAAAATGAATCCGAATGGAAAAATCCCTTGTTTACAGGAGGGCGATTTTATTTTGTGGGAATCCAACGCCATTGTGCGTTATCTTGCAGCAAAATTTGGTAAAGATGTACTTTATCCGCAAGATCTACAGGAAAGAGCGAATGGAGATAAATGGATGGATTGGGTTGGTTCACATCTGTTTCCTCATATCAAACAACTTGTAATAGGTTTTATTCGCACACCGGAAGCTGAGCGGGATCAAAAACAACTAGAACAAACCTTGGCTGAAATCGAAAAACTGATGGAAGTACTCGATGATACCCTGGCAGAACAGAAATATCTTTCTGGCGATAAATTTGGCATGGCTGATATTGCGTTAGGCCCCATGATTTATCCTTGGCTTAATATTCCAATCAAACGTCCATCTCTGCCAAATATTGAACGCTGGTACCAGTTAATAGCAGAAAGACCAGCGTTCAAAGAAATTGTCATGATTGAGTTAAGTTGAGAAAAATCAGCTCATTGGCATCCATCTAGGATCGGGATATTGATACTTAAATCCTAACTCCTGGCAAATACGGCTGCCATCAACAATTCTGCTTCCCACCTGAGTTTCCTCTCTGGAAAACTCAGGTGGAACTAAATCAAGCTGATTACTGGCCTTGGGGTAAAATTCAGCTTTGGTTGGGTGAACCGGCGCACATAAATTATAAATATGCCCACCGTTAGTCCTCTGAATTAATAAGTTAATGGCTGAAATAACATCATCCTGATGAACTAAATTAACCGACTGATTACCCCCTTTAACTTCCTTTTTTCCCGCCAGAAAACGCCCGGCATGACGGCCACTGCCTACTAAACCGGCTAAGCGCAAAATATCAACGGAAATATTTGGCAATTTGTGCAACCAATTCTCTAATTCAACCAATGCCTGAGCGGAAGATGTTTCAGGGCAAAAAGGTGCATCTTCATTGAGATTACCAGTAACAAAACCATAAACAGAGGTAGAACTAGTAAAAATAATCCTTGGCACAGAATATGAAAGAGCGGTATCGACAATTAACTGAACTGCCTTAACATAGTTATAACTGCCACCCGCCGTGTGGCTTGCCGGTAAAGTGATAATCATCACATCGGCTACCATCAGTTGCTCTAAATCATCAAGCGCACAATTAATCTGAGGTTCCAGTTGTAACAAATAACATTCGATACCAGACATACGTGCTGCTTCTACACCATCTGGTGTCGTTTTACTGCCAACAACCTGCATACCACTACGACTCAATGCCTTGGCTAATGGCATCCCCAACCAACCCAGACCGATAATGGAAACTTTTTTCATCGCCACTCCTACTATGCCTGATATTATTTTGATTATGCAAACAATTTGAACATTAAGCCACTGTTATTATTGGTACTGTATTTCTCCCATAGAAAACAATATTTCAAGTAAAAACAAAACATTATTGCAATATAAATTTATTATTAAAAAAATAGATTGCTTTTAGTCCATTAAATCGTATAGGTTGAATAGCGAGCAAAAAATTTAATCTCTGCTGGTCAGTGAATAAAAGCAACCGGCAATAAATAATCACCAATAGCAATAATAAATTAAAGAGAAACCATTATGATCCGCATTCAATTCAGCCATTACCACCATCATCATCCTGATTAGTCTTTCAGGCGGTTGTGTGCTGGAAGACGTTTAGCGAGTCTTCCGGTGGCATGAATGCGATAAACCCTCGGAAGGATCTTCCGGGGGTTTTTTTATGTTTTTGATTTTAAGTGGGGATAAAAATGTTAGATAAATCACGTTTACGTATCGCAATGCAGAAATCAGGCCGATTAAGCGAAGATTCACGAGAACTACTGGCTCGCTGTGGTATTAAAATTAATCTGCAACAACAGCGCCTAATTGCATTTGCTGAAAATATGCCAATTGATATCTTGCGGGTACGTGATGACGATATTCCAGGGTTGGTTATGGATGGCGTCGTCGATCTGGGTATTATCGGTGAAAATGTGCTGGAAGAGGAGCTATTAAGCCGTCGAGCTCAGGGAGAAGATCCTCGTTATTTCACCTTACGCCGTCTTGATTTCGGCACCTGTCACCTTTCACTGGCCGCGCCTCTAGACTACAACTATACCGGCGTCGAATGTTTACAAAATGCCCGTATCGCAACCTCTTACCCTCACCTACTGAAACGTTATCTCGATCAGAAAAAAATCCACTTTAAATCCTGTCTGCTAAATGGCTCAGTTGAAGTTGCCCCCCGCGCCGGGTTAGCAGACGCTATCTGCGATCTGGTTTCAACTGGCGCAACACTGGAAGCGAATGGTCTGCGGGAAGTAGAAATTATCTACCGTTCCAAAGCCTGTCTTATTCAACGTGATGGTGAAATGCCCGCCGATAAACAGCAACTGATTGAGAAACTGTTGACCCGCATTCAAGGGGTGATTCAGGCCCGTGAATCCAAATACATCATGTTGCACGCACCAAGTGCAAAACTCGAACAAGTGATTGCCCTGCTACCTGGGGCAGAACGCCCAACGATTCTACCGCTGGCGGGGGATCAGAACCGCGTTGCCATGCACATGGTAAGCAGTGAAACACTGTTTTGGGAAACTATGGAGAAACTTAAATCCCTTGGTGCCAGCTCCATTTTAGTATTGCCGATTGAAAAGATGATGGAGTAAACGAAAATGACTAATCGTTTCGATACCCTGATCCACTGGCAAGAATGCCATGATGACCAACAAAGCGCTTTACTGACACGCCCTGCTATTTCAGCTTCCGAAGAAATCTCCCGTACAGTGGGGCACATTCTGCATGCGGTAAAAGAGTATGGCGATCACACTCTGCGTGAATTCAGCCGCCGTTTCGACAAAACGGTTATTGAAAATATCCGTATTTCGCCGGAAGAGATAGCCGCCGCAGAAAATAGTCTGAATGATGACATTAAACAAGCAATGCAACAGGCAATGAATAATATCCGTGTTTTCCACGAAGCGCAGAAGCCTACAAAGATCGAAGTAGAAACCCAACCAGGGGTTTATTGTCAACAAGTAACACGGCCTATTAATTCGGTTGGGCTTTATATCCCCGGGGGTTCCGCGCCATTACTTTCTACCGTTTTGATGCTCGGAACACCTGCTCAAATAGCGGGCTGCCATAAAGTTGTACTTTGTTCTCCACCACCGATTGCCAATGAAATTCTCTATGCAGCCACACTGTGTGGAATTACGGAAATATTCCAGATTGGCGGCGCTCAAGCCATTGCCGCTATGGCATTTGGAACAGAATCCGTACCCAAAGTAGATAAGATTTTTGGTCCAGGTAACGCTTATGTTACCGAAGCCAAAAGACAAATTAGTCAGCGCATAGATGGCGCTGCCATTGATATGCCTGCTGGCCCATCGGAACTGCTTATTATCGCCGATGCGGGGGCAAACCCCATCTTTGTGGCTGCCGATTTACTCTCTCAAGCAGAACATGGCCCTGATTCACAAGTGATATTGGTTACCCCTGATGAAGCATTAGCCAAAAAAGTGATAACGGAAATCGAAAAACAGCTTACCCTGCTTCCCCGCAACCAGATTGCCGCCAAGGCATTAGCACATAGCCGGATTATTGTGACAAAAAACCTGCAACAGTGCGTAGAAATCAGCAACCGCTATGGCCCAGAGCACTTGATTATCCAAACCCGCCAGCCAGAACAACTGGTTGAAAAAATCACTAGCGCCGGTTCTGTTTTCCTCGGTGACTGGTCGCCGGAATCTGCGGGAGATTATGCATCAGGAACCAATCACGTACTACCAACTTATGGCTACACTTCAACCTATTCCAGCCTTGCTCTGGCAGATTTCCTAAAACGTATGACAATTCAGCAACTGACACCACAAGGGCTGCTGAACTTATCTCACACCATTGAAACACTGGCGCAAGCAGAACAACTGACCGCTCATCAAAACGCGGTCACTTTACGGGTGGCGGCGCTAAATACTGCCGGCCAAGGAGTAAATATGAATAACATTTTTGATGCCAATCTATTGGCACGAGAAAATATCCGCAAATTAACACCTTATATGTCTGCCCGTCGCCTTGGCGGCACAGGTGATGTTTGGTTGAATGCCAATGAATACCCACTAGCACCTGATTTCCAATGCACTGAGCAAACATTAAACCGTTATCCTGACTGTCAGCCAGCCTCGGTTATCCGTCGTTATGCCGCCTATGCCGGCTTACAACCTGAGCAAGTGCTAGCCTGCCGTGGTGCTGATGAATCCATTGAACTTCTAATCCGCGTATTTTGTGAACCCGGACAAGATGTGGTTCTGTTTTGTCCTCCAACTTATGGTATGTACAGTGTCAGCGCTGAAACTTTTGGTGTCGAACAAAAAAAAATTGCCGCACTGGAAAATTGGCAACCGGATATCAAAGCGATCGAAAATAACCTCGACCGGGTAAAATTGATCTATATCTGTAGCCCTAATAACCCAACAGGAAACTCAATAAATCCTGATTCATTGCGTAAAATTCTGGAACTGACCGCCAACCGTGCCATTGTCACTATCGATGAAGCCTATATTGAATTTTGCCCGGAAAATAGTATCGCAAGTTGGCTAAAAAACTATCCAAATTTAGTCATTTTGCGAACCCTCTCGAAAGCTTTTGCTTTAGCTGGTCTGCGCTGTGGATTTACTCTCGCATCTGTGGATATCATCACCCTGTTGTTAAAAGTGATTGCACCTTACCCGCTTTCTACTCCTGTTGTGAATATTGCAGCACAGGCACTGACAGCAGAAGGCATTGCCGTTATGCAAAAACGGGTTATTGAAACCAGAAAGAACCGCGATTATTTGCAACAAGCTTTGAATAAATTGGCTATCGTTGAAAAGGTATTTCCCAGTGAAACCAACTATATATTGGTGAAATTCTATGACGCAGAAACTGTTTTCAAAACATTATGGCATCAGGGCATCATCTTGCGCGATCAGCGCAAACAGCCCGGTTTAGAAGGTTGTCTGCGGATCACCATCGGCAGCCGTAAGGAGTGTGAGCAGGTGGTTGAAGCCATCAGCAACCTTTCCACTATAAATCAACAACCAAAGGAGACCGCAAGCTGATGAACCAGAAACTCCTTTTTATTGATCGAGATGGTACGCTGATCACTGAACCACCAACAGATTTTCAGGTTGATCGTCTGGATAAACTGGCACTGGAAACCGGGGTTATTCCGGCTCTGCTTGCCCTACAAAAATCGGGGTTCAAGCTGATTATGATCACCAATCAGGACGGCCTTGGCACAGATAGTTTTCCATTAGAACAGTTTGAACCGCCGCATAACCTGATGATGCAGATTTTCAGTTCTCAAGGCATCCATTTTGATGAAGTTTTAATCTGCCCTCACAAGCCAGAAGAGAACTGTCATTGCCGTAAGCCAAAAATCAAACTAGTGGAAAAATATCTGGCAGCAGGCTTGATGGACACCGCTAACAGCTATGTGATTGGCGACCGGGAAACTGATCTGCAACTGGCAAAAAATATGGGCATTCAGGGGTTACGTTATCATCCGAAAAACCTTGGCTGGTCTGCCATCAGTGAACAACTAACCCGTAAAGATCGCCACGCTCATATTCAACGCGTCACTAAAGAGACATCCATCAATATTGACATTTGGCTCGATCGTGAAGGTGACAGCGATATCAATACCGGTGTCGGGTTCTTCGACCATATGTTGGATCAAATTGCTACTCACGGTGGTTTCCGCATGCATGCTCAGGTCAAAGGCGATCTCTGTATTGATGATCACCACACCGTTGAAGATACCGGTCTGGCATTAGGGGAAGCGTTGAAACTGGCTTTGGGAGATAAACGGGGCATTTGCCGCTTTGGTTTTATGTTGCCAATGGACGAATGCCTTGCACGCTGTGTTCTCGATATCTCCGGTCGTCCTCATCTGGAATATAAAGCTGAATTCAAACACCAGCGGGTGGGTGATCTGAGTACTGAAATGATTGAGCATTTCTTTCGTTCACTCTCTTATGCAATGGCCTGTACACTGCATCTGAAAACAAGAGGCAGTAACGATCATCACAGAGCAGAAAGCCTGTTTAAAGCCTTTGGTCGAACACTACGTCAGGCGATTCGGGTAGAAGGCGATATATTACCTAGCTCCAAAGGGGTTCTGTGATGAAAGTCGTCATTCTTGATACTGGCTGCGCCAACTTATCATCGGTAGCTTATGCCATCCGAAAATTAGGCTATCAACCTGAAATCAGCCAAGAAGCAACGGCGATCCTGGCAGCAGATAAATTACTTTTACCTGGTGTCGGCACTGCCAGTGCCGCAATGGATCAATTGAAACAGCGGGAACTTATACCGTTAATTAAAGTACTCAGCCAACCTGTATTAGGCATTTGCCTTGGCATGCAGCTATTCGCTACCACCAGCGAAGAAAGCAATAATGTTACCGGTGATAATATCACCCTACTCGAAACTATTGATTCCCCGGTCCAAAAAATGGCTACTCATGGTCTTCCATTACCACACATGGGCTGGAACCAAGTTCTGCCAAAAGCCGGGCACCCGCTATTCCGTGGTATTGAAGACAATGCCTATTTTTATTTTGTCCATAGCTACGCGATCCCACTGAATACCTACACCATTGCGCAAACTGAATATGGCCATACTTTCAGCAGTGCAATCGCCAAAGATAACTTCTTTGGCGTGCAGTTTCACCCTGAACGTTCCGGTACTGCCGGAGCCAGACTATTAAAGAATTTTCTGGAGATGTAAGCACAATGATTATACCGGCATTAGATTTGATTGATGGCAAAGTAGTACGGTTACATCAGGGGGATTATGCTCAGCAACGGGATTATCAACACGATCCTCTGTCCCACTTTCAACAATATGAACAACAGGGAGCAAAACGACTCCATCTGGTTGATCTGACCGGTGCTAAAGATCCATCCGCCCGCCAGATCCCTTTACTACGCAAATTACTTGCCGCGGTTTCTATACCTGTCCAAGTTGGCGGTGGCATCCGTACAGAAGAAGATGTGAAAACATTGCTTGATGCAGGAGCCAACCGGATAGTGATTGGCTCTATCGCCATCAAACAACCAGCACTCGTTACCCAATGGTTTAAACGTTATGGGGCGGAAAATATTGTGCTGGCGCTGGATGTCCGTATCAATGATACAGGCATGAAACAAGTTGCCATCAATGGCTGGCGGGAGAACTCCTCCGTCACTCTGGAACAGGTTATTGAGCAATATTTGCCTTGCGGGTTGAAATATGTACTGTGTACAGATATCTCCCGCGATGGCACTCTAACTGGCTCAAATGTCGAATTATATCGGGCAATTTGCCAATACTATCCACAAATCGCGTTTCAGGCTTCCGGTGGCATCGGCACGTTAAATGATATCGCTTCTCTGCCTGCCAGCGGCGTGGCCGGAGTGATTATTGGCCGCGCATTACTTGATGAGAAATTTACCCTGACGGAGGCAATTCAATGCTGGCAAAACGCATAATTCCTTGCCTTGATGTTCGCGACGGGCAAGTAGTTAAAGGCATTCAATTTCGCCATCACGAAATTATCGGCGATATTGTGCCACTCGCTCAACGTTATGCAACAGAAGGTGCTGATGAACTGGTTTTCTACGATATCACCGCCTCATCTGATGGACGGGTAATCGATAAAAGTTGGGTAGCCAAAGTTGCGGAAGTGATCGATATTCCTTTTTGCGTTGCCGGCGGCATTAAAACCGTCGAAGATGCAGGGCAAATCCTCTCATTTGGGGCAGATAAAATCTCTATCAACTCCCCTGCACTGGCCGATCCAACCTTAATTACCCGTTTGGCCGATCGTTATGGCGTTCAATGCATTGTCGTAGGGATTGATACTTGGTTTGATGAAAGCACCGGCCGCTATCAAGTTTATCAGTTTACCGGTGACGAAAAACGCACAAGGGCCACTCAATGGCAAACCCTCGATTGGGTAAAAGAAGCGCAACGCCGTGGTGCAGGTGAAATCGTACTCAATATGATGAACCAGGATGGTGTTCGCAATGGCTATGATCTGACTCAACTAAAACAGGTGCGCGACATTTGCCATGTCCCTCTCATTGCCTCTGGCGGCGCAGGCGCACCAGAACATTTTCTTGATGCCTTTAAACAGGCAAATGTCGATGGTGCACTAGCAGCATCTGTATTCCATAAACACATTATTAATATTGGTGAATTAAAACAGTACCTTTCACAACAAGGCGTGGAGATAAGAACTTGCTGACCGCACAACAAATCGAAAAACTGGATTGGGAAAAAGTCGCTTATATGATGCCGGTTATTGTGCAACATACTATATCCGGCGATGTCCTAATGATGGGCTATATGAATAAAGAAGCACTGAATATTACTATCAGTTCAGGCAAAATTACTTTCTTTTCCCGTAGTAAACAACGTCTATGGACCAAAGGTGAAAGCTCCGGCCATTTTCTTAATTTGGTCGATATCTATCCTGATTGTGACAACGATACCCTGTTGGCACTCGCAGATCCAATCGGCCCTACCTGCCACTTTGGTACACACAGTTGCTTTGCTCCGGCACAAACTGAATGGGGATTTCTCTATCAGCTTGAAAAATTGCTGGCGAGTCGCAAAACAGCCGATCCTGGCCATTCATACACCGCGAAGTTATATGCCAGTGGTACTAAACGAATCGCTCAGAAAGTGGGTGAAGAAGGGGTAGAAACCGCTTTGGCCGCGGTAGTGAATAATAGAGAAGAGCTAACGAATGAAGCAGCGGATCTGCTGTATCACCTAATAGTTCTACTACAGGATCAAGAGCTGGATCTTAGCTCTGTTATTCGTCGATTACGGGAAAGATGAAGCAGAAGACAGTCTAATTTTAGCTCCTTATCCCGTCAATACAATTGATTTTCCATTCCAGCTTCACCATTGAAAAACAACTTCACCTCAAAATAGCCGATTTGCGAATCGGCTGTTACTTTCAGACTTAGCCCATTAATAGGTTTGTGGGGAGACAATTAATTCCACATTAGATAAAAAAATAGGTATTTGGCCGAATGGTTTTTGGTTATATGCTCCAATTTAAATAAAACTTTCTCAGTAAGAAAAAGTTTCATTCAAATAGGATTTTAATTACTAATCTGAATTTTGGATAAAAGATTGAACTAACTGCCTGTTTTAAGATCAAAATCTTTCCCCCGAAAACCGATCTTATTTAGAAAATGGATTTGTATGGTATTAATGTGAAATAGCACTGGAATCGCATCGAAAGTGGTATATATGCGGGTTACTAACTGCATGATGTAAATACAAATACCTTTAATTATAAAAAACAGACTTACACTGCTAGGTAGTGTCCCTTAATTATATAATCTCCGGCAAAAGAGTCGAATACAGCCTAATTTCACCATCGACAGATAGTTTCGTGCTGTTTTTTCATAGCGTGTTGCAATACGTCGATTACCTTTCAAAAA
>NZ_RCWC01000040.1 GCF_018448935.1 Photorhabdus noenieputensis | reverse complement strand
CCCAGAACATCCCATTCATCACACTGCGGTGTTCAACATGTGGACGTCCTGCCTGCCCTGAACGTACAGGGGGCAAACAAGATTCTATCAATATCCAAGCATCATCAGAAATGTCGTAACGTGCCACCATTTTGTTCCTGCATCGAAATCAATCAGATAATAATACTATTAATTGATATTAAGGGACACAGCCTAGTCTTGTTGCATTAACGGCGATGTAGTACGCAAAAATATGTCGTTTTTTTAATTAGATCGTCTTGCCTTCTTTGGCGATGTAAACGAAAATGCGGAGCACATCGCATTTCAATGGAACGCCAAACTTCCGCATTCAACCCCCATCCGTGCAGCAACACAAGATCACGCGAACCTTCATCAGAAGTCTGCCAAAATAGATCAGCCATTGTTATTCTCAACTTTATTTGCCATCAAGGAAGAAATCTATGCTAACAATGGTTGGGTACTGTTGGCTATGCCATCAGCCTCTTTGGTTGCCGCATCATGGAATATGCAGCCTTTGCAACAAGCGGTTGAAACGTTTGACAAACATGTGCCCGTGCTGCGCTCTACCCTCAGAATTCCCTTCACTGCCTTGTGGACGCTGCCTCAAAAAACCGCCTCTATGGGAGAATATGATAGCGATTACCGACTATTGCCCACCACTGAGCGGCCTGATTCGTCGCTATAAATATCACCGCACCCCACAACTTGCGTCAGTTCTGGCGCGTCTGTTTCTACTGCATTGGCAACAGGGCTACCGCGATGGGCGATGGTATAAACCCAACATTCTACTCAGTGTGCCACTGCACCGTCACCGGCGATGGAAACGGGGATTTGATCAAAGTGTATTAATGGCAAAGCAGTTATCAGAATGGCTACAATGCGATTACCAGCAAAGCTTTCTACAGCGGACGCATGCTACACTACCACAAAGAAATTTATCGGCAGCACGGCGTAAAATTAATCTCAGGAAAGCATTTCAGCTTTGTGGCCCAGTCGCAGGGCAACATATCGCCATACTTGATGATGTGATTACCACTGGTGCGACCATGACTGAAATTTCCCGTTTGTTAATTCGTGCTGGTGCCCGTTCAGTGCAGGTTTGGGCGATCTGCCGAACCTTGTAGTCAATACGAAAATGGGCGTATTATAACCAACTACAGCAGTCAACTATTGAGCAAATGATATGATTAATATTACTGAAGCAGCGCAAGCTCATTTTACCAAATTACTGGCAAACCAAGAACCAGGTACACAAATTCGCGTATTTGTCATCAATCCAGGTACACCTACCGCTGAGTGTGGCGTATCTTACTGCCCGCCAGATGCTGTTGAAGCAACAGATACTGAACTGAAATTTGATCAACTGTCAGCTTACATCGATGAACTAAGCGCCCCCTTCCTTGAAGAAGCTGAAATTGATTTTGTCACCGATCAGTTAGGCTCTCAGCTAACATTAAAAGCCCCTAACGCCAAAATGCGTAAAGTTTCTGACGACGCCCCACTTGTCGAACGTGTGGAATATGTTTTGCAATCACAAATTAATCCACAACTAGCCGGTCACGGCGGCCGCGTCAGCCTGATGGAAATCACTGATAATGGTTTCGCTATCCTTCAATTCGGCGGCGGTTGTAATGGCTGTTCAATGGTTGATGTCACTCTGAAAGAAGGGATTGAAAAAGAGTTGCTGAACATGTTCCCAGAACTAAAAGGGGTGAAAGACTTAACTGAACACCAGCGCGGTGAACACTCTTATTACTAATAATGTATTACTAATAACGTATTACTGATAACAAATTTTCCCGCTCGGATAATCGTCGGGAAAACATTATTACAATAATAACCTAATTGGATAATCTCTAAGTTCTAAAGAGCAAGTCAAAATATATATGGAACATTTTCAAACTATCAGCCCTGAGCAGGCTTATCAACACTGGCAGAATAAATCCGCTACTATGGTGGATATCCGTGATCCACAGAGTTTCCGGACAGGTCATGCGTGTGGCTCTTTTCATTTGACTAATGACACGTTGAATGAATTTATGTCACAGGCCAATTTTGAGCAGCCGGTTATGGTCATGTGTTATCACGGTCATAGCAGCCAGAGTGCCGCTCAGTATTTATTAAATATCGGTTTTGAAACTGTCTACAGCATTAATGGCGGCTTTGAAGCCTGGCGCAGAGACTATCCTCACGCTGTTGACTCCTTACATAATCCGGCATAACACATCTCATGATCCGCGTAATCGCTATTTCAAACCCGCGTCTAGCGCAAGCCTTTATCGATTATATGGCAACCCATCAGGTCCATCTCACGATGCGCCCCGGTCACGATGGGCAACACGTCGAACTATGGCTAGAAGATGACACTAAACTGACTATGGTCCAGCAAGAGCTGGAGCAATTTACTCGCGATCCGCTAAATGAACGTTATCAAGCGGCCAGTTGGCAATCTGGCGATGTGAATCACCCATTGAAGTACCACAATAATCTGAATTGGCAATATTTAAGTCGTCAGGCTGGCCCGTTAACTATTACGGTTTTGCTCCTAAATATCGTGGTTTATCTCTGGATGCAATTTGCCGGCGATTATCAGGTGATGTCCTGGCTGGCCTGGCCTGACGATAGCCAACATATGGAGCTATGGCGTTGGGTCACCCACGGCTTACTGCACTTCTCACTATTGCATATCATCTTTAATCTCATGTGGTGGTGGTATCTTGGCGGGCAAACAGAAAAGCACCTCGGTACAGGAAAACTATTTGTTATTATGATTGTTTCCGCTGTTTTTAGCGGTTGGGGACAATCATTATTCAGTGGTTCTCATTTTGGCGGCCTTTCTGGGGTTGTTTACGCTTTAATTGGTTATGTCTGGCTAACCGGTGAGCGAGCACCCGAACAGGGTATTGGCATTCCCCGTGGTTTGATGGCTTTTTCGATTTTCTGGCTGATTGTTGGATACTTCGATGCATTCGGACTAGCCATTGCCAACGCCGCCCATTTCTCCGGTTTAATTATCGGTTTACTAATGGCGTTGTGGGATAACCGTCACACATTCAAAAATAATAACCGACATTTTTAGACACTTAGAGGACTATCGTGAAGCAAACTCAACGGCATGATGCAATAGTTGAGCTGGTACGCCTTCAGGGCTACGTCAGCACTGAAGAGTTGGTTGAACACTTTAATGTCAGCCCCCAGACTATCCGCCGTGATTTGAACGACTTGGCAGATAAAAACAAAATACAGCGGCATCACGGCGGAGCCGCATTGCCATCAAGTTCGGTTAATACTGCCTATCATGACCGCAAGATCATGTGGTCAGAAGAGAAAGCACGTATTGCGCAACGTGTTGCTAGCCATATCCCGGATGGCGCAACGCTGTTTATTGATATTGGCACGACACCAGAGGCTGTCGCTCACGCACTGCTAAATCATAAAGATTTGCGGATTGTTACTAACAACCTCAATGTCGCTACCCTGTTGATGACAAAAGAAGACTTCCGTTTAATCCTGGCGGGAGGGGAGATTCGTTCCCGTGACGGCGGAATTATCGGTGAAGCCACTCTGGATTTTATCTCCCAGTTTCGGCTTGATTACGGCATTCTCGGCATCAGTGGCATTGACATGGATGGCTCACTACTGGAATTTGATTACCATGAAGTACGCATAAAACGCGCAATTATCGAAAACTCTCGTTGCGTTATGTTAGTCACTGATCATTCTAAATTTGGCCGCAATGCTATGGTCAATCTAGGTAATATGAACCTCATTGATCACCTATTTACTGACCAACTTCCCCCGCCAAGCATCCATAAAGTCATTGAGCAACATAGCGTACAGCTCGAACTCTGCTAAGAATTTTCTCTATATTCGGGGATAGCACTATCCCCTATCTCCTCTTATCGCGCCACAATTAAGCTTCTTTATTAATACCATGTGAATTATATGGATATAACAACATTTGTTATCTATATCACGTGAACATGTTTTTTCTTAACAAATAGTTGGCTATTGATCGATTTCTGATTACAATTGTGAGCGAAAACGAGCATTAAAGAACTGTTTCGAACATTTTAGGGGGATGCATGGAAACTAAAGACTTGATTGTAATCGGTGGCGGGATCAACGGTGCCGGGATTGCGGCAGATGCTGCTGGCCGGGGGCTCTCTGTTCTGTTGCTGGAAGCACAAGATTTAGCCAAAGCCACGTCATCCGCTAGTTCAAAACTGATCCACGGCGGCTTACGCTATCTGGAACATTATGAATTCCGTTTGGTCAGCGAAGCGCTGGCAGAACGTGAAGTTTTACTGAACCTCGCACCACACATCGCTTTTCCGATGCGTTTCCGCCTGCCACATCAGCCACATCTGCGTCCAGCATGGATGATCCGTATTGGCCTGTTCCTCTATGACAATTTGGGCAAACGTGTCAGCCTGCCTAGCAGTAAAGGGCTAAAATTCGGTGCCAATTCTGTTCTGAAACCAGAATTGGTCCGCGGCTTCGAATATTCTGATTGCTGGGTTGATGATGCTCGTTTAGTTGTCCTTAACGCTCAGGAAGTTAAAAAACATGGCGGGGAAGTCCGTACCCGAACAAAAGTGACCCGAGCATGGCGCGAACAAGATGGTTGGATGGTTGAAGCCGAAGATCTGCGTACAGGTAAGACCTATACTTGGCGTGCAAAAGGTCTGGTTAATGCTACCGGCCCTTGGGTTAAAGAATTCTTTGACGATGGTCTGAAATTGAAATCACCTTATGGTATTCGCCTGATCAAAGGCAGCCATATTGTAGTACCAAGAGTGCATGATGAGCCGCAAGCTTATATTCTGCAAAATGAAGATCATCGTATCGTATTTGTTATTCCTTGGATGGACGAATTTTCCATTATTGGAACCACCGATGTGGAATATCAAGGTGATCCAAAAGAAGCGAAGATTGACGATCAGGAGATTAATTATCTGCTGAGAGTTTATAACGATCACTTCAAGAAACAACTTAGCCGTGACGATATCGTCTGGACCTATTCTGGCGTACGTCCACTGTGCGATGATGAATCCGACTCACCTCAAGCCATTACGCGCGACTATACCCTTGATATTCATGATGAACACGGCAAAGCGCCATTACTGTCTGTGTTTGGTGGTAAGTTAACCACTTACCGTAAGCTGGCAGAACACGCAACCGAGAAGCTCATGCAATACTATCCCAATGCCGGAAAAGCCTGGACCAAAAATGGTCAGTTACCGGGGGGTAATCTGGAAGGGTGCGATCGTGATGGTTATGCCCGTTTACTGCGTAAACGTTACAACTGGTTGCCGGAAGGTGTTGCTGTACGTTATGCGCGTACTTACGGCAGCAACAGCGAACTGATTTTGCAAGGTGCTAATAATCTGACCGATCTAGGTGAATCCTTCGGTCACGGCCTGTATGAAGCAGAGCTTCGTTATCTGGTCGATAATGAATGGGTTGTTGAACTGGATGACGCAATCTGGCGCCGTACCAAATTGGGTATGTGGCTGAAAGAAGAACAGAAGCAACGCATTGCAGCATGGTTGGCGGAGAATGCTAAGCCATTGTGAGTTAAGATTAAATCAACATAAAGATAGTTAATATAAACTTAGGCGCAAAATTACATATTGTGCCTATTTTTTTACCTATTTACGCTCAACTTAATTGTAATTACAGATATCAGATAGATAAATATAATTTTGTTATTTAAATACCCCCAATCATTTACTAAAAACAAAATAGGAACTTTATTACTAATAAATTATATTTTTGTCATTAAAGAAAAAAATAAAAATAAAACAATCATTACCATTCTTCGCGTAACTTACCTTGATATTCCAATCCATCCAACTTTTTATCCCCCCATAAACCAAAAACGCTATTATTCCGTTCTGGAATATTAGCATCAAGATAAGTATCTATCTCTCTTCGGCTCTGTGTAGCACGTGACTTATCAGGAGAACATTTCTCTACAATTTCAATCTTTTTAATCGTTTCTTCCCGTAAATTTATATTAATTTCTACCATAGCAACCATACTTTATTTCCTCCTGTCCCATATACTTTATCAGCTTAACTATCTATTTTTAAACTAAAAAAATTACCGCGACAGTTAAAAAACAGATTTTATCCTTAAAATCGCCATTGATTATGTAGGTAAAACATAAAAACATTCCAACTTTTCTACTTGCAACGATGCTCTAAGTATCCTATAAATAAGTTGACTATACACATATTGATCTTATTTATCCAATTCTGATAGTCAGCAAGAAAGATTACCTATAACGTTTAAAACGAATAGTAATATGATATAAGATTATAGGGTGTTTTGATTGGCAAAAATTACATTAACAAAATACCCTGTAGTAATAGGTATCAAAAAATTATAATTAGCGAGATATTACATGACCACTGATATAAATATTGATCAACTATTAAAAGCAGAAGCTTCATTTATGCTGGGGACCCTGACGTTAGAATCCAACATTATCGCGGTTATGAGATACGAAGATGGCACCCTTTTGATAACCCAAGATAGTCCATTCTACCCAAAGAACTATAAGTGGCCAGACCAACTACATGATAATGGAATAATTTCAATAGGCGATAAAGAACTTGCTGTGACAAAAGTTTACACCGCTGGTCTTATTGATGGTCATGTATATATAGATCAAGAAATAACGAAACAAACAACGTCGCCAGATAAAATTATGCCAGCACACTACTTACCTGATTTACACGGAATTTCTGAAAGAGATCTCGTAGGGAAAACGGTAACTCTATCTGTGAACGATGAAATAAGGTATAAGGTAAGTGCTGCACACTCTATGGCCCACTTTATGTCCCTTGCTTTAAATAAAGCAACTCATCATATATGGTCCAAAGTATACGATACCGATGATTTAGGAAATTATAATTTAGATAAAGCTGCCATTTACCAATCTTCTATTACAGAACTTAAATCCGTTGATATTTATCGCTTTGGTAAATCGATCAAAAAGAAAGGATTTGATAAAAATATACTAATTGAAAATCTGGATAAAATTAATAGAGAAGTTAATAACACACTCAACAATTGGTTATCTCAGGGTGCGGAAATAACTATTGAATATAAATCAAAAGGGATTAATGACACCAGATTATGGAAATCTACAATTGACTCTAGAGTAGTCACTATTCCATGCGGAGGTACGCATATAAATAATATTAATGAAGTCAAAGACGTAAATGTTGAAATAAAGATCGGTGAATCTGCTGATTTTGTCCAAGTAACGACTCATTGCAGAGTATAAAACCATGAACCTCGACCTACTTTATTTCTATCTTCTTCTGGTTGTTTTATCCTATATAACACCAGGCCCAGACTGGGCTATTATCAGCAAAGGGACATTTAAGTGCAGAAAAAATGGGATAGTAACGGCAATTGGCGTACAAGCAGGTCTTGTTTTTCATTTGATCCTAGGATCATTAGGCGCAACTTTAATTCTAGCAACATCAAAAACTGCATTTAATATGTTACAAACCCTCGGTGCCTTATATTTAATATATTTAAGTTATTCCGGATTAAAAGACGCTTTTAACAGTCAAAAAAAACAAATCATTGGAAATCAAAGCGTAAATATAATACAAAAGAATAGCAATCTATTTATTACCGGGCTTTTAGCCAATATATTTAATCCCAAAGTGGCTATTTTCTTTATAAGTATTCTTCCTCAATTCATTGATCCATCACACCCAGCTTTAAATCAAGTTATCATCCTGAGATTAATAGATATATTGATTGGTATACTTTGGTGGGTGGTATTTATTTATGGATTGTCTTATATACAGTATGTTTTATTTAATAAAAACGCACAATTAATTGTTGAATCTGTAACTAGTGCATCATTATTATTATTTGGTGTAGCAATGTTTATCGGGATGATTATTAGTTAATTTCTTAAAATATGACTACGTTTATGTATACGCCAATATATTATTATTGGATAACACTCTATTTAAGCAAGGATAATTCAATGAAAGGCAACATATTATCTATAGTATATGATGATTCTTATATTAACAGCTCAAATCATCGGACAATCAAAAGTGCTTTTTTTAATATCATTAACTTCTTAAAATATCATGGTTTTTCTGTACATGACTCAGATTCATTCTTATCTTCTAATAAGAGAAAGAGTGACATAGATATATTCATCCTTATTATATTTTTTCGTCCTTACCAAATCCCTGGTAATAAGGTATCAATCCTGCGATAGAGTTCTGACAGTATATCCTTGATTGGGATGACTTGGTGTTTGCGGAAATGCCATCATCAAGGATTGCTTATCAAGCAATGGTCTTATATGGCGTTGCCTGAGATTCTTTGCTGAACGATTTAATAGAATGCTTAACACATCAATACGGATATAATGGAACTGGCAAAGTTTCATGATAATTAGTTGCATCTTCTCTGGCTCTAATCGTCGATTTTCATAAGCCGGTTTAGCAATTTCCTCCAATTTCTTTCTCAAATCCAGAGTGATGTACTCTAAGCCATCAATAAACGGCAAGCTGAACGATAAAGGAGTAAGACGCCCTAACGTATCCCGATGGGTTTGAGTTTCTGGAACTGTATGAGGCAAGCTAGTCTCCTTATGAGGCAAGCTAGATTCCTTATGAGGCAAGCTAGTCTCCTTATGAGGCAAGCTAGATTCCTTATGAGGCAAGCTAGTCTCCTTATGAGGCAAGCTAGATTCCTTATGAGGCAAGCTAGTCTCCTTATGAGGTAAGTCCATGTTACTAATACTATTCACTGCCCCAACGGAGAAAAGCTCTTCTGGATCCGGTAACGACATACCCGGTAACGTGTAAGATTTATTCCGTTTTTCACCTGATGAAACTAAAAATCCTTTATGCTCAAGACGGGGCAAAGCCAAAGTAACTTCTCGGGAATGTAACGTTGTTAGTTCACAAGCCCGCTGATGATTAATCCATCCTTCTACAGCCACTGTGGCTAAAATCATTCGATCAAGGTTTTCTAGTTGTTCAAATTTAGCCCCAAACTTAAGTTTCAATTGCATTAAGATATTTTCAGGTATCAAACTAACAGTTGGTAACTCTAGTAAAGTTTGCTCTGGTATCTGACGTTCATGTAAATTAGGCCGACGCCAGTCAGCAGAAGACCAGCCACTATATATTTTGGGTAACCCTGACCCCGCCCTTTCTCCTAATCCAATTAGCAAAAACATTTGATGCATGATCCTGTTCCGGCAATCACTATCTCCACCTTTAATTGCAGATTCAACTGGCACTCTCATTAACCCTGGATTACGGAATCCAAACATATCCGGTCGTTTTACAACTAATATAGATACTCTTCCTGTAAAATCTGCATGCACTAATGTGTTGACCAATGCCTCACGTAACGCGATATGAACCAGAGTATCATCTTGACGCTGACCATGCTGGACTCCAAAAGGAATTTTAAGGTCAGTTATCAGTTTCCAGTAAACCTTACGATAAAAATCAAACAAATTCCCAGACCATGTGCCATCCGGATAGATACGATCAATCCAACGTAACTCAGTTTTAGCTTCTGGCCGCTCCTGATAATCCACGAAGTAATGTGGAGCCGCTTCCATAATGGCATCCCAGTTACCAAACATCAGAATCCCAGCAAGTGTTAACCCCTCTTGTCCGGTTACTCGATCTTTACGCCATGCTCGTATTAAACGCAGAAATTCAGGGAGCTCATGTTCCAAATAAGGATGATTTGGTTTTGCGCTAGCAAGTAACTGTCGGAAAGTCTTTAGGCTATCCATACTAAGGTCGGTTATATCGAAACCCGTTAAAATACGAGCATCACGCTCATCTTCAACCTGCTCTGCCAACCAACGTTTTACAGTTTCAGCATCACAAAGCTGATCACTCTCATTTCTTCTCTGATAAGTGCCTTTTAAGGGATCACCTTTTATGAACACGGGTTTTTGTTTACGCAGTGCAGCAGGAATGCGAACAGCGACAACATCTTTTCCTTGCAGTTTTATGGATTGGACACTACTGTCAGTTAGCAAGTTAATACTAACCATAGATGGGTTATTGACAGTATTAAACAAATCAGATTTTATTTTTTCTATATTTTCAATACCAACTGGAGTGAATTTACCCTTTTTTTCTTTCACACCTAGAATAACCCAACCTCCACCGCTGTTTGCCATAGCGCTGTAACTTGGCCAAAAATCACGAGGTAATTCACCTTTACCATCCCTGCCATTGGCCAGTTTAAATTCAACTTCACTAGTTTCTACCAATGTCTGAAGATCAAGTAGTTTCTGCAAAATTACACTCATCAAATGATTTCCTTACTACTCGCTTGCCCTGTTTCTACCCGATAAAGTTTACCAAATAATTAAATAACAGGTCATTAGAAGTTCAAATACCATTATTTAATTAAAGTTGAAAACTATTAAATACCAAAAAGAATTTTTACTAAACCCTTTCTTCCCTTTGGTATTATTGTCGGAATAATATTTTATCCCAATACAAGAACCACTATTCCTTAAGTATTCACCAAATCCACCGCCTCGCGAGTCAAACGACCAATTTCCTGCCAATTTCGGCTATCCACCAGCGTTTTACTGACCATCCATGAACCACCACACGCTACAATGCGCGGTACAGCAAGATAATCGCGGATATTGTTTGGTCCGATTCCCCCAGTCGGCATAATTTGCAATTCAGTATAAGGTGCTAATATCGCTTTAATCATTGGCAAACCGCCGGAAGGTTCTGCCGGAAAGAATTTCAGTAGTTTTAACCCCAACTCCATTGCACCTTCAATCGCACTCGGATTATTCACACCCGGAATAATAGGAATATTCAATTGTTGACAGGCTTTGACCGTATTTGGATTAAAACCCGGTGAAACCATAAAATCGGCACCAGCCTGTTTTGCAGCAACCACCTGTTCACGATTCAGGACGGTTCCTGCGCCAATCAGCATATCCGGCAGAGTCTCTTTTAGTAGACGAATCGCTTCTGCCGCTACCGAGGAACGGAAAGTAATTTCCGCTACCGGCAAGCCATTATCAGCGAGTACCTTGCCTAGCGGAATAATGTCTTCCGTACGCTCAACCGTAATCACAGGTACAATTTTTAACTGGCGTAACTGCTCAATCATCTGTTTCATCGATTTTTCCTCTGCTGTTAAAAGAAACCGTCAGTCACTGCTTGAGTTGCACTGATTGGAATAATCGCCCCTTTATGCTGAATAACGCTACCAGCCAGACGATGCCCCATGATTGCCGCTTGTTGTATCGGGTAATCTGTCAGAAATCCTGCCAAAAACCCGGCATTAAAGGCGTCTCCCGCCGCCGTAGTATCGACCACGTTAATAACCGGTGTCGTTGGGATCAGCTCAATCGGAGTATCCTGTACCAAATGCTGATAACAACAACCGGCAGCCCCTGCTTTAATCACGGCTTCTTTAACTCCTGCTTGTTTAAGGCGAATCATGGTTGCTGTAACCGATTTATCACCCCACAGCTTGCATTCATCGTCATCGGTCACCAGTGCCAGTGAGGTAAAGGCGAGTAATTTCTGATAACAGCTCTGGGTTTCCGCCACACTTTCCCACAATGCCGGGCGGTAATTACTGTCGAAAACGATGATTTTTCCTTGTGCCGCCAGTTCAGCCAGCAAGTTTAGTAATTTTTCTCGATCATCGACAGGCAAGATAGCCAGGCTGATACCACTGAGGTAAACAGCATCCATTTGTTGCAACGCTTGAGTGACAAAAGAAAAATCAGGATGGCGCACCATATAACGGGCAGCGGAATCATTACGCCAATACAGAAAGGTCCGTTCTCCCTGTTCATCAAGTTGAATCAAATACAACCCCGGCTGATGAGCTGGATCACGCAAAACCAGACGGGTATGAATACCCTCGTCTTGCCAACGTTTAATCATTCCTTCACTGAGGGAATCCATCCCCAACGCAGTCACAAAATGAACAGCAATCTTCTGTCGGCTTGCGCGTGCTAAATAAACCGCACTATTCAGGGCATCACCACCAAAAGCCTGATGCATGGCAGCGAAAGGGGGGCCATTAAGTTCAATCATACATTCACCAAGGAGTGCAATCTGCTTCATGGATTTTCTCCCGGCAAGGCAAAATAACGGCGAGCGTTATTAAAGCAAATATCTTCAACCATCTGCCCTAACATGGCTTTGTCATTAGGAATTTCTCCCTTTTCTGCCCATTGCCCTAACAAATTACACAGAATACGACGAAAATATTCATGTCGGGTGTATGAAAGAAAGCTGCGAGAATCGGTCAACATACCAACAAATTGACTCAGCAGCCCCAGTTGGGAAAGTTGTTCAAGCTGACGCAACATGCCATCTTTCTGATCATTGAACCACCAGCCCGAACCAAACTGAACTTTACCGGCGATACCGCCACCTTGAAAGTTACCGGCCATCGTAGCAATCACTTCGTTATCTCGTGGATTCAGACAGTATAGAATCGTTTTCGGCAACTCATTCGTTACATCCATACTGTCCAACAAGCGAGATAACGGCCAAGCGATGTTGTTATCACCAATGGAATCAAAACCGCTATCCGCGCCGAGTAAGCGGAACATACGGCTATTATTGTTGCGAATAGCGCCGATATGCATTTGCATCACCCAACCACGAGCGGCATATTGCCGGCCAAGCCATACCAGAATCGCCGTAGTGTACTGCGCAATTTCAAGCTCAGAGAGAGTGCCACCTGCCAGCCGTTTTTGCAGGATACTATCTAATACCGCTTCATTAGGAATAGGAGCATAGCGCAGATTTTCTATGCCGTGATCAGCAGCCCGACAGCCATGAGCGGCAAAATGCTCAAGGCGACGCTCCAACGCGTTCAACACATCAGCAAAAGCAATGATCGATACATCAGCTACAGCCTCAAGCTGTTTGATATAGTCAACGAAACCCACCAGCTCAATTTTAAATACCCGATCAGGACGCCAGCTTGGTAATACTTCAATATCGAAACTCTTATCTGTTGCAATTTGGCGGTGATATTGCAGAGAATCCACTGGATCATCCGTGGTTCCAACCATACGCACATTCATTTGCTGCATAATGCTACGAGCTGAAAACGCCGGCGTTGCCAGCTTTTCGTTGCATTGATGCCAGATTTCATCAGCGGTTTGCGACCCGAACAGTTTCCCAGTAATACCAAATGGACGACGTAATTCTAAATGTGTCCAGTGATAAAGCGGATTGCCTAACGTCAACGGTACTGTTTTTGCCCATGCCTGATATTTTTCATAATCACAGGCTTGCTTACCTGTGATCAGCGATTCATCAATACCCGCACAGCGCATAGCCCGCCATTTATAGTGATCCCCTGCTAACCAAATCTGACCAAGGTTATCAAACTGGCGATTTTCAGCAATTTCACGCGGATTAAGATGACAGTGATAATCATAAATCGGCATATTTGCGGCATGTTCATGATATAGCTGACGGGCAGTTTCATTGTTCAGCAGAAAATCGTCACCCATAAAATTTTTCATATCATTTTCCTGCCAGCTAAATCGAGTGCAGCCACCGCATGACAAGCGCCGCAATCCAATAATAATTGATAAGCTTCGGTGACAGCCCGGACAAAATGTGAATCAGCTAATAATGGGTTGCCAAAAATCGCCAACAACGCAGGTACTACATCAACAGATAACCCATATTGCTGGTAAATAGATTTAAATTGTTCAACTAGCGGATCGCGCACATCAATTAATTTACCTTGTTCATCTTTTCCGCTGACATAACGCATCCACCCGGCGATACCCAAGGCCAAACGGTGATAATTGCTGCCGTTTGCCAGATGATAAGTGACAGAATCAAACATGCGTTGTGGTAGTTTCTGGCTGCCATCCATTGCTATCTGCCAAGTCTGGTGCTTAAGACCAGGATTACTGAAACGCTCAATTAGCCGGTGAGCATATTGAAAAAGATCGGTGCCTGTCGGCATTGTCAGAGTTGGTACCTGCTCTTTTAACATCAAATCCAAGACGGCTTGCCGATAATCGGAGTTCGCCATTGCGTCAGCAATATGCGCATATCCTGCCAAATAGCCCAGATAGGCTAGAAATGAGTGGCTACCGTTTAGCATACGTAATTTCATGGTTTCAAAAGGCACCACATCTTGAACAAATTGGGCTCCTGCCATATCCCAGTCTGGGCGGCCATTGGCAAAATTATCTTCAATCACCCACTGACGGAAAGGCTCACAGGTGACTGCACAGGGATCATATACCCCCAACTGTTCAGCTATCTCTTCCAACGATTCTGGCGTGGCCGCAGGAACAATACGGTCAACCATTGTGCATGGAAAAGTCACATTCAGTTCAATCCATTGGGCTAACTTTTCATCACGCAAACGGGCAAAACTCACCACCGCTTCACGGGCAACTTTGCCATTTTTTCTGACATTATCGCAGGACATCACCGTCAATGGCGGCAAATTACGTTCATAACGCAGACGGAGCGCCTCGACAATGTAACCAATAGCAGATGTTGGTTCGGTTGGGTTAGCTAAATCCCGTTGAATCAATGCATTATTCACATCCAGCTTGCCGCTGGCTGCATCGATGCAATACCCTTTTTCGGTAATCGTCAGAGAAATAATCGCCACTTGCGGCTGCGCTATCGTTTCCAGAATACCTTGCTGACCCACAAACTCAGGGTGCAAGGCATCAATCATAGAGCCGATAATTTTTAACTCGGTTTTTTCTGCCCCTGTCTCCGCAATGGTACACAAGCACTCCTGCCCTTTAAGTTGCTGAATCAACCGATGACCGGAGAATAAACTGACTTCACAAATTCCCCAATCACTGCCCGTTTTTTCCAACATATGATGAGTAAAAACCGCCTGATGTGCCCGGTGAAAAGCACCACATCCCAGATGGACAATACGGGCAACCAACTTCTGACGATCATAAAAAGGCAGAGAAATAGCGGGATTAATTTTGCTGTTGGCTATATTACGGAGCATAAAATAGTTCCTTTCTAATGGCGCAGATTACTTAAATGCTTAGTAATTCAGTAACATTTGAGGCAACCACAAGCTCAGTTGCGGTATAAAGGTCACCAACATCAACGCGATAACCAAAGCGCAATACATGGGCACTAAAGGTTTCAATACCTTATTAATGCTAACCTCACCGATAGAACAACCCACAAACAGCGCACTCCCTACCGGCGGTGTACAAATACCAATAGCCAGGTTGAAGGTCATAATGATACCGAAATGTACCGGATCAACGCCCATATTCTGCGCTACTGGCAGGAAAATCGGCGTAAAAATCAGAATCGCCGGTGTCATATCCATAAAAGTTCCGACCAGCAACAGAATGATATTAATGACCAGCAGAATAACCAGTGGGTTTTCAGAAACCGCCATTAGCGCATCAGCGATCAAATAGGGCAGATCCGCATTCGCCATTGCCCAAGACATTCCCATTGATGCACCAACCAGCAACAAAACAATGGAAGTGGTTACCGCAGAATCGAGAATGATTTTTGGTAGCTTGGCGATACTGACTTCACGATAAATCAATACTGCCAATACAAAGCTGTATAGCACAGCAATCGCCGAGGCTTCTGTGGCGGTAAAAATACCGGCAATAATCCCCCCCATAATGACCACAACCAGCATCAGAGAAGGTAATGCGCGAACCAATGTGGTAAAAAACTCGTTCCATGTCGGCTTCGGAGATACCGGATAACCTCGGCGTTTGGCAATAATTGCCGCCACAACCATCAAGGATACGCCCATCAAAATGCCGGGAATATAACCCGCCAAAAACAGTGCGGCAATTGATGTACCACCAGAAACCAGTGAGTAAACAATCAAAGTGTTACTTGGCGGGATCAACAAACCGGCAGGGCAGGAAGCAATGTTTACCGCGGCGGAGTATTCCGGCTCGTAACCCTCTTTTTTCTGCATTGGTGCCATCGTTCCGCCGACCGCCGCAGCCGATGCCACCGCTGAACCTGAAATCGCGCCGAAAAACATATTCGCCATAATATTGACGTGCACCAGAGAGCCGGGCAAACGGCCGCCCATAACTTTTGCCAGATTAATCAGGCGGGCAGCGATTCCTCCCTGATTCATAATATTTCCCGCCAGAATAAAGAATGGAATAGCCAGTAAAGAGAAATTATCAACACCTACTGCCATACGTTGCGCAACCACGGTAATCGCCGCCTCCAGTGGCAAAGTCATCATAATTGCCAGTAATGATGACAAGCCAATCGCAAAGGATACCGGTATACCCAGTACCAACAACACGGCAAAACTACCGAACAACGCTAAAACCACTTGCCAATCCATAAGCCCATCCTCTTCTGCCTGGTGACTTTATTGATTTTCAGAAATAACCGCGTCTTTACCTGAAAAATTCTGAATAAGCGCAACAATGTCTACCAGCACATAGCAAACCATCAGAACACCGCTAATTGGCAGACATAAATAGACATATCCCATCGGTAATCCTAGCGCAGGAGTGATCTGCCCGGTTTCAAGGGTTGAGATCACCAGCATCGATCCGCCATACACCAGCACGATCGAAGCAAATAGGGCGATCGCGGCCTGGATCACTAAACCCACACTATTTTTGCCTACTCCCTTAAGTTTCATCGTTAACAGGTCGATAGCTAAATGGCGATGTTGACCTGTGGTATATGCCGCGCCAATCATGGCAACCCACATAAACAGATAACGAGCGAGTTCATCGGTCACCGTACTTGGCGTACCAAACACATAGCGGGAAACCACCTGCCATGTGACACAAAACACCAAAAAAACGGAAAGGCTGACGGTAAAAAATGCCAAACCTTTATTGAGGCAACACACAAGGTTTTTCACGGGGCTTTGTCCTTATTGGCCTCAACGTATGCCCTATTTGATTGACCAAATAGGCAAACTGTCTGACCAAAATCAGTAAAGGAAGCTTTACGTTGCTTGGATTATAAGATCCAGGTCAAAAAAACATCCAGTGAGCGGGATCACAATCTGACTGGTTCACCAATTATGCCGATTATTTTGTGATATTGGTCAACCAAATTGCTTTTACTTTTTGACGAAATCCAAAGTGATGCTTATGGTTTGACCGTCAGTTCAGTTGTGCCCGTAACCTATTTACAACAATTGGAGAACGAACAATGAGCAATTCTAAGCGTATTTTATCTACTGTAATCGGAGCGATATTTGCCTTAGGCGCGTCACAAGTTATGGCAGTAACAACATTAAAACTCAGCCATAACCATAACCGCGATCATGCAGTACACAAGGCAATGACTCAGTTTGCTGATGAAGTTCGCCAAAAAACGAATGGTGATGTTCGTATTCGGATCTATCCAGACGCACAATTGGGTAACCAACGGGAATCGATGGAACTGATGCAAAATGGTGCCCTGGATTTAGTCAAATCCAATGCCGCAGAGCTGGAAGCTTTTTCGCCCGCTTATTCTGCTTTTAACTTACCTTATCTATTCCGAGATAAAGCCCACTACGAAAAAATTAAAAACGGCGAGATTGGCAAAGAGATTCTGGCATCCAGCAAAAACCGCGGCTTTATTGGCATAACCTACTATGAAGCCGGAGCGCGTAGCTTCTACGCCAAAAAACCGATTCGCACGCCTGATGATTTAAAAGGCATGAAAATTCGGGTTCAACCTAGCCCAACCGCCATTTCAATGGTGAAAAATTTAGGTGGTAACCCAACTCCGCTGGCTTACGGCGAACTGTATACTGCTCTACAACAGGGTGTCGTCGATGCCGCAGAAAATAATATTCCCTCTTTTAGCCTGAGCCGTCACAGTGAAGTTGCCAGATACTTCTCACTGGATAAACATACTATGGTGCCAGACGTTCTTGTTATTTCTACTAAATCGCTAAATAAGCTGTCATCAGAACAACAAAAAATCCTCATCAATGCAGCAACCCACTCTTCGGAATATATGACCAAACTATGGGAAAAATCAGAGGAGAAAGAGCGCCAAAATGCAGAGAAAATTGGAGTCCAATTCGTCGATGTGGATCAAAAATCGTTTGAAGAAGCGGTCAAACCTATGTACGACGATATTAAGAAAAGCGATCCAATGCTTTACCGTATGGTAGAACGTATCCGCGCAGTCAGATAATCATCGGTGAAGGCCATTTGGCCTTCATCTTTAAGTGGCATTTTTGGTTGACCAATTTCTATTTTTGACTATTATCCATACAATATCATCAATAATCATGACAACAATAGTGACACCATGAAGCACTTATTTGAGCCAAAACGTCCTTATCAAGAAGTCGGCATCTCATTAAGAGAGATGATTGCCAACCAGAAATATTGTATTGGGGATCGCTTACCTCCAGAACGAGAGCTTGCTGAATTATTAAGAGTTTCCAGAACCGTTGTGCGTGAAGCATTAATTATGCTCGAACTAGAAAGCCTTATTGAAGTCCGCAAAGGTTCCGGGATCTATATTATTAACCGCCCTCACCTGTCAACTTCCTCTTCATGTTCAGTTAACGCAGCGGGACCTTTTGAGCTATTACAAGCTCGCCAATTACTGGAAAGTAATATTGCCGAATTTGCCGCCCTGCAAGTGACACCAAATAACATTGCTAATATGCGTCGAGCATTGCAAAAGGAATCCGAAGATTTAGCCTCCGGTGAAGATGAATCCGGCGACAGAGAGTTCCATCTGGCGATTGCGGAAGCAACCCATAACAGCATGTTAGTTGAACTGCTTAAACAATCTTGGGCATGGCGGGAAAATAATCCTATGTGGCAGAAATTGCATACTCGAATTACCGATAAAGATTATCGTAAAGAATGGCTGCATGACCATCAGATCATTTTATCTGCTATGATCAAGAAAGATCCGGCGGCAGCCAAACAAGCAATGTGGCAACATTTGGAGAATGTGAAATTACGTTTACTGGAATTGTCTGATGTTGACGATCCCTATTTCGACGGCTATCTCTTTAACTCGTATCCCTGTAAATAAGTTTTTATTCTGGCGTTTGTATATAAGGTAAATAACAATGGAACAAACTTGGCGTTGGTTCGGCCCAAATGATCCTGTTTCTTTAGATGATATCCGTCAGGCTGGCGCAACCGGCATCGTTACCGCATTACACCATATTCCTAACGGACATATTTGGAACAAAGACGAAATCTTGGCCCGTAAAACCCTCATCGAAAATAAAGGGCTTATCTGGTCAGTGGTTGAAAGTGTACCTGTCCATGAAGAGATTAAAACCCAGACCGGTCACTATCAGCAATGGATTAATAACTACAAAACTTCACTGAAAAATTTGGCGGAATGTGGCATCGATACCGTCTGCTATAACTTTATGCCTGTGCTAGACTGGACACGCACCGATCTTGAATACGCACTCCCTGATGGTTCTAAAGCCCTACGTTTTGATCAAATTGCCTTTGCCGCATTTGAAATCTATATACTCAAACGACCAAATGCAGAGGCTGATTACACCGTCGGAGAACAAGCTCAGGCAAAAGTCTATTACGACAACATGTCTGCGGCTGATATTAGGAAACTCACCACTAATATTATTACCGGTCTGCCGGGGGCCGAAGAGGGCTATACGTTAGCAGAATTTCAGGCGCAATTAGATCGCTACAAAGATATTACCCGCGATAAACTGCGTGAACATTTGGCTTATTTCCTGCATCAGATTATTCCCGTATGTGAAGAATACGGTTTACGTCTGGCAATTCACCCGGATGATCCGCCACGTCCTATTCTGGGCTTACCACGTATTATTTCCACCATTGAAGATATTGAATGGCTGACCACCATTGAACCAAGCCCGGCTAATGGAATTACGATGTGTACCGGCTCCTATGGCGTTCGCGGTGATAATGATTTGGTTGAGATGATTAAACGCTATGGCAACCGAATCTATTTCACTCACTTGCGCTCCACCCAACGGGAAGAAAACAGCAAAACTTTCCATGAAGCCGCTCATCTGGCAGGTGATGTGGATATGTATAATGTCGTTATGGAAATCCTGCGTGAAGAATATCGCCGTAAGAAGGCTGGAGATAACCGTTTGATACCTATGCGCCCTGATCACGGCCATCAAATAATTGATGACCTGAAAAAACAGACTAATCCCGGCTATTCCTGTATCGGCCGATTAAAAGGTCTGGCAGAAATTCGCGGTCTGGAATTAGGTTTAAGGCGAGCGTTTTTTGAAAATAAATAATGAGTTTACGTTATTCACTATATTTACTAGTAACCCTAAAAAGGGTTACTTTTTATGTTTTCCCACATCGATGTGGCTATCAAGGTGTTGAAATAAAATCTTACTCTATTATTTTAATTAGTTTTCTAACAACAGAAAATAAAAAGACCTCATCAAGTACTCTGCTTTTCAATAAGTAAAAATAAGTTATACCAATTTATTTTTAGTGACAGCCTCATGATCTCCAGGTTTTAACGCAATATTATCTCTACCGGATATATACGGGTTACGAGGAGTTCTCAATCCAACTTTTTTCCAATCTGGCCATTGCTCAACTATTTTTCTCATCTCCGCTATATAAGCCAAAAACTCTTCTTTCTCAGTCATTTTTTTAACTCCTTTATTAAGTTATCTACGTTAATTACTGATTGTGACTCTTTTTCTACATAAGATAATGGTAGCATCTGCATCCTAAGTCTGCCATCTTTTCTATACCATTTAACAGCTTTACCATTTTTATCTTTTCTTCTTACTTTATATCCTATCCCTAGATTTGTTGAGAACAAGTTAAAGAAACAGCGAGGCCCAATTCCCACGAATGGCTCAAAAATCACTTTACTATCAGAAATATCTTCTTCAGGTATTGAAATAGAATCAGGATGAAAATCAAAAGCTTTGCTTTTAGGATAAGGTTCAATATAGACAACTCGTTTTATACCACTGGCAACGATATGTTTTGCACAATTATGGCAAGGGAATGTAGTACAATACAATATCCCATTATGAGTACTAATATTACTTCTTGCACATGCCAAGATTGCCTCCATTTCAGCATGCACAACTCTTCCATATTCGGTAATATCTTTTATTTTACTTTTTAGGAGATATTCCTTAAATACTTCCTTTTGTTCATCTACAATATCTTTAAGTACATCCTCAATAATTAATCTTTTCTGTTTCGCGTTTGAATCCTCACCTACCTTATAATCTCTACCATTTTCAGCATCTTCAATTGCATCCCCTACATAATCAGGCCAATATAATCCTCCGCCGAATCGTGGTACATCATTAGCTCCAGTTGAGATTATATTCTTCTCTTTCGTTAATACAGCACCAACCTGACGGGAAAGATCCCCTGACCGTAAAGAAGCAGAAAAAGCCATAAACATTGCGTATTCATCAAAGGTTGGTGTGACATATGGATTACCAAAAATAAGATCTAATATTCTCCATATATTATTGTCGGTCCTATTTTTATTTCCATCATAATGTATAAAGAAATCTGATAACTCATAGGTATCTCTGGTATGCTGTCCCCACTTATTCCCCTCATTGGAATCACGATCGATCAACTTTTTAGCCTTTACCTCATCAATACATTTATCAACAATAAGATTTTTTAATCTTTGCGATTCGCCAGTATATACACCTATCAGGAAAAAACCATTTGCATAAATATCCCTTAACGCATTGACCTCATCCGGGTGTTTAAGAGAATTTATAATATATGCTTTTCTATAAGATGGCGTTGAAAAACAAGATCTTTTATCTCTTCCTTTATTTATTTTTGCTGCTGCGGCTAACGCCAATATAGAATTATCCTGACTAGCCTCTCTTAAGTAATTACCCTCCGACATTAAACAACTTATCCTTTCATAATTATCCTTTGTTGAGGGAATATCTCTTAATACTGAAATAATTTCAGAAGATATTCTTACCTCCTGTACATCATACCTGAACGCATTAAGTTTCTGTGTTATAGAGTCTTTAATTATTTCCAGATCCGTTCCTACAGCACCAACTAACCCAATAACGACCTCAGAATCAAAATCACAAGATATCTGATCATCCTCAGATAGATATGTTTTATTTATATTAACCATGTTAAATATTTCTGCCTATTATCATTTTACTCTATTTTAAATAGCCGTTAATTACATTTATAAAAAATGGACAATAACATTCAAACAAATATAATTTCGTAGCTAAATATAGATTTTTTATTTACTATACCCTGTACATTCTGATTTAAACTATTCCTCTAACACTAGGTTAGGAAATATGAATTAACATCACATAATTTACCCTTTTTCATAAATTTACCTCCCTTCTATTATAATAAAGACTAAATTATATATCTAATTAGAGGGAAGATTTATCCTTAACCTATCAAGGACGATGAGAATATAAACCAAAAACAATCTATGAAGCAATTAAAATATCGTAATCATGCCGAACAGGCAGAACATCGTCATAATAGTTCTGCCTGAAAATAAATAGATTAGATAGAAAATATCTTTATGATCTCAATCTAATTTTCTCATCCTTCCAGAAAAACATAGCTCTTAATTCATATTTACAACCCTATCAATTAAACCGGGACGAATTCTATCTTCCAACAACGTGCATCATTGAAATAGAGACGAGGCTCCTTCGTATCAGGGTCCAATTCAAAATCAATAATAAACTGAATACTGGGTAATAAATAACTATTCTCGTAAGCCCACTTCAAGACCTCTTTTTTTCCAGGCAAGATAACCGCATCAATATAAAGATCATGACCGGATGCTTCAATATTGACAATTGATTCTGTCTCGTGATTATAATAACGACCTGATAATCGCTGAATATTAATATCACCTTTGCCAGTCATCTTTTTCAAATAAAAAACATTATCATTTTCATCAATCTGTTCCAGTGCGATAACACGGTTATTTTCAATGATCGGCCTGAACCGAATGTCTCCACCCTTCTCTTGGAATGTTCCATCAGCGTTAAAGATAATCGGATTACCTTTCTCGAATAAATTACCTAATAAATAGCAATCTTCCTTGGTAATAATATAAGGATAGGGATCAGCCCCCTTGAACATACCGGTAATATCAATATTACTGGTTCGGCAATGCTCTGGCTCAGTCACATCAGTGTTAAATAATACATTAAGGCATTGATTAGTAAACTCAACACTATTAATACCTGTTGCAGCAGTAATCACAATACCTAATTTAGCATCAGGTAAAATACAAACCTCAGCTTTAAAACCACCATAGGCACCATCGTGCCGTATTATCTTTTGCCCTTCACGTTGGCTGATCATCAAACCGTAAGCATAATTGTTCCGATTGCCATTGGCTAAATTTGGCATACGAGATAAATGAGGCAACATATCCCGAACAATCGATGGTGAATAAAATGCTTTCATCCAGCGGCATAAATCACTCACTGTAGAACGAAGCCCCGCACTACCTATAGTTGAATCGTTGTGATCCGATCTTATCCATTGATTTGAATCTGCGTTATAGACATAACCTATCGCCCGGTCAGAGATAACCTCAGTAACATCATCATAGAAAGAGGTATTATTCATCTTTAATGGAATAAAGATATTTTCTTTCGCATATTCTCTTAACGATTTACCCGAAACCACTTTGATGATTTCTGCCAACAAATTATAACCCATATTGGTATAGCGAAAATATTCCCCAGGCATGAAATTAAGCTTTTGTTGCCGTTGAATCAATTTTCTTAATAAATCTATACTGCGGTGGTCAAAATCTGAGTTTTTACCCGCCAAGCCATAAGGGGCATATTTATCCCGTAACCCACTGGTATGATGAATAAGATGCTCAATGGTAATATCAGAGAAATGTGCCGGGAAATAATCCACATATTTTCCAACTTTATCCTTGACGTTGATCTTTCCTTCTTTTTCCAACAAAGCAATACAAAAAGCGGTGAATTGTTTTGAAACACTCGCCATATAGAATTTCGTATTTGGGGTTATGACAGCAGCATGTTCAATACTAGCCTGCCCGATATGGCGCTTATAAATGGTTTCATTTCCGTGGGTAACAGCAACCGCGAGGGCACCGCCATTTTTCTTATTTTCAATATCAATTAAATTGTCTATTTTCTTAACAAGAGACTTAATATTATCTCTAAATATCGTCAATTCCATCATTAATTTCCTTATTTAAGGTTATATAAAAATAACATATATACAGTGTGATAAGGCAGAATAATAATATGGAAATTCTGCCTAATATAATTCAATCAATTCTACCAGAAAAACACTATTCTCAACTCGTGTTCACAACACTATCAATTAAACTGGGACGAATTCTATATTCCAGCAACGACCATTACTGAGATAAAGATAAGGTTCATTCGTGTCAGAGTTTAATTCAAAATCAATAATAATCTCTGTGCTAGGAGAAAAATAACTGTTCCCATAAACCCGATGTAAGACCTCTTTTCTTTCAGAAGAAATAATGGCATCGATATAAAGCTCATCTTCAGAAGCTGCAACAGTGAGCACAGATTCTGTTTCGTGGTTATAATAATATCCTAATAGTAGCTGAATATCGGTACCACCATCATCAATCATCTTATCTAGATAAAAAACATTGCCATTTTCATTAATCTGCTCCAATGCAATAATACTGTCATTTTCAATGATAGGTCTGAACCTAATTTTCCCATCCACCTCTTGGAATGTTCCATCAGAATTAAAGATGATCGGGTTGCCTTTCTCGAATAAATTACCTAATAAATAGCAATCTTCTTTGGTAATAATATAAGGATAAGGTTGTATTCCTTTGAATATACCCGTAATATCAATATCACCAGTCCGACAAGGCTGTTTTTCTAGTTTAGTACCATTGGGATTAAACAATACGTCAACACATTGTCGAACAAGCTTAGAGACATTAGTATTCATTGCAGAAGTAACAGCAATACCTAATTCAGCATCAGGCAAAATACAAACTACTGATCTGAAGCCACCATAACCACCATCATGTCGTATTATCTTTTGCCCTTCACGTTGGCTGATCGCAAAACCGTAAGCATAATCGTTACGATTGCCATTAGTTAAATCTGGCGTACGAGATAATTGAGGCAATAGATCCTGAACAATCGATGGCGAATAAAACGCTCTCATCCAGCGACACAAATCATTCACTGTAGAATATAGCCCCGAACCTCCTACCGCCGCATCATTGAGATCTTCTCTTATCCATCGGTTCGAGTCCTCGTTATAGGAGTACCCCATTGCTCGGTCAAAAATAATCTCGGTAACATCATCATAGAAAAAGGTATCTTTCATCTTTAATGGGACGAAAATATTTTCTTCTGCATATTCTCTCAGCGACTGGCCTGAAACTACTCTGACTATTTCCGCCATTAAATTATAACCCGTGTTGCTATAGAGATAATATTCTCCAGGCGTAAAATTAAGCGCTTGTTGCCGTTGCGTCAGTTTTCGCACCAAATCAATATGACGGTGGTCAAAGGCTGAATTTTTACCTGCCAGGCTATAAAGTAAAAATTGATCACGTAATCCACTGGTATGGTGAATAAGATGCTCAATGGTAATATCAGAGAATTCTGCGGGGAAATAATCCACATATTGTCCAACTTTATCCTTAACGCAAAGCTTTCCTTCTTTCTCCAACAAAGCAATGCAAAAAGCCGTGAATTGTTTTGAAACGCTCGCCAAATAGAATTTCGTATTAGGGGTTATGGCAACTGCATGTTCAATGCTGGCTTGCCCGATATAGCGTTTATAAATGGTTTCATTTCCGTGGGTAACCGCAACCGCGAGGGCACCGCCATTTTTCTTATTTTCAATATCAATTAAATTGTCTATTTTATTAACAAGAGACTTAATGTTATCTCTAGATATCGTCAATTCCATCATTAATTTCCTTATTTAAGATTATATAAACAGAATACATAGGGTATACAATCTGATATTACGGTGTAATAAGGCAGAACACGAATATGAAAATTCTGCCTAAAATAATGATAATCCAATATAATTCAACCCATCCTACCAGAGAAACACTGTTCTCAATTCGTGTTCACAACCCTATTAATTAAATTAAACCGGGACGAATTCTATCTTCCAACAACGTCCATCGTTGAGATAGAGATAAGGCTCATTCGTATCATGATCCAATTCAAAATCAATAATAATTTCAGTACCAGGCAAGAAATAACTATTCTCGTAAATCCATCTTAAGAGCTGTTTTTTTCCAGGCAAGATAATCGCATCAATATAAAGATCATCACTGGATGCTTCAATATTGATAATCGATTCTGTTTCGTGATTATAATAGCGACCTAAGAATCGCTGAATATCGATATCACCTTTATCAATCATCTTTTTCAAATAAGAAACATTGCCACTTTCATTAATCTGTTCCAATGCGATAACGCTGTCATTTTCAATGATAGGTCTGAACAGGATTTGCCCATTTTCCTCTTGAAAGGTTCCATCAGAGTTAAAAATAATCGGATTGCCTTTTTCGAATAAATTGCCTAATAAATAACACTCTTCTTTAGTAATAATATAAGGAAAAGGATCTACTCCTTTGAAAATACCGGTAATATCAATATCACTGATTCGGCAAGGCTGTTTGCCTGGCTCAGTAATACCGGTATTAAACAATGCATCAAGACCCTGCTTGATAAATTTATCAACATCCGTACTTGTTGCGGAGGTAATAGCAATACCTAATTTGGCATCAGGCAAAATGCACACGTCCGATCTAAAGCCACCATAAAAACCACCGTGTCGCATTATCTTTTGACCTTCACGTTGGCTAATAATCAAACCGTAGGCATAATTGTTACGATCGCCATTGGTTAAATCTGGCATACGGGATAACTGAGGCAATAGCTCCTGAACAATCGACGGCGAATAAAACGCTCTAATCCAACGACACAAATCACTTACTGTAGAATAAAGCCCTGAACCACCAACCACCGCATCGTTGAGATCATTTCTTCTCCACTGGTGCAATGCCTCGTTATAAATGTAACCCATTGCCCGATCAGAGATAATCTCGGTTATGTCATCATAGAAAAAGGTATCTTTCATCTTTAATGGGGCGAAAACATTTTCTTCTGCATATTCTCTCAGCGATTTACCTGAAACCACTCTGACTATTTCCGCTAGTAAATTATAGCCCGTGTTGTTATAGAGATAATATTCTCCAGGTGTAAAATTAAGCATTTGTTGCCGTTGAGACAATTTTCTCACTAAATCAACATGACGGTGGTCAAAGTCCGAGTTTTTACCTGCCAGATTATAAAGTCCAAATTGATCCCGTAATCCACTGGTGTGATGAATAAGATGTTCAATGGTAATATCAGAGAAATGTGCCGGGAAATAATCCAAATATTGTCTAACTTTATCCTTGATACAAAGTTTTCCTTCTTTCTCCAACAAGGCTATGCAAAAAGCGGTGAATTGTTTTGAAACACTCGCCAAATAGAATTTAGTATTAGGCTTTACAGCAATAGTATGTTCAATGTTAGCCTTTCCGATCTGGCGCTGATAAATTGTTTTATTACCGTGAGTAACAGCAACAGCAAGTGCGCCCCCCTTTTTTTTATTTTCAATATTAACCAGTTCGTCTATTTTCTTGATAAAAGAGTTAATGTTATTTGCAGATATCGTTGATTCCATCATGAATTTCCTTATTTAAGGTTATAAGACAGGACATATATATTCAGCCTAATAGCAATACATACGTGAGCAGTACTGTAAGACGTAAACAGGAAATATCCAAGTGATAATGATCATCAATTAATATATGAAGAGCAATATAAAGTAACTACGGAAGCTGATGTTTGAAAAAAACAGACAGAACATAAATATAATAGTTCTGCCTGGCACAAAGTGTATCTAATAGGAAATATCTTTAAGCCCTTAATAGCATTAATTCTATCCGGCTATAACAATGCCATTATTCATTCTGATTTATCACTTTATAAATTAAACTGCAACGAATTCTACCTTCCAACAACGTGAGTTACTGATATACAAATGAGGTTTATTGGTATTAGGATCTAATTTAAAATCAATAATCAGTTCAGTACTGGGAGAGAAATAGCTATTCCCGTAAATCCGACGTAAGACTTCCTTTTTACCAATATAAACAACCCCATCGATATAAATCCCACTGCTAGAAGCGGAAACAATCATCGTTGCTTCTGTTTCACAGTTATAATAACGCCCTGATAATTTATGAATATCGATACCACCTTTATCAATCCTCTTTTCAAGATAAAAAACATTGCCATTTTCATTAATCTGTTCCAATGCGATAACACTGCCATTTTTAACGATGGGTCTGAATCGGATTTTACCCCCTTCCTCTTGGAACGTACCGTCAGAGTTAAAAGTAATCGGATTGCCTTTTTCGAATACATTACCTAATAAATAGCAATCCTCCTTGGTAATAATATAAGGATAAGGTTCTTCCCCTCGGAAAATACCGGTGATATCAATATCACTGGTTAAGCAATGCGGTTTTTCCAGTTCAATATGGGTGCTAAACAATATATCAATATTCTGTTCCACCCATGCAGAAACATTAACACCTGTTGCAGCGGTAATTGCGATACCTAATTTAGCATCCGGTAAAATATAAACGTAAGACCTAAAGCCAGCATAAGCACCACCATGTTGTATTATCTTTTGCCCTTCACGTTGACTGATAATAAAACCGTAAGCATAATTATTGCGATTACCATTAGTTAAATTTGGTGTACGAGATAATTGAGGCAGCAAATCCTGAACAATCGATGGTGAATAAAATGCTCTGATCCAACGACACAAATCATTCACGGTAGAGTAAGCCCCACCATCACCCACAGTAGAATTATTGATATCATCTCTTACCCACTGGTGTAATTTCTCGTTATAAGCATAACCCATCGCCCGATCAGAAATAATCTCGGTTATGTCATCATAGAAAAAGGTCTCTTTCATCTTTAATGGGACGAAAATATTTTCTTCCGCATATTTCCTCAACGATTTACCTGAAATTACTCTGACTATTTCCGCCAGTAAACTATAGCCCGTGTTGCTATAGAGATAATGTTCCCCAGGCGTGAAATTAAGTGCCTGTTGCCGTTGGGCCAGTTTTCTCACCAAATCAATATGGCGGTGATCAAAATCTGAATTTTTACCTGCCAGTTGATAAAGTAAAAATTTATCCCGTAACCCACTGGAATGGTGAATAAGATGCTCAATGGTAATGTTAGAGAACTCTGCGGGGAAGTAATCCAAATATTTCCCGACGCTATCCTTGACGCTAAGCTTTCCTTCTTTTTCTAATAAGGCTATGCAAAAAGCCGGGAATTGTTTTGAAACACTTGCTAAATAAAATTTAGTATTAGGTTTTACCGCTACAGCGTGTTCAATGCTAGCTTGCCCGATATGACGCTGATAAATGGTTTTATTGCCTTGGGTCACAGCAATGGCAATAGCTCCACCTCTTTTTTTATTTTCAACATTAACTAATTCGTCTATTTTCTTGAGAAACAATTTAATCTTATCTGTAGATATAGTGAACTCCATCATTAATTTCCTTATTTAATTTAAGGGTATAAAACAGAACATATATATTCAATCTAATAGCAATACATATGTAGGCAGTACTGTAAGATGTAAACAGAAAACATCCAAGCGATAATGATTATCATTTAATATATGGAGGACAATATAAAGTAACTACCGAAGCTGATATTTAAAAAAACAGACAGAACATAAATATAATAGTTCTGTCTGGAACAAAGTGCATCTAATAGAAAATATCTTTAAGCCCTCAATAGCATTAATGGTATTACTGCTAGTGAAACTCTATTCTAAATTTATATTTATTAACTAGCCAATTAAACCGCAACAAATTCCACATTCAAGCAACGTGAATTACCAATATAAAGACGATATTTATTAGTATCAGGATCAAATGCAAAATCAATAACAGACTCAGTACTGGGTGAGAAATAACTGTTGCCGTAAATATGTCGCAGAGCCTCTTTTTTTACAGGATGGATAATCCCATCAATATAAATATCATCACCAGATGATATAATATTAATTATCGCCTCTGTTTCGTGACTATAATATCGCCCTGATAATAACTGAATATCGACACTATCTTCATTGTTCATCTTTTTAAAATAAAAAACATTATCATTTTCATCAATATACTCCAGTGCAATAACACTGTCATTTTCAATGACGGGTCTGAACTTACTTTTACTTCCTTGCTCCTGGAATGTACAGTCAGAGTTAAAAATAATCTGGTTACCTTTTTCGAATAAATTACCTAAAAAATAAACATCTTCTTTGGTAATAATATAAGGATAAGGCTCTATCCCGCGGAAAATACCGGTGATATCAATATCACTGGTTAGGCAATATGGTTTTTCCGGTTCAATATGGGTGTTAAACAAGATATCCATATAGTTATCCGTCCATTGATCAACATCAGCATCGCTTGCAGAAGTCATCGCCATACCTAATTTAGCATCCGGCAAAATACAAACATTAGCTCGGAAGCCAGCAAAGGTACCATTGTGTTGTATTATCCTTTGCCCTTCACGTTGTTCGACAATCAAACCGTAAGCATAATTGTTACGATTGCCATTGGTTAAATCTGGTGTACGGGATAATTGAGGCAGTAGATCCTGAACAATAGATGGCGAATAAAACGCTCTAGCCCAACGACATAAATCATTCACGGTGGAGTGAACCGCTGCACTGCCCATCACAGAATTGTTGATATCGCTTCTTATCCACTGTTGCGAATTCTCATTATAAGTGTAACCCATCGCCCGATTAGAGATAATCTCGGTTATATCATCACAAATAATGGTATCTTTCATCTTTAATGGAACGAAAATATTTTCTTCTGCATATTCTTTTAACGACTTACCTGAAACCACATGGATAATTTCCCCCAACAAATAATAGCCCGTATTGCTATAAATATAATATTCCCCTGTGGGAGTGTTAAATGTCTGTTGTCGTTGGACCAGTTTTTCCATCAAATCAGCATTGCAGTAGTCAAAACTTGAGTTTTTACCTACCAAACTATAAAGTAAAAATACATCCCGTAATCCACTGGTGTGGTGAATAAGATGCTCAATGGTAATATCAGAGAAATGTTCGGGTAAATAATCCAAATATTGTCTGATTTTATCCTTGACATTGAGCTTTCCTTCTTTCTCCAGCAAAGCTATGCAAAAAGCCGTGAATTGTTTTGAAGAACTCGCTAAATAGAATTTAGTATTAGGCTGTATAGCAACATCATGCTCAATGCTAGCTTGCCCGATATGACGCTGATAAATTATCTTATCATCGTGGATAATAGCGACGGCGAGAGCTCCACCTTTTTTTTCATTTTCAATATTAACCAACTCATCTATTTTATTGATATACAATTGAATATTATCTTTAGATATCATCGATTCCATCATGAATTTCCTATTTAAGGTTACAAAACAGAACATATACTCTATGGATTTCAAGATGCATCGCGACGGTAAGGGAGTGAATCCCCGGGAGCATAGATAACTATGTGACCGGGGTGAGCGAGTGCCGCCAACAAAGAGGCAACTTGAAAGATAACGGGTATATATATACGACTTGATAGCAGTACATATATGGGCAGTACTGTAAGACGTAAACAAGAAATATCCAAGTAATAATGACTATCATTTAATGTGTGAATGGCAATATAAAGTAACTGCGGATGAAAATTAAAATTAACTAAATTTTATAACCATTATTTTCTTTCAGAAATCATTTTGGATCTAATGTTTACAAAAACAGGCAGAACATAAATATAACCGTTCTGCCTAGAATGAAGTGCACTAATAGAAAATATCTCCAAGTTCTCACAATAGCATCAATCCTATCTTGCTAGCTAAATGCTGTTCTAAATCTGTATTTACTAACGTGTCCATCAAACTGCAATGAATTCCAAATTCAAGCAACGCGAATTACTGACATAGAGGCGACATTTATTTTCATCAGGATAAAACTTAAAATCAATAATAAGATTAGTTCCTGTTGACAAATAACTATTCCCATAAATATGCCGTAAGACCTCTTCTTTCATAGGATGGATAATCCCATCAATATAAATATCTTTACCAGACAGTATAACATTAATTATCGCCTCTGTTTCGTAACTATAATATCGCCCTGACAATAGCTTAATATCGATACTACCTTCATCGTTCATTTTTTTAAAATAAAAAATATTACCATTTTCATCAATCTGTTTCAGTGCGATAACATTGTCATTTTCAATGATAGGCATGAATCGAGTTTTACCTCCTTGTTCTTGGAATGTACCGTCAGAGTTAAAAGTAATCGGATTACCTTTATCAAATACATTACCTAAGAAATAAACATCTTCTTTGGTAATAATATAAGGATAAGACGCTATCCCGCGGAAAATACCGGTGATATCAATATCACTGGTTAGATAATGCGACTTCTCTGATTCAACATCGGAGTTAAGCAATATATTAATATACCGATCCACCCATTTAGCAACATCAACACCTGTTGCAGTGGTAATCACGATACCTAATTTCGCATCCGGTAAAATACAAATAATTGCTCTGAAGCCAGCATAAGTACCACCGTGTTGTATTATCGTTTGCCCTGAACGTCGATTGATAATCAAACCATAAGCATAATTGTTACGATTACCATTGGTTAAATCTGGTGTACGGAATAATTGAGGCAACAGATCCTGAACAATCGATGGTGAATAAAATGCTCTCATCCAACGACACAAATCATTCACGGTGGAGTGAACCCCTGCACTACCCACCACAGAATTGTTGATATCGCTTCTTATCCACCGTTGTGAATCCTTATTATAAGCGTACCCCATCGCCCTGTCAGAGATAATCTCGGTTACATCATCGCAGATAAAGGTATTTTTCATCTTTAACGGGACGAAAACATTTTCTTCTACATATTTTTTCAACGACTGGCCTGAAACCAGGCTAACGATTTCCCCCAGTAAATAATAACCCGTGTTGCTATAAAGATAATATTCCCCAGACGGGACGTTAAGTGCCTGTTGTCGTTGGATCAGCTTTTTCACTAGGTCAGCATGGCAGTAGTCAAAATCTGAGTTTTTACCTGCCAGACCATAAAGTAAAAACATATCCCGCAACCCACTGGTGTGGTGAATAAGATGTTCAATAGTAATATCAGAGAAATACGCGGGTAAATAATCCAAATATTGTCTGACTTTATCCTTGACGTTAATCTTTCCTTCTTTCTCCAGCAAAGCTATACAAAAAGCCGTGAATTGTTTTGAAACACTCGCTAAATAGAATTGAGTATTAGGTCTTACAACCACAGCATGTTCAATGCTAGCTTGTCCGATATGACGCTGATAAATGATTTTATTGCCGTGGGTAATCGCAACGGCGAGAGCGCCCCCCTTCTTTTTATTCTCAATATTAACTAATTCGTCTATTTTCTTAATAAATAGTTTAATATTATCTGCGGATATTGTCAGTTTCATAATCAATCTCCTAATAAATAAACTTTCAAAATAGTAGATCATTGGAAGGGAACTCAGTCCGATTTTTGCGATCTGATCAATCGCGAAAAATCCCAAACCCTAACACGAACTGAGTGATACCTATCATAGTAGCCATACCTTAAAATGAATGCCAGAAAATGAGAAAACTTATCTATAAAACCCGTGATAAAAACTATTCCCGTCGATTGACGGTATGATTGATGCTCAATGAGAAATTGACAGTGACTTATGTCGCCAAAACCCTTCATGCCGCACGTTCTTCCATCAATCGTTGGGTTGAGTGGTTTACATTATATGGGCTAGAAGGGCTGAAAAATTTACCGGCTGGCCGACCTGCTGTCTGGGATCTCTCCCCTCTATAACCTATTGCTTTGCTTATTACAGCAATCTCCCCAAGAGTTCGGCTATCTTCGCTCTCGCTGGAGCCTTAAGCTCATGACTCATACCCTTGATGAATGACTCAACCTCTCTCTGACACAAAATGTCCTCTATCGTTACTTTGCTCAAGCGGGGATTGTCTGGCGCAGACGGCACCCACGGTAAAACAACCCGATCCTGAATATGATGAGAAAATGGCAAAGATCACGGAAGCCAAAGCGAATATTTCAGAAAAACATTCCGTTTTCTATGAAGATGAGGTGGATATTAATTTAAACCCGAAAATCGGCGCGGACTGGTGTTTCAAAGGACAACAAAAACGGGTTATCACCCCGAAAAAAATGAGTATAGCACTATTATGAAACCTTATTTATAAAAAACAGACAGAACATAAATATAATAATTCTGTCTGGAACAAAGTACATCTAATAGAAAGTATCTTTAGGCCATCAATAACATTAACTCTATCCTGCTAATGAAATGCTGTTCTAAATTTATATTTACTAATCTGACAATTAAACTGCAACGAATTCTACATTCAAGCAACGCGCATTACCGACATAGAGACGAGGTTTATTGGTATCAGGATCAAATTTAAAATCAACAACAAACTCAGCACTAGGTGAGAAATAGCTATTCCCATAAATATGTCGCAAAGCCTCTTTTTTTACAGGATGGATAATCCCATCAATATAAAGATTATCGCCAGATGATATAATATTAACTATCGCCTCTGTTTCGTGACTATAATAGCGACCTGACAATAGATTAATATCGACACTACCTTCATCGTTCATCTTTTTCAAATAAAAAACATTACCAATTTCATCAATATGTTCCAATGCGATAACACTGTCATTTTCAATGACGGGTCTGAACTGGACTCTACTTCTTTGTTCTTGGAATGTACCATCAGAGTTAAAAATAATCGGGTTACCTTTTGTAAATAAATTACCTAAAAAATAAACATCTTCTTTGGTAATAATATAAGGGTAAGGCTCTAACCCTCGGAAAATACCGGTGATATCAATATCACTGGTTAGGCAATGTGGTTTTTCTGGCTCAACATCGGTATTAAACAATATATCAATATACTGATCCGTCCATTTACCAACATCAACATCACTTGCAGCAGTCATCGCGATACCTAATTTAGCGTTTGGCAAAATACAAATACTAGCTCTAAAGCCAGCATAGGTACCACTGTGTTGTATTATCGTTTGCCCTGCACGTTGGTCGATAATCAAACCGTAAGCATAATTGTTACGATTACCATTAGTTAAATCTGGTGTACGGGATAATTCAGGCAGTAGCTCCTGAACAATAGATGGCGAATAAAACGCTTTAGCCCAACGACATAAATCATTCACAGTGGAGTGAACCGCTGCACTGCCCACCACAGAATTATTGATATCACTTCTTATCCACTGTTGCGAATTCTCATTATAAGTGTAACCCATCGCACGATTAGAGATAATCTCGGTTATATCATCACAGATGATGGTATCTTTCATCTCTAATGGAGCGAAAACATTTTCCTCTGCATATTCTTTTAACGATTTACCTGAAACTACGCTGACGATTTCCCCTAGCAAATAATAGCCTGTATTACTATAAATATTATATTCCCCAATGGGGGCGTTAAGTGTCTGTTGTCGTTGGATCAGTTTTTTCACTAAATCAGCATGGCAGTAGTCAAAACTTGAGTTTTTACCTGCCAGACTATAAAGTAAAAATACATCCCGTAACCCACTGGTGTGATGAATAAGATGCTCAATGGTAATATCAGAGAAATGTGCGGGTAAATAATCCAAATATTGTCTGACTTTATCCTTGACGTTAAGCTTTCCTTCTTTCTCCAGCAAAGCTATGCAAAAAGCCGTGAATTGTTTTGAAGCACTCGCTAAATAGAATTTAGTATTAGACTGTATCGCAACAGCATGTTCTATGCTAGCTTGCCCGATATGACGCTGATAAATTATCTTATCATCGTGGATAATAGCAACTGCGAGCGCCCCACCTTTTTTTTCATTTTCAACATTAACCAATTCATCTATTTTATTGATAAACAACTGAATATTATCTTTAGATATCATCGATTTCATCATGAATTTCCTTATATGAAATTATAAAACAAGACATATATATGCAGCCTGATAGCAATATATATATATGGGAAGTACTGTAAGACGGAAATAACCAACATCCAAGTAATAACTATTATCATTTAATATATAAAGAGAAACAGAAAGTGACTACGGCCATTTGAATTCATGCTAGCAGCGATTCACTACCAGCAATTATTTCAGAACTCATACTTAAATTCAGAATTAAATAATCTGTTACTATTCATAATTATAGAAATGATGAGAAGGAGGAGGGAGAAATACAAACAAAATGCAGAGGCATATAATGTAGAGGTATATTGGGCATGGCCAAATATTGGGGCAATTTTCAATACTATAATCACTTTTATACCCCAATATACAACTCGCGCAACAATGGCTACCATATACCAGATACTTAATGCAAACATTGCTGCATCCCAAAGGGAATATCTCTAGATAGCCATCATTATTCATTCCTAGTCAAGATAAGACTGTAAAGTTCCGCGCCGTCTTACATCCACGGTTGCACAATGGAAGGAACCACCGAACGTATTAAAATTCCTGAAATTACATGGAATTGGCGTAAAGCCCCAACGTTTCATCGCAGCGATCATTGGCTCATCCTGTTTTTCAACAATCACCCGCTGCTCATCCAACATCAGAATATTCATGTTGATCCATTTACTGGTGGTATACAGAGGATGGTCATCAGGAATAACCGGTTTCGGCGCATGTAATACATCCCAGTTCCTAAATAATTCAGGAATTTTTAATACTTTTTCTGGGTGAATTAACAGTTTTCCTGGTGCCATAGGAACAAAAGTGGCATCAATGTGCATAGGACTATCATCGTTAAATTCAAAAACATGAATACGATATTCATCACCTATATGACGACGAAGCCATTCAATACCAAATTCGTTTGTGACATGGCTCTTTTGAGCAATGATGTCTCGCCCACACCGAATAAAATCCGCAGCATCAAAAGTCGGTTCAAATTCAGTTATCGCAAGGGGAACACGTTCATTGCTATTAGGCTGATGCCATTCGAAATTATATTGTTCCTCGGTCAACTGTGGCTTTGGCCCGGCGCTCCATTTTGCACCTTTCTTAAAGTAATCTTTAAGTAAAGTCTTGTATGCCGCTGTCTCAAAATAACGGGAACGCCATGCTAGCGGGCATTCAATAATATCATTTCCAATAACTAACAGCACATCGCGAGGCATTGCACAATAAAACCCGGTACTACTCCAGCCTGGTGCACCAAATACCTGAGATTGGTCTTGCGGATCTGGACGACGTACTGTCACACCTTCACCTTCAAGAATATGGACAAACTCTTCTAATTCTCTAGATGCTGCATCAATTTGCTCTTGCGGGAATGACCGACCTGCATACCGATAAAAATTAGTAACTTGATTCGGTGGCAATATCGGCTCTATCGCCATATGCCAACCGGGAAATCTAGCACCATCAACTACACCGACAATAACCTCCTCAAGTGGGTCCCACTCATTAAAAGAACAAACTGGGGATGAATTCTTACTATTACAATCTGTTAAATTTGAATCAAGCATGTCGTCTCCTGATATTTTAATATTATGTCGCTTTAAAACTATAACAACTGTATTAATTGCGACCCTATTCCCATCAATATAAACCTCTTAGAAAAAATTCAATTTCAATATGTCATCATATATAACATTATGGATTTACATCTCTTTCAGTTTAAAAAATCAAATTAACTATAATTTTTTAGACCTAATAAATCCAACAACAAATCATAATATTGGTTATTTAAAACAGTAAAAAACTGTCAAAAAATTTATTTTTCCGTTATAAAACGTTCAACCAAGTTAATAATATACAAAACAACTTTATAGTTTCACTGTAATTTTATAACCCTAAAATAAGAATATAAATCTGTCTGCGAGCAATAATATATGGACATTTAAATTTGTAAAGGAATTAAATTTAAGGATTGTAAAATAGAGTTAATGTGATTATTTGCAACATCATTATTACCGTTAAAACATTACCTAAAATAAATCACAATTTATTTATAAGATATAGCATCTTTAATTTCATAACAATTCATTTAAATAGGAACAAGAAGGACGTAAATATTCACGTCCTTCCTACGGTTAGGTATGCTTAGCAAGCACTTATCTTAACTGGATTTACTTTCCTCTACTTTAGAAGCCATAATATAGCTATAATTCCCTTGTATATCTGCCTGAAGTCCTACATTTATAGGTTTCTTTTGATAAAACGAATTTACAAGAGTAACAAGTAAAGCCATAGCCCTATTTATATTGACATGAGGTAATGACAAATCTAAAAAATAAACGCTAGCTACATTATTGATATCCATAGTAACGTTAATTACTTTAACCTTTTCGCTAATATCAAGATCAATTTCAGTTACAGTACCAAGTTGATACTTTATATCTGAATCCAGATTTATTTCATTTAATTTCTCACTCATAATATAAACCTCATAACTTAATGTAATTAATTTATAAATATAATTATATTGGCTCAAAATACAGCACAACAAATCGTTCACTTGAGAAATATAAGATAGTTTGTACTTCTACTACAAAATCAATATGCATTAAAAGATTATCTACGAGTCAGATAAGATAGTTATCATTTTTGATACTGCATTAACATCTTACCTAACACTTATAAATATAGATGCCATTAATGCATTGTCAAATTAAATTTAAAAATTTAATATAATTAATTTATAATAAAATCTTTAATATAAAAAAATAAGTTATATGGGTGTTTTATATGAGAAAAAATAATATCTCAGTAAATTTTTCGTTCGAAAAAATCACATATAAAAACAATAAATTTAAATAATAGATCTATTTATCTCCATATTTAAAATAGTAAGTGCAAAAGTGTTATCAAAAAAATAACAGATAAACTGTAATAACATACTTCCGTTATGAAATTAAATTAACCGTGTATAAAACAAAATCCTTGTTATTATTTCCAATGTCATTATTTTTATAAAAAAATATCACTACAAATAAACAAACTACCATTTGTTTATTTCTTAATTTTATAATAATTAGTTTAAATAAAGACAGGAAGAACGCGGATATTCACGTTCTTCCTACAGTTAGGTGCATTTGGTAGAAAACATATTTATGTTTTTAATAAAACCAGTCCCATTCTATGAAGAAATACTACACTTAATTTCAATTAGCAATAATGCTATATTTGGCAACTGATTATATCACTCAAACTAAATTCAACTATTCTACGCACTCATTTAGAAATTTAACAAATACTTCTTAAATTTCAACACCTACTATATATTTTAGCTTAGTAAGATTACTTTTTGCGACTTTTACTTTCACTTCTAATTTTTCATGAAGAACACGTAAAAGAGAAAGATAGAGCAGCACAATCTTGTCTTTATCTTTATCACCGTCAACTAGTAATAGATGAAAATCATCAACTACGCCTAAAATATTCAGACTAACAATAACTGAACTGGGTGACAGAATATCAATATTGACCTTCTCTACTTTACCCACTTTAAGCTCATCATCGACAATCAGTTCTTCATTTAACAAAATATCTTTCTTAATTATCATGATATAAACTCCAAAATTTAATCTAACCAATTGATAAATAACTTATATTACTCAAGAATACGTACAATAAGCTATTCATCTTGCCCATATGAAATTTTAACCATTTTCACTAGAAAACAAGGTGTTTATCAGGAATTTATCCAGCATTTAGATAACATATACAGCATTTCTGATGCCATATTGACGATTTATCTAATACATATAACTATAGATGCGATTAATGTATTGTCAACAAAATAAGAAAATAAATTTAATTAATTTAAAATCAATATTTTATTACCCAATAAAAAATAAAAAAGATATTACATCATGTAATGAACAGGATATTTTCAGTAGTTTTTCCTAGCAAATATAATGACAGCGATAAATGATAATGAGAAATAAGCCGCTATTTCCCTTCTATGTTACAAAAGGTAAACCAGAAAAATCATCTCAGAAGCAAAAAATAATTCATAACGTTTTATTACTATACTTCCTGGAAATAACAAGCGGTATATTAATCAAGTGATGATTTATAGTAAATATTATAATTTTATCTCATTCATCTATTATAATAACAAGAATATAAAATAAATCTCAAGCAATTATATTATTATTAAATTTATTACAAATCATTAATCATCAACTTGTTATTTATATATATATTTATTGCCAAATGAGATATGAAATTAACAACAATTACTATGCGAAAATAATCCTAGAAAAAACGTGGTGTCAATTTTGACTATACCACGTTTTATTTCCAAATTTAATATTACTTTCCAATATAGAAAAATTACCGACGAATTAATACTACTTTAGATAACAGACTTTTATCCATAATCCTTGGATAACCAATTCTTTATATCTTCAACAATAGGAGTAATCTGCAAAACACCCTCACTATTTCTAAATCCATGACCCAGGCCAGGATATTGATAAAAGGTAATATTCTCCTTCTTTAATTGCTCTTCCATTTTTATCGCTGAATCAGGACTAACTGAATTATCATTTAGTGTTTGAATAATCAATATAGGGCTTTTAGTCTGGCTTAACACTTTATATTGGTCAATACTAAGTGAGACTCTCCACCAATTAGCACCGTGATTACTCATCTCTATATGACTCATATTATCCCCGGCAGCTATTTTTTTCTGAAAATCCCTAAACCCTTTAATCTCTTCATTGAGATATTCTGGTGGCACCTCACTCTTTATACTATGAATAACATCATCAGCGAAATACCGACCTCCACCATTCAATGACACGGTTCTATCAATATAATTGACTTGTGATGTAACTAAATTAGCAACCACTGCTCCTTCACTTCCACCCAATATAATTATCTTGTTATATTTATTCTGATACTTAAGATCACCAATGATCTGAATATAATCCTTAACCCGCTGCTCTGGCGTATCCAACCTAATATAATCCTTAGGACAATCTGAACGTTCAACAACATCAGACCAAAGGAGTGATGCATCAATGCCATACTTTTCCACAGTCAGAACATCACTATCGGGATAAATATCACTGAACGTGTTATTCACAAACTTATTATTGGCGATACTATTACAATCAGAGCCTTGTATCAGCACTAATAGATTTTTACCGCCTCTTTGCTTAAGATAGTAAGTTATTTCACTACCATCATGACGGAAAAACTGTTTATGGGTATTTGTATTTGAGTAAGCGAAACCTATACAACATGAAAAAAGCAGAACAGATGTTAGAATTTTCTGTCGTAGATTAAAACGATATGCTTTCATTAATCTCTCCTTTAATTGATATATACAAAGACCACAAATTGACGATATTGTTCCTGTCAGAAAAATTTTTAAAATTTGCGAACAAGTTTCAGAGTTTTTTATCCAGCATGCTATACCCAATGGATTTCAAGATGGATCGCGACGGCAAGGGAGCGAATCCCCGGGAGCATAGATAACTATGTGACCGGGGTGAGTGAGTGCAGCCAACAAAGAGGCAACTTGAAAGATAACGGGTATAACTATAATCACTAAAACACCCATATATTTGGAGAGAAGAAATGCAAACCACTTTATCCACCAAAATCGCATTACCCGATAATTATCATACCCACGATTTTTTCGCACTTCATCAAAGAGATAAACAGAATATCGCTGAAATTGTGGAACAGAATAAAGTTCAAAAAGGGATGATGTGGGATGACAAACCTGCGGAATTAACCATTGCTATTAATGCAAAAACCGCACATATACAACTTAAGGTTGATGGTGACACAACAGGCCCTGATGAGCGCTTATCTGCTTTAGCATCGCATATGCTAGGGCTTCTACAACCTGTTCATCTATTTGAGTGTTTATATAAAGAACATCCGATTATTGGTTCACTTATTGCCAGACAATCAGGTTTAAGAATCTATCAATCGGCCACACCGTTTGAAGCATTAAGTTGGGCGATTATCGGCCAACAGATCAGCGTCAGTGCGGCCATCTCTATTCGCCGGAGATTTATTCAAGCAATGGGAGTTCAGCATTCCTCCGGGCTATGGTGCTTTCCAACCGCCAGACAAATCATCAATCATTCAGAAGATGAATTACGCCAATACGGCTTTTCTGTCAGCAAAGCCAAAGCATTACTCCGTTTAAGCCAATTAATTGAATCTGGTGAATTAACATTAGCCATCTCTAATGATGAGCAAGATATTCAGCAATTAACAGATAATCTACTCACTATAAAAGGCATTGGTATGTGGACAATTAACTATTCCCTGTTACGAGGATTCAACTATTTAAATGGCTCATTGCATGGCGACGTCGCAGTAAGACGTAATATGCAAAGACTGTTTAATCAAAATGAAAAAGTTTCCGCAGAACAAGCAGAAAAATGGTTGGCGGATTTCGCCCCCTGGAAAGCCCTATTAGCCGCACATTTATGGCGACAGGAATCAAGTGCCGGGTATTGATGTTGTTGTTAGTTTTCATTTCTTTTACTGGTATGGCGTATTGTTGCTATCGAACGATTAACCTTGAAAACCACTTTTTTCGTGAATATAAATCCTATGATAAGACTGACAAGTTGAATTTTGTACAAGTTCACCCTCATCATAGATAGCCTTAACATGCTGTGTGATCGCCTGAGGCGTCACCTGATAAAGATTGGCTATCTCCGCTTGTGACAACCACAGCGTATCGGATTCAAAACGACATTCGACGTGTGTCTGACCATCGTCACTTCGGAACAAAATAAATTCGCCATGTGGTGCTTCAGGAAGATTATCACTCATCAATTACCTCCGCTTTACTGACCGTTATCTCAAGTAGGTGAAAAACCAATGGTACTAATATATCTGGAAGAATAAATGTTAAAATACTCAAACCAATTAGTTGCCTGCTACCGACATCTTCGCCAGTTCCGGCTTCATGGGATCAAAAATTGCCAGCGGCAATTCAACCTTCCGCCCATTCTGATCTTCTACTGCTTTGACTAACTAAAATTCAGCAATATCAGCACACATAATTTCTAATGATGAAATGGTCGCTCGGGTTGCCTCAATGCCCAAACAGAGCAAGTCACGACTTGGCAGAAGCTGTTGCCGCATAGGTGCCCCGCACTTTTTTATGCTCGCCAGTGACATTATTGTTGAAAGTTAAATTCACTCAAATTATATTTAGTGAAGGTTATTAATATTGTTCCATATAGTCATATAGTCATATAGTCATATAGTCATATAGTCATATAGTCATATAGTCATATAGTCATATAGTCATATAGTCATATAGTCATATAGTCATATAGTCATATAGTCATATAGTCATATAGTAAATGGAGCATTTATGAAAAAAACATCCTTATTTTTAACAAGTTCATTATTGACTGTTTCTTTCCTTTCAATCACACCAATAGCCTCAGCAGAAACCACCTCCCTAAAAAATCAATTCAATTTAGAAAATCAAAATTCAACAAATTTAGATTTTGATTTGAAATTGTATAGTTCAAATGGAGGACCTGGTGGTAACGGCGGTAATGGCGGTAATGGCGGAAGTGGAAATTAAGGGTAAATAGCAGTAAAGGTAAAAGCTAACTTTCACATTCTTTGTTTTTTGAGGCTGACGCTTTTTCTAAATAAAGGATTTTTATAAGGTATTTATATGATTAATAAAAATTTATTTTTTTTATTCAGTTTAACTATCCCTCTACTATTTTCTACAGCAAGCTATTCAACACAAATAAATGAGGTCATTAAATGCTCTGTTCTTGATGGAAAAAAAGGTGAGAATGGTAAGAATGGTACCCCTAATTGTAAAAATGGCGGCAACGGCGGCGATGGTATAGCCGGTAAAAATAATGGAAAAGGAGGGGATGGTGGAAAAGGAGGACCTAACGGTGGAAATGGAGGAAGAGGAGGGAATGGTTCAGGAAGTGGTAATGGAGGCAATGGTGGCGATGGAGGGAAAGGTGGAGCAGGAGGAGAAGGAGGTCCTAATGGTGGTCAAAATGGCAAAAATGGAAGGGATGGCTAGAGTTCCTGACACTGGTGCTGCGACACAAAGCTGTTCCTATAATTTTTTCAGCCAATAAGTCGTAATAAGAGCAAAGAAACCTGCTGCCTCACCAACAGTTCCCAACCCGGCTGTGCATTAAGAGTAATTCTAATGTACAAAATGCCGGTAAAATGGATAAGCATCAAAACGTATAGCCGGTGCGTCTCCAGAACCCCAAAACAACTACAGGCATTAAAAAGCTTCGGCGCTCGGCTGATTGCAAAAAGTGAAACCAAAATGTCTTAGGAGAGCATAAAATTTATGATCACTCTCGTTTTTACCATACTAATCTTGATGACTTTTTCTGGGACGAGTGCGGATGGCGGAAGATCACAGGAGTCGAACCTGCCAGAGACCGCTGGCGGCCCCATCTGGATTTGAAGTCCAGCCGCCCCTCCGGGGACGATGATCTTCCATATAAATACAAAGAATTATGAAAAGGAGCTAATCATAGCGCATATTATCTGGCTTCTGAATCCGTTTGCTGAAATCATTCTCAATTTCCTAAAAAGCATTAAATTTTGTTGTTCATAAACTCAACATTCGCGTTGAGTTTGTCGAATTTTACCTACATCTTATTAGCCGATACCCATTACGATACAAGGTTGCTCCGCTCAGCAATGTATCCAACACATAAAAAGGACGCTTTATATGACTAATCCGTTACTCGTTCCATCAGGTTTACCCAAATTTTCTTCTATTAAACCAGAACATGTTGTTCCCGCTGTAAAAGAAGTCATTGCCAATTATCGCCAAACCATCGAAAAAATATTGGCCGAGAATACCGTTTTTACTTGGGATAATTTGTGTCAACCACTGGCCGAAGCAAACGATAAACAGTCCCGTGCATGGTCACCCGTCAATCATTTGAATTCGGTTAAAAACAGCCCAGAATTACGCGCCGTCTATGAAGAAAGTTTGCCATTACTGTCTGAATTCAGTACCTGGTTAGGTCAACACAAAGGACTATATCAAGCCTATAAGTCATTACGTGAAAGTGCTGAGTTTGAGAAGCTCTCTGTGCCTCAGCGCAAAGTTGTCGAGAATGCTCTGCGTGATTTTAAACTATCAGGTATTGGTCTGCCTGAAGAGAAACAGAAACGCTATGGCGAGATCAGTGCACGTTTGTCAGATTTAAGCTCGCAATTCAATAATAATGTGCTTGATGCCACTATGGGCTGGACCAAATTAATTACTGACGTGAAAGATCTGGCTGGTCTGCCTGAAAGCGCGATTGCCGCCGCTAAAGCTCAAGCAGAAGCTAAAGGACAAAAAGGCTGGCTACTGACTTTAGAAGCACCAAGTTACCAGCCGGTTATCACCTATGCAGATAACCGTGAACTGCGTCGGGAGATTTATCACGCCTACAATACCCGCGCATCCGATCAGGGACCAAATGCAGGTAAATGGGATAACAGCGAAGTGATCGCCGAAATCCTTGCGCTACGCCACGAACAAGCTCAATTGCTTGGTTTCAAAAATTATGCAGAACAATCCCTTGCAACCAAGATGGCAAAAACCCCTAAGGAAGTATTGGATTTTCTGAATGATTTGACAAAACGTGCGCACCCACAGGGCGAAGAGGAAGTAGATGAGTTAAAAGGTTTTGCTAAATGGCATCATTGCGCCCACAAGCTGGAAGCTTGGGATATGACGTACTATGGCGAGAAACAAAAACAGTACGAGTTCTCTATCAATGATGAGCAGTTACGTCCTTATTTCCCTGAACAAAAGGCTGTTGAAGGGCTATTTGAAGTTGTTCGCCGTATCTATGGTATTACGGTCAAAGAACGCCATGATGTAGAAACCTGGCATTCGGATGTCCGTTTCTTTGATCTGTACGATGACACCAATGAGCTGCACGGTAGTTTCTACATGGATCTGTACGCACGCGAGAATAAACGTGGCGGTGCCTGGATGGATGAGTGTATCAGCAAAATGCGTCGTTCCAACGGCGAGCTGCAGAAACCTGTCGCTTATTTGAACTGCAACTTCAACAAACCCGTTGGCAATAAACCAGCGCTATTCACCCACAATGAAGTCAATACGCTGTTCCACGAGTTTGGTCACTGTCTACACCTGATGCTGACTAAGATTGAAACTGCCGGTGTCTCCGGTACCAATGGCGTACCGTGGGATGCGGTCGAAATGCCAAGCCAATTCATGGAAAACTGGTGCTGGGAGCCAGAAGCACTGGCATTCATCTCTGGTCACTACGAGACTAAAGAACCTCTACCACAAGCCATGTTGGATAATCTGTTAGCAGCCAAAAACTATCAGGCTGCCATGAAGATCTTGCGTCAACTTGAGTTTGGTCAGTTCGATTTCCGTCTGCATGTTAACTACGATCCAAAGAAAGGCGCTCAAACCATGAAGACCTTAAATGAAGTGAAGAAATTGGTCTCCGTAGTGCCTTCACCTGAATGGGGCCGTTTCCCACATTCATTCACCCACATCTTCTCCGGCGGTTATGCCGCTGGCTACTACAGTTATCTGTGGGCTGATGTGTTGGCAGCCGATGCTTACTCCCGTTTCGAAGAGGAAGGCATTTTTAACCGCGAAACCGGGCAATCTTTCCTTGATAACATTCTGTCCCGTGGTGGTTCCGAAGAGCCAATGGAGCTGTTCAAACGCTTCCGTGGCCGTGAACCAAAACTGGATGCAATGCTGCGCAAGGCCGGTATTAAAGGGTAATTTAAGGTGGGAATCTGTTTAATCTGTGAACAAGGCGCTGATAACAGCGCCTTATCTCAACTTGCGGAGCGCTGGGGGTTGGTCCATGACGAAAGCGCGATTATGGCGTTGGTCCTTACCCCTCAACGCCTTGAACTTCGCAAACGGGATGAGCCAAAGTTAGGCGGCATCTATGTCGATTTTGTATCAGGTACAATGGCACATCGTCGCCGCTTTGGCGGCGGACGCGGCGAAGCAGTCGCTAAGGCCATAGGGATCAAAAAAGATTATCTGCCGACAGTCGTGGATGCTACCGCCGGACTGGGGCGCGATGCCTTTGTGCTGGCATCACTGGGTTGTCATGTAAGAATGCTGGAACGCCATCCGGTAGTCGCGGCATTGCTGGATGATGGACTACAACGGGGTTATCAGGATGAAGAAATTGGTGGCTGGTTGCAAGAGCGCATGACGCTGCTCCATGTCTCCAGCATTACAGCGCTGGCCGATATTACGCCGCAGCCCGATGTCGTTTATCTTGATCCTATGTATCCACATAAGCAGAAAAGTGCACTGGTGAAAAAAGAGATGCGAGTGTTCCAATCTCTGGTTGGCGCTGATGAAGACGCTGATAATTTGCTAGCCCCCGCACGCGCTTTGGCAAAACGCCGCGTCGTGGTAAAGCGGCCAGATTATGCAGAACCCTTAGCTGGAGTCGCTGCATCAGCGGCTATCACCACGAAAAATCACCGTTTTGACATTTATCCTTGTTAAAAAAATCAGCCGTATATTGCGGCTGATATCTTTTAACCTACAGAATACCTTGAGCAAGCATAGCGTCGGCAACTTTTACAAATCCAGCAATATTCGCCCCCTGAACATAATTGATCTGTTTGCCCTCGCCACCATACTCAACACAAGCGTGGTGAATATCTAGCATGATGTGGTGCAAACGCGCATCCACTTTTTCAGCCTTCCAGCCTAAACGGGCCGCATTTTGTGCCATTTCCAGACCAGATGTTGCCACACCACCAGCATTGGCTGCTTTACCTGGTGCAAATAGCACACCTGCTTCAATAAAGGCTTCCGTCGCTGAAATCGTTGCTGGCATATTCGCCCCCTCAGCAACAGCTTTAACGCCATTCTTGATAAGGACTTTAGCCGCATCCAAATCCAGCTCATTCTGGGTGGCACATGGCAAAGCGATATCAACCGGCACAGACCACGGTTGTAACCCTTTCAAGAAAGTCAGCCCCCGCTCTCTGGCATATTCTTCCACTCGGCCATAGCGTTGGTTTTTTATCTCTTCAAAATGAGCCAGCTTCTCCGGTGTGAACCCATCCTCATCGACTAAGGTACCGCCGGAATCCGAAGCAGTCACCACTTTCGCTCCCAATGCCATGCATTTTTCAATCGTATATTGCGCGACATTACCAGCACCGGAAACCGATACGCGCATACCTTCAAAACCCATGCCATGACGTTTCAACATGGCATTGACGAAATAGACCAGACCATAACCAGTCGCTTCCGGGCGAATCAAACTACCGCCAAAAGAGAGACCTTTGCCAGTAAATACACAAGCCGTGTTATTAGAAAGCTTTTTCATCATCCCTGACATGAAAGCCACTTCACGACCACCCACACCAATATCACCTGCTGGAACATCAGTATCTGGCCCCAAATGGCGGTACAATTCTGTCATTAATGCCTGACAAAAACGCATAATTTCGCCCTGGCTTTTTCCTTTAGGATCAAAATCTGAACCTCCTTTACCACCACCCATTGGTAAGGTTGTCAGTGCATTTTTCAAGGTTTGTTCAAAGCCCAGGAATTTCAGAATAGAGAGGTTCACCGATGGATGAAAACGCATACCACCTTTATATGGCCCAATAGCTGAGTTGAACTGCACTCGCCACGCACGGTTTACCTGAACTTTACCCTGATCGTCTACCCAACAAACCCGAAACTGGATAACCCTTTCTGGCTCCACCATACGCTCCAGTAGGCTATGTTCACGGTATTTCGGGTTTTGTTCAAGAAACGGCCAAAGAGAGGTGAATACTTCCCGAACAGCCTGGAGATATTCTGGTTGATATTCATCCCTGCGTTGAATCGATCCAAGAAATGAAGACAAAGATAGTAAACAGCTCATTTAGTTATTCCTTATTTCTACTTCGGTTGTGATGGACCCCAGTCATTTTCTAATAATTATTTTTGTCGAAAATGTGAGGTAAGTTGTGTTTGCCCTTTGAATATATCACTGTTCTATATTCATCTTTCAAGAAGTTTTTTCGCAGAAAGGTAAAAAAAATTTCTTGATTGCACCGGACGTAAACCAAATAGCACTCCATTTCACCCAAAAAAACGCCTGCATAAGCAGGCGATTTTATCGAATAACTTTTCAATCTGTTGTCATTCATCATCACGCAGAGGAACAATCAGCATATCAACATGAACCGTGTTAATTAACTGACGAGCAGAAGACATCAATTTGCTCCAGAAATCCTGATGATGACCACAAACAACCATATCTATGCCATATTTCTTAATTGCATCAACGAGTACTTGCCCCAGATCACCGCTACCACTCAGGGTCTCCTGAATGTCATAGTCTGAATCTGCGGAGAGAGCTTTCAGCGCACTGCGGGTCTCGTCAGAAATACGTTGCTGCATATCACCGAGATTAACATCAATCAAACCGGTATAGAGATCGGAATAGTTAACATCAACATGGATCAGGGAAACTTTGGCATTGTCTGGTTTAGCCATAGAAACAGCTTTTCTCACCAAAACCTGACTTTCCGGGGATAAATCAACCGCAACAAGAATATGTTTGTAAGCCATAAGCGAACTCCTTCCATAATGCCGAGTTAGTGAGTTGGCAGGGCAAATTGCCACTATCCTGTGTTTATTACTACTAAGAATGTTCTTCAAATACGGTTTCGATCACAGCTTATCGTATTTAGCGACTGAACAAAGAACATCCACCAAACAAACAACATATACCACAATTGCTCTCCCTGCCACTTGATGAATAACAAAATCCTACTCTGAATTTATGGCCTTTCTTGATACCCAATATATTTACGTGAACAGCTAACCAATCTCTCTGGGGTTGCATGGTTGGATAGAACTGACTAGATGAGTGTTTATGACGTTTTTCTGCTCGTTTTGTCCCAACTTACACAGAACAGGTTTTTTGTACTATCTGGCTATCTTTCCTACAATAAATATAAAGGTGTTACCACCTGCAATTTTGATTTTTTCTTTTTTGTGACAGCTCTGGCTAACCATTCTAAGGAGGGGATTATGTTCAGTACAATCGCACTGTTTTGGGCCCTGTGTCTTGTCTGCATTATCAATATGATGCGCTACTTCTCTTCACTACGAGCATTGCTGTCCATTCTTCGTCAGTCTGATCCCTTGCTTTATCAATCAGTAGACGGTAACGGCTTTTTCACTACTCATGGGCAACTTAATAAGCAAATACGGCTAGTGAACTATATCAATTCACAACGTTACCTTGATCATCATGATCCAGAAGTTGTTCTTCGTTGTGAAAGGTTGAGAAGACAATTTATTTTGACCAGTGCATTGAGTGGACTAGTTGTTATTTGCCTGATTTCTATATTGATTTGGTATTAAAGAAAAAGGCGGTATAGTTGACCCATACCGCCTTCAAATTATCCATTAAAATCATTAAATTAGTTTCAAAGCGAACCAGTAAAGCGTACCGGACAACCCGATTGAAACCGGCAACGTCAGTATCCAAGCCAGCATGATATTCTGGATGGTTTTACCTTGAACTCCGCCACCATCGACCAACATCGTTCCAGCCACCGCGGAAGAAAGCACCTGCGTCGTAGAGACCGGCATGCCGGTATAACTCGCAACACCAATTGAAACAGCAGCCGTCATCTGAGCTGAAACACCCTGCGCGTAGGTCATACCTTTTTTGCCAATCTTCTCACCAATAGTGACAGCAACACGTTTCCAGCCAACCAGAGTTCCCAAAGACAGAGCCAGTGCGACCGCAATGATAATCCAGACAGGTGCATACTCAACGGTGTGTAATAAGTCTTTCCGCAATTTATTCAGGAAACGGGCATCTTCCGCACGGGTTTCCGGCAGTTTAGCCAGAGACTCCGCCGTATCAGCAATACACATCAACATACGGCGCATATTGTTACGCTGTTCAGCATTCAGCTCACTGTAGCTCTGAATGCCTTTTAATAAGCTTTCTGTCTGATTAAGAACAACAACAGCACGCGTAATATCACAATGGAATCGCCCTTCCGGTTCATCTTCCGAAACAGCAATTGATGGTGCCAGCTCAATTGCATGGGATAACGCTGAACCATGCTGCCGATAATATTGTTGCAGGTGAGTAATGGCGTCGTAGGTACGGGCAATGTCATAGCCATTGGCATTCATATTTACGACAAATCCCGCTGGAGCTACACCAATTAGCACCAACATAATCAAACCGATACCCTTCTGACCATCATTCGCCCCATGAGAGAAGCTTACGCCTACCGCAGACAAAATCAGCGCTGTACGTGTCCAGAAAGGGGGCTTACGCTTACCATCCTTCTTTTCACGTTCAGCGGGAGTCAGATGAATACGCTTACGCTTCTTGGTACTACTCCAGTAACGGCGCAACAGAAACACAATTGCCCCGGCGATGATCAACCCGATTAAAGGAGAGAGGATCAACGACAGGAAAATCTGTATCATCTTCGGCACATTCAACGCATCAACCACAGAAGAACCGGTTACGATGGCATTGGTCAAACCGATACCAATGATAGAACCAATCAGGGTATGAGAACTGGATGCAGGTAAACCGAAATACCAAGTCCCAAGGTTCCAGACAATCGCAGCCAGCAACATGGAAAACACCATAGCAAGGCCATGAGCAGAACTGACATTGAGAAGAAGATCGGTTGGAAGCAAATGTACAATCGCGTAAGCGACACTTAATCCACCAAGAAGAACACCAAAGAAGTTAAATACCCCAGCCATCACGACGGCGAACTGTGCTCGCATAGCACGGGTATAAATAACTGTTGCTACCGCATTCGCGGTATCATGAAAGCCATTAATGGCTTCATAAAATAGCACAAACAGTAGTGCCAGTACTAACATTAGGCTGGTGTGAAAATCCAGGCCAGTAAAAAGATGTAGCATAAACGTTAAGCCAGTTAGTTGGACATGAACGCGGCGCATTATCAGTGACAAATGCTAGCGGGGGAAGTGAAATATGAACTTTTTTTGATTTCATGACAACTAGATAACAATAAGAAATAGGAATACTCCTTATATATCATTAAATTACATATCTTTTAAAAAATTGACAATTTTAAGTTATAAGGGGCTTTTTCCCCCACAAACTTATCAAAAATGCAACATATTAGGGGCAATTCCCCACTAAATTATTTGGTCATAAAGAGAAAAACAGTGGAAAAATTTGATGCAGTGATTATTGGTGCCGGTGCAGCGGGTTTGTTCTGTGCAGCTCAGGCGGGACAGCTCGGTTTACGGATACTTGTTCTGGATAACGGTAAAAAAGCCGGGCGTAAGATTTTGATGTCCGGTGGTGGGAGTTGCAACTTCACTAATATGTACACAGAACCATCAGCTTATCTTTCTACTAACCCTCATTTTTGCAAGTCTGCTCTGGCCCGTTATACACAATGGGATTTTATCGAACTGGTTCAACGTCATGGCATTGCTTACCATGAAAAAACACTGGGGCAGCTTTTCTGTGATGATTCCGCCCAACAGATAGTTGATATGTTGCTGAAAGAGTGTGAAACCGGTCAGGTTACTATTCGCCTGCGCAGTGAAGTTAGCCAGGTAGAAAAAAATGGGCAGGGTTTCGTTATCATCGTTAACGGAAAAGAAGTAAGTACACGCTCACTTGTTATCGCTTCCGGTGGATTATCTATGCCTGGTCTTGGAGCAACTCCTTTTGGTTATCGGATTGCAGAACAGTTTGGCTTGAAAGTTTTGCCAACCCGCGCCGCCCTTGTACCGTTTACTCTGCATAAACCGCTACTGGAGCAACTTCATGTGCTCTCTGGTGTATCCGTTCCCGCTATTGTCACCGCCGAAAACGGTACTCTGTTCAAAGAAAATATTCTGTTTACCCACCGAGGACTTTCTGGCCCAGCAATTTTACAAATTTCCAGTTACTGGCAACCAGGAGAGTTTGTAAGTATTAACTTACTTCCAGATAGTGATTTGGAAGCTTTTCTGGAGCAGGAACAGAGTTCTCACCCAAACCAAAGCGTAAAAAATGCTTTGGCAAAATTATTACCAAAGCGGCTGACAGAGAGCCTGCAAACACTCGGCCAAATCCCAGATATTGCTCTTAAACAACTGAACCCAAATCAGCAAAAACAGTTGGCCGCTAACCTCCAATCATGGCGGGTACAACCCAACGGTACGGAGGGCTATCGCACCGCCGAAGTGACGATGGGAGGTATTGATACTCACCAGCTTTCATCCAAAACGATGGAAGCTAACCAAGTAAAAGGACTCTATTTTATTGGCGAAGTAGTAGACGTCACCGGCTGGCTTGGTGGCTATAACTTCCAGTGGGCATGGAGCTCCGCTTGGGCATGTGCTCAGGCATTGTGACTGGTGCAGAGAGACAATAAAATTTGCCCGTAAGAGCGATTTGCCTCATGTTCTTACTGGCAACCATATGTGTGATCTGAACAATCCAGTCAGGTTCAATTGTCCAGTCATACCTGTTTTTTGGCCAGTCTGTAATCGCATTTAATGTTGATAAGCTACTACCCATAATGGTGTTGGCTTGTTATCGGTATACAGTGGGTCTTGAGGGTATATCCATTGAGTGGATGAAAAAACAGAACGATCGAATACAACATCAAAATTGCAATTCATACATCCACCATTAATTATTTTTTTTGATTAAAAAAGTATAATAAATCAATAGAGTTATCAAGCTAATTAGGGATAATAATGAAAACAGCAGAGTAGCATTAAATAAATCAAGCATGATCCCTCCGTAAATAGGTGCTAAAGCTGCTCCGATACTTGACATATTGGAAGCACCAAAAAAAGCTCCTCTTAAATGGTGAGGGGTGAGCCTATCAACTTCGACATTAAACGTAGGTATGGCAATTATTTCCCCAAAACTCAGAATGACAGTTGCGACACAGAGATAATAAACTGTATTAATAGGTGAGAATGCAAAAATGATTTGAGCTATGGCAATTAACACGATACCAATTAATATTTTTATTCTTGGTGTAAAATTTCTTAATAAAATTAAAATTGGGACTTGCAAAGTGATAATTGTCAATGAGTTGACAATAACTAACCTCAGCTTCGTTTAAAAATAGCGATATCACAATCCCGTAAATTCAAGCTCGGTTTTTTAGGTTGGAATGTATAAGCAATTAGGCCAGCGACGATTTCCAATAAAAAACCGAGTTGACTGCGGT
>NZ_RCWC01000039.1 GCF_018448935.1 Photorhabdus noenieputensis | reverse complement strand
AATATGCCTGGCGGCGATAGCGCGGTGGTCCCACCTGACCCCATGCCGAACTCAGCAGTGAAACGCCGTAGCGCCGATGGTAGTGTGGGGTCTCCCCATGTGAGAGTAGGACACTGCCAGGCTTTAAATACAGTAGAAACCCTCAGCGTAAGCTGGGGGTTTTTGCGTATTAAGGTATGTATCATTTTGTTTGCTTATATTATCTGGTTACTACTTCTATTCGTATTCTCAGGGCTACCTACAATACAATGGCTGACTTGAATGAGAGTCAATAGTAGATTTACGTTTTCTTATGCCCAGAGTATGCCTATAAATAGTGTATTTATGGTTGATATCATGGCTAAGATACTTGGATATTGAAATTTAAGTCATTTACCTAAAGTTTTTGATATCTTTCTCATCAGAAAGCTCGCTATATTTCATCAGGTTTTTATTCCCATCGATCACCATTAGCTCTTTCTGTGATTTAAAACAATTGCTTAATGGTGAACGGCAGTATTCTGGAGATTTATGATAAATACCTAGCCAATCACTGATAAGGTAATAATTATCTGAAGTTGAGAAAGGGATATTTATTACACCAGTATGACGATATCTTGGATTAACATTATCGTTATACCAGATAAATAAGGGGATATTATAAGCTTCTTTTCGAGGATGACTAACTCCGTGGTGATAATGAATGTCACCGTTTTTATCTAAACGTTGTAATCCATGATCTGAAAAATAGAGAATAGATGCTTTATAATCTTTGATTTTATTAATAATTTTCTCTATTAGCTGATCTGTATAAGCTATTGAGCTGTCATAGCAATTATCATCTTCGTTCGATGAAAAAGATACCAGTTTATTTTCGGGAAATCGGTTACAGGATGGTTCATGACTACCATAGATATGCATAATAATAAATTTTTTACCTTTCTGTTTTAGCGCATCATCTAAATAGGGTAGTAACTCTTCATCATATCCAATATATTCATTCCATTTTTGGCTTTCAGCCATATTAGCAATAATTGTGATCAGGCTATTACTTTTACCTGACCTTCCTTGGTTACTTATCCAAGTTGTCTTAAATCCTGCATCTTTAGCTAAAGATATAATATTGTCGGCATAATGAACCTTATTTCTGAGCTGATATAGAGTAATATTAGAAAGCGAAATAGGTAAGGATAATATAGTCACTGGAGCTGGAGAAATAGCTTGATTGAATATCAACATATTTCTCTGCATCGTGTCCAATGTTGGTGTTGTGGTTTTGTTATAACCGTACAGAGACATACGATCTCTTCTTGCTGATTCTCCTATCATCAATATGTAAATATCAATATCTTTATCTTCTTTTACATAATTAAAATTAACTTTAACAGAAGAAATATTTTTAATTTGTTGATTTTCATATATTGCTTTTACCATTGCTGATGAGTTATAGAATGGTGTTCCCATTAAAAAGTGTTCTGATAGAATAATATCATTTGAATATTTTTTTCCTGAGATATAGTAGTCAACAGGTGCTAACAGACAGACAAAAATAAAAGCCCATAAACTAGATTTTAGTAATCTTTTGTCTATATTTTTTGATAGCCATCTAATAGACAAAAAATATATTAACAGCATGAAAATAAAGAAAAACACATAGTATTTGTTGTAGGACAACATACCTACAGCTTCATTGCTATTTGTATTAATAAAAGTATTAGCAATAGTTGAAGAAAAGCTTATCTGATGTTCATTAAAGAAGAAAAATGATGTGGATATATTAAGCGACCATAATAGAGAAATAAGTAAAACCAAAGGCTTAAGATATTTATAACAATAAAAAAATGCATTAACACTTGCTAGTAAGAAACTTAGTAATATTATTTTTAACTTATACTCATCAGATAAATCACTAGTGAAAATTATCGGTAGTAAAGAGAGAATCAAAATAATAATTGGCCATTTTTTTCGCATACAGATTAATAATTTAATTAATAAATTGAAATAAAAGAGTTAATCATTAACCTGGGATTAAAACAAGAGGTTAACTTGTGAAATAGCTCTGAATTTAGGTGGTTTCTAATGAAAATACCTCTCCCGAAGGAGAGGTTGGACATAAAAATGTAATTAATGTGCTTTTCCTTGTGCGATACCAAATCCTGTTTGTGATCGAATAAACTGGATTCTAAATTGTTCTCTTTCCTGCATACCTTGTTGTGAATTATCGGTGATAGAAAATAGCCATGAACCAATAAAAGCGGTAATCATTGAAAATAATGCTGGATATTCATAAGGATAGATTGGTTTCTCGTGACCAAGAATGCTAACCCAGATTGTTGGGCCGAGAATCATCAAAACTACTGCTGTAATTAATCCTAGCCAACCTCCTACTAAGGCTCCACGGGTAGTGAGTTTACGCCAGTACATAGATAAAAGAATAATTGGGAAGTTACAGCTTGCAGCAATAGAAAATGCCAATCCAACCATGAAGGCTATATTCTGGTTTTCAAATAAAATTCCTAATCCGATTGCGATAAACCCAAGTATCACAACTGTTATTTTTGATACTTTCAGTTCATCTCGTTCATTGGCTTTACCACGTTTAATGGCATTTGCATATAGGTCATGTGATACCGCTGATGCACCAGCCAGCGTTAGCCCCGCAACAACGGCAAGAATTGTGGCAAAAGCGACAGCAGATATAAAACCCAAGAATAAGTTGCCTCCAACTGCATTAGCGAGGTGAACGGCTGCCATGTTAGTACCACCAATGAGTGCGCCGGTAGCATCTTTAAAGGAAGGGTTTGGACTAACCAGTAAAATAGCGCCGAAACCGATGATAAAGGTCAGAATGTAAAAATAACCAATAAAGCCGGTAGCGTAGAAAACACTCTTTCGGGCCTCTTTCGCATCACTTACAGTAAAGAAGCGCATAATAATATGAGGTAAACCGGCAGTACCAAACATCAATGCGAGACCTAGAGAAAGTGCGGATATTGGGTCAGATACCAACCCTCCTGGACTCATGATGGCTTCACCTCTTGAGTGAACAGCAATGGCTTCTTTAAATAGCGTATTGAAATTGAAGTTTACTGTTTTCATGACCATAAGGGCCATAAAGGTGGCACCAGCTAGCAACAGGATAGCTTTGATAATTTGTACCCAGGTCGTTGCGAGCATACCGCCAAACAGAACATAAAGTACCATCAGGATACCAACCAATACGACCGCTACATGGTAATTAAGCCCAAAAAGCAATTCGATAAGTTTACCTGCCCCGACCATCTGAGCGATAAGATAAAGGGCGACGACAAACAGTGAACCAATTGCAGATAACGTACGGATTGGGCGTTGCTGTAACCGGTAAGAAGCGACATCAGCAAAAGTATAGCGTCCAAGGTTTCTTAATCTTTCGGCAATCAGAAATAGGATAATAGGCCAGCCAATCAAGAAACCGATAGAGTAAATTAGTCCATCATAACCAGACGTATAGACTAAGGCAGAAATGCCGAGGAATGATGCTGCGGACATAAAATCTCCCGCGATTGCCATTCCATTTTGAAAACCAGTAATACGTCCACCTGCCGTGTAGTAATCAGTACGGGAGCGTGTTTTTTTTGAGGCCCAGTAAGTGATATAGAGTGTAAAACCAACAAACAGGACAAACATGATGATGGCCTGAATGTTGATAGGTTGCTTTTCTCCAGTTTCAGAGATTACGTTAGCCCAAGAGGGATGAGGAAATAGCACTATCGCTAATAACAGGAACTTTTTCATTTCTTTACCTCACTGAGAATTTGTGAAGTAAGGTGATCAAACTCGTTATTGGCTCTGATTACATATAAGCCGGTTAAGATGAATGAAATAACAATTAAACCAATACCAACCGGTATTCCACGGGTAATACTGGAATCGTTATAAAGGGGAGTACCTAGCCATTCGGGGGCAAATGCAATGAGAAAAATAAAACCGACATACAGAATTAATGTGATTATTGATAGCAACCATGCAAAACGTCCTCGCTTTTCAACCAATTCTTTGAAACGAGGGTTATTCTCGATCCCTAGATAAATATCGTCATTCATCGGAGTATATCCTCTTCTATTTATTATATTTTGATTACAGCCGCCTTCCGGCGGCATGATCTGTCACGAAATACTCATTGTTTGTTTTTCTTCCAACAATTTTTCTACTACTCCTGGATCTGCTAGCGTTGAAATGTCTCCTAGATTGCTGGTATCGCCGGAGGCTATTTTGCGCAGGATACGACGCATAATTTTTCCTGAACGGGTTTTTGGTAAGGAGTCTGTCCAATGTAGGATATCTGGTGTAGCGATTGGGCCGATTTCTTTACGTACCCAATTACGGACTTCTGTATAGAGTTCTGGGGAGGGTTCTTCACCGTGATTCAAGGTGACATAGGCATAAATTGCCTGCCCTTTAATATTATGTGGGGTGCCTACGACAGCAGCTTCTGCAATTTTAGGATGGGAGACCAAAGCAGATTCAATTTCAGCAGTACCTAGACGGTGGCCGGAAATATTCAGCACATCATCAACACGGCCGGTTATCCAATAGTAGCCATCTTCATCACGGCGTGCGCCATCACCACTAAAATACATTCCCTTAAAGGTAGAGAAATAGGTTTGTTCGAAACGGTCATGATCGCCAAATAGTGAGCGTGCTTGTCCTGGCCAAGAATCGGTAATAACCAGGTTTCCTTCACAAACACCTTCTAGCAGTTCACCAAGATTATCAACCAACGCGGGCTGAACACCGAAGAAAGGTAGCGTTGCGGAACCTGCTTTTAGTTCGGTTGCGCCAGGCAGTGGTGTGATCATGAAGCCACCAGTTTCTGTTTGCCACCAGGTATCGACAATCGGGCATTTGCTGTTACCAATTTTCTGGTAATACCATTCCCAAGCTTCCGGGTTAATCGGCTCGCCAACTGATCCCATAATCCGCAGAGAAGTACGTTTCGTTCCTTCAATGGCTTTGTCACCTTCAGCCATCAGGGCACGAATCGCTGTGGGTGCTGTGTACAGGATATTTACCTGGTGTTTATCTATAACCTGGCTCAGACGGTTAACCGCAGGATAGTTCGGTACGCCTTCAAACATTAGAGTAATAGCGCCGCAGGAAAGGGGGCCGTAGAGCAGGTAGCTATGCCCGGTAACCCATCCCACATCTGCTGTGCACCAATAGACTTCCCCGGGCTGATAGTCGAATACATATTTAAATGTTAGAGATGCATATACAAGGTAACCTCCAGTAGTGTGCAGTACACCTTTAGGTTTACCGGTAGAACCTGAGGTATAGAGGATAAACAGTGGGTCTTCTGCATTCATCTCTTCAACGGGACAATCAGCACTAGCGTCTGCGACCAATTCATGCCACCAAAGGTCACGGCCGGGTTGCCAGTGACCAATATTTCCAGTACGTTTAAAAACGATCACATTGGATACGTTGACAACGGCTGCATTATTTAATGCGTCATCAACATTCTTTTTCAGGGGAATGGTGCGTCCGGCTCTCAATCCTTCATCGGCGGTAATGACCAATTTGGTGTTTGAATCGATGATACGCCCGGATACGGCATCAGGAGAAAAACCTGCGAAAATAACAGAGTGAATAGCACCAATGCGGGCACATGCCAGCATGGCAACCGCTGCTTCTGGCACCATCGGCATGTAAATAGCTACAACATCGCCTTTTTTAATATCCAGATTTTTCAATATATTAGCGAACTGACATACATCATGATGTAGTTCACGATAGGTTATTGTTTTGGATTCTGTTGGATCATCACCTTCCCAGATAATAGCGGTTTGATCACCACGTTCTTTTAGATGACGATCAAGACAATTTGCGCTTAAGTTTAGTGTTCCATCTTCAAACCAGCGGATATTGATATGCCCAGGATCAAAAGAGGTATTTTTTACCTTGGTGTAAGGTTTAATCCAGTCAATAATTTTGCCTTTCTCGCCCCAGAACCTTTCGGGATCTTGTAACGATAATTGGTAATCTTGTTGATATTGTTGTTTATTCATCAGGGCATGTTCTGCAATGTAGGCAGGAATAGGGTGCTTCATTATTTTGGTCATGTAATATTCTCCTTGCGAATGTTAATATTATGTCAAATCAAAGTTAACTAAAGTGTAAAGAGAATTTTTGTTTTTTTTTTGCGCGGAAGATCACGCAATAAAAAGAATATTTTTCACGTGATTGTCATTTAGTGTGGCGGGTTTCTTTAGGTTTAATTGCTAACCAAAAATAGTAATTCAAAATCCTAATCCAATAATAATGTTAAATATAGATAAATTGACTGATAAGTCACTGAAACACAGTTGTATAATAAAACCATAATGAGAATATGGTATTGATAAACATTTCCAATAATATTTAATTAACTATAATGATCACGTTGTTCACAAGGTGTGGACTTTGAACCATTCTTATATGACTGGAGTACATGATATGAGCTATTCATTACCTTCTCTTCCTTATTCTTATGAAGCTCTGGAACCTCATTTTGATAAGCAGACGATGGAAATCCACCATACCAAGCATCATCAGACTTACGTCAATAATACCAATAGCGCCTTGGAAGCTTTCCCTGAGCTGGTGGGGCTGGATATTGATGATCTGATTCAGCAATTAGATAAGATACCTGCTGATAAACGTACTTTTGTACGTAACAATGCTGGTGGACACGCTAACCATAGCTTGTTTTGGAAAGGTCTGAAATTAGGTACAACTTTGCAAGGCCCATTAAAAGAAGCTATTGAACGTGACTTCGGTAGCATAGATTCTTTTAAAGAGAAATTTGAGCAAGCAGCGGCTACCCGTTTTGGTTCTGGCTGGGCGTGGTTAGTACTGAAAGATGATGGCAAACTGGCGGTTGTATCGACTGCTAACCAGGATAGCCCATTAATGGGTGAAGCTATTTCTGGTGCATCTGGTTATCCGATTATTGGTCTGGATGTTTGGGAACATGCTTATTACTTACAGTACCAAAACCGTCGTCCTGACTATATTAAAGCGTTCTGGAGCGTTGTTAACTGGGATGAAGCAGCAATACGTTATCAGGAAAAAGTGAAATAATTTGCTGAATAATTTCTCTTTTCTGCTATGCCGGCTGATATGATTGCCGGCATTTTTATTGGTTGAATGTTAGTTTATGATGGTGATGTCAGACTGATTTCAATAAGGAAAGTGCATTATGTATTGTCCGCAGGTATATACAGGTAAAATTGAAATATCAGGAAAACTTTCTGCCAGCGCAATTAACAAACGGATGGTTGATGGTAGCTTGTGTCTGACTTCTCTAGGATTAGAAGGTGATGAGCAGGCTGAAACCCGTTTCCACGGCGGTCCTGATCGTGCACTTTGTCATTATCCTCGTGAACACTATGATTTCTGGAAACATCAATTCCCTGATCAAGAAGATTTTTTTATTGCTCCGGCATTTGGTGAAAATATTTCCACAACGGGGTTAACTGAAGAAAATGTTTGTATTGGCGATATTTTCAGTTGGGGAGGAGCAATGATTCAGGTAACTCAGCCTCGTTCGCCTTGCTACAAACTTAATTCTCATTCCGGTATCAGCAATTTTTCTGCCATTATGCAGGAAAGTGGCCGTTGTGGCTGGCTTTATAGAATTATTGCCAGAGGAAATGTTAGCCCAGATGAGCCTCTCGTTCTTGTTTCCCGTAATAGTGATGTTTTAGTTAAAGAAGCGATAGCGATTGCTTTTAATATGCCATTTGATGAGGAACAATATCGTCGGCTGATGAGTGCCGCAGGGTTATCTGCTAGTTGGAGCCTGACTATGCAAAAGCGGGTGATGTTTGGAAAGATTGAGGATTTTAACCGTAGGTTATTCGGGAAATAATAAAATGTGCACGTGGTGAACGTGCACATTTCAGATTGCTGACCTTTAGCATCGTGACTATCTATCACTGCCAGCTTTTCGCCAATGATAAAGTGAAAAAGTTTTTACTGGCAGTTTGCATGGACAGTGACTTACTCCTGCCGCTATCATCACTTGTGATTGAGAAGCGGGAGCAAGCCACTTTAGAGTTACCTCTGTTCCCCAAACGGTCCCTAAGTCATGCGAGTGAATTTAAACGATTCCGCCAAAATGGTGTTTCGTAATACCCGGTTATCCCGAACAATCCTGTTGAGATAGAAACTAAGATGTCCGATATCAGTAACTTGCTGCGGGATCCGCAGTTTTTTTCCATGCTGCATAAACAAATGTTGCAGTTTGCCAGCTTACAGTTGAATGATTTTCATCAGGCGGAAGATGTTGTCCAAGAGGCGCTGGAAGGGGCGATGAAGAATGCCGCTTCTTTTGCCGGACGAGCCGCCTGGAAGAGTTGGGTGTTTACGATCCTGCGTAACAAAATCTCGGACGCCTTGCGTATGCGTTATCGGCACAGCAGCGTGCAACTGACTGATGATGTTGATGAGCAAAATTTCGAAGCGCTGTTTGATGAATCTGGTCACTGGCCGCGAAACGAGCATCCTCAGCGCTGGCATTTACCGGATGAGGCGGCCGAACAGGAGCAATTCTGGACGGTTTTCGAGCTTTGTTTGACACAGTTGCCAACGCAAAACGCTCGGGCATTTATGATGCGCGAATTTATTGGTCTTGAGACTCAGGAGATCTGTCAGGAGATGGCGCTCTCTGTCAGCAATCTGAATGTGATGCTCTGGCGTGCACGTATGCGTTTACGCGAATGTTTGTCACAACGCTGGTTTTCCCAGGAGGGTAAATATGCTTAGTTGTTATCAAGCTACGCGCCTGATGTCTCAGGCGCTGGATGAAAAAATTGTGCTTTCCCAACATGTTCAGTTGATGCTGCATTTGCGAATATGCGACGGGTGCCGAAATGTCAGGCAACAGCTTGCCGACCTGCGCACTATCACTTCCGCATTCGCTCGTGGCGAAAACGAGAATCAAAATAAAGTAACGTAGGGAGGGGGAATCAGGTACGATGGCGGTAAATCAGGCGATCAAGCGAAAACCTCCCACCGCCATAAGTCATCAGATACAACTGAGCCGTCAGCCAGGTAGCGTGAACAGGCCAGGCATCTGGATAAACAAATATCTGAATCACCAGCGTCATCACCATTAATGCTAGCGCGGAGAAGCGTGTCGCTAATCCGACAATCAGCAGCAGCGGAAACAAGTGTTCTGCGGTCGCGGCCATGACGGCAGCAACATCGGGTGGTAGCAGAGGGAGCTTGTACTCGCTGATAAAGAGCGACACTGAGCTGTCGGTAACGCGCGGAATCCCTAGTTGCCAGGGTGTGCTTGTCTCCAGAATATCTATGTTTAATCCCACCACTTTGCTTTGGCCCGACAGCCAGAATGTTGCGGCAAGGCTAATGCGTGCCAGAAGGGGGATAACACTTTCCTGCGCAATGTGTTGCCCTTTTAACACTAATGTTTTGAGTAATGCCATCTTAGCGCTCCGTGTTGCTATATAGAGAAAGGATCAGCTCGTAGTGCTGCATACGTTGTAAAACTGGCTGAGGCTCAAAAGTTGCATCGTCCCTGGCGGCGATATCTAGGGCTTCGGTAAGACACTGACCGGACTGTAGCATGGCAACAAATTGTATTTCCGCACGGCTGAGCAACATTATTCGCACATCGTCGTCAATGCGGCACAGTAGCATATGTTCCGGCTGGAATGGGTCCAGCGTCATCTCGTTTTCACTTTGTTGGTGTGAGGCCCACAGGCTGAAGACAGCATAATCTGAACTGAAGAGCCGTACCGAAGGATGGAGCACCATCCGCAACTGTGAGGGATCGTCAACTGGGGCCGTTTCTGCCGTCTGTTCGGTAGGGTCTGCCGCGTGTAGTGATTCAATAAACAACATTTCCAATCGGGTGAGATCGCTCAGCCAAGGCCAGTCTGCCAACGGCTGAAACGTCGCAATCCAGTCCGGCAATTGAGCGCCATAGCCCGCCAAAATAGGAGAAGAAGGCGGTTGTTGACGTATAAACTCCGCTGCCATCGCGCGGAAAAAGCGCTCTCCGAGTTGGGCGAGAAGGACGGGGCAGTTTTCGGCCAGTGCGTCGATCAGCGACGCTATGACATTATTACGATAAACCGCAAAACGTACCGCCGGATCGCTACCGTTCCAGACTGTCAGCCCCTCTGGTACCATGATGTCGGGGTCAAGAAGTGCTTGATACAGTTGTTGTTGCATGTTTCGTGTTCTCCGTAATATAACGCTGGGCATGGTTGGCTTCGTTCAACAACACGTCTAATGGTGGGATATTGCTGTCCCATTCGAGCAGGGTGGCGATCGGCCCCGTTTCACGCAGGGTCTTGTTATAAAGATCCCAGACGGGCCCGGTCACATGACTGTCGTGTGAATCAATCAGCAGCAGGTCGTTTGCCCCATCGCGGCTTTCCGTATAGCCCGCTAGATGAATTTCACCGACACAGTGAAGTGGCAGCTCGAATAGCATCTGACACGGGCAGCGATTATGGTTGACGCCACTGATATAGAGATTGTTCACGTCCAGCAGTAGTCCGCATCCGGTACGGCGTATCACCTCGGAGATAAAGTCAGTCTCGCTCATGGTTGAGACACTGAACTCGACGTAGGTGGATGGATTTTCCAGCAGAATCGAGCGACGCAGCGCATTCTGTACCTGATCGATGTGTTCGCAGACACGCGTTAGCGTGATGTCGGTATAAGGCAGCGGCAGCAGATCATTGAGAAATAGATCGTTGTGCGTCGACCAGGCAAGGTGTTCAGAAAAAACGGCTGGCTGGTAGCGTTCAACCAGCTCAGCAACACGTTGTAAGTGGGTCTGATTCAGAGGATTTTCTCCTCCGATGGACAGGCCCACGCCATGAATAGAGAGCGGATAATCCTGGCGAATGGCGGTTAGAGCTTGATGAAACGGACCACCTGCAACCAGATAATTTTCCGCATGAATTTCAAAAAAACCAATGTCGGGTTTATCGCGCAGAATAGCGCGAAAATGTTCCGGCTTTAATCCGATCCCTGCTCTGGCCGGAAGCCTATTTAGCATGAGGCGGTCAGGAGCATCACGAGAGACGCTGTGTGAGGGTAAAGAAATTGTCATCGTATGAGCTCCTGCCTGATACCGGAATTACACTTCTTTAAATGCATCCAGTTGACCAAAGCCGGTCGGAGAGGTTGGAGACTTCATTTTTACACAGGAGCCCGCGGGTACCATTTTCCAGGCGTTACCTTGATAATCCTTTTTTGAGGTACCAGCACAGGTGGTGCCTGCACCTGCTTTACAGTCGTTTTTCCCTTTCAGAGAAACGCCATAGCATTTCTCCATTTTGCTGCCGGAATCCGCCATTGCTGAAGTGCCTACCGTAATCAGCGCGCTACCTAAGGCCAGAGCCAGTAATGCTTTTGTAGTCTGTTTAGTCATAGAATGTTCCTTTTATATTGGTGTAGAAGGTGAATTACTGCTTCGCTTAAACGAGCATTTGCTTCACTCGATTAGTCGCACCACACATTAATTTCTTACAGTGAATATGAGAAAAAAAATGATTTTTTTGTAGTTAACTGATTTTTAATGACTTATTTTTTTTGAATTAGATATCGTCATGTACAATAAATAGGCTTTTTTTAGGATGTTTTCCGTATGTTCATCGTAGTAGGCGTGAAGGTGGGGAGGGTTGTGGTCGTCAGGATGCCAAAGAATTTCCGATTAAACCTGATAAAAAGCAGGCGTTAAAAGTGGTAAAAACAACGGTCAAAACCTTATAACGATTAAAAACTAAAAGGTAAAACAGCGGCCTTTAATAATGGCTTAAAATCTGCCTGTCATAAAACTATTAATGGAAAATGAACCGCTTTAATAATATTTTCAACCGCAGAATAAACTTTTTAATAAACCAGTTAAATAATCGAATATGAAAAATCGGGATACCTTAAATAGGTCAGTTTAAGCTTGCTTTACACTGTTTTAATCTGTCCAATCGTATTGCTTTTCTGTCTGATTAAGCTATCAGGTTTTTTACCAGCGATGATGTAAAAATATGCCTCGTTTTTTAAATGGATTTTTCTGTAGCTTGAAATGTGCACGTAGTGAACGTGCACATTTTATCGATTTAAGGATGGGCAATAAAGCCAACAGCTTCATATACTTTATCTAGCGTAATCTGAGCGCGGGCTTTTGCTTTCGCTGCACCTTCCGCCATGATTTTATTCAGCAGAACTTCATCGTTACGGAAGTGATGGAAACGCTCTTGTAACTCGGTCAGCATACCGGAAACGGCATCAGCAACAGCACTTTTTAAATGACCATACATCTGGCCTTCAAATTCTGCTTCCAGTTCAGGAATAGTTTTGCCAGTAACACCCGCGAGGATATCTAATAAGTTGGAAACCCCCGGCTTTTGTTCCAGATCGTAGCGAACACGAGGGGGTTCTTCTGAATCCGTGACGGCGCGTTTTATCTTTTTAGCCGCTGATTTTGGATCTTCCAACAGAGCGATAACGTTGTTGCGGTTATCATCTGATTTGGACATTTTCTTGTCTGGGTCTTGAAGAGCCATAACACGGGCACCACCTGTTGGGATAAACGGCTCTGGTACAGCGAAGATATCGCCGTAGATGGCATTAAATCGTTGAGCAATATCACGGCTCAATTCAAGATGTTGTTTCTGATCGATACCCACAGGAACCTGATTTGTTTGATATACCAAAATATCCGCAGCCATCAGTACCGGATAGTCAAACAAGCCTGCATTGATGTTTTCAGCATGACGAGCTGATTTGTCTTTAAACTGAGTCATGCGGCTGAGTTCACCGAAATAGGTATAACAGTTTAGAACCCAACTTAACTGAGCGTGTTGTGGCACATGAGATTGGACAAAAATAGTACTTTTCTCTGGGTTGATGCCACAAGCCAGGTAGAGTGCCAGTGTATCCAGAGTGCGTTTTCTCAACTCTTTTGGGTCCTGACGGACTGTAATTGCATGTTGGTCAACAATGCAATAGATGCAGTCATATTCATCCTGCATTTTAACCCACTGACGTAACGCCCCCATGTAGTTACCGATGGTTAATTCACCGGAAGGTTGTGCGCCGCTGAATACAATAGGTTTTTGGGAGTTTAGTGTTTCAGATACAGTGGGTTCATTCATTTTATTATGCTTCCTGAAGTTTTAAAGATGGGAGTCCAATTATGGATAGCAGATCCGAAAAATTCGTTAATATGCAATCTGGATTGCTTAATGCAATAGATTCACCGTAGTTATATCCATAAGTTAAACCAACACAGGGGCAACCAGCCGCTTGTGCTGCTAAAATATCATTACGGGAATCACCGACAAAGAGCAATTCTTCCTTACGCAGTCCGAATGTGCCCATTGTTAAATAAATAGGTGCCGGATGTGGCTTTTTCTCTTTAACATCATCACCACCTAACACTAATGAGAAATATTCACTGATACCTAAAGAAGCCAGCAAAGGAGCAATGAAAGGTGTTGGTTTATTGGTGATGATACCCATTGGAAAACTGTGTTTTGCCAGTTCAGCCAATGTAGCTTTAACTTCTGGGAACAGTTGACTGCCTGTTGTTACAGTTGTTTCATAGAATTGGTCAAATAGCTCACGGGTTTCTTTATGCAGTTGTGCAGTCAATTTGATTCTGGCCCATGTCAACGCCCGTTCGACCATAATATCTGCGCCGTTACCTATCCAGGCAGCAACCCGCTCTTTTCCCGCAGTAGGGAGACCTTTGGCTAACAGCGCTTGATCCAGTGCATCAGCCAAACCACCGGCGCTGTCTACCAGTGTGCCGTCTAGATCAAAAGCGATAGCACGAATACCTTTTAATACCTTACTTGCCATGAGATACCTTTGACAATTCACTACGCATATTATCAATAACAGTTTTGTAATCTGGTTGACTGAAAATGGCTGAGCCAGCAACAAACATATCTGCCCCCGCGGTTGCTGCCGCGGCAATATTGCTAGCTTTAATACCACCGTCTACCTCAAGACGGATATCATAACCGCTTTCATCAATGATTTTACGAACCTGACACAGTTTCTCTAGTGTTCCAGGGATGAAAGATTGGCCACCGAAACCGGGATTTACCGACATCAATAGAATGATATCCAGTTTATCCAGGACATAATCAAGATAACTCAATGGCGTTGCAGGATTGAATACCAAGCCAGCTTTACAACCATGTTCTTTGATGAGTTGTAAACTGCGGTCAATATGCTCACTGGTTTCTGGGTGGAAGGTAATGTAAGTTGCTCCTGCTTTGGCAAAATCAGGGATGATACGGTCAACCGGTTTTACCATCAAATGAACATCGATTGGTGCAGTGATGCCATAATCCCGCAGCGCCTGGCAGACCATAGGCCCGATAGTCAGGTTAGGGACATAATGGTTGTCCATAACATCAAAGTGAACAACATCAGCCCCGGCTGCCAGCACCTTAGCGGTATCTTCACCCAGTCGTGCAAAATTTGCAGATAAAATGGATGGGGCAATCAGAAAATCTTTCATTATCTTCTCCAAATCGTTTCTATCATCCCTTATATTGCCAGGCAAAAGGGGAGTGGATAAATCAGCGATATAATGCCAAGAGTTCGTCTACCTTACTGCGGGCAAGGATATTCCTGCTGATAGTACGACGTGCTTTGACAATATGAAGTGAAGCCTGATAGTACCATTTTCGTGTCATTGGCGTATCGTGGTTGGATATCAAAACAGGAATTGCACGTTCTGATGATAACTTAAATGCAATATTTGCCAGATTTTCCTGATCTGCAATGTTAAAACTATTGGTGTGATACGCCGTAAAGTTCGCTGTTGCTGACAAAGGAGCATAGGGGGGATCGCAATAAATAACCGAGCCTTTATGTGCGTCGTTCAACGTGTGTTGGTAGTGCTCACAGATAAAAGTCGCATTTTTAGCTTTTTCAGCAAACCAGTGTAGTTCTTCTTCAGGAAAGTAGGGCTTTTTATAACGGCCAAAAGGTACGTTAAATTTGCCATGAGAATTATAACGACAGAGGCCGTTGTAACAATGGCGATTGAGATAAAGGAATAACACGCTGCGATAGAACGGGTCAGTGCTTTGGTTAAATTGCTCCCGTAGCTGATAAAAATGTTCGGCTGTATTGTATTCTTGGGTAAACAGAGGGCGTGTGTGGACGATAAACTCATTAGCCCTGAGTTTTACCGTGTTGTACAGGTTAATCAGGTCACTGTTGATATCAGCGAGGATATAAGAATCGTAGTCTGTGTTCAAAAAGACAGAACCTGCGCCAACAAATGGCTCTATCAGACAACTACCGGCTGGCAGATGACGTTTGATGTCATCTACCAACGGGTATTTTCCACCGGCCCATTTTAAGAAAGCGCGTTTTTTTTTCATGCTGTCAATAATTACTCAATCATTCCAGAGCCGCAGATTGTACTCTGTTTAGGACAGCATATCAGCGCCTAATAAATATTGTTTTATTTTCTTAAGTCTTGTTGCACTTGCTGCATCGTTCTGACCCAAGGTTTTTTCGCCTGAATTTCGGCCGGTAGAGATGAAACCGCCCGTTTGGCTTCAGAAATGGAACGGTAATCACCATGAATTAAAACAAACCAAACTTTTCCATTACGTTTAGTTTCATAAACCTTGTAATGGGTAAGACTATACTTTTTAGCAAAAGCGGTCAGTGTATCTGAGCGGCTGGCACTACTTAATTGCAAAGTGTAGTGGTTTGCCGGGGTTTTCAATAGGTCACTACTGGTGCTGCTGACCTCATGGTTTTTACTGCTAGTATGATTTGTCGATGGTTTTGATTTAGCCGGTGTTTCTGATTTCAGTGGACGAATATTTTCCGATTTTTGCTGTACCACCGGTGGCGGTGTTACTGGCTGTGATTGTTGGGCTTGATTCAGATTTTGCACTGCGTGATTTATATTACTTTGTTGTTGAGTCAGTGCATCAGGAATATTTCCTGGTAATTCAATGCGCTGATTTTGGCTTTCGCCATTGTTGGTTTGAAGCTGATGAGGTTGAGTTGTAGTACCACTGACAGGAGGAACATGGATTTCCTGTGGCCTGTTAATTGTATTTGTGGTGTTACTCTCTGATGTTATGGGTTGATTGTTATCGTTGCTGGATGATGAACCTGATAAATCAATATTTTTCTCGGCAACATTCGGCAATTGCTGTTTTTCATGCTCAGTTGGGGCTTTTAAGGCTGAACTGATAGCAATAATCAGCAGTAGCAGCACTAAAATTCCAATGCCGAGCATCATTTGCTGACGTGAAACCGCAAATTTGGGTTTTTTTAATGGCTGACGCGAGCGTGAAGGACGGCGATCTGAGGTATCTGGCCTAAACTCATTATCTGCTCTTTGCTCATTTTCTGATTTGAATTCATCCATATGCCCTCCAAACGGAGCCAATACTGCCGATTGCAATTGAAGCCAGTCCGCCCGGCTGAATTAATTAAGATAGAAATTTGTCTGATAGAGTCATTATTTTATGACACAACAATCAAATGTATGCAAAAAAACATTTAATACAATAAGCATACAACTTACTTAAAATTTATACATTTTCATAGGGTAAACACTGACGAATAGCGTCAACAACACAATTGTGTTCAATATCTGAGCGAAGTTCGGCTTTACCTATTTTTGTTGGAAGAACCAGCCGTAATTTACCTGCTATAACTTTCTTATCTCTCATCATATGTGGCAGATAGGTTTCTGGTGGCATGTTTTGTGGCCCGTGTACCGGCAAATTTGCCCGTTCCAACAATCGGATAACACGTTGAGTATCCTGTTCAGAGAAATTATCAGCAAGTTGAGCTGTTCTTGCTGCCATGACCATTCCTGCGGCAACCGCTTCTCCATGTAACCAGACACCATATCCCATCTCTGTTTCGATGGCGTGACCAAAGGTATGACCAAGATTTAGCAGAGCACGCAAACCACTCAATTCTTTCTCATCTGCTGCGACAACATCAGCTTTCAATTCGCAGCAACGACGGATACAGTAAGCCATTGCTTGGTTGTCGAGAGCTAGAAGTTTATCCAGATTATCTTCAAGCCAGCTAAAAAATGCGCTGTCGAGAATGATACCGTACTTAATGACCTCCGCCAGACCGGAAGAGAGTTCGCGGGCTGGAAGCGTTTGCAGGCAGTTGAGATCGACCATCACAGAGGCTGGTTGATAGAATGCACCTATCATATTCTTGCCAAGGGGATGGTTTACTGCGGTTTTTCCTCCGACAGAGGAATCAACCTGGGCAAGAAGGGTGGTAGGCATTTGAATAAAACGAACACCACGTTGATAACAGGCAGCGGCAAAACCAGTTAAATCACCGATTACGCCGCCACCGAGAGCGATAAGTGTTGTGTCCCGGCTGTGGTTATTTTCCAGCAAAGCAGAAAATACGTCATTTAATACGGAAAGAGATTTGTACTGTTCACCATCAGGGAGAATCACTTCATCTACCCGAATCCCGGCTTGCTGCAAGGTGGCTTTTACTTTTGCCAAATACAACGGAGCTAGGGTTTGATTCGTTACCAGCATAACCTGCTGGCCTGCTTTTAGTGGTGCAAAAGCAGAAGGATCGTCAAATAACCCTTTTGCAATGGTAATTGGGTAACTACGTTCCCCTAAAGTGACAGTGATCTTTTCCATAAGCAGCCTTCGCCTTAATTATTTATCGCTGTACAGACTTGCTTGAATCAGTTTTTTTCCAGTAACTCAATGATTTGGTTAGCGACAACTTTAGCGCTTTGTTCATCGGTACGGATAGTGACATCAGCAATTTCCTCATATAGAGGGTTACGTTCGCTTGCTAAATTTTCTAAAACTTCACGTGCTGGTGCATCAACTTGAAGTAAGGGGCGTTTTTTATCGCGCTGGGTGCGTGCTAACTGTTTTTCAATGGTGGTTTCCAAGTAGACCACGACACCACGGGCAGACAGACGATTACGGGTTTCTCTGGATTTCACAGAGCCTCCGCCAGTCGCCAATACAATGCCTTGTTTTTCAGTGAGTTCGTTAATCACTTTTTCTTCGCGTTCGCGGAAGCCTTCTTCGCCTTCCACGTCGAATACCCAGCCCACGTCAGCTCCGGTACGTCGCTCAATTTCTTGATCGGAGTCGTAAAACTCCATATTGAGTTGCTGAGCTAACTGACGACCAATAGTGCTTTTGCCGGCACCCATAGGCCCAACCAGAAAGATATTACGTTTCTCTGCCATGTTTTTGGTATTACTAAGACTATTCGTTAATGATAACCCGCCCCGCTAATCAAATCAGCAGCGGGACCTAAACTGAAACCTCATGAGCGGTAATGTGAGATCAGATAACAAAATTATCTCAGTACATCAGCCAGTTTTGCAACTATATAAATCAATGATGAGCTTTTTGTAACGAAAGCTCTGGTTTCATTGGCTGATTATTGTGATGTTAAACCCGACCACTCAATTAGTTAACTCTTGTATGCTAAATCGGACTCAGCGTCAAATCTATAAACAGGATTAGTTGGAAAAATCTGCGCATCATCATATGGAATAGTTAAGTTTTTTATATCCAACTCACTGATATAAATGTTATATTTTTATTTGTGGCTAAATATCCATCAGTTGAGGTGTAATAAATATCACTAACTCACGTCGGCTGTGTTTATGGCCTTTTTGGTTAAATAGTGAACCGAGTAATGGGATGTCTGATAGATAAGGCACCTTCTGGGTTTGCTCGCCTTTTTTCTGTTGAAAAATTCCACCGAGAATAAGTGTTTCACCATTCTTTACAGTAACTTGAGTTATTATTTCCTGTTTGTCGATGGTCAAATTCTCACCTCCTCCTTGACTTATTGAGATCCCTGGCATGTTTTGGCTGATTTTCAGAGAGAGTCTGATTTTGTTTTTTCTCAGTATATGAGGGGTAACTTCCATACCTAGTACGGCTTCTTTAAATTGCACGGTACTTTTCTCTTTTTCTTGGCTGACGTAGGGAATATCGGAGCCTTGTTTGATGCTGGCTAGCTGTTGATGTGAGGCGGTTAGTCTTGGACTGGCGATAATATCTAGTTGGTTTTCTTGTTCTAAGGCACTGAGCTCCATTTCCAGCAGACTGGAGTGAATGCGGGCAATATTGAATGCAAATCGGTGCATATTATCGTTGGCTGCTTGGTTGATATTGAGGCGGTTTATACCCGTTGTTGCCTTAATCTGCTCTCCTATCGGCATGCCCCAATAAATACCGAGTTCATGTAGTGCTTCCCTGCTGCTAGTCACGATATGTGCCGTAATCTGCACTTGCTGCTGTGGGGTATCTATCTCTTTCAGCCAGCTTTTTATCTGTGCGATGGCGATGGGGGTATCCTGTAAAATCAGACTATTAGTTTCAGGATCAAAATCAACTTTACCCTCTTTTGTTATCAGTGCGGGTCTATTTTGCCTGAGATTCAGAGCAATTCTTTCTGCGTCTGCATAGTGTAATACGGTTGAGAGGGACTGAATTTCGGTCTCATTGACCGATTGATCAAATAACTCAACCGATTGCTCTTCTGTTTCTATCATCGGAGGAGCAAAAGGATTTCTTATGTCTGCAACAACAATAGCGGGCAGAAAAAGGATAAACAGAATAAATTTTTTAGTCATAAAATTCCTCATGTGAGGTTTCTGACAGGGTGATTTTGACGTTTAGAGATTCACCTGATGGTGAAATGGAAAGCTGTTTAATCAGCAGCGGTGGATATAACGTTTGTAACGCTTCAAGAAAACTTAGCATCTGTTCGTAGTTCAAATAAATTGTGATTTGCCAGAGCGTTTTCTCTCCTTCTTTTTTACGTTGCCACTCAAGAACTTGCGCGCCAGAATTTATCAACGGCTGTTGCAGTTGTTTTATTGCGGTAATTTTTACCGCATTTTGGCGCGGCTTACTGAGCTCATTTTCTATTTGGTTGATGTGTTGTTGTATATCTCCCAATGGCGGTAGCTGATTTAGTCGTTCATTGGCTGCTTTGGTGTTGATTTGTTCAGCTACTATTTTTTGTGTCAGGCTACTTCTCTCTTCAGCTTTCTCTTGCCAGAAGAAAAGATAAAACAGAATCAGAAATGGCATGATGATAACTTGCTGCCAGATAAACAGCAGCCAGGTTGGTTTGGCAAACCACCATAGATAGTCACTTTTTATCATTGGATATTTCCGTCTGCCAGTTAGCGTCAATAATAAATTGCCTGATTTGTTGTTCGGTGGTAGTCATCTTTTTTAGTTGAATTTCAGACAATTGCCTGTTGTTTTCAAGATTATCTAGCAGAGACGTCATGCTGGAATAATCCAGACTATTAGCAACCAGTTTTAATTGACCTGCCTGATCATCGAAAGCAGTTAACCAACTTCCTTCCGGTAATAATTCAGGCAATTCATTGAATAATTGCCAATGTTGCTGATTCTGTTTCAGCCGTGTTTGTTGTTGTTTTAATTTATAGGTCAGTTTGTTGTGAAGATTGATTGTCTCCTCTGTCTGATTTATCTGTTGTTGCAAATGTAATTGTTGCTGGCTGAGTTGTTGTAATTGCCTTTGGTACTGGTTAACCGTTTCCTGTTGTTTTAATAACGTCCAGACGAGTACTGTCAGCCACAATATCAATTGCAATAAGAGAAGAATCGCCCACCAACGATAGCGATGTTTTAGCCGGGTTTGTCGCCAAGGCAGAAAATTAACCTGATACATCGTTACTTATCATCCGGTCTGAGTGCTAAACCACCGGCTATCACATATTCCATCAGTTGAGCTGGTAGTGGTGGTTGATAGTGACGGAATGCTGCCAACATATCCCAAGAGTAAGTTCCTTCCGGTAGGGCTTCTTGTTGGTAGCTACTGTAGTAAACAGGCTGTTCAGCCATAGATGAAGCAGATAATTGACGGATAATCTGCTGTGGAGAAGTAGCCGTATTTGCTGATACCAGATCATAAGCGAAAGGGGCATTGGCAGGAGATACCCATAGCCAACCAGATTGTTGCCGGTGTAACAACCAGCTATCAGCGGGAACACCGGCATATTGCGCGATATAGCGTAGGGCGCAGGGGGCAATATCAATGGCATCTGGAAATATTCCTGCTTGTGCAAGACATTGTAGCCAGAGGTTGAGATCTTTCTGGCGAGCGGCGCTGATGTAGGCATTTTGTTCAATGATACGGTAATCCAACGCCAGTTCTCGGGTGTTAAAGGGAAATTGTTTCTCGGCACTGGCGTTGATAAACCAGCCTTGTTCCGGCTCTTTAAGATTGATATCTGGAGGTAAAATCAGACTCTTCTGCAATGTTTGTTGTACAGGTAGGGCGAGTCTGAAACTGATTTTTTTAGGTAACTCTTGGCACCATTGATTTAAGATATCACATAATATTTCTGGCTGTTGTAAACGGCCCTCTGGCATAACCGCATCAGATAAAAGATATTGCCAGCAGTGGCGAAGCTGCCAGCCATCTCGGCGTTTTATAGCTGCGACGGCGCGAAGGGTGCCATTTTGGATGTCTAATCCGACATACCATTTTGGTGAATACATGTATCGATCTCCATATCAGTAATTTTAATAAAAGACCATATTCAAGGTGCTGTGTAACCTTTATACTACGCGCCGATTGTTTATAAACCACCCGACTAACGTGGCATGGGAAATTTCAGGTGAAGTTCGTAAAGTATTTTCTAGTCTTTGTCGTGAGTTGCATTTTTCTGGGAACGGCCTCGATTTTTGGTATGTACAAATATATCGAGCCTCAGTTACCTGATGTGGCGACATTAAAGGATGTTCGATTACAGACACCAATGCAGGTGTTCAGTGCAGATGGCGAGCTTATTGCCCAATATGGTGAAAAACGCCGTATGCCTCTTGAGCTGTCCGAAATTCCACCCATTATGGTGAAGGCGTTCATTGCAACGGAGGACAGTCGTTTTTATGAGCATCATGGGGTTGATCCTGTAGGGATCATCCGGGCCGCGTCTGTTGCAATGAGTTCAGGCCATGCATCACAGGGGGCAAGTACCATTACTCAGCAACTGGCGAGAAATTTCTTTCTCACTCCTGAGAAGACGTTGATGCGTAAAATCAAGGAAGTCTTTCTGGCCATTAGGATTGAGCAATTGCTGAATAAGGATGAGATCCTCGAACTCTATCTCAATAAAATTTACCTTGGTTACCGGGCTTATGGTGTCGGGGCTGCGGCTCAAGTCTATTTTGGTAAGAGTGTCAATGAGTTGACATTGAGCGAAATAGCTATGATTGCCGGTTTGCCAAAGGCACCTTCTACGTTTAACCCGCTTTATTCGCATAGTCGGGCGATTAACCGCCGGAATGTGGTTCTGAGCCGTATGCTCAATGAGGGCTATATTACTCAGCAGCAATATAATCAAGCTAGAAGTGAAAAGTTGGTCGCTAATTACCATACGCCCCAGATTGCTTTCTCCGCACCCTATTTGTCCGAGATGGTGCGTCAGGAGATGATTGAGCGTTATGGTGAGAATGCTTATACCGACGGTTATAAAGTTTACACCACGATTACCCGTAAACTTCAATTGGCTGCCGTGGATGCGGTTCGTAATAACCTCATTGATTATGATGTGCGTCATGGTTACCGTGGAGCGCAGGAAGTATTGTGGAAAGTGGGCGAACCTGCTTGGGATCGGGAACAGATTGTCAAGAAGCTTAAGACCTTGCCAAATTATGGGCTATTAATGCCGGCTGTGGTGACCAGAGCCGGTAGTGATCAGGCGATAGTGATGTTGCCTGATGGCAGTAGTGCGGAATTGCCAATGGCGGGTGTCCGTTGGGCCAGAAAGTTCAAATCTGATAGTGCACAGGGTGCGGCTCCTCGTAGTGTGAACGAAGTAGTTCAAGTTGGTGAACAGGTTTGGGTTCGGAAAGTAAAGGATATTTGGTGGTTGGCACAAGTACCGGAAGTTAATGCTGCTTTGGTCTCTGTTGATCCGAATGATGGTGCTGTGAAGGCGTTGGTTGGTGGGTTTGATTTCAACTTGAGTAAATTTAACCGTGTCACTCAGTCGTTACGTCAGATTGGTTCCAATATTAAACCATTTCTCTATACCGCGGCGATGGATAAAGGGCTGACATTGGCTTCATTGCTGAATGACTTACCCATTAGTCGTTGGGATGCTGGAGCCGGTACTGACTGGCGTCCGAAAAACTCACCACCGGCTTATGTTGGGCCAATCCGTTTGCGTCAGGGATTAGGGCAATCAAAGAACGTTGTGATGGTGCGAGCAATGCGAGCAATGGGAGTCGATTATGCCGCTGATTACCTGCAACGGTTTGGTTTCCCGGCACAAAATATAGTACGAACAGAATCTCTGGCTTTGGGATCGCCATCATTTACACCAATGCAAATGGTACGTGGCTATTCGGTCATGTCCAATGGTGGCTATCTGATCGATCCTTACTTCATTACTAAGATTGAAAACGAAGATGGCGATGTTCTCTTTGAAGCTAAGCCTAAGATTGCGTGTCCGCAGTGCGATATTCCAGTAATTTATGGGAATACGGTACGTTCAATCGAACTTTCTGAAAACTCGATTGAGAATGTTGCTCAATCCCATGTTAGCCAGCAAGAGATATTGCCGTTACCTGAATTGGAAAGAGTACCGGTAATTGATAGTCGTGAAAATGCGCAAGAATATGCTCCTCATGTTATCAGTACTCAGTTGGCATTTTTGATCCATGATGCTTTGAATAGCAATATTTTTGGTGAGCCGGGTTGGTCAGGTACGGGTTGGCGCGCTTCACGCGATCTGAAACGTCGTGATATTGGCGGCAAAACTGGAACCACTAACAGTTCAAAAGATGCCTGGTTTTCAGGTTATGGGCCGGATATTGTCACGACAGTTTGGATTGGCTTTGATGACCACCGTAGAAGCCTTGGCCGTACAGCAGCCGGTGGCGGTGAGGCGGGTGCTAAGAGTGCGCAGCCAATTTGGGATGATTTTATGAAAGTCGCACTGGAAGGGGTTCCTGAAAAAGAAATTACACCTCCTCCGGGGGTTGTTTCTGTCGTGATAGATCGTAAGACAGGTAAACTTGCTGGCGGAGGCGGGGATACCCGTAGTGAATACTTCATTGATGGAACTCAACCTACAGAGAGTGCGGTGCAGGAAGTTGGCACAACTGTAATTGAGAATGGTGAAAGTCAGGAGTTATTCTGATGATAAAACAGGCACAACGAAGCGCTGTTGTGCCTGTAAACTTCAACGGTATTTTAAATACTTTTGTGCCAAAAATAGGGCGCAGACATTACGCGCTTCGTTGAAATCAGCGTGATCCAGTAATGACATCATATCTGCTATTGGCCAACGTATTTGTGGTAGTGGTTCAGGTTCATCTCCTTCCAGGCTTTCTGGATAGAGATTTTCAGCAATAACAATGTTCATTTTGCTGGAAAAATAGGATGGGGCCATCGTGAGTTTGGCTAATTGTTCTATTTTTCTGGCACCAAAGCTGACTTCTTCTTTTAATTCACGATTAGCTGCTTCGAAGATACTTTCCCCAGGGTCGATCGCGCCTTTAGGAAAGCCCAATTCGTACTGCTCAATGCCGACTGCATACTCACGAATAAGCAACAATTCATTCCCAATGACCGGGATTATCAGAACAGCTTCCCGATTGACCGGACGCATCCGTTCATAAACGCGTTTTACACCGTTACTGAATTCGAGATCAACTGACTGAATATGAAATAAACGTGAATGGGCAATGTCCTCTATGTTTAGGATTTTAGGGTTTTTCAGGTCATTCATAATTGCCCCTGATGGTTTGATATTGGTTGAGTTGAGTGCCTGTGCATTATTACGTCATAAATTATTTCATTAACCTTAGATTTTATGATGAAATTAGGTACACTCCATAGCTTGACTAAATATGGCCGATTATTTTGATAAATGATAGTGATTATCGCTGGTTATTGTTGTTACTGTTATCTTTATCCTCTGTGGAAATAGATCTATGTTGTAGATAGTTTAGCGTGTGATTATATAACTCTTTGTAAAATAAATTAAAAAGACAAATAGAAATAACCTAATTCAGAACTTAGTGTGTAGTTGCTAATTTGCAAACAATAATAGCAAGATTGTCATGGGTATGGGGATAAAATGAGCGTAACAGTCGTTATATTGGCTATCTTGATAATTAGCCTGATTGTCATGGCTTCCTTTCTGATTTTCAAATGGAAACTACATGATAGCGCTTGTTATCTGCCTTCTATTGCTGCACCAACCTATCGTAAACTGAATGCTGATGAGTATCAGGCTATTGAATGTTATTTGAATCGAGTGTTGCCGCCAGTTGTAACAGACCGTATTAATAAAACAAGTTGGCCAATTCTGATGGGCAAAAATGACATGGTTTATACTATCTGTCATTCCATTACCCGGTTTTCTGTTGCCTCGGATGAACTACATAGTTGGCGTTATTATATTGATATGGCAGAAATTCATTTGCCGTTTTTCCTTGAGCCTTTTATTAAACAGCAGAATGTTATTGATGTTGTTCACACCGCGACAATACCACTTGTTATTTCGATTAATGGTCACTTTCTGAAAGATTTTCAACAAGATTTTCCTTCTGCTCCGGTAATTTCAGATGTATCTCATCAACAGGCATCGATCCAGAAAAATGGTGAAACTAGCGTAAAATTACAAAATATCCGTAAAGAGACATTGGAAGAATATCGGCTAAATCACTCATCGGGTATTTGGGAGGGAGGATTTTTGTGTTTTGGATTTTTCATTTGGTTTCTTGCATTACTTTCACCAACACTGTTTTTGCCGTGGCTGATGTTGATTGCAGGTAGCTTAGTCGTTGTCAGTTTTTGGCCACTATTTTGTCCACTCTCAATATGCAGGCGTCAGGATATTCACTGTTTTACCGGTATACCAAAACGATGGGGATTATTTGGCGAATTTGAACAAGGGCAAATGAGTAACATTTCACTTGGCGGAATTGATTTGATTTATCCCCCTCATTGGGAACCCTATGTTGCTCAATATCTTGATCAAAAAACCAATATTGATATTTACACTAACGGCCAGGTAGTCAGACAAGGGCATTATCTCTCTTTGCATGATGAAGAAAAAAATTACCCTTATCATCGTTATGGGAAAAATCTCATGATGATCATTAGCAGCTTGCTTATTATGTTACTGCTCTATTTTTATCAGCCGGTTAGTGTACCGATGAAACTCAGTTTTGCCTGGTTGCGCGGCAGCAGTACAAAAGTCGTCACTGACGCTAATATGATGGAAGGGATGGAATTGCGAGTTGGGGATATCCTGAAAGCAAAAGGGATTGGTATGTGTTATATGCCGCCAAACAATATGAACGGTAAAGGCGACACCTATTTTTCTCCATTCGATTGTTCGGGGATATATTGGAATAGAGTTAATCCGCTGCCAATACCAGAATCAGAAATTATAGAAAATGCAGCTAAACTGATTGCCACTGTTAATAAACAATTACGTTTACAAGAAAATGATGATGTAATAAATCCAGACCTTGCTCGGGAGATTTTCAAATCTGGAATGATCTTATTGGATAATTTTCCCGATATTGTATTGAAAATTAAAGAATTATGTGAAAAAGAAACAGACTGTTTACGATTGAAAAATGCTTTAGTTAACCTGGGTAGTGCTAATGATTGGCTAACTTTGTTAAAGAATGCAGAAAGTGGCAAATTGAATGACACTCATGTTTTATTGCGTCCGGCAGGTGCTGAAGCTTTGGGGAAATTGGTTGATGCGACTACATCATCATTTATCTACCGGGAAATAGATAAAGTCGCAATGCTGCTTAATAGCCCTTCTCCTGGCGGTGTTCTACTTATCAGTGATGAAGGCAAACAACTGGTTGAATATATAACTCCCGCTATCATCTCTTATGACCATAGTGCGTTGGAACAATGGCGTGAATTACAGCGGTTATCGGATATGGTATTGCAGACACCCTTTGAGACAACGGGAATGATCACGGAATTGTCCGTAGATAGTAATGGAACCCGCCGGATTGTGTTACATAATGAACTGGATTCCATGACGCTTGCTCGTTGTATTGGTACTACTGTTTTATTCTTGGCTCTTTTTACAACTTTAATCATTAATTTTGTGCTGGTTATTAAGAAAAATCGCCAGAATAAACAACGTCTGAACAAAATCAGTCAATATTACGATAACTGTTTTAATACACTTTTTCCGCCTACGCGTTGGCGATAATCGACAATGGTATGTTAGGCTTTGCTTTATTTGCCAAAGCTGATAGTGAGAGGAAAAATGAAGGGTAATTCAGACTCCGATCAAGCTGTCCGTCTGGATAAGTGGCTGTGGGCGGCTCGTTTTTATAAAACACGGGCCATTGCACGGGAAATGATAGATGGTGGTAAAGTTCACTATAATGGTCAAAGAAGTAAACCGAGTAAATTGGTTGAACCAGGGGCTGAAATTAAACTGCGTCAGGGTAATGATGAACGTATAGTTGAAGTTCTTGCACTAAGCAATCATCGGCGCGGTGCGCTGGAGGCGCAACAACTTTACCAAGAGACGGAAGCGAGTATTACTAACCGGGAAAAAATGGCAATTGCTCGAAAAATGAATGCATTAACTATGCCTCATCCGGATCGCCGACCGGATAAAAAAGAAAGACGCACGCTGATTAAGTTTAAAAACGACAAATTAAGTGGGCAGGAATAATCTGCTCGAATGAGAGATATTTATGTTTAAACAAGACCAATTACACCGCTTTTTATTTGAGAATTATTCTGTACGTGGTGAGCTGGTTTTAGCCAGTGAAACTTACCAGCATATTTTGGAAAATCATGATTACCCGCAGCCAGTACAGCAATTATTGGGAGAACTGTTGGTAGCAACCAGTCTATTAACTGCAACCCTGAAATTTGATGGTGATATTACGGTTCAGATTCAGGGAGATGGCCCGGTCAAACTGGCAGTGATTAATGGTAACCATCAGCAACAAATGCGTGGTGTCGCTCGTATTGATGGATTAGTGACTGAAAATAGCAGTTTGAAACAGATGGTTGGCACAGGTTATATGGTCATTACTATTACGCCAACTCATGGTGAGCGTTATCAGGGAGTGGTTGCACTGGAAGGTGAAACACTAGCGGATTGCCTTGATGATTATTTCAGGCAGTCTGAACAGTTACCGACTTGTCTCTTTATCCGTACTGGCATTCAAGATGGCAGAGTTGCTGCTGGTGGTATGTTGTTACAGATTCTGCCAGCGGCGGAACAGGGGAGTACAGAAGCTTTTGATCATTTGGTGCAACTTACTGCAACCATTAAAGGTGAAGAGTTATTTTCATTGGAAATTAAGGAGATCTTGCACCGCCTTTATCATGAGGAGGATGTCATATTATATGAACCGCAAGCGGTTGAATTCCGTTGTACTTGTTCTCGCCAACGTTGTGCTGACACATTAGTCACACTTTCCGATGAGGATGTTAACCATATTTTGCAGAAAGATGGCAACATTGATATGGAGTGTGAGTATTGCGGCACGCACTATATTTTTGATGCTGATGATCTTGCTGCAATCAGAACAGAAAAAAAGAATCGGCTCCATTGATATTCTGTCTAAACAAATTTTCTCATCTTTTAAGGCGCGGATTCGCGCCTTTCTATCAATATCCATAATACTCAAAACTGCTTTTGTGCTTTTAGCCCCAGATTAAACTTAAAAAAATAGTGGGTTTTCAATTTTTTGATAACTATCGCTGTTAATTAATCATAACTATTTATTATTGCTCATAGAAAAAGCGTGACTACCCAGGAGCAATTACATGAGTGTTAAAGGTATTACCCCGCAGGAACTCGCGGACTATGGAATCCATGATGTTAATGAAATTATTTATAATCCAAGCTATGAGTTGTTATTTTCAGAAGAAACCAAACCTTCACTCGAAGGCTGCGAGAGTGGCACTCTGACCAACCTGGGGGCTGTGGCTGTCGATACGGGGATCTTTACGGGTCGTTCTCCCAAAGATAAGTACATTGTTCGTGATGATGTCACCCGTGACACCGTATGGTGGGCTGACCAGGGAAAAGGTAAAAATGATAACAAGCCATTACAGCAGGAAACATGGACATACCTGAAAGGCTTGGTAACTAAACAGCTTTCAGGCAAACGTTTGTTTGTAGTTGATGCTTTCTGTGGTGCTAATGCAGATACACAACTGAAAGTCCGCTTTATCACAGAAGTCGCGTGGCAGGCCCACTTTGTTAAAAACATGTTTATCCGTCCGTCAGATGGAGAGTTGGCTGAGTTCAAACCAGATTTTATTGTGATGAACGGTGCAAAATGCACCAACCCGCAATGGCAAGAGCAGGGTTTGAACTCTGAAAACTTTGTTGCGTTCAACCTGACAGAGCGGATGCAGCTTATTGGTGGTACTTGGTACGGTGGCGAGATGAAGAAAGGGATGTTCTCTATGATGAACTACCTGTTGCCACTGAAAGGTATTGCTTCGATGCACTGTTCTGCCAACGTGGGTGAGAAAGGGGACGTTGCGGTCTTCTTCGGCTTGTCTGGTACAGGTAAAACTACACTTTCTACTGATCCAAAACGTAAGCTGATTGGTGATGATGAGCACGGTTGGGATGATGACGGTGTATTCAACTTTGAAGGTGGTTGTTACGCGAAAACCATCAATCTGTCCAAAGAGGCGGAGCCTGATATCTACAATGCGATTAAACGTGATGCGTTGCTGGAAAATGTTACTGTACTGACAGATGGCTCGGTTGATTTCAATGATGGCTCAAAAACTGAAAACACCCGTGTTTCTTATCCTATCTACCATATTGAAAACATTGTTAAGCCGGTTTCCAAAGCGGGTCATGCAACTAAGGTCATCTTCTTGACTGCGGACGCATTTGGTGTGTTACCTCCGGTATCTCGCTTGACGCCCGAACAGACTCAATATCACTTCCTGTCTGGGTTTACAGCAAAATTGGCAGGTACCGAACGTGGAGTGACTGAACCAACACCTACATTTTCTGCTTGTTTTGGCGCTGCATTCCTGACTTTGCATCCAACCCAATACGCGGAAGTATTGGTAAAACGTATGCAGGCGGCAGGTGCTAAGGCTTATCTGGTGAATACTGGTTGGAATGGGACGGGTAAACGAATCTCGATTAAGGATACCCGTGGAATCATTGATGCCATCCTAAATGGTGATATTGAAGAAGCTGATACCATTACATTACCTATTTTCGATCTGGCGGTTCCGACAGCGTTGCCGGGTGTTGATACCGAAATTCTTGATCCACGTAAGACTTATGCAGATAAATCTCAATGGGAAGAGAAGGCGAAAGATTTGGCTCATCGTTTTGTTGACAACTTTGATAAATATACCGATACCCCGGCGGGGGAAGCTTTAGTGAAAGCGGGTCCTAAACTGTAATTGTGAATTTTTTAGCCTCATCCGTTAGGGTGAGGCTTATTTGATCTTTATGTTGGAGGAAGGTCAAACAACAATATTTCACTATCACTGCTGGTGCTAAGTTGAAGATTGACTTCATCCCGGATAGCCAGACCATCGCTGGTGGTGGCTTTGACGCCATTAACCGTCACTTCGCCACGAATGACTTGTATCCATATATAACGGCCTTTTTCTGCAACATATTCGGTGGTTTCGTGATCCTTAAGTACCCAACGCCATAAAGTCATATCCTGAAATACTGTCAGTGAACCATCCCGGGCATCAGGCGAGAGCACCAATTGGCGGCCTTGTACATCATCAAAGCGACGTTGTTCATAGCGCGGTGTTAAACCCGTTTTACTTGGCATGATCCAAATTTGATACAGATGCAATTGGCAATCACTGTTCGGATTGTATTCTGAATGGCGAATGCCGGTACCTGCGCTCATAATTTGGAATTCACCGGCAGGTACCCGTTCTTTATTTCCTATACTATCCTGGTGTTCAATGGTACCGGAGAGAACATAGGTCAGTATTTCCATATCCTTATGCGGATGGGCCCCAAAACCTTGACCTGCTTCGATGAAATCTTCATTAATGACTCTCAATGCTGAAAAATTCATAAAGTTGGTATCGTAATAGCTGGCAAATGAGAAGGTATGCCAGCTAGTTAACCAGCCATGATCGGCATGGCCGCGATCTGATGCTTTGCGTAAATGGATCATATTCAAATCTCCTCAATAGTTTTTACAGTTTAATTGAGAAGAGATAGCATTAAAGCTTAAAAAGCTGACTTAAAATTTCAAATTTTTTGAATGATTGGTAATTGGGTTAATTCATAAAAAAGAAGCCAGCACCCGGCTGGCTAAAGTAAACACTGGAAGCAATGTGAGCAATGTCGTGCTTTCATCTGTACCCCGAAGGCAGTTCATCTGAAAGCGATACGAATGATAATAATTATCACTATCGATTGTAAAGCGTTTTTTCTGGTCAAATATAGAATAATGGTGAATTTTAACATCAACTATTTGATAAATAATGCTATTTTTATAAATGTCGGTGTAATGTTCAAGGGAAAGAAAACTCTTTCATCGAGTCGATTTATTAGGAAATCACCTTAGATTGTTCAGTAAATTTGACATGATATTAAGAGCCTTGGCAGGGTTACCGTAAACCCTTAGTTGAGGTCTAGCTGTCGAAATAATTTGATTAGGACCTGAAACATGTTTAAACAGAATAAGCTCGGGCTGGAATTTCATTTACCATAGACAACTATTTATTTTAAGAAATGTTGTGATGAAATAATTACGCTATAATGAATTTTAATATGCTGCTCAATGCCAAATGTTCTCTAAAATTCAACTCATGTTGAATTTTTTTACTCTAATAAGTCGTTTACTTTATATATTCTGACTGTATTTTTAACGTCATGAAAGATATCTTTTCAGGTAATTATATGTGGCATTTTTTGGTATGGATTGTGTTAACAGGTTTGACTATTTGTGGAATGATTAATCATTCACTAAATCAGAATTATCAACAACAAACAGTTTCATTTAATATTCTTTATCGACAGTTGAGTGAAAAGCTGGCACAACATGACGCGATTGTATCGCTAATGAATACTAATATCGGATTAGATCAGCTACAGGAAAACTTTCCGCAAATCGTCGGATTACAAGAGATGCCAATGAATGTTTTCATATTCCCTATAATTAGTGAAGAGGGTGAGGGAAGATATTGGCTTAATAGTAAACACAATAGTATCCGGTTATTAATAGATCTTAATATCCTGATAAAAAATTTATCATTATCATCACAATTTCGCATGATACAACTGGATTGGAATAATCACCCATTGATTACGTATGGGCTAGAGAAAGAGCACTATTTTTGGAACTGGGAGAAAAAGTTAACCAATCGTTTTCAGCCTTTTGTGCTTAAAGTGGGTAACGATCAACAATGGTCTAAACTTCCGTGGGGTTATATTGCTTGTCTTAGTTTTTTATGGGCAGTGATTATCTGTTTTATCTTTTTAATTCAGAAGAATAAAAGATTGAGGAAAATTTCTGATTTACGAGCACATTTCTTTGAATTTACCCGCTTAAATACAATGGATGAAGTGGCAACAGGGGTTGTTCATGAATTAAATCAGCCTTTGACTGCGATTATGAGTTATAACCAAACTGCATTGCGGTTAATGAAAAAGCAGCAATATGATAAAATAGCGCCAATACTGGATTCATCAATTTTACAAATTCAACGCATCGCAAATTTATTAACTCAATACCGTCAAAAACTGACGACCGGTAGTATTATTTTACAACCTGTGAATATTCAAGCGATATTATGTCGAGTTGAGATATTGCTCGAAAATGAAATTAAGACCGGTAAGATAAAGATAATAAAGAATATTTGTGATGAATTGCCAATGATATCTGCCGAGCCGTTGTGGATTGAGCAAATATTTCATAATTTAATCAGCAATGCCATTCAGGCACAGCAAGAGCAAGGTCAGTCAGAATATCAAAATTGGATCTGCATCGATATCACCTATATTAATGAAATGATAAGAATCACGATAACGGATGGTGGGCCTGGATTAAGTGATGAAGCTTTAATAAACGTATTTATTCCATTCTTCACAACACGCCAACAAGGTATGGGGTTGGGAATGACATTAACGGAGACATTGATTCATAAACTTGGTGGTGATATTAATGCTGAAAATTGTGAAACAGGAGGCGCGCGTTTTATTATTTGGCTACCAACTAATAAAGGTAAGGAGAAATAATGGCGGCAGTGATTTATCTTATTGATGATGATGAAGCGATCCGTGATTCATTATCTATGTTATTAGAAACAATGAATTGGCAGGTAAGTTCATTTCCTGGTGCGCAAGAATTTCTTGATGGAATTGATAGCGAGAATATTGCAGCGCTTCAGGGATGTATTTTATTGGATATTCGTATGCCGGGCAAACCTGGATTGACATTGCAGACCGATCTATTGAAACTCAATAGTACATTACCGGTCATTATTATGACCGGACACGGAAATATTGATATTTGTCGTCGTGCTTTTAAAAATGGTGCTTTCGAATTTTTAACCAAACCTATTGATGCGGATTTATTAATTGAAATGGTTTCAAGTGCATTATTATTTCATCAGAAAGTATTTAAGCAACGTCAGATATATGAGCAGTTGAAAACGAGATTTAGCCAATTATCTGAACGTGAAAGGGAAGTGATGAAAATTATTTTAGAAGGTAAAACCAGCAAACAAATTGCTCAACAGTTATCGTTATCACCACGTACTATTGAGGTTCATCGTGCCAATATATTTCATAAGTTGGATATACATTCTTTACCGCAGTTAGTCAAAGAGTATGAATTATTTAAGTCATTTTCTTATGACTAAGTATTTCTACTGATCCGAATAAGTAATTGGCCGAATAGCTATAGCCGATAAACCTCATTAAGTTAGAACAGGATAATTCATCAACTTAAACTTAATGAGGCTTACCTATGAAACATTCTCTTTTCTATACTGTCCTGGCAGCAAGCTTATTCGCTCAAACGGCTTTTGCTTCATCACTAATTACTGAACGTAATATTACCCTTGAGGTAGCAAATAAATTAGCTTCTGAGGCGATTCAGTCTTGTAAATCGAATAATTATAACGTGGCGGTTTCTGTTATTGATAAAAGTGGGGTTTTGGAAGCGGTTCAGCGTATGGATAAAGCCGGGTTGCATGCCGTTGAGGCGAGCAAAATGAAAGCTTACACCGCGTTATCTACCCGGAGAACGTCAGAGGACGTAATGAAAACCGCACAATCAAGTCTTGGTGCTCAATATTTAGGGGATATTCCAGGTTTCCTATTAATTGGTGGTGGTGTTCCAGTTAAATCTGGTGATGAAGTAATTGGTGCAATTGGTATTAGTGGTGCACCGGGTGGTTCTTTAGACCAACAGTGTGCTCTTGATGCAATTCAGAAAATTGCATCAGAGTTATCTTAATCATAACGATTTATAAAATGTACAGAGGTAACGATAATGAATTAAATCTCTATTTCTACTCATGATGACAGTATTCATTGTATTGATATTAGGAATGTGGAATTTAGGTTTAATATATTTCATTGTCATAATTTACACAGAGGCAATAATTGGAATGAAGTTATTGCCTCTCATTGATTTGTTTATGATTAATAGCTCATATTTAGCCGCAGTTTTATTTTAAAATAATATTATAAATTAAAGCTCTTAGAATAGGCTATTTATTAAATTTTATTTATTTTATTGAATTCTGTTCTAATTTAATTATCTCTATGGCTATATTAATTCTCTCGATTATAATCTTATTTTAGGCTATTGTTTTGGTCTCAATGATCAAGCTTTACATTTTTACATAAGTGTAGGTCCTATAACAAGTTACACTTATATTTAATGCAAGAAAAATGCAGGATTAGGAGGAAAGAAATTATTTAATAATATTACATCAAAAAAATGCTTTTTTGCAGAAACAATAAAATTTGTGAAAATATATAAAAATGACAATGACTGTATTTGACATCATTTTAATCTGTGTCTGATGAAATAATATAAGTAAACTCACACTAGGCTTATGTAATAAAATATTATTACATTATTATCGTGCGCAATATCACGAAAGAGTATCTACTCCTAACTCCTCCTCCCTCTTAGTAGCAAAACTAGGAGGATGCTGACTCATCTAAGACATTATTTAATATTTCATTCCTATTTTATTAACAATAATATCGGCGACGATTTATTTCTATTAAAAAGGTCTGATTATGGTAGCTCACTTCTGGAAAAGGGCTTACTTGGCCCTATTAAGCAGTACATTCGTTTTACTACTGGCAAGCTGTGATAACAATAGCTCTTTACCCGAAACCCCGGAGGAATCAATGGCGCATATTCCTAATAAGGTACCCAGTGAAGCTGCCACTGCCGGCAATTTTCAAGCAGTGATCCACTTGGTGGATATTGCTAAATTACGTCAAAGCCCAACAATGAACCGTGACTACAGTTCCAACACCCTCTACTTATGGAACGACAAAAATTGTGATGCCTTGGCTTCCCCTTCATCAAGCTGGAACGACACCAGTGCAACTCCCACTGGCAGCGATAGTTATGGGCCTTACTGGGTGGTACCATTAACCAAGAACGAGGGCTGTATTAATTTTATCGTGCGTGATGGTAACAACAATAAATTGATCGACAGTGACCTGAGAATTTCCTTCTCCGATTTCAGTAACCGTACCGTTTCTGTGATACCCGGCAATGATCAAATCTATGGCAGTCGTGCGGCAGCTTTTAATTCCGTGTTTGGTGTTTCTCAGGCTTCGGCACATTGGGTCGATAACCAGACTTTGTTGTGGTCGGGTGGAACGGATAAGCCCTATGTCCGCTTATATTACAACCGGAATGGCAAGGTGGAAGCTAATGATGAAGGAAATTTCATCGATAGCTATCTGACGTTAACGCCGACGACTCTGAGCCAGAAGACGGCTGAGCGATTCCCGCACTTGAAGAAATTAACAGCGTTCCGCCTGCCAGAGGACACGGATGTTGATACATTGCTTACCGGTGATCTGGTGGCCTTGGCGACCAATGAAGCGGGCTTGCTATTGTCGGCTACTCAAGTACAAACGGCTGGTGTGCTGGACGACCGCTTCGCTAACGCTGCTGAAACATTGGAATATGGAGCGCTAATCAACGATACCAGCGTTACTTTCCGCTTATGGGCACCTACTGCTCAACAGGTTGGGTTGGTTATCTATGATGCAAATAAACAGGTCATTGCCAATCATGTAATGAATCGTGATCCTGCTAGTGGTTCCTGGTCATGGCAAGGTGATAAAGAGCTGGTTGGTGCTTACTACCGCTATGCTTTAACGGTATACCATCCATATTCCCGTAATGTGGAGCACTATGAGGTTACTGATCCCTATTCCCACAGTTTGTCCACCAATTCGGAGTACAGTCAAGTCATCAATTTGGATGACGAGGCGTTGAAACCACAAAATTGGGATAGCCTGATCATGCCGCGTTCGCAAAGTACACCGGCGGACATTGCGCGTATGACCATATATGAAGCTCATGTTCGTGATCTCTCTGTGGCAGATGGCACGGTACCAGAAACTTGGCGTGGTAAGTATCTAGCTCTCACCGCTGACAACAGCGATATGTTCAAACACCTTAAGGCATTGAGTCAGGCAGGGGTGACTCATATGGAGCTGTTGCCGGTGTTCGATGTGGCTTCCATTAATGAATTCAGCAATGAAGTGGCTGATCTGAATCACCCGTTTAGCCGTTTGTGCCAGGTTAACCCAAAGGTGAAAAATAGCCGCTTCGCTAATTATTGCAGTAGTTCACAGACTGTGGGTGAAATATTGCAGGCGTCGCAGCGTGGTGACAGTGCCAATAACCCGCAGGTACAAGAGTTGAATGCAATGATTGCAGAAACCGACTCCTACAACTGGGGCTATGATCCGTTTCATTACTCGGTACCGGAAGGTTCTTATGCCACCGATGCGGAAGGTTCGCCACGTATAAAAGAGTTTCGCGCCATGATTCAGGCCATCAAGCAGCAATTGGGGATGAATGTGATCATGGACGTGGCGTATAACCACACCAATGCTGCGGGCCCCACAGACAGGTCTTCCGTGTTAGATAAGATAGTTCCTTGGTATTATCATCGCCTGAATGAAATCAGCGGTAACGTTGAATCCAACACTTGTTGTCATGATACGGCTCCAGAGCACCGCATGTTCGCTAAACTCATTGAAGACTCATTGGTGACTTGGGTTAAGGACTATAAAATCGACGCATTCCGATTTGACTTAATGGGCTATCATCCGAAGGCTCAGATTTTATCGGCGTTAGTAAAAGTACGTGCGATTAACCCATCGGTCTATTTCTTTGGTGAAGGTTGGAACTCGGGGCAGGAAGACCGTTTCGAGATCGCTTCACAGATTAATCTTAAAGGTACAGGGGTTGGTACTTTCTCTGATCGGCTACGAGATGCGGTACAGGGGGGCGGGCCGTTTGATTCCGCTGATAGCATTCGCATTAATCAGGGGGTAGGCAACGGCGCTGGAACGTTACCGAACGAAATGGCTTGGTTAGATGCTAATGAGGTGCGTCATCTGGCGGATCTGGTACGTCTTGGCATGGCGGGCAATTTGGCTGATTTTGTGCTGATTAATAAAGATGGGGCGGTAAAAACGGGTCGGGAAATTAACTACAAAGGCGCTATAGCCGGTTATGCCGCTGATCCGATTGAGGTGATTAATTATGTCTCTAAACATGATAACCAAACGTTGTGGGACATAATCAGCTACAAAGCGGCACGTGAGGCGAATCTGGCAACGCGAGTTCGTATGCAGGCAATATCTCTCTCCACGACATTCCTTGGACAAGGATTGGCCTTTGCTCAACATGGATCGGAGCTACTGCGTTCAAAATCTTTTACCCGCGATTCCTATAATTCCGGCGATTGGTTTAACCGCGTGAGCTACACCTACCAGGATAACAACTATGATGTTGGTATGCCGGATCAGCGTGTTGATGGCGAAAATTATGCATTGATTGAAAAAGTGAAAAATATGGTAGATAAGCCGGGTCGGACTGAATTGCTACAGATGACGGCTTTTTATCAGGAATTGCTGCGTTTGCGCCAATTTTCACCACTGATGACGCTTGGTGATGGCGCATCGGTTAAACAACGTGTTGATTTCCTTAACGTTGGGCCGCATCAGCAGCTTGGATTGCTGGTAATGACCATAGATGACGGTAATACTACTGGTGATGACCGTGATTCGCGATTTGACGGTTTGGTGGTGATGATTAATGCGGCTCCATATCCTGCCACAGTAAGAGATCTTAATGTCAGAGGGTTGAAGTTGAATGATATTCAGAAGGAACTGGGACACTCATCTCTGGCGGCGGGTACCAGAATTGAGCAAGATGGCACGGTCACGCTGCCAGCTTGGTCAGTAGCGGTGCTGGTTTTGCCACAAGATGGGAAGCGCGGTAATGGTTTGCCTGTCCGTAGAAAGTAACGCGTAGGAATTTTCCATTGTTTGCATCGGGGCGGTTTGTTCAGACCGCCCATATTTACTTCGAGGGATCTTCCTTTGCTGATAATAATTGAGATATTGCTTATCTCCTTATTATATTCCTGCATTATCACTCTTTATTTTTCATTATCATATTGCTGCTTTCTTCACAAAATAGATGGCTTTATAAGATTAATTTTCCCATTGATAACAGCGCTTAATCGTTATAAAAGTCAGTAATTTGTGTTGACATAGTAAAAAAATGTGATGATATGGTTTTATTCGGTTGCGAATTATACCAAATTATTGGTGGTAGCTTTTTACTTATCACCACACAGAGGGAGGCAAGTTGAATTTCCAAGGGTTACAGGCAAAGTATCGCCGTCTATTTCAGGAAAGTGCTGCCTGGAAACTGTTAAGAGCTGATAATGCTCCTGTAATTTTGGCATTTTTGGGGGAGTTATTTTCCGAGGATAGTGAAGTCCCTTTTAGTCGTGCCCGCGTATCACTTGATGCAGAGTTGGTACGCTGTCGTGAACTTGGCCTTTGGGAAACTGAAACGGGAGCGGGCACTTATCTTAATAAATGGATTCGGGAAGGCTGGTTGCGTGAGATGGATGACACATTAACTAAAACGGATGCCAGTGAAATTGCACTCCGTTTTAGCCAGGGGCTTGATGAACGCAATTCTGGAACCACTGCGTCTCATCTTCGAATTGTACAGGAAGCGGTCAGGGACTTTGCAGTAGCGATTAGCCCAAATGCCGATGAGCGAGTCGCGCTTTTGGAAGATAGAAAATCCGAGATTCAGAGAGAGATTGATGCTCTGAGAGCTGGCGTCGTGACCGAATTAACTAAGGCTGAGCAGCGGGAAGGAATTCGTGAAATTTACCAACTGGCTTCTGTTTTAACGGGTGATTTTCGCCGTGTTGAAGATGAAATTCGTCAGTTGGATCAAGAAATTCGTATTCAAATTATTGAGGGGGACTCTACCAGAGGAGAGATCCTTCTTGCTGTTTTAGAAAAAGAAGCATTACTGGCTAAAACGAATGCCGGTAGTGCGTTTGAAAGTTTTTTTGATTTGTTATGTGATCAAAATAGAACTATGGAGCTACGAGATCAGCTTCGAAGTATTTTAAGTCGTCCGGTCGCAGAACACTTAAGTACCCAACAGCGGCAATTCTTAAGTCAGCTCATGAGAGAACTGAGCCGCGAGAGTGACCGAGTTTTTCAAATCAGGCGAAGAACGGAAGAGAGTTTGCGTGCATACATAGAGAGTGGCACGGCTCAAGAAAATCGTGCTGTTGATAGATTGCTTGGTCAATTGGAACGACTCGCCATTGAATTGAAGAACTCAGGTTATGACTTGCAAACGGCGACAACTCTGTCACTGCCCGTTGGTGCGGCAAGTATTAGCTCTCCTGAAAGCATGCTGCTTAAATCACCTGATGAAAAGTTGGATACTTCAGGTGCCGAAGAACAGCTCAACTCTCGGGAACCGAGTATGCAGATGCTGGATTGCCTTGATATTGTCCAAATTCGATTAATCGCTGAGAGGACGTTAGCAACGTTAAAAGAGTTTGGTCCAATGACGATTGGGTCTATTGCAGATTATCACCCGATTAATTCAGGATTGGAGGAGTTAGTTGCCTATTTGCGAGTGGCCAAATCTGTCGGGGCTGCATTATTGGAAGAAAAGGAATCAATTGAAATCAGTGATAAACGGGGAGTTCGCTTGCGGGTGTCTATACCTACTTTCCTGTTGAGTGCCGACCTGTTTCCAGACAGTTTGGATGAATTGGTTCTTTAAATGGTGAAGAGAAAGTGGCTGTAGATTTATATAGTGAGGGTTGAAATGCACAAAGGTAAAAAATTGAATAAAGATAATGGCATCCTCGCTACCCTTGGGAAGTCTAATTCTGATCCTCAAGAAGAACGGAAAGCCGGGTTCTTCGATCAGTTGATACAACACCATACTCAATCAGAGTATGACCCGCTTACAGATACAGCCAGTGTTGGATCTGATGTTGCTTTTTCGGTTGTCAATCAAAGCCCAGCCTGTGAAGTTGATGATGTATTAGTCAGTAAGCACGCTGAAAACTCAAACAGTGATATGCCGCCTGATGCGCGCCGGGTGCTGGTTAGCTTGCTGCGTCAGGGCGTTATTTTGTCTTCACAGAAAGCTAAATTGTTTGAATTACTTTGTCGATACCAATCTGCTGTCCGAAAACATCTGTCAGAAGTCTATTTAAAGTTAGTCTTAGATGAAAAAGCAGGCGTCGCCTTTATCGCTGGCTTTCAGAATGAGGAAGATACTGAATCATTGGGTATAGATGATGAAGAGGTTGTCTCTCTGATTAGCCGAAGGACGCTCTCTCTATACGATACCTTGTTGCTGTTAGTGCTGCGTAAACATTACCAAGACCGGGAAACATCGGGAGAGCAAAAGGTTATCATTGATATTGAACGTATAGAATCCCATTTGACACCGTTTTTACCACTGACAAACAGTACTAAATCTGACCGAAGAAAACTCAAGGGCGCTCTTGATAAAATGGTGACGAAAAAAATATTGAGTTCGGTCCGGGGAAGCGAGGATCGTTTCGAAATTACGCCAGTGATCCGTTATGTAGTCAGCGCTGAATTTCTCGAAAGTATGCTTAATGAATACCTGAAAATGGCGGGAGAGAAGGGTATTGAGCTAAATAAAAATGGCAGCAACGCTGTTGATTATCAAGATGAAGAGGAATAGACAGGAGATGAAAATGACTGATCAAACTCTTTCGGCTAATTCATTATTTCACGTTGGTCAAATCAGATTAGCTGAACTCTCAGTTTATAACTGGGGGTCATTTAATGGCTTGCATACCGCGTTGATAGATCCTATGGGAACGCTGGTCACTGGAGATAATGGCGCTGGAAAATCGACGTTTATTGATGGCCTGATGGCTTTGCTGCTTCCTGCCGGAAAGGCAACTTTTAATGTGGCTGCGGCGCAGGGTGATCGTTCTGACCGGACTTTACTTTCCTACATGCGGGGAAGTTTTGGATCTGCCCATGACGGAGCGGGGACGAGAGTCAGAAGTAAGCGTGAATTTGGCGTGGTGACTGGGCTTAGGGCTTTGTATCAAGGTGATGATGGGTCAAAAATCACACTTGCGGCGCTTTTCTGGATTACTAAATCGACGAATGTGCTGGCGGATGTGACACGTGTTTATGTTGTTGCCAAAAGAGACCTGACTCTTAAGGAAATGCTTAATGCTTTTGGGAACGGTAATGCCCGGGCATTCAAGCAATGGCTTCGTGATGATCCGACGATTACGTGCTGTGATGATAATTTTTCTGATTATCAGGAGTTGTACCGAAAGCTCCTGTATATGGACAATAAGAATGCGCCTGCACTTTTGTCACGGGCGTTAGGTCTGAAAAAAATTGATGATTTAACCGGGTTGATTCGTGAGTTGGTACTGGAACCGAGTACGGTCAAGGATGATGCTAAAAAGGTAGTGGAAGAGTTTGCTGATCTGGTGGCGATTCATAGTCAATTAGTGGATGCAAGAGCACAAAAGGAGCACTTATCCAGGTTGCCTGAACTCAACTCAATTATCGAAAAAACAACGAAAGAATTTGAAGAATTAACGGCTGAAAAAAATAGTCTCCCGGTTTACTTTGGGGAAGTCTTCGCGCAACTGTGGAGTGAAAAAATTGCCGATATTGAGTCGGAACTTGAAGCGCTACTCCTCGAAATTAAGCGAGTTGAAGAGCAGAAAACAGATGCGGATAAGCTGGTTGAGCGAAGGCACGAGGAATATCTCCAATTTGGTGGGGATAAAATAGAGTCGCTGAGAAAAGAGGTTGATCATACCCAAGCTCAGTTGAATCGGGTGGTTAGGAATTCATCGCAATATCAAACTCATGCCAACGAGCTGTCTCTCCCTTCTGTGTTAGAGGAAGCTGTATTTCTTAAAAATCAATCTACAGCATCAACGCGGCTTGCCAGTATTCAACAAGAAGAGGGCGAGTATCAGGACAGGTTTGCCACTATCAGTGCTAAATTCAGTGAGCTACAAGCAAATATCCATGATATTTCTCAGGAAATTCGGGAGATCGAGGCAAGGCCCGATTCCAATATTGATGTGAAATATCAGCAATTACGAGATGAACTGGTTAATTCCTTAGAATTAAGTAAAGAGCAATGTGTATTTATCGGTGAGCTTATTGATGTCGAAGATCGTGAAAAGAGCTGGCAGGGTGCGATAGAGAGGGCGTTAGGCGGGTTACGAACAACACTTGCTGTGCCACATCATTGTTATTCGATGGTGACTCGCTGGTTGAACGCCCGGCATACGGGTTTACATGTCCGTGTTCAAGTTGTGAATGATTCGACAACTCAAGGCCAATCAGTGGTGTTTAAGTCTGATGGTTATCTAAGGAAACTGGTATGGCGTAATCACCCTTATCGAGAGTGGCTCAAGCACCATTTGCAGCGATTTGACCTGCAATGTGTTTCAAGTACGGAAGAATTGGATAAAACCCCGTTTTCGATGACACAGCAGGGGTTAATGCACATGGATAAAGGGCGCTTTGAGAAAAAAGATCAGCACCGAATAGATGACAGAAGACGTTGGTGTCTGGGTTTTTCGAACAAATCACGTTTAGCCATTCTTAATAACGATAAAAAAGAGTTAACTCTGCAATTGGCGGAAACCGAGAAAAAGGTGAGTCAGGCCCGTCAAGATTTGAATTCTGTTTCTGATCGTAAAATTCTTTGGGAGAAGATCCAAGGTTACCGCTGGGATGAGATTAATGCTCCTTACTGGCACGAAAAGCTTTCTGATTTGCAGGCTGACCTTAAGATGTTGGAACAGTCAGGGGGCGATCTTGATAAGGCCAGAGAGCGTTGGGAGTCGGTTAAAGAGCAGTTAGCTCAAATTCAATCGGTATTAAATCAGCTCAACTCTGATTCTGGCGGTGTTAAAAATACGCTGAAAAATGCAAAAGAGGAGTGGAGCAAAGCGCAGGCAAAGGCGTCGAAAGGATTACCTGATTCAGCCAGACAATTACTTGCAATTCGGGTTGGCGTACTTAATACAAACGATTTAGGCCGAACGTCTGAATTGGTGTTGAAAGTTGAAGAAGATTTAGAACGTCTGTTAGATATTAGCCGAAACGGTAAAGACAGAGCGGAAAGGTCAGCCATCAGCATTATGGTTTCGTTCAGGTCTAACGATAAATGGCAAGTCTTCACGGTTGACTGGCAAAGTAATATTGATGGCTTACCTGATTATCTTAATCATTTGCGACAACTAGAAGAGGAAGGGCTTCCCAACCTTGTGGAGCAGTTTATTGAACGTTTGAATAAGCATGCAACGCAGTCACTGGCGCGGATTAAAACTAAGCTTGAATCTGAACGGGAAGATGTCCTTGAACGGATTGATATCATTAACCGGGTCCTCAAGCGTACAGAGTTTCGATCAGGGACACATTTAAAGCTAGGCTCAAAGAGAGAGAAATTCCCACATGTTAATGAGTTTGAACAGCATTTGCGTAAGGTGCTTAGTCAAGTAACCAGTGATGACCATGAAGCACGGTTCCGTCAATTGGCTAAAGTAGTTGAAATACTTGGGAAAGCAAGTGCGCCAGGCTCTTCAAATACATTGGAAAGTTTAAGGCTACTTGATCCTCGTTATCAGATGTCATTTTATGCTGAAGAGTTGGATAGTAATACCGGTGAGATTCGTGATGTATTAGAGTCATCCAGTGGAAAGTCAGGCGGGGAGAAAGAGTCATTTGCGGCGACTATTGTCGCGGCAAGTTTGGCCTATGTTTTGACGCCGGATGGCTATGATCGACCAGTTTACTGTACTGTTTTCTTGGATGAAGCATTCTCAAATACGGCTGAAACAGTAAGTCGGCGGGTGCTCCGCGTATTTAGAGAGCTTCATATTCACGTTAATTTGATTACGCCTTATAAAAACCTGAATCTGGCAAGGGAATCTGCTCGTTCACTGCTCATTGCGGAAAGAGATCAGGAAAACCATGACAGCCATTTATGTGAAGTGACTTGGGAAGAGATTGACCGGAGAATGGGCGAAGAGAAGGAAAAAAAGTTGCTCGATGAGGCTGCTGATCTGGGTATTGAGTTTGAGAAACTGACATGAAAAGAGGGCAGTATGAGGTGAGTTGGGGGTTATTGCCAGCGCAAGTTAAGAGCGCCATTAGGCAGCGTGAGTGGGATAACCTTTCCTCACTAAAAGCCCGGTTGCTGGGCATCAAAGCATTCCCTATTCGCGTTGGCTTGAAACCACCCAAAGGAAACTCTGCCATATTAGATATAGCTCATTTTCAACGGTTTATTGATGAGTGGAAATCATTTCCCCATCAAGATGTTGTGGAGTGGTCTTCTAAGAATTTCAGGGAGCTATCTGAGCAACGCATTCCAACTTTTGTTGTCATTGAATCGATGCAATGTCTGATTCAATTTTTAGGGAATGATGCCCTTTCCCGAAGTAAAGTGTGGGAAAGAAATATGAAGCCATTTTTGCGGGTTAATAAAGATCTCTATCCTGCATTGGTTAAGTGTATAGATATTGTGGAAAAACTCTCGTTGAGAGATGCGGAATTATTAGCAAAATTGTTGCCACAATTAAATCAGGGCTTAGGGGAAGGACAATATCTAAGAGCACTGCCACTCATTGGGATTGATACTAAGTTTCTTGAGAACCACCAAATTTTGATCGAAGAATTGGCAGATATCATTCACAAGGGAGCTGTTTCGGCATCAGGTGGTCTTATTGCTTGGTTGGGGTGTGCAATAAATCCCAAAGGTTGGTTAACTGTCAGGCCGCTTTGCCATGCTGCGACTGCGGCGCTTGGGGGAATACCGATACTACAAATACCCGGCGAATTACTTAGAAAACATGAACTTCCGGCATCGAATATTCTAGTAGTAGAAAATCTACAGTCTGGTTTGGCATTACCCGAAATGCCTGACACGATAGCGGTGATTGGCGGCGGGAAAAACATTGCTTGGATGGATGCGGCATGGTTGAGAAGTAAACGTGTAGGATATTGGGGAGATATTGATACTTGGGGGTTGTTTATTCTCAGTGATGCCAGAAACAAGTTCGTAGATATTGAGCCTCTGATGATGGATGTTGAAACCGTTAAAGCTCATGAAGATAGAATGGTTCCTGAACCAAATCCAGTAGAATCCAATCCTTCATCGCTAAATGAGGACGAAGCAAATTTGTTTAATGATCTTATTTCTGGTCGTTTCCAATCTTCACGTTTAGAGCAGGAGCGTCTTTCATCTGATTACATTAGAAACAAGCTTATGAATTGGCTGTCCTGACACAGAAGCCGCTAGACACGATTTGTCAAAAATCGTCACTTTCTTGGTGTACATCGAAACGGTGCGTGATTAGATTGGCGAATGCCTGGCTTGCAGCGCTTCGATATGCACCGTTGCGCCACAATAGCACCGCATTACGCTGTGGTAACGTAGGTTGAATTGCGATGGAATAGAGCCCGGCCTGCTCGTGGGCTATGACATCAGGCAACAAAGTTGCGAGTTGTCCCCGACGGACAATTTCTACGATTGCACTGATGGAGTTGGCCTCAATTGCAATGCGTGGTGTGATCCCCTGTTTCTGGAAGTACAAATCAATATGGCTCCGCGTTGCAAAGTCTTTACTTAGTAGTGCTAACCCTTCATGTTCCAACATTTTCGCCGTCAATGATGTTTGTTGACCAATGAATCGATGCGATTGACCAACGATCAGGCTGAGTGTTTCGATGAACAATGGTTCGCTATCAATGTCGGGGGAGCGTACGTCTGAGAACGCGATACCGAGATCGAGCTGATTCTCCGCTAAAGAGACTTCTATTTGATCTTGCGTCATTTCCTTGATATTCAACGCAATTCTTGGATAGCGTGCATTGAAGCGCTCTACCCAATGGCCGATGAAGTAAGTGGTGAAGGTGGGTGTCATGGCTAGCCTGAGCAACCCACGGCTTAAATCCTGTACATCATGAATCGCACGCTGTCCAGCATTCAGATCCTGCAATGCACGACGGGCGTAACTTGTGTATACCTCGCCAGCGTCAGTGAGTCGCACACTCCTTCCAGAGCGATCGAACAGTTGCACGTGCAGCGACTCTTCAAGTTGTCTGATTTGTTGCGATAGAGTCGGTTGCGAGACATGAAGTTCCTCTGCCGCGCGGGTGAAGTTCTGATGTTTGGCAACTGCCAGCAGATAACGAATGTGTCGTAGCAGCATATCAATTAACTATTTGAAAATAATATGGAAAAAATGACATCCTGATCTTTGAGACAATAGAAAAATTCGTTCATTCTTCACCTGCTAGCTGTCTTATCGGCCACGATGGGGTGAAGACTATAAGGGCTTCCTGAACATGTCAACGCTGGTTTGCCGTTCTGTACGTCAGTGCCTGAAAAAGATGTGACTACCGGTTTGTTAACAAATACGTCGCCGCAGAACAGCAATGAACTATTGGAAAATACTATAGCGATGATAGTAATCCGATCTTTGACGCTATAGATAAATTCGTTCATTCTTCATCCATCCGCTTTCTTATCGATCACGATGGAGTGAAGACATGCAGGATATTATTGAAGGCTTTTTACAATTCCAGCGCGAGGTATTTCCAAAGCGTTGCGAGCTTTTCAAGCGGCTTGCCACCAGCCAAAATCCGCGTACTTTATTTATCGCGTGCTCCGACAGCCGTGTGGTTCCAGAGCTTCTGACTCAGAGTGAGCCAGGTGATCTGTTCGTGATCCGCAATGCTGGGAACATCGTTCCGTCATACGGTGCAGAATCTGGCGGTGTTTCCGCTACTGTTGAGTATGCGGTCGCTGTGCTTGGAGTCACCGACATTGTGATCTGCGGACACTCAGATTGTGGTGCTATGACCACAATTGCAACTTGTAAATGTATGGATCACCTTCCCGCGATTACACGCTGGTTACGCTATGCGGATTGTGCGAAAGCGATTAATCAGGCACAGGCGCACGCTAGTGAGGCTGCTCGAATTGATTCGATGGTGCGTGAAAACGTAATCGCTCAAATTGCTAATATCAAGACCCACCCGTCCGTGGCACTCGGGCTGGAACAGGGATATTTGAATCTACACGGCTGGATTTACGACATAGAGACTGGTTCGATCGATGCTTTAAACAGCTTGGTCGGCCAATTTGTTTCGCTTGCGGACTATCCGCATGTTTCTGCAACGCAATCCGTGTTTCACCACGGCATTTAAATAGCTTATTAATCCAAAGGAATCATTATGACACAATCTCAATACTCCCAAACTCCCCGGCTGGCCCTGACCGATGCTATCATCGACGCCAAGACACGCAAGAATTTGACGTTTGAAGATATTGCACAAGGAACCGGTCTGAGCCTCGCATTCGTCACTGCTGCACTACTCGGCCAGCACCCATTGCCTGCCGATGCTGCGAGGATTGTGGTTGACCGACTTGGACTTGAAGGAGATGCCTTCCTTCTGCTGCAAACTATTCCTGTGCGTGGCAGTATTCCCGATGGTATACCGACCGATCCGACTATTTACCGATTCTATGAAATGGTACAGGTTTATGGTTCGACGCTTAAGGCGCTTGTCCACGAGAAGTTTGGTGATGGCATTATCAGTGCGATTGACTTTAAACTTGATATCAAAAAGGTCGATGATCCTAATGGTGGTTCACGAGCTGTAATTACGCTGGATGGGAAATATTTGCCGACTAAACCGTTCTAAAGTCATTGTAATTATTGGTATCGGCAAGAGGCTTGAATTTAAGAGGCAAACCCCTTGCCGTTTCAAAATTACTGAGTGTCAACTTGACCGTTAAAAGTTCCCCACAATCCTTGATAAAGCAATGCCTGCTATAGCTCTCCAGAAAATCAAAGGGATTATGGCCGGTCTGAAGGGATTATGGTTCCAGCAGGATAAAACGAAGGGTTCGCGCAGAATTGGTCAATAACCTGCATCAACTGCGCAGGACGCTCATAAACGACCGCATGTCCACACTCTATCTCTGTAAAGCGTGCATCCGGAATTGTTCCAAACAGAGCTTTGCTGTGGCGGATGGGGGTCATTTGATCATAAGTACAGCCAATAATCAGTGTGGTGGCTTTTATCGTAGGAACAATTTGAGTGATATCGACCCGGCCATTAAGGTCCATTTGTAACGCTTCAAATTCCCCTGGTATGGCATTTTCGAAGCTGATTGCAAACTGATCTGGAAGCATATTTACATGATTGGGAGAGCTGAAAGCGCAAAACATCACAAAGTCTGCAATAGCTGGTGATTGGATCTCATATAACTGACGCCAGACAGATAAAAATCGTTCTATCTGTGAATCTGTTTTTATCCATCCTGCGATCAGAACCAAATTACGAACCAGATCCGGACGTTTAGCGGCAACAGAAGCCGTAACAACAGCTCCCAAAGAGTAACCTATTAGTGTGACAGGTTCTCCCAACGCTGCGGCCTCAATAACAGCTTCGACCTGCTTTTCAAGATGTTCAAGGGTAAGCGTTTCGTTTGCTTTTACCGGTTGAGAAAAATCTAGGGATATGACTCGATTTTCCGAGGCAAGCAGTTGAAAGAGATAACCGAAATGTATCTCGGTGCTGCCGCCAGTGCCATGTACCAAGACGATAGGATTTCTCTTGGCGTTATTCTTAATTGGATCGAGAGGTTGGGATGTGAAGAACTTTACCTCTTTTCCATCTACATTTATGACGCTTTCGTTGATATTAAATTTTTGCTCGGACTTATTCATGGTAATGAAATATCTCCTGATAGATATGGGTTATACCCGTCATCTTTCAAGTTGCCTCTTTGTTGGCTGCACTCACTCACCCCAGTCACATAGTTATCTATGCTCCCGGGGATTCGCTCCCTTGCCGTCGCGATGCATCTTGAAATCCATAGGGTATATATAGAAACCAAATATAGATAATTAAACAATTATCTTGTTAGTTGCTTAATTAAATTAATAACTAAGTATGGAGTTATTGTCAAATTATAAAACTAAAATAGTGTCGTGCTTGAATATATCCATTATTGCAAATCCAAATGTTAGGACTTGTTTATTGTATTTTGGCGATATTGCAGGTAAAGAAAATAAGTTGCAATCTATTAATTAAGTTATGAATGTTTTGTCAAGCTAAATAGAAGAAATATCAAAATATTAAAAAGCCCATATGCTGGATTGTCTTATTAATTTCTTATTTCACATTGACAGATTTTCATCCTCATACCATAGTGATTACATCACTTTTTTTATGTAATTGCATTATTAAATAATTTAATTCATTTATTGCTTGGATATTACTGATTGATGATTTATATAATTAATAATTATCAGTAATAAATCAGAAATCATTTTTCTAAATATTTTATAAAGTATTTTTTTCGCTCTGACAGCATTTCGCTATAACGTTCGACTCGGTTTATACAATCCATCGGCATGTGTAGTCTGCTTCGGAGAGATAAAATTGAATGGCATCATCGGATATTTAACACACCTATTTAGGAGATGAAAAATGTCTACTCAAATCGTGAATGAACCAGATCCGCAATATGTAGTGGCAGAAGGTGAGAAACGTGCCATACGCACGATTAAGCTATTTATTTCTCTGGGCTTTATCGCAGAAGCTGGATTTCTTTTAATGAGTTTTATTTTATTTCCCGACAATGGCCCTCTGGTATGGCGTCTCGTATGGGCGCTTGGTTTATGTGGTATTGGCATGGGGGCCGCTGTTGGGGGACTGACTTACTTGGTATCAGCACGTTTCGCGCCAGGAAGTACCGGTGCTTATATCATGACCGCAGTAAGTAGCACTCTGTTATTCAGTGTTTGCCAAACACTTTGTTGGGGCTTGGACCACAACGTGGGACTGAATTATTGGGGTTCAATAGAAATGCCGTTGCTATTCCTGATTAAAGGATACACTGCCGCACTCATTGCTGGCATTCTGGGTAGCTTTCTTCTTAATTCTGTAACAGGTGCGAGATTCCTTGCTCGTCTCAAGGTTTTTTAATGGATAAGAAATTAACTTTGCCCAATAGCTTTGCCGTTTCCGTATTTCTGGCTGTGTTGGCTGCATGCTTGAATCTTATATTGTGGCGTGCTGATATTCTGGAGATGGCACATAGCATCCCGCTGAAGGGATTAATGACTATTTGGTATCTTTTGGGATGGGGTTTTGCTCCGGGTTGTCTGACCGTGCTCACCATCAATTCAATCAGGGGAAGATTGCCTCAGAGGGTGGGTGCGGTGGTCGCCACGCTTATAAGCTTTCTGTTGGTTACAGGGATTTGCAGTTTGGTTTATGCTTACCTGACAAACTCCGTTTTTATGCAAATTGCTATGGGAGGAGAGGCTCATCATCATTCCACGGTAAATCACGGAACTGTTCTTGGTTTTATTACGCAGCTACTGCCCAGTTTATGTGCAACGGTTATTTCGATTGTGAATGCTTTTTCGATAAAAATGGGAAAGCAGTTTGGGTGATCAGAGCTGAATAAATTCTTGGTGACTAAACCGCTATTATTATGTTGATAGTTTATTACTTGTGAATTGGCTTCCAAAGCGTAGCTAGTCGATGGCTCTTCTCCCATCTTGTCATGGTGCTCAATCCCCGACATAAAGCGAAAGATATTAAGTCCCAGTTTTGTGAATGCAAGATTGGGGCTTCCTCACCAATACAGCTTTACAGTAAGCTTTTTAAGTCCGCTGGCGTCGATTCTTCTACCGTCTGATATTGTTAGATTTATTCCTCTAATTACCCTAGTTTTTCGTTACAGTCGTGCCTTTAAGCCCAAGGGAAGAGTTTTGACTGATGTGTAAGAACGTCAGAAATCGACAAATAGACGGAAATTAAACCAGCAAATAGACGCTATCATAACCAGCATTTGGACAATATGATGGCCAGCAAATAGACGCTGTACAAACCAGCATTTGGACGATAGCATAGCCAACAAATAGACGGAGCAATTTAAGCTTCATTCTCTACATTGAACATGAAAGAGCAACCTTGAATAACACACTACACCCAAGATACATAACACCACAGCTCAAGGCAGCATTGGCTGATACACCAGTGGTGTGTCTGCTTGGTCCTCGCCAAGTCGGCAAAACGACGTTGGCGAAATCTCTAGAGCCTGGGCGGGCTTACCTAACTTTCGATGACAGTACTTTGCTTAACGCAGCTAAAGCCGATCCCACCGGATTTGTACAAAGCTTGCCAGAACGTGTCACACTGGATGAAGTACAGCGTGTGCCAGAGATCCTGCCTGCCCTAAAAGCAACTATAGACATTCATCGACGACCGGGGCGGTTCATACTAACCGGTTCAGCTAATTTGCTACTGCTGCCTGGAGTACAGGAATCCCTAGCAGGTCGCGTCGAAGTAATCTTTTTGCAGCCACTTTCTGAACAAGAAAAGCAGCATAGTTCAGCATCGCTACTCGAACAGTTGATCACTAATAAAATTTCTCCTTCAATCAAAGGGGAACAAATCCTCATTGAAGGTGTAGCAGAAGCTGTAGTACAAGGAGGTTATCCGGAGCCGAATACGCGCAGTGAGGCGCGAGCTCGTCAGTGGCACAAGCAGTACCTGAACGCCATTATTCAACGTGATGTGAAAGACATTGCAGCGATTCGAGATGAAGACGAATTACTGAGACTCATTAAGATCCTCGCATTGCGTACTAGTAACCTTTTAAACATCAGTGGATTAGCGAAAGATGTAGGTCTTCAGCGAGAAACCGTTGATAAATATATCACCATTCTGGAGCGCTTGTTCTTAGTGAGGCGCTTACCGGCTTGGCATAAAAACCAAGCCAAACGTTTAATAAAAGCACCTAAAGTTCATGTAGTAGATTCCGGTTTAGCTTGTGCTTTAAACAACCTGAGAGTTGATGATTGGCATAACCTTAGTAATGACTTTGGTGCAGTACTTGAAAGCTTTGTGGTACAACAATTGATCTGTCAATCGGGTTGGAGCGAACATGAACTACACTTCTCCCACTATCGTGATAAAGATCAGGTTGAAGTTGATCTGGTTATTGAAGATGGTCGAAGAATCTGGGGGGTTGAAGTTAAAAAAGCGGCTAGTATACAGCCGAAAGACGGTATGGGGTTGGCAAGATTAGCTTCATTGGCTGACAGAGATTGGCAGGGTGGCATCTTACTTTACACGGGTAACAATTGCCTGCCAATTAGCCACATACCGAACACATTTGCAGTACCAATGAATGCTCTTTGGGGACATTGATATCTACCACGTCCTAAAGGACGTGGTTCCCTACAGGTTTCAGAGCGTAGTCTGGATATCTTCAATGGGTTCATGCTTCTCTTAGTTTCACAGAAGGTTATTTAGCGTATAAATTTTTTATCTGACCAGGAAACGCGTTTAGTTAAAAAATCACTCTCTTGGCCTGCAACTTTCCTGAAAGCAGAGTGTGGTAATCGGTTCGAGCGTTTTTCCCATCCCAAAACGGTTGTTGGTGGTTTGTCACATTTTGATGAGGAAGCTATCAGGCGCTGAGCTGAGTGGGTTTATGCTGCAATGAGATAATGGTTAATAAGGCCAGAGAGCTGACCTGTGGTTTTCACAAGGCAAGTAATTGGTTAACCGTTCTGAGTCTGTTACTCAATTGGTGAATTTTATTTGCTGTATTCTTATGTAACTAAATGATTCTTTGTTTCTTCTGCGGGATTTTAATCAATAGTTCCTGATAAGCTTGTAATTCATAAAGATTAGTACAGCTTTGCCTAGTGTCCTGCCCATTCTCTCGAAAAGTTCACTCACTGTCATTCATTACACTATGTGGTAAATTGGTTATAAATCGCAAGTTAGGACGATCGTAATAGAAATTCCCTGTTTCCAAGTCATCAGCAATCAATCAGTTATGATACCTATCGTGCAATATTTGTTTTTGTAGTTCAGGTGGCATAGAAGGGTGATTAAGGTCGATAAGTCCGAGGGGGGACATTTCCACTAAAAAGAAGTTTAAGTTTAGAATCCGCAATTCTTTATTGATTGGATATGATTATAGTTTCCATGAAACACTTTCCAGAAATACTGTAATATGAATTATCGCATCTGGTTTTTATTGAATTTGAGCCTCTCAGTTTTTATACTATCAATAGAAAAAAAACCATCCGGTTCGATTGGGTTAAAAAAAGCAAAAGAGCTGGGCGCTTATATTATATTTATTGGGTAAAAGAAGTACTATAATAAAGTATCTGATAATGATTTACTCTATATTGATGAATTCTTCGAAGCAGATACTAATGACGATGAACTTGTTATAAACATGGCTGAGTATATCAATGCTAAGAAAAAAACACAGGGTGTTATTATATTTATGGAATTCTATGTTCCCCTTGCAGCTAAAGTAGCAGAAACATTAGGTCTTAAAGGAATAACATATGAAAATGCATTGAGAGCAAGAAACAAACACCCTAATGAGAGAGTCTTTTAGGCAAAAAAATGTTCCTATCCCTAAATACGCTCTAATTTCGAATATTGACAGCGCAAAAATAGAAGCAGCCAAAATTGGGTATTCAAACATTATAAAACCTATTAACATGGCCGGAAGTCGAGGTGTTTTACGTAATCGATAATGTCATCGAATTGGAAAGGAATTTCCGTGAAGTCTGTGAAATAACTCCTCCATTTGGAGTAAAAAAATCTTCTTTATTTTTGATAGAAGAATATCTAGAAGGACAAGAATACAGTATTGAATCTATTTCCTTTAATGGTGTTGTGAACATTGTCACAATTACTAAAAAATACGTATCAAATAATGGTTATTTTGTTGAATTAGGGCATACATTGCCTGCTAATATACCATTACAACAAAAACTCGAAATAGAAAAAGTGGTAACACAAGCCTTGCTCGCGTTAGGTATTTATACCCAGAGGCAACTTGAAAGATGATGGGTATATAATGGAGGAGGACATACCGAGGTTAAGGTGACAAGTGATGGTGTCAAAGTCATTGAAGTAGGAGCTCGGTTAGGAAGAGCTCATATTCTTGAGCTAGTGTAAATGGCTACTGGTATTGATATGTGGAAAGCAGTTATCCAAGTTTCGTTAAATATTTCACCTGACTTGAGTAAGAAGTTCAGTAAATATGCCGCTATTTCTTATATCACAGCACCTACTGGCATTGTTAAAAAGGTAAATTACACAAAGAATGACTTTATCCATTTTGATGTTAACGTTGGAGAACATATTGAATCACTTAAAAATAGCTCTCAACGATTAGAATATGCTATTGCGTGTGAAGTAACCGCGGAGCAGGCTGAATTTGATAGTCACCACCTTAAAGAGAGTGTTATTATCGAAATAGAGTCAGAGTAACTCAATACGTATCCTGGTGAACCAATGGCATCTCTATTCAGATTATCTTTATTAAAACATTTACCTTCCCCAATTTTTATCATGTTACTGGGGACACTGTTAACAAGAGCCGCCTATTTTATGGTTTGGCCTTTTTTAGCGATGATCCTTTATCGGCAGTTTAACATGTCAGCGACAGGGATTGGCGGATTATTGGCGCTGTCAAGTATCTTAGGCTCAGTGACAGGCATTTATACCGGATATTTATCTGATATTTTTTGCCGCAGAACAATAATGCTTATCGGGGTGATGATAAGCATTATTTCGTTCATCATGATGTCTTTTTCATCTTCACCTATCTTATATTTAATCGCTATATCCGGAATTAGTATTGGTCGTGCTCTGTTAGAAGCATGTAGTAAAGCCTTAATTGGCGATTATATTGACTCTCCTAAAGAGAGAGAATCAGTACAATACTATCGATATTATTTGATCAATGTTGGCGCTGCAATTGGTCCTTATATTGGATTAGCCTCTGGCCTATCGGCACAAAGAGAAACTTTTCTAATCACAGCCATTGTTTATTTTTTTATGGTATTATATTGCGTGTCTTTTTATTATCTTCAAAAAAGGAAGAGAAAATAAAAAAAGTCAGCAATGACATTAGCTTTACAAAAACATTGAACATAATTATTTCTCACCGAACATTCGTGATACTTCTATTATGTAATGTTCTTGTTATGTTTGTTTATGCTAACTTTGATTCTACGCTTGTTCAATATTTATCTAGATCAAATATCAACAATGTTACCAATTTTATTGCTTTATTAGTTAACCTGAGGTTTGCTTAAGAAGGGAACTAAGTGCCTGAGGCACGATCAAAGTTTTTGTCAAAGAAAACAAAATCGTGGAGATCCTCAGGCATGTTTAATTTAGAAGAACTTTACTGCTGCGTCGATGACTTTTGCCAAAAATTTATTCCTCTCTGGCATCAACAGTTAATTGAACATGGTTTGCTCAAACGTCGCCGCGAAGCTTCCCTTT
>NZ_RCWC01000038.1 GCF_018448935.1 Photorhabdus noenieputensis | reverse complement strand
ACCGATCGACATTGACTGGCAGACAGAGCCAACGGTTGACGGGTTAAAACTGACGAAACAGAGCAATTCGGTGAGTAACGCGCAGGGACAGGTGACGGCGACCTTAACCAGTACGGCGGCGGTGAAGGATGTGCAGGTATCGGCGAAGGCGGCGGCGAACCCGTCGTGGGTCGAGGCTGATCGAAAGGTGAGCTTTGAGGAGCTGAGCCTCAGCTATCAAGTCACCGGCGTGACGGTGGAAGTGGATAAAGACGAGAAGCGCTATAACAACGGTAGTGACAGTTATACCTTCACGGCGACGGTAGTGGATGCGCATGGCAAGCCGGTAGCGGATAAGCCAATCGACATTGACTGGCAGACAGAGCCAACGGTTGACGGGTTGACCTTGACGAAACAGAGCAACTCGGTGAGTAACGCGCAGGGACAGGTGACGGCGACCTTAACCAGCACAGCGGCGGTGGAGGATGTGCAGGTATCGGCGAAGGCGGCGGCAAACCCGTCGTGGGTCAATGCTGATCGAAAGGTGAGCTTTGAGGAGCTGAGCCTCAGTTATCGGGTTACCGGCGTGACGGTGGAAATGGATAAAGACAAAGAGCACTACAACAACGGCACTGACAGTTATACCTTCACGGCGACGGTGAAGGACGGGCACGGCAATCTGGTGGTGGGTCAACCGGTCGACATTGACTGGCAGACAGAGCCAACGGTTGACGGGTTAATCTTGACGAAACAGAGCGATTCGGTGAGTAACGCGCAGGGACAGGTGACCGCGACCTTAACCAGCACGGTGGTGGTATCTGATGTGCAGGTATCGGCGAAAACGGCTACCCAGAAGACGGCGGAGAACGCGAATAGAAAAGTCAGTTTTACGGAGTACAGCGCCAGCTATTATGTCGCCAGCGTGACGGTGGATGCGGATAAAGACAAGGCGCACTACAACAACGGCAGTGACAGTTATACCTTCACGGCGACGGTGAAGGATGGGCACGGCAATCTGGTGGTGGGTCAACCGGTCGGCATTGACTGGCAGACTGACCAAACGCCAGCCGGGTTAAAGCTGACGAAACAGAATAACTCGGTGAGTAACGCGCAGGGACAGGTGACGGCGACCTTAACCAGCACGGTGGTGGTATCTGATGTGCAGGTATCGGCGAAAACGGCTGCCCAGCAGACGGCGGAGAATGCGAACGAGAAAGTCAGTTTTACGGAGTACAGCGCCAGCTATTATGTCGCCAGCGTGATGGTGGATGCGGAGAAAGACAAGGCGCACTACAACAACGGCAGTGACAGTTATACCTTCACGGCGACGGTGAAGGATGGGCACGGCAATCTGGTGGTGGGTCAACCGGTCGACATTGACTGGCAGACAGAGCCAACGGTTGACGGGTTAAAACTGACGAAACAGAACAATTCGGTGAGTAACGCGCAGGGACAGGTGACGGCGACCTTAATCAGCACGGCGGCGGTGAAGAATGTGCAGGTATCGGCGAAGGCGGCGGCGAACCCGTCGTGGGTCAAGGCCGATAGTCCGGTGAGCTTTGAGGATCTGAGCACTAGCTATCATGTTACCCATGTAACGGTGGACAAAGAGGGTCCACTCTACAACGGAGGCACTGATACTTACACCTTCACGGCGACAGTGGAAGATGCATATGGCAAGCCGGTGGTGGATAAATCAATCGATATTGACTGGCAGACAGAGCCAACGGTTGAGGGGTTAACCTTGACGAAACAGAGCAATTCGGTGAGTAACGCGCAGGGGCAGGTGACGGCGACGTTAACCAGTACGGTGGTAGCGATTGATGTACAAGTGTCGGCAAAAACAGCTACTCAGCAGACGCCAATGAATGCGGATAAAAAAGTCAGTTTTATCAGCCCTGATGAGCTTGCTTCTCTTACTGTTAGCCCAGATCACGTAACAGAAGGAGAAGGCGAGGGGCATACTTATACCTTCACTGCCACAGTAAAAGATTTTTCCGGGCAGGCGAAAAGCGGTGTTGCGGTGGCCTGGAGTGTAACAAATAGTAAGGGAGTTACCATCACTGATAAAAACCTAGTTACTCAGGTAGTGGGTGATGGTAAAACAGATGCTGATGGGAAAGCGCAATATCGGGTATATAGCAAAAGCGGCGGATTTGTTGCTGTTATGGTAACGACCAAAGTGAATGATTCATCTGTTGGTTCTAAGAGTAAAACGGTAGAAATTAAGGCTAATGAGCAGGATGTTACTGGCTTCTTTATAATGGATTATGACTCTACAGATGGAAAACCGATCGGGCCTTCGGTTCCAAAAGAAAGAATGAATTTTGCCTGGACAAAAATGCAGTTTAAACCCGAGTATTTACCTGGAAAAGTAAAAATATCTGATGATTATTTTGGAGTATATGACTCAAGTAATAGGAACGTAATTGATGTGAATGAAGAGTATTTTCAAGTTAAAAAAGCAGGAACGGCTACATTAACTGCGACGTTTACACATCCAGGATCTGGTCGGTATTTAAAATATGTTATTCCTGATGTGAAAATTAACCATTTTATAATTTTTGATCCTGACCCGATAGGGCCGGGGATTGGTTACCCTGACCTGAATAGTCGTATTGACGAGAGTCTACCTTTACCTCGTTGTACAAGAGGAAATAGAATAAAGGAGAGTGCTCTTGGTCGTTCAATTGATTATTTGGTTAAGGATTTGGATTTAAATCTTATTCAAAAGGGTATATTAGGTGATCCAACTAAGGGATTTAGTAATAACGGAATAGGAATGGGGGGGCTACAAAAAGATAATACAAGAATTCAGGCTCATTTGTTGAATAAGAGAGATTCAACTTCAAATGCTTATGTGGTTTTCTGTGAGGAGTAGGGAGGAAATAATAGGTAGTAAGCATTATTGTTGAAGCGCATTATTTTGATAGAAAATTAGGTGTTTATTGCTTATTGATGTTTAATTCTAATATTAGGTTTAATATGTTAACACTTACAGCAGATATAATTTCAGGAATGACGATTTTAGAAGAGTGCCCAGTTGCCATTACTGTGACTTATAGTGAAAACATAGCCCTACCTTCTCGTTATTTTAAGCGATTCAGTCCCTAATGAGCGATCACAGAGGTTTCTCGTGCATTAGCTGTAGCTAGAATTTTTACTCACAAAGGTCATTTAAAACTTGGATAGCGAGGCAAAATCAATTATTTAATTGTTAACTGAAATCAATATAGATGATATTATTAATGTAAGTGTTTACGCTGATGGTATTGTGTGAGAGGAGTTGGATTAAGTATTTATTACTATTGATCCTCATACATTAATCAAGGAATATGTGGAGAAAGCACTGTATCCCACTTTATGATACCTTTTGGATAAAGAATACATTGCTATTACAGTAATGGCTAAAGTAAATAGTTTATTTATGTGAGAAGTAGGGAGGATATAATAGATAGTCAGCATCATTGTAGAAGAACATTATTTTGATAGAAATTAGGTGGTTGTTACTTGTTGGTGTTTAACTTTAATATGAGGTTTAATATGTCGACACTTACAGCAGATATAATTTCAGGAATAACGGTTTTAGAGGAGTGTCCAGTTGTTATCACTGTGACTTATTCAGGCGATGATACTCATAAAGTAACGGATTCGACTGACATAGTGTACGATAACCCGGAAAATACCAGTTTCGATGAGATCCCTCGTATTTCAAGAGATGTTGAAAAAAATACCTGTACTGCGAAATTTGTTGTTACTGCTAATTCCGGTGCTGGTGATTTCACCATAACATTTTCAATGGATAGGGCTACGGACCCCGATGCTAAATTGGAAATTGCATTTCATTCTATTGATAAAAACGGTTTTTCATATGCAGCATTTGAACCTATCATTATTGGCGATGCGTTGATAAAAGATTTATCTCCGGCAGCGGATAATGAGAAACCTTCTGAATCAAATGGTAGCCTCTTTGTTAATCTATATGCGCTGAGTAGAACAAATGATCCATTACCCTATTTTCAAATTCCTCTGGTAACTGATCAGTTGGTGCGTATTTTTGGGTATGATGGAAAGAAACTTACGAAAGAAATATTTCCTTTTATTCAAGAGCTCAATAATAATAAATACTATATTAATACAGATGATAAAGGTTTTGTTGCCTTAAAGATTTTTCCCAGTCAGGAGGAGGGGAACTATGCAGTTAATATGTTCACCGAATTGCAGGGTTTTTCAAGGAAATCTTCATCAAATATTCTGTTTATTACAGAAGACATTGCTCCAACGCTTGTGATGCCAGATATAGAAGAGTTGGACGGTGATAGATTAACGCCATCAACAGGATATAGCAATACAGGTTTTCATGTGAGTATCCCGTTCTATGAAGGTGTTAAACCGAGAGATAGAATTTTCTTAATGATCAGAGAAGATAATAATGAAACGCCAAGTGCGTCCGCTGTCATTACTGATCTGAGTCAGTTGGATATACCATCTATTTTAGTTCCATATGCCAGTATTCCAAATATTGGCAATAATGGGTTATACTATTACGTAGCTGATGTAATAGGAAACATAACTATGTCATCTGCCCTCTATTTTAATTTAACGAGATCAACACCAAATATACCACCAGAGATTAAGCGTATATTAGCAAGACCTAGAATCTTTAATCATAAACGACAGAAGGAATTTAGTTGGCCAGGTAAGATTAGTTTTAAGTATATTTTAGGTGGAGGGTTGGATGCCCATATTGCTGTGGGTAAAAATAGTGAAATAGAGGTAAATAGTGTTATCAATATACGTATTTACGTCAATGGTATTGTAAATGATAATCCATTTTCGAAAATTTATTCTATTGATCCTCATACGGTAACTGCCGACGAAGCGGCGGCAGGAGAGACTATTATTCCGCTTGGTCAGGCCCCTTTTGCTAATGTAGACTCATATAGTGATGGCACGCCAGGCTTGGTTTATATCACTTATAGCGTAGGCAAAAACGAATCTAAGATTTGGTTTGGACATATTGATACTGTTCCACCTAGGTAATAAATTTAACTGATTGAGCTTTTATCTGTTTGTTGGAAAATGCTCACGCATTTTCCACTTTTCTGAACATATTTCTTATTGATGAACTGGCGATTCTTCATTACCAAGCTATAATATTTTATTAAGCGTTGTCATTTTACTTTCAACCAATGAATCACGGAGTTAATGGTGGCAGTATGAATAATGGTCAATATGGCGAAAAGTGATTTAACAATTATCGTAGTTTTAGCCCCAGATATATTTTGACTATATAGTATATACTTGGATATAAAGCTTATGTTATGAGTAGTGGGTTTATTGCTATTACATTAATAGCTAAAATGAATACTTATTTGTGTGACAAACAGGAAGGAGGTAATAGGATAATAAATAGTAAGTATCGTTGTATAAACGCATTATTTTGACAGAAAATTAAGTGTTTGTTACTTATATACCCTATGGATTTCAGGATGCATCGTGGCGGCAAGGGAGTGAATCCCCGGGAGCATAGCAAACTATGTGACCGGGGTGAGCGAGAGCAGCCAACAAAGAAGCAACTTGAAAGATAACGGGTATAGGCGTTTAACTTTAATATGAGGTTTAATATGTCAATACTTACAACAGATATCGTTTCAGGAATAACGGTTTTAGAAGCGTGCCCGGTTGTCATTACTGTGACTTATTCAGGTGATGATACACATAAAGTAACGGAAACGACTGACATAATGTACAGTCACCCAGAAAATACCCGTTTTGATAAGACCCCTCGTATTTCAAGAGATGTCGAGAATAATACCTGTACTGCAAAATTTGTTGTTACTGCTGGTTCTGACGCTGGTGATTTCATCATAACATTTTCAATGGATAAGGCTACGGACCCCGATGCTGAATTGGAGATTGCATTTCATTCTATTGATAAAAATGATTTTTCACATGCAGCGTTTGAACCTATCATTATTGGCGATTCGTTGATAAAAGACTTATCTCCGGTAGCTGATGATGAACGACCTTCTGAATTGAATGGCAGCCTGCTTATTAATATCTATGCGTTGAGTAAAACAAATGAGCCGTTACCCTATTTTCAAATCCCTCTGGTAATTGATAATTTAGTACGTATTTTTGGGTATGATGGAGAAAACATTACGGAAGAAATATTGCCTTTTATTAAAGAAATCAATAATAATAAATACTATATTAATACGGATGATAAAGGTTTTGTTGCTTTAAGGGTTTTCCCTCGTAAGGAGAAGATTGGTAATTATACCGTTGATATGTTCATAGAATTGCCGGGTTTTTTAAAGAACGCTTCATCAAATATTCTTTTCATTATAGAAGACACTGCTCCAGCGCTTTCTGCGCCAGACATTGAAGAGCTGGATGGAAATAGATTAACGCCATCAGTAGGAAATAGTAGCACGGGGTTTCATGTGAGTATCCCATTTTATAAAGGTGCTAAACCGAGAGATAGGATTTTTTTAGTAATTAGAGAAGATAATGACGAAACGCTAGGTGCGTCTACTGTCATTACTGATCTGTATCAGTTGAATAATCCATTTATTTTAGTTCCATATGCCAGCGTTCCAAATATTGGCGACAATGAATTATGTTATTATGTGGCTGATGTAGTGGGAAATGTAGCTATGTCTTCTGCTCTCTATTTTAATTTAACAGGGTCAGTACCGAATGAACCACCAGAAGTTAAGCGGACATTAGCAGTACCCAGAATCTTTGCTCATAAACAGCAGTTAGAATTTGAACAGTCAGGTAGGATCAATCTTGAAAATATTTTAGGAGGAGGGTTGAATGCCCATATTGCTGTGGGTCAAAACAATGGAATAGATGTGGATAGTGTTATTAATGTACGTATTTACGTTAATGGTATTGTAAATGATAACCCGTCCTCACGACTTTATTCTCTTGATCCTCATACGGTAACTGCCGATGAAGTGGCTGCTGGAGAAGCTATTATTCAGCTTGGCCAGGCACCTTTTACTAAGGTAGGTTCGTATTGTGATGGTACACCAGGCTCAGTTTATATTACTTATAGTGTAGACACGAAGGAGTCTGAGATTTGGAGTGGGCACATTAATACTGTTCCAGTAGGATAATAAATTTAACTGATTGAGCTTTTACCTGTTTATGGAAAATGCATAAGCATTTTCCATTTTCCCGGACATGTTGCTTATTTTGTGAATTGGCGATTTCTTCATTACCGAGCTACAATATTTAATTGAGTGTTGTCATTTTATTTTCAACCAAGGAATCATGGCACTAATGATGACAGTATGAATAATGGCAAACATGGTGAGAAGTGATTTGACAGTTATCCTAATCTTGACCAAAAAATAACGGATGAAGTAAATAATTTATTTTTGTAACAAACAGGAAGGAGGTAATAGACAGTAAGCATCGTGGTGTAAACGCATTATTTTGGTAAGAAGATTAGACGTTTGTTACTTATTGATGTTTAACTTTAATATGAGGTTTAATATGTCGATACTTACAGCAGATATCGTTTCAGGAATAACGGTTTTAGAAGAGTGCCCGGTTGTCATTACTGTGACTTATTCAGGTGATGAGACTCATAAAGTAACAGAAACGACTGATATAGTGTACAGTGACCAGAAAGATGTCAGTTTTGATGAAACTCCTCGTATTTCAAGGGATGCCAAGAATAATATCTGCACTGCAAAATTTATTGCTACTGCTCATTCTGGCGCCAATGATTTCACCATAATATTTTCAATGGATAAGACTACGGACCCCGATGCTAAATTAGAGATAGCATTTCATCCTATTGATAAAAATGGTTTTTCACATGCAGCGTTTGAACCTATGATTATTGGCGATTCGTTGGTAAAAGACTTATCTCCGGTAGAGGATGATGAGCAACCTTCTGAGTTTAACGGCAGCCTCGTTGTTAATATCTATGCGCTGAATAAAACAGATGATCCGTTGCCTTATTTTCAAATTCCCTTGGTAACTGATAGGATGGTACGTATTTTTGGTTATGAGGGAGGGCAACTTACGGAAGAAATATTTCCTTTTATTCAAGAACTCAATAATAGTAAATACTATATTAATACGAATAGTAAAGGTTTTGCTGCCTTAAGAGTTTTCCCTAGTAAGGGAGAGGGGGGTAACTATACAGTCAATATGTTTACAGAGTTGCAGGGTTTTTCAAGGAAATCTTCGTCAAATATTCTGTTTATTACAGAAGATATTGCTCCAACCCTTGTGATGCCAGATATTAAAGAGTTGGATGGCGATAGATTAATACCATCAGTGGGAAATAGTAGCACGGGTTTCCATGTGAGTATCCCATTTTATGAAGATGCTAAACCGAAAGATAGAATCTTCTTAATGATCAGGGAAGATAATGATGAAATACAAAGTACATCTACTGTCATTACTGATCTGAATCAGTTGGATATACCATTTATTTCAGCTCCATATGCCAGCATTCCAAATATTGGCGATAATGAATTATACTATTATGTGGCTGATACAATGGGAAACGTAGCTATATCATCTTCCCTCTATTTTTATTTAACGAAGTCAGTACCGAATCAACCACCACAGATTAGGCGTACATTAGCGGCAGCTAGAATTTTTACTCATAAAGATCAGAGCGAACTTAAACAGCGAGATAAGATCAATCTTGTAAAAATTTTAGGGGGAGGGCTGGATGCGCGTATTGCTGTGGGTAAAAAAAATGGAATAGATGTGGATAGTATTATCAATGTACATATTTACGTTAATGGTATTGTCAATCATAGTCCATCTTCAAAAATTTATTCTCTTGAACCTCATACGGTAACTGCCGACGAAGTGGCGGCAGGAGAGGCTATTATTCTGCTTGGTCAGGCACCTTTTACCGGTGTGGACTCGTATGATGATGGACCAGGATTGGTTTATGTCACTTACAGTGTAAGTATAAAGAACTCCAAGATTTGGTTTGGACGCATTGATACGGTTCCCCCCGGACAATAAATTTAACTGATTGAGCTTTTACCTGTTTATGGAAAATGCGTAAGCGTTTTCCATTTTCCCGGACATGTTTCTTATTTGTAAACTAGCGATTTTTTATTGTGGATTATTTTCAATCGATGAATCATGGAGTTAATGGTGACAGTATGAATAATGGCAAACATGGTGAAAAATGATTTAACAATTACCGTCATCTTAACCCCAGATATATTGTGACTATATGGGGTATACTTGAATATAAGGCTTATGCTTTGAGTGGGGATTTATTGTTATTACAGTAACGGCTAAAGTAAATAATTTATTTATGTGAGAAGTAGCAAGGGGGTAATAGATGGTAAGCATCGTGGTGTAAACGCATTATTGGCGCTTTTTACTTATTGATGTTTAACTTTAATATGAGGTTTAATGTGTCGACACTTACAGCAGATATCGTTTCAGGAATAACGATTTTAGAAAATTGCCCAGTTGTTATCACTGTGACTTATTCAGGTGATGATATCCATAAAGTAACGGAAACGACTGACATCATGTACGATTATGGCTATTTTGATGGAATTCCCCGTATTTCAAGAGATGTCGAAAAAAATATCTTTACTGCGAAATTTGTTTTTACTGTTTACTCTGGTGATAGAGATTTAACCATAATATTTTCAATGGATAAAGCTACTGATCCCGATGCTAAATTAGAGATTAAGCTTCATTCTATTAGTAAAAATGATTTTTCACACGCAGGGTTTACCCCTATAATTATGGGCGATTCATGGGTAAAAGATTTTTCTCCGGCAGAGGATGATGAAGAACCTTCTGTATTTAGTGGCAATCTGCTTATTAATATCTATGCGTTGAATAAAACAAATGATCCGCTTCCTTATTTCCAAATTCCTCTGGTAACTGATAGGGCAGTACGTATTTTTGGGTATGATGGAGAAGGAATTACGGAAGAAATATTGCCGTTTATTAGTGAAAAAGATAATTATCAATATTATATTAATACGGATAGTCGTGGTTTTGTTGCTTTAAGAGTTTTTCCTAAGAAATCTGAGGGTAATTATTCAGTGAATATGTTGACAAAACTGTCATATCTTTTAAAAAGCGCTTCATCAAGCATTTTGATGATTACCAAAGATATTGAGCCAACGCTTCCAGCGCCAGATATTGCAGAACTGAATGGTAATAAGTTAATGCCATCAGTAGGAAATAGTAGTACAGGTTTTCATGTGATTATCCCATTTTATGAAGGTGTTAGACCGAGAGATAGAGTTTTCTTAATGATCAGAGAAGGTTATGACGAAACGCAAGGTGAGTCTGCTGTCATTACTGATCTGAATCAGTTAGATATACCATTTATTTCAGTTCCATATACCAGTATTCCAAATACTGGTAGTAATGAGTTGTATTATTATGTGGCTGATGCAAATGGAAACGTCGCTGTATCATCTGCCCGCTATTTTAATTTAACGAGGTCAATACTAAATGTACCACCAGAGATTAGGCGCATATTGGCGGTACCTAGAATTTTCAGTCATAAAGACCAGATAGAATTTAGACAGTCAAGTAAGATGAATCTTGCAAGTATTTTAGGAGGGGGGCTGGATGCTCATATTGCTGTGGGGGAAAAGAATGGGATAGAGGTAAATAATGTCATTAATGTACGTATTTACATTAATGGTATTGTAAATGATAATCCATTTTCAAAGATTTATTCTGTTGAACCTCATACGGTAACTGCCGACGCACTGGAAGCTGGAGAAATTATTATTCCACTTGGTCAGGCACCTTTTACTAATGTAAATTCATATCGTGATGGTGCGCCAGGCTGGGTTTATATCACTTATAGTGTAGGCATGGAGTGCAGTGAAAGTACAAAGGACTCTAAGATTTGGTTTGGACATATTGATACGGTTCTTCCCGGACAGTAAATTTAACCGATTGAGCTTTAATATTTTATTAAGCGTTATCATTTTATTTTCAATTAATAAATCATGGAGTTAATGGTGACAATATGAATAACGGCATATCAAGTGTGATTATCACAGAAAATGCGGCAAAAAGTGATTTAACCAATTATCCTAATCTTAACCCTCAAAATATTGTGACTATATATGGTCTGCCTGGGCATAAATTCTATGCTACGACATCTATCGGTGCTTTCATTGTAGACGATAACATTAATCTAGATCAGATCATATTGACGCTAGATGAGACTGGAAAAGGACATTTTTATGTTCGTTCTCCGTTTGAACATAAAAATATTGAAAATAGCGAAGAATTTTCGGCTTTTGTGGTGATTGCCCCGCAAGAGGATATCAATAAAGTAATGTCTTTTCCGCTTACTTTTGGTAATTATCGTCAGTCTGATGAAGCTATAGTATTTACCGCCTATAATTATACTACAGGCGCTCCGGCGGATGGGAAGACGCCTTGCTCGATATATCTTTTTATTGATCGTAAAAATAATGATGATATTAATCAAATCCGTGTAAGAGTTAATAATAATGCACTCATCGATGGTTATAATAAGAACTGGGCAGATATTCCATTAAAGGAGGATGGTAGTGCGACAGTGAATGTGACGAGCAGCACAGTAGGTAAAGTTAATGTTTGGCTAACAGCGCCTGATTCAGATTCAGGCGATAGAGTCAATTTTGTTTTATCGTTCAGACCGATTCCAATGAGAGGTGAAATATGATTACCAATAACGACAATACACCTATTTCTTTATCGTCTCCAGAGTTGCCGCAAGCAGATCACGATGGCCTGATTGATGTTCCTGTTCAACAGAACCAAGATTTAATTATCAAAGTACCTTATCATGAGTGGCTAAGAATCGGGGATATGATCGTGGTAAATGTTGGGGGAATATTTTCTCGGCCCTATTATATTCAGAATATTAATCTTGATTTTTTTACTGTAACTATTCCGTTCTCTGAAATACCGGATGGTTGCTATGATGTGACTTATACATCAGCCGATGATTTCGAGAATGAAAATTTCTCTAAACCGGCTGTTATTAAAGTTATTAATTCTCCATCGATAAAATTATTACCATCAATTTACCCAGATTCAACATCTGGCGTTATTCACTATTCATCTCTTAAACAACATTATGGGTTAAATGTGCATATTAGTTATAAGCAGATGCAGAAAGGCGATAGCGTCATATTCCACTGGCAAGGGCATAATTTTGACTATGAGCCGATTGCGAGGGCAGCCTGGGATGCACAACCAATAATAGTCAGTGATGAGGATGTTAAGCAGGGTTATGTTTCTTTAGTGGTGCCGGCGGAAAACGTGCTTTGTTTGGGGCAAGAGGGCGTGGGAACAGGGTATTATGAGGTTGGTAATACTATTTCTGCTCCAGGTTCAGTGATCTTGTCATTAATGGATATGTCATCTGCCATGATATCAATTAGTGAAGGTGCGCCGATGGTATCTAATGAATATCCCAGAATAAACCCGAAAAATTTAGCTGTGGTTTATGGGCCGCCAGGAAAGAGATTATCGGCCAGTGTTGAATCAGGAAGTATTGTTGAAGGGGGTGGTGCAAAATATCAGTTTGCTCCTAATAGTTTCGGGCTGGCTTATTTTCATTTGCAATCTGAGGTAGCGGGTAGTTTTCGTTGTACTGTTTCGGCGGAGGATGGTTCTATAACACCGGGTGTAGGTCAGGCAGTATTTAGTGAGTGGAGAGATGGAGGGAATATTATCAAGGCTTATGCATTTACCTCTGAGGTACCTGCTGATGGCGTGAGTGTTTGTAGTGGTTATGTTATTGTGGACCGTACTGCCTATTCCGGCAAAAGATTACTTGTTCGTACTGATGGCTCCGCGATAATTTCAGGTTATGGTGATAATGAAAGAGAGTTGCAGGTTGCAATTAGTCAGGATGGTTGTACAACTTTCCATATAACTAATACCAAAGCAGAAAAAAATAATGTAATAATAAGTTTACCCGATAGTGATAAGTCGATTCAATTTTCTATTAATTTTAAACACTTTCCTTCTATTTAGCGTAAGGAATATTGTTAATTAGCATAATGTTATCAAGTTGAAATTATTTTGTTTTTTAACTTCAAATCGATGATGACATATATAAATATACATGATAGTGATAAATTAGGAGAAAGAAATGAATGACGAACAAGCACCAAAAGAGGCTAAAACATTAAATTGGCTATCAAGTGAAAAAACGGAAACTGCGGATAAACCGATAGATATCGGTGTAAGCGCAATCCAGGATGGTTATTTATTGCAAGGGGCGAATATAATTTTCACGTTAGATAATCAATCTATGGTATTTAAAGAGAATAATGATCGCAAAATTATCAAAGGTACAGGAGTACTGGGTAAGGTATCAGTTGAAATAATCTCTACTGATTTAACTCCATGTCGAGGGAATGTATATGCTTGCTTGGAAGATGATACTCAAATAGCAGCCCCTCCTCTCCAGGTCGAGTTTACTGTTGCTCCTCAAGTGGTGGCAGCGCTTAATCTTGATTTAGAAAAAAATAATGCATGGACTAATAGTACCGATGAGAATAAGGTAGTTGTAACGGCGCATGATCGGTTTGGTAACGGAATGAAAAACCAAGAAATAACCTTCTATGCAGATAGTGGGGCAACAGTAGTTCCGTCGTCGGGTATGACAGATAAAGATGGTAAAATAACGGTGTCAATACAATCTAATAGTGCTGGTGAAGTGATGCTAATGGCACAAGCGGGAGATGTTGCAAAGGCTATAGCTATGTGTTTCACGTATAATCCATATCAGTTAAAGATTGGAAAATCTCCGGCTGTTCTGTCTTCATTTTCAAGCGGTATTATAGCTGGATATTTATATAAGAATGGCGTAGGTGAACCTAATGTAACTATATCAGTATCTATGGGATTTTATCTGTCATTGAGTAATCAAGACAAACATATGACTACCGATAAAGATGGATATTTTAGCTTTAGAGTTTCTTCTTCTTATACACGAGGGTATTCGCCTCATAATCATGTACCTCCCATGAATGAATCCGCATCGGTAGATATAAGTTGTATTGATGGACGGGTATATTCTCAAACTTGGATAGAATTAACCCCAGGGTTATATTAGGCATTGGATATTTCGGGATGCTGATTGATGATGACTCATTAAAAAATTAGGCAGATCCCTGTTTTTAGCCGTTATCATGCAGTGTGAAAATAAGATGATTTTTATTATCCCGGTAGGAATCATTGATTAAAAATATATAACTTGGGTGGAATTTCACAACTATCATTGTTATATATCAATATTTAGTTAAAAACCTGAACTTTTCTTTAAGTGAAGTTCAGGCTACTAACTCATTATTTCTTCATGTTATTTCTTACAATGATTAGGGTGTTGTTATTAAATCTCCTTTAGTTGTGATCGCGCCCGCAATGACCTTTTATGAAATAGGGCTATACTATAAATAGACTTTATAATTATATATACCTTATGGATTTCAAGATGCATCGCGACGGCAAGGGAGCGAATCCCCGGGAGCATAGCAAACTATGTGACCGGAGTGAGTGCAGCCAACAAAGAGACAACTTGAAAGATGACGGGTATAGAGTCAATTAACGTTAACTTTTGAATTTTCGGTTCTTAGTGTTCACGGAGAGTGTGTATTCACGAAGAGTGTTGGAGGTAATATATGAAACGTCAAAGTGCTTTCATAGTCGGTAATGTATTAATGGGTGTCGGTATGTTCACCATAGTGAGTAGCCTGGCTTATACATTACTGCCTCACATCTTCGGTTTTGGCTGGCCTGAGTTTTTATCTGAAGCCGCGCTATTGGGGGTTTTTATTGGCGCGCTTGTTTGGTTGGCTGGTGCCGGTGTGGGAGGCCGGGAAGGTGTGGCAGATCGTTATTGGTGGTTAAGAAACTATGATGAGCGTTATCGTCGTGGTGATCATCGGTATCCATAACAAGAATAGAATTAGTCATAGTTTGTGCTAATGGAAAAGTATATTCCAGATAAGCAAAAAACCCGTTGAATCTCTTGTACAACGGGTTTTTTCTTAAATAGCAATATTATGAGTACAACTTATATTAGTGCTCAAACATTGCAGAAATTGATTCTTCATTACTGATACGCCGGATCGCTTCAGCTAACATACCGGACAACGTGAGAGTCCGAACTTTATTGAGCGCCTTGATCTCAGCAGACAATGGGATGGTGTCACAGACAACCACTTCATCAATCACCGAGTTTTTAATGTTGTCTACAGCATTACCGGAGAAAATCGGGTGAGTAGCATAGGCAAATACCCGTTTTGCTCCGCGTTCTTTCAATGCTTCCGCCGCTTTGCATAAGGTGCCGCCGGTATCAATCATGTCATCAACTAGCACGCAGTCGCGGCCAGCGACATCACCGATAATATGCATCACTTGAGAAACGTTAGCGCGTGGCCGACGTTTATCGATGATAGCCATATCGGTATCATTCAGCAGCTTGGCGATAGCACGAGCGCGGACAACCCCGCCAATATCCGGGGAAACAACGATCGGGTTTTCCAACTCTTTCTGTAACATATCTTCCAGCAGAATTGGGCTGCCAAATACGTTATCAACCGGAACATCGAAAAACCCTTGGATTTGCTCAGCATGCAGGTCAACGGTCAGTACGCGGTCTACACCAACGCTGGACAGGAAATCCGCAACAACTTTGGCGGTAATTGGCACACGGGCTGAACGGACTCGACGGTCCTGACGAGCATAACCGAAATAAGGGATTACTGCGGTAATACGTCCTGCGGAAGCACGACGCAGTGCATCAACCATAACGACTAATTCCATTAAATTGTCGTTAGTCGGTGCACAAGTGGACTGGATGATGAAAATATCACCACCACGCACATTTTCATTAACTTGCACGCTGACTTCACCGTCGCTGAAACGGCCGACAGCCGCGTCTCCAAGGTTGGTGTACAGGCGGTTGGCAACACGTTGTGCTAGTTCAGGAATAGCGTTACCAGCAAAAAGCTTCATATCGGGCACGAGAAAGACCTCAGGCTTGCGTCCAGAGAGATATTGTTGACCAATGCAAATAACAAATATTTATTCATTGGTTCAATAACACGGGTATCCCAGAGCGAAAACTGTGCAAAGGTGAATTGTTAACGCCACGCGCAACAAAACCCTGCAACCACTCAGGGGCTTGATTTAACACCTTACGGGCCGATGCTTCTGATTCAAACTCACCGAATACACAGGCACCGGTTCCGGTCAGGCGTGACGGCGCGTATTCTAGCAGCCATGAAAGAAGCTGTTCAACCTTACGAAAACGTTTTCTTACAAGAGATTCACAATCATTTGTGTACGGAGCCTTTAATAATGCGGTCAGAGGGCGAATTGGCGTATCACGTTTTAATTCTGGATCTGTGAAGACGCGCAGAGTTGAGATTTCAATACCGGGGTGTGCAACCAGATACCACTTTTCTGCCGGTTCTGCCATGTGCAGAATTTCACCAATACCTTCTGCAAACGCGGCGTGTCCTTTGATAAAGACTGGCACATCAGCGCCAAGACTCACGCCAAGGGTTGCCAATGTTTCGTCTGTGAAACCGGTTTGCCAGTGATAATTCAGAGCAATGAGCACGGTAGCGGCATTGGATGAACCTCCGCCTAATCCACCGCCCATTGGCAGGCGTTTGTTAATCTGGATATCAGCGCCTTTGTGAGTAATCCCGGTATGGTGTTTATCGCTGTAGGATTGTAATAGACGTGCGGCGCGAACGATCAGGTTGTTATCGTGTTCCACCCCCTCTACCGGCGTCAATAAACGGATTTCATTATCCTGACGGAGGGTAATGGTAATTTCATCACCATAATCGAGAAATTGAAATAGCGTTTGCAACTGGTGATAACCATCAGCGCGACGACCGGTGATATAGAGGAATAGGTTAAGTTTTGCCGGCGAAGGCCAAGTTAATGTCATTATTTTGTGGTCCAGTTATCCATTTTCAATTTGATGCGACGATCCCCTTGAATCAGTTCCAGGCGATTGGGAAGAGTGGGGATTGTTGAGGTATCGTAGGATTGATAATTCACCTGCCATGTCGCGCCATTTTGCTGGTAATTGACGGTTTTCAATAGATAGTTCGCATCCAGTTTAAAGTTTTTGGCATCACCGGGGAGACCCGTTATCCAATGCCGCAGATTATCTAGTGGAATATCCATATTGGTGAGCCGATAAATTATCTCTTCGGGGTTATCGCTAAAATATTTTTTGCCCTGGCTATCGGTTAATTGTGTCATGCCAGGCTGAACGAGCAGCTCTAATTCAGTGCTGCCTAGCGGGTTAGTCAGTAATAAACGGTAGCGTTCAGGATGATATTGTTGCCAGAAGAAGCGGGCATAAACTTTTTTCTCATTAGACAGATAGGCAAAAGAGCCACGTGTTTGATATTGATTTAATTGCTGTAACTGTTGAGTACGTGTTCGCCATTGGGGAGAATCTGCCGAACCTGTTCCGCCAGGTTGCGTTAATGTACAGGCGGTCAACAATACACAAGAGAGTGGCAATAGACGGAATAGTGATAATTTTTGTGTTGGTTTCATCGGCAATCTCGGTTTAATAACGTGAAAACTTTTACGTCACTTAATAATGAAGAATGAACTATTAATCCAGTTAAATTTCAAAAAAATGTTCTGAATAATGATATCAGACACTGCTGATTGTCTTTTATTGATCTGAGGTATCAAGTAGAATGCACAGTTTATAAGAGTCCTTATTAAGGGTGATGATTTCATCAATATGGAATGTTTTTTACGATGAACTGTCTCCCTGTTGATAACCCAATGAAGTTGATATGACTTTGTTAGCACTTGGTATTAACCATAAAACGGCTCCTGTATCCTTGCGTGAACGGGTCACTTTTTCTCCGGGCACGATTGGGGAAGCGCTTGATAACCTCCTCCAGCATCCCCTGGTGAAAGGGGGGGTTGTACTGTCAACGTGTAATCGTACGGAGCTTTATCTCAGCGTAGAACAGCAAGATAATCTGTATGAGCAGTTAATTGACTGGTTGTGTGGATACCATCAGCTAAATCCCAGAGATCTAAAATCCAGTATTTACTGGCATTGTGGTAATGAAGCGGTCAGTCACTTGATGAGAGTGGCGAGTGGGCTGGATTCGTTGGTACTTGGAGAACCTCAGATTCTTGGGCAAGTGAAGAAAGCATTTGCCGAGTCGCAGCACAGTCACTCTTTATCGAGTGAACTGGAGCGACTGTTTCAGAAATCATTTTCTGTTGCCAAGCGTATCAGAACGGAAACAGAGATTGGTTCGAATGCGGTTTCCGTTGCATTTGCCGCTTGTACCTTGGCGCGGCAGATTTTTGAATCACTTTCTGAACTAAATATTTTGCTGGTAGGTGCCGGAGAAACGATTGAACTGGCTGCTCGTCATTTGAAAGAGCACCGCGTGCACCATATGATGATTGCTAACAGGACGAAAGAGAAGGCACAGGTGTTGGCTGATGAAGTTCAGGCGGAAGTGATCACTTTGCCTGAAATTGATACACGTTTAGCAGAAGCTGATATTGTTATCAGCTCGACGGCCAGTCCTTTGCCGATTATTGGTAAAGGGATGGTTGAACGTGCATTAAAGTTACGTCGTAACCAACCGATGTTGCTCGTTGACATTGCGGTTCCCCGTGATATAGAGCCTGATGTAGAGAGACTGGATAACGTCTATCTCTACAGTGTTGATGATTTACAGGCAATTATTCAGCAGAATCTTGCGCAGCGCAAAGCGGCGGCGGTTCAGGCTGAATGTATTGTTCAGCAGGAAAGCCGTTATTTTATGGACTGGCTGCGTTCGCAGGGCGCAGTAAATTCAATCCGTGAGTATCGTAATCAGGCAGAACGAGTGCGAGCTGAAATGACAGCTAAGGCACTGACTGCTATCAATCAGGGAGCTGACGTAGAACAGGCCGTTAATCAATTGACTCATCAATTGGTGAACCGTCTGATACATGCTCCTACCAAATCACTCCAGCAAGCAGCCAGCAATGGTGATCTGGAACGCCTTAATTTATTACGTGACAGCCTGGGGCTGGAACATAATTAACCATATCTCGGAATAGGGTCTGAAACCAAGAATGAAGCCTTCTATTGTTGCTAAATTGGAAGCATTGCAAGAACGTCACGAGGAAGTTTTGGCTCATCTCGGTGATGCCGATGTGATTGCTGATCAGGAACGTTTTCGTGCTTTGTCACGGGAATATGCTCAACTGACTGATGTGACGAGCTGTTTTAAAGCCTGGCGTGCGGTTCAGGATGATCTTAAAGCAGCCGAAATAATGCTTGATGACCCTGAAATGCGGGAAATGGCACAGGAAGAGATCAGGGACGCCAAAGTCCGTAATGAAGAGTTAGAACAACAACTACAATTATTGTTGTTGCCGAAAGATCCTGATGATGAGCGTAACTGTTTTCTTGAAGTGCGTGCCGGAACCGGTGGTGATGAAGCGGCTATTTTCGCCGGGGATCTGTTTCGTATGTACAGCCGTTATGCTGAATCCCGTCGTTGGAAAGTTGAGGTCATCAGTGCTAACGATGGTGAACATGGTGGCTATAAGGAAATTATTGCTAAAGTTTCCGGTGAGCAGGTTTATGGTCATTTAAAATTTGAATCGGGTGGTCATCGTGTTCAACGTGTACCGGAAACCGAATCGCAAGGGCGTATTCACACGTCTGCTTGTACCGTTGCGGTTTTGCCCGAGATCCCGGAAGCCGAGTTGCCGGAGATAAGTCCAAGTGATCTGCGTATTGATACGTTCCGTTCGTCTGGGGCGGGTGGTCAGCACGTAAACACCACGGATTCAGCCATCCGTATCACTCATATTCCAACTGGCATTGTCGTTGAATGTCAGGATGAACGTTCACAGCACAAAAACAAAGCGAAAGCGATGTCTGTATTGGCGGCACGTATTCGCGCTGCTGAGGTTCGTAAACGTCAGGAAGCGGAAGCTTCTGAGCGTCGTAACTTGCTGGGTTCCGGTGACCGTTCGGATCGCAACCGTACTTACAATTTCCCGCAAGGGCGGGTGACGGATCACCGTATTAACTTGACGTTATACCGCCTTGATGAAGTGATGGAAGGCAAATTGGATATGCTTGTTCAGCCGATCGTGAATGAATATCAGGCTGATCTATTATCGGCTTTGTCAGAGCAGGATTGATGGATTATCAATCTTGGCTCAAACAAGCCACAATACAGTTATCGGCAAGTGACAGTCCTAAACGAGATGCGGAAATTTTGTTGGGGTTTGTCACTCACCGTCCCCGGACTTACCTATTGGCATTTGGTGAAACGCAGTTAGCTGCGGAACAGTTCAACCAGCTTGAGGCGTTACTCGCTCGCCGGGTGAAAGGTGAACCTATTGCCTACATCACCGGTGAGCGTGAATTCTGGTCATTGCCATTAAATGTCTCTCCTGCCACGTTAATCCCACGTCCTGACACTGAATGTTTGGTAGAAAAGGCGCTTGAACGGCTATCGCTGACTCCTTGCCGCATTCTGGATTTGGGAACGGGAACCGGCGCAATTGCACTGGCAATCGCCAGTGAGCGCCCTGATTGCCGAGTTACCGGGGTTGATATCAATCCTGATGCGGTCATACTGGCGCAGGGCAATGCTGAAAAACTCAAAATACAAAATGTGGATTTTTTGTTAAGCGATTGGTTCTCTTCGTTGAATAATCAACAGTTTGGTATGATTGTCAGTAATCCGCCTTACATAGATGAAATCGATCCACATCTATCTCAGGGCGATGTTCGGTTTGAGCCGGATAGTGCATTAATTGCGGCACAACAGGGAATTGCTGATCTGAATACCATTATTGATCTATCTCGCCATTTTTTGTTGCCTGGTGGATGGTTGTTATTGGAGCATGGTTGGAAACAGGGAAATGTTGTAAGAAGCCTGTTCTCTGAGAGTGGTTATCGGCAGATAGCTACTTTTCAGGATTATGGCGGTAATGAGCGAATAACACTGGGTCAGTGGAAAAGTGATGAAAGCCATAGCTGATTATGAATTTAATAACGCATCGTTAAGTAGCGGTATCCTGTTAATCTCCAGAACCCTCCGTTCTGATTTTCCTCAGCATTCAGTGGAGATGCAGCTCCAGGTATTGATTGATGAAGCCAGACGTGAAATATCTCCGCAGTTGAATATAGAAGAACGGCTGGAAAAATTACTGAGGCTTTTTTATCAAACCTGGAAATTCGGTGGTGCCAGGGGTGTTTATTGCCTGTCAGATACATTATGGCTGGATAAAGTACTGCAAACCCGCCAAGGTTCCTCTGTTGTTTTAGGGGCAATTCTTATTCATATTGCTCAGGCTTTAGAACTGCCGTTTATGCCGGTTATTTTTCCGACGCAGTTGATTTTGCGTGTTGATTATCCAGATAACACAGTGAAGTTCATTAATCCAATCAATGGAGAAGCGCTAAGCGAACGTGTGCTTGATGTATGGCTTAAAGGTAATATTAGCCAGACAGCGAAATTAGCGGCAGATGATTTGCAGGGAGCCGATAACGCCAGCATTGTACGTAAAATGCTGGATACGATAAAAGTCGCATTGATGGACGAAGGGCAGATGGAATTGGCGCTGAGGACGAGTGAAGCTGTGCTGATATTTGATCCCGATAACCCCTATGAAATACGTGATAGGGGGCTGATTTATGCGGAACTTGATTGTAACCATATTGCGGTTTCTGATTTAAATTATTTTGTGGAGCACTGCCCGGAGGACCCGGTGGCAGAAATGGTCAGAATGCAAATATACGCCATTAAGCAGCAATGCATTGTTTTACATTGAAATATTGTTTTACATTGAAATATCGTTTTGCGTTGCAATATTGTTTTGTATTGAAATATTGCTTTGCACTGAATAGTACACTGCACTGATTTATCTCATTAATTTATTGGTCCCTAACGGAAGGTATAAGTATGCAACAGAAAGTGGTTCATATTGGTGATATCAAGGTCGCGAATGATCTACCGTTTGTTCTCTTTGGTGGTATGAATGTCCTTGAGTCACGGGATTTGGCCATGAGTATTTGTGAGCACTATGTCACAGTGACACAAAAATTGGGCATTCCTTATGTTTTCAAAGCCTCCTTTGATAAAGCAAATCGATCATCAATTCACTCTTACCGCGGCCCAGGTCTGGAAGAGGGAATGAAGATTTTTCAGGAACTGAAACAAACTTTCGGTGTGAAAATCATCACTGACGTGCATGAGCCAACACAGGCACAACCGGTGGCGGAAGTGGTTGATGTTATCCAACTGCCGGCATTTCTGGCGCGTCAGACTGACTTGGTTGAGGCGATGGCGCGTACCGGCGCGGTGATAAACGTTAAAAAACCTCAGTTTATCAGCCCAGGTCAGATGGGAAATATTGTGGAAAAATTCAAAGAAGGCGGCAACGATCAGGTGATCTTGTGTGACCGTGGCAGCAACTTTGGTTATGACAATTTGGTGGTGGATATGTTGGGCTTCAATGTCATGGCTCAGGCAACGGGGGGGCATCCGGTAATTTTTGATGTTACTCATTCACTCCAATGCCGCGATCCATTCGGTGCCGCGTCTGGTGGTCGTCGTGCTCAGGTTGCTGAACTAGCGCGTGCGGGAATGGCTGTCGGTATTGCTGGCCTGTTCCTTGAAGCTCACCCTGATCCGGCGAATGCGATGTGTGATGGTCCATCAGCATTGCCGTTGGCAAAACTTGAGCCATTCTTGAGCCAGATGAAAGCGATTGATGATGTGGTGAAAAACTTCCCTCAACTGGATACCAGTAAATAAAGAAGCTTTCTGATGTCATGACATCAAATGATCAAGAGATTTGGCGCTGGTTTACAGCGCCATTATTTAAAAAAAGAGTTATTGGAAACAGAGCTAGCAAATTTTTATCTGGCAATTTCAGCTATCCATTTTGCCATTGAAATTCAATTCTTCCATTGCTCGTGGCAATGTCGCATGGAAGCTAAGGTGATTTTCAACCAATTGTATCCTGGCTCTGGCCAATGTTTTTAACGGCTGAAATGGAATATCACAAACCGCGATATATTTATCTTTTCCCACTTCATCAATAAAGCGTTGAAAAGCGTGCAGCCCACCGGCATCCAGCACAGGAACGGCATCCCACTGCATAAGAATTGTTTGATAGCTGACGCTTTTTTCCTTTAATTCTGTAAAGATACGTTCAGCGGCGGCAAAGAATAGTGGGCCATTGATACGGACAACTAGCAGAGCTTTATCGACATTGGTTTGTGGCAATTGACTGATGCGAGTCATATTGGCGATTCGACGCATAAACAGCAGTGAAGCTAATACGATACCGATCGTAATTGCGATAACCATATCAAACAGCACGGTGAGCGACATGCAAAGTACCAACACAATAATGTCATCCTTTGGTGCGCGGCGCATTAGGTCGATAACTTTATGTATTTCGCTCATATTCCAAGCGACCATAAGCAACAAGGCAGACATGGCGGCCAGAGGAAGATCGGAGAGCATGGGGGCCAATGCCAGTAAAGTCAATAACACGAGCAGAGAGTGAACAATGGCTGAAACCGGTGATGTTGCTCCGGCTCTGATGTTGGCGGCTGACCGGGCGATGGCGGCGGTAGCCGTAATACCGCCGAAGAATGGTACGACAATATTTCCCAAGCCTTGACCAATTAATTCACTATTTGAGTGATGCTTCTTACCGGTCATACCATCCAAAACCACGGCACAAAGCAGTGACTCAATAGCGCCTAACATTGCCATTGAAAAAGCGGCGGGTAATAGGGCTGAAATTGTTGCCCAACTTATATCAACCTGATGAGAACCCATATCAGGTAAATGCCACGGTAAAACAAGTTGCGGCAGAATAGGGGGAATGCCTTGCCCTTGAGTACCGTCGTTCAATATATAACTGAATTCAGAACCAATGGTAGCAGCATGTTGACCGAATGAGTTCATGATCCCCATTACAGCAGTTCCTGCAATGAGGGCGGGAAGATGCCCGGGTAATTTCAGCCCAAGCTTGGGCCAATAAATCAGAACGACAAGCGTTGTTAGGCCAATCAGCGTATCACTCAAATACAGCGTTGGCAGCGCTTGAAACAGTGTTGCAACCTTATAGATATAATTCTCTGGCATATGTTCCAATTGCAGACCAAAAAAATCTTTTACTTGCATGGTTGCGATAGTAATCGCGATTCCAGAAGTAAAACCGAGAGTGACGGGTAGTGGGATATATTCGATCAATTTACCAAAGCGGGCTAATCCCATCACCAGCAAAATAATGCCTGACATTAATGTTGCAATGAGCAAACCACTCAGACCAAATTGTTGAGAGACCGGATAGAGAATGACAACGAAAGCGGCGGTAGGGCCGGAAACACTATAACGTGAGCCGCCGGTTATCGCGATGACCATCCCGGCGATAGCGGCGGTGTAAAGCCCATATTGTGGTGGGACCCCACTCCCGATTGCTAGCGCCATAGCGAGCGGAATGGCGATAATACCGACAGTAATACCGGCAATAATATCTTTAATTAAACGAGTAAAAGAGTAAGGTTCTTTCCAACAAGCATCAATTACAGCACTAAACGGCCGTATGCCGTTCATTCTACGAGTTTTCATCTGTGCATAAACCAAAAATATAGAGGGAAAAAGCAATAGGGTTGTTACAGCCGAATTGCAAGACCAATTACAAAACTAAATTGTAAAAATAGTGCTTTTAGTTCAAAGCGATAGCACTATAGAGCAAACTTAACATTAATAGCTTAACGACAGGAAAGTGAAAAGTAAAAGGGAGAATAGTGCTCTTATCACCATAAAATAGGCTGAAATCGATTTCTGTTAAGTATCTATTCTTATTGGTGAATATCATTGAATTAACTTAATAAAGAGTTTAATTAATTTTTTTAAATTTGAAGCTATATGTTTGTTCTATTAATTATAAAATTATAATGTTTTATCTTTATAATAAATTAACAGAATTAATTACAATTTTTAATTGTTATTGTCAGAAAGTTAAATAATTAATTATGCATTCACCACATGTATTGATTATGACTAGATTAAATTAGCTGTATTGGATATTTTTACGCATGATGGTTTTTATTTAATTTTTGGATGTAATTTAACCAATGCTTTGATATTTCTTAAATATTAGATTAATAATTTGACAGATATAAGAACTCACCCTATTATTTAGAGTGACTCATAGAATTAGATGGATTAAATGAGTTGAAAATAGGTAAGCTAAAAATATATGCGTTAAAAGTACATGTGTTTAAAAGTATATATATCTGTAAATATATGAGTTAAAAATGTTTTCTTGTTTAGATAATATTTATTCTGAATGCTTTATTTAAAGTAGGGTTTACTGTTGGAAAATAACTTTTAGATAAGGTAGGAATGTTTGAATGCATAAATATAACAGCAAGATACTTATTATTGGTTCATCAAGTGAAATTGGGAATGCAATTTGCCGACATGCGGTTGCCAGCGGCTATGAAGTATTAGGTACTTCACGTAAACCGTGTAATGAAGAAATTTATTTAGATGTTATGTCGGATAACAGCGTTAGAGAAGCCATTGGCATTGCGGTTGAGAAAATGAAATGTATTGACGCGGTTATCTATACACCGGCAATGTCATTGGATGGTTTATTGCATGCTCAGGATATTGAGGGTTGGCATGATGTTTTTAATGTCAACTTGTTTGGTGCCGCAAGAGTAGCAAAATATTTGCTGCCGCATTTTATGAAGAATCGTAATGGCGTGATGCAATTTATTTCTTCTACAGCAAGTTTACGTGGGGAGACAGGCGCTACTGCTTATTCTTGTTCAAAAGCCGCCATGAATGCATTGGTGAAAAACATCTCAAATGACTACGGCCGTTTTAATGTTAGGGCTTACACTGTAATGCCGGGATATGTTGATGGTGGTATGTTACGTCATATTTCTCCAGAAAAAAAGATGGAATTCGCCAGAAGCACAGCATTAAAACGAATGGCAGATGTCGATGAAATTGCCAGTTTTTGTGTGGGGACATTGAGTACATCAACCTATATCACAGGAACATCTCTTTGCATTGATGGGGGATTAAGTGGTTAATAACAATATCATAAATCGTGATCTACAATCATGTTTTTATCAATTAACTGGAATATTGGGTTGGGTATATGATAAATGTATTTCTTCACTTGGCCTAATATTGCCAATCGCTGTAATGAGAAAAGGTTATTGGTTATTATTCCAATTTTGGGTACGTTATTTGGAATAGGAACCAAAACTGATTATCAGATACCTCTGCTTTTATATCGGTTATGAATTATTTTCTTGGGTAAATACCTATCCCAATAGGCGTAATTGTTGCTGGCCGTTAATTGGAATGCGTTTTTCGATATATGTATGGGGGAAACGATTTATGAGAAATTTATATATACCCTATGGATTTCAAGATGCATCGCGATGGCAAGGGAGTGAATCCCCGGGATCATAGAGAATTATGTGACTGGGGTGAGCGAGAGCAGCCAACAAAGAGGCAACTTGAAAGATAATGGGTATAAAAACCATTAGATCTGAATAGACATCATTGGGGATGTGATATGGATAATATTGATATGGTTAATGAAGAATTAGCAAGTATTTTGGTGAATGTTGCTGAGTTAGACCCGGATTTTAAAATAACGTCGAATAAATTGTTGAAGAGTGATCTCGGTATTGACTCATTAAAGTTAATTGATGTCATTTTGTCAGTTGAGCGAACTTTTGGTAAGGAGGTTTCTGAAGATGCGCTTGCCCGTATTCAAACTGTAGGTGAGTTATGGGAGGAAATAAAAAATAACCTGCAATGATCGGGTTGACTTAATCAATAATTAAAAACTCTCTATTTTTCAAATAATAAGTTGAGGGAAAATGTTGACTTTTAACGTGGGAAATTTAGCTATTTACCCGAATATATTTCGGAATGAGAGAGAGGGGGAGTTTTCTCTTCCTGCTGATATTTCTGAATTTGTAAGCAATAAAGGTGATCGTTTTCGTGATGACTTTAGCCGCGTTTGTACCTATCTGGCGAATCAGTTTATTGCAGAAGATAGAAATGGAAAAAATGAATCTGTGATTGTGGGTACAGAATATGGCAACCTTGAAGCAATGCTTCGTTTTCAGCGGCAGGTCATGAACAATGATAAAATGGTATCTGCTCAACAATTCCCTTATGCTACCACCAGTTCAGCTTCAACCTTTATTAACATTGACAAAAAGGTAACGGGAGGAAATTGTACATTAAATGCAGGTAGTAAAACCCCTGTAATGGTATTCATGCAAGCGTTGCTTAATCTGCATAATAGATCAATAGGTGCCAGCTACCTCTTTTTCGGTGATGTTTATTGCACAGAAGCACTTGATGATATACGAAAGAAAGTCAGCAATCAGAAGTCAATATCTTCTGGTGTGATGTGTGCGACACTATTGAGTGGAAAACAATTTACGGCAGATTTTTTCTTCGGGTTAACGGCGGGAGAGATAAAAAAACGGTGTGATGCTTTGTCACCGGATACGAAGATATTTATATATAATACGTTGGATCAGAATGACGCATTAATTCATGTTGTTAAAGATAATAATGCAATTGAATACCAAGAATATAATAGCGCTTTTCTGTTTCATAAGTTTATGGGGGCGATTAAGCACAGTAAAAAAGGAGATGCTGTTGTATTTATTGTGATCGATAACATGAATGCTTCAGGCGTAAGGGTTATACACAATGATGATTAATCGTATTAACCATGTTTTTTCACCTCAAGATGAAATATTCAAATATCATTTTCCCGGTAATCCTGTTGTGCCAGGGATCTTGCCAGTCGCCGCTTTTTGTAAAGAGATGGCTGATGCATCTGCCGATTTTATCAGTTTAAGAAATCTATTTTTTCATCAATTTATACGTCCTGATGAAAATATCCAATATCGCCAAGTGGAAAATAAAATTTCTGCAATGGTATCGGAACAACGCTGTTTTTCTTTTCTTCTGAATTATTCTGACAGAGATACAAAAGGTGAAAGTAAAAAAATTTTTTACGCATCTTCTCTATTATCACCATCATTGCGTGAACCAGAATTTTGGTTTTTGCCGAAAATAGTCTATGTTAATGATGGATTAAACAGAGCGAATTGCAGCCTGGATATGAAATCATTGCGCGGTGAAGCGGCTTATTTGCAAAAATATCATTATTTCCCTTTGATTATTCTTGTCGAGGCAATGGGGAATTTAGCATTAATTTTGCAGCATCAGCAACAGAGTATTTCAACAGCAGGCGATTATGTTTTTGCCAAATTTGGCGAATTGGCCTTCAATCCTGATATCGAACATATTAATTCTCCTGTGTTTATTGAAACTAAAGTAACCCGATTTGGCTCAATAATGTGTTGGGATGCCAGGGCATATTGTGAAGGGGAAAAATTACTTTGGATAACTGACGCAGTATCAATTAAGAGGAAGGAGAACGATGTTAGATAAAATATATGTTACAGGTCTTGGCGTCGTTACTCCAATTGGTATAGACGTCGAAAATTATTGGAAAAACTTATGTGCTGGCGAGTCAAATTTTACTCGACTGGAACCGATCTATCCTTCTTTGAAGCCAAATTTTGTCGCGGGAAGAATTTCCGCTGAGCGGCGTCTGGATATAAAAGCCAGAGCACCGAAATGTACCGGTATACAGCTCCCTGATTCTTCTTTGTATGCTGTCGATGCCGCACTTCAAGCGATAGCGGATGCAGGATTACAACCAGGGTGTGCTGAATTGCGTAATGCCTTGGTGTGTGTGGGTAATAATGAGGCTGAGGCGGATATTCTTGATCAATTAGTTGAAGGTATGCCGGTAAATTGGCATTCGAATATCTATTCGAGTCATGCGGTTTCCGATAATGTTGCTCGTGCAATTGGTTCATTCGGGCCTTCCATGACGATACATAATACTTGTGCGTCAGCAAATATTGCGCTTGAAACAGCACTACGCATGATGAATGCGGGAATTATCTCGACATCCATCATTGGCGGTGGAGACGCCTTTTCAAAAAAGGTGTGGTCAGGTTTCTACATGCTTAATGCATTAGGTGCGGAACAATGCCGTCCGTTTTCGAAATTAAGGCGCTTTATTACGATATCTGAGGGTGCCGCTTTTTTGGTGTTGCAGAATAGAAAACACGTTGGTGAATATCAATCGCCTTATGCTGAATTGATCGCTACTGCTAGTAATAATGACGCATTACATCCGACCAATCCTGATATTAACAGTGTCACCCAGTGCCATAAGAAATTATTAGATTTGGCAGGCGTGGAAGCCGGAGATATAGGTGGCATATATGCACACGGTACTGGGACTAAGGCCAATGATGCAGTAGAAGCATCGATATTCTCTGAATATTTCCCGCATTCGGCGGTTTCAGCAATTAAAGGGACTATCGGACATATGATGGCGACAGCGGGAGCAATTGGCGCAGTCAGTGCTTGCTTATCTTTGAGAGATCAAATGATGCCGCCAACAAATATCTTGCAGGAGGATTTTGAATATCAATTTAATTTAATTACTCGTCAAATGGAAATGAAGAATAATTTAAAATATATACAAAACAATGCATTTGGTTTTGGTGGTAATAATGCCATTACTTTATTTGGCAAGGTGACTTGATTCCTGGTAATGCAAAATGGGCTATTGGTATAAAGTGCATAGTCTAATTCTTATGAAAGAAAAATAACAATTTGGAGGTGAAGAAAATGGTTATATTAGGTATCAGTGGCCTTCCCAATTCGCAACATTTTATGCGAGAGAATTACCCAGGTATAGGTAAATTAGACGAGCGTATTTGTCAGGGAGTTGATAGTGCAGCCTGCGTAATTGTTAATGGAAAAATTATTGCAGCGGCTGCGGAAGAGCGCTTTACCGGAGAAAAAGGAACCGGCCGGTTTCCTGCTAATGCTATTAACTACTGTTTGGCGGAAGCGGGTCTTACGCAAGATGATATACAGGTTATTGCCCACGGTTTTAATTATGATAAATATCGCCGTTTTTTCATGTCGAATGAAAAAATGTTTGAGGAGGCTTTTAGCGGAAAAACCGTGATTAATGCATTGGCTTCAGAAGGGTGGCAGAATATTGAATCACGTTTTCAAGGGGTAGATCATCATCTGGCTCACGCCGCATCAACCTTTTATCCCAGTGGCTTCCCATCGGCACTATGTGTCATTTCAGACGGTATGGGTGAAATAGAATCTTTAAGTGTTTATCTTGCTAAAGACCAGCAATTCCAGAAATTGTACAGTCAGCCAATTAGTTCTTCATTAGGAATATTTTATTCTATCTGTACCCGGTTCCTTGGCTTTGTATTTAATAGTGATGAATATAAAGTCATGGGACTTGCCGCATATGGTAATCCTGAGCGATATCGCGATATTTTCAATAAATTGACTCAATTCGATGCAGAGAGTGGAACGATACAGATAAACTGGTTACCGCAAGCATTTGACAATTCGGAATATGGTTTTCCCGGTGCAATGGCACAACTGAGCGATATGTTTGGTTTGACACCAAGAAATGAAGATGATCCTTTGCTGGATGTTCATCAGGATTTTGCTGCCGGATTACAGGAGAAATTTACACTGTTGCTGAAACAGTTAGTGGCCTATTGGCTGCAAAAAACCGGTGAAACATCACTCTGCCTTGCTGGAGGATCGTTCTTAAACTGCAAAGCAAACCAGGCCCTTTGTCAGCTTGATGGTGTTGAAAACGTCTTTGTTCAACCGGCATCGGGTGATGATGGTTCGGCCTTGGGCGCTGCGCTTTTTGTGGCTGGCGGATATAACAATGGCGCAGATCCTTGCTTTAATCCTTATCTCGGTCCTCGTTTCTCCACTGATGAAGTCCGTAATGTATTATTCCGACATGGTGGCAATGCGGGCATGAAATGGCGTTATTTGGGGCTGAATGATGATTATTTTGCGTCTGCGGCTAAAGATATCGCAGAAGACAAAATCATTGCTTGGTTCCATGATCGAATGGAATTTGGCCCAAGGGCACTTGGCAACCGTTCGATTTTAGCTCTGCCAGCAGGTGAAAAAATAAAGGATAGAATTAATAGCACAGTAAAATTCCGTGAGGCTTTCCGGCCATTTGCCCCGGCAATATTGGATGAGGATTGCGACACTATTTTTGAGACACGTAATTTAATGCCGACTCGATATATGCTTTGCACCGCCAAAGTAAAACCAGAGATGATGGAGCCGGTGTCAGGTATTGTTCATGCTGATGGAACGGCGCGTATTCAGCTTGTTGAGCGTACTTTTAACGCAACTTTTTGGCGATTATTGAAAGAGGTACAGAAGATAACGGGTTATGGCTGCCTGGTGAATACTTCATTTAACGTTAGGGGACAGCCGCTTATTATGTCACCAGAGGTTGCAGTAGAGACATTTTTGAAAACCTCATTGGACAAGCTTTATATTGAAGGGTTTGTCGTATGGAAAGAATAACCCTGATGGCGTCCTGATTAAAATGTCAGTTAATTGATTTTGGGATCAAATGTGTTTCTTTATCATCTTAGAAAAATATCTGGAGATGATATTTGATGATATGGAAACACATCCTTTCTATTTATAGAACAGAGATTGTTTACTGGGCAGCATAACGTAACCATCGATCAGCAAAGGTAATATAAAAATATGATAAAAGAACTTCAACAGCGTAAGCTGCTATCAATTGTGCAATCGCAGAATGGCCTTGTCGGGTACCGGCTCTCTGACAGTTTATATGCTGCTGCTGAGTTCCTTGATGAGACACTTTTGCAAGTTTTAAGTAAGGGAATATCTGTTACTTCACACTCATGTACCACATTGTTACCTCGATCCACGTTAGAGCGTATCAGTTTCTTTGACAAATTGCCTAGCAATCCATTGCATGTTTATCCTCATTTAACTCACGATGTCATGAGTGAAAATAGCGGGGATGCATGGGTATTGAGCCCATCGACTTGTTATCATACCTTCGCTCATTTAGCAGAGAGTACCCATGATTGGGAACTGAAATATTTTACAGCTAAAGGGCAGTGTCATCGATATGAACCGGCTAAAGATGAGCCTACCCGTATGGGGAATTTTACCATGCGTGAATTAATATTGGTGGGGCTACAGGAAAAAGTAGAAACACATTGTGAAATGATATTTGGGCAAGCGGTTAAATTCTTACGTTTACTGTTTCCTTCTCTTTCGGTAGAAAAAGCCAGTGATGTATTTTATGGAGAGCATTCTAAAGTGACTCGTAAAGTACAATTATCAATGGGCGTCAAGTGTGAAATACTTATTCCTTGGTTTGATAAATATAACGTTAGCGTTGGTTCCCGAAATTTACACCGAGATTTATTTACCACCAACTTCAATATTATCAGCCGTGCTAGCGATCGTGCTATGCATTCCGCTTGTATTGCTTTCGGAATGGAGAGATTACTTTTGGCGCTGTTAGCACATACTTTGAATTATGAACCTGATTTACTTATCGAAAATATAGCACAAGCAGCCACAATAATATTGGAGGAAAATAACCGTGATTACAGGGCATAATATATCTGGTCTGCTATTCATAAATTAGCCCATTGTATCTAGGTGACAAAATGCTCATGGAAAATGTGATGGATAAATCATACGCAAATGTCGCGATAAATAATGTCGCAATAAATTGTTTTACCGGTAGCCTGACAAGATTACTTAATTTACAGGGTAAAGAGATTTTTGAGGCAGAGATCTTTGAAGCGGGTAATGGTTATTTATTTCGTAGTGGTTATGATGCACTGAATATGCCTGAATATACTTTCTCAGTTGAAACTGTTGGACTAACTGGTGCGGCGACTTTGGGCGCAAATATAATTTCATTACCGATAGATTATGCTCAGTGGTGTCGTCAATTGTATGAATTACTGTGTCAGAGGAAAGGCGTCGTTGCTTGGGTTAATTCGGCACATTTATCTTATTCTGAGGTTTATACCAATAAACCGGAATACCTGCATGCTGTGTTGATCTCCGCTATTACGGATGATTATTCACAAGTGCGTATCTTTGATTCTTTGGTGGTTGATCGGGAATCTTATGCTTGTGAGGCATGGATGCCATCTGAGCAATTTTATTTAGCGCTTTCTGATAAAGTGCCCAATGAAACTTATGATCATATGGGTAATTTTTATATTGTTGATTCACTGAGCGAGCATGAAACTATGCCGGTAAGGGAATTACTGACTCGTCAGGCAGAATTATTTAATACCTTGCCTGAATATTATGACGCATTGAAAAATTATGGCAAATTATGTCTAAATGCATTTCAACAGGCAGAAGAAAAAGCTTGCCGGGCGGCTAAAAGATTGTTTGATCACATTAGCGTATTGTATGTAATACCCAGTTTGAATTTGTTAAAACATTCTTTAATCAGAGCTGATATTGCACCTTCTTTGATTGAGCGTTGCACGGAATTGATTGATCACTGGAAAGCTTTATCTATTTTAGCGTTGAAGTTTGAAGCCACATTATCACCGCAAGTGTTGGAAAAAATAGCCGGGCGTTTTGATCATATTGAGCAAATAACTAATATGATGTGGGGGGAGTTATATCGGTATAAAGGTTGAGTTTGAACATCTTGTGGCGGCGTTGGGAAAACTAATCAGGATACGCCGACAGGGATTAGCGCCGGGACGCTCGATGAACTGGTTAAAGTCACTGGTATGAGTAAAACTGAAATCGCACACCTTGCCTTGCGCAACTTTGCAGACCGCTACTTACCGCACTACGAGAAAGATGACGGACCATTGAGCGATGAACAGATCTGTACCATCCGTGAGGCGAGTGCAGCTAGCGACATCGCGGATGATAACTTTACACTTGCTATTTCAATGTATTCTGTGGGTATTTGAAAAATAGCATAAAACATCTTGAATGCATAAGCAGACTAATAATTTACATAAATATCATTACGCATAGAGAAGAGCGTGACTCTTTTAATTTAAATTTTTCATTAACAAATCTTGTTGATATGAAAATTTTCCTTTGCTATTTTAGCAGGTATTGAAACTAGGGGAGAGATTATTATATTGATGATCCGCCCAGTCACATTAATAGCTTTGAGCAGAAAATTCAGAGTATTACCATATTCTGACGAAAGTTACAGGTTAGATGTCCCGTAATCAGAAGCTTATTTGCTGGATATTTTGTTATTTACATCGTCGTAGCACAAAAATACAAGAAGCAAATATTGGTACGACCAGTTTGCAAGATGGCTAAACAACAACTTAAGTTGAAATTACCCCATTAAATGGATGGCTAATATGACTAAAAAAATTTCATTCATTATTAACGGCCAAGTTGAAATCTTTCCCGAAAGTGATGATTTAGTGCAATCCATTAATTTTGGTGATAATAGTGTTTACCTGCCAATATTGAATGACTCTCATGTAAAAAACATTATTGATTATAATGAAAATAATGAATTACGGTTGCATAACATTGTCAATTTTCTCTATACGGTAGGGCAAAGATGGAAAAATGAAGAATATTCAAGACGCAGGACATATATTCGTGACTTAAAAAAATATATGGGATATTCAGAAGCAATGGCCAAGCTAGAGGCTAATTGGATATCTATGATTTTATGTTCTAAAGGTGGCCTTTATGATGTTGTAGAAAATGAACTTGGTTCTCGCCATATCATGGATGAATGGCTACCTCAGGATGAAAGTTATATTAGGGCTTTTCCGAAAGGTAAGTCTGTACATCTATTGGCAGGTAATGTTCCATTATCTGGGATCATGTCTATATTACGCGCAATTTTAACCAAGAATCAGTGCATTATAAAAACATCGTCAACCGATCCCTTTACAGCTAATGCATTAGCGTTAAGCTTTATCGATGTAGACCCTAATCACCCGATAACGCGTTCTTTGTCTGTTGTATATTGGCCACACCAAGGTGATACATCACTCGCAAAAGAAATTATGCAACATATGGATGTCATTGTCGCCTGGGGAGGGGAAGATGCGATTAATTGGGCTGTAGAACATGCACCACCTTATGCTGACGTGATTAAATTTGGTTCTAAAAAGAGTCTTTGCATTATCGATAACCCAGTTGATTTGACGTCCGCAGCTACCGGTGCGGCTCATGATGTCTGTTTTTACGATCAGCGCGCTTGTTTTTCCGCCCAAAATATATATTACATGGGAAATCATTATGAGGAATTTAAGCTAGCGTTGATAGAAAAACTGGATCTATATGCACATATATTACCAAACGCCAAAAAAGATTTTGATGAAAAGGCGGCCTATTCCTTAGTCCAAAAAGAGAGCTTATTTGCTGGATTAAAAGTGGAGGCGGATGCTCATCAGCGCTGGATGGTTATTGAGTCGAGTGCGGGTGTGGAGTTTAATCAACCACTTGGCAGATGTGTGTACCTTCATCACGTTGATAATATTGAGCAAATATTGCCTTATGTTCAAAAAAATAAAACGCAAACTATATCTATTTTTCCTTGGGAATCAGCATTTAAGTACCGAGATGCATTAGCATTAAAAGGCGCGGAAAGGATTGTAGAAGCAGGAATGAATAACATATTTCGAGTGGGTGGATCTCATGATGGAATGAGACCATTACAACGATTAGTGACATATATTTCTCATGAAAGGCCATCTAACTATACTGCTAAGGATGTTGCGGTTGAAATAGAACAGACTCGATTTCTGGAAGAAGATAAGTTCCTTGTGTTTGTCCCGTAATAGGTAAAAAGTATGGAAAATGAATCCAGATATAAAACCATCGACCATATTATTTGTGTTGAAGGAAACAAAAAAATTCATGTTTGGGAAACGCGACCAGAAGAAGATAGCCCAAAGAGAAATAATACCATTATTATTGCGTCGGGTTTTGGCCGAAGGATGGATCATTTTGCTGGTCTGGCAGAGTACTTATCGCGGAATGGATTTCATGTGATCCGCTATGATTCGCTTCACCACGTTGGATTGAGCTCAGGGACAATTGATGAATTTACAATGTCTATAGGAAAACAGAGCTTGTTAGCCGTGGTTGATTGGTTAACTACACGAAAAATAAATAACCTCGGTATGTTGGCTTCAAGCTTATCTGCGCGGATAGCTTATGCAAGCCTATCTGAAATCAATGTTTCGTTTTTAATCACCGCGGTCGGCGTCGTTAACTTAAGATATACGCTTGAAAGAGCTTTAGGATTTGATTATCTCAGTTTACCCATTGATGAATTGCCGAATAATCTAGATTTTGAAGGCCATAAATTGGGTGCTGAAGTTTTTGCGAGAGATTGTCTTGATTTTGGCTGGGAAGATTTAGCTTCTACAATTAATCACATGATGTATCTTGATATACCGCTTATTGCTTTTACTGCAAATAACGATAATTGGGTGAAGCAGGATGAAGTTATCACATTGTTATCAAATATTCGTAGTAATCGATGCAAGATATATTCTTTGTTAGGAAGTTCGCATGATTTGGGTGAAAACTTAGTCGTCTTGCGCAATTTTTATCAATCGGTTACGAAAGCCGCTATTGCGATGGATAATGATCGTCTGGATATTGATGTTGATATTATTGAACCGTCATTTGAACATTTAACTATTGCGACAGTCAATGAACGCCGAATGAAAATTGAGATTGAAAATCAAGCAATTTCGCTGTCTTAAAACCTATTGGGATAGATAGTTAATTCTATCACTCAAATAGAAATATAAGGGCTCTCTATGAAATTTGGAAACTTTTTGCTTACATACCAACCCCCTCAATTTTCTCAAACAGAGGTAATGAAACGTTTGGTTAAATTAGGCCGCATCTCTGAGGAGTGTGGTTTTGATACTGTATGGTTACTGGAGCATCATTTCACGGAGTTTGGTTTGCTTGGTAACCCTTATGTCGCTGCTGCGTATTTACTTGGTGCAACTAAGAAATTGAATGTGGGGACTGCCGCGATTGTTCTTCCCACAGCCCATCCAGCACGCCAACTTGAAGATGTGAATTTATTGGATCAAATGTCAAAAGGACGATTTCGGTTTGGTATTTGTCGGGGGCTTTACAACAAAGACTTTCGTGTATTTGGCACAGATATGAATAACAGTCGCGCCTTAGCGGAATGCTGGTACCGGCTGATAAAGAGTGGAATGACAAAGGGATATATGGAAGCTGACAATGAACATATCAAGTTCCATAAGGTAAAAGTAAACCCCACGGCGTATAGCAGAAGTGGCGCACCTGTTTATGTGGTTGCTGAATCAGCCTCGACGACTGAGTGGGCCGCTCAACATGGTTTGCCGATGATATTAAGTTGGATTATAAATACTAACGAAAAGAGAGCACAACTTGAGCTTTATAACGAGGTGGCTCAAGAACATGGGCACGATATTCATAATATCGACCATTGCTTATCATATATAACATCTGTAGATCATGACTCAACTAAGGCGAAAGAAATTTGCCGGAAGTTTCTCGGGCACTGGTATGATTCTTATGTGAATGCCACGACCATTTTTGATGATTCAGACCAAACGAGAGGTTATGATTTTAATAAAGGGCAGTGGCGTGACTTTGTATTAAAAGGACATAAAGATACTAATCGCCGTATTGATTACAGTTACGAAATCAATCCCGTGGGAACTCCGCAGGAATGTATTGACATAATTCAAAAAGACATTGATGCCACAGGAATATCAAATATTTGTTGTGGATTTGAAGCTAATGGAACGGTAGATGAAATTATTGCTTCCATGAAACTCTTCCAGTCTGATGTCATGCCGTTTCTTAAAGAAAAACAACGTTCGCTATTATATTAGCTAAGGAAAAAGAAATGAAATTTGGATTGTTCTTCCTTAACTTCATCAATTCAACAACTGTTCAAGAACAGAGTATGGTTCGCATGCAAGAAATAACGGAGTATGTTGACAAGTTGAATTTTGAACAGATTTTAGTGTATGAAAATCATTTTTCAGGTAATGGTGTTGTCGGTGCTCCGCTGACTGTTTCTGGCTTTTTGCTCGGTTTAACGGAAAAAATTAAAATTGGCTCATTGAATCACATCATTACAACTCATCATCCTGTCCGCGTAGCGGAGGAAGCTTGCTTATTGGATCAATTAAGCGAAGGGAGATTTATTCTAGGGTTTAGTGATTGCGAGAAAGAAGATGAAATGCATTTTTTTAATCGCCCTGTTGAATATCAACAGCAACTCTTTGAAGAGTGTTATGAAATCATTAACGATGCTTTAACAACCGGCTATTGTAATCCAGATAACGACTTTTATAGTTTCCCAAAAATATCGGTAAACCCCCATGCTTATACGCCCGGCGGGCCTCGGAAATATGTCACGGCAACCAGTCATCGCATTGTAGAATGGGCGGCTAAAAAAGGCATTCCTCTCATCTTTAAGTGGGATGACTCCAATGATGTTAGACATGAATATGCTGAAAGGTATAAAGCCATTGCTGATAAATATGGCGTTGACCTATCAGCGGTAGACCATCAGTTAATGATATTAGTTAACTATAACGAAGATAGTAACAAAGCCAAAGAAGAGACGCGTGCATTTATCAATGATTATGTTCTTGAAATGCACCCTAATGAAAATTTTGAAGATAAAATTGAACAGATAATTGCAGAAAATGCTATCGGAAATTATACAGAATGTATAACTGCGGCTAAGCTGGCAATTGAAAAGTGTGGTGTAAAAAATGTATTGCTATCCTTTGAACCAATGAGTGATTTGATGCACCAAAAAAATGTAATTAATATTGTTAATGATAATATTAAGAAGTACCACATGTAGTCAAAGAGTATGACAGCAGTGCTGCTGTACTCTCTAATATTATCTGGAGGAGTAAAACAGGTATGACTTCATATGTTGATAAACAAGAAATCACAGCAAGCTCAGAAATTGATGATTTGATTTTTTCGAGCGATCCATTAGCTTGGTCTTACGATGAACAGGAAAAAATCAGAAACAAACTCGTGCTTGATGCATTTCGTAATCACTATAAACATTGCCAAGAATACCGTCACTACTGTCAGGTACACAAAGTAGATGATAATATTACGGAAATTGATGACATACCTGTATTCCCAACATCAGTTTTTAAGTTTACTCGTTTATTAACTTCTCAGGAAAACGAGATTGAAAGTTGGTTTACCAGTAGCGGCACGAATGGTTTAAAAAGCCAGGTAGCACGTGACAGATTAAGTATTGAGAGACTTTTAGGCTCTGTGAGTTATGGCATGAAATATGTTGGTAGCTGGTTTGATCATCAAATGGAATTAGTCAACTTGGGGCCAGATAGATTTAATGCTCATAACATTTGGTTTAAATATGTTATGAGCCTGGTGGAATTGTTATATCCTACGACATTTACCGTAACAGAAGAACGAATAGATTTTGTTAAAACATTGAATAGTCTTGAACGAATAAAGAATCAAGGAAAAGATATTTGTCTTATCGGTTCGCCGTATTTTATTTATTTACTTTGCCAGTATATGAAAGATAAAAATATCTCATTTTCTGGGGGTAAAAGCCTTTATATCATAACGGGAGGAGGTTGGAAAAGTCACGAAAAAGAATCCCTGAAACGTGATGACTTTAATCATCTTTTATTCGACACTTTCAATCTTAGTGATATTAGTCAGATTCGCGATATATTTAATCAAGTTGAACTCAACACTTGTTTTTTTGAAGATGAGATGCAACGTAAACGTGTTCCACCGTGGGTATATGCACGAGCACTTGATCCTGAAACATTGAAACCTGTACCTGATGGAACGCCGGGTTTGATGAGTTATATGGATGCGTCGTCAACGAGTTACCCGGCATTTATTGTTACCGATGATGTCGGGATAATTAGCAGAGAATATGGTCAATATCCTGGTGTACTTGTTGAGATTTTACGTCGCGTCAATACAAGGGCGCAGAAAGGGTGTGCTTTAAGCTTAACCGAAGCATTTGATAGTTGATATACCCTATGGATTTTAAGATGCATCGCGACGGCAAGGGAGTGAATTCCCGGGAGCATGCGAAAAAATTCTCCAAAACATCCACACTTGGGGACTTGATAGAGGTTTATGGGGTTGGCTTAACACTGTTCTCATTGTTATCATTGCGTTAAGCAAAAGGAGATAACATGAAAAAATTAGCAGTTATGCTTGCATTGGGAATGATTAGCTTTGGTGCAATGGCAGTTGATGGATATAAAGATGCAAAGTTTGGCATGACAGAAGAAGAGTTTCTCTCGAAGAGGTTATGTGATTTTGAAAAATTTGAGGGAAATTCTCAAATAGAAGAAGTATCACTTTATTCATGTTCTGACTTTTCGTTTGCTAACAAAAAGCGTGAAGCAATGGCATTTTTTTTAAATGGAAAATTTAAAAGATTAGAGATTAATATTGGTCGCCTCGTGAAGCCAGTAAGCAAATCGTTAACGAAAAAGTACGGAGATGAGTCATCGTATCCATCACAAGAAGAATTTGAAAATGCGCTAAAATACAATGGAACTATGTCTATAGGTTATGATAATAATACGGTATTAGTTGATATACATATAATGTGTGGCAAAGAAGGCATAGAAACCAGTCAACTGATTTATACGAGTCAAGATGTTCATACGATCCCAGATTTCGAGAATAAAATCCATGAATTAAGAGGATTAAAGGAATTCCAAGAATTACTGGAATTAGATCGTGAAAAACTGGATGAAGATGTTTGAGACGACAATAGCCACCTTCGGGTGGTTTTTTATATCTGTTAAGTCCCAACATTTGATAGTTAACATTCTTTGTCCAATGCTTTCTAGGTAAATATATTGCTGTTTTGGTGTTATGAAAGTAAAAAGCCCAGTTGGTAACCTGAGCTTAGGTTGTTGACTTTTAGGTGTGAGATAAATGGACAGGCTTAAATAACGGAGTCAGTTTGGAAATATCAACTGTCTTTTCTGCTTTATCGAGGCTATAAGTTTCTTGCAGTTTTAGCCACAGCCGTGGAGAGCTACCAAGTACTTTTGACAGTTTTATTGCCATCTCTGGCGTGACTGCTGCTTTGCACGATACTAAACGTTGAGCCGTAGACGGAGCAACATTCAATGCTCGCGCTAGATCACGAATTCCTAAACCTAGTTCTTCCAAAGAGTCAGCAATAATTTCGCCTGGGTGAGGTGGGTTAAACATTTTCATTAGTGATAATCCTCGTAGTTAACGATGTACGCATCACCATCGATAAATTCGAATGCCACACGCCAATTTCCTGAAATAGTAATTGTAATGTCCATATAAGTAAAAAACCTAGGTATTTAACCTGAGCCTCTTTTTAAATTTGGAGGAGAAGAAAGGATAGATTCGCTGCGCTCACCCTACGGGCCGCCGTTGGCGGTCCAAAACGGCAGGCCGTTTTGTCGAACCCTGGTTGAGGGTTCTCGACCCTCCCTGCATCGGGGGTATACACAAGCAAAAAAGCCCAGGTGGTAAACCTGAGCTTTCTTTCGAATTTGGCGGTGAGGGAGGGATGGATTCGCTACGCTCACCCTACGGGCCGCCGTTGGCGGTCCAAAACGGCAAGCCGTTTTGTCGAACCCTGTTCGAGGGTTCTCGACCCTCCCTGCATTGGGAGCGATATGCAAGCAAAAAAGCCCAGGTGGTAAACCTGAGCTTTCTTTCGAATTTGGCGGTGAGGGAGGGATTCGAACCCTCGATACGTTTTCACGTATACACACTTTCCAGGCGTGCTCCTTCAGCCACTCGGACACCTCACCATCTTTTTTTCGTTCCAGCAACTTTGTTTAACATCGTCGCTGCAACGGGGCGCTACTATAGGGAAAACCGTTACAAGCGTCAACACTCTTCTGATATTTTTCTTTGGTTTTTTGATTGCTTAGCTAAATAAGAGTCAATTCGGTGAATTGGCATCCAACCGATGCCGCTAAATAGATAGGTACAAGCCCTTCGATAAGAAAAAAACAAATTCGTTAACTACTTAACATTCTCAAAATTTTCGTAATGATGACTAACAAAGGGACTTGCAACCTACACTCAATCATCAGATAACCCTGTATGAAAATGTAAGATGAGGATAAATAGTCATGGAAATTATCTTTTACCACCCCTTTTTTGATGCTGCTCAGTGGATTCAAGGTATGCAGCAACGACTGCCCAATATTAATATCCGCGCATGGAAACGCGGCGATAATAAGCATGCGGATTATGCAATGGTTTGGGTGCCTCCCTATGAGATGTTGGCAAATCGCTCCGAATTGAAGGGGATTTTTACTTTAGGTGCAGGAGTAGAGGCCATTTTGAAACAGGAGCAACAAAGACCAGGAATGTTACCCGCCGGTGTGCCACTGATGCGGCTCGAAGATGCGGGGATGGGACGGCAAATGCAAGAGTATGCGGTAGCAATGGTTTTACATTATTTGCGGCGCATGGATGAGTATAAGCTGCAACAAGGGCAGAGGATGTGGAAACAACTCGTACCCCATGCTCGCAAAGATTTTGTCGTGGGTGTGTTGGGTGCCGGTGTTCTGGGACGCAGTGTTGCAGAGACGCTAGTGGAGCTTGGCTTTACTGTGCGTTGCTGGAGCCGTACTCCAAAACAGGTTAATAATATAGTTAGTTTTCACGGTGAAGATCAATTGGGCGATTTTCTTTCCGGGAGTAAGGTGCTTATCAATTTGCTGCCCGATACATCAAAGACCCGTGGTATTCTGAATTTATCGCTGTTTAGCCAGCTAAAACCAAAGTCATATCTGATTAATATCGCACGAGGTGCCCATTTAGTAGAACATGATCTGTTGGTGGCGATTGATAAAGGTTATATCGCCGGGGCGGCATTGGATGTGTTTGTTGAGGAACCATTACCTGAGATGCACCCTTTCTGGACTCATCCCCGTATAACGGTGACGCCACATATTGCGGCTATTACTATTCCCGATATTGCTATGGATACGATTAGTGAAAATATTCGACGAATTGAAAAAGGGGAATTACCAACCAGTGTTGTGGATATAAAACTAGGATATTAATAACGTCTCTTTACAGTAGGGGCAGCTATTGGAGACAATAATGACAAAATTGCTATTTGTTTGGAAACTGAGATGAATGAATTTTCAATAGTCTGCCGTATTTTAGGGACTTTATTTAATCGTCAACCGCAAGACCCGATTCTGAAACCACTTTTGACGGTGATTGTCGAAGGTAAATTGAAGCAATCATGGCCATTGGAGCAAGATGCGTTGTTGGATCGCCTGCAACAAAACTGTGATCTATCGGCAATCCAAGCTGATTATATGGCACTGTTTTATGGCGATAATACGAGTGTACCAAGCCGCCGTTTTGACTATACCGGGGAGAGTGAAAACGATATTCGTCAATTTCTGACTGAACGAGGCATGCCATTGTCAGATGGGCCAGTCGATCAGTTTGGTTCCCTGCTATTAGGTGCTTCATGGCTGGAGGATCAGGCGGCAGAAGATGAGGTTCAGGGGCAGATTGAGCTGTTTGATCAATATCTTCTGCCGTGGTGCGGGCAATTTCTGGGGAAAGTGGAAGCTCACGCCACAACCGGTTTCTACCGGACATTAGCAATGATTACTCGTGAGGCGTTACAAGCGTTAAGAGAAGAGCTGGATTCTTAATTTTAACATGATAAAAAGGCAAATAACTTCGAATTATTTGCCTTTTTGCTATATCTCGATGAAAGTTATTTATCGGTCAGAGTAATAACTAATTTGCCAGGTTTCACTTCTAACCTTTCTGCTAATGTTTTAGCTGCGGCTTCAGCTTTGCTGTGATCCGGCTTTAATACATAAACCGGGTGAGTGTCAAAGAAAGCGCTGAGTGATTTATTCAGATAAGGAACTAATGCGTTAATCGGTTTTTCCATTTTTTCCTGTGTGATTTGGTAATCAACGATTTCCAATGCTTTCAGGAAAATAGCCCCTTTTTCCTGCTCAAAAACAGGTTGTGCTTTCAGGGTGAGTTTCATATCGGCTTTTGCCAGGCCAATCAGGGAGGTAATATTTACGTTTGCACGGCCGGTTAACGCTATTTTGTCAGGTTCTGCCCGGCCAATTTGGCTGGATAGTTCTGTTAATTCAATATCTGCGATGGCGATACTATGTAATTCAATCTGTTTCTGGTAATGGACGTGTTTTGCCAGATAACCATTAATTAGCTCTTCGCTGATACTGACACTTTTGAACTGATCGCAACCACTGATTAGCCCCGCTAGCAGCAATACTGCCCCCAAGAAAAATTTTCTCATATCGACTCCTTTATTTTGGAGGGCAGATTTTACCTCATTAATTGCCACTCAGCATGGCAGATTCAATTTTACGTTGGTTGAATTGACGGTGCAGGGCGTACAGCGTTATTAAGCCAATAATCCCAAGCAGGAACCAGGGTAATTGCGGCATATGCAGCGCATGACCGGTATCATATAACCAACCACCGCCGGTATAACCCAAAGCGCCGCCCAGAGCCAATCCAAGACGGCTAAATCCCATATAACTACCACGCGCGCGCGGATCAGCCAGTGAAGCACTTAATGTTTCACGGGCAGGTTCAGCGGTGATGGTACCGAGATAGAACAGACAAATAAGGCCAAACAAGGTATTGATTTCACCAATCAAACCGACTGGGAACATGCTCAGGCTCATCAGGAAAAGCCCGGCCATTAGACGCTGTTCTAACCGGAATCGTTTTTCACTCCAGCGGGCGATCGGATACAGTAAAGTGAGTGATAGGGCTGCTTCAATCGCGTACATCCATTTCACCGCAGCGGGTGTTCCGGCGATTTCGTTGACGATAATCGGGAACATCAACATCACTTGGACAGATAGCATAAAGTAACCGGTCAACGTCAATACATAGGTAAAGAAGCGGCGATCTTTAATAACCCGCTCCATCCCTTCCCAGATCGGGGTGCGGGTAGTGGAAATCCGGTAGGCAGGGAGGAATAATGCATTCCAGATGGCTGCCAGAACGAAAACACCGGCACCTGTCCAGCAGACAAGTTGGAAATCGTATTGCAGCAGCCAGCTACCAATCAGTGCGCCGATAACCGCGCCAGCGCTGTCCTGCATCAACAGCAGAGAGAAGAAACGGCCGCGCTCGTGTGGTCGGGTTAGTTTGATGACCAGTGCGGTCCGGGGAGGATCAAATAAGGTTCCTCCCAGTGCGGATAATATGCAGGCAAACCACAGTATCCACGGTTCGGTGGCTAAGGCGATTAAAGCAAAACCAAGGGCGCGTAATAGCATGCCGGTGACGATCATCGGTTTCGCGCCGAAACGGTCTGCAATTGCACCACCGAAAATGCCTAAACCCTGTTGTACAAATTGGCGTAAACCAAGCGCAAAACCGACAATCAGCGCGGCCCAACCCAGTTGCTCAACAAAATGTATTGATATTAAAGGAAATACGACGAAGAAACCCAGAACGACCAACAAGTTATCGAATAACAGGAAGTACTTACCCAGGCTACGTGCTTGTGAAACCAGTGACATTGCTCACCATTGGAGTAGTAAAGAAGAGAGGACAATATGGTTGCTTTATATTTTGTACTTAATTTGATAATTAGGGTAGTGAATTATGGATAATATTTTTTTATTGTAAGGTAATGACTGGAAGCTGTTTTTTACAGATGAATAGCTTAAATTTTTAACGGATAAATTAATATAGTTAGGGAGAAATAATGTTTGGTTATCGTTCCACTTTACCGAAAGTTCGTCTGATAACAGAACGAATGGTGGTGCGTTTGGTGTACGAGCGGGATGCTTATCGTTTGGCTGAGTACTATGCAGAAAATCACGAGTTTCTTAAACCTTGGGAGCCGACCAGAGATAGAAGTCATTGTCAGCCTTCCGGTTGGATAAACCGATTGAATTTAATCATAGAAATGCAAAAACAGAATGCGGCTTTTCACTTTCTGCTACTTGATCCAAATGAAAATGAAGTTATTGGTGTTGCCAATTTCAGTAATATTCTGCATGGGGCTTTTCATGCCTGTTATTTGGGATATTCGCTTGGTGAAAAGTGGCAGGGAAAAGGGATGATGTACGAAGCTTTACAACCAGCTATCCGTTATATGCAACGTCAACAGGGGATGCATCGGATTATGGCTAATTATATGCCGGATAATCATCGTAGTGGGAAATTGTTGGAACGATTGGGTTTTGAACGTGAAGGTTATGCCAAGAAATACCTGATGATTAATGGAGTCTGGCAAGATCACGTATTAACCGCATTGACAGATGACAAATGGAGTGGAAAAAGTTGATTATCGGGTTGTCTGTCTTCAGTGGCTAATGAGATTACGGCGTAATTGAGTTGAAATGATTTCGAGGATAAGTTCAGTAAGTATAATACACCCTTAATTGATACTAAGTTTTAGCGATATAATAATCCGTATTTTTGGGATGGGAATAAACTAATAATGAAGCGTCTTTTTGCAATATTTCTTTTAGTGGTAACTCTTTCTGGGTGCCAAACTCCTCCACCACTTAATTTCTCGGTACCAAATGTGGGGGGCAGCGGCCATAAAATTGATGCGGAACTAAAATCAATAACAATTGTGCTTGCAAGACCTGAAGAACAAAAAGGGGGTATTCAGGCTGGAATGGAAGAAGTTCCTCAGTTCTGGAAAGCATCCCTTGAAGAAGCTCTGGGAAGAATGGCTATATTTAAAGATGATGCTAATAAGAAAGTCAATCTGGCTGTTAAGATTTTGGCAATTGACATGCCTCTTTTTGGGACATCTATGACCACAAAGGCAATAGCTAGGTATGAATTAATTGATCGCAGCGATGGTCGTATAATTTATAGCGAAGATATATCGTCAAACGGTACTGTACCATTTAATTACGCTTTGCTGGGTTATATAAGAGGTAGAGAATCAATTAACAGGGCGGCACAAAATAATATCACTCAATTTTTGCAATCTTTAGGAACAGTAGATAATAAACTTATGCCCTTTGTGGTAAATAAGTGAGAGAATTGCCATTGAGCTAATACCCCGATTTATAATTGATAGCGTGTGCTCCAAATATGTCGCTGAATAGTTACTCAGTTGATGTTGTTGGGGACGCGCTTGTTAGATGGGATTGTTGGTTCCGTGGTGAAAAGTAGTGTGACTAAGTGACAGAAGGATGGAACTCGTTATAGAAACATTGAATAGCAATGTGGTGACAATTGTTTAGGACGTTACTCTTCTTAGTTTTGACCCTTTTTTTATGGTCAATTTTAACTGATTGATTTTTAATGAAATATTACTTCTCTTGTAAAAAAGGGTTTTTTCGTTATTTAATAAATATATGCTTTAACTGTCAGTAGGTTAACGTTAATATATAACAGTTCACTGCCGTACAGGCAGCTTAGAAATAGCGTTTAATACTCGCATGTCAGCGCGTGAAGTTCACTGCCGTACAGGCAGCTTAGAAATTACCGGCTTTCGCGGCCTGGCTACGATACCGGTTCACTGCCGTACAGGCAGCTTAGAAACGATAAAAGCTATACAACGTAATAAAGATAAGGTTCACTGCCGTACAGGCAGCTTAGAAATGAAAGAGTCAGGGATGATACGCAGCAGGTACGTTCACTGCCGTACAGGCAGCTTAGAAACAAAGCCGATTGAAAAATCAGCGCGACGCCGGGTTCACTGCCGTACAGGCAGCTTAGAAATGCACGCAATAATGCTGCTTGCTCATTTGCCCGTTCACTGCCGTACAGGCAGCTTAGAAACAAGAGTTTTATCCTGAGTAAGCTTTAATGAGTTGACTTATTTGACGCACTGACTTCGGTTGGTGCGTTTTTTGAAGTGGCTATTTCAGCTTTTTGTGGTAAGGCTAGTTCAATGCTCCATCATCTAGGCCAAATACGATGCTCATTGGCAGCTCATAAATGCTAATGAGTTCTAGTGCATAAGCGTGAATTTATGTATACTCGCCGCTTTTGTTAGCAAAGTGAATAATTAACCATGAATAATATTGCTGCCTTGTCTTTGGCTGCTGTAATGTTTACTAGCGGTTGCGCTACGATTGTGGGTGATAAAACTCAGCATGTTCAGGTTGATAGTAATCCATCAGGGGCCATATTCTCTATCAAAGATGAATTAGGTAGGGTTGTTGCTCAAGGGAAAACGCCCCAAGATGTGATTTTAGAAAAATCTGATGGAAGTTATTTCGGTAAAAAAGACTATCTGGTCACTTTTACTAGTGAGAATTCTGAATCTGTAACGTTACCAATTAAAGCGAGCGCCAATGGTTGGTACATTGGAGGTAATTTTTTCTTTGGTGGTTTAATTGGTTGGCTGTTATTTGATCCATTTAATGGCGGGATGTATACGTTGCATCCAAAAGCAGTGAATGCCCAGTTACCTCAGAAAGCAGTAAATGCCCATTTACCTGAGAAAGCAGTGAATGCTGGCTCATCTCAGAATCAGGTAACAAATACAATTATTCTGATGGTAGACCCTAATAAGGCGGTAGATCCTAGTAAGATATTAGACGCTAATAAACAGGTAACACCGTTAGGGTAAGCCAAAATGTCCGGTTGGACAATCTGGTAAGTATATGACCATAAGCCCTCTCATTTTCTGAAAGGGCTTTTTAATTCTGTTTTGTCTGTTCTTATGGTAAATAACAGTTAAGATTTTATTATTTTTGAAATTATAATGAGTGATAAAACAATTTATTGACTGATTATCATGAAAATAGATATTATTATGATTGGCCTGATTAATAAGTGTTGAAGTTCTATTTCATAATTATTTGATAAATACCAACTTCGATTTTATATTTTCTGGATAATGGCAATTGAATTGAAAAAAATAGATAAATAAAGGGTGAGTGAAAATAAATATACCCTATGGATTTCAAAACTATGTGACCGGGGTGAGTGAGTGCAGCCAACAAATACGCAATTTGAAAGATAACGGGTATATTCATATAACTTGAGTCCGTACATGACTTTATGTTAAATAATAATTTATTGATTTTAAAGAAATATTACTTATCTTAAAAAAGGCTTTTTTATTGTTTATTAATATATGTTTTAACTGTCAGTAGGTTAAAGTTAATATCTAACTGTGCACTGTTGGATAGGTAGCTTAGCAAGCTGGATTAAGATGGTGTGATTTGGTGGTTTTTTGCACTCGCATAGGCGGCCTAAAAAGTACAGACAGCTTACAAGTATCTCAGTCGTGTATAATTCATTTTCCATTTTTGCACTGTCGTACAGACAGTTCAGAAATCAACTAACATGATTTTGAGATAAATACGATGAATTTATTGAAATCGCTGGCTGCGGTTAGCTCCATGACCATGTTCTCTCGGGTTTTGGGCTTTATCCGGGATGCCATTATTGCCCGCATATTTGGGGCAGGTGTTGCAGCGGATGCTTTTTTTGTTGCATTTAAACTGCCTAATTTACTGCGTCGTATTTTTGCCGAAGGTGCCTTTTCTCAGGCGTTTGTGCCTATTTTGGCAGAATATAAGAACCAACAAGGTGATGAAGCGACCCGGACGTTTATTGCTTATGTTTCCGGTATGCTGACGTTAATTCTGGCCATTGTTACTGTGTTGGGGATTTTAAGTGCGCCTTGGGTGATTTATGTTACTGCACCGGGTTTTACCGATACCGCCGATAAATTTACTCTGACAACAAATCTGTTGAGAATTACCTTCCCTTATATTTTTCTGATATCGCTGGCCTCGTTGGCAGGTGCGATATTAAATACTTGGAATCGATTTTCTGTTCCAGCTTTCGCTCCGACGTTACTCAATATCAGCATGATTGTGTTTGCGTTATTTGTCGCCCCTTATTGTCATCCGCCGGTAATGGCGTTGGGTTGGGCGGTAGTTGCAGGGGGAATTTTACAGCTCTTATATCAGCTTCCTCATTTAAAAAAGATTGGCATGCTGGTGTTACCGCGTATTTCTTTCCGTGACAGCGGTGTATGGCGGGTTATGCGGCAGATGGGGCCAGCACTTCTTGGGGTGTCAGTCGGCCAGATTTCATTAATTATTAATACGATTTTCGCTTCATTTTTGGTGTCCGGTTCTGTCTCCTGGATGTATTACGCTGACCGTTTAATGGAATTGCCTTCTGGTGTATTGGGGGTTGCGCTTGGGACCATTCTTTTGCCTTCACTGGCGAAAAGTTTTTCCAGTGGAAATCATGAGGAGTACACCAAATTAATGGATTGGGGGCTGCGGCTCTGTTTTTTGTTAGCACTGCCTTGTGCTGTTGCTTTAGGTATGCTAGCGGAACCTTTAATCGTTTCTCTGTTTCAATACGGTAATTTTACGGCATTTGATGCAGTAATGACCCAAAAAGCATTAATTGCTTACTGTTTTGGACTGATGGGGCTAATTATTGTTAAGGTGCTGGCACCGGGTTTTTATTCTCGTCGAGATATTAAAACCCCGGTGAAAATTGCGATTGCTACTTTAATTCTGACTCAGCTAATGAATCTTGCCTTTATTGGTCCACTAAAACATGCCGGGTTGGCCTTGTCTATCGGTCTGGCATCTTGTTTCAATGCCAGTCTGCTTTACTGGCAATTACGTAAGAAAAATATTTTTAAGCCGTTAGCGGGTTGGGGGGTGTTCTTATCTAAACTGGTGGTGGCAATTGCGGTAATGATTGCTGTATTGGCGGTTACTTTGTGGTTGATGCCAGCATGGGAGCAGGGAAATATGGCTATGCGTCTGTTGCGATTAATGGTGGTGGTTATCGCCGGGGCAAGCAGCTATTTTGCTGCGCTGATGCTGATGGGTTTTCGGCTAAAAGATTTTGCTCACCGAGGTTTTCAATAAATTGAGATATCCCGGTAATTATTATGAGATCAAACTGGCTTGAGTTTTCTGAGATTACCGGGATATCAGCTAATAAGTATATATTCTATGGATTTCAAGATGCATCGCGACGGCAAGGGAGTGAATCCCCGGGAGCATAGGTAATGATGTGACCGGGGTGAGCGAGTGCCGCCAACAAAGAGGCAACTTGAAAGATGACAGGTATACTAAATTTCCTGTTCGGCCAAGAGTTAGTTTAAATGATGCTAATTGAAGTTTAATCGTGTTTTTATCTACGCCATAATTGAATAATTCTGTATGACATTATGAGATATTATGGGGGGATAAAGCGTTATATCGGTAAAATAATATACTTCCACCTTAAGTTAAATAATTAAATGCCAGATGGCGATTTTTTATAAATAATATATTGATTGTTTGTGATTTATTATTTAACTATTCATGGTTATTATAGTAAATGATTTAGTTTTCCCTAAAAATTAACGCTATATCTATTCATTATTTATATCTGTTAGCCAAGTTATTTTACCATGTTTATATTTCTTCGATTTGAAACTATTAATTTGCTAAAGTTTACAATTTAATTTTTGTTTGAATTCGTTTCATGAATGAAAAATTAATTATGTGTGTTAGATCGTGTTTTTTCACAAATAATATAAAAAATGTTGGGACTAAGCAGTTTGCTGGCTACTATGTTTGCTGGAGAAGTTATTGATTATCTGGCAAAACATGATCTGGTGCAGATAAATATTAATAAACAGGCGCTATTATTTGACGATGAATAGGGGAGAGGAGCGGTATTTATGTCAGAAAAGTTGACGGATTGGTTAGATTCAATTGAGCAGGTAAATAATGCGGAAGTGAGCATTGAATTATCTCAAAAGTAAATAATGAGCAGTGTTCAACCGGTCATTCATGAGTGATATACCCTATGGATTTCAAGATGGATTGCGGCGGTAAGGGAGTGAATCCCCGGGAGCATAGGTAACGATGTGACCGGGGTGAGCGAGTGCCGCCAACAAAGAGGCAACTTGAAAGATGACGGGTATAAATTAATCGTCTGACTTTGACAGATTTAATTGGGAGGGAGTAATTTATGTGGTTTGAAAAATTAAGTCATATTCAATCAGATAAAACGGAACATATCTTATTTTGTTTTCCTTATGCTGGTGGTTCAGCAGAAGTTTTTCGTAGCCTGAGTAACTGCTTAGCAAAAAATATCGCAGTATATGCACTGCAATTACCGGGTGGCGGCAGCCGTTTTGATGAAGCATTAAGTCGAGATGTGGAAAATATTTTGCAAGCAGTACATGAAGAAATGAAGCGTTTGATTAATGGTAAGCGATTCTCTTTATTTGGGCACAGCAACGGCGGCTTATTTGCTTATGAATTAGCTAATCGATTGAATGATGAGAATCAGTCCCCGGCAAACGTATTTATTTCTGCGGAAGCGGCTCCACATATTACCAGTTTTAAAGAAGATCCGTTTAATTTTTCCGATACTCAATTGAGAGAGCTATTGGTAAGATACGGTGGAACACATGATGAGATCATCAATGATAAAGATTTTAAGGCGGTGTTCTTTCCTGTTATTCGTAATGATCTTTCGCTTAATTACCATATGAAACGTTACTTGTTGCCAAAGCAAAGTGTATCAGAACTCGTTTTAATTTATGGGCAACAGGATAAAACGATGTCAAAAGAGGATATGTTGGCGTGGGAAAATTATACTTGTGGCGAGATTGATATTCACCTTGTGGATTCTGATCACTTCTTTATCCAGCATATTCCACAAGTGGTTGCAAATATCATCCATGCAAGAATTGAATTGAGCGCCAAGCGGGAACGTACTGCTGTGTTATAGATCAAAGTTTAATCGGCGTGATAAGGCAAAATATATATGCCCGATCACGCCAATTTTCAGAAAACAGCGATTATCCGGTTACATCCGTTCTACCGTCTCAATGCCCAAAGTATTCAGACCTTGCTTCAATGTTTTTGCGGTCAGGAGTGCCAGTTTCAGGCGGCTTTGACGCAACTCTTCACTTTCAGCATTAAGGATCTGACAGTGTTCATAGAAGCCAGAGAACAGACCGGCTAGATCATACAGGTAGGCACACATGACATGTGGTGTACCTTCACGAGCAACGGTGGTGATGGTCTCTTCAAATTGTAACAAGCGGGTGGCTAACGCTTGTTCACGCTCCTCATTTAGGATAACGGGTAGTGTCAGGCTGTTTTCATCAATTTCGGCACGCTTGAAGATGGAGGCAACACGGGTGTAAGCATATTGCATATAAGGTGCGGTATTGCCTTCAAAAGCGAGCATATTATCCCAATCGAAGATGTAATCTGTGGTGCGGCTCTTGGAGAGATCAGCATATTTCACCGCGCCGATACCTACAGCTTCCACCACTTTTTTCAGTTCATCTTCTGGCATATCCGGGTTCTTTTCACGGATAAGGGTATTGGCGCGTTCGATGGCTTCGTCCAATAGATCGGTCAATCTGACCGTGCCGCCGGTGCGAGTTTTAAATGGTTTGCTATCTTTACCCAACATCATGCCGAACATATGGTGTTCCAGAGACACGGATTCTGGCACATAACCAGCTTTACGGACGATGGTCCAAGCCTGCATCAAATGTTGATGTTGACGGGAGTCGATGTAGTAAAGAACGCGGTCGGCGTGCAAGGTTTCATGACGGTATTTCGCACAGGCGATATCTGTTGTGGTGTAAAGATAACCACCATCTTTCTTTTGGATAATAACGCCCATCGGTTCACCTTCTTTATTTTTATACTCATCAAGGTAAACCACGGCTGCGCCATCGCTTTCTACTGCTAATCCTTGCTGTTTCAGATCAGCGACAATACCGGGCAGTAGATCGTTGTACAGACTTTCACCCATAACAGAATCTTTAGTCAGCGTGACATTCAGACGATCATAGGTTTGTTGATTTTGGGCCATCGTGATATCCACTAGCTTGCGCCACATGGTACGGCAATATTCATCACCGCCTTGCAGCTTCACCACATAGCCACGGGCGCGGATGGCAAACTCTTCGTCTTCATCGTAATGTTTTTTCGCTTCGCGATAGAAAGCTTCCAGATCGGATAATGCCATATCGCTGGCATTTTCATTTTGCACTTTTTCCAGATAAGCAATCAGCATACCAAACTGGGTTCCCCAGTCACCCACATGGTTAGCGCGAATAACCTTATGACCGAGGAATTCCAGTGTACGGACGGCAGCATCACCAATAATCGTGGAGCGTAGATGACCAACGTGCATCTGTTTTGCTACATTAGGCGCGGAATAATCGACAACAATAGTTTGTGATTCGGTTGGAGTAACGCCCAGTTTCTCATCTTTCAGGGCAGTTTCGATATTCGCTGCAATCCATGCTTTATCAAGGAAAATATTAATAAAGCCGGTGCCGGCGATTTCAACTTTACTGGCGATACCTTGCAGATCTAGCAGGTTAACAACTTTTTCTGCCAGTTGTCGGGGGGGCATGCCCACTTTTTTCGCGGCGGCCATCACTCCGTTGGCCTGGTAGTCGCCAAATTGCGCTTTCGCGGATTGGCGGATGTGAGCTTCGCTATCGGCTGGAGCACCTGCTGCAATCAGCGCTTGGCTGACTTTTTCTGAAAGAATCGCCTGAATATTCACCTGGTTACCTTAAATGACGAATGAGAATAGGTATTATTGTAGCAAACAATACCCTCTGCAAAATGATTCATAAGAAGAAACGGCAGGTTTTATACCATATTCAACACATGACATACCACTTTACTGTTGCTTTGTGCCAAGTTACGAAGATAAAAAACGCATTTCCGCGAAAAATCATGATCGTGACTATAATGCCGTAGTGAATATACGGCATAAGGAGGAAGGTGGTTATGGAAGTATGGCAAACGAGCGAACAGGAAAACCAGAGGCTTTTTTAGGTTTGGCCACGATATTAAAAATGACTGCGCCACGTACAGGGACTTGGTCCAAATTAGCCAAAAGTTCTATCTGATAAGTATCTTGCTTTAAGACATAATCTTCACCCAACAAAGCATTATTCTTTCTAAAATCTTTAGCGGCGTCGGTATCAAATGTTTCATGCCCAATGGCTTTAACATGACGCTCCTCAAATAAAAATTTAAGGGCATCTACTCCCCACCCAGGTATTTGGTTATTGCCCGAGTCATCTTTATTATCCATTTTTTCCTGAGATGGCCAGCGTTTACTCCAATCAGTTCGGAGCGCAACGAAAGTACCTGCCTCAATAATGCCATATTCTTCTTCAAACTTAAGAATATCTTCTTTAGAAAGTGAAAAGTTAGGGTCCTGTTTTGCTCTTGCTGATTGATCAAGTACGATTAGAGGTAAAACCAATTCTTTTAATTTCAGTTCATCAACATAACGGGCATTAGGAACAAAGTGGCAGGGAGCATCAACATGAGTTCCATATTGGCCGGGAAAAGAAAATTGCTGAACAAAAAAGCCATCTTTGTAATCAAACAGTGTTTTAAACTCTGCTGAATTAAGCATAAAAAAATGTGGAGAATCTTTATCGAAGCTATGCGTCAAGTCAACCCATTTTTTTGACTTCAATAAAGTGAGAGCTTGTAAAATGCTATTTGACATAAAAAACCTCATTTTTGATAATTTATTGATGTTATTTTTACCACTATTACATGATTAATGCTGTAAGATTTTTTACCGTAAATAGTGATGTTACTCATGTTTTATACCTTATGGATTTCAAGATGCATCGTGACGGCAAGGGAGTGAATCCCCGGGCGCATAGGTAACTATGTGGCCGGGGTGAGCGAGTACAGCCAATAAAGAGGCAATTTGAGAGATGACGGGTATATTCACTTTTATTGTTTCAGTAATGAACATACGGCATAAAGGCATGTTTGTGTTAGGTTCGTCGGGTACGAGCACATCAGATTATTTTTTTATAAACGGAAAATTATAAAGAAATAACAGGGAATAATATAATTGATTTTTACGTTAGTTAAAATTCAAAATTAAATATAATAGGCGGATTCGACTAATAAGCGCAATTTTTCAGAAAGGCGGTCAGTTGCTATAGTAGGCATCTTTCCCGCCACAGGAGAATGCGCTATGGCCTATACACAACTGACCGAGACAGAAAGATATCAGATT
>NZ_RCWC01000037.1 GCF_018448935.1 Photorhabdus noenieputensis | reverse complement strand
TGCTCACTAGCGATGCTCAGGGTCAGATGAAATTTAGCTTGAATGGGACGATCTATAGTCATGACAGTGCGGCGTCAGACGTTTTTGTGGTGGCAGCCCAACCGGGTGTCAAGGACTACAAGAATGCGTTACGTGGGTTCCGTCACGGCATTGATAAAATTGATTTGCGTCAAACCGGTGTCACTGATTTCAGCCAACTCACAATTGCTAAGAGTAATCGTGGCACGATCAACGGCCTGTCGCAAATTCATGGCGTTGAAGTTATCTTTAATGGGGCCAGCGGTACTGATTCAAACGTGAAGTTACTGTATCTCGATACCTTGGACATTTCGCAGGTCGATGCGGCCGACTTCCTCTTTGCGGAGCCTTCGCCGGATTTGGTCCCAACGGTCAAGCCAGTGGTGACGCAATCTCTTGATAAACCGACGGTGACTGTACCGGGTTCATTGACACCAATTGTCGACCCTCTTGGCGTTGATAAGCCTTTACCACTTTCCCCTATCGACCTGAAGCCGATTAGTATTCCCCCAAGGAAGCCGGTTAGCATTCCCCTTATTGACTGGAATCTGACTAAAATGTCTTCTATTGATATTGACCGGGATATGATTAAAGTTACCCCTGTTAATCTGGAGCCGATTAGAGTTGGCACTGGCCTTGTCGACCTGAGGTCGCGTTTAAACCAGAATGTTGACCGGATGTCACTGATTGACCGGAAGCCGATTAGCACTCCTCCTGTTGAGCCGAGCACAACGCTTAACGTTCCGAAAATTGAGCCAGCAGTGGAACCTACACCGGTGACCACTGACCCTAATTCCATTACGGTCCAAAAAACTTTTGGCGAGATTACCTTGGGGGACGAGAGCAAGACTATCAATGTGAAAGCTGTAGGTGTCAAAATGGTTGCGGGTAACGGTGACAATACAGTCAATGTGGCAGAATTGATGTCAAATATTACGCTGGGTAATGGTAATAACGTCATTGTCGGAGATATCGACAAACTAACAGTCGGACATGGTAACAATAGTATCACTGATACAGAAGGGAGGGCGACAATGAAGGTAGGGGACGGTTATAACCATATAGTATCTAATGGTACTATGTCGCGAGTGGAAGTAGGAAATGGTGATAACCATATCGTGACCAGCGGTACTATGTCGAAAGTGAAAGTCGGGGATGGTAATAACAATATTGTGACCAGTGGTACTATGTCGACGGTAGAAGTCGGGCATGGGGACAACGATTTGGAATTTAGTGGTAGGATGGGGAACTTGGTGTTCGGAAAGGACATCAGCCCTGAGCGTCTGTGGTTCCAGCATGAAGGGCAGGATCTGCAAATTTCGGTCATTGGCAGCAAGCAGGAGGTAACACTGCATAATTGGTATGCCAGTCACCCCGAACGACCAGGTAGCATCATGGCTGGTGACGGTCATCGGTTGATGGACAGTAATGTCGAAAATCTTGTCCAGGCGATGGCTGCCTTCGCGCCACCAGCGCCTGCGACCACAATGCTCAGCGATGTCGAGCAACAGCGGCTGCAACCTGTGCTGGCAGCCAACTGGCACTGATCGGTAACAAGACCCGCGATGGTTATCGCGGGTCTTCATAAATAGGTGAATTGCGCCGTTTAAATGTAAGCGCCCCATATGAGGACTTCTGTCTTTCGACAGGCAAAATGTCTAACCTTTGGGGCGCACTTTAATTGGGGCAGGGTTTACGAGGTAATTGTTAGAAAACAGATGGACGTCGGGTAATTGATTATTTTATCAGTCCGTTGCAGGTTTGTTTGGGTGAAAGTTTAAGGGAATACGAACATGTTTGCTTCCAGATTAACGGTGTTGCACTTGTATCATAGTAATTATGGTGGTTAGCTTATTATGTGAATTTACCATTGTCTTGAATTATACCGATTAAAGTACCGATATTTTGCAATAAGCAATGAAGATATAAAATACCATTTACAAAACCAAATATAAGAATTATTTATTTCGTCGATTAATCACTGAATTAACAGATCCACACGAAAGTATGATGCCGTAGGTTTAATATCATTAACCGCTGAATTAAGGGCAATGTAAACCTTTCGGCATGGATACGTTTATTACTGTGGTTCCAAATTCAGCATAAGAATCTTAGAACGGCGCTGATAGTTGTATAACACTTGTTTCTGAATCGGTAGCATTGAGAGTTCTGCGGGCTCAAAACCCCGCTCTTGGAACCAATGAATGCTGCGGGTAGTCAGAACAAACAGTTTTTCCAGTCCGAACTGTTTGGCGTGTTCCGCAATACGATTCAGTAATACTTCACCTCTTAAAGAGCTGCGGTATTTAGGATTCACCGCTAAACAAGCCATTTCGCCAATTTTCTCCTCAGGATAAGGGTAGAGCGCAGCACAGGCGATAGTCAGGTTATCGCGTTCGATGATGATGAATTTATCAATTTCTCTCTCAAGTTGTTCTCTTGAACGGCGAACCAGAATACCTTGTTGTTCCAGTGGGCGAATAAGTTCGAGAATACCACCAATATCATTGATATTAGCCCGACGTATTTGTTCTGCACTTTCCATCACTATTTGAGTGCCAATACCATCTCGGGAGAATAATTCTTGCAGTAGAGAACCATCTGCCTGATAACTTAATAAATGGCTGCGACGAACGCCACGACGGCAAGCTTTTACTGCACTCCGTAAAAAACGGACTGTACCTGAATAGTAGTCACCTTTAACTTCTAGCTCTTTAATTAGTTCCGGTGCTTGATTAAGAAAAACTTCCGATAGAATTTTTCCGTCTTTGTCTTGTACACCTTGAGTAGAACAGAAACCAATCAATTTTTCAGCCTGTAGTTTGATAGCTAATTGGGTAGCAACATCTTCAAATGGCAAATTGAAACTCTCTCCGGTGACAGAAACTGCAACAGGGCCAATTAGCACGATTGCGCCATTGTCTAATTGGCGATTTATGGCATTCTCATCGATACGGCGAATTTTTCCGCTGTGGCAATAATCCACACCATCATCAACACCAAGAGGTTGAGCAATAATGAAGTTACCGCTGACAACATTAATATTGGCTCCTTGTAACGGGGTATTATTCAAGTTCATAGAAAGACGTGCGGTAATATCCAGTTGCAGCAAACCAGCAGATTGTTTGACTAATTCTAATGTTTTATTATCGGTTACGCGGGTATGTTTGTGGTAAACCGGTTTGTAATGATGTTCTGCAAGATTTTGTTCAATTTGAGGTCTGGCACCATAAACGACGACCAGACGGATACCTAAACTATGTAGCAAACCTATATCATTGATAATATTGGTAAAATTATCATGAGCAATAGCCTCACCACCAAGCATAATAACAAAGGTTTTACCACGATGTGCATTGATGTACGGAACAGAATGACGAAATCCTTCAACTAATTCGGTGCTGCGTTCTTTCATAACAGACTCTCGATTGAATTTTTATTCGTGATTTATGCTTTTTTATTCCTTTTGAGAGAAAATGGCAAGAGGCAATTCAGATAAAAACATTTTCATATACCTGTAGACGTTAATAATTTGCAAAATATAAAATGCTGTTTATTGATGACAGCATAATGCTGATTGGTTAAAGTTTTTCATTTGATCGTTTCATTTGGTGAATATCACCCTGAATGTTTGTATTTTATGAATGGAATATTAAGTAGATGAGTCATTCAGAGCATAGTCTGTCACGACGTCGTTTGTTGCAGGGAGCCGCAGCGATGTGGTTACTCAGTGTTAGCCAGGTGGGTTACGCAGCGTCAGCAAAAGTTATAGCGGTACGTATTTGGCCAGCATCCAGTTATACCCGTGTGACTCTTGAATCCAATATTCCACTCAAATATCGCCAGTTTGCGTTAAAAAATCCAAATAGAATTGTCGTTGATCTTGAAGGTGTACAACTGAATCATACCCTAAGTGGGATGGGAGAGCAGATTCAATCCCGCGATCCTTATCTTAAATTGGTCAGGGTAGGACAGTTTGATCCTAAAACCGTTCGTCTGGTGTTCGAAGTTAAACAAGCCGTCAGCCCACATATGTTTACTTTGAAGCCAGTGGCAGAGTTTAAACATCGTCTGGTATTGGATATTTATCCCGCTGCGGGGGTTAATACGGATGATGATCCATTGCTTGCTCTACTCGAAGAATACAATAAAGGTCATTTGGCCGAGGATCTGCCAGTGGAAAGGCCAAGGTCAGGTAAGGCAGGTAAAGACAGGCCGATCATTATCATGCTTGATCCTGGGCATGGCGGGGAAGATCCCGGCGCTATTGGCAAATATAAAACTCGTGAAAAAGACGTTGTTCTGAAAATTGCCCGTCGATTAAAAACGCTTATTCAGCGTGAGCCGGGTATGAAAGTTTATATGACCCGTAATGAAGATGTGTTTATCCCATTAAAAGTTCGGGTGGCAAAAGCGCGTAAAATGCGAGCTGATCTATTTGTTTCTATTCATGCTGATGCCTTTGCTAACCGGGCGGCACGTGGTTCTTCGGTTTTTGCGCTTTCTACTAAAGGTGCAACCAGTAATACCGCACGCTTTCTGGCCCAGACGCAAAACGAAGCTGACCAAATTGGCGGCGTGAGTAAAAGCGGTGATAAGTATCTGGATCATACGATGTTTGATTTGTTGCAGACTGCGACAATCAATGACAGCCTTAAATTTGGTAGTGAAGTGCTTAAACGTATGGGCAAAGTGAATAAACTGCATAAAAACCGGGTGGATCAAGCTGGATTCGCGGTACTGAAAGCGCCGGATATCCCCTCGATTCTGGTAGAGACTGCTTTTATTAGCAATTTGGAAGAGGAGCGGAAACTGAAAACCGCGCGTTTCCAGCAGCAAGTAGCAGAGTCAATTTTTGCGGGTATCAAAGCTTATTTTAAGAATGGCGGTAGTTTGGCAATTTGAGCTTGCCGCTATGGGTAATTTTTGCTGTTAAACAGGGAAGGAGGCTATTTTCCTTTAGCCTATACTCCCCGCCCTATTTAGTGGGTAGTGATAGGTTGAACTGCCAGGCGCAAGCCCATGACACGCAGAATCGCGCTTAGACTTCTAACTTCCGGGTTGCCCTCGGCTGACAAGGTGCGATAGAGCTGGTTCGGATTCAACTCAGCTTCCTTGGCCACGTTACGAACTCCGCCGAAAGCCTTGGTCATTTGGCGAAGGGCAATCAGTAACTCGGCTTGTTCGCCATCTTCAAGGATGCTGTTTAGTAGCTCAATCGCGTAAGCCGGGTCTTTGCGGAACACCTCGGCCATTGCGTCGTCGTGTGATCTATCTTTCATTATTTGTTCTCCTATCTGTTTCTACTCTTCCATTCACGCCAGTATTCACATGCTCTGGCTATGTCTGCGTTTTGCTTACGTTTGTCGCCGCCACAGAGCAGAAGAACTACAGTTAAGCCAGATTTGGCGTAATAGACCCGATACCCCGGCCCTATGTCAATGCGCAGTTCCCAGACACCCTCGGACAAGGGTTTGTGATCGCCAAAGTTACCCAGTTCCATGCGCATAATGCGTCGGTCAATGGCAATTTGAGCCTTGGTGTCACGTATTTGTTCTCGCCATTCTTCAAAGACATCACGTCCGTTGTTGTCGATATAGTGTCGTATCTCATTCATAGCTTTGTTATCGTTTATAAACGATAATCTGTCAAGCCAGAAATGACTATATGTGGATATTTATCATTAAACTGAGAGCAGATACGATGACGAAAAAATTATCTAAAAGTCATTATGAAGTTGCTTTTGGGAGTTTATATGCTGAAACGCATAGAGAATTGGTTGCGGGGGCCGGATTTGAACCGACGACCTTCGGGTTATGAGCCCGACGAGCTACCAAGCTGCTCCACCCCGCGTCCGTTTTGATATTTTGAATAGCGAAAATTGGTTGCGGGAGCCGGATTTGAACCGACGACCTTCGGGTTATGAGCCCGACGAGCTACCAAGCTGCTCCATCCCGCGTCCGTTTTATCGAACTACTTTATTGCGTTGGTTGCGGGGGCCGGATTTGAACCGACGACCTTCGGGTTATGAGCCCGACGAGCTACCAGGCTGCTCCACCCCGCGTCCGATAGCGGGCACTATACTCAGGATAAGAGCCGTTGCAAGTTTTTTTATTAAAAATTGTTTGTTTCGTTACTTTTTTGATGGGTTACTCTGCATGTTGGAGTTTTTTTATTCGTTTGTGTCGTTGTTTTGTTAAGTTATTTTTTTATGGTAGGTTTCATTATTTTTATTGGTTTGGTATGGTTTGCCGTTGAGTCATGTTGGCAAGTGTAGAGAAGATGACAATGAAATACTGGGGTAAGTATCTGCTGTGTGGAACCGTGATTTCACTGTTAGTTGGATGTCATTCTCGCCCAACAGCACAAGGCCAACAATATAGAGATGGCCATATCGCTCAGGATTTACGGCTGGTTAATCAACCCAATGCGCAGGGTAAGCCAGTTAATGCAAAGGATTTTTCAGAGCAGGTTGCCCTGATTAATCAGGTTGCTCCTCGTCTGTATAATCGTAATAGCTTAACTTTTGACGCTGTTCAAAACTGGATGTTAGCGGGTGGTGAAACCAGTAAGTTGAATCTGTTTAATTTACGCGCTTACCAGATGGAAGGTGTGGATAATTACGGTAATGTCCAATTTACCGGCTACTATACGCCGGTGCTACAAGCTCGCCGTGTTAAACAGGGGGAATTTAAATATCCTCTGTACCGAATGCCGCCTAAGAGTAAATATCGCTTACCAAACCGAACCGAAATATACAATGGCGCTCTTAGCCCCAGTTTGATTATTGGTTATAGTCGTTCACTGATTGATAATTATATTATGGAGGTACAGGGTAGTGGTTATGTCGATTTTGGTGATGGTGGACCACTGACTTTTTTGGGTTATGCCGGTAAGAATGGACATATTTACCGGAGTATTGGTAAATTACTGATTGAGCGTGGAGAGATCGCGCAAGAAGATATCTCCATTCTGGCGATTCGTAAATGGACAGAATCTCACAGTGAGGCAGAAGTCCGTGAACTGTTGGAGCAGAACCCATCATTTGTTTTCTTTAAACCTGAAAACCTTGCACCGGTACGGGGTGCGAGTGGTGTTCCTTTAATTGCAAAAGCTTCTGTAGCTGCTGATAAAATGCTTATTCCACCGGGAACAACCCTGTTGGTAGAGGTTCCTTTATTGGATAAAGAGGGTAAATTTACCGGTCAGTACCAAATGCGCCTGATGGTTGCATTAGATGTTGGTGGGGCAATAAAAGGACATCATTTCGATATCTATCATGGTATTGGTGATGCGGCAGGTATAGCGGCAGGTTTCTATAACCACTACGGTCGGGTTTGGGTGTTAAAAAAAGCGCAGCCTACTATGCTGATGGTAAGTCAGTGATAACTCTTCATAAATTTTATAATTAGGTTTTCAGGATTGATATTCAGTAATGCAAACTTCTCTTTCTGATGCATATATGCAGCGCTTTGCGGGGACTGCCCGTTTATATGGACAAAAAGCGCTTTCTTTGTTTTGCCATTCTCATGTTTGTGTTGTGGGCATCGGTGGTGTCGGCTCCTGGGCGGCTGAGGCTCTGGCTCGAACGGGAATCGGTGCGATCACTTTGATTGATATGGATGATGTCTGTATCACCAATACTAACCGCCAATTGCATGCTTTAAAACAGCATATTGGGCAACCAAAAACCGAAGTGATTGCCGAACGTATTCTGGCAATTAATCCAGAGTGCAAAGTGACTTGTGTTGATGATTTTCTCACACCCGATAATGTTGAAGAGATGATGGCGGCTGGATTCAGTTATGTGATTGATGCTATCGATAGTGTCAGGCCAAAAGCGGCGCTGTTGGCTTATTGCCGTCGCCATAAAATTCCGCTGGTGACAACCGGTGGCGCAGGTGGGCAACTTGATCCGACACAGATTCAGGTTGTTGATTTGGCGAAAACGGTTCAGGACCCTTTAGCGGCTAAACTGCGAGAAAGGCTGAAATCTGATTATCGTGTTGTGAAGAATGGTAAAGGTAAATTGGGCATTGATTGTGTGTTCTCAACCGAGCAATTGGTTTATCCGCAGAGTGATGGTTCTGTTTGTGCCGCGAAAAGTACCGCAGAAGGCACTAAGCGTATGGATTGCGCTTCTGGTTTTGGTGCCGCAACGATGGTCACGGCGACATTTGGATTTGTGGCGGTTTCCCATGCACTGAAAAAAATGGTTGCTAAGGCGCAACGTCAAGGTGATCTTTAATCTTACGTATAATGTTTTGCGGCGTTTTGCACGGTATTAATCAGTGATTTCACGCCGTTCAACCGTGAGCCACTTATCTGCTGTTCCAGCCCAAGTTGGTGGAACAGTGCCAACAGGTTAGTTGCTAAAACTTGTTCCGGTGTTTTGCCTTCTACGGCAGTCAAGATCACCGCCAGTAAGCCTTTTACAATGCGGCCTTCGCTGTCGCCATAAAAATGCAGATGACCATCTGGCAGTAATTGATGCCCTAACCAAACCCGGTTTTCACAGCCGGACATTTCCGTGTCTTGTTGTTTCAAGTTATCGGGCAGTGCAGGCAGTTTCTTTGCCAGTAAGATTAATTGGCGATAACGATCTTCCCATTGGCGGCATTGGTCAAAGGTTGCAATGAGCTGTTGTTGGCTGATTTCCCGGCCAAATGGGTGTGGTGCAATCCGGTTTTCAGTGGTTTGAGTCATAATGTTATTCGTCCTGTAATTCATTCATCCTGTAATAGAGAAAGGCCAAATTTTACGGCTTGAATTAAAGTATCGGCATCTTGTTGGTTGTTGTAAGGCATAAAGGAGGCGCGTAAACAGCCGCTGATACCTAACGCTTCGATCAAGGGCTGAGCGCAATGCTGACCGGAACGTAAAGCAATATTTTGTTCTGCCAGAATGGCGGCCAAATCACTGTGATGAATGTCGGTAAAATTAAACGCTAGTAAGCAGGAACCGGCAATGCGATAGCTGATAAATCCGGGTAAAGCGGAGAGTTGTTCTTCGGTATAATCAGCCAGAGTGACCGCATGGATTTCGGCTTTGGCAATATCAATATCTTTCAACCATTCCAGTGTGGCAGAAAAACCAATAATACCAGCAACATTCGGTGTGCCTGCTTCAAACCGGAAAGGTACCTTTTCTGGTATAAAATCGCTGAATGAAGTGTGGGAGAGCATTTTCCCGCCACCTTGCCAGGGAGACATGGCATTAAGTAACTCACTTTTGCCGTAAAGTACACCAACGCCGTTCGCGCTGTAGAGTTTGTGAGCGGAGAATGCGTAGAAATCGATATCTGATTGCTGGACATCAATGGGATTGTGAACAACGCCTTGTGCGCCATCAACAACGACCAGACAGCCATGTTGGTGTGCTATTTCTGTTATTGCAGCGAGATCAACTGTTCCACCTGTCACGTTGGACATTTGGCTGATTGCTATCAATCGACTGTGTTTGTTTAGCAGTTCAGGCAGGATGTTGATATCAGGCAGTTTGCCATTGCCTAGAGGCCATTTAATAACCTTAGCGCCGATTTGTTCTGCCAACATTAACCAAGGGATCAGGTTGGAATGATGTTCCTGCTCACTCACTATAATTTCATCACCAGGCTGGAGATAAGTACGGAAATAACTTTGAGCAACCAGATTGAGGGATTCCGTTGTTCCTTTTGTCCAGATAATATTTTCAGCTTGTGGAGCGTTGATGAGTTCAGCAACTTGTTGTCGGGCCTGTTCATAGCGGGATGTGATTTCCAGCGCTGCTTGGTGTTGGCTGCGATGTACGGTAGCGCTACTGTTTTGATAATAATTTTGTGTTGCCTGTATCATGGCTTGTGGTTTGAGGGCAGTGGCTGCACTATCCAGAAATACTGTCCGTTCTTGTGTAGAAAATGGTTGTTTTGGAAATTGTTGTGTAGGCAATTGCTGTAGCGCTGGAAATTGCTGGCGGAACTGTTCTGGTTCGAACTTTTTCATAGATGTATTAATTTTGTTTTGGTGGTGATGGTGCTTAACCACTTTGTTTCTGGCTGAAAATGGATAGGTTATTACATTGAATAATATTGCCATGTTCCGGCCTTTATGCCAAAAAAAAGCACCGCAACTGCGGTGCATTAAAAAATCACTATGGACAGACAGGGTAAATGTACAGGAAGTGAAAAAAAACAGTAGCTTAAGCTACAGGGTCTGGTTTCCCAGACAACTTGCAAACACAACATCACAACCACAAAGCCAAAAGTTTCATAGCGTTAAGCTGATTCACTTTTCGTTCCGGCTTAGGAAGTGGCGCCACTATAGGGATTTACTGGAGTATCCTCAATGGACAATTTATAATGATTCGGATTACAAAAACTAATAATTAAATATAAAGAGTTACCGGTATCGCTAACATTACATAAGGGCTCACATGTCCAAACGTTTACCACCACTTAATGCGTTGCGGGTTTTTGATGCCGCAGCGCGCCATTTAAGTTTTACTAAGGCGGCAGAAGAATTATTTGTGACGCAGGCCGCAGTTAGCCACCAGATGAAAAGTCTGGAGGATTTTCTTGGGTTGAAGTTATTTCGTCGTCGCAATCGATCACTATTATTGACTGAAGAAGGTCAAAGCTACTATCTGGACATCAAAGAGATATTCACGGCGATAAATGAAGCAACACGTAAACTTCAAGCCAGAAGTGCCAAAGGGGCTTTGACGGTTAGCCTTTCACCTAGCTTTGCTATCCAGTGGCTAGTTCCAAGGCTATCCAGTTTTAATTTAGCTTATCCAGGTATTGATGTCAGAATACAGGCGGTAGACAGAGAAGAAGATAAGCTTGCTGATGATGTTGATGTTGCCATATTTTATGGTCGTGGAAATTGGCCGGGGTTACGTACTGATCGCCTTTACGCAGAATATTTGCTTCCCGTTTGTTCTCCTTCGTTGCTGACCGGAGAAAATCCTTTGAAAACCCCCGCAGATTTGGCGCGTCATACGCTGTTGCACGATTCTTCTCGTCGTGACTGGCAAGCGTATGTGCGCCAGCTTGATATGCAGCAGCAGATAAATGTTCAGCAAGGACCGATATTTAGCCATAGTGCAATGGTGATCCAGGCCGCTGTTCACGGGCAGGGTATTGCGCTGGCAAATAATGTCATGGCTCGGACTGAAATTGATGCGGGACGCTTAGTTTGCCCATTTAATGATGTGTTAGTGAGTAAGAATGCATTTTACCTTGTTTGTCATGACAGTCAGGCTGAATTGGGGAAAATTGCCGCATTCAGACAGTGGGTTTTGGCACAGGCAGCCAGTGAGCAGGAGAAATTGGGCTTTATTACCAATGAGTAAGACCGGAATAAGGCATTCGAGCTGTAAAAGCTCTCAGATAGAAGAAAAAGGAAGATAACAGTGAATAGTCGCTTAATGCTTATCTTTGCTGGCTTTAGTGGTTTTTTCTACGTGGCGTTTGGTGCTGTAGGGTCACATTTATTATCCCCGATAATGGAAAAATATCAGATAAGTTGGATTGATCTCGGTCTGCAATATCAGGGTATTCACACTCTGGCAATGATGGCGATATCTGCCATGCTAATGCGTAAAGTTGTGCTCTGGTTTTACTGGAGTGGCGTCTTTTTTGCAGTAGGTATTTTGTTGTTTAGTGGCAGTCTCTATTGTATGGCTTTATTGCAGGTTAAATTTTTCACTTATATTACGCCAGTTGGAGGGTTCAGCTTTCTTATCGGCTGGTTTTTAGTATTAATTGGCGCTTTGCGTCTAAGGAAATCGGCGCTTCGCCATGAATAAAATTGCTTTATATTGCCGCCCTGGTTTTGAAAAAGAGTGTGCAGCAGAAATCACTGATAAAGCGGGTCAAAAAGAGATTTACGGTTTTGCCCGGGTGAAAGATAACAGTGGCTATGTCCTGTTTGAGTGTTATCAACATGAAGATGCCGATCGGCTAATCCGTGAGATCCCATTTCGTGAGCTGATTTTTGCTCGTCAGATGTTGGTCGTGGGTGAATTATTGCGAGATTTGCCCTCTGAAGATCGGATAAGCCCGATTATAGGTATGCTGCATGGCGTCATTGAGCGTGCAGGTGAGTTACGGGTTGAGGTACCTGATACGAATGAAAGTAAAGAGTTATTAAAATTCTGCCGAAAATTTACTGTTCCGTTGCGTAATGCTATGCGGCAGGAGAAGATCTTGCTGATTCGGGAAAACGTTAACCGCCCGGTAATACACGTTTTCTTTATTGCTCCGGGTTGTTGTTATGTTGGTTATTCTTACAGTAACAATAACTCGCCATTTTATATGGGTATTCCTCGGTTGAAATTTCCTTCGGATGCGCCAAGTCGTTCAACATTGAAACTGGAAGAAGCGTTTCATGTGTTTATCCCATATGATGAATGGGAAGAACGATTAGCTAGCGGTTTATATGCGGTTGATCTAGGCGCTTGCCCAGGTGGTTGGACTTATCAACTGGTGAAACGGAGTATGATGGTTCATGCGGTAGATAATGGCCCGATGTCGGAAAGTTTGATGGATACGGGGCAAGTTAAGCATCACAAAGTTGATGGTTTTAAGTTTGAGCCTTCGACAAAAAACATTTATTGGTTAGTATGCGATATGGTGGAAAAACCAGCAAAAGTGACGCAGTTAATGGCAGATTGGTTGGTTAATGGCTGGTGCCGGGAAGCCATTTTTAATCTCAAATTACCGATGAAAAAGCGTTATGAAGAAGTTGCTCATAATTTGCAGAAAATGAACTTGCAATTAAAAGAGGGGGGGGTAAATGCACAAATTCAGGCAAAACACCTTTATCATGACAGGGAAGAAATAACGGTTCATGTCCGTCGTATTTGGTCTGCTTATGCAGCTAGCCGAAATGATTACTAATTCACGATTGTTCATCACCATTCTGGAATAAACCGATAACATAAGATTTCCTAAAGTGCCTCAGTTATATTCTGAGGCGTTTTTTTCAATATTGAATAACATTATTGCATTTTGTCTCTCATTACTGTGTGGAGTAAAATGAGTGTATTAGAAGGATTTAATTCATTTTTTCAGTTAAGAAAGTATCACATAATGCTCTGTTATGAGGTGATTATTATTTAATGTGACAATGAATTATTGTATGATTTGTGTCTCAAAATTGTTGATTTTTTTACTTGACTTAAGGTAAATAGCGAAATGAATATATTATTATAATCGTTTAATTAAACGTAAAATTAATGTGAAATAACTTAATAAATTAAGATTATAAAATGGGAAATAATGAAATAGATCGTGTTTTTAATGGGTTTAATTAATATTTAAAGTATGAGATTTAATTATGATATTAAATTTAAATAATACTGAATTATATCAAAATTAAATTTCTTATTTATATTTTGTTATTTTGTGTTCAAAAAATACAAGTGTTATTTAATTGTATTGGGCTTGGATGATTTATAATTAAATTAAATATTAACCACTCTGTGATATATGTTTTTTACTGATTTAATTAAGCTTTTATTAATTTTATATTAATTTGTTTGATAATATATAGGTGTTTACTGGTTTAGAGTCTTTCTATATACGTCATATCGTTCAATATTTCAGTCGAAGGTGGTAGATTATTCTGATTTTGTCTATTTATATAACGGCTTGGGATAATTGCTGATTAAAATTATCAGTAATAATGCTATAAATTTTTTAAAGTTTACTTCATAGATAGTTAAATAAATAGATAATTAATTCGTAAGAAAATACCGCCATGAAATTAGCGGTATTTTTTTCGCCTTAAATAGTTATGTTATATAAAACAATCGCTTATTTGTTTTATGTTATTTTTATCACGTTTATATTAAAAAAATATGTTAATTGCTTTTTACATAATTAACTTTAATGTTACGTTTATGTGAAAGGGATTTTAGCTGTTAATTTGGATGACCAGGGGCGGTCTGTTGTTTTCAGGTTTTATTGACTTGTATTTAATAAAATAAAAAGATTTTTATATCTAAGTCCTGAATTTATGGAGAAATATATGTCTTTAAAGAAGAAAATTTCATACTCGGAAGACAAAGACGTTAGCGGTTCAGCAAAAGCAAATGAGTTGCTTAAATGGTTACAGGCTTATATACCAGGTAAGGATTCTAATATTGTCGTTGAGCATGAGCCCAGTAAAGATGCTGCTAAAGAATTAATCCGGGGTGATTATCGTTGGGGGCATCAGGACGACGATAAATCTAAAGCTTTCCAATTGAAGTATACTTTCCTGGAAAGTAAGCCGGATGATATGCCGTGGCATATTTCTGAATTTTCAGCATTTAATGAAGAACAAAAAGCTGCTGCAAAATTGTCAATACAATCTTGGGCTGATGTTGCTAATATCAATTTTGTCGAAACCACTGATGCCAAAGAGGCAAATATCACCTTTGGGTTCTTTGATGTTAGTTTGACGGGGAGTTATGCGTTTGCTTATCTGCCAAGGCCAGAGAAAACACAGTTAGGGACTTGGTATAACGCCAAAAGCCGTACTTTCTCAAACAATGATATTGACGTGAATGGTTATGGCCGTCAAACGTTTACTCATGAAATTGGTCATACTCTGGGGTTACAACATCCGGCTGATTATAATGCGTCTGATAAGGTAAGCCCAACTTATAAGAACAGCGCTACTTATTTTGAAGATAGCCGTGCTTATACCGTCATGAGTTATTTCAGTGAGAAAAATACCGGTCAGGACTTTAAAGGTATTTATTCTTCTGCACCATTACTTAACGATATTTCCGCCATTCAGGAGGTATATGGCGCGAACAATACCATTCGTGCTGATGACACAGTGTATGGCTTTAATTCCAACACAGATCGTGACTTCTATACCGCAAAAGATGAGAACAGCAAACTGTTGTTCACTGCTTGGGATACCGGTGGCAATGATACGTTTGATTTCTCTGGTTTTACTCAAGATCAACGCATCAATCTGAATGAAGCCTCTTTCTCTGATGTCGGTGGGCTGAAAGGGAACGTCTCTATTGCTCGTGGCGTCACGATTGAAAATGCGATTGGCGGCAGTGGTAATGATGTTTTGATCGGCAATGATGCTGCCAATACTCTGAAGGGCGGGGCTGGTGATGACATCATTTACGGCGGCTTGGGAGCGGATAATCTTTGGGGCGGGGAGGGCAACGATACATTTGTCTACCTGAGCGCCAAGGAATCACCTCCTCTTGAGCGTGATTGGATCCATGACTTTGTTTCCGGTAAAGACAAGATCGATGTGTCACTGTTCGATCTGGGTGAAGCCGGGAAGGGGGGCGTTAAATTTGTAAGGGAATTCACGGGTGAAGTCGGAGAAGCGGTGCTTCGTTATAACACTGTTGATAAGGTGAATGATTTCGCCATTAATTTGGGCGGTGAATTTTCCTACGATGATTTTTGGGTGAAGATTGTCGGAGAGCCAATCTTAGAGTCTGATTTCATTCTTTCATAACATAACAACACAACCGCATCTGATTTTGGATGCGGTTATTTGTTTGGAGGCGGCATGGTTTTTGCGGCTTGGTATCTGAAATTTGTATTCTTTGTTGCTCTTGCATTCAGCATTATCGGAGGAAGTATGGCAAGTAGTCTTGCTCTCCCACACGCCAGTGAATTGAAAGGCGTGTGGCAACTGTCGGATAAACATCAACAATGTGATGTGTCATTGACTGACCAACCCTTACCTGAGGGATCAATTTGGTCACTTAATGGTGATAACGATTGTTTGGCGTATATGTTTGGCGAAGTGCCTGCCGGTTGGCGGCCGACTCCTGACGGTCTCACAATTACTGATGAACAGGGTAGTAGTTTGGCTTTCTTTGCTAATGAGCCAGACGGCTGGTTTGCCCGCTTTGCTGATGGTCGGGAATTAATGATGAAGCCCAACAAGACTAATAAGAAAAATGAATAAAAAGGGAAGAATTAACATCAGATAGTTATATTTTTAAAAAATAAAAATAAGGAAATAATGTGAAATTACTGCTCCCGAAGGATGAAATTACTGATGTCATTCGTGCTCGTAGCCGAGTATTTTGGGCTATCGGGTTGTTCACTGCCTTTATTAACCTGCTGATGCTAGTTCCGTCTGTTTATATGTTGCAGGTTTATGACAGAGTATTGCCGTCGGGCAATGAAATCACTTTGCTGATGTTAACTCTGATTACCCTCGGCATGTTTGCCATGATGGGAATGCTGGAATATATCCGTAGCATGATTGTCATCCGCATTGGTAGTCAGCTTGATATGAAGCTGAATAACCGGGTTTATACCGCATCTTATGAATCAAATCTGAAAAATGGCACCACTGATGCCGGTCAAATGCTCAATGACTTGGCAAATATCCGCCAGTTTCTGACGGGTAACGCCTTGTTTGCCTTTTTTGACGCCCCTTGGTTTCCAATCTATCTGCTGGTCATTTTTCTTTTTAACCCTTGGCTTGGTCTGTTATCACTGGGAGGCGCGCTGGTATTGATTGCCTTGGCTGTGCTGAATCAGTGGTTATCAAGTCATCCGTTATCCGAAGCCAGTAAACTCTCTCTACGTTCAGCGAGTCTTGCCAGCACCAATTTACGTAATGCCGAAGTCATAGAGGCATTAGGTATGTTACCGGTGTTACGCCGGAGATGGTTTGGGTTACATGAGCGTTTTCTAGATTTCCAGCGCATTGCGAGTGAGCGGGCTTCCGTGATTAATTCAGTCACTAAAACAGTGCGTTTGGCCTTGCAGTCACTGATCCTTGGATTAGGGGGCTGGTTAGCGATTGGTGGACATATTACGCCGGGCATGATGATTGCGGCTTCAATTTTGATGGGACGTGCACTTTCACCGATTGAACAACTGATCCAAGCCTGGAAAGGCTGGAGTGGTGCTCGTTTGTCATGGCAACGTTTAACCAATTTGTTGGAACAACAACCGGAACGTAAACCGGGCATGTCATTGCCCGCGCCAAAAGGAAATTTGTCCGTGGATAAAGTTTCCGCGGCACCTCCGGGAAGAAACAGCAAGGTTGTGTTAGAGGATATTAGCTTTTCGTTGGATGCCGGTGATGTAATGGGGTTAATTGGCCCCAGTGCGTCTGGCAAATCGACTCTTGCCCGGTTGTTGGTGGGGATATGGCCTGCACAAGAAGGCGTTGTTCGTCTGGATAATGCAGATATTTATCAGTGGAACAAAGATGAGTTGGGCTCTTCAATCGGCTATTTACCGCAAGATATTGAACTATTTGGCGGCACCATTGCTGAGAATATTGCTCGTTTTAATGAAGTGGAGTCAGAAAAGGTGGTGCAAGCGGCAAGGAAAGCGGGTGTTCATGAGCTGATATTGGCCCTTGATAAGGGTTATGACACCGTAATTGGTGCCGGGGGGGTTGGATTATCTGGCGGGCAGAAACAGCGAATTGGCCTTGCTCGTGCTTTATATGATGATCCGTCATTGGTGGTGTTGGATGAACCTAATTCCAGCTTGGATGAGGCAGGAGAAAGAGCATTGAATGAGGCGATTTCTCAACTAAAGGCACAAGGAAAGACAGTGATTGTGATCACTCACCGTACCTCATTGCTATCACAGACAAACAAAATATTGTTACTGGTTCAGGGGAAAATGAAAATGTTCGGTCCATCTCAGCAGGTGATGGCCGCTTTATCACAAAGAAATAATAGTCAGGGACATTCTGCGACCAAAGCAGTCGCGCAGGCATCATAGTAACAATAGGTAAATGTGCATTTAATTATAATAATATCAAATAGCTGAGACGGAGCTTTCTGTCCGGGAGTGGATATGTCTGATCAGATTACGCCGGTAAGAGATGAAAAAGGATTATTGCCTTTGGAAGAAAGGCATTTTTTACGACTAGGATGGTTAGTGATTGGTGTGGGGATCTTGGGGTTTCTCATTTGGGCCGCGTTAGCACCGTTGGATAAAGGGGTTGCGTCTTCCGGTGTGGTGGTTGTAGATGGTAATCGTAAAACAGTTCAGGCCCCGGCAAGCGGTATTATCAGTCAGATTAAGGTTGTTGAAGGAGAAACAATAAAAGCAGGTCAGACACTCGTCCAGCTCAGTCAGGTGCAGGCAAAGGCACAGGTCGATGCACTTCAAGATCAACTGTATACCACGCTGGCAACGGAAGCTCGTTTATTAGCCGAGCAGCATGGTGATGAAGCGCTAATTTTCCCCGACATATTACAGCAATTACAATCTGAACCGCGGGTGAATGAGATTATCGAACTGCAAAAACAACTTTTTGTATCACGCCGTGAAGTACTGAGAAGCGACTTGGCAGGGCTTGAGCAGTCTGTCGAAGGAATAAATTTCCAGATTAAAGGGCTGAAATCTTCTCTTCTCAGTAAGCGCATGCAGCAGGCGGCGCTTAAAGAGCAGATAACTAATCTGAAATCTTTAGCGGATGAGGGCTATTTTCCGCGTAATCGCTATCTGGAGCTTCTGCGTGAACAGGCTGAACTCAACAGCGGCATAGCGGAAATGGAAGGACGAGCTGGTCAGCTTGAAAAACAGTTACAGGAAACACAGCAGCGTATTGTTCAGCGTAAAGCAGACTATCAGCGGGAAGTGCGTACACAATTAGCAGAGGTGCAGGTCTCTGCCAGTGAATATAGAAATAAGCTAGATACAGCACAGTTTGAACTGACTCATACTTCAATTGTGGCACCGGTTGACGGCACTGTCGTGGGATTAAATATTTTTACCCAAGGTGGGGTTGTTGCTCCCGGCGAAAAACTAATGGAAATTCTGCCGGGCCAGATGGCGCTTGAAGTGGAAACTCGTGTTGCGGTTAATTTAGCGGATAAGATTAGTAAAGGGTTGAATGTGGATCTGATGTTCACCGCTTTTAACCAGAATCGGACACCAAAAGTTGAAGGAAAAGTTGCCGTGATTTCCGCGGATAGGTTGGTCGATCCTGTAACCAGTCAACCTTATTATCAGATGAGGGTGGTTGTCTCTCCTGAGGGAATGGAAAAACTGAAAGGGTTGGATATCAGGCCAGGAATGCCGGTTGAAGTCTTTGTCAAAACGGGTTCCCGCTCTCTGTTGAGCTATCTGTTTAAGCCACTGTGGGATCGGGCTTCAACATCGTTGATAGAGGAGTGATTATGAAACTGAATAATGCTTCTTTCTCAATGGGTTTGCTGATTCTTTTCAGCGTCAGTTTGTTTTCTTTTCCTGCATGGTCATTGAGTTTGACTGAAGCCTATGCGCTGGCGTTAGAAAATGATCCCACTTTTCTCGCTGCTGTGAAAGAGCGGGAAGGCGGTGAAGAGTATGAAAAGCTCGGCAGGGCAGAACTGTTACCTAAAGTCATAATGTCTTATCAGAATTCACCGCGGAATTGGCAACATATGGAGTCTGTTGGGTATGACCTCTGGGGCAGGAAGACGACTAGCAGCCGGGATCGTCAATATAACAGTTATAACGCGGCTGTTGTGTTGACTCAGCCATTGATCGATTTTGAAATATGGGCTCGCTATAAAGCCAGCCAGGCTCACACTTTGATGAGCAATGAGCGTTTTAGAGCAAATTTTCAGCAACTGGCTGTTCGAGTCGTGAATGCTTACGTGGATGTGGCTTATGCGCAGGATCAGATTGATTTAGTCATACGGCAGAAAATGGCTTATGAAAAGCAACTGGAACTGAATAAGAAATTGTTTATTTCTGGCGAAGGGACACGTACTGATGTGGTGGAAACGCAATCCCGCTATAGTCAGGCGATTGCCGATGAGATAGCAGCCAAAGACGATTTGGATGCGGCAATCCGAAGTTTACAGCTAATTGTGGGCGCTCCCCTCCCTGTTGATCTGCCTGTACAACGGCTATCAGATAAAAAGCGTTTCCATATCTTGAGGTTATCGCCTGAGCGTTATGAGGAGTGGGAAAAATTGGCATTGGCTAACAATCCGGTTTTGGCTGCTTCTCGTCAGGAAGTGCAAGCCGCGTACCATGAAGTGCAACGTAATCGGGCGGGCTATTTACCTAGACTGGAGTTTTACGCCTCCCATTCTGAAAATGAATCCAGCAGCGACAATACCATAGATCAAAAATATCGAACCGATACTATTGGCCTGCGGATGAGCATGAATATCTATAATGGTGGTGCTACGTCTGCCTCTGTACGTCAGGCGGCGGCCAACTATGGCAGGACTAAATATGATCTTGATGCTCAGGCTGGAGAAATTCTCAATGCATTACGCCGCAATTATAATCAGTACTTGAATAGTGAAAAACGGATTAGTGCTTATGAAATGGCGGTTGAATCAGCTAGCTTGCAGGTAGACGCGACCAGTAAAAGTGTTGCGCTTGGGCAGAGGGTTAATGTGGATGTCTTGAACGCTGAACAGCAGTTATATACTGCTCGACGTGATCTCTCACAAGCAAAATATAATTATATTAAATCTTGGATCGGCCTCCTTAGTGAGGCCGGAGAATTAAAAGGCGAACACCTGGATAAGATAGCGAAGTATTTTCGTTAGGTTGCTGTTGTCAGCCGGAGTTGTTGCAGATTACCATTTAAAGCCAGATCGGTACGTAATGACGCAACTTCCCGGCTGATAAACGCCATTTCTCTATTGGATTCTAGCTTATTGCGCCATTTATCGGGTTGTTGGTCGAGGTTCTGGAACAGATTATCCAGTGTACCGGCTTGTTGCAGTAAAGTGGCGGCGGTTTTCGGCCCGATCCCCTGAATACCCGGAATTTTACTGCTACTTATCCCCGCCAGCCCCCAATAATCAGGCAGTTGTTCTGGTAAAACGCCAAACTCTTGTTGAACAAATGGCATATCCAGCCAGCGTTTTTGAAAGTAGTCACGGATACGGATATTGGGTGAAAGTAACTGACAATATCCTTTATCAGTAGAAACAATCGTCACGTTGTGACCAGCAGAGGTCACTTTTACCGCCAGTGTCGCTGCAAGATCGTCAGCTTCATGCCCTTTTGCGTGCCAGCAGGTGACTCCTTGTTGTTCAAATGATGTTCTGATTTGTGGCATTTCTTGTTGCAGATTATCAGGCATGGGCGAACGACCAGCTTTGTAGTCAGGTAATATCTGGTGACGCCAACTGTGACTGCGATTCTCTTCATCAAATACTGCAACCGCATGTGTGGGATGAGTGTGTTGGATAAGCTGCCTTAGTGCATGTTCACAAGCAGGAATGCATGGGCTGCCCTGCACAGCATGAATGCGTCGGATAAGGTTAAGGGCATCAACAATAAGAAGGTGTATCATATGGGATCACTTTAAATAGCATAATGCTCCATCCGTGGAGCGCAGATATTTTTTCAGGTAATTTTATTTGATAATTTCGTAGCAAGGCTCGTAGGCGGTGCCTCCCGGTAGTTTCATTCGATGCTGTTCCACAAAGTCTTTCAGTAGTTTATCCATATGGCGCATTATTTTAGCATCCCCGTGGATTTTGAATGGACCTTGTTTTTCAATCGCTTGAATACCCACCTCTTTGACATTACCGGCAACAATCCCGGAAAAAGCCCGGCGCAGTGACGCGGCCAGTTTTTCAGATGGTTGATCAGGATAGAGATTAAGATCAGCCATGTTTTCATGGGATGGTTCAAACGGCTGTTGCAAATCATAATTGATCTTCATTGACCAATTAAAGCTATATGCATCACCGGTACTGTGGCGACTATCTCTCACTAATGGCATCGCTTCTTTCATTATTCTGGCAACTTCAGGCGCATCATCAATGATGATGTGATAGTAGCGTCGCATCTCTTCGCCCAATGTATGAACAATAAATTCGTCCAGAACCTGGAAATAGTCCTCACTCTCCTTCGGTCCGGTAAGAATCAATGGCAGTACTTGCTCCTGATTTTCTGGATTCATCAGAATACCTAGCAAATAAAGTAATTCTTCCGCTGTACCGACACCACCAGGGAAAATAACGATACCATGAGCAATACGAACAAAAGCTTCCAGACGTTTTTCTATGTCTGGCATGATAATCAGTTCATTCACTAATGGATTTGGGGGTTCAGCCGCAATGATTGATGGCTCGGTGATACCAATAAAACGGCTATTTTTGTAATTTTGTTGGGCATGGCCGACAGCAGCACCTTTCATCGGTGCTTCCATTGCTCCGGGGCCACAGCCGGTACAGATATTTAGTCCACGTAACCCAAGCTGATTACCGACTTTACGGCCATATTGATACTCTTGCTTACTAATTGAGTGGCCTCCCCAACAGACGATCATGTTGAGATCGTCATCGGTATGCAGCGCTCTGGCATGGCGCAGAATAGAGAATATTCTGTTGGTGATATGTGCGCTATTCTCTGAATCGGAATAATCCTGTTGTCCCGGATCGGTAATCTGTGTATGGACAAACAAAATATCCCGCAGCACTGCGAACAGGTTAGCTTGTAGTGAATGAATAATTTTTCCATCAACGAATGCGTCTTCTGGTGGATCTATCAGTTCCAGTTTTACTCCACGCTCACGGCGCAGTACGTTAATCTCAAAATCGGTGTATTTAGAGAGCAGCTCTTTGCTATTATCGGTTTGGCTACCTGAATTGAGTACGGCCAGTGAGCAGTTACGGAACAGGCGATACAGATCACTTTTTGCGGTACTCTTTAGCATATCTACTTCAAGTTGAGATAATAAATCCATTGAGCCGAGTGGGTTGATATGTGTGATCAAGAATGACTCCTTGTATACCGTGTATGGATTACATATCAATAGCACTAAACTGAATGTATTACATACCCTATTTCAGCTTATTTTTCAAAAATTGCGTTTAGAAAAACAGATTTATTGACGTGCCAGTCTGCCTATAGCTGGAATAAAGCTTGCATTATTTGTACGCCACGGGTTGATATCTAATCCCCCACGACGGGTATAACGAGCGTAGACTGAGAGCTTTTCTGGTGCACATAACTGTTGTAAATCGTTGAAGATACGCTCGACGCATTGCTCGTGAAACTCATTGTGATGCCGGAATGATATTAGGTAGCGTAACAATGCTTCCCGATTGATTTTTGCCCCTTGGTAGTGAATCTGGACAGATCCCCAGTCAGGTTGATGGGTAATCAGGCAATTAGATTTCAGCAGATGGCTAACCAAAACTTCCTCCACCAACGGGCCTTGTGCTGCATCTTGCAGATAATGACGCTTGAAATCATATTCAGTCACTTCAATGTCCTGATCGTCAATACATTCACCTGTAAAAGCGGAGATTGGCTGGTTATTGAAATGATCTAAATGATGAAGAGTCACTTCCACCTCGCCTTCAGCACAAGCAGCCAGATCGCGCTGTAGTGTTTCTGCAACGGCTTGCCAGTTTTCAAAACGAGTTTGGTTAAAACTGTTCAGATAGAGCTTAAAACTTTTAGATTCAATCAGGTTTTTGCTTGCTGCATTTAAACTAACATGCCCGACAGCAACTTGTGGCAAACCACGGCTATTTAGCCATGATAGTTCATATAGCGTCCAGATATCGGCACCATGAAATGGCAAATTATCAGGGAAAATTTCTAGCGGCTCACGGTTCATATTGCGGGGTACAGCTTGTAATAAGCTGGCATCATATTGATCACGATATAAAGTGGTTTTACCCAGAGTAAGCTGCTCAAGAGCTTGGTGATCCCGATATAACGACATGTTATTCCTCAAAATCTGATATTAGTGATGGCTTAAGTTTAGCAAGTTAGCGCGTTTGTCTGAATTTTATTTGTTCGCTCAGTTCACTATCTTTGGTTTACTATAAAATTGCTAAGTACACCCTAACAGTTACCGGTTGAAAATAATATGATTTCTAATGTTACAGAAGCGTTGTCTAATTTTACCCGTTGTTATGTTGATTTGTGGCAAAAGGAAACCGGAGCCCCCCCTGCCAGCCGTGAACTTTATGGCGTACCATCACCTTGTATTACCCAGACTGGTGACAACATGGTTTATTGGCTTCCACAGCCTTTTCCTTTAGAGGATAAGCTGAATAGCGTCGAAGTTGCACTGGATATTCAATTACAACCGGCAATTCATGATTTTTATACATCACAATTGGCCGGTGATATGACGGTAACGTTTGAAGGACAACGTTTTAGTTTGATTCAGGTCTGGAGTGAAGATGACTTTATCCGTTTACAGGAAAACCTGATAGGACATTTGGTGACGCAGAAGCGGCTGAAACTGTCGCCAACGGCATTTATTGCGACGATGGAGTCAGATGATATGGGGATCATTTCTCTGTGTAATTTGAGCGGTGAAGTGATTTTGGAACAATTTGGTAGTCATAAACGAACGCGGTTATTTACCGACTTAATTGGGTTTCTTGGCGCAGTTGAACCCGTCTTTATTCGCTAGGGTTGGATTTTTAACGTTGTATTTGTGAGATATCTCTTACACTTCATGTAAGAGATATCATTGTTTACTTTTGTGAGCTTCACATTAGTTTATTATTTCCATTTTATTTCAATAGGCTATAAATAGTCACAGATTTTATTCACTATCTTCACTTACTGGTTTCATTATGTGTAGCTTGTTTCATCGAACGAATTAATTCATGCTGTCCTCAGCAGGAAAGGAATCATTGCGCACAATTTCTCAAGGACAGATAAGTGATGATGGTCAGGATGACACCAATGCATAACAGGATCGTATGCAATATAAATAAAATGATGGGTAGGGATAGCCAAACTAAGGACAAGTTTGTCAAGGAGTGAGCAGGGAGCATCTTATTATTAGCGGGACTGCTATAAAATCAACTTAAGGGGAGCGCTTGTTCGCTCCCTTCTCTTATTTGGTGGGGCAAGTAAATTTTCAGCTTAAGGGGTATCGATGGTATTCTTGCGAACTTGGTTGTTTTGAGTAAAAACTGAGTCAGGCTGAAAATATGAGTGCCACAAAACAAATTCTGCATAAATTACAGTTAATTGAAGAAGCCATGAGGGAAATTGGCCTGTGGCAGAGCCATCCGCCTAAACCAGAAGCTTTCGAAAGTGTTGAGCCATTTTCCATTGATACAATGTTAGCTGAAGAGTGGTTACAGTGGATATTAATTCCGAGAATGTATGCATTGTTGGAGCAGGGATTAGCGTTGCCTACGGCATTTGCTATCGCGCCTTACTTTGAGGAATCTTATAAAGAAGATACTACCGGACGTTATCAGCAACTGCTTGAACATCTTCGTGCGTTGGATCGCTTATTTATGCAGGATAACGTTTGATATGTTGGAAGTGTTATATCAGGATGATTATATTGTGGCAGTTAATAAGCCAGCGGGGTGGTTAGTTCATCGTAGCTGGTTGGCGCGTCACGAAACTGTCTTTGTCATGCAGACATTGCGTGATCAGATTGGTCAGCATGTTTTCCCGGTACACCGTCTGGATAGACCAACGTCAGGTGTATTGCTGATGGCGCTTTCCAGCGATGTTGCCCGCCAGCTCTCCCAACAGTTTGAACATCATCAGTTACAAAAAACTTATCACGCTGTCGTGCGTGGTTATGTGCTGGAACCAGCTATTATTGATTACGCTCTGGTTGAGGAACTGGATAAGATCGCAGATAAATTTGCAGATGGCGATAAAGAAGCTCAACCCAGTGTGACTTATTACCGGCCACTGGCAACGGTGGAGTGTCCGGTAGAAATAGGTCGTTATCCTACATCACGTTTTAGTTTGTTGGAGTTGACACCGAAAACAGGCCGAAAACATCAATTAAGACGCCATATGGCACATATTCGTCACCCCATTATTGGTGATACAACGCATGGCGATTTACGGCAAAACAGAGGGGTTGCCGCTCATTATCAAACCAACCGGTTGATGCTTCATGCCAGTTGTCTTGAGTTGGATCACCCTGTTACGGGGGAGAAATTATCGCTTACGGCAAAATGGGATGCGTCATGGCAGCATTTAATACAACAATTTGGCTGGCAAGGTATTATCCCCGATTTGGAGTATGATAGTAATTAGCGAAAGCCGTCGTTGACTCTCTCCACCCCGCCAGTACTACAAGCAAAGCAAGCTTTCTACGGTAGTAACCTAGTCTTGTTTTGTACCCGTAAATAGGTATGTTGCTGGCGTAGTAGATGGAATGTTTCACCCTGACAAAACCAGAATTACCTATTGCAAAGTGCAAAGACGGGAAACAAAAGGACGGGTATGAACACACCCGTTTCGACTTCCTTGGATATACCTTGTCAGCCGAGGCTTAGTAAAGCTACAAGAGAAACGATCTGCTCAAAGTATTATTGCGTTGAGTTAGGCGTAAATTTAAGAACCAGTCTGGTGATACTGCTGAAATTCTGGCTTGTATATGATCTGACTTTGAATATGTTTCGTGCGGAAACAACAAAAAAGCCAGTATTCGCGGCAAACGAAAACAGGCCAACATGAATAGCGCCTATATGGATAAGGTACTGATAGTTGGTTTTAATACGATGAGTAATAAACAAACACTCAGTTTCTACCTTGTTTAGATTAAAAGTTTCCTAGTGTAATATTACGTTAGTATTTAAATAAAAAATGCATGATTTTTTGAAAAAATGGATTTAAATATTATTTCCGTAAATATTTCGTTCGATTTTAAAAAAGATGTTTTTTCTACAACGATAATTTAACTTTTTGAAATTTATGAATAAAATAAAATTTTGGAAATAATAAAAATGTAAATAAATGTAAAGTAAATTTTGTTTTAAACTAAAAAAATATAAATTCCCTGAACCAAATTGGTTTTTATTAAATTAACTATATTAGAGTAGGAAGATGACATATATTAAGGAAATTAAACCTGATCAAAATGAAAGTAAAGTGATTAAAGGTTTAATAGATCATATTGTTTTTGATGAGAAATTAGATAATCAATATGACTTTCTAGAAAGAGCCCCAATTTTCGCACAAGAGTTGCCTCGTAGTATTAGAGAAGAGTTTTATCATTTTAAGCGGCATGAGAAATATGCTGCTATTCATGTTAAAGATAACCCTGTTTTACTTAATGGTGTTCAACCAACTCCGAGAAAATTAATAGAATTAGAAGATGGATATAAAATTAATGATGCAAAAATATTATTAGGTCTATATGGATCTTTATTGGGAGAAGGTATGGGATTTACCTCCCAACGAAATGGTAGTATATACAATAATATTATCCCTTTCGAAGAATTACAAAATGTCCCTAATTCAAGCAGTGGTTCAAATAAAGATTTTGGGTTTCATGTAGAAGATGCCTTTCACCCAGCAAGAGCTGAATTCTTGGGACTTGTCTGTATGCGAAATGAAGAAAGAGCACCAACAACAATTTCTTGTATTGACGGTATTGAACTTACTGACAAGGAAAAAGAACTTCTTTTTCAGGACAGGTTTTATATTTCTCATAATCCAATTCATTCAACTTCAAATATTGTTGATGAAGAAGGTCAAGCAATATTATTTGGTGCAAAAGAAGAGCCTTATGTAAGAATTAATGCTGCTGCTTTGAACCTAGATAACAATTCGTTAGATGAAATAAAAGCAGTCAATAAGGTAATTGATTTTTTTAATAAAAATAAGGAGTCAATTGTTTTAAATACTTCAGATTGTATATTTGTTGATAACTTTAGATGTGTACACGCCAGGGATGCATATGAACCTTTCTTTGGAGAAAAAGCACGTTGGTTAGCAAGAGTTGTATTTACAACTGATTTAAAGAAATCTCGAGGAATGCGAGGATCTGTTCAAAGTCGAGCTATCATTGCGTAAGAGGTTTTTATGTTAGTTGAAGATACGATTATTTTAGAAAAAAAAAATATAGAATTTTACAATTCTAATGGTGATTCTGTAGAAAAAATAAACACCGATACCCCTAGAATATTGATTTTTGATTCGGGAGTTGGTGGTTTATCAGTATCTAAATATGTAGAGAATTTTTTTTTAGGTACTGACGTCGTTTATATTGCTGATAATAAGTTCTATCCTTATGGAAATAAGGATAGAACTTTACTACTAGAAAGAATAGAAGATTTGTTAGAGCAAGCAGTACAAGTATTTAAGCCAATTGGTTTAATTATTGCCTGTAATACAGCATCAACTTTATTGAGTAACAATTTTATAGAAAAACTAAAATTGCCTTGTATTAAAGTGCTCCCTCCTATTTTAGAAGCCTTTCAGATCTCTTCAAAAAAAAATGTTCTTCTGATTGCTACACCTAATACAATTAACAGTGAATATGTTAATAATATATGTGAAAAGTTAATTTATGATAAGTTCATCTTTAAAAAGTTAGGTTTAACAGAGCTAGTTAACTTTTCAGAGATGAAATCAAGAGGAATACTATTAAAAACCAATGAAATAGAAAGTTTAATACTAAAATCAATGACAAAAGAAGAGATTGATAATGTAGATGTAGTGATTTTAGGGTGCACTCACTTTCCTAATATTAAAGATGAATTAAAGTATATTTTTAAAAATGTTAATGAGTGGGTGGATCCTGCCTATGATGCCGTTAACTCCCTTTATCAAGCGATTAACCAAAGTAACTCTCAAAAGGGAATTCAGAAATTTTTATTCTTAACAGAACAAAGTAAAGCCGATAACTTTACTTTTCCATATTCATATAGTGGTTTTTTATAAAGATCTTCTAGGATAGTTAATTCGTGATAAATCAAAATATTGAAAATTATAAATGGACAGTGTTATTTATAGCTACGATAACTCAGGCATGTGCGTGTTTTTTTGTTCAAGGGATAGGTTCTATCGCTCCACTATTGCAACAACAGATGTCGTTATCTGCATTCCAAATTGGGTTACTAGTATCGTCTGCTCAACTTGCACCATTAGTTGGTTTACTAGTAGCTGGAGAATTACTTGATAGGTTTAATGAAAAGTACGTGGTAAGTATAGGTGTTTTCTTAGTTGGAATGACTCTATGTTTTACCCTATTTTTTGATAACTATTATGCGATTCTCATACTCTTATTTATTCTTGGGATTGGGTATAGTTCTGCGCAACCAGGTGGGGCCAAGTCTGTTTCTAATTGGTTTCCAAAAAGCCAGTTAGGTTTTGCTATGGGGATTAGACAAGCAGGATTACCTCTAGGAGGGGCTTTAGCAAGTTTAATCCTACCATTTTTGGCAATACGTTTTAATTGGCATTTCGCTTTCTTTGCTAGTGGATGCATTGCTATTTTTGGGGCTACACTTTTTTTTATATTTTATAAAGATAAAGATCCTGGAGCAAAGAAAATAGGGCGCATTAATATTATATCGACTATCAGAAATAAAATGTTAATGGTTAAAGAGCCTGCGATGTTTAATATTATGTTGTCTGGGGCTTGTTTGACAGCCATTCAATATAGTGTGGTTATTTATCTAATTTCTTATTTTTATGAAGAACTAAAAATTTCTCCATCTATAGGTGCAACTTTATTATTCTCAGCTCTTGTTTCTGGGGTTTTAGGAAGAATAGCCTTAGCTGCTTGGAGTGATAGAACAAAAACAAATAGATATTTTCAAGTATTATGTTGCTTATTTTTCTCTTTAATTGGAATCACGATTTTATTTTTTATTAAAACTGATAGTTATTATTTTTTATTCCCATTAATGATCTTACTTGGTTTCTTTGGAGTAGGTTGGTATGGCCCTTGGGTAGCTTATATAGCAGACACAGCCCCAAAGGATAGGATGGGATTTGCTTTAGGTTTAGCTATGACTGCTAATCAAGTATCTGTGATTGTTATTGCGCCATTAATAGGGATATTAAGAGATATTACAGGTAGTTATAACTTAAGTTGGATATTACTGATGCTTTTTACTTTCTTTGCTTTACTAACTACTTATTTTAGAAATAAAAAGGTATTAGCAAGCTAGTATAGGGTATTGTTATTGTATCTTTACTGTTTGTCATTAATGGTTGTATAAAAAGCACTTTAGGGTGCTTTTTATCCTTTATGAGCACCAAACTGACCATTTGTAATAGAATATCTTTCAATTGTATGATATCTATACCATCTTCATCATTTGATATAAAATAAATATTTTCTATAAGCATATAAATATTTAAATTTTTTAGATGATATAATTGAAGGCACTGATTGATTGTAGTCTAAAATGATGCAAAAGCTTCGTTGAAGATTATGAATGTTTCTTCTATTTAAAAGAGGAAATACGGCTGTATTATTGGTCAGTGCGGCTGATTTGTATTCTGGTGAAATACCCATTATTATTATGTCTCTTCATTGATCCATAAGTGTTTTAATATAATAATTACGCTGGTTTTATTGTTTTTTAGAGTTAATAGTAAAGAGAAAAATTATCGATATAACTATTGAAGAAACTAATAATATTGTAAATCCAGCAATGATTTCTTCAACGCCAACACCTGAGTAAATAGTATAAAAAAGAATGACCATAGTAATAAATACATAAATACCTGATTGCATACCCAAAGTATAAAGAGAGTTTTTTGAATATAATCCCAAATAAGAGAAAAAAACAGGTTGCATAATAGTATTAGCTAAAAATACCATAATTGTGAATAGTAAATAGAGTATGCCAGAATTTATCATAATGCCAAATAAATAGAATCCGAGGGAAAATAATTGCATGATATTACCTATCATGATTCTTTTGGTTAAAAGTACAGATTTAATGATTTTCATGATGCCAATTGCACAGGGAAACCATATAATCAGTAATATGATATACATTTTAATCATGTCAATATGTTCAAAATATTTTGTTCGCATTGCTGGCATAATCATTAAGGATAGAAAAAAGCAAACATTGATGATAACTAAACTGGAAAAGGCAAATAAAATAACTAATTTATTGGTTGTTTTAACAGAGTCTTTAATATCCTGTTTTTGTTTTTTTAAATTATGGCTTTTAAAGCCAGTGAAATAGATAATTGAAGCAATAGAATAAATAAAAGCAGCGAAAAAATCTGCTGATGTACGGGAATTTAAACTTAAAAGAGAAAAAATAACGGGGATTAAAAATGGCAGGCTTAATAACGCCAGGCTTAAAATAGAAAAATCACTATTCGTTTTCTTTTCATTGCCTGCGGTTATAAGAATGTTTCTTCCCATTATAACAATAAATCCACTTATTACTCCCCATAATATTCTATGTGGAGCATCCAGCCAAACTGGAATAAGTGTTGTTTCTTTTGCAAAGAGAATGCAGTTTATGGTTGCTAGTAATAAGAAGAAGCAAAAAATATTTTTTTCAAAAAAAGTAATATTCATTTTTCGAATAAAAAAGGATACAGTCATACATCCCAGAGATAACCCCAATAAATAGGAAAAAACAGGAATATAAGCGTTTAAAATCATGCCTCCATCTTTAAGCACGGTATCTACCCAAATCATCAGGCCAGATGAGCCGGTAATATTTGCGGCACTTAATAGTATACTTAGCACAACAGCTCTATTGTTAAACATAGTGATGGTTTTCCTGTATTTAGCGCTTATTTGTGCCGTTCTATTAATCTGATAATACTATTGTTGATCTTGAAATAAAATATATGGTCATTTTTCATATTAATATCAATGTCATAAACTAAAGTTGTTTAAAAAAATGATTTTAACACTGAATTATTATTGGCTAAATAGCTTGATTTAGGATGACTTCACTTCTGTGACTTGATCTTGGTTGTCACAGAAAACAATGTTTTTGATGATTACCTGTTACCGTTTTATGTAGAATAACCACAGTTATTGATCGCTACATCTATTCGTAATTGGCTTAACAGATATATGATTAGTCATTAGTGCTGATATACCCATTATATTTCAAGTTGCCTCTTTGTTGGCTGCACTCGCTCACCCCGGTCACATAGTTATCTATGCTCCCGGGGATTCACTTCCTTGCCGTCGCGATGCATCTTGAAATCCATAGGGTATAGGATACTGTTTACATGACAGAGTGAACTTAATAGTGGCAATATTTGATTTGATACGACGGCTTAGCTGGTAAAGGTAATTATCCCTGATTTGGGAAGGGTTGAGTTTTCTGCTGTTGCCAGCGAGGATAACTAAATAATTCCTTTAAAAAGAGATAATAAATTATGGCAAAGATAGGTATTTTTGTTGGTACTGTTTATGGTAACGCGCTTGCTGTTGCAGAAGAAGCACAGCAGATCCTTGAACAACAAGGTCATGATGTAGAAGTCTTTGAAGAAGGAGAGCTGGAACAGTGGCAATCCTATCTTGATCAAATGGTTTTAGTTATCACTTCAACTACCGGACAAGGAGATTTGCCCGATAATATCCGGCCTCTTTACTATGCCTTGCGAGATGAACTGGGGTATCAACCAGAATTACGCTATGGTGTGATCGCCTTGGGTGATAGCAGTTACGAGAATTTTTGTGGTGGTGGCCGCGCTTTTGATGAGTTGCTACAAGAGCAAGGGGCAATAAGAATCGGTGAGGTTTTGATGGTGGATGCGGTGGAAGAAGCTGAACCGGAAGTTTTTGCTCAGTCTTGGATCAGGCAATGGGGAGAATTAATTGAATAATCTCAATACACCGCTTATACCAAATAAGATATAAGCGGTGTAACTAATCGAACCGTTTTATTTACGGGTTAGTTTTTCCAGATCGGCTTCAATCTCGGCAATCTTGTTGGCAACAACGTGTTCAAGATGACGCAAATCATCGAGAATTTTGTGTTTCAAATCGACTTCTGCTTGGTCACGTTTGCAAATTTGATCTAACTCTTCAATCACATAACGCAGGTTAGTGTTAATTTCGTTGATCTCTTTGTATCCTTGCTCTGTATTGTTTGCAGTTACCGTCTTGCGTTGACGTGGATATTTGAATTTCACGCTTTTAGCAAAGAATTCACCTTTATCCTTGCGGAAATAGATTTTCAGAATATCGTTGTTAGCTTCCTGACGCAGACTATAGCGGTCAATTTCTTCGGGATATGTGATCCCCAGACTCTTTAAGTTATCGTACATAGCACCACCTTAAGGGTATTTTTCCCAGTAGGTTATTTTATGTGTCATTTTGAATTCGGATTGTCGCCAAGTGCCTTACGTACTCTGTGTACGTTTCGGGTTGTGCGCGTTGTCCGCATTCAAACTCCCTATATTAATAACACTGACTGAGGTCGGTAATGATGATAAAAAGCAAAAAAATAGCGGATTTATTTATTATCCGCTATTTTAAAGTTTAATCTATCGATCTAAGTAGTTCATTAATGCCCACTTTTCCTCGTGTTTTGGCATCCACTTTTTTGACAATGACAGCACAATACAGGCTGTAACTACCATCTTTTGATGGGAGGTTGCCAGAGACAACAACGGAACCCGCAGGGACGCGACCATAATGGATTTCGCCTGTTTCACGATCATAGATTTTGGTGCTTTGTCCGATATAGACGCCCATTGAAATCACTGAACCCTCTTCGACAATCACACCTTCTACAATTTCAGAACGAGCGCCAATAAAGCAGTTGTCTTCAATGATGGTTGGATTAGCTTGTAATGGTTCCAATACGCCGCCGATGCCGACACCACCGGATAAATGGACGTTTTTACCAATTTGGGCACAGGAGCCGACAGTTGTCCAGGTATCTACCATTGTCCCTTCATCAACATAAGCGCCGATGTTGACATAGGAAGGCATCAGTACGCAGTTACGGGCAATAAAGGCCCCTTGACGCGCCGCCGCAGGAGGCACTACGCGAAAGCCCTCTTTTTCAAATCTAGCCTGATCATAGTCAGAGAATTTCATCGGAACTTTATCGAAATAACGGCTTTCTGTGCCATCGATGATCTGATTTTCATTAATACGGAAAGAGAGCAGTACAGCCATTTTTAGCCATTGATGAGTGACCCACTGACCGTCAATTTTCTCTGCAACGCGTAGTTTTCCACTATCCAGCAGGTTGATGACTTGAGTAACAGCATCACGTGTTTCATGGTTGACTGTTGCTGGAGTAAGTGTTGCGCGGTTTTCAAATGCACTTTCGATAATGGATTGTAATTGCTGCATTGCATCGGTTCCTTGGTTATCGTCCGAATCATGGGCTTATACCCGTCATCTTTCAAGTTGCCTCTTTGTTGGCTACACTCACTCACCCCGGTCACATAGTTCTCTATGCTCCCGGGGATTAGCTCCCTTGCCGCCGCGATGCATCTTGAAATCCATAGGGTATATATTGAGTTATATTTTATCCTTTGGATTTAGGGTTGCTGTCAACCTTTCTGATAATTCTTCTCTGACTTTTTTATTTAAAGCTTTGTGATCTTTATCCGCCAGAACAAAAAAATCTTCGACACGCTCACCAATCGTGGTGATATGTGCGCCATGTAGTGAAACCCCCATTTCAGCGAAAATATTACCGACTCTTGCCAGTAGCCCCGGTTGATCCAGGGCAAATAGTTCCATATAGGTTCGTCGTTCGTTATGGGTAGGTAAGAAGGTCACTTTTGTTGGTACGTTGAAGTGGCGCAGTTTGGTTGGTAATTTTCGTATTTTTGGTGTTTTGGTATGAGGCTCCAGAACGGCTTGTAAAAGTGCATTACGTATTATTTCGTGACGATCTAATGCTAAAGGATGACCATTGGGTTCCAGTACCACGAAAGTGTCCATTGTCATACCATCACGATTGGTAAATATTTGAGCATTATGAACGCTCAGGTTACGTCTATCCAGTTCGCCGACAACCGCTGCAAACAGGGAAGGACGATCTAAGCTCCAGATAAAAATTTCTGTACCGCCGCGGGTTGGCTTGGTGCTTATCAGTATCAGCGACTCTTGAGAATCATGTTGCACTAGATGACGGGCGTGCCAGGCAAGTTGTTTTGGTGTATGGCGAACGAAATAATCTGCATGACAACGACTCCAGAGCTGATGAAGTTTCTGTTCGTTAATATTATCTTGGCGCAACAGAGCAAGCGCCTGAAAACGGTTGTGACGGATGCGATCCCGAAAATCTGGCGTGTTTCCCTGGCGTAATTGGTTCTCTGTAGAGAAATAGAGTTCCCGTAACAAGCTCTGCTTCCAACTATTCCATAGGTTGATATTGGTTGCGCAGATATCAGCGACTGTCAGGCAGATCAGATAGCGTAACCGGGTTTCATTGAGGATTTGATGGGTAAATTGCTTGATGATTTCCGGGTCCTGAATATCTCGCCGTTGAGCTGTGACTGACATTAACAGATGATGACGGACCAGCCAGGCGACCAAATCAGCTTCTCGTGAATTAAGCCCATGTTGCAGTGAAAATGCTAGCGCATCGTCAGCGCCAAGTTCTGAATGGTCGCCAGTACGCCCTTTGGCGATATCATGAAATAGTGCGGCAAGACGTAGAAGCTCAGGTTGAGGCAGACGAGGATATAGCTCAACACAGAGTGGATGGGCTGGGCGGTTATTCTCATCGGCAAAACTTTCCAGTTTTCTCAGTACGCGGATGGTATGTTCGTCAACGGTATAAGCGTGAAACAGATCAAACTGCATTTGACCGACAATATTTCCCCAAAGCGGTGTATAAGCGCCAAGAACACTGTGACGATGCATAGGCACAAATGCGCTTTCAACCGCTCTAGGGTGACGTAGGATATCCATAAAGATTTGGCGAGCTTCGGGTAATTCGCACAGTGGCTGAGACAGGTTGCGGCGTGCATAACGGAGGTGACGTAACGTAGTAGAATAAATGCCTTGAACTTCCTCATGTTCTGCCATGCGATAAAACATCCGCATAATAGCTGCGGGTTCTTTGATAAACAGAGTTTCATCGATGAGATCAATAAGTTGCCCCCGTAGCTGGAATTCACTATCCAGTGGGCGGGATTTTTCATTGGTTTCTAGTGCCAAAATAGCTTCATCAAACAGTTGCAGTAGCATATTGTTGAGTTCGCTAACGCGGCGTGTCATCCGGTAGAAATCTTTCATCATTCGTTCTACCGGTTGATTACGCTCTCCTTGATAACCTAATAATTGAGCAATACTGAACTGGCGATCAAATAACAGACGGTTATCATAACGATTGACTATTAGATGAAGAGCAAAACGGATACGCCAAAGGAAACTTTGGCATTCATTTAATTCATTACGCTCTTCCGCTGTTAGGAAACCAAAGTCAACCATTTCATCTATGGAGGTTGCACCAAAATGGCGACGGGCAACCCACAGTAGGGTATGAATGTCTCGCAACCCTCCTGGGCTACTTTTGATATCAGGTTCCAGATTATAACTTGTACTGTGATAGCGCTGATGGCGCTCATGTTGTTCGACAATTTTGGCATCAAAGAAGTCAGTGGAAGGCCAAAAACCATCACTGAAGGTATATTGCTGTAACCGAAGAAAAATGGATAGATCGCCACAAATTAACCGTGATTCGATTAAATTCGTCGCAATAGTTAGGTCTGACAGCCCTTCCAGTAAGCATTCTTCAAGTGTGCGAACACTGTGGCCGACTTCCAGTCGGATATCCCATAATAAAGTGATAAATTGTCCAACATTCTGAGCTTGAGGTGGTGTGAGCGGTTGTTCACTGAGTATCAACACGTCAATATCAGATAGTGGATGCAGTTCCCGCCGGCCATATCCGCCGACGGCAATCAATGAAAGTGATGAAATTTTATCAAATCCATAGGTATACCATAATTGTTGTAATAACTGGTCTATGTAATCACTGCGTGCAGAAATCAAGGCTTCTGCGGAAATCCCTGCTTTAAATGCATGTTCCAGCCAAAGTTGAAATTCTTCGAGGTGCTGTTTCAACACGGGGTAGTGAAGCTCCTCACTAGAAAAATCAGCGGGAGACAGTGGCGGGATAGGGGCCTGAATTGTGGCGATATCTGCTGACATAAGTATAGACCTATGAAAAAGGCGAATCGTAACGGCCAGATTACTGAGAAAGTAGGGTGCTAAACAAGGGTATATTGCGGAGTAGAGGAAATAGAAGCCTTGTATGATTTTAGCAAGGCTTCGTAGTTTGTTGTTTTAATTATTCATTTACCAAGACTGCGGAAAGTGTTGGTTCTTCTTCTTTACGCCATGTCATGATTTCACAACCGTTATCAGTAACAACAATTGTATGTTCATACTGTGCAGACAGGCTGCGGTCCTTCGTTTTGACTGTCCAGCCATCTTTCATGGTACGGATACGGTAGTCACCGGTGTTAACCATTGGTTCAATAGTGAAAGCCATACCTTTTTGCAGAACAACACCACCATCATCGGCGTCATAGTGCAGTACCTGTGGTTCCTCATGGAACCCTTCGCCGATGCCGTGACCGCAATATTCACGGACTACAGAAAAATCGTTAGCTTCAACAAATTGTTGGATGGCTCTACCAAGGGTGCGCAGGCGAATACCGGGCTTCACCATTTTCAAGGCCAGATAGAGGCTTTCCTGAGTGATGCGGCATAGGCGCTCACCCTGAATGGTTGGTTTGCCAACAATGAACATTTTTGATGTATCACCGTGGAAGCCCTCTTTGATGACAGTCACATCGATATTAACAATATCGCCATCTTTCAATGCCTTATCATCACTAGGGATACCATGACACACTACGTCATTAACAGAAATACAAACGGATTTTGGGAAACCATTATAACCAAGGCAGGCAGAGACAGCCTGTTGTTTATTGGTAATGTGATCGTGACAGATACGATCTAATTCACCTGTTGTTACACCGGGTTTGACGTAAGGTTCAATAATTTCCAACACTTCTGCCGCCAATCGACCGGCGACGCGCATTTTTTCAATATCTTCAGGGGTTTTAATTGAGATTGCCATGAAACTTGTCCATTCAAGGCCAGCGAATCTGCTGGCTGTATTGTTTTTCAACAAGGAAAAAATTATTGAACTAATGGTATCAGCCTACAGAATATCTGCCAATAACAGTTGGCGGCCCTATTTCCCTCGTTACCTTTTTGCCTATCAAGAATACCTTTCGTCACCCTGCCTTTCTTTTCACATTGAGCTGTCAGAAAATGGCAACAAAAGTTGGTGTCTTAGGTGGGTTTATGATATAAAGCGCGCCGGCGTTCTCTGTATTTGCTACTGAGGCAAAATAGAGTGACGTTAAATATACTCACTGTGTAATAACACACACGAGTCGGCACATACACCGGGGTGCTCTCATGCAGAACATGCAGCTAAGGAGTCGGTGTTATGGGGCTCGTGGAGGCATAACCCCAACTTAATATTTTACAGAGGTTTACAATGGCAACTGTTTCCATGCGCGATATGCTGCAAGCGGGCGTTCACTTCGGTCACCAGACTCGTTACTGGAACCCAAAAATGAAACCATTCATCTTTGGTGCTCGTAACAAAGTGCATATCATCAACTTGGAAAAAACTGTTCCAATGTTCAACGACGCGCTAGCTGAACTGAACAAAATTGCTTCACGCAAAGGCAAAATTCTGTTTGTTGGTACTAAGCGTGCTGCGAGCGAAGCGGTTAAAGAAGCAGCTCAGAGCTGTGATCAATACTTCGTTAATCACCGTTGGTTAGGTGGTATGTTGACTAACTGGAAAACCGTTCGTCAGTCCATCAAACGTTTAAAAGATTTAGAAGCACAGTCTCAGGACGGTACTTTTGACAAACTGACCAAGAAAGAAGCGTTAATTCGTTCTCGTGAACTTGGTAAGTTAGAAAATAGTCTGGGCGGTATCAAAGATATGGGTGGCTTACCTGACGCTCTGTTTGTTATCGATGCTGAACATGAACACATTGCTATCAAAGAAGCAAACAACCTGGGTATTCCAGTATTTGCGGTTGTTGATACTAACTCTGATCCAGATGGCGTTGATTTCATCATCCCTGGTAACGATGACGCAATCCGTGCAGTAAAACTGTATCTAGGTGCTGTTGCTACCGCTGTTCGTGAAGGTCGTTCTCAAGATCTGGCTGTTCAGGCAGAAGAAAGCTTTGTAGAAGCTGAATAATAAGGCAAGCTCATTATTGAGCCCTTATTAACCAGGTATTGAAATATATTGGTTAGGGGGGCCTGTTATGGCCCCCTTTTACGTATCTAATATAAGAACTATCCATGCGGAATACTCTCTTCCTGCGGGATACATCGAGGAATAAAACAAATGTCTGGAATTACCGCTGCTTTGGTAAAAGAACTGCGTGAGCGTACTGGCGCAGGTATGATGGAATGTAAAAAAGCGCTGGTTGAAGCTAATGGTGATATCGAGTTAGCTATTGACAACATGCGTAAATCAGGTCAAGCGAAAGCTGCTAAGAAAGCTGGCCGTGTTGCTGCTGAAGGTATCATCCTGGCGGAAGTGGCTGCTGATGGCAAATTCGGCGCTTTGGTTGAGCTGAACTGTGAAACTGACTTCGTTGCTAAAGATGCTGGCTTCATCGCTTTCGGTAAAGAAGTTATGGCGGCAGTATTGGCTGATAAAGTCTCTGATATTGAAGCGCTGAAAGCTAAGTTCGAAGAACAGCGTACCACATTGGTTGCTAAAATCGGTGAAAACATCAACATTCGTCGTGTTTCTGTATTAGAAGGCGAACAACTGGGTACTTATCTGCATGGTGCGCGTATCGGTGTTCTGGTTGCGGCTGAAGGCGCTAATGAAGAGCTGATTAAGCATGTGGCGATGCACATCGCTGCAAGCAAGCCTGAATATGTTAACCCAAGCGATGTACCTGCTGATGTTGTTGAGCGTGAGCACCAAATCCAACTTGATATCGCCATGCAGTCTGGTAAACCACGTGAAATCGCAGAGAAAATGGTTTCTGGCCGTATGAATAAATTTACCGGCGAGATCTCTCTGACAGGTCAGAATTTCGTGATGGACCCAAGCAAAACAGTTGGCGATCTGTTGAAAGAAAACAATGCTAAAGTGACCAACTTCATCCGTTATGAAGTGGGTGAAGGTATTGAGAAAGTTGAGACTGATTTCGCAGCAGAAGTTGCTGCAATGAGTAAATAGTCTTAATTTTTACAAACAGGGCCGCCAAATGGCGGTTCTGTTTTATCTAATCTAAACCGCCTATTCCAGTAGGTTTTGAGTTTTTGCATCTGGTCAGAATGACCCGGATGTATGTAAATCCCCAATATACTTTTCTGCTTAGGACAGAACATCATGGCAACCAATGCAAAACCCGTATATCAGCGTATCCTGCTTAAACTCAGTGGAGAAGCCCTGCAAGGTGCAGAAGGTTTTGGTATAGATGCCAGCGTTTTAGATCGTATGGCTCAGGAGATCAAAGAACTGGTTGAGTTAGGCGTACAGGTCGGTGTCGTCATTGGCGGTGGTAATCTGTTTCGTGGTGCTGGCTTGGCAGAAGCAGGAATGAACCGTGTAGTCGGCGACCACATGGGCATGTTGGCAACAGTAATGAATGGGCTGGCAATGCGGGATGCATTACACCGCGCCTATGTGAACGCCCGTCTAATGTCTGCCATTCCTTTAAATGGCGTTTGTGATAACTATAGTTGGGCAGAAGCGATTAGTTTGTTACGTCATGGTCGTGTTGTTATTTTCTCTGCGGGTACCGGCAATCCGTTCTTTACTACAGATTCGGCAGCGTGTTTGCGTGGTATTGAGATTGAAGCAGATGTTGTGCTAAAAGCAACTAAAGTAGATGGTGTTTATTCGGCTGATCCGGCTAAAGATTCGGAAGCGGTATTGTTTGATAAGCTCTCCTATCAGCAGGTATTAGAGCGTGAATTGAAAGTTATGGATTTGGCGGCATTCACGTTGGCTCGTGATCATAGCTTACCCATTCGCGTATTTAACATGAATAAGCCGGGGGCATTGCGTCGTGTGGTGATGGGGGAAAATGAAGGTACCCTGATTTCTCATGAGTAATGTTCAAAGACACCAGAGATGTTTGGCGGTATGATGAGTCGCCTGATACGCCAAATTTAATAAATTATGGCCATAATGATTTATGGCTTGAAAACAACCAGTTCCCAAGGGTTTGTAACGTGATTAATGAAATCAAAAAAGACGCACAAGACCGCATGGAAAAGAGCGTCGAAGCACTTAAAAACCAAATTAGCAAGGTTCGTACTGGCCGAGCTTCTCCTAGTCTGCTGGATGGTATCACTGTTGAGTATTATGGTGCGCCAACGCCTTTGCGTCAGCTTGCTAACGTCGTCGCTGAAGACGCACGTACCCTGGCTATCACGGTATTTGATCGTACTATGACGCCGGCGATTGAAAAGGCAATCATGGCTTCTGATTTAGGGCTGAATCCATCTTCTGCGGGGACTACAATCCGTGTTCCTTTGCCAGCATTGACAGAAGAGCGCCGTAAGGATTTGATTAAGGTGGTTCGTAGCGAAGCTGAGCAGGGGCGTGTCTCTGTACGTAATATTCGTCGTGATGCTAACGACAAAATCAAAGCGCTGTTGAAAGACAAAGAGATCAGTGAAGATGATGAGCGTCGTGCGCAGGATGATATTCAAAAGCTGACGGATAATTTCATCAAAAAAGTTGATGAAGCTTTAACGAAGAAAGAAGAAGAACTGATGGAGTTCTAATCTCTTTCATAAGATATATACCCTATGGATTTCAAGATGCATCGCGGCGGCAAGGGAGCGAATCCCCGGGAGTATAGATAACTCTGTGACCGGGGTGAGAGAGTGCAGCCAACAAAGAGGCAACTTGAAAGATGACGGGTATATCAAGCGCTGCTATCGTGCGGCGCTATTTTTTATTCGGCATTTCTCTGAAGTCATGAGCGCTCATAGCCAGGCAAATCAGACAAGTATCAATACACACCAAATAAAACAATTCAGAGCATCAGTATGAAAAGGTTGACCATTCTTGGTTCCACAGGTTCGGTAGGCAAAAGTACACTTACTGTAGTTCGCAATAATCCTGATAAATTTAAAGTAACAGCGCTTGCCGCTGGAAAAAATGTCCAGGTTATGGCTGAACAATGTCTGGAATTTCGGCCTCAATATGCTGCGATGGCGGACGAAGTTTCTGCAAAAGAGTTGCGTCAGTTGCTCATTGAACAAGGTTGTAAAACCGAGGTATTTTTCGGGGAACAGGCTGCGTGTGATTTAGCTGCTTTGAATGATGTTGATCAGGTGATGTCTGGGATTGTTGGTGTTGCTGGTTTATTGCCAACGCTGGCTGCCATCCGAGCGGGTAAACAGATTTTACTTGCTAATAAAGAGTCGCTGATTACCAGTGGTCGGTTTTTTATGGATGCGGTGGCGCAACATAATGCTCAACTATTACCCATAGACAGTGAACATAATGCTATTTTCCAGAGTTTACCTGAGGTCATACAGCGAAACCTTGGGCGCGGAGATCTAAAACAACATGGAATTGCTAATATCATTCTGACAGGATCTGGTGGGCCTTTTCGTCATACTCCTTTGGAGCAATTGGCTTTTGTCACACCGGACCAGGCTTGTGCTCATCCGAATTGGTCGATGGGGCGTAAGATTTCGGTAGATTCTGCAACAATGATGAATAAGGGATTGGAATATATTGAGGCGTGTTGCTTGTTCAATGCATCTGCTGCGGAAATGGAAGTAGTAATCCATCCTCAATCGGTTATTCACTCTATGGTTCGTTATCAGGATGGCAGCGTTATTGCTCAATTAGGAACGCCGGATATGTGTACACCAATTGCCTATGCGATGGCGTACCCAAATCGTATTGCTTCTGGTGTTGAACCTCTTGATTTTTATTCTTTAGGTACACTGACGTTCTCGAAACCAGATTATGAACGGTATCCATGTTTGAAACTAGCTATTGAAGCTTGCCACGCAGGTCAGGCTGCAACGACAGCCTTGAATGCAGCGAATGAAGAAATCGTTAAGGTTTTTTTACAAAATGGAATCTCTTTCACAGATATTGCAATTATAAACCGGCTGGTTGTAGAAAAACTAAATTTACCGGAACCTCAGAGCATTGAGGAAGTCTTACAGATTGACAATCTCGCAAGAGATTTGGCTATGAAGACTATTCGTTCGTTTATCAGATAGTCTTTGATTGGCAAATGGGTATTTGTCCGCATTTTTACCTGATGGTATAGTTTGCGTATAACTGTTGGTTGATATAATTAACGGTCCAGATTTTGGAAGTTCTCTTCCAGATAATTAGGCTTTTACCCAGGCCGTGGATACCAGACACGGCTTTTTTATGTTTGGATGCCTGAACTTGTAAGAGAATTACCCTGACCAGTAAAGGATTAATTGAGTGATATTATCCAGCAATCATCATCAGAACGATTTATCGTCATTATTACCTAAACATGTTGCCATTATTATGGATGGTAACGGCCGTTGGGCAAAGAAACGAGGGAAATTAAGAGCCTTTGGTCATCGTGCGGGGATTAAAGCGGTACGGAGTGCGGTGAGTTTCTCGGCTAAACATAAAATTGAGTCACTGACGCTATACGCTTTCAGTAGTGAAAACTGGAATCGGCCGGAGCAAGAAGTCAGTTCTTTAATGGAATTATTTATTTTTGCACTAGATAGCGAAGTCAAAAGTTTACATAAGCATAATATTAGATTATCTGTTATTGGTGATATCAGCCGGTTCAGTGAGCGTTTACAGGATCGTATCTGCCGCTCAGTTAAGTTGACTGCTAATAATACGGGGCTGCAACTTAATATTGCTGCAAACTATGGTGGTCGTTGGGATATTGTTCAAAGTGTTCAGAAAATTGCTCGGCAGATTAAAGATAATTCCCTTGAGCCGCAGGATATTACTGAAGAATTAGTTAATAATTATGTGAATCTAAGCCAGCAACCTCAGGTTGATTTAGTCATCAGAACCGGAGGTGAGCATCGTATCAGTAATTTTCTATTATGGCAGATAGCTTATGCAGAATTCTATTTTACCGATATACTCTGGCCTGATTTTGATGAAACTGTTTTTGAAGGTGCAATTAATGCCTTTGCCAAAAGAGAACGCCGGTTTGGCGGAACAATACCAGACGATGCCAATATGGGATCATAGGAGGAACTCTTGCTGAAGTACCGCCTTATAACGGCTGTGATATTAATCCCTCTTGTGATTGCCGCTTTGTTTTTGCTGCCGCCAGTAGCGTTTGGGCTGGTTATTATTGCTGTTTCAGCCCTTGCTGCATGGGAATGGGGGCAATTCGCTGGCTTATTTAGTCAAACGAAACGGGTTATTCTGGCAGTTCTGTTTGCTATTGGTTTATTAGCCCTACAGTATACTCTGCCAGATTTCACTGATTTAGTTGGACAACCGCAAATCACTTTTATCCTGTGGGGGGGGATGATTTGGTGGGTTGTTGCGACGCTTCTGGTTGTTACCTATCCTTCTTCCGCTGCAATTTGGAAGAAATCCATTCTATTGCGCCTTTTGTTTGGTGTCCTGACATTAGTGCCGTTTTACTGTGGAATGATGGTCTTGCGGACTCAGGGATATGATGATAATTCATATTATGGTGCATGGTGGTTACTGTATGTCATGTTGTTGGTATGGGGAGCGGATTCCGGTGCTTATCTCTTCGGACGTACTTTAGGTAAACGTAAAATGGCACCGAAAGTTTCTCCAGGAAAAACGCTGGAAGGATTAATCGGGGGATTAATGACAGCGGCCGTTATTTCATGGTTGTTTGGGAAATATGCTCCAGTACCTGCAATGCCTGAAAAACTTATGTTGTGTTCTGCTATTGTTGTTATCGCTTCTGTATTTGGTGATTTGACTGAGAGTATGTTCAAACGTGAATCAGGTATTAAGGATAGCAGCCAGCTAATTCCGGGACATGGCGGTGTTATGGATCGTATTGATAGTCTGACTGCTGCGATCCCTGTCTTTGCCGGCATGATATTGCTGGTGTTTTGATCTCTCTGTTTGACGGCGTTTAAAAAATATGATGGGAATTCTCTGGAATCTGGCGGCTTTTATTATTGCGCTAGGCATATTGATCACTGTGCATGAGTTCGGTCATTTTTGGGTAGCTAGAAAGTGTGGTATCTACGTTGAGCGTTTTTCCATTGGTTTTGGTAAAGCGCTATGGCGGCGTATGGATCGCCAGGGGACGGAATATGTTATAGCCCTTATCCCGCTGGGGGGATATGTGAAAATGCTTGATGAGCGTGTTTCACCTGTTTCTCCTGAACACCGTCATATGGCATTCAATAATAAAACACTTGGGCAGCGTGCCGCGGTTGTCAGTGCCGGGCCAATTGCTAACTTTTTATTGGCGGCTGTGGTTTATTGGTTAGTGTTTATTATTGGTGTGCCGGCAATCCGTCCTGTTGTTGCGGATATCAAACCGGATTCTATCGCTGCGCAAGCAAATATTTCATCAGGAATGGAACTAAAATCCGTAGATGGTATCGAAACGCCTGATTGGAATTCAGTTCGTTTTGCTCTGGTGGGTAAGATAGGTGATGATAACATGACCGTTCAGGTTATCTCTCCAGGTTCATCATATCCGGTAGAGAAAATTTTGGATTTGCAGCAATGGAACTTTGATCCTGATAAGCAAGATCCTGTGTTGTCTCTAGGAATTATGCCTGTCGGCCCTTATTTGGATTCTCTGGTGGAAAAAGTTATCCCTGGCTCCGCAGCAGAAAAAGCGGGTTTGCAAAAGGAGGATAGGATAGTTAAAGTCGGTGACCAGGAAATAGATGCTTGGCATACTTTTACATCCTTTGTCAGTAATAATCCGAATGTCCCGCTGGAACTTTCCGTGGATCGGGCTGGTCATATTATTTCCCTCTCTATGACGCCGGAAGTAAGACAACAGTCCGGTGGCAGGAAAGTTGGTTTTGCCGGTGTGGAGCTGCGAGTTGTGCCATTAGCCGATGAATATAAAATCGTTCAGCAATACGGGCCTTTCTCCGCCATGTATCAGGCAGGAGATAAGACTTGGCAACTGATGCGATTAACTGTCAGTATGATTGGTAAGCTGATCGTTGGTGATGTGAAAATTAACAACCTGAGTGGGCCTATCTCTATCGCCAAAGGGGCGGGGGTGTCGGCTGATTCCGGCTTGGTGTATTATTTGATGTTTTTGGCGCTAATAAGCGTCAATCTTGGGATTATTAACCTAATTCCATTACCTGTGTTAGATGGTGGACATCTGCTCTTCTTGTTTATCGAAAAGATAAAGGGTGGGCCGGTTTCCGAGCGTGTACAAGACTTCAGCTATCGCATCGGTGCTATGATACTGGTGTTATTGATGGGGCTTGCACTTTTCAATGATTTCTCCCGTTTTTAAAGCGGAAGACTGGTTAGGAAGACGCATTACAACGATGGCGATGAAAAAGTTACTCATAGCGTCGCTGCTGTTCGGCAGCGCCACTGCATACGGTGCAAACGGATTCGTAGTTCAGGACATTCACTTTGAAGGTCTTCAACGCGTCGCCGTAGGTGCAGCATTATTGAATATGCCAGTTCGCGTAGGTGATACGGTTAGCGATGAAGATATCGGTCGTACCATTCATGCACTATTTGCTACTGGTAACTTTGAAGACGTTCGTGTCCTGCGTGATGGCAATACACTTATTGTTCAGGTAAAAGAACGGCCGACTATTGCCAGCATCACTTTCTCCGGCAATAAATCGGTGAAAGATGACATGTTGAAACAAAACCTTGAGGCATCTCATGTTCGGGTCGGAGAAGCCCTTGACCGCACGATGCTGTCCAATATCGAAAGAGGGTTGGAAGATTTCTACTACAGTGTGGGTAAATACAACGCTAGTGTAAAAGCGGTTGTTACGCCACTTCCACGTAACCGTGTCGATTTAAAACTGGTTTTCGCTGAAGGTGTTTCGGCAAAAATCCAGCAAATTAACATTGTCGGTAATAAATCATTTTCTTCTGATGAATTATTGAATCGTTTCCAACTTAGAGATGATGTGCCGTGGTGGAATCTGACCGCCGATCAGAAATATCAGAAACAAAAACTGACTGGTGACCTTGAAGCATTACGCAGTTTTTACCTTGATCGCGGTTATGCCCGTTTCAACATTGATTCGACTCAGGTCAGTTTGACGCCAGATAAAAAAGGTATTTATGTCACGATAAATATGACTGAAGGGGATCAATACAAAATATCAGGTATTGACATCAACGGTAATATGGCGGGTTATCAGTCAGAAATTACTAAACTGGCTGCCATTGAGCCTGGATCTCTGTATAACGGGACTCAGGTGACTAAAATGGAAAATGACATCAAGAACCTGCTTGGTCGCTATGGTTATGCTTACCCACGGGTGATGACGCAACCGGAAATCAATGATCAGGATAAAACAGTAAGACTGCATGTCAATATTGATGCAGGTAACCGCTTCTATGTTCGTAAAATTCGTTTCTCTGGTAATGACACCACTAAAGATTCCGTTCTGCGTCGTGAAATGCGTCAGATGGAAAGAGCATGGTTAGGGAGTGATCTGGTTGAACTGGGTAAAGAGCGTCTTAACCGTTTGGGTTATTTCGAAACGGTAGATGTTGAAACTCAGCGTGTACCAGGCAGCCCTGATCAGGTAGATGTCGTTTATAAAGTTAAAGAACGTAATACCGGTTCTTTGAACTTTGGTGTTGGTTTTGGTACAGAAAGTGGCGTTAGTTTCCAGATTGGTGCTCAGCAAGATAACTGGTTAGGTACAGGTAATGCTGTGGGGATTAATGCTAGTAAGAACGATTATTCAACCTATGCGGAGCTTTCCTTCACTGATCCATACTTCACAGTTAATGGTGTGAGTCTTGGTGGCCGGGTATTCTTCAACGATTTCAAAGCCGATGATGCTGAATTATCCGGTTATACTAACCAAAGTTATGGTGTAAATGGTTTTCTCGGTTTCCCGATTAATGAAAATAATTCCCTGAATTTTGGATTAAATTATATTCATAACTCGCTGTCTGATATGCTTCCTCAGGCAGGCATGTGGCGTTATCTGAGGTCTATGGGTGAAAAACCAGATTTTGTAAGTAAAGCTGAATTCAAAGCGGATGACTTTGCTCTAAGCATGGGGTGGACATATAACAACCTTGACCGCGGTTTCTTCCCAACATCTGGTGTGAAATCGACACTGAATGGTAAAGTGACTATTCCTGGTTCGGATAATAAATTCTATAGAGTGACTCTTGACACTTCTGCGTACTATCCGATTAATGATGATCGTACGTGGGTGATTTTGGGGCGCAGCCGTTTAGGTTATGGTGATGGATTAGGTGGTAAAGAGTTGCCATTCTATGAAAACTTTTATGCAGGTGGCTCCAGTACGGTTCGTGGTTTCCGCTCGAACAATATCGGTCCTAAGGCTATTTACTTGAATAAGGACGGGCTGCCTAAGAAAGATAGTCCATCTCGTGATGCCGTGGGGGGGAACGCAATGGCGGTAGCCAGCCTTGAGTTGATTACTCCGACGCCATTCCTCGATAGTAAGTATTCGAATTCTGTCCGAACTTCATTCTTTATTGATTCAGGTACGGTTTGGGATACCTATTGGAATGATTCTGTTGCGATGAAAAACAATGGTATACCTGATTACGGCAAACCGGGTAATATCCGCGTTTCGGCGGGTATTGCATTGCAATGGATGTCTCCTTTAGGTCCGCTGGTGTTCTCTTATGCTAAGCCGATCAAAGACTATGAAGGCGATAGATCAGAGCAATTCCAATTTAATATTGGCAAAACCTGGTGATAATGCGTTTTTATCTTATTATTGATAGAGCAAGCTCTGAAATCGTAAGTTTCAGAGCATTGACTAAGTTTTCCAATAGGTTACAGATAGCGTGGTTTAAGGAGTTTATAGTGAAAAAATGGTTGTGTGCAGCAAGCTTTGGTATTGCATTAGCTTTCTCTGTTGGCGCTCAGGCAGCAGACAAAATTGCCGTTGTAAATGTTGGTGAGATTTTCCAGCAGTTGCCAGCCCGCGAAGCTGTTGCGAAGCAGTTGGAAAATGAGTTTAAAAACCGCGCATCTGAATTGCAACGGATGGAAACTGACTTGCAATCCAAGATCCAGAAATTACAGCGTGATGGTTCCACTATGAAATCCAGTGAGCGTACTAAGCTGGAAAAAGATGTGATGGCTAAGCGTGAAGAATTTGCCAAAAAAGCTCAAGCTTTTGAACAAGATCACCGTCGTCGCGAGATGGAAGAACGCAACAAAATTCTAAGTCGTATTCAGGACGCAATCAAAGTGGTTGCTGGCAAAGAAGGCTATGATGTTGTTATTGATGCGAATGCTGTTGCTTATTCAGTATCTGGCAAAAATATTACTGCAAGTGTATTGAAACAGGTTAAATAACAGATGCCTTCAATTCGATTGGCTGATTTAGCTCAGCAGTTGAATGCACAATTACATGGTGATGGCGATATTGTTATCACCAGTATTGCACCAATGCATTCGGCCAATGGCGAACAGATCACTTTTTTGTCTGACAGTCGTTATCGTGAACGTTTAGGTGAATGTCAGGCTGCCGCTGTCGTTCTCCAAGCGTCAGATCTTCCTTATTGCAATATTCCAGCGTTGGTTGTCGCCAATCCTTATCTGGCATATGCCTATATGGCTCAGATTATGGATACAACACCAGTTCCCGCACAAGATATTCACTCTTCTGCGGTGATTTCACCTCAGGCAACTTTGGGTAAAAACGTTGCTGTCGGAGCCAATTCTGTTATCGAATCTGGCGTTGTTCTTGGTGACAATGTTGTTATCGGTGCAGGCTGCTTTATTGGTAAAAATACGCGCATTGGTGCGGGAAGTCGCCTTTGGGCGAATGTCTCGATTTATCATAATGTTGAAATGGGTGAACAGTGTTTGATCCAGTCAGGAGCAGTGATTGGATCTGATGGTTTTGGCTATGCGAATGATCGTGGCAAGTGGGTTAAAATCCCTCAATTAGGTTCAGTCATTATTGGTGACCGGGTTGAGATTGGCGCTTGTACAACGATCGATCGGGGAGCTTTGGATAATACCATTATTGGTAATGGTGTCATTATCGATAACCAGTGTCAGATTGCTCATAATGTTATCATTGGTGACAATACAGCGGTTGCTGGCGGTGTGATCATGGCCGGTAGTCTGAAAATTGGTTGTTACTGTATGATTGGTGGTGCCAGTGTAATTAATGGACATATGGAAATCTGTGATAAGGTAACAGTCACGGGGATGAGTATGGTGATGCGTCCCATCACTGAACCTGGTGTATACTCCTCTGGTATTCCGGCACAACCAAATAAAGTTTGGCGTAAGACGGCAGCTTTAGTCATGAATATCAATGAAATGAATAAACGTCTTAAGTCAATGGAGAACAAACTGGAAGGCGAAAACGAGTAATTGCACTATATTTAATTGTACTAGATTTAATTGCACTATATTTTTATTTTTGGTTGTGTCTTATTTTGCGGCCTGCCTGGGAACTCTGGATTTGGGGTTTAAGCGGGCCGTGTCGTTAATACAATTAGTCCTTTTTGACAGGAAGAGTATTTAGATGAGTGATAATCATACTCTGCACATTGAAGAAATTTTAGATTTACTTCCACATCGTTATCCGTTTTTATTGGTGGATCGCGTTCTTGATTTTGAGGAAGGTAAATTCTTACGTGCAGTAAAAAATGTATCTTTTAACGAACCCTTCTTTCAGGGGCATTTTCCCGGCAAACCTATTTTCCCAGGTGTTCTGATCCTTGAAGCTATGGCGCAGGCTACCGGAATTCTGGCATTTAAGAGTGTGGGTAAACTAGAGCCAAATGAGCTCTATTATTTTGCCGCTATCGATGGTGCCCGTTTTAAACGTCCGGTAGTGCCTGGGGATCAAATGATATTAGAAGTAGAATTTATTAAAGAGCGTCGAGGGGTTGCGCGTTGTAGAGGCGTAGCGAAAGTCGATGGAGAAGTGGCTTGCGAAGCAGAAATGATGTGTGCTCGCCGTCGTGAGGTTTAGTCTATGATTGATGAAACCGCTTATATACATCCTAGCGCTATTGTGGAAGATGGTGCGGTTATTGGTGCCAATGTTCGTATTGGGCCATTTTGTTGTATTGGTTCACAGGTTGAAATTGGCGAAGGTACAGAGCTGAAGTCTCATGTTGTTGTCAATGGAATAACCAAAATAGGCCGTGATAACCAGATTTTTCAGTTTGCTTCTATTGGCGAAATGAATCAGGACCTGAAATATCACGGTGAACCAACCCGAGTTGAAATTGGTGATCGTAACCGTATCCGCGAAAGTGTCACTATTCATCGTGGTACCGAGCAGGGTGGCGGTGTAACGAAAATCGGCAATGATAATTTGCTGATGATTAATGCCCATATCGCTCATGACTGTATTCTCGGTGATCGTTGTGTCATTGCTAATAATGGTACTTTGGGGGGGCATGTTATCCTGGGTGATTATGTCATCATTGGTGGTATGAGTGCGATTCATCAGTTCTGTCAGATAGGCTCTCATGCTATGGTGGGAGGATGTTCTGGTGTGGTACAGGATATTCCGCCATATGTTATTGCTCAGGGGAATCATGCAACACCTTTTGGTACTAATGTCGAAGGTCTGAAACGCCGTGGTTTTGATAAAGATTCATTGCATGCAATTAGAAATGCGTACAAGATTTTGTATCGTAACGGAAAAACGTTAGAAGAAGCACAACGAGAAATTGCTGAGTTGGCTGAAAATAATCAGCATGTGAAGATCTTCAGCGATTTTTTGGCAAATTCTACCCGCGGCATTATCCGTTAAGTAGATGAAGGATACTCCTTTGGCTACCATTTCTTCTATTGATAGTCTGCGTCCGTTGACTATTGGATTAATCGCCGGAGAAACCTCCGGTGATATCCTTGGTGCAGGCTTAATTCGTGCTTTAAAAGCGAAAGTGCCTAATGCCCGTTTTGTTGGTGTGGCAGGTCCTCTTATGCAGGCTGAAGGTTGTGAAGCTTGGTATGAGATGGAAGAGCTAGCAGTAATGGGGATTGTCGAAGTTCTCGAACGTTTACCTCGTTTGTTGAAAATACGTAAGGATCTGACAACCCGCTTCACTGAATTGAAACCTGATGTGTTTGTAGGCATCGATGCACCGGATTTCAATATTACCTTGGAAGGTCGGTTAAAACAGCGGGGCATCCGCACTATTCATTATGTTAGTCCGTCGGTATGGGCTTGGCGGCAGAAACGTGTTTTCAAAATTGGTAAAGCCACAGATATGGTACTGGCTTTCTTACCTTTTGAAAAAGCGTTTTACGATAAGTTTAATGTTCCGTGTCGGTTTATTGGGCATACCATGGCGGATGCTATGCCATTGCAACCGAATAAAGCGGCGGCACGTGAGTTATTAGGTATTCCGCCAGAGGCTGTTTGCTTGGCTTTATTGCCGGGAAGTCGACATTCCGAGGTTGAGATGCTGAGTGAGGATTTTCTTAAAACTGCTCAGTTATTGCAGCGAAGCATACCTGATCTGCATGTATTTGTGCCATTAGTGAATGCTAAACGGCGTGAACAATTTGAGTGCATTAAACAAGAAGTTGCGTCAGAGCTGAATGTTCATCTTGTGGACGGTAAAGCGCGAGAAATCATGATCGCAAGTGATGCCGCACTTTTGGCCTCTGGTACTGCTGCCTTGGAATGTATGTTGGCAAAATGTCCAATGGTGGTTGGTTACCGGATGAGGCCATTGACTTTCTGGTTGGCAAAACGCTTGGTAAAAACGCCTTATGTTTCATTGCCTAACTTATTATCCGGTGAAGAGTTAGTTAAAGAATTATTGCAGCAAGAATGTCAGCCGCAAAAACTTGCAGATGAATTGTTGCCGTTACTACAAAGCAATGAAAAAGTTGAAATATTGAAGCAGACATTTTTACATTTGCATGAAAGCATTCGTTGTAATGCTGACGAACAAGCAGCACAAGCGGTGTTGGAATTGGCAGGAAAATGATGGAATTTATATATCCTCGGGCGAGTCTGATTGCTGGGGTTGATGAAGTTGGTCGAGGCCCGTTAGTGGGTGCAGTTGTAACTGCGGCGGTTATTTTAGATCCATTACGGCCGATAGTTGGTTTGGCTGATTCTAAAAAACTTAGTGAAAAACGCCGTGAGGCACTGTATCTGGAGATCACAGAAAAAGCATTGTGCTGGAGTTTAGGGCGTGCAGAACCGGCAGAAATTGATCAATTGAATATCCTGCATGCAACTATGCTTGCGATGCAAAGGGCTGTGGCTAATTTGCCTATTTCTCCTGAATATGTACTGATTGATGGTAACCGTTGCCCTAAATTGCCCATGCCGGCACAAGCGGTGATAAAAGGCGATGGGCTGGTTGCTGAAATCAGTGCCGCTTCTATTGTGGCGAAAGTTACCAGAGATCGGGAAATGGCTGAACTTGATCAACTGTTTCCTGAATATGGATTTGCTAAGCATAAAGGCTACCCGACGGCATTTCATTTAGAAAAGTTGGCTCAGTTGGGAGCGACAGAACATCATCGTAAAAGTTTTGCGCCGGTTAAGAGAGCAATTGGCCTTAAGTAAACTTGTTGACTGAATACAGCTATTCTTCAAATTGATATCATCTGGATAAATATATGGCCGAACCCCGTTTTGTGCACTTACGTGTTCACAGCGACTATTCAATGATTGATGGCTTAGCCAAAACCAGCCCTTTAGTGAAAAAGGTTGCGCAGTTAGGTATGCCGGCTTTTGCGATCACTGATTTTACTAATTTGTGTGGGTTGGTGAGATTTTACGGCAGTGCTCATGGGGCAGGAATAAAACCGATTATTGGTGCTGATTTCTATGTAGAAAGTGAACTGCTTGGTGATGAGTACGCTAGCCTCACCATTCTTGCGCGCAATAATACTGGTTATCATAATCTGACGTTGCTGATATCAGAGGCTTATCAAAAGGGATATGGTGCGATTGGTCCGACAATTAAGCTGGAATGGCTGATAAACCATAAAGAAGGGCTAATCTTGCTCTCCGGTGGCCGTATGGGAGATGTGGGTAAATTCTTGCTACGTGGTAATCAGGTTATGGTGGACCAATGCCTTGAGTTTTATCAGGAGCATTTTCCCGGCTGTTATTATTTGGAGTTGATCCGCACTGGGCGTGCAGATGAAGAAAGTTATCTGCACGCAGCGGTTGCACTGGCAACGGAAAGAAACCTGCCTGTCGTTGCAACTAATGATGTTTGTTTCATTGATAGCGAAGATTTTGATGCACATGAGATTCGCGTAGCGATTCATGATGGCTATACTTTGGCTGACCCCAAACGCCCGAAAAATTACAGTCCTCAGCAATATTTGCGTAGTGAACAGGAAATGTGTGAACTATTCGCTGATATTCCTGAAGCGCTGGAAAACAGTGTAGAAATTGCTAAGCGTTGTAATGTCACTATTCGCCTTGGTGAATATTTTCTGCCGCAATTCCCTACGGGAGAAATGAGTACTGAAGATTATCTGATAGATAGATCTAAACAAGGGTTGGAAGAACGCTTAGCATTTCTCTATCCAGATCCTAAGGTACGCGCAGAAAAACGCCCTGAATATGATGAGAGACTCGATGTTGAACTTCGGGTTATCAACCAGATGGGGTTTCCAGGTTACTTCCTGATCGTGATGGAATTCATTCAGTGGTCGAAAGACAACGGTGTTCCTGTTGGCCCTGGACGTGGTTCGGGTGCGGGTTCTCTGGTGGCTTATGCCCTGAAAATAACCGATCTTGATCCTTTGGAGTTTGATCTGCTATTTGAACGATTCCTTAACCCTGAACGTGTTTCTATGCCCGATTTTGACGTCGATTTCTGTATGGAAAAACGCGATCTGGTGATTGATCATGTGGCTGATATATATGGTCGTGACGCCGTATCTCAGATCATCACATTCGGTACAATGGCTGCGAAAGCGGTAATCCGGGATGTTGGCCGTGTGCTAGGGCATCCATACGGATTTGTTGATAGGATTTCCAAATTGATACCGCTTGATCCAGGTATGACGTTGGAGAAAGCATTTGCCGCAGAGCCTCAACTTCCTGAAATCTATGAAGCGGATGAGGAAGTTAAGGCGCTGATAGATATGGCGCGTAAATTGGAAGGTGTTACTCGTAATGCCGGGAAACACGCGGGTGGGGTGGTTATCGCTCCAACTAAGATCACTGATTTTTCGCCTCTCTATTGTGACCCGGAAGGTTTGAACCCGGTTACTCAGTTTGATAAAAACGATGTGGAATATGCAGGGTTGGTGAAATTTGACTTCCTCGGGCTGAGGACACTGACCATTATCAACTGGGCATTAGAGATGATCAACGCTCGTAGGGCGAAGAAAGATCTAGAGCCGATTGATATTGCAGCAATTCCGCTGAGCGACGCTAAAAGCTTTGATATGCTGCAACGCGCTGAAACAACAGCGGTATTTCAGCTTGAATCCCGTGGTATGAAGGACCTGATTAAACGTCTGCGTCCCGACTGCTTTGAAGATATGATCGCGCTTGTTGCTTTATTCCGTCCAGGTCCTTTGCAATCAGGCATGGTGGATAACTTCATTGACCGTAAACACGGTCGGGAAGAGATCTCATACCCGGATATACAGTGGCAGCACGAATCTTTACAGCCAGTGTTAGAGCCAACTTACGGCATTATCCTTTACCAAGAACAAGTGATGCAGATTGCTCAGGTGCTGGCGGGATATACTCTCGGTGGTGCAGATATGCTCCGACGAGCGATGGGCAAGAAAAAACCGGAGGAGATGGCTAAGCAGCGTTCTGTCTTTGAAGACGGCGCAAAAAAACTGGGTATTGATGGCCAACTGGCAATGAAAATCTTTGACCTGGTAGAGAAGTTTGCCGGTTACGGATTTAACAAATCTCACTCTGCTGCATATGCCTTGGTCTCTTATCAAACCTTATGGTTGAAAGCACATTACCCGGCTGAATTCATGGCTGCGGTAATGACTGCTGATATGGATAATACAGAAAAAGTTGTTGGTTTGATTGATGAATGCTGGCGCATGGGGCTGAAAATCTTACCTCCTGATATCAATAGTGGCTTGTATCATTTCCACGTTAATGATGACGGGGAGATCGTATATGGTATCGGCGCAATTAAAGGGGTAGGTGAAGGGCCAATTGAAGCGATCATTGAAGCTCGTCAGAAAGGTGGTTATTTTAGAGAACTGTTTGATTTATGTGCCCGTGTTGACATCAAGAAGTTAAATCGCCGAGTGATGGAAAAACTGATCATGTCAGGGGCATTTGATCGTTTGGGGCCACATCGTGCAGCACTGATGTCTACGTTGGAAGATGCCTTAAAAGCGGCAGATCAACATGCTAAAGCGGAAGCTACTGGTCAGACTGATATGTTTGGTGTATTAGCTGAAGAGCCAGAAGAAGTGGAACGCTCTTATGCCAATATTCCTCAATGGCAGGAACAAATTGTTCTTGATGGTGAACGGGAAACGTTGGGACTTTATTTAACTGGGCATCCTATCACCCGTTATTTAAAAGAAATTGAGCGCTATACTAATGGATTGAGGTTAAAAGATGTGAACCCAACACCGCGCGGTCAGGCAACGACTGTGATAGGTTTGGTGTTAGCGTCCAAAGTGATTATAACCAAACGGGGTAACCGGATTGGTATTTGTACCTTAGATGACCGTTCAGGACGTCTAGAAGTTATGTTATTTTCCGATGCCTTGGAGAAATATCGGCATTTGTTAGAACAAGACCGGATATTAATTGCTACAGGGCAGGTCAGCTTTGATGACTTCAATGGCGGTCTTAAAATGACAGCTCGTGAATTAATGGATATTAGTGAAGCGCGTGAAAAATATGCGCGTGGGCTTGCTATCTCGCTGTCAGACAGGCAAATTGATGATCAATTGTTGAGCCGTCTTCGTAGTGCATTGGAACCACACCGTTCGGGAACGATACCAGTTCATCTTTATTACCAGAGGGAAGACGCCCGCGCCCGTTTAAGATTTGGCGCGACGTGGAGGGTAACGCCAACGGATAACCTTCTGACAGATTTGCGAACTCTGCTGGGTAATGAGCAGGTAGAATTAGAATTTGACTAAAATAGGAATGTTATGAGTCTGAATTTTCTTGAATTTGAACAGCCGATTGCCGAGCTGGAAGCGAAAATTGATTCGCTAACCGCAGTTAGCCGTCAAGGTGAAAAATTAGATATAAATCTGGATGAAGAAGTACAACGTTTGCGAGAAAAAAGTCTGGAATTGACTCGTAAAATCTTTTCAGATTTAGGTGCCTGGCAAGTTGCTCAGCTTGCTAGGCACCCACGTCGTCCTTATACGTTGGACTACATTCAGCATATTTTTACTGATTTTGAAGAGCTTGCTGGTGATCGTGCTTATGCTGATGACAAAGCAATTGTTGGTGGTCTGGCTCGTCTTGATGGGCGTCCAGTGATGGTTATTGGTCACCAAAAAGGTCGTGAAACCAAAGAAAAAATTCGCCGTAATTTCGGTATGCCAGCGCCAGAAGGGTATCGTAAGGCTTTGCGTCTGATGGAAATGGCAGAGCGCTTTAAACTGCCAATCATTACTTTCATTGATACTCCTGGTGCATATCCAGGGGTTGGTGCAGAAGAGCGTGGCCAATCTGAGGCGATTGCTCGCAACTTGCGTGAAATGTCTCGCCTGTCTGTGCCTGTTATTTGTACCGTGATTGGTGAAGGTGGCTCTGGTGGTGCATTGGCGATTGGTGTTGGTGATAAAGTGAATATGCTGCAATATAGTACTTATTCTGTTATCTCCCCAGAAGGTTGTGCCTCAATTTTGTGGAAAAGCGCGGAAAAAGCACCTTTGGCGGCAGAAGCGATGGGGATTATTGCACCTCGTTTGAAAGAGTTGGAGTTGGTCGATACTGTGATCTCAGAGCCATTAGGTGGCGCTCATCGTGACTATGAAGTAATATCTGCGTCGTTGAAAGCTCAGTTGTTGGTTGATCTAGCAGAGCTTGATCATTTGACATCAGAAGAGTTAATCGACCGCCGATATCAGCGCTTAATGCAATATGGTTATTGTTGATATCTGAACTCATTGTTTGAATGAGGGATGGAAATGATTGTAACTGATAAATTTCAGCTACTTCCATCCCTTATTATTTCTGTTTTATTTATTTTGTCTTTTTAATGAAAGTGACGAAAAACGTTATTAACGGGCAGTGATCTTAAACTGAATAAAATAAGTGATAACAAATTCATATTATTGCATATTAGAGAACGCTTGAATCTGTAATGACAAACATTAATGAGCGACTATTTGTCACTTTGGCTAAACAGCTTGGTGAATATAAGAAAATTCTGGTTGGATTCAGTGGTGGGCTAGATTCCTCTGTTTTGCTTCATTTGCTGGTTAATTGGCGTAATCAACATAATCAGGAAATTCAACTAAGAGCAATGCATATTCACCACGGTTTAAACCTAAAAGCAGATCAGTGGGTTGAACATTGCCAGCAGATTTGTGATGACTGGAAAGTGGCGTTTCATTCTGCAAGAGTCACGATAGATGCTCGTCAAAAGGGGATTGAGGCTGCGGCTCGCGATGCTCGATATCAGGTATTCAAGCGCGAATTACAAAAAGATGAAGTTTTGGTAACAGCTCAACATCTTGATGATCAAGCGGAGACTTTTTTACTGGCATTAAAGCGAGGTAGTGGTCCGGCAGGTCTTGCTTCTATGCCTTCAATCGCTGTGTTTGCTGATACATTATTGTTACGTCCGTTACTTGGCTATGGCCGGAATGAATTGGAAATGTATGCCAGTAAACATCGTCTGAATTGGATTGAAGACGACAGTAATCAAGATGATCGTTATGACAGAAATTTTCTGCGCTTACATATCATGCCGTTACTGAATCAACGTTGGCCGCATTTCCCACAATCTGTTGCTCGTAGTGCAAGTTTATGTGGTGAACAAGAGCAGCTTCTGGATGAATTACTGAATGAGTCTCTGAAAGAGCTGATAACTCAAGATGGTGCTTTGGGTATTTCGTCTTTGGCTGTATGTTCAGAAGCCAAACGAAATGCTTTGTTACGCCGTTGGTTTGGTTACCATGAGATGAAAATGCCTTCACGAGAGCAGCTTAACCGGCTTTGGTATGAGGTGGCGCTTGCTCGTACCGATGCTGAGCCTCGTCTACAATTTGGTAAATATGATGTACGCCGTTATAAGCAAAAACTCTGGTTGGTTCCTCAGTGGCAATCTTTGAGAGAGATTATTCTTGAGTGGGATATTTGCAATACTTTGGTATTACCGGATCACTTAGGAGAATTGAATATTGCTGATTGCGGTATTCAAGTAAGGGCCCCGGCTGATAATGAACGAGTGACTATTCGCTTTGGTGTCCAAGGAATGATAAGTATTGTGGGGCGTCAACACTCCCGGCATAGTAAAAAATTGTGGCAAGAGCTTGGGGTTGCCCCGTGGCTTAGAGAGAGAATTCCACTGCTTTATTACAACGAACAATTGATCGCGGCGTTAGGTGTTTTTGTTACCAAGGAAAGTGAAACGGCAGAAGGAAGGGTGATGTTAACAATTAACTGGCATAAAACGCTGTTAAAATAAAAAGTTAAGCCGCCAAAGGCGGCTGTTTTCTATCAAGATTCAGAGGGTTCAATAGTAATAGTGCCAATTTTAGGGTGACTGAAACTAGCAATATGATCTAACCGCAACTCACGGGGTTTACCTTCTGTTTCAATTATCAAGTATTCAGCTTTTTTTCTTAAAACCAAATCACAGGCTTTTCCTTCAATAACTTCCCCGCCCCGCAACTTTATGTGGAGATGGAGCTGATGTTGGCAAGTTGACTCAAGATTGTCGTAGTCGTCACAGTTAATTGGTTGATATTCAGTATTTATAGACATATTCGCTCACCACTATGGTTAGTGGCGGTTATTGCCGCCCGTGGTTGTTAAAAATTGTAACTCAAAAGCACTATTAATGACTATAGCACAGGAAATCAATCGTGATTAATGAATAACTTTGGTTATTCATTCTGAACAGTAAATAAATAAAAGTCTTATTTCACAGCAAGTTCCTGACAAAAGGATTAAAATCGGCCTACGTTATTTTGCTATTATTGAGTAACATCCTTAAGAAGGACAGTATTTACGCTATTAAGCTTGAATAATCACTATGTTCCTTGTGTTACTTATAAGATGAGAATTATGAGCTCATTATACTGTGTGGAGATAAATGTGAATAAAAAACTTTTGACCGCGTTAGTTGCTGTGGGCGTATCTGCTTTGATGGGATGTAAAGGTAACTCAGCACAGCAAACGAGTTCACAGCCAGTAGATCAGACTTTTCATGGCGCTCTTCCTTGCGCTGATTGTTCTGGTATTGATACCACACTGTTATTGGATAATGACGGTACTTATATTCTGGAACAAACTTATCTTGGCGCTCGTGATGGTGACCAGTCGTTCTTTGAATCCGGTCTATGGGCAAAAGATGGAGCGAAAATTCGCCTGACAAATTCAGACGACCAGAAATCTTATTATCAGTCGAAAGGTGAAAATTTGGTAATGCTGGATATTGAAGGCAATACAATTGAATCATCATTCAACTATGAACTACAGCGGGTAAAACCGAAGAAACTAATGGGTGAATACAGTTATATGGCTGATGCTGCTTCATTTACTGATTGTAGTACAGGTAAGCAGTATGCGGTAACGGAAAGCCTGGATTTGGAGCAAGGCTATCACCAAGTTGGTGTGGAAGGTGGAACGCCGGTTTATGTTGAAGTTGAAGGCTATTACAGCATCCGTCCTTCAATGGAAGATGGACAATTTGATCCTGCCTTGATTCAGACAGGTAAAATCCATTTCGATAAATCGAAATCTTGTAATATGAAGAAATAATTCCAGCTTAGTATGAATGGTGATAATGGGCTAAAAAGCGTAAAATGCTCTGTTGCGACATGACCATTATCACCATACTATTCAATAAATTACTGCAATAACCCTAATTAACCTCAGCTTCGTTTAAAAATAGCGATATCACAATCCCGTAAATTCAAGCTCGGTTTTTTAGGTTGGAATGTATAAGCAATTAGGCCAGCGACGATTTCCAATAAAAAACCGAGTTGACTGCGGT
>NZ_RCWC01000036.1:26456-61862 GCF_018448935.1 Photorhabdus noenieputensis | reverse complement strand
TCTGTTCTATCTGTTGCAGCAGGGCGTTATCCGCCGCCGGGAGTTTCGCCAGATAATCGGCGGTACGGTCGGCCGACGCCGGTGCCAGCGGTGTTTTACCGGTGCCATTCGCCATCGGTGCCGTGGTCAGTGCGTGCCAGATTGCATAACGACGCAGACGGTAGCCGACAGGGGAATCAGGCTGGCGTTCGCATAGCAGGTCGGCCACGGTCAGGAGCGTCTGTTTCCAGGCTTTTTCACCGGCACTGTCTACGGTGACATCCGGTATGGCGGTGGGGGTCAGTGCTGACGTGTTTGCCGAGGGGGCCGTCGTTTCTGCCGGTTCAGTGGGTGCCGGTTTTGGCGCAGGTTTACGGGCGTAGCGGGGGCGTAACTGGTCGATCTCTTTAGCCAGTGCCGGTTCGTCGGTATGCCAGCATTGTGCCAGATGCGCCAGTGCGCTCTGCGCCTCTTCGCGCTGCGTCTCATCCGCCTGTTCGCAGAAGCCGGGTTGCGCCGCGTCAAACCGTTTAATCACCTGTTGCGCCAGGCGGCGCTTGAGCAGCGGTTTTTGTGGCCAGGCGGTCTGCCAGTAATGCGGGATGTAATCGGCTAACAGCTCCATTGCCAGGATGAGTTCCGCGGGATGACTGCCGTGTTGCAGTGTGCGCAGTAAATGAACCATCAGTCTGAAATCTTTGCTTTTTTCGCTGAACAGTTGCAGCGCCTGACGCTGGATCTCTTCAATATTCAGGCTGGAATGGGCCAGTGATCCCAGCTTCACCATCTCCCCGTCGATATATTCCCAGGCGGGTTCGTTTTCATCCAGCGCCCGGCGGATGAGTTCATCCGACAGGGGGGTCAGCAGGAGGCCCTGCCAGTCAAATTGTTTCCTGATATCCATTGGGATCACCAGCGGCAGGCGGAGCGTAAAGGTTTCACCGCCTGTTCCAGTTGAGAAATGTTGAATGTCATGCGGTTTCCGTTGCCGGTTTTGATGGTCAGGGTTTTTCCTGTCATCAGTCGTTTGAGTGCTTCAATGCCCGGCAGTCCACGGCTGGATTCCAGCAGGTAGCCGTTTTCACGCAAGAACCAGTCAGCACTGAATTGGGTGATTTCCGTTGAAATCATCACCGTGCCGCTATCTTGGGGTTTCGCCAGGGCAATTTGTATTCGGGTAATGTTATCGATACAACTCAGCATCAGAACCGGCCGGGGGGGTGGAACACCTATCGCGGGGGTGGTCAGTATGACGCGAGTCGGCAGGCTGTCAGACTGGGTGGTGATAAAACCGGTTGAATGGTCAGTGCGTTTCATCTCCTGTTCCATCGCCTGTCTCCAGACCGGGCCCGTTTTTTCTAACGGGATAACGGCAATATTATCGACTTTATCCAACAGACGGTCGTAGCAATCGAGTCTGACCAGCGGCGACGGTTCTGCCCGGCATTGCAGCAAAGCGGGCAGTGAAGGCGCGGTGGGGGTTTCCTGAGCGGGCTGAATATCGGGTTTGCCTGTCAGAGAGGCGATGAATGAACTGACCAGTAGCAGAAAACTCATAATTTACACCTGTATTTCGCCAGTTTGTACGTCAGTGTCCGGGGGGCAATACCTAAGCTTTCGGCAATCTGTTTGGTGTTATTGCCGTAAATATGCTGGCGTTGTATCAGGACTGCGCATTCGAACTCTTCGAGGGCCTGAGGTAAGTCGTCGATTTTGCTGTAATCGTGCGAGACGCTGGCTGAGGTGTTGTTTTCGGCGGTGGCGCTTAACGCAGCCAGCAGCGCATCAAGCTGTTTTTCTTTCTGGCGCTGTGTCTGAAAAACCTGGCGGATCTGGCGTAATTGGTCACGCAGTTGTTCCAGTTCCTGCAATTTTTTCAGTCGGTGTTGCATGACATGGCAGTAGATGTAAAACATGTTGCTGTCGTCCGCAAAACGACGGACATCGTTGGCGAAAACAGCAATCACGCCACACGCCTGCCCGTTGCAGTTAAACAACGGGATAGCATGCAGGCCGCAGCGATGAGGCAGTTCTTCAACGAAGAGGCGAAAGTTTCGATGGTCGATGCGGACCCCTTGATTGAGTGAGTCCCAGGTCGTCGGGGTACCCTTGTACAGGATTTGGACCAGTGGGTGGTTGATATCACCGATATTGACATCCAGTTGCAGCGCGCTTATCTGGTTTGGTGCCGGCAGCCGGTAGCATTCCAGACGGTTTTCATTCACGTTAAGCAGGGAGACCAGCAAGGCGTCAAAACGCTGGCGCTGGTGATTCACTTGCAGAAAGTGATGAACCAGTTGCTCGACAGAGTCATTTTCCAATAACGCTAATGCGCTTTTCAGCCGTTGTTTCATGGTATCTCCTCAACCACCGCGTTGAATTGATGGTCGTTGACGGTGAGCTGGATAGTGCTGATCGGCTTTCCGGCCGCCATTTTTTGCAACAACAGCAGGGATAATGGCGGTAACAAAGCGCCATCAATGATCGATTCCAGCATGCGTGCGCCATTTTCAGCGCGGGTGGCCCGTTGCAGTATCTCTTCAGCCACCTCATCACTCAGGGTGACGTCGGCATTGAAGCGCTGACGCAATAAGGTATCGAGGCGCGCCAGTTTGACCTGAATAATGGTTTTCAGGGTGTCGTGTCCCAGCGGCAGGTAAGGCACCACTTCCATTCGCGCCAGTAAGGCGGGTTTGAAGAAAGCCGCCAGTTCAGGATAAAGCCGGTCATTCATCTCTGCCGGGTTATCGGCATTATCAATGATAGTTTGATAGCCCAGGTTGGACGTTAAAAAGAAGACCACATTTTTACAGTCAATCACCCGGCCTTCCCCGTCGGCCAGCTCACCTTTATCGAAGGCCTGATAGAACAGGTTCAGGACATCTGGATGGGCTTTTTCTACTTCATCGAGCAGGACGACGGAATAAGGTTTCTGGCGAATAGCTTCGGTGAGTACCCCCCCTTCTCCATAGCCAACATAGCCTGGAGGTGAGCCAATCAGGCGGGAAACGGTGTGTTTTTCCTGAAATTCCGACATGTTGATAGTGGTCAGATATTGACGTCCGCCAAACATCAATTCGGCAATCTGTAAAACGGTTTCGGTTTTACCGACGCCACTGGGTCCTGCCAGCAAGAAAGCACCCAATGGACGACCGGGACGGCGCAGGTCCGCTCTGGCCGTCAACAAATGTTGATGCAGGCATTGAATCGCGAGATCTTGTCCTTTAATGCTGTGTCCCAAATGCGTGGGGAGTTCAGTCACCACGGAGAGCTCACTTTGTGACAGGCGATTAAGGGGGACGCCAGTCCATTCAGCGATAACCGTCGCAATCTGGTTCTTATCCACGTGAGGAGAAACAAGCGTGTGTTGTTGCTGTAATTGTTCCAACTGTTCATTGCGTTCAGCCAATTGTGCAATCAACTCGTCAGTTGTTATCTCGGCCGAGGTTTCGCTCTGTTTTGTTTCGTGAGTTAATTCTGTTTCGTCGGTTAATAGCTGACGGCGTAGTTCAATAATTTGCTGAACTAATTGCTGTTGTTGCTGCCAACTGGCTTGCAGTTCAGCCAATTTCTCCGTGGTTTCCTGCTGTTGTTGTCGCAGAGCATCCAGTCGAACCGTGTGCGGGTTGAGCCCCATGCGCTGTTCCCTCGCCAGCACGTCTGATTCCATTTGCTGCTGATGCAGTTGGTTTTTCAGGGCGGAAATTTGGCGCGGAGGTGACGTCAAGTTGATGGCGACGCGGGCGCAGGCGGTATCCAGCACATCAATGGCTTTGTCTGGCAACTGGCGTCCAGAGAGGTAACGGTCGCTTAATACCGCAGAGGCTTTTAGCGCTTCATCATCGATTAATACGCCATGAGAGTGTTCATAGATTGCCCGCAGGCCACGCATAATAATGATGGCTTCTTCCGCGGTCGGTTCGGCCACTTTAACGAGTTGAAAACGGCGGGAGAGGGCGGCATCTTTTTCGAAATATTTTTTGTATTCGCCCCAAGTGGTCGCCGCAATTGTTTTCAGTTCGCCCCGTGCCAGAGCGGGTTTTAGCAGGTTGGAGATATCCAGTCCGCCTTGCTGATTGCCTGCGCCAATCAGGGTATGAGCTTCATCGATGAACAGAATAATCGGCACGGATGACTGATTTATTTCATTCATAATGCCTTTGAAACGTTTTTCAAATTCACCTTTTACCGCCGCACCTGCTTGTAGCGCTCCCAGATCTAGTGTCATCAATTCACTGTTACGCAGTTTTTCCGGTACTCGGTTGTCGATAATGCGCAGAGCCAACCCTTCAATGAGCGCACTTTTACCGACGCCCGCTTCACCCACCACAATCGGGTTATTTTTACGGCGACGGCAGAGAATATCGATCATTAGGTCGATTTCTCTGTCACGGCATAGAACAGGATCGAGTTTTCCCTGACGCGCTTGTTCTGTCATATTTTGAGTAAAACGGGCGAGCAAGCTATCACTGCTGGCGGTAGATTTGTTTTGTCCGTTTTTATCGTTTTCCACAACCGGTTGTTCGGCAGAACCCGCGGTCCATTGGGTAAAATTCTGGCGTAACAATTCGCGGTTTATTCCCGATAAAAGGCGTGCGGATTGTGGTGTCAGGTAACGTAACGGGCTGAACAGCAAGGTCATCAGCATGACACCGCTGCGTAATTCCTGATGCTGCATCTCCGTCGATGCTAGCAGCCAGCTATCCTGTAACCACTCCACCAGCATTGGAGAGAAGCTGGGATAAGCCTGAACCATTGCTTGATGGTGAGGGATCATTTGATCAAGTTGTTCTTTCAGCAGATCACTGTCTACTTCGGCTTGATTGAAGATCGCTCTGACATCATTAAGAGGCGTGTTGATCATTTGCAGCAGTAGCTGAGCAACAGTGATCTCAGGTTGCTGTTGGCTGACACACTGCGCTGCTGCCGCTTCCAGAGCGTGCCGAGTCATCGGATTTAAGCGATTAACTAATGTAGGTAGATCAATCTGAATCATCGGTTTCTTTCCTAGCTCAGTAAGTTATTTAGTTGTTGTAAGATGTTCTGGGTTTGGTTGTGCAGACGGATAGCGTAGAAGCTATAAACGATAGCGAGTAGCGTAATACCGCTCCAGAACAGATGTTTAATGGTCAGACGTTTACCCAAGCGATAGCGATCATTACGCTCATTGGCGTTACTGTGGAGAATGATGGGAGGAGCTTCGCCCCGCAACGCATGCAGTTGTTGGTGTAATCGACGGAATAAACGTTCAAAGTCATCACTTTTCTGCGAAGCAACTTTATAGCGACCACGGTAACCGAGGCAGAAGCAGAGATAGATAAACTCCAGCAGATGTTGATAGCGCTGAGGTTCACCCATTAAACGATCTAACAACTGAAAGACTTTTTCACCACCCCAAGTTTCGTTGTGGAATCGAACCAGTAGTGATTGTTGTAACCACTCATTCTTGCTATTCCAACCATGACCTAATGCGGTTTCGTCAATGAAGGTACAGAGCGTATAGCGGAAAGAGATAATTGCGCCCGGCTCATAACCTTTGGTTTGTAGAAGTTGTTCGATTGCCTGGATATCAGTAACGACCTGTTGATAAAGCTGGTCCGGCAGCGGTTGTTCACCCATGTCTTTTAGACGCATGACCATGCCGAGCAGCGGTGTAGCGGCATCGATCATCGGGTTTAGGCTTTCTCCGCGTAGCGGTAACTGATACTGAGGATGCACAGTATTATCAGTAACTTCCTGCGTCGGCATAGGATTGTCATTTATGGTTTCAGTTTTCATTAGGCACTCCCATTCCTAACCGCCCAGAATTGCATATCTAATCCAGGGAATTCTCCTGAAACGTGGAAAGCGATGGAGTTACCTTTTAGAATGTCTTTCCATGCGTCGCTTTGTTGCTCAAGTCGGAAATAGGTGTAACCAGCATGATAAGGCAACTGACGTGGTGCCGAGGGAAGCGCCGTCAGTTCTACGGCAGGCAACTGGATGCTGACCATTTCGCGGATCCTTTCAGCCGATGTAACTTTAGTCTGTTGAGCAAACTTGCGGAGTAATTGATCATGTGGAACCTGTGCGCGGATTGCCAGAATGAATTCCGCGTTCGTCAAGACATTACGATCATGGATGTACGCCACCCGGATACCATTTGCTTGAGTTTGTAGCTTAATCGGAATCGCTCTCGGGGTTAGCACAACACCCATTGCTTCGCGCATGATGAGCATGACTTCCTTGAATGTTGCAGTCAGATCGTCATGTTTGTAAACCGGCACATCGCCGACCTGACGGGATTCATGAGTAAATGTTCTCAGTTCACCAAAGGTTTGGATCAATTGAGTGAAAAAATCTTGTGGATGCAGAATGGCTTGTCCCGCATAGTGGGTAAACCACGGTTGAACTCGGTTAACCAGTTGGAGCATCATAAATTCAGCAACATCAGCGACTCCTTGCTGTCCGGGAGAGCCAATCCGGTTAGCGAGTGATCTAGCGCGTTCTGTCATTGCTCTATCCACTTCATCCATATAATTTTTTAATTGAGTGGAGACGCTGATAGATGTACAGGTTGGTACGAAATCCTCATCCAATATGATAGTTCCGGTAGGAAGCTTTTCTATTATCTGGCATAGCGGTAGTACGGAAAAAGCGCTGAGATCTTCTGAACCCTGTTTCAGAATCGGCGTCAGTTGTGCCAGCATGACTTGGCAGATATCACCGCCGTCTGTATGCAGGTCACGGATATCTTCCATTCGTTCACGGTAGCGCACAGCTCCTGCATGATTGGATTCTGAATGAGAAACTTCATTAAGAATATCGTTGGCTATTGGCAGTGCCAGATAGATATCTTTACTGTTGTTCTCGTGAATATTCGCAATATCAAGCGGTTGGGGAGTGGCATCCTGATGAGGGATCGAGAACACTGTGCCGTCTGGCATAATACCGCTGGCCTCGATGATACCGATGCGTCCTAGAGCGAGAAGGTCTTTATCCAGTGTCAAAGAACTGAAGCCATAACTATAACTGGTTAAGGACGTCAGGCGGCTATGAGCTAGATAGTCATTATGTTTTTGTTGTTGCTGAAAGTGTTGTGGCTTGATGAATAATCCTTCGCGCCAAATCACCCGATTTTTACCTGGCATAACTATTGCTCCTCTTTTCTAAGTTCAACTTCGTTCGCTCTGATATGCACCAGAATGTCGTATTGCTGTCCTGTGTCTTTCACACGGATGACCTTTTTCCATTCGGATTGATTAATATCGGCATAGCGAACGATAACGCCGATGTAACGGCTATTTTTTTCCAGCGGGATGACTGGCAGTGGTTTGTACTGCCCCGGCAATAAGGTGTAATCCTGATGGTCGATATAATTTTTCCCCAGCGCTTTATCCAGCTTGTCACTCGCCAGTTGGTCATAATCAGCGGCAAGTAGACGGGAATCTTCACTGAGATAGAGCAGATGCATTTCAACCGGAGTGGCTTCTCCATTTTTATTGGGGTTAATATCAGGTTCTGCCAGCAAAGTGATCGCGACGGTGGAAGGTAAATTCGCGGGTTGACCAACTGGAGTTGATGGGTCCCAGACTACCTGTCCGACTTTCTTCGTTGCCTGCCATGCACTGCTACAGCCGCTTAATATCAGCGCTGCCAGCAATACAAACCATACGGTATAACTACCGGACCATGAGGTATTACCGCCGGAGCGCTTCATTACTGGCTATCCTCTAAACCTTGACGCAGGGCGCGGTCATAAGCTTGTTCATAGACTTCACCGAACAGTTTTTCGAACCCTTGTTGGCGGCTGGAAGCCAGTTCGCGGTAGTAACTGGTGTACATTTCCCATGCCCAGGTTGCATCTTTTTCCTGTGTTTCATTGCTGCGGCGGTATTGAGCAAAACGACTCAGTAGATGTTCCGGAGAAAAAGCATCCAGCATGGTGTTCAAGGCGGCAGTGATCGCAATCCGGTTAGCCTTATAGTGCAATTGCAGGTTGTGCAGGCTTTCAGCGACCGCAGAGGGAGCGGAAAGATGTACCGGGCTTTTTTGATCAGCAAACATCACTTGCATGGTGGTGTTGTAATCCATGTTCAGCCGTAATGGGTTATCTTCAATAGGGCGCAATTGTTTATCACGCAGCCCATGCTGTGTACGCTGTAATACTAGTAAACCTTCAATAGCTGCTTTCATGGTCTTACCCACTTCTTCCAGAAAGTCGTTGGCTTGTTGGCTGTTATGCAAAGGCAATTGTGTGTTCAACCCTCGCATCAATGGCGTGATAGCAACATGTTGCTGTTCCATGTCCTGATACTGTTCATTAAAAGGCGAAGAGATACCGGGTAAATCAACAAAATCCTGATCCATAGCATTGCCTCTGTTATCTGAGAGGGAAGAGAAAAATAATGGGGTGCGGTAGTGGTCTTGTTGCAGGCTTTGGTCTACCTCGTTACTCACTGACGTCTGGTCCAGAGTGGTCAGATTTTCGTTATCGAGAACCTTGAGTGGATCATGGCTGAAATCGTGTTTGATCGTGGGGGCCAAAGAACCATGATCAGTGAAAGCGGAATCTTGAGCAGGATCTTTTTCCATCATAGCGTCCAGTGGATTGCTATAACTGGAAACCAGTGATTCCGGTGATACCGTCATGGGATCAATGCGATCTGCATCGGAAAAACTGATATAACTTTTGATCACTAGTTTACCGATGGTAATTTCATCCGCTTGTTGCAGGCGAATGAAACCGGTGCCAGAAGTCAGGGAGGACTGATTCACAAACAGAGGACCCGTGATCATTTGTAAGCAAAATGCGCCATCACGCCACTGGATAGTAAATTGTGATGGGTTGATATTACCTTGTTGATCTTGAACGGACCAAAGATGGCTTTCACTGCTGCCAACTGTGCCACCTTGAGTAGAGAATAGGCAGCTAGCCGCTTTGCCGCTTTCCAATTGATCGCTGTTGATCACTCGTAATGAGAGAGTTGGCTGTTGTTTTTCCATCGTCTTTATCCACTCACTGAAATCGTGATAAAGGGTTTCTTTTCCGGCTCGCCAAGAAAGCTGGTCCACCCTAGGTTATTGTTTAATTTCGTGCCAAGTACCATGCCGCCCGCTTGGTTTTCGGCCAATCCAAGACGCAGATCCCAAGCCATCTGATCACGCAGGACAAAACAGAGAAACATTACCAATGGCAGGAAATTTTTGCCGTCTGGGAGAAATGACAAGAAGTGTTCACGAGAGAGATTATTGATACATAAAATAAATTTACTATTACAGCTTCTCACCCATGAACCGAGGAAAAAGTTTTTTCCTATTACAGACTGTTGAACTTTTTGTTTCTGTCCCCTTATTTTCAGCATTCCACCCAAACGGTTTTGTTGTGATGGCTCGATAGCGATTTTTCTGATTTGCCAGCCGTGTACCGTAACATCCGGTAGATCAAAACAGTGTGAAACCAAGCTGCATATCACTTCCGGTGATCGACCGGGGCTGGCTAATAAGCCGGCATAGGCCAGCATTTTGCTATGGTTGATATTTAAATGAGAACGGTTCACATTACTGCCAAGTCCCACCAAAGCAAACATACGCTGAGAAAAATCGTCTTGTCCGTTTTTGTCAAAACAGATGTAATAACGGTATTTCCGCCAGATCTGATGGAGCATGACAATAGAGCTGTGATTGAAGATATTAAGGAAGTTAGTCAGTCGATTTTCATCTTGGGCGTCTTCCCATGCCAATGAATCAAGGTAATAACCTGGCATAGGCGATTGGCTGCCATGTAGCCCCAGAAAAGAGACTTCCACCTGGAAACGTCCCTCCTTAGAACGTTTCGCAGAGACAATATCTCTGGTTGGGAAAGCCAGGCTGGCGCTGGATTTAAACTGAATTGCTTCACGGTCCGGACGGTTGGTTTGCCCAGTTTTTTCCCACGCTACCGCCAATTGGTTGAACAATTCGACCAATTGATGAAAGTTATACCTTGACACATCTAATATCTGATTTTGTGGCGAGTTTTCACTCGTTACATCAACGCATGTTGACCTGTTTGTTCCGGCCATTGATAACATTCCTGATTATCTAAATTGATCACCTTCAACATGTGGAAGGAGTTAACGCTGGCATATAAGGCAAAAAAGCGTGACAGTATGTTGCAGAACATATAGAGCTCTCCTTCAGAACAGAAAGCCTGTTGCCGGATATACAATGTTGATTCCGAACCACGTACCGGGAGACCTTTAAATAGTCGGTCTATTTGCCTCGTTTCAATCCGCTCAATTGCATCTAGCCGTTTTTGTGATGAGCGTGAGGATTGCCGGTTATATCGGCTGGGGAGATCGTAAGTTCTTAGTACCGCCTTTAGTGCATCTTTGTCCAATAATGTCATATAGTTCAGCGACATATTGGAAATAAGCGACCAGTGATACTCACCGCTCATCAATGGATAGAGTGGAACGGATGGACGGGTTATGTTGCGGAATGTCGCAAATGACGAGTTTCCCGATAAAGGGTAATCAATATCACCTACCCGGAGTTGCAGTGGCAGTTCGCGATTGGTGCACGTCAGCCGAATAGAGACATTTTCCTCACTTAATAGAAGTTGAGATTCATCACCACGGACAAAAGAGATGTAATGCTCAAGCCCTTTGCGAAATGGGGATTCCTTGATTCTGATACGGAAATAGCGAGTATTGAGTTCGCTTTCATGTTCGATTTGATGGTGAAAACTTTCGAATGGCACATAAGATCGTCTACCATCGCGGCTTAGTTTAGGTTTACCATCAGGCCCGACTAGCCAGCTTTCTACTTTATCAATAGAGAAAATATCGTAGCGATCAGGATGGCTATAATTCGCTCTTAATGGATATTCAGATTGGCTGCCATTTAGCTGAATAACTTCACCATCCATTGGGAAGAGATTGATTGCCGGAACGCAATGTAACCGAAAAGTATCTTGACGGATTTTGATTTCTGGTGGCAGAGCTTCTGAGAAATAGAGATTCAGCGTGAAATCTGTGGTTTTAAGATCTGCCGGTAATTTAGGGATGCCAGTGACATCGAAAAACAAAAAACCTTCGGAAAAACAGAAATACTCTTGTAAGACGCGATAACCCATATAGGCATTTTTCGGGTAAGGCAATAGGGCGTCCTCCCGATTAAAACCCACTGGAACGAAGTCAAAATCCGGCAATGAAATCGTGGTATTGCCTACGACAAGTTTTGCGTCTTCAAGGTAATAACTAAGCCAGAAATAGAGTTGTGTACTGCTGTAATCATCGCCGCTTAGATAAAAACGCAGCTTATCAAGTTGCAGTTCCTGTAAGGTAAGCTCTGTTTTTGAGGTGAAATTTAGACCGATGACACCTTGCTCGTTACTGTTATTGACAGAAATGTCCCGGATGGACATTGGAAACAGCCAGACATCGCGACATAAAGTGAAAGTACAGCGGTTGCCTTGACCTGTTTTTTGAGTATTGGTATCGCTTAAGTAAGTATCTTCATCCTCATCATCTTCGTTATCATCTGCCAGTGGACGGCTTTTGATTTGAGTTCCACGCTGAATTTGCGTAGCTTTTGTGATGGCACTGTCATTAGGCGTATATTGGATAATGGTCATGCTAGGCGTTGGCCGCAGGTAATTTGGCCATAGCATGTGCAGCAATCCATGAGTCAGTTCAGGGAATTGATCATCAATTTTTGCCCGCAAATTACCCGTAAGAAAGGCAAATCCTTCTAGCAGACGCTCAACATCCGGGTCAGAGCCTTGTTCAGACAAAAATGAGGCGAGGTGAGGATGTTCAATTGCGGCTTGTCGCCCCAATTGTCTAAGGTAATCCAGTTCCTCTCTAAAATATTTTTCAAGTGACATTTTATTGAGTCCTCTCTAGGCAATAACGCCGGTTGTTATCCAGTTGAATGTTAAATTCAACAGCGTCATGAATATCATCTAGGGATACTTGGGCGCTGATGTGAAAACGTAACAACAGCGGATCACTATCATCGTGGATTGCATTGACAGTGACTGACGATATTCTTGGTTCATAATTTGTGATGCAATGCACTATTGCTTGCTCAATACTCTGTTTAAAGTCAGTTGCCGTGGTTGTGGCGTCATTGAGATCAATGACGCCAAGATCAGCCGCACTCTGACAAGCACCCGGATGAGTATTAAGAACATGATTCAGGTGCCGTTTTATGGAGTTGAGCAGTTCACGCATTCTTGATTGGCGGGAAGAACCGGAGTTCTTCCCCTGAATACGCTCGAACAAGCTGGCAGACCCTTCTCTATTCCAACTGTACAGCGCAGCCATGACTCATTACTCCTTATCCAGACGGCCTACTAGTGACAACTCAAAGCTGGCTCCCATATATTTAAAATGAGGGCGAACTTGCATTGCCACTTGATACCAACCTGGATCTCCTTCCACATCCAAAACCTGAATTTGGGCAGAACGCAGAGGGCGACGGCTACGGACATCCGTTGGTGGATTTTCCTGATCAGCAATGTACTGTTTCAGCCAGGTGTTCAGTTCACGTTCCAAATCCTGACGCTCTTTCCAGGAACCAATCTGCTCGCGCTGTAACACTTTGATGTAGTGTGCAAGGCGGTTGATGATGAACATATAGGGCAGTTGAGTACCCAGTTTGTAGTTGGTTTCAGCCATTTTCCCTTCGCGAGTATTTGGGAAAACTTTTGGCTTCTGGACTGAGTTGGCAGAGAAGAATGCAGCGTTGTCACTGCCTTTACGCATCGTCAGAGTGATAAAGCCCTCTTCCGCCAATTCGAATTCACGACGATCGGTAACCAAAACTTCTGTCGGGATCTTGGCTTGGATCTGTCCCATTGCTTCGAACAGGTGAACCGGTAGATCGCTAACAGTACCCCCGCTTTGTGGGCCGATAATGTTCGGACACCAGCGATATTTGGCGAAGCTGTCAGTTAAACAAGTTGCCAGCAGATAAGCGGTATTACCCCACAGGAAATGTTCGTGATCTTTGCTGACATCTTCCTGATAGTTAAAGTTTTTAATTGGGTTTTCGACGGTTGAATAAGGTAGACGCAGCAAGAAGCGCGGTGCTGTCAGACCGAGGTAACGTGAATCTTCCGATTCGCGCAGCGAACGCCATTTGGTGTGTGCCGGGCCTTCGAAGACAGATTTCAGATCCTTAATCGCTGGCAACTCGGTAAAGCTACTGATACCAAAGAAATCAGGTGCCACAGAAGAGAGGAATGGTGCGTGCGCCATTGCACCAACCGCGCTGACGTATTGCATGAGTTTGATATCAGGCGAGCTACTGCTGAATGCATAGTTACCGATGACCGCAGCAACTGGTTCGCCGCCAAACTGACCATAACCTGTTGAGTAGACATGTTTGTATAAGCCTGATTGGATGATTTCTGGCGAAAATTCGAAATCTTCCAGTAACTCTTCTTTGGTCGCATGGATGATATTGATTTTGATGTTTTCACGGAAATCGGTACGATCAACCAGCAATTTGAGTGAACGCCATGATGATTCCAGCTCTTGGAATGCTTTGGCATGCATAATTTCATCAACTTGAGTGCTGAGTGTCTTATCAAGCTCAACAATCATTCTATCAACGACAAGCTTGTTGACAGGTTCTTCGCTAGCACCGGTATCCAAAATACTGCTGATAAAAGCGGCAACACCCTGTTTCGCGATATGGTAACCATCATTTTCCGGTGTCATTCTTGCCTGAGACATAATCTCGTCAAGCAAAGAGGTAGTGGACCCTGGGGTTAATGTTGTACTGCTCTCTTCATGCAAGGACATGTTAAAAACTCCTTTTTAGTCAATTACTTTTGATTGACGATTTCAAGCTCTTTTAGAAGTTGTTCACGGACTTTCTCATCACCCAATAATTCCTGTAAGCGGGTGCGGAACGCAGGAATATTTCCTAATGGCCCTTTTAGTGCGACAAGTGCCTCACGCAGCTCTAAAAGTTTATTTAATTCAGGCACTTTCTTCGCGACGTTATCGGGTGAGAAATCATTGAGTGATTTTATTTCTAGGTTAATTGGCAGGTCATCTCCGCTATTATCTTTGAGGCGATTGGGGACACTAAAAGTGAGGTTGATATTGGCTTCATTCATCACGGCATTAAAGTTATTTTTGTGCACAGAGACAGCTTGCCGTTCTTCAATTGGCATATCTTCTTTTGTTCCTTTAAGGTCACCGACGATAAGCAGGTTGAGAGGTAATTCAATTTCGGCTACCTGATCACCGGTATTCGGAACGTATTTGATATTAATCCTTTCTTTTGGCGCTACGCTACCTGAACTATTTTTACTCATGTTAAAATCCTTTGGGTAATACAATTAGGAAATTAGGAATTATCTGATAACAATATTGATGAGAGAGTTGCCCTTGATACCTGCCTATATGTGACGGAGAACATAAAATTCCCCCAGATTAAGAAACGGGAGATTCACTGCATTGAATTGGATAGTAAGCTGACTTTCTATGAGCATATAGATAAATACGAAATTCAGAATATTCTTACTCATCGAGCAGTAGCATCAATATAGAATGCTTTGTAAAGTGGAGTTTCGCATTTTGTTTTTTTATTGTAAAGCTAAAATATATGTAGATATACCCCCCTATTCGGCATTTTGATGATTTTATGATATTTGGCAATAAGTTACAATTAGGTGTTTTCTTAAGCTGTTTATTGGTTAAAGAACTCCATATAGTTATTGATTAACATCTGTTTTTTTGTATTTATGAGAATTTGATGATTTTTTGTTTCATTGTGTAACAAAGTATTTCTAAATGTATTTTTGTTTACATCTTGGAGTTAATTTCATATTGAAAATATCAACTTGGTTATTAACTAAGTGAATAATCTGAATTTTTTGATCCAGCTCTCAATTTTTAATTGCCCAAAATATAATTTAGGTGGGAATTGTTAAAAATGTTTTATTTCATATAGATATGTCATGCCGCTTTTAAATTAAATCAGTGCGAACAGTTAATTATTCTGTGAATTAATAAAATTGTAAAGTTATTTTTCAAAATGGCATTGATTATAATATTTTTATTTGTTGGTGATGGAGTGATAATTTTGCAATTTAGATTTTATTTTGAAACGAGCTGGTTGGTATTTATTATTCGTTTCAGCGTTCAGTGTATTTATAAGTGATCTTTCCCAAGAGGAAATAATCACTATTGAAATTAATATGAGCGTTACCTTAATGTTGACTCAATCTCTATAAAGGATATTTTTATGCCAACTCCATGTTATATTTCCATCACAGGAAAAACACAGGGTAATATTACTGCGGGTTCATTCACTGCTGAATCAGTGGGTAATATTTATGTTCAAGGCCACGAAGATGAAATGCTGGTTCAAGCATTTGATCATGTCGTCACCGTTCCAACTGATCCTCAATCAGGTCAGCCTTCAGGTCAGCGTGCTCATAAACCATTCCGTTTTACAGTTGCATTAAATAAATCTGTTCCATTGCTTTATAACGCATTGGCTTCGGGTGAAATGCTGACGAGTGTAGTACTGAAGTGGTATCGCACTTCTGTTGAAGGGAAACAAGAGCATTTCTTCACTACGCAGTTGGAAGATGCCACTATTATCGACATCGATTGCAATATGCCTCATTGCCAGGACCCAACAAAAGCTGAATTTACTCAGTTGGTTCGTGTTTCTCTGTCTTATCGTAAGATTAACTGGGAGCATACAACCGCAGGGACTTCCGGCGCAGATGATTGGCGTGCACCTATTGTTGCCTGATAGGTAATATAATCATTCAGCCAATGAAATATCTCTTCATTGGCTGAAAAGCTTAATTTTTCTTTATTTTAAGTTGAAGATTTTTAATAACTGTCTTCAACTTTTTCAGCTTTTTTTGATTTTTTTCTTCCTTTCCTTATTAATTTTTTACACGTATTATTTAACGATATTGCTTAATTGTTCAGATAACTCTTGCATCACTTTTGCTATCTTTCCTTTTGATTATTTTTTCATAGTAGGCGTTAACATTTTTTAGCCCTGTTTCTGATTAGTGATTTGGTAAACATCAACATAAGGGCTTGTATATCTAAGTGATCGTTTAATGCCTTTTTTAATTTCGTAACTTTTACTTATTGGCTATTCGTAACTTTTACTTATTGGCTATTCGTAAGTATTACTTATGATGATCAGTGAAAATATAGATAGCATCACTTGCTTAAATATTGCATTGCATTCGGACATAATTTTCTACTTATCCTAAATTTTAATTAATATAACAGAGCTTGCAGAGGAGGAAGTTCAGCAGTCTGCCATTTTTATCACTAATAGGGCTATAATAGAGCCTTACTATCTGTCTCATCTACTGGGATGGGTTTCTAGTTGTCAGGCACTCCGTCTGACAATCAACCTATTCTCTGCTCTGGGGTCTGAAATTAATGCTCAGTTATCGCCACAGTTTTCATGCTGGTAATCATGCCGATGTGCTCAAGCACACTGTACAAAGCTTAATCATTGAATCTCTTAAAGAAAAAGAAAAACCTTTTCTCTATCTGGATACGCATTCTGGTGCGGGTCGCTATCAACTCAGCAGTGAACATGCTGAACGTACCAGTGAGTATCTGGAAGGGATTGCCCGCGTCTGGCAGCGTGAGGATTTACCGCAGGAATTGAACGCTTATATGAGTGCAGTGGCTGCACTGAATCAGAGTGGTAACTTACGTTACTATCCGGGATCGCCTTTAATTGCCCGCTATTTGTTACGGCAGAATGATAAGTTCAATCTGACAGAACTGCATCCGAGCGATTTTCCTTTATTACGTAATGAATTTTCCCGCGATAACCGCGCCAGAGTTGTGCGTGAAGATGGTTATCAGCAATTAAAATCACAATTGCCACCGCTGAGTCGCCGTGGGTTCATTCTTATTGATCCACCTTATGAACTGAAATCGGATTATCAGGCGGTTGTACAGGCAATTCAGGAAGGTTATAAGCGTTTTGCAACCGGTGTTTATGCGCTGTGGTATCCAGTGGTATTACGCCAGCAGATCAAACGACTGGTTAAAGAGCTGGAAGCAACGGGCATTCGCCGTATTCTACAAATTGAGTTGGCTGTCCGGCCTGATAGCGATCAACGAGGTATGACTGCCTCTGGCATGATAGTGATTAACCCACCTTGGAAACTGGAACAGCAGATGAAATCGGTGTTGCCGTGGTTACATCAGGTTCTGGTGCCGGAAGGAACTGGTCACACTTTGGTTAAATGGGTGGTGCCAGAATAGCTTTTAACAATGGCAGCGAGAGCCAGAACCATCGCGACTGTTTGATATTTTTTGCCATAATAGGCTTTGGGTATTAACTCCCTTGAATTGATTAGATGGAAACAATCCGGATGAGCAAACATTACGACTATATAGCGATTGGTGGTGGCAGTGGCGGCATAGCATCAATTAACCGTGCGGCTATGTATGGGCAGAAATGTGCCTTAATTGAAGCCAAAGCATTGGGTGGAACGTGTGTCAATGTGGGGTGTGTGCCGAAGAAAGTGATGTGGCATGCGGCGCAAATTGCTGAATCTATCCACCAATATGGGCCAGATTATGGCTTTGATACGACAATCAACCGCTTTAACTGGAAGACACTCATTGCCAGTCGTACTGCTTATATCGATCGTATCCACCAGTCTTATGGACGTGGATTGGGTAACAATAAAGTTGATGTGATCCAGGGGTTTGCCCGTTTTGTTGATGCACATACTGTTGAAGTGAATGGTGAAAAAATCACCGCAGATCATATTCTTATTGCGACAGGTGGCCGTCCCGGGCGGCCTGATATACCAGGGTCAGAGTATGGTATTGATTCTGATGGTTTTTTTGCATTGGAAGAGATGCCAAAGCGGGTTGCGGTTGTTGGCGCAGGCTATATTGCTGTAGAAATTGCCGGTGTATTGCATGCACTTGGTAGTGAAACCCATCTATTTGTGCGTCAACATGCACCGTTGCGCTCTTTTGATCCGATGATTGTTGAAACACTCTTGGAAGTTATCAATACCGAAGGACCTACTTTGCATACAGAGTCGATACCAAAATCAGTAAGTAAAAATGCGGATGGTAGCCTGACCTTGCAACTGCAAAATGGCAAACAACAAACCGTTGATACCTTAATCTGGGCTATTGGCCGTGAACCTGCAACGGATAATCTGAACCTGTCTGTAGCCGGTGTTGAGGTGAATGAAAAAGGCTACATCAGAGTTGATGAATACCAGAACACGAATGTGAAAGGTATTTATGCAGTAGGTGATAACACCGGTGCAGTAGAATTAACTCCCGTTGCGGTTGCAGCAGGTCGTCGTCTGTCTGAGCGCTTGTTTAATAATAAACCAGAAGAGCATCTGGATTACACCAATATTCCAACCGTCGTATTCAGCCATCCGCCTATTGGCACTGTGGGGCTGACTGAACCTCAGGCGAAAGCGCAATTTGGTGAAGAGCAGGTGAAAACTTATCAATCTTCTTTTACGGCGATGTATACTGCTGTCACTCAACATCGCCAGCCGTGCCGGATGAAATTGGTATGTGTCGGGCCGGAAGAGAAAATTGTTGGCATTCATGGCATCGGCTTCGGAATGGATGAAATGCTGCAAGGTTTCGCTGTTGCGTTGAAGATGGGGGCAACGAAGAAAGACTTTGATAACACGGTTGCAATTCATCCCACTGCGGCGGAAGAGTTTGTAACGATGCGGTGATATTGTTGAACCCTATCGATAACATTTTTCTAAAGGCCGATTTCATTCGGCCTTTCTCTTATCAATGGTTGTTTTTGATCTTGTGCCTGTGTTTCGGAAGTTTTCTATTGCTGAGTACAGGCGGAAGTGACTTAACGTTCCGTATACAGCCATTCGACAATAAAATCAGCTACCTGTTCAGGTTGATTGATATTCAATTGTGGCAAAATAGTTTCCAATTTTTCATCACTGGCAACAGCAATCACATGTTGATCAAGAAGATCGCTTAATCGGTGGTTAAGAGTGTTGCGGTATAGAGCGATCTTGTTGATTGGCTCATCTTTAAAACCTTCCACTAGAATCAGATCCAGTGAATTTGGATCAAAACGGCTGGTAAGATAGTTCAAATCTAATTCCTGTAAATCTGGCGTTTCTGTCATTAATGCCCAGCGTTGTTGGTTGGCGACCAGAGTTTGCTCTGCACCGGCTTTGCGCAGTTCATAACTGTCTTTGCCCGGTTTATCTACGTCCATATCATGATGGGTGTGTTTTATCAGGCCAACCCGGATTTGCCGCTGACGTAATAGTGGAATCACTTGTTTGAGAAGTGTAGTTTTTCCTGTTCCGCTATAGGCTGTAATACCTAGTAGCGGCAGCGGTTTGGTACTCATTTTTTGATCTCCTGTGTATTCTCCCAATGTTGGCAATCTTCCGGTGTGTTCAGATTAGTAAAAGCAGTAGGATTATCATCAAACTGAACAGCTATCGCTCTGATCTTATGCATAAACAGTATCAATTTGCGATCACCGTTAGCCAGATAATTTTCTAATTGAGAAAAAAGACTGCGGTGTAGTAAAGCGATGGTAGGGTGAGCTCGGTTGCCATCATTTACATAGGCTGCTAATGCTTGCTGTTTTCCTTGCCATAAGCGAATGACCAAATCAGTAGGGAGATTTGGTACATCACAAGGAACAAACATAACCCAGTCGTGACTAGCTGATTTTAGGGCTGTCAGCATGCCTGAAAGGGGGCCAGAGAAGTCTGGTGTTAAATCTGGAACAATTTGATAACCACTTTGTCGGTAAATATCTGGATTGCGGTTAGCGTTGATGATTAATTCATCTACTTGTGGAAGTAGTTTATCCACAATATGTTGGTACAGTGGTTTTTTATTTAGGAAAATTAGCCCTTTATCATTGCCGCCCATGCGGGTAGCGCGACCTCCCGCAAGGATCACACCGCTTATTTTTGGTTGCATAATGTTCAAGTTATCAACTGAGGTAGTTATTACTGAATATAACTCCTTTTAGCTCGATTATTTGGGCTCAACTAAGCGTTTTTAAAATAGGAGCACCGGATAACTTGCTGATAAAAGGGTCATCTTTACGCTTATTGACAGAGCAATCCTTTCTCTATGCGGTCATCCCTGTTAATTTGTATAGGCTTTATTGGTAAGGGGTTCGGTATGAAATGCCATTTATCTGCATTGACTAATAGCTGAGAAAGGTTCACCAAGTGGATTTTCAAACTGCGCTATTGCATGCCGTGGCGTTATTACAGATTAATCAAGAGAATAGAATGTGCTAACAAACCAGTCTGCTTTTAATTTCCGGGAGTTAACACCGGATTTGATTATGGATGCATTGGTGCAGACCGGGCTGTATGTCGATTCCGGGCTGACAGAGCTAAACAGTTATGAAAACCGTGTTTATCAGTTTATAGATGAAGATCGTAAACGTTATGTTGTGAAATTTTACCGGCCACTACGTTGGGACCAGCAGCAGATTCAGGAGGAGCACGATTTTGCTTTGGCGTTACAACAGGCTGATTTACCTGTTGCGGTGCCTTTGGTATTTAATAAACAAACTTTGCTGACCTTTAAGGATTTCTTTTTTGCCGTTTTCCCAAGCATTGGAGGGCGTCAGTATGAATCCGATAATCTCTTTCAGTTAGAGGATGTAGGGCGTTTGCTAGGGAGAATTCATCAGATTGGCTGTCGGCAAAAATTCACTTCTCGTCCAACTATCGGGTTAAATGAGTATCTGCATCAGCCACGACAGTATTTGGCTGCATGTGAGTTGGTTCCCGAGGGACAGAAAAGGCAATTTTTGGCAGTATTGGATGATTTGATAAATGCCGTAGCATCAAATTGGCGCGATGATTGGCAAATATTGAGGCTTCATGGTGACTGTCATCCGGGTAATATCTTGTGGCGTGACGAAGCTTGGTTTGTTGACCTTGATGATGCTCGTAACGGTCCGGCAATTCAGGATTTATGGATGCTGCTTCATGGCTCGCGTCAGGAACAACTATTGCAGCTAGATACACTGTTGGAAGCCTATAGTGAATTTGCAGATTTTGATCCGAAGGAGTTGTCATTAATAGAGCCATTGCGTGCTATGCGGATGATCTATTATTTGGCATGGGTTGCCCGACGTTGGCAGGATCCTGCTTTTCCCAAGGCGTTTCCTTGGATGACAGATACCGATTTTTGGTTAAAACAGACGTCACTTTTTTCTGAACAGATTAAGCTGTTACAGGAATCACCTTTGCAGCTTAACCCGATGTATTAATGTTTATCATGGAGATAGTTATGAAGAAGTTGTGGTTAGCTTTAGTCGGAGTGGTGATGGCATTTAGCGCATCTGCCGCCAATTTTACCGAAGGAAAACAATATACTGAATTGAAGCCGCCGGTGGCGGATCAACCACCGGTGTTAGAATTCTTCTCTTTCTATTGCCCCCACTGTTATCAGTTTGAAGAGATTTTTAAAGTTCCTCAGACGGTAAAACAGCATTTACCGGAAGGGACAAAACTTGTCCGTTATCATGTGGATTTTTTAGGGCCGCTGGGTAAAGAATTGACGACGGCTTGGGCTGCGGCAATGGCAATGGGTGTTGAAGACAAAGTGACTCCGGTGCTGTTTGAGGGTATTCAGAAAACACTGGTTATTAAGACTCCGAATGATATTCGCAATGCCTTTATCAAAGCCGGGGTGACGGCTGAGGATTATGATGCTGCCATGAGCAGTTTTGTGGTGAAATCCTTAGTTGTTAAGCAGCAAAAAGCCGCTCAGGATTTGCAACTGCGAGGTGTACCGGCAATGTTTGTTAATGGCAAGTATATGGTGAAAAATGACGGTATTGATGCCACTTCTGCTGATAACTATGCGAAATCCTATTCAGACGTTGTTAACTTCCTGTTAAATCAGAAGTAATGTTGATGGCTCTGAAATAGAATCACGTAAGCATGTGCCGGAGTGAGAACCTTTGGCACAATATGTGTCAGAAAGACTTGCGTGTCAGAAAGACTTTTTTGTAAAACAAACTTTGGTTATATCCACAACTCTGTGATCTATAAGGCAATATGACAGTTTTATGACTAAGATTATAAGTCATTGATTTTTTACCTAGGGTTGATAAGTTTTTTTTATCAGCGATCAATACCTGAATAAAACTTGTAATATCTATACACAAAGTTATCCACAGAATTTATAGCAGGATGTGAATATCTGAATCGGGTTTCAGTAAAGAAAATTCACATAAAATTCGTTTCCTACTTCTTGCTGTGGCATCCTATTTCCTTATCACACCCGTAACAAATACAGATAATGAAGAAGATTTATGGCTCAGATAGCAGACAATCCCCTGATTTTGGTTGATGGCTCCTCATACCTTTATCGTGCTTATCATGCTTTCCCTCCGCTGACAAATAGCGCAGGGGAGCCGACCGGAGCTATGTATGGTGTATTGAATATGCTACGCAGCTTGATAATGCAGTACAAACCAAGCCATGTAGCGGTGGTATTTGATGCTAAAGGCAAAACTTTTCGTGATGAATTGTTCGCTGAGTATAAGTCTCATCGTCCTCCTATGCCGGATGATCTGCGTACTCAAATAGAACCGCTACATCAGATGGTCGAAGCTATGGGATTACCATTGCTGGTGGTACCAGGAGTAGAAGCTGATGATGTTATCGGGACTTTGGCGTTACAGGCAGAAAAAGAGGGGCGTGCGGTACTTATCAGCACTGGCGATAAAGATATGGCGCAACTGGTAACGCCAAATATCACGCTTATCAATACCATGAATAACACCATTTTGGGGCCGGAAGAAGTCGTTGAAAAGTATGGTGTGCCGCCAGAGCTGATTATCGATTTTCTGGCATTAATGGGAGACTCTTCTGACAATATTCCTGGCGTACCTGGGGTGGGAGAAAAAACCGCACTGGGATTACTGCAAGGGATTGGTGGTATGGATGCTATCTTTGCCAATCTGGATAAAATTGCCGGGCTCAGTTTCCGAGGGGCGAAAACGCTGGCGGATAAGATGGTGCAGCATAAAGATGTCGCTTATCTCTCCTATCAACTGGCAACTATCAAAACCGATGTTGAGTTGGATAAAACCTGCGTCGCTTTGTCAGTCAAAGAGCTTGATACGGAGAAACTGCATCAGTTGTTTTCTCGTTATGAGTTTAAACGCTGGTTAAGTGATGTGGCAAACGGCGATTGGCTGGCAGAGAAAGGCAAAAAACCGGTATCCACTGGCAATGATGAATCATCTCCGACGGAAGATAAATCTGTTGCGGCCACACTCTCTTCTGATAATTATCAGACTATTCTTGATCAGCAACGCTTTGATGAGTGGATTGAGAAACTGAAAAAAGCACCGGTTTTTGCTTTTGATACTGAAACTGACAGCCTTGATACTTTGACTGCTAATCTGGTGGGAGTGTCATTCGCGATTTCTGCCGGCGATGCGGCTTATCTACCTCTAGGCCATGACTATCTGGGGGCACCAGAACAACTTGACAGAGAAGTTGTGTTGTCTGCATTAAAACCGCTACTTGAAGATAGTAACCTGCTGAAAATTGGTCAGAATATTAAGTTTGATCGTGGCGTGTTGGCGCGTTACGGCATTGAACTGCAAGGCATTGCTTACGATACCATGCTGGAATCTTACGTACTGAATAGCGTTGCAGGCATGGGTCGGCATGATATGGATAGCTTGGCTGAACGTCATTTGAATCATAAGACCACGACGTTTGAAGAGATTGCTGGTAAAGGTAAAAATCAGCTCACTTTTAATCAGATCCCGGTGGAACAGGCCGCAATGTACGCCGCAGAAGATGCAGATGTTACTTTATTGCTGCATCAGGCTATGTGGCCGCAATTGGAAAAAGTACCGACGCTAGAAAAGGTATTCCTGAATACAGAAATGCCATTGGTCATGGTGCTTTCCCGTATGGAACGTACAGGCGTACTCATTGATGCAAATATTTTAGCTGAGCATTCAAAAGAGATTACTGCCCGTCTGGATGAGTTGGAAAAAGAAGCACATGAATTGGCAGGTGAGGTTTTCAATCTGGCTTCGCCAAAACAATTACAGACGATATTGTTTGAAAAATTGCAATTGCCGGTGGTAAAGAAAACGCCAAATGGTGCGCCATCCACCAATGAAGAGGTACTGGAAGAGTTGGCAGATACCCATGCATTGCCGAAAGTGATCTTAGAGCATCGTGGGTTGGCAAAATTGAAATCCACTTACACCGATAAATTACCACAGATGGTCCATCCGCTGACCAAACGGGTGCATACTTCCTATCACCAAGCGGTAACGGCAACCGGGCGTCTCTCTTCACGTGATCCTAATTTGCAAAATATCCCTGTCCGTAATGAAGAGGGCCGCCGCATTCGTCAGGCATTTGTGGCTCCTGAAAGTTACCGGATTATGGCTGCTGACTATTCTCAGATTGAGTTGCGGATAATGGCTCATTTATCTCAGGATCAAGGATTGTTGAAGGCTTTTGCTGAAGGGCAAGACATTCACCGGGCAACGGCGGCGGAAGTCTTTGGTGTGCCACTGGAACAGGTAACCAGTGAGCAGCGCCGTAGTGCCAAAGCGATTAACTTTGGTTTGATCTATGGTATGAGTGCATTTGGTCTTTCCCGTCAGTTAGGGATTCCTCGCGGTGAAGCTCAACGCTATATGGATCTCTATTTTGAGCGCTATCCGGGGGTATTGGCGTATATGGAGCGTACTCGTAAGCAAGCGGAAGAGCAGGGTTACGTTGAAACGCTGGATGGTCGTCGTCTTTATCTGTCAGATATCAAATCTCGTAATGCCATGCGCCGTAAGGCAGCAGAACGTGAAGCTATTAACGCGCCAATGCAGGGAACTGCGGCGGATATCATCAAAAAAGCGATGATTGCGGTGGATGATTGGATTGTCAGTGAAGAACCGAAAGTTCGTATGATTATGCAGGTTCACGATGAGCTGGTATTTGAGGTTCATGAATCAGAACTTGAATATGCAGAACAGAAAATTCGTGAATTGATGGAGAAGAGTATGGTGCTTGATGTTCCACTGAAAGTAGATGTAGGTATCGGTGACAATTGGGATCAGGCGCATTGATATTTTGAATTAACAGTGATGGCTGAGCTGTTATTTGGCTCAGCCTTTTTTGAATTGTTTACAATAAACAGCAATGTTTAATAGCTCTGCTAATCATAGTCACCATGTGCTCTGGTGTCACCGCCTCCCCAAGCCACTCTCTTGCTATTTACCCGTATGGCTATAATGATCATTATTACTGTAATTACTATATCTTGCAGATTTACAGTATTGTTTAATAAAACTATCGTCAGTATTTATATCTGGCGAGAAATTATTGGGTTGGTTCATTACATTCTCCTGATAAGGTTATATCGGATTTACCTTTGCCCACAGGGAGTCTGTGCCATGAAACCTATCCATTGTGGGTAAGTTATATTGTTGTTTTAATTAAGTAATATTAATTGATTAATGTGGGCAAGTGTATAAGAAAAAGCTATCAGATGATTATATGGCTGATATATTTTTGCAAAACAAGGCTTTCATGAGCTGTGATATTATGTTTGGTATTTATTTAAGTTTTTGAAAAAAATCAAATTATATTCTAATTCTTCGTGTTTCCTTAATCTTCCGGCTGGGAAGATATAGTGGATGAAACAGAGCAATTTTTGTTTTTCCATTTAGCAATATTACTAACCTGGAGGTAGATAAGTGTAATGTGAAACGGTTACTGGGCGGTTTTAAGTTCATGTGTTGCTGTAAAGTCAACATAACTAATGTAATATTTTTTGTACTCATTAGTACTGATCTGTTGTCCATGTAATGCATATGTAGATCCAGATCGCATAAATATGTAATTAAACTACATTTCATGGCGTCAAAATGAGCAAACTCCCCGGCTGAATCGAGATCATTTCTGAAAATAAATTACAAAAAGGCTTTTTCTAATAAATAAAATAGGGTAGAGTTATTGGCGTAGGGTACAGAGGTAAGATGTTCTATCTTTCAGACCTTTTACTTCACGTAATCGGATTTAGCTGAATATTAGCTGCCCCAGTCAATTTTGACTGGGGCATTTTTTTCATCTGAATTTAATACGTAAAAGTATAAAGAAAGGATGGATTAACTATGGTTTTCAACTTGAACGGTTTTCTGGCTGAACCATATATCCAGTTTCTGTTGTAGTTTATCAATACCGATTTTTTTCGGGGCCGAGAAATATTCCACTTGAATATCCCCATTAAGCGCGAGCAGGGCGTCACGGACCTTATTTAGTTGACTTTTACGGGCACCAGATGCCAGTTTGTCGGCTTTAGTCAACAACACCATAACCGGTACTTGCATTGCGACTGCCCATTGGATCATTTGCTGATCAAGATCTTTCAATGGGTGACGGATATCCATCAGCACGATCAGTCCAATCAGGCATTCACGTTTTTGCAGATATTCACCCAATGCTTTTTGCCATTTGCGTTTCATCTCTTCTGGTACTTCGGCATAACCATAACCCGGTAAGTCAACCAGGCGAATACCTTCTTCTACTTCGAATAAATTGATGAGTTGCGTTCGGCCAGGGGTTTTACTGGTACGGGCAAGGCTTTTCTGTTTCGTCAGAGCATTCAGAGCGCTAGATTTACCTGCATTTGAGCGACCGGCAAACGCGACTTCAATGCCCATATCTTGAGGCAGATGGCGAATATCAGGTGCACTCGTGATAAAACGGGTCATATGATAGTTGTGGTTTTTGATGGTCAAAATGATTATCTCCCTGAGAAATGCACTGAATATATGGCAAAGGAGATTATACCGATAGCCACTGTTGGTTGACAGGATTAAAAATAATGACATATTGCTGATGGGTTGAACTGAGCTTGCTATTTTGTTATCGATGATGATCCGGTTTGTGAAATAAAATCTAACCTATTATTGAAAGGATGAATTTTTCTTCAAAGCCCCCGTCGATTGATAGCGTAAATGTAGGTAAATATTGAGCACGATGTTGAAGAGATTATTAGAATTGATTCAGTTTGTGTTGTTGACCTTAATAATATAGGAACCCAGAATGTTTAAACGTATTTTAGTAGCACTTGTAACTGCATCTTCTCTGAGCGCAATGGCACCTCTGGCTTTGGCTGTGGGGGAAACCCATGTGAAGCTGACAACAACGGAGGGGAATATTGAACTAGAATTAAATAACCAGAAAGCGCCAATTACAACGAAGAACTTTATTGAATACGTTAATGAGGGTTATTACAACAATACAATCTTCCATCGGGTAATCCCTGGATTTATGGTACAGGGTGGCGGTTTTACCAAAGATTTGCAGCAGAAAGCGACTAAAGCCGCTATTAAAAATGAGGCAGATAATGGGCTGCGCAATTTACGCGGAACTATCTCTATGGCACGTACCGCCGATAAAGACAGTGCTACCAGCCAATTTTTTATTAATGTGGCAGACAATGCTTTCCTTGATCATGGCCAGCGTGACTTTGGTTATGCAGTATTTGGTAAGGTCGTAAAAGGCATGGATGTTGTGGATAAAATTTCTCAAGTCAAAACGGAAAACGTTGGTCCATATCAGAATGTACCGGTTAAACCGGTTGCTATTCTGTCGGCGGAGATTATTCCTTAATTTTTTTCTCTCACTTTGGCTGTGGCAGTTTCTGGTCTTCCGGTTAACTCTCATCAGATTAACAAACTGGCCTGCATTAAATGAAGGCCAGTTTCGCCGTTATTCATACATCTTTTGGGTAAATTCTTTATTTACTTCGGTTCGTGGATAATATCTGTCTTTGTAACATTTTTTCTCTTTACTCTCACAGTGTACCCCATTACTTAAAGTGTAAGATGAAAAGTCAATATCTTTCCCATCACCAAACTCTTTTTTCAGGCGTTCTACCGCTTTTTTCCCTAAATACCTTTCGGTTAATTTTAGCGATAGCCCTTGTTGATCAGAGCAATATTTTCCTTTTTTATCACAAACCACACCTTTTTCCGGGAAGAAAATGTTGGCAGCTTTAGTCACAGCCAGCGTGGAGAAGGACAGCAAAAAAAGAGATGCTATAATCAGTTTTGTCTTCATAACAATTACCTTTACTTATTGAATATCAAAATAGAGCATATGTTTTGTAGGGTATGAGAGTAAGTTGATTGAGAAAAAAACAGCCATTGATTTTGTTGTACTATGCTACAAATATTGATGTGCTATGATAGCCGCCCCGTTGTCGCGAGGCTGTTTTACCTGGAGCCAGTTGTGCAGGATAAACAAATTGCAGGAGTGGCAGGGCAACAAATACAGCGATAAAAATGAGTAGGATAGACTCCTATGTTACTAATAATAGATAACTATGATTCTTTTACATATAACTTATATCAATATTTTTGTGAATTGGGTACAGATGTTTTAGTTAAGCGCAATGATGAACTGCAACTTGAAGATATTGAGAGATTGATGCCTACTCATCTGGTGATTTCCCCAGGCCCTTGTACCCCAAATGAAGCAGGAATTTCTCTGGCTGTGATTTCTCATTTTTCGGATAAATTGCCGATTCTTGGTGTTTGTCTTGGACATCAGGCAATTGGGCAGGCGTTTGGTGCCAGCGTGGTAAAAGCCAGGGAAGTGATGCATGGAAAAACTTCTGCTATTCACCATAATCAGCAAGGTGTGTTCAAAGGGCTTAACCGGCCATTAACGGCGACTCGTTACCATTCATTGGTGATTGCCGCGGAGACATTACCAGCCTCATTTGAAGTCACCGCATGGAGCCAGCATAATGGCAATGTCGATGAAATTATGGGCATTCGTCATCGCACTTTACCGCTGGAAGGGGTGCAGTTCCATCCTGAAAGTATTCTCAGTGAACAAGGTCACCAGTTACTGAGCAACTTTCTGAGATATTAACCAGATACCGATAATTTCTTCATTTATCCATCTTTTTCATTTGCCCATCTTTGATTTTTTATGCATATTCAGTGATTATAATTTCACTTCTGAATGGTGTATATATAAAAAACGGGTGGGAAAATGAAGGGGCATACCGCAGTAGATAGAAACACATACGATCAAGTTATGTTGCCAATTTATTCACCGGCGCAGTTTATTCCGGTGAGAGGGCAAGGTAGTCGTGTATGGGATCAGCAAGGGAAAGAGTATATTGATTTTGCGGGTGGTATTGCTGTTGTAGCTTTGGGCCATTGTCATCCTGCGTTAGTGGATGTTTTGAAGCAACAAGGGGAGAAACTTTGGCATATCAGTAATATTTTTACTAATGAACCGGCTTTGATTCTGGCGCAGAAACTGATTGATGCGACTTTTGCTGAGCGGGTATTTTTTGCCAACTCAGGAGCGGAAGCGAATGAAGCGGCATTTAAGCTGGCTCGCCACTATGCAATTACTCGTCACAGTCCCTATAAAACCAAAATTATCGCATTTCATCAGGGTTTTCATGGTCGCACCCTATTTACTGTCTCCGTGGGTGGTCAACCAAAATATGCTGATGGTTTTGGGCCAAAACCCGCGGATATTATTCATGTGCCTTTTAATGATTTAGATGCAGTGAAGGCCGTCATAGATGACCATACTTGTGCTGTTGTATTGGAGCCTGTTCAGGGAGAAGGGGGAGTCACGCCGGCAGCGCTGGCATTTATTCGTGGGTTGCGTGAGCTTTGCGATAAGCATCAGGTGTTGTTGGTGTTTGATGAAGTGCAAAGTGGGATGGGACGTACCGGTAAGCTATTTTCTTATATGCATTATGATGTTACTCCGGACATCATTACCACGGCAAAAGCATTGGGAAATGGCTTCCCTATCAGCGCTATGCTGACAACAGAGAATATTGCTTCCGCGATGGTACCGGGAACTCACGGTACAACTTATGGCGGTAATCCGTTGGCTTGTGCAGTTGCAAATGCTGCTTTTGATATTATTAATACACCAACGGTTCTGGAGGGAGTTGAAAAACGCCATAATTTGATGGTGAATTTTCTGAATGATATCAATCAGAAATATTCGATATTTGGTGAAATCCGAGGAAAGGGTCTGTTGATTGGTGCGGAACTTAAAGCGCCGTATCAGGGAAAAGATAAAGATATTCTGCAACTGGCGGCTGAAAATGGCTTAATGCTGTTGAGTGCGGGTGGTGATGTACTGCGTTTCACGCCTTCGTTGATTATCAGTGAAGAAGAGATTGCTCAGGGTATGGAACGGTTGGAGCAGGCAATTAGCCAGTTGGTGTAATTAAGCACAAGAGAAATCAGCGCAGGATTATGCGCTGATTAATCAAGCGTTAACGTGTACCGTAAACAACAATAGTTTTACCGTGTGCGGAGATCAAGTTTTGATCTTCTAACATTTTCAGAATACGACCAACTGTTTCGCGGGAACAGCCAACAATCTGACCGATTTCCTGACGCGTGATTTTGATTTGCATTCCGTCTGGGTGGGTCATTGCATCTGGTTGTTTCGCCAGATTCAATAAAGTTTGGGCAATCCGGCCGGTAACATCCAGAAAAGCCAGATTACCGACTTTCTCAGAAGTTGTTTGCAAACGGTTTGCCATTTGGGCAGATAAACGCATCAAAATATCCGGGTTTACCTGAATCAGTTGACGGAATTTTTTATAGGAGATTTCAGCCACTTCACAGGCGCTTTTGGCCCGTACCCAAGCTGTACGCTCTTGCCCCTCTTCAAATAATCCAAGTTCACCAATGAAATCTCCCTGATTTAAATAGGAGAGGATCATCTCTTTGCCTTCTTCATCTTTAATCAAAACCGCAACAGAGCCTTTTACGATGTAGTAAAGCGTCTCTGCTTTCTCGCCTTGATGAATAAGCGTACTTTTAGATGGATATTTATGAATATGGCAGTGTGACAAAAACCATTCAAGAGTGGGGTCTGTTTGTGGCTTGCCGAGAACCATTCGTTTCATCCTCTGTTGTTATCGCTGCCTAAATAACACGAGAATCTAAAAGTTTCTCGTCAGGCTGGCTTATAAAGACACTAGCTTAACATATTAGTTTGTTGAAAAACTGACAGATAAGGGTTTTATATAGGTTATCTGAAATTTGAACCTTACGTATTGATCTTAACCTATATATACCTGGCTCGCTTCTGTTTTTAACACAGGAAAAGGCTTCTGTCTTGTCTTGTATTGTTTCAGCATAATAAACTGCTCATTAGATTGCCAGTTTAATACTGAAAGAGTAGGCTTGGATGCAAAGAACGACTTAAGAGGTATTTATGCAAGCGCGGGTAAAATGGGTTGAAGGATTGTCTCTTTTGGGGGAGTCATCTTCCGGTCATCAGATCATGATGGATGGCAATGCTGGCGATAAGGCACCGAGTCCGATGGAAATGGTATTAATGGCAGCCGGTGGTTGCAGTACGATTGATGTAGTTTCTATTTTGCAGAAAGGCAGGTACGACATAAGAGATTGTGAAGTAAAATTAACTTCCCGCCGTCGTGAAGAGGCTCCACGCTTGTTTACCCATATTAATCTGCATTTTATTGTTACAGGTAAGGATTTAACAGATAAAGCGGTTGAGCGTGCCGTCATGCTGTCCGCGGAAAAATATTGCTCTGTTTCATTGATGTTAGGGAAATCAGTTGAAATTACCCACAGTTTTGAAATTAAAGATATAGATTGAGAAATTATTTCTTGATTCAAAAATAACAACAGGTAACTAATATTTCAGTTACCTGTTTTCTTAACTGAATAATATAAGACGTAAATTTTAACTGCCGAATTTTCTAAATTTACCTCAGGCGCTGATTAACAAATTTTTTCCCCTTCCAGCAATCGCTGTACCAATGGCGTCATAATTAATTCCATTGCTAATCCCATTTTTCCGCCGGGGACCACGATGGTATTAATGCTTGAAACAAATGAGCCTTGTAACATTGCTAACAAGTATGGGAAATCAATTTGAGTCAGATCACGGAAGCGGATGACAATGAAACTTTCATCCAATGATGGGATGGCTTTAGCTGAAAATGGATTGGATGTATCAACGGTGGGGACACGTTGGAAGTTGATATGTGTTCGCGAGAATTGTGGCGTAATGTAGTTGATATAATCATCCATAGAACGCACGACGGAATCCATCACGGCTTCTTGTGAGTGCCCTCGTTCTCCGGTATCGCGGATAAGTTTCTGTATCCATTCAAGGTTGACAATCGGTACAACTCCCACCAGCAGATCAACATGACTGGCAACGTTATGTTGTGGTGTAACAACACCGCCGTGCAAACCTTCATAAAACAGCACATCGGTCTGCTTGGGTAGAGATTCCCACGGCGTAAAGGTACCGGGGAGCTGGTTGTAAGGGACGGCATCGTCATAAGTATGAAGGTACTTCCGACGGCGGCCTTCACCGGTTTCACCATAGTCAATCATGGTTTTTTCCAGCATGCCAAAATCATTGGCTTCCGGCCCAAAATAACTGATATGCCTGCCTTGCTCTTTGGCTTTACGGATTGCGGCATCCATTTCGGGACGGGTGTAACGGTGGAAACTATCTCCCTCTATCTGTGCTGCACTGATGTTAAGTTGCTGGAAAATCTTACGGAAAGCTAAACTGGTGGTGGTGGTTCCGGCACCGCTGGAGCCGGTAATTGCAATAATCGGGTGTTTGACAGACATTCAGTAAACTCCATAATGTTAAGAATGGAACATTTCTTTTGGCACAATATTGATGCTCTCATGCAGTTCAGACCACACTAGCATAACATCTCCCCGTTCCAACTGACGGCGAATGTCGGCGACCTTCTGCTCCAGCGATTTTTCATCTTCGCCATAATCAGTGCCTTCCCGCAGGACAAAGCTCTCGATCAAATTTAGCAGAGTTTCTGGTTCCAGTTGTTGCCACGGAATAATCATTGTGGTTGCTCCAGATAGGATGACAGCCAGCTTGGGATACGTTGTTCCAGCCACATTTGTGGTTTCTTCAACGAACCACTGACAAAGCCGACATGTCCACCGTATTCTGTCATTTGGTATTCAATATTCTTGGGTAACATTTTGAGATCAGGGACAACTTCCGGTGCCATAAAAGGATCGTCTTTAGCATGAATAATCAGCAGTGGCACAGTAATATCAGGCAGACGCGGCAGAGCACTGCACTGGCGGTAGTAGTCCGCTGCATTTTTAAAGCCGTGGATTTTTGCGGTTACAATTTCATCAAATTCTCGAATATGTTTCAATCTTTTTACCTGAGACAGATTGATGGGGAGTAAACCGGGGTAGCGTAACAATTTACGGGTGGCATTACGTTTCAGGCTATTAAGTAAATAGCGTTCATAAACCTGAGAAAATCCTTTTTCTATCCGAAGAGAACAGGCTTCCAGCATCAAAGGGGCGGAAACAATGACGGCAGCACTGATCTGGGCGTCTGTTTTTTCTTCTGCCAGATAGCAGGCCAGCATATTACCGCCGACTGAATAACCTACGGCTGAGGTGGGTGCATCACCGTAGGTCTGTTTTAACCAGCTCAGAAAATAACGGGCATCGCTTGTTTCGCCAGAATGATAGAGACGCTTTTGGCGGTTCGGCTCACCACTGCATCCGCGGAAATGCATGACAACCCCAAGCCAGCCTTTTTCCCGGCAGATATGAAGCAAACCGTGGGCATAAGGGCTGTGGAAACTGCCTTCCAGACCATGAAACAGGATCAGCCGTGGTTTATGTGCTGCGGTGGCAGGATCTTCACTCCACGCCAGATCAACAAAATCGTTATCCGGTAAATTAAGTCGTTGCCAATATGGTTGCAGTTCAGGATACCGCCGCACCAGACGCGGGAGTAGTGTCTGCAAATGCGGATTACTGGCTCCGGTTAGAGGACGAAAGATATCAGTCATAATGGTTTCGAGTTAAATTGATTAGTTATCTTGTATGGTGAATAACATACTGATATTTTCTGTGAAAGGGAAACGCCATTGTTCAGGATGAAAGGTAACTCTTCATGACAGCAAGCCTGATTTTTGCATTGACGACTTTTTTGTTCATTTCTGCCATTACCCCGGGTCCAAACAACATGTTGCTGACTTCATCAGGCGTTCAGGAATGAACACAAGCCGATGTCTTGAACATTTCTGGTAAAAATGAATTACTCGCTAATGGGAGAGTCGGGATTATAGGTTGGCCCTTATTGGTGCTATCTATGTAGAGGAAAAACCTAATAGTGGGATGAATTACTTTCGGCGAATATAGTCTTTAAAAATAGCTTATATTTAATAAATTACTTTAGTTCTGATAATATCAGCGTGGAATAATATTATTGCTTGAAGGAGATGTAATTTCGTTAAGTTTATGGTTTTATTGATTGAACTAAACATCTCTATAAATGCTATATATTTCAATGTGTAGATTTAATAAATATAGCATATCCGTGATGTTCTTTAAGCGGGGGTTTTTAACTATCACAAAAATCTTCTTGTCATTTTCATTAATTGTACTAAGATTTATATGCGGCTTAGAAGTTTACTTTGTGCTGTATTCTTTTGCTAGTTATATATTATACGCGTTTTATATTAATTTAGTGAGGATATTGCTATGTCACAAAGAATTACTGATATATTGGTTGCTGTTGATGTAGAGCGTATGTTGAGCTCCCTTAGTAAGGTTAAGGATAGATATAATCTAATTGATCAGCAATGTATTCATATGATGACCTACGATGGAGTAGTTATATCTGATCAAGGGGGAAGTGAACTGAATATTGCTGCCGGAATAGGTGATGTTATTCGCTGGCGTGAAGTTACTCTATCTGCTGATGCTAATTATTCTATTGTTTTGTGTTATTTTTCTCCCAGCGCAGATCTAAGCAAATATCTTACTCCTGCTCAATTAATACCTGGCTTTAAATATATTCCTTTTCTGAAAAGTATAGACCCACTACAAGTAATACCTGGACCGAGGGTTCAAAATCATTATTGGGAATGTTCTGTTATAGATAGACCTGAATCTGAAGCAATTAAACTCCAATATACCTTTGACTTCACGGTATATGATAATACTATGAAACCAGTGGGGTACGGTAAATGGGATCCCTTCATAACTATTACAGCTTATTGAGCATCTTCTTAGTAAGGTTTGCTAGCTTACTCGGGACTAAATCTGGGTCTTGTGAGTAGCTTTTTATGTGCGCCCTATCGGGCGCACTCATTCAGAAGTGAAAGACTTTTTATATCGGTAAGAGGAAGTGTTAGTCAGCAGCAGTGGGAGTAGTGTCTGCAAATGCGGATTACTGGCTCCGGTTAGAGGACGAAAGATATCAGTCATAATGGTTTCGAGTTAAATTGATTAGTTATCTTGTATGGTGAATAACATACTGATATTTTCTGTGAAAGGGAAACGCCATTGTTCAGGATGAAAGGTAACTCTTCATGACAGCAAGCCTGATTTTTT
>NZ_RCWC01000036.1:0-26359 GCF_018448935.1 Photorhabdus noenieputensis | reverse complement strand
TCATAATGGTTTCGAGTTAAATTGATTAGTTATCTTGTATGGTGAATAACATACTGATATTTTCTGTGAAAGGGAAACGCCATTGTTCAGGATGAAAGGTAACTCTTCATGACAGCAAGCCTGATTTTTTCATTAACGACTTTTTTATTTATTTCTGCCATTACCCCGGGTCCAAACAACATGTTGCTGACTTCATCAGGCGCTAACTTCGGTTTTACCCGTTCTTTGGGGTTGCTCTTTGGCGTTGTTCTGGGCATGCAGACGATTTTATATCTGGCTGCTTTCGGAATAGCGGCATTGCTGTTGGTCTATCCTGCTATTCACACGGTGATGAAAATTGCAGGTAGCTTCTATTTGCTGTGGTTAGCATGGAAAACAGCAACGGCCAGTTACCGGCGTCTGGATACCAAAGATAGCGCTGTTATCAAGCCGGTGCGGTGGTATCAAGGTTGGTTGTTGCAGTTTTTGAATCCGAAAGCTTGGCTGATGGGGTTGGGTGCGGTTGGCAGCTACAGTATTGCCGGTGATCACTATCTCTATTCCATCATCGTGATCAGTATCGCGGTGATGTTTATCAATTTCTTGTGCGGCATGGTGTGGGCGGGTTTTGGTTCATTGATAGGGACGTTACTCCGTAGTCGCAATGCTTGGTTTATTTTCAATATCATGATGGGCGTATTAACGGCAACTTGTGTGCCATTAATCTGGCTTGGGTAATTCAGGCAGTTAATTGCGTTTTTAGTTATAGAAAATATTATTTTATTCTTTTTTACTTTAGCAAATATCTACAACACTTATTCTGATGTACCTCGTCTTTAATTTTGACATTGGAGGTGTTTAAGTGGGTAGATCCGCTCTTGTGGTTTATCTTTTTTTTCTGGCGCTCTGGCTGTTGGTTCCTGTTGTTCAGGCGAACAGTGAGCAAGTCACGATTGCTTATCAAACTTCACCAGAGCCGGCAAAAGTTGCTCAGTATAACGGCGATTTTGCCCGGCGATCGGGTGCTGATGTTCAGTGGCGGAAATTTGACAGCGGTTCTACGGTGCTACGAGCGTTAGCTTCTGGTGATGTGCAGATAGGCAATATGGGGTCTAGTCCGTTAGCGGTTGCTGCCAGCCAGAAATTGCCGGTAAAAATTTTTCTAATTGCTTCCCAGTTAGGGCAATCGGAAGCACTGATTGTTAATCAAAAAATCACTGAACCTTCTCAGCTTATCGGCAAGCGCATTGCTGTTCCTTTCATTTCTACCGCTCACTACAGCTTGTTGGCTGCATTGCATCACTGGCAGATAGATCCAAAGCTGATCAAGATTATTAATCTACAACCACCAGCGATTGTTGCCGCATGGAAGCGCGGTGATATTGATGGAGCTTTTGTCTGGTTACCTGCCGTGAATGAATTAGCTACAACGGGCCGTGTACTGATCGATGCAGCACAAATTGCTCAATGGGGAGCGCCAACGCTGGACGTATGGGTTGTCCGTAATGATTTCGCGGAACAACATCCTGAATTGGTCACGATATTCGTGAAAAGTGTGCTGGATGAAAATCAGCGCTATCTGACTTCCCCTGAAAAATGGTTGGCAAATAACAAGAATATTGCTGCGGTATCGAGATTGAGTGGTTTATCGGAAGACAAAATCAGTCAATGGATACTCACCAATCGTTATCTGAATGCTGATCAGCAGTTGAGTTTATTAAGATCAGAAATGGCGAAAGTGATTCGTGATACGGCTGAATTTCTGCAACAACAGGGTAAAGTTTCACAGATTGTTGATAATTATCAGGATTATGTGACAGATAAATTTATTAAGGAGGTCGTTTCATCAACCACGGCAGGAGGGAACGATGTTACAAATTAGTGGTTTAACAGCCAGATATCAGGACGAAGAAGTTCTTCGTGATATCAGTTTTGATATTACCGCCGGGCAATTTGTAGTGATCCTTGGGCCATCCGGCTGTGGCAAAACAACCTTGTTGAATCTGATCGCGGGTTTTCTCACGCCTTTCTCCGGTGATATTTGGCTGAATGGTAAACCAGTAACTGGCCCCGGTGTGGAGCGTGGAGTGGTGTTTCAACATGAAGGATTGATGCCGTGGTTGAATGTGCTGGATAACGTAGCTTTGGGGCTGAAATTTGCCGGTGTGTCTAAAAAACAGAGATTGGAGACTGCTCGGCAGATTATTCATCAGGTTGGTTTGAGTGATTACGAAGATAAATATATTTGGCAACTGTCTGGCGGCCAACGACAGCGGGTGGGTATTGCGCGTGCATTGGCGGTGGAACCTCAACTATTACTGCTAGATGAGCCGTTTGCTGCGCTTGATGCTTATACCAGAGAACAGATGCAGGAACTTTTGCTGACTATCTGGTGTGACAGTAAAAAACAGTGTCTGCTGATTACTCATGATATTGAAGAAGCCATATTTATGGCAACTAATCTCTATTTAATGGAATCTTCGCCGGGAAGAATTGTTGAACGGATTACCCTCGATTTTGGTCAACGATTTGCAGATGGGGAATGTAGCCGCAGTATTAAATCTGATCCCAATTTTATTATCTGCCGTGAATATGTGTTGGAACGCGTGTTCAGATACCGGAGGGTTTTGGTATGAGTCTTTATCAGGAACAGGAAGCCGGTGTGGTGGCCCTGCTGAAAAATAGTAAAAGACGTTTTAAACCAATTCCTATCGGGGTGCTATGGAGATTGGTTACCGTTGTTACTTTGCTATTTATCTGGTGGCTGGTGACAACATTGGGCTTAATTGAATCCGTATTATTACCGGCACCGGGTCAGGTGGTACATCAACTAATAACCGCAGCGAGTGAACAAGGGTTTATGGGGGCGACGTTGTGGCAACATTTGGCAGCCAGTTTGAGCAGAATATTACTGGCTTTATTAGCCGCAGTAGCTATTGCTATTCCGATAGGAATAGCAATGGGGCTGAATGAAAAAATCCGGGCGGTGATAGATCCTTTGATTGAACTGTACCGACCTGTCCCTCCGTTAGCGTATTTACCTTTGATTGTCATTTGGTTTGGGATCGGAGAAACCTCAAAGGTTTTACTGATCTGGCTGGCAATTTTCGCGCCGGTGACGTTATCTACCGTGATGGGGGTACAAAATGTTGAGCAAGTGCGAATAAGAGCAGCACAGGCATTGGGTGCCAGTCGTTGGCAACTACTGAAACACGTTATTCTACCTAATGCTTTGCCGGAGATATTGACTGGCCTGCGTATCGGGCTTGGTGTTGGCTGGTCAACTTTAGTGGCCGCAGAACTGATTGCCGCCACACAAGGGTTAGGTTTTATGGTGCAATCGGCGGGTGAGTTTCTGGCAACTGATATGGTTGTGGCGGGAATCATTGTCATTGCGTTGATTGCATGTGGCTTAGAGTTGGGATTGCGGGCCATTCAACGTCACTTAATGCCGTGGCATGGGGTAAACAGTCATGAATGAACGTCTAAACATCATCCCGTTGGGACCTTATATTGGCGCGCTGGTGGAACAGACCGATTGCACTAAGCCGATGACAGATATTCAGTTTGAACAACTGTATCACGCACTGTTAAAGCATCAGGTATTATTCTTTCGTAATCAACCTATTACACCAATACAACAACGTGATTTAGCAGGCCAATTTGGTGATTTACATATTCATCCGGTTTACCCTCATACACCAGAAAGTGAAGAGATTATTGTTTTGGATACTCATGACAACAATCCGCCTGATAATGATAACTGGCATACGGATGTGACTTTCATTGAAACACCACCGATGGGCGCGATTCTAGCGGCTAAAAAAGTCCCGCCGTTTGGTGGAGATACGCTGTGGTGCAGCGGTATCGCTGCGTTCGAAGCATTGTCAGAGCCTTTCAAAACATTGCTGATAGGGCTTGAGGCTGAGCATGATTTCACTAAGTCTTTTCCTGAACATCGACATCGAAGTTCTAAAGAGCAACATCAGCGCTGGTTAGCGGGTAAAGAGAAAAACCCGCCTCTGTTACATCCGGTTGTCAGAACACATCCCGTTTCTGGTCGTTCAGCGTTGTTTGTTAATGAAGGCTTCACCACCCGGATTGTTGGTCTCAGTGATAAGGAGAGTGAAGCGATTTTGAACTTTCTATTTGCTCATGTTACTAAACCTGAGTTTCAGGTGCGTTGGCGCTGGCAGGAGAATGACATTGCTATTTGGGATAATCGGGTGACTCAACACTATGCTAATGCGGATTATTTGCCTCAGCGTAGGATTATGCACCGAGCAACGATTCTGGGTGACAAGCCGCGTTATTTTTATAGAGCCAATGAAAAAGTGAGATGATAGTGAATGAAAGGAGTCATTCGCTATCATCAGGTTAAATCGACATTTTTACTGCCAAATAGCAAAGTCATGACAAAGCCGCTGATATAAGCAACCACTAGCCCGGCGGCGTACACTGCCATTCCGGCAAAAATACCGCTGTTTGAGGTCATCAGTGGCAGTGCTACCAATCCAGATGGACCAAAAACCGTATTCAACCCAACAGGTAATCCCAAATAAGCCACTAAACCGATAAAGAAACCACCGGCGGCACCGCCCAAACAGGCGGTGATAAAAGGTTTAATCCGTGGCAGTGTGACGCCGTAAATCAAGGGTTCACCGATGCCGAGCAAGCCAGGAATAATGGCACCTTTTATCTGCGTGCGCAGCAGAGAGTCTTTTTTCGCTTTGACATACAGCGCCAGCGCTGCACCAACTTGTCCTCCGCCTGCCATTGCCAGGATTGGGAACAGAGAATTAAATCCTTGTACGTCCATTAGTGCGAAATAGACGGGAACAAACCCTTGGTGAATACCAAACATAACAGCGAGTAAAAATAGCCCAGCCAATATCGCTGTGCCAAAAGGATTGCCGTTAAGGTGAAGGAATAACCATGACATGCCGCTAAATAGATAACTCCCCAATGGCATGATAAAGATAAAGGCAATGGCTCCCATGATTAGCAGAGTAATAGCCGAAGTGAGGATCATATCCAGATTATCTGGCATGATCTTACGCACTTGTCGTTCTACCCATGCTCCCAGAATAGCGGCGATAAGAACGCCGATAATATTGCCGCGTGGATCGATGCTATAACCAAAGAAAGTAGAAATACCGGAATAAAAACCGCTGGTGGCATCCGGGTTATAACTGAGTACAAACAGCGAAGCGATAATGGCACCATTTATTCCTGATCCACCAAATGCTTTTTGCGCGTTATAACCGATCAGGATACTCAGAAAACTGAATATGCCTTTACTGAAAACTTTCATATAGCCGATGATTTCAACCAAAATGGTATTAGGGTGTTTAACACCTTGAATGGCTATCTGTTCAAGTAAAGTGGCAAAACCGAGAAGTAAACCAACGGCAATGAAACCGGGGATCAATGGCGTAAAAATGGTAGCGAACTTGGTCAGGAATTTGTGTACCGCACTTACCTGCTTCTCTTTAAGTTGCTTTTTATTAGCAGAAGCAATATTGGTTAAATTAGAGCCGCTTGGTTTTGATTGTTCTGTAGGAGTAGAAGAATTTAGCAATTCATTCATTATTTCAGCCGCTGCTTGAGCTTTTCCCGGCCCAAGCACAATCTGAAACTGATTGTCGCTTTCGACAATACCTAACACATTGGGGATCTGTTTTAACGCGGTTTTATCCACTTGCGTACTGTCACGCAGTGTTAGTCGCAGACGGGTCATACAGTTGCCACATTGCGCCACATTATTTGCATTGCCGATAGCTTTAAGGATCTGGGCAATGACTGTCTGATTAATTTTAGCCATCTTCTTACTCCTTCTCAGCAGGGAAGTCGTTACCGAACGGCTGAGAGCGTCGGTCGAATAAAACCGTGATGTTTTTCCAGTAAAGCCTTTGCTTGTTGAGCATTGACGCCAGCCAGAATCATCACAATGGCGGTTTTACAATGTCCATCACATTCAGCCAGTGCCTGCTCCGCTTGTTCACGATTGCATTCTGTGGCGGTCATAACGATATTTTTCTGCCTTTCAACCAGTTTGGCGTTCGTCGCTTCTACGTCTACCATCAGGTTGCCATAAACTTTACCTGTACGGATCATGGCACCGGTGGTCAGCATATTCAGAATTAGCTTTTGTGCGGTACCGGCTTTCATACGTGATGAACCTGTGACGATTTCTGGCCCAACTATTGGTGTAATAGCAATATCGGCAGCTTGTGTCATCGGGCTTGCCGGGTTGCAGCTAATGCAGGCAACGGTCGCACCGATGGATTTCGCATACGCCATTGCACCCAAGACATAAGGTGTGCGGCCGCTGGCGGCAATGCCAACCAGTACATCTTTTGCATTAAAGTTTAGCGCTTGAAGATCATTTGCGCCCAGTTGTTGGTTATCTTCTGCATTCTCAACCGCATGTAGAATGGCCTGATACCCGCCGGCAATTAACCCAACCACTTGTTCCGGTTTGGTGCCATAAGTGGGTGGACACTCACTGGCATCCAAAATCCCTAATCGGCCCGATGTACCGGCACCGATATAAATTAAACGACCGCCGTGACGAAATGCTTCGGCAATTTTATCTACCGTTTCAGCGATTTTCGGCAAAGTTTGCTCTACAGCCAGTGCGACTTTTTTGTCTTCATCGTTAATCAGTTTTAGCATTTCAAGGGTTGGTAAAGTATCAATGTTGGCACTGGCTGGATTGCGGCTTTCGGTAACTATATTGTTGAGATTGATTTTCATATTGTTTTCCTAAGAGAATATTCTGGGATTGATAATAAAAAATCATTTATTCTTAAAATGTGATTATTATCACGGTGTTAATTGTTTGAAATGTGTTGAAGATTAAGCGTCTTTTATGTTCATGATAGTGACTTAATCAGTTAAAGTCAGTTTATTAACATTGTATTAATAGAGTGCTTACTTTCTTACTGGCCGTTATACCGCTTGAAGTTAAAAACGTTGTATTTCTTGGTTGAACTTGGGGCATCAAAAGGCATTGGTTTTATTGGAAAAAATAAATGAATACGGTGTTATTTCTACAATTATTGAAGTAATTAGTGTGTGAGCAGAGTTAAGCATATATATATATGCTTAACTCGGTTTATTTTTAATAAATTCTATCATCCCATATACTATAGGCAGATGTGCCGGCGGTTATGTGATTCCAAGATATGGATTTATATTTGAGAGAGATTTTTTCGTACGGCATCATTTCATTATCGTTTATTGAATGTGGGTAGACGCAAGAAATGTCAGTAATGCTCGCTTCTATGAGCTTGACCTCATAGAAAAGTTCTAACTGTCCAGCGAAATTTGTTCTGTAAAAGAAGAAAATCGCATTCACTAGTTCATTTGAAGATATTGCGGATGCTAACAGCGGGGATGATTTATCGATTGGCTTGATAAATTGTACCGGGTGATGCTCGACATTTTTTTGGCGAGTTATTGTGTGATTCAAATTCAGTACCTGTATTTGATCTTCGTGCCCCTTTTGGTATCGGTTTCCTATGGAGTCTAGCATTGAACAACCGGCAGAAATTAAACCTTGTTTCTTACCATCTAAAGATAAATAAATTATATGTGACATAAGTAATTACCATACAAATTTTTTACTTAAATTACCTGAGACTGTATATCCAGGCGGTGAAGGTATGACCTTAACACTAAAATATGAAGAAATTAATAGTTCAATGTTGAATTTCTCCATTGAAGGATAGCAACAGTAATATAAGGGCGTATTTAGAAAATGGGATTTGAAATTTTTTGCTCAATAATGTATTTATTACTTTCATTCTTAAACATCAGGCGTTATTTTGTATTGCTATACAGGAACTTAACTGTAAGTGTTCTGTATTTGTTTAACATTTTGTTATTATATGGTCGACATGACTATTTTTTATGTAATATAGTGCTACATCCGAACTTTTAATTGCTAATGGGGTTAGTCGTATGAACGATAGAGATAGGGAAGAGTTACTACAACAGCTCAGTGATGTATTAGTGAATAGCCCGTTAATTCCAGAGGAAAAATTGGCAATGATGATGATGCAGTGTTTTCAGTTATTGTTGTCAACTCAAGCCTGTGCGATCGATATGAAGATTTCAGATGGCCGTGTTCTTTCTCTCAAATTGGAAACTCCGGCGGTTAAACACTGATGTGATAATTTTTGGTTTTAAGAAGTATGAAAAGGGTTTTACGATGACATATAAAAAATACAACCCCTCGCCGGAGGGCTATATGGGGGATTTCCTGAGAGGTCAAGTTGGGGTTAACCAATTAAAACCTCAGCATGAATTCTTTGATTCTATTGGTCTCGAAAAGCAGTTAAGAGAGAATACAACCTATATTGCGTTGCTATCGTTAGATGAAGCGAAAGATGTTCTGGAAGATATTGATTCGCCAAAACCCAAAAGTCCATTTATAAAGAAAATATTTGAGATTACCGATCCCATATCACCCTATGCAGGTAACATACATGATTCTTTTGATCTCTTTAATGTTATAGGAGAATTTAAAAGATTAGGGATTAAAGCGACAGAGTATGTGGGTAAGGATGGAAACAGATATATTAAAATATCAGGTTATGCGGGAGTTAGAAAGATCATTACTGCTTCAAGATATAAAGCCTCTAACATGAAGGTGGTATCTATGGGGATTGGGCAGAAAGGACTAAATAGCGGCATAGTTAAAGGAATGAAGTTTAGTATATTCTTTTCCGCAGCTTATCGAACGGTTGAACTTATGTTTAAGGATGAATACACACTGGCTGATTTTCTAGGTAATATTGCGGTAGATCTGGCTAAGACAGTAGTAGCAGCTTTTGTTTCTTGGGCTATTGGGTCTTTGATGATATCTACATCTATTGTCACTTTTGGTGTAATTGTTGTAGCTGGTATTGTGTTTGGTATAGGTGTTTTCACAGTGTATATACTTGATAGTGTAGATAAAAAATTTAAAATTAGTGAAACTATCATTAATCTCCTCAAAAAAGAGATGGAAAGAAAACCAAGAATTCCAGAAGCTAATTTTAATCGGTTTCTTCATAATTGGGGGGTGTATGGAAAATAAAAAAAAGATTATACATATCACCGTTGCTGCTGCTACTTTTGTTTTAGTATCACTAGGGTTCTTTTTGACAGGAGAAAATCTGGTTTCTTTAGTTAAGATGGATGAGAAAATAACATTCTCAAGTAGTGTTATTATTATGTTATTTTTTTCTCCTTTGATTTGGTATTGTATGGTTTCTATTATTCTTTCTAATATAACAAACCGTTGCCCAAAGTACCATGATAGTTTCATAAAATACTTTGGTTCGATAGCCATTATTTCACTTTTTTTAAGTTTTCCTACATCTTTGTATGTGAATTATAAGTTAAGAAGTGATGGCTATTTGGTATGTCCAAGAATATCTTGGATGTCTCCGAATACCTATGTGAAAGATATTAATCTATGTGATTGATATTATTAGGTTTGGTTTCAATCAATTTCTTAATAACTAGGGGAGTTATGGGAAATAAAAGAAAGATTATACATGTCATCGCTGCTCTTGCTATTTTTCTTTTAGCTTTATTTGCTTTTTTTTCAACCGGAGAAAATTTGGTTTCTTTAGTTAGAATGAGTGAGAAAATAATATTCTCTGGTGGTGTTGTTATAATATTTTTTTCTTTTCCTTTGGTTTCTTATGCTATATTTTTTATAGTTTTTGTTACTATAAGTGGTCATTATCCAAAGCATCATGATGGTTTTGTTAACTGTTTTGGGACGATAGCTATTATTTCATTTTTTTTAGGTTTCCCTGCATCTTTGTATGTGCATTATAAATTAAAAAGTGATGACTATTTGGTATGTCCAAGAATCTCTTGGATGTCGTCTAATACCTATGTGAAATATATGAAGCTATGTGATTGATATAGTTGTATTTGATTTCAACTAATTTCTTCATAATTGGGGGCGGTATGGGAAATAAAAGAAAGATTATACATATCATCGCTGCTCTTGCTATTTTTCTTTTAGCTTTGTCTACTTTCTTCTTGACAGGAGAAAATATAATTTCTTTAATTGAAATGGATGGGCAAATAACATTCTCAGGTCGTGTTGTTATAATATTTTTTTCTTCTCCTTTGATTTTGTATTATATGATTGCAGTTATTTTTGTCAATATAACTGGTCGTTCTCCAAAGCATCATGATGGTTTTGTTAACTGTTTTGGGACGATAGCTATTACTTCATTTTTTTTAAGTTTTCCCATATCTTTCTATGTGCATTATAAGTTAAAAAGTGATGATTATTTGGTATGTCCAAGAATCTCTTTGACGGCACCGAATACTTATGTGAAAGATATGAAGTTATGTGATTGATATGAGTGATATGGTTGTGGATAGTAAAAGAAAAATAATACACATTATTTGCGCGATTTTCATATTGTCTTTGATGTCGTTTTCTATGTATATAGTAAGTGAATATTTGCTTTCGTTTATTTTAATGGATGAAAAAATAACATTTTCAGGTAATGTTATGATATTCTTTTTTTTCATTCCCTTTTATTGTTTATTTTGTGGTTTCAGCTGTTTATCTTGCTTTTGCAAAGCGTTATCCAAAATACTATGACACCTGTGCAAAATATTTATTTGTGATAGCGATTGTTTCAGTTTTTTTGAGCTTTCCCGTCTCCTTCTATGTGGACTATAAACTGAAAAGTGATAACTATTTGGTATGTCCAAGAATTTCCTGGACGTCGCCGAATACTTATGTGAAAGATATGAAGCTATGTGATTGATATTGTTGTATTTGACTTCAATAAATTCCTTAATAACTGGGGGAGATATGTTAAATAATAAAATAATACGTATTATCGGTACTCTTGCTATTTTTATTTTGACGTTATTCGCTGTCTTTTTGGCAGGGGGAAATTTAGTTTCTTTAGTCAAAATGGATGAGAAAATAACATTCTCAAGTAGTGTTATTATTATATTATTTTTTTCTCCTCTGCTTTTTTATTCTTTCTTCTTTATTATTTTTGTCAGTATAACTGGTCGCTATCCTAAGTATCATGATAGTTTTAATAAGTATTTTGGGACGATAGCTATTATTTCGTTTTTTTTAAGTTTTCCTACATCTTTGTATGTGCATTATAAGTTAAAAAGTGATAACTATTTGGTATGTCCAAGAATATCTTGGATGTCTCCGAATACTTATGTAAAAGATATGAAGCTATGTGATTGATATTGTTATATTTGACTTCAATCAATTCCTTAATAACTGGGGGAATTATGGGAAATAAAAAAAGGCTATACATATCACCTGCGCTCTTTTTGTTTTCATTCTGACGTTATTCACTTCTTTTTTAACAGGGGAGAATTTAAATTCTCTAATTAAAATGGATGAAAAAATAATATTTTCAGGCAGTGTTTTTATGATATTTTTTTCTTCTCCCTTGGTTTTTTATTATGTTTTTTTTATTATTTTTGTTAATATAACTGGTCGTTATCCAAAACATCATGATAGCTTTAACAAATATTTTTGTTCGATAGCTATTGTTTCAATTGTTTTAAGTTTTCCTATATCTTTGTATGTGAATTATAAGTTAAGAAGTGATGGCTATTTGGTATGTCCAAGAATATCCTGGTCGTCGCCTAATACCTATGTGAAAGATATGAGGCTATGTGATTGATATTATTGTATTTGATTTCAATCAATTCCTTAATAACTGGGGGAGATATGGTAAATAATAAAATAATACGTATTATTTGCGCAATTCTTTCATTGGCTTTAATGTCGTTTTGTATGTTTATAGTAAGTGAAGATTTATTTTCGTTAATTTTAATGGATGAGAAAATAACATTTTCAGGTGGTGTTTCCATTTTCTTTTTTTCTTTTCCTTTAATTTCATATTATATTATTTTGGTTATCTTTATTAATATAACTGGTCGTTATCCAAAGAGTTACGATATCTTTAATAAATATTTTTGTTCGATAGCTATTGTTTCAATTTTTTTAAGTTTTCCTACGTCTTTATATGTGAATTATAAGTTAAAAAGTGATGGCTATTTGGTATGTCCAAGAATATCCTGGATGTCTCCGAATACTTATGTGAAAGATATGAAGCTATGTGATTGATATGAGTGATATGGTTGTGGATAAGAAAAGAAGAATAATTCATATTATTTTGGCGATTTTTGTATTGTCTCTGGTATCTTTGGGTATGTTTGCTTCTGTTGATAGTCTATTTTCAGTGATTACAATGGCTGAGGCAATCTCTTTTTCCAATGGGATAATAGTTGCGTTTTTTTTCTTCCCATTGGTTTTTTATTTCTTGATTTGTTCTATTTATTTAAATTTAACAACACGTATTCCAAGGTATCATGATGTTTATGTTAAATATCTTGCTATGATAGCTATTGTTGCATTTTTTTTGAGTTTTCCTATATCTTTTTATGTGAATTATAAACTGAGGAGTGAGAATTACTTGATATGCCAAAAGATGTCTTGGATGTCACCGAATAAATATGTAAAAAATATTAAGCTATGTGATTAATGTTAGTTTTATTGGTGGGTGGAGGCGAGATTTGATTTAAAAATGACGATTAATAGTTATATTTCCAGAATGATGCTTACCTGCTATATTTTGCTATCCTGTAGAGTAGAAAATACATGTCATTGGGTGCATAGGCGTTACTATAGGGAAAACACCAAAAAATCGGAAAATTTATTATCTTCTAACGCATTTAATTTAATTGAATTATTTATTCGGTTACCTTATAGAGTATAAAGGAATTATGGTATAAATAAACTATTTGTCAAAATTTTTATAATAAATTAATTGATCATCTTATAATTGTTGTTTAATCTCTATTTAGTTAATTTCAGTTAAGTCTAAATTATTTAGTCTATTGTTGAAATAATAACGCAAGCAAAGTTTGAAAGATAAACCCGAATGGTGGAGATATGGATATACGTAATCTCAAAGCTTTTATCGTGTTAGCTGAAACACTTAATTATCATAAGGCTTCTCAAATACTACATATTTCACAACCTGGGTTGACTAAGAAGATTAATGCACTGGAAGAAGAATTTGGGGCGCTTTTGTTTTCCAGAGGGCCGAGTGGTACTAGGTTGACTGATTTTGGACAAAAAACCTTTGAGAATGCTCAGAAATTACTAGGTCATTTTAAGCATTTTCAAACTCAGGTTAATCATGATTTGCAATATGATTCGCCACATTACCTTTATGTTAGCTCTTGTTTTCCTATTTATGATTCTGGAAAAATGGAGGAGCGGTTTTTTCTATCTAGTAAGGAAAAGGTTGAGCTTGTGCTAATTACGGGGCTGACATTTGAACAGCAAATGAATCTATTAAACTCTGGTTTATTACATATCGCCATTGTTCCTTTACCATTAACTTCATCACTTATGCCACGGAAGATTTTTACTGAAAAACTTGTTTACCTTTTCAAAAAAGGCAGTGATTGGACGCAGAATTTTGCTAAATTAAATAAGGAAATAGTGCCATTATATGGCTTTATTGATACTGGTGAGAGTGATATATCGATTGATTTTACCTATGGTATTAATACATTTTCTATTTATGATAATAGTATGAATTTAATATTAAGAACTAATGATATCATGGTAATGATTGAGCTGATAATTAAACGCAATGGTTTTTCTTTAGTGCCGGAAAAAGTTATTCGTTCAATTCCATCACAATATCTGGGTTCATTAGAGATGTTAAAAACCGATATGGAGATTGATTTTGGTATCTTATGGAGTCCAGTGATCGATTATGAATTGGTAAGTGAAGCGGAATTATTTTCTTCATTAATTGATAATATGTGAATGAGAGAGATGGCTGTTATTTATATAGGGAGGCGTAATTATATTAAAATTATATGGTCATATTATTGTGGATAAAAATAAAATTTATGCAGGTTATTACGGTTGAAATTATCTATTGCTGTTTTGTGATAGATTAGGAATTTAATTAATGCCATGAATTATAAATTCACAATGGTATTGTTAATATTTTGGATAATGTATTGGTATTCTCAATGAAATGAATATTATTGAAAAATAAAGCGGATTATTTTCTCCGCTTTATTTTTTATTGAATGATAATGTATTAAATTATTTATCCTTCAAACTCTTGCGTCATTTTTTCAAGTTGTTCCTGAATATCCATCCATGCTAATTCAATTTCTTCCAGTTTTGATTTGGTCTGATTTTGTTTTTGCAGGTATTCAGTCAATTCGGTTTTACGGCTGCTATCATAAATAGCGCTGTCTGAAAGTTGATTTTCTAGTGCAACCAGTTCGTTACCTAGCTTCTCCATTTGTTTTTCCAGATCAGCAAGCTGTTTGCGCAGTGGTTGTGTTTGGTTACGGAAGTCAGCTTGACGCCGTTTTTGATCTTTTCTTTCCTGAGCGCTTTGGCTGGATGTCTCTTTTTCCTTATCGTTGTTTTCACGTAGTTGCTGATTTTGTTGACGTTGTTGATCGGTTAGCCATTGTTGATAATCTTCTAAATCGCCATTGAACGATTCTACCCGGCCATCATGAACCAGATACAACTCATCTGTTGTTGAACGTAATAGATGTCGGTCGTGGGAAACCACAACTAATGCACCGTCAAAGTCGATCAACGCTTCTGTCAGTGCTTGACGCATATCTAAGTCGAGATGGTTCGTTGGTTCATCAAGCAACAGAAGGTTAGGGCGTTGCCAGACCATCAATGCCAAAACCAAACGTGCTTTTTCTCCCCCGGAAAAACGCCCACTTGGGTCGGTCACTTGATCGCCTTTGAAACCAAAGCCGCCCAGATAATCCCTCAGTTGCTGTTCTGTTTCCTGTGGCGCAATGCGGACTAAATGCTGTAATGGCGATTCATCCGCACGCAAATATTCCAGTTGATGCTGGGCGAAATACCCCAGTTTAATCCCTTTAGCTAATTCTACCGTTCCACTTTGAGATTGCAGCTCACCAGCTAACAGTTTAATCAACGTGGATTTACCTGCGCCATTACGGCCGAGCAGACCAATGCGGGAGCCGGGAACCAGATTCAGCTTGATGGAATTTAAAACAGTCCGTTCGCCATAGCCTGCGCTGACCTTTTCCATTTTCAGGAGTGGGTTGGGCAGACTTTCTGGTTTACGGAAACTGAAATGAAATGGGTTATCAACGTGGGCAGGAGCGATCAACTCCATCCGCTCTAACATCTTGATACGGCTCTGAGCCTGTTTGGCTTTGCTGGCCTTGGCGCGGAAACGGTCAATATAGCTTTGCAGATGGGCGACTTTCTCTTGCTGACTTTTATAAAGAGCCTGTTGTTGCGCCAGTTTGGTCACGCGTTGGCGTTCGAAAGATGAGTAGTTGCCGCTGTACTCAAACAGCGATTGTTGCTCTATATGCAGGATCTTGTCGGCAATAGGGTCGAGAAAATCCCGATCATGGGAGATAAGGATTAATGTCCCGGGGTAGCTTTTCAGCCATTTTTCCAACCAGATAACCGCATCCAGATCAAGATGGTTAGTCGGTTCATCAAGCAACAATAAGTCAGAACGGCAGAGTAGTGCCTGAGCTAGATTGAGGCGCATGCGCCATCCACCGGAAAAGGCACGTACAGGTTGATCGAGTTGCTCTTGAGAGAAACCTAAGCCGTGCAACAAACTGGATGCTCTTGAACGGATCGTCCAGGCTTGAACCGTGTCCAGTTGACTGTGTAGGTGAGCGATCAGATTACCGTCATTTTTTTCATTGGCTATCCGCAGTTGTTGTTCCAGTTGGCGGAATTCACGATCACCATCGATAACATATTCCAGAGCAGGTATTTCCAAGGCAGGCGTTTCTTGATTCACCCAAGACAGCGCCCAGTTACTGGGAAACGTGAATGTGCCGGCTTCCGCTTGAAGCTCCTTTTTTAATAATGCAAGTAGGGTAGATTTGCCACAGCCATTTTTCCCTACCAGACCAACTTTCTGTCCGGGATTAATAGTGGCGCTGGCATTATCCAGCAAGACACGGGTTCCGCGACGAATTTGTAATGAAGAGAAAACAATCATAAGTATCGTTTGTATAAAATATGTTAAATTAGCAGTAACAGATAATAAGCGTTTTAATTTTATCACTTTGTATGCATGTTAACGGAAAATACGTGTCCTGACACGTTCTTGAGGAGGGAACGATGTTACAGCCGCCTAAAGTCCTGCTGCTGTATGCCCATCCTGAGCCACAGGATTCAGTAGCAAATCGTGTTTTGTTACAACCTGTGCAGGGTTTAGAGCATGTTACGATTCACGACTTATATGGAGCTTATCCAGATTTTTTTATTGATGTTCATTATGAGCAGCAACTGCTTCGAGAGCATCAGGTGATTGTTTTTCAACACCCACTGTATACCTACAGTTGTCCCGCTTTATTAAAGGAGTGGATGGATCGTGTACTGACCCGGGGGTTTGCCAGTGGTATTACTGGATTGGCGTTACAGGGAAAATATTGGCGTTCAGTGATTACTACAGGGGAACCGGAAAGCACTTTCCGGGCCGATGGGTATAATCTCTATCCAATGGAAGAGATCCTTCGTCCTTTTGAACTCACCGCGGCGATGTGCCGTATGCATTGGTTATCACCAATTATTGTTTATTGGGCGCGTCGTCAAAAACCTGAACTTCTTGCCATCCATGCTAATGATTATCGTGAATGGCTCAAATCGCCATTGTCATTAGGAGGGCTATAGTTATGGAGCATTCAGCGCAATTGAGCGCCGGTGTATTGTTTTTATTTGCTGCCGTTGTGGCAGTGCCAATCGCACAGAAATGCAAGATTGGCGCTGTATTGGGTTATTTGTTGGCAGGGATTGTCCTAGGCCCGTGGGGGTTGAGCTTTATCAGGGATGTTGATGATATTCTTCATTTCTCTGAGTTGGGGATTGTTTTCCTGATGTTTATCATCGGCCTTGAACTTAACCCCGCTAAACTCTGGCAACTCAGACGATCTATTTTTGGTGTCGGTGCGGCTCAAGTTATTTTCACGGCGAGTGTGCTGGCGGTGTTGCTATATCTGACCGATTTTTCATGGCAGGCGGCGGTTATTGGTGGTATCGGTATGGCGATGTCCTCAACGGCAATGGCCCTGCAACTCATGAAAGAGAAGGGCATGAACCGCAATGAAGGCGGACAGCTTGGTTTCTCGGTTTTGCTATTTCAAGATATGGCGGTAATCCCGGCTTTGGCATTGATTCCGCTGCTGGCAGGTGGAACAGCATCCGGTGACTGGTATCGAATAGCGTTAAAAATCGCTGCTTTTGCTGGCATGTTGCTCGGTGGCCGTTATCTGTTACGTCCGTTGTTTCGTTTAGTTGTCAGAGCTGGAGTCCGTGAGCTATTTACTGCGGCGGCGTTATTGGTGGTACTCAGCTCTGCGCTATTTATGGAAGCGCTCGGTTTTTCTATGGCGCTGGGAACCTTTATCGCCGGGGTATTACTGGCAGATAGCGAATACCGCCATGAACTGGAAATATCCATAGAACCGTTTAAAGGATTACTGTTAGGGCTGTTTTTTATTTCGGTCGGTATGTCTCTGAATCTGGGAGTACTACTAATACATTTGTCCGAAGTACTACTTGGTGTGCTGGCTTTGGTGATTGTCAAAGGCATTGTTCTGTATCTGATCGCAATGATTGCTGGCTTGCGGGGGGCATCCTGCCTGCAATTTTCCGGCGTACTTAGCCAAGGGGGAGAGTTCGCCTTTGTTCTGTTTTCTGCGGCACTAAGCCAGAATGTGCTCAATAGTGGGCAGATGGCTTTGTTGCTGGTCGTGGTGACGATATCGATGATGACAACGCCGCTTGTTATGCAATTGATAGATGCTATTCTGGCACGTCGTTATAATGCCCAAGATGAGACGGATGAACAGCCTTTTGTGGAAAATGATGATCCGCAGGTGATTTTAGTGGGTTTTGGCCGGTTCGGGCAGGTAATTGGTCGCCTTCTAATGGTGAATAAAATTCGGGTAACGGTGTTAGAGCGCGATGTCAGTGCTGTGAGTACGATGCGGCGTTATGGCTATAAAGTTTATTATGGCGATGCGGCTGAGTTGGAGCTGCTACGTTCGGCAGGTGCGGATAAAGCCAAAGCGATAGTCATCACCTGTAATGAGCCGGAAGATACCATGATGATCGTTCATTTATGCCAGAAACATTTCCCGAATCTGCATATTATGGCGCGAGCCAGAGGACGCCTGGAAGCGCATGAACTGCTGCAAAATGGAGTAAAAAATTTCACCCGTGAAACTTTCTCCAGCGCTTTGGAGCTGGGGCGTAAAACCTTAGTTGAATTGGGAATGCATCCGCATAAAGCTAATCGTGCAAAACAACATTTCCAGCGGTTAGATATGCGGATGCTGAGAGAACTCATGCCGCAGCTACAGGGAGATGTGGCTCACATATCTCGTATAAAAGAGGCGCGGCGGGAACTGGAAGAGCTGTTTGAACGGGAAATGCTGAATGAACGTCGCCAACCGGATGGTTGGGATGAGCATGAATATATGAATAATAGCGGAGCAAATCATGTCAGTAAGTCGTAAAAGATTTATTGCTGGTGCTGTCTGCCCAGAATGTCACTCTCAGGACACACTCGCAATGTGGCGAGAAGATCAGGTTGATGTGGTGGAATGTGTCCATTGTGGTCACCAACAACGCCAGACTGATGAGAAAGTGACCTCTCATGTCAGAAAGCAGGAACAGGTTATTGGTATTTTTACCCCACAATAATTATGTGAATATTAGCGCGAGTGAGTACAGAGACTGAAAATTCCGCTACAATCGGTAAAAATTTTTAGACCCACGGGTAGGAGATGTCATGAAAGTAGCAAAAGACTTGGTAGTCAGCCTGGCTTATCAAGTAAGAACAGAAGATGGTGTTTTAGTTGATGAGTCACCGGCAAGTGCGCCGTTAGACTATCTGCATGGCCGTGGTTCATTGATTAGCGGTTTGGAAAAGGCGCTGGAAGGCCGTGAGGCTGGTGAGAGTTTTGATGTCAGCGTGCAGGCTGATGATGCTTATGGTCAGTATGATGACAATCTGGTTCAGCGTGTGCCAAAAGATGTCTTTGTTGGTGTTGATGAACTGGAAGTTGGCATGCGTTTCTTGGCTGATACCGATATGGGGCCGGTACCCGTAGAAATTACAGCGGTTGAAGACGAGCATGTTGTGGTTGATGGTAACCATATGCTGGCTGGTCAGAATTTGAAATTCAATGTTGAAGTCATCGCCATCCGTGAAGCGACTGAAGAAGAATTGGCTCATGGTCATGTTCATGGCGCTCATGGTCACGAACATGGCGAAGGCGGCTGCTGTGGCGGTCACGGCCATGACGACGGTCATCATCACCATCATGATGAAGGACACGGATGCTGCGGTGGCGGCAGTTGCCACTGATAAGCTAAAGCGGATAGTGCATTTTTAATATTTAAAAAAACGGGGCAAGTTTGAATATTCAGTTTCGATACTTGCCCCGGTTTATTGTGATTTATGTCTTGCTAGTAATGAGGCGGAGGCGTCTCCTCAGATGGTGAAGCAACCATTGAGGGTTGAGTGGCTTTTAATCGTTCTGTCATCAACCGCAAATGTTCTTTTAATCTAGCTATCTCCATTTGTTGCTTAGTCACTACCTGATTTAATTCTTCGATAGTTATGTCTTGAAAGGCAATTCGACTTTCCAAATGCTCCAGCCGTTGCTCAAATTTTGACAGTTCCATGATCTACCTCCCATGTCAGGTCCTTATTGCCAGTGTTAAATGCCTCATATTAATTAATATTAGCCTACTATGCCCAGAATATTCTGTGAAATGCGGTTATTATGAAACCTCTTGTCATTTATGTTGTCTTAATTAAGTTTGGGGCACTAAAACAGCAAATATTGTTTTTAACAAACATTGTGTTGTGCTCCTGTAGGAAGTTATAGTGACTTGATTGCATAACTTTTGCTGACGATAAATCCCCCAAAGCTATTGGAGAAACAGATGAAATCATTGTTTAAAGTTACCCTGCTTGCTACCACATTAGCGATGGCTTTCAGCGCCCCTCAGGTGTTGGCGGCTAAAGCAGATAGTCAGAGTAGCACAGAATTGAACAGCGCATTTAAAACAGAAGATCAGCAAAATGCTTATGCTCTGGGCGCATCTTTAGGGCGTTATATGCAAAACACCCTGAAAGAACAGAAATCTCTAGGTATCCCATTGGATAAAGATCAATTGTTATCGGGTGTGCAGGATGCTTTTAATGATAAGAGTAAACTGACTGACAGTGAAATTGAAAATACGCTGCGTGCATTTGAAGGGAAAGTGAAGTCTGCCGCTGAAGCTAAGATGGAAAAAGAAGCTCGCGAGAATGAAGCTAAAGGCGCTAAATATCGTGAAGAATTTGCTAAGGAAAAAGGTGTTGTTAAGAGCAAAACCGGCCTTTTGTATAAAATAGAGAAGGACGGTAATGGGAAGAAACCTGTGGCAAGCGACACGATAGTTGTGAACTATCGGGGGACATTGATTGATGGTAAAGAGTTCGATAGTTCCTATAAGCGTAATGAGCCACTTTCTATTCGTCTGGATGGCGTTATCCCAGGTTGGACAGAAGGTTTACAGAATGTGAAAAAAGGCGGAAAAATTAAACTGGTTATTCCACCAGAGCTGGCCTACGGTAAAGCGGATCTGCCAGGTATTCCTGCAAATTCTACATTAGTATTTGATATCGAGTTGTTGGATATTAAAGCGGATACCAAAACTAAGTAAGCTGTTCGCTAAATATCTTTGATGAATACGGATAAAACCGTTGGTAGAGATTCTGTCAACGGTTTTTTGTTACTGAAAGCTGTGATAGAGACCAAATGTCTGAGTAGCAATGGCTTGACGATGATGTCATGTGGTTTTAACGTCAATATTTCATGTGAATGCAAAGATCTTTGATTAAGATCTCTGTTAAGCTGCAACAATTGAGTTTTCACAAGAAATTTTTATAGGTTTATCACGTTGTGTTTTTAGCAAGACCACGTTGTATTTTTAACAAGACGTTGTCTGCGTTTGAAGGATGGTGTATTGAATGTCTAACCCGTTATTATCTGGCGATATCAGTGATGTCGATTTACTGGAAAACCAACCGTTTACTGAAACGGACCACGAAATTTTAAAATCTTATGAAGCCGCGGTTGATGGCTTGGCTATGCTGATTGGTGGGCATTGCGAGATTGTCCTTCACTCACTGGAAGATCTTAAATGTTCAGCCGTCAGAATAGCTAACGGAGAACATACAGGTCGTAAAATAGGTTCACCGATTACTGATCTTGCGTTGCGCATGTTACATGACATCACGGACGAAGATTGTAGTGCATCCAAAGCCTATTTTACCCGGGCGAAAAGCGGTTCATTGATGAAGTCAGTCACAATTGCGATCCGCAACCGGAATCGCCGGGTGATCGGCCTCCTGTGCATTAATATGAATCTTGATGTCCCTTTCTCTGAAATTATTCAGACATTTATTCCAGAGGAAACACATGATGTCGCACCAAATGTAAATTTTGCCTCATCCGTGGATGATTTGGTTGCGCAAACGCTGGAATATACTATCGAAGAAGTCAATATTGATCGCAGTGTATCCAATAATGCCAAGAACAGACAGGTGGTTCTGAATCTCTATGAGAAAGGCATTTTTGATATTAAAGATGCAATCAATCAGGTTGCTGAGCGTTTAAATATTTCTAAACATACTGTTTATCTCTATATTCGCCAGTTTAAAAATGGTGAATGTTTAGGGCCTGAGCGGTAATGTCTTCATTGTCTTATTGTCTGCTGGTTACTGGGCCCGCATATGGCACTCAGCAAGCCAGCAGTGCTTACCAATTCGCGCAAGCCTTGATTACGATGGGGCATAAACTTAATACCGTATTTTTTTATCGGGAAGGGGTTTATAACGGCAATCAGTTGACGGTACCAGCCGGTGATGAGTTTAACTTGGTTAGCGCATGGCAAGCGATGGCGAAGGAACACCGGTTTAGCATGCATATTTGTATTGCCGCTGCCCTGCGTCGTGGCGTTCTTGATGCTCAGCAGGCGAATGAGTTGAATTTACCGGTAGCAAACCTAGCGGAAGGGTTTGAATTAAGTGGATTGGGAACACTGGCTGAAGCGATGTTGACTTGCGACCGTGTGGTGCAATTCTGAGGGGCAAAAATGAAAAAAATTGCTTTTGTCTTCACTAAAGCACCTCATGGTAATGCAGGAGGTAGGGAAGGTTTAGACGCATTGTTGGCAACTTCGGCATTAACAGAAAAGATAGGGGTATTTTTTATTTCTGACGGCGTACTTCAGCTACTACCGAATCAGCAGCCTGACAGAATTCTCGCCAGAAACTATATCGCTACTTTTAAGGTGTTGCCTTTGTATGATATTGACGAATGTTATTTGTGCCAGGAAGACCTTGTAATGCGTGGGTTAAGCTCAATCAATCGTTTTGTTCTGGACGCGGAAGTGATCCCTGCGGAAACAATTCGTCAGAAGTTGGTTGACTATGATGTTGTGCTGACATTCTGAGCTGTTGGAAGAACAATAATATGCTATATACTGTTGGCCGATCGCCTTATCAATGTGATTTCAATGCGATATTCAAGCTGTTTGCCCGTGGTGATGACATCCTGTTTATTCAGGATGGTGTACTGGCAGGAATTGAAGGTAATTGTTATCTGCCGACTCTGATCAGTTGTGGTGCTACCTTGTATGCGCTGAAAGAAGATGTTGAGGCGCGGGGATTGAACGAGCAGGTTTCAAACAAAGTGCAAGTGATCGACTATACTGACTTTGTTAACCTGACGGTAAAACATCATCAACAATTCGCCTGGTAGTTGAGAAAAGACTGTATATTTCTTGACACCCTGACGAGTCAGCCATAAAATTCCGCGTCCTCGTGTTTTGCCGTTGGGCAGACAAGAGATTTAATCCGTGTTTACGAAGCAAAAAAACCAGGAGTTTTTTTAATAATGGCAACTATTAACCAGCTGGTGCGCAAACCCCGTAGCATGAAGGTTGCAAAAAGCAACGTTCCTGCTCTGGAAGCTTGCCCGCAGAAGCGTGGCGTATGTACTCGTGTATATACCACCACCCCTAAAAAACCAAACTCTGCACTGCGTAAAGTATGTCGTGTGCGTTTGACTAACGGTTACGAAGTTTCTTCCTACATCGGTGGTGAAGGCCACAACTTGCAGGAACACTCCGTAATTCTGATCCGTGGCGGTCGTGTTAAAGACTTGCCAGGTGTGCGTTACCACACTGTTCGCGGTGCACTGGACTGCTCCGGTGTTAAAGACCGTAAACAAGGTCGTTCTAAGTACGGTGTGAAGAAGCCAAAAGCTTAATGGTTCTCCGTTAAGTAAGGCCAAACATTATTTACTTTAATGTCAAAATAAACTCGTAGAGTTTTGGACAACCCTGAATTCGAAACGGAGTATTTCCATGCCACGTCGTCGTGTAATTGGTCAGCGTAAAATTTTGCCAGATCCAAAGTTCGGATCTGAATTACTGGCCAAATTTGTCAATATCCTGATGGTAGATGGTAAAAAATCTACCGCGGAAGCAATTGTATATAGTGCGCTTGAGACCCTGGCTCAGCGTTCTGGTAAAGAACATCTGGAAGCGTTTGAACTTGCATTGGATAATGTACGTCCAACCGTGGAGGTTAAGTCCCGCCGTGTTGGTGGTTCTACTTATCAGGTACCAGTTGAAGTTCGTCCGGTTCGTCGCAATGCGTTGGCAATGCGTTGGATCGTTGAAGCTGCTCGTAAACGCGGTGATAAATCTATGGCTCTGCGCCTGGCGAACGAATTATCTGATGCAGCCGAAAATAAAGGCACTGCTGTTAAGAAACGTGAAGACGTTCACCGTATGGCAGAAGCTAACAAGGCGTTCGCACACTACCGTTGGTAATCCCATCATAGTGATGATGCCCTGGGTGGCTGCTCTGCCACCCAGATTTACATTGAACGTCCTAGGATATAGAGGAATCAAATGGCTCGTACAACACCTATTGCACGTTACCGTAACATCGGTATCAGTGCACATATCGACGCCGGTAAAACCACCACTACCGAACGTATTCTGTTCTACACTGGTGTAAACCATAAGATCGGTGAAGTTCATGATGGCGCTGCTACTATGGACTGGATGGAACAGGAGCAGGAGCGTGGTATTACCATCACCTCCGCAGCAACAACTGCTTTCTGGTCAGGTATGGCTAAGCAGTTTGACGCGCACCGTATCAACATCATCGACACCCCAGGGCACGTTGACTTCACTATCGAAGTAGAACGTTCCATGCGTGTTCTTGACGGTGCCGTAATGGTTTATTGTGCGGTTGGTGGTGTTCAGCCACAGTCTGAAACCGTATGGCGTCAGGCAAATAAATATAGAGTTCCACGTATCGCGTTCGTTAACAAAATGGACCGTATGGGAGCGAATTTCTTACGCGTTGTTGAGCAGATCAAAACTCGCTTGGCGGCAAACCCAGTACCTCTGCAATTAGCCATTGGCGCAGAAGATGTTTTCACCGGTGTTGTTGACCTGGTGAAAATGAAAGCCATCAACTGGAACGATGAAGATCAGGGAACTACCTTCACTTATGAAGATATCCCGGCTGATATGCAGGATCTGGCGGAAGAATGGCGTAACAATTTGATTGAAGCCGCTGCGGAAGCATCAGAAGAGCTGATGGAAAAATACCTTGGCGGTGAAGAACTGACTGAAGAAGAGATCAAAGCTGGTCTGCGTCATCGTGTTCTGACTAACGAAATTATCCTGGTTACCTGTGGTTCTGCATTTAAGAACAAAGGTGTTCAGGCAATGCTGGATGCGGTTATTGAATACCTGCCAGCACCAACGGATGTTGAGTCTATTAAAGGTATTCTGCCAGACGGTAAAGATACGCCGGCAGAGCGTCATTCTGACGACAACGAACCATTTTCGGCACTGGCGTTTAAAATCGCGACCGACCCATTCGTTGGTAACTTGACCTTCTTCCGTGTCTACTCTGGCGTGGTTAATTCCGGTGATACCGTTCTTAACCCAGTGAAAGACAAAAAAGAGCGTTTTGGCCGTATCGTTCAGATGCATGCTAATAAACGTGAAGAAATTAAAGAAGTTCGTGCAGGTGACATCGCCGCGGCGATTGGCCTGAAAGATGTGACTACCGGTGATACTCTGTGTGATATCAACGCGCCAATTATCCTGGAGCGTATGGAATTCCCAGAGCCAGTCATCTCTGTTGCTATCGAGCCAAAAACTAAAGCTGACCAGGAAAAAATGGGTATCGCTTTAGGTCGTCTGGCTCAGGAAGACCCATCATTCCGCGTGTCTACCGATGAAGAAACTGGTCAGACTATTATCGCTGGTATGGGTGAGCTTCACTTGGATGTCCTGGTTGACCGTATGCGTCGTGAGTTCAAAGTTGAAGCGAACGTCGGTAAACCTCAGGTTGCTTACCGTGAAACCATCCGTTCTACTGTTGAACAAGAAGGTAAATTTGTTCGTCAGTCTGGTGGTCGTGGTCAGTTTGGTCACGTATGGCTGCGTATTGAGCCAATGGAACCAGGTGGCATAGGCTATGAATTCGCTAACGAAATCGTTGGTGGTGTTGTTCCTAAAGAATATATCCCGGCAGTAGATAAGGGTATTCAGGAACAAATGAAAAATGGTGTTCTGGCCGGTTACCCGATTGTTGACGTTAAAGTGGCGCTGTTCGATGGTTCTTACCACGAAGTTGACTCTTCTGAAATGGCGTTCAAAATCGCAGGTTCTATGGGCTTCAAAGAAGGCTTTATGAAGGCGAAACCAGTTCTGCTGGAGCCTATCATGAAAGTTGAAGTTGAAACACCAGAAGACTACATGGGTGACGTTATCGGTGACCTAAACCGCCGCCGTGGTATGATTGACGGTATGGAAGATATGACTACCGGCAAAATCGTACGTGCTCAGGTACCATTATCTGAAATGTTTGGTTATGCTACTGACCTGCGTTCTCAGACCCAAGGTCGTGCTTCTTACTCTATGGAGTTCCTGAAGTACAATGAAGCGCCGAGCAACGTCGCTCAGGCTATTATCGAATCTCGTAAAGCTAAATAAGTTTTTCGGGTTTAATATCTAGATTCAGCTCCCTCCCCTATGATGAGGGAGCGATATTAAGGAATAGAGTCGTGTCTAAAGAAAAATTTGAACGTACAAAACCGCACGTTAACGTTGGTACTATCGGCCACGTTGACCACGGTAAAACTACCCTGACTGCTGCTATCACTACTGTACTGGCTAAAACCTACGGTGGTAACGCTCGTGCATTCG
>NZ_RCWC01000035.1 GCF_018448935.1 Photorhabdus noenieputensis | reverse complement strand
GCACTGAGCAGCACGGTATACAGGGTGGTTTCCTGCGCTTTTGCCAGCGTCCTTAACTGTTCAGACAGCCGGGTGTCCAGCACAAAATTGAAATCCCGTCCCTGATAATTCACTTGTGTGGGTCTGGGATAATCGGTGGGCAGGACCAGTGATTCATAGCCGGTCAGGGTCTGTCGCCAGTAAGCAAGCTGGCGTTCACCGATGTCGCCCTGTAAATAGTCCCGTTGCCAGGCGGCGTAATCGCCGTAGGTAATTTCCAGTGGGGGAAGCTGGCTGTCACGACCTTCCCGCAAGGAGTGGTAAATCTCCGCCAGTTCAGTCATAAAGATATCGACCGACCAGCCATCAATGGCGATATGGTGCCATAGCATTAATAAGTAGTGCTGGCCAGACACCGGGTCAGACATCGAATAGTGGCACAGGCGCAGGCTGGGTTCCGTGGTCAAATTGAACGGGGTGGCTATTTCAGCCCGAACCGTGTTCAAAAGCGTGTCAGCGTTTTCACAGGACTGGGAGTGGATAACTAAATTCCTGTCCAGTTTCTGCGGGTAAACCTGCCCATCATCATCGCTGGGGTACACCATCTTCATTACAGTGTGGCGTTCAGCCAGCCGGTTAATGGCAGTTTCCAGCAGGGGCAGACAGGTATCGTTATCCAGTTGAACCAGATAAGGGATATGGTAGGTATCGGAGCCTTGTTCGAACTGCTCGATAAATAGCATCCGCTCCTGGGCAAACGATAAGGGATAGCGCTCCCGAGCCAGATGAGGGATAACCGTATAAATCTGCTGTTCCATCTTGGTTGCCAGGCCCGCGATGGTTTTTAGTGCAAACAACTGAGCTAGTGAGACTTCGGTTGCCAGCGTGCGGTGGATGGCGGCGGTTAGTCTTATTGCCGTCAGGGAGTTGCCCCCGATGCGGAAGAAATTATCTTCAATGCCCACCCGCTCCAGCCCCAACACGTCCTGCCAAATGGCACACAGTTGGGTTTCCAGCGCATTGCGGGGTGCCACGTATCCCTCTCTGTTTCCCCAGACAGGTTCCGGCAATGCCCGCCGATCCACTTTACCGTTTAGGGTCAGGGGGATGGATTCAATACGGGTAAAGCTGGCCGGCAGCATATAATCCGGCAGGCGGGAAGATAAGTGCCTGACGAGTTCATCGTCTGATAGTTCCTCGTCTGTCACCAGATACGCCACCAGTGCTTTATTGCCCTGATATTCGCGATCAATTACCACTGCCTGTTTGACTTGTGGGTGCAAAGTGAGCGCGGTCTCAATTTCTCCCAGTTCAATGCGGTAACCGCGGATTGTGACCTGAAAATCATTGCGTCCCAGATATTCCAGATTGCCATCCGGCTGCCAGCGCACCAAATCGCCGGTTTTATACAGGCGGGTGTAACCACGTTCCTTATCTTTATTGGTGGCAAATGGGTTTGCTATAAAACGTTCGGCAGTCAGTTCAGGCCGGTTTAAATATCCCCGTGCTAGTCCGGCACCGCCGATGTATAACTCTCCGGGTGCGCCAATGGGTACAAGATTCCCGGAATGATTCAAGACATAGGCATACATGTCATTTAATGGCCGTCCAATGCAAGATATTGCTGTAGCGTCGTCTTGGGTTAATTTCTTGTAGGTAACATGTACGGTTGTTTCGGTTATCCCATACATATTGATGAGAGCGGGTGATTGATCGCCGTAATGGTTCCACCAGGGTTTCAATTGAACCGGATTCAGTTTATCTCCACCAAAAATTACGTAACGAAGGTGGGGAAATTCAGCGCCAATATGCAATGACGCATCAATAAAGGCATAAAATGCCCCGGGTGTCTGGTTTAATACGGTAACTTTCTGATCTGAACAAAGATGACTGAATTTGCCGAAATCCTTCGTACATTCTATGGTCGGAATAATCAAACGCCCGCCATAGAGCAATGCGCCCCATAATTCCCAGACACTGAAATCAAATGTGTAAGCATGGTACAGCACCCAGGTATCATTTTGATCAAATTGATAATCCCCCTGAGTCGTTGCGAATAAACGCACAACATTATGGTGTGTCTGCAACACGCCTTTCGGTTGCCCGGTCGTGCCTGAAGTATAGATAACGTACGCCAGATCTGTGGCTCCGTTGACGGGGGCAGGATTCTCTGTCGATAGGTTTTCTGTTATTGCCCAATTATCCGCCGCTATCAATGCAGGCTGTTTAGTCTGTGCTTGTGTATATTCCCCCAGCGTTGTCAAATATTGCTGTTGAGTCAACACACAGGGGGATGCGGTGTCTTCTAAAATAAACCGGACCCGCTCCGGTGGATATTCCGGGGAGATTGGTACATAGGCTCCCCCTGCTTTCAGCACCGCCAGAATGCTGATGACCATTTCCAGACTACGATCCATATACAAAGCCACCAGCGTATCGGCTGGCATGGATTGATTGTGCTGTTGTTGATACTGTTCGCGGATCACTGCGGCCAACTGGTTAGCCCGTTCGTTTAGCTGGCGATAAATCAGTGTTTTCCCTTCAAATACCAACGCTATGTTGTCTGGTCTGGTGGCTACCTGAGCCTCAAATTTCTGCTGGAGAGTGCGGTCTTGCGGATAGGATATATCGGGCTGTTTCCAGGTATGTAGTAATGTATGACGCTCCTGTTCTAATAAAATAGGTAATTCACTGACTAATGATGTAGGGTTGTTGAGTAAGCTAATAAATAGATTTTGCAATCGTTCAAGTATTCTGTTGACATCCTGCTCACTAAAGTATTTCCGCAGATAATTTATCGTTATTTTTAGTTCCTGGGCATACCCATAGTCTTTCAATCTAAAGACAATAGGATAAATATTAAATACTCCATCTATGTGATGGTGCTGATTTTCGGTGACTTCGAAGTCTGATTCAGAAAAACGTTCATAGAAAATAGATATATTGGGTAAGGAAAGCTTATATTTATGAGCAATTCGGGCAAGGTGAGATTGAGGGAATTTACAGTGATAATAACTATTTTTGAGCTCGGATTCTGTTAATTTAATCTGTTCAATTATACTAGCCGCATGAGAAATATGACAATGCACCGGATACATATTTGCATGCATCCCGACAACATATTTTTCTGATTTCACCTCTCTTCCATGTGTGATCGTATTAAAAATCAGCTCTTGTTGTCCTGTAAGTTCAGTCATAATAATACTGACCAAACTCGAAAAGATGAAAAGCGGATTGGTTTTGTATTCTCTGCAAAAAGTACGCAAATCTTCTTTAATTGGAAAAGGCAATATTAACGTACAATTATCACTACCTGTATTCTGATAGCGAGGTGTTAATTGATGTATTTCTTTTTGTTTCAGAAAATCAGACCAATAACTCTTATCTTTTTCATACTGAGCGCTATTGAAATATTTTCTCGACTTGATTATTGTAGTTAAATATTGCGGAATTTCTGACAACCATGCGGTAGATGTTCCATCTTTAAGACAGTTGTATAATTTATGGACATATTCATGAAGTCGATATAATCCGACACCATCAATCATAATATGATGGAATTTAGTGAAAAAGTAATGTTTTTCATGACTTAAGCGAATCAGTGTAACCTGATATGGGGTTTTTTTTAAGTAATCGATAGGAATACCTACCTGTTGCTTCATCCAAAGATGTGCTTTCTTTTCAGGATCAAAATGCATCGAAACATCGTAGCATTTGATTAATTCTGGCGTACTTTGATTTTGAATATATTGAATAGCTTCATTATTCGAATTAATTGATATACGTAAGCGTAACATATCAATGTGTTGATATAGTAAATTCCACACTTTTTGCAAAATAACTATATCAACATTTTTTTCTATCAATGTATACCAGCCTAGGCTGTGTATTGGACTATTCTCATAAAGCACTTGTTCGTAAAACACATCTTCCTGAGAAGGATGAAGACTATATAAGTTCGAATCTAACGAACCCTCAGATGTTCTCATAATAAATTATACGAATGTATTCCGTCTGCAAATTATTTGTAGGTTATCGTGCGAATGAGTAGATTTCATTACTTTCCTGACGTTAAATTATTTATGTTACAGCATTAATTTAATAGGCATTGGCATAGTCTATCATAGCGTCACTACAGATAATCTCGCAATCTTTCAACACTCTTCCTCATGAAAAAAATAGTTAATATTATATTTATTTGCTAATGATTCACTTTCTATTAATTTCCTATATACTCAAGCTCACATATTTGTCACCAACCTTGTTTTTATTAAATTTACTTTCGGAAATTATTATTATCTTTATTTATCATATTATAATCATGGTTTTTTTCGGCGTAATAATGATTGTCATTGAAATTGAGGTCTGTATTGTATAACAAGCTTTTTAATCAGAGCAAGACCGCGAATATTTTTTAATTACGAATAAATAATAAATCAGTTAATTCGGAAAAATAGCTATGATCTTATACTCTCTTTTTGGGAGTGGATACTATGTACTTTGAGAGAGAACGCCTAAAAACTTTTCTCAGTAGCCAAATTGAATAAGATACAGACAATGATCCTGTCCACATTCTCTTTTCATCTCCTCAAAATCACACCCAATTTCCCAGCCTATTGAGGGCCGCTTACTCTTGCTTCTTATCCCAGCTACGACGAACTAACAGATATCTTCAATCCATTCAACTAGCCATTCTTTCGTTCAACATGGCTGAATAAGCCCCGGAGATGGCAAGGCAATGTTGCTGTGTGAAATAAGGGAGACAAACGGGTATGTAATGCGAGAAGTTCTTGTTTCCAGATGTTCGCAGGTGATTACATTTGGTGCCTCCCTTTATGTTGGGGAAAAGAATAGAAGATCATCATGACACAATATGGGCTACGACTGTCGTGCTACGAAAAACCTTTTCTCCCTTAAATTATATTTTTGTAAAATTAATGTAAATAATTTGTGATTATAAACACAAAAATAAGAAAAATATTATTACTTGATAATTGGGAAGAAATAATATTAACAAATTGATTCATAAGAAAATAAAAATAATAAGCTCATCAATTTGTCATTTTAGCTAATAGTTTGGTCTATTGAATATACATGTATATACAACTATACATTGAATAAATATCTAAAGACCAAAAGGAGCCAGACCGTGACCGCCCAAAATAGTAAATTCCGTAATGTCGGTATCCGGGCCTCCAGAGGAACACAGTTATCAGCCAAAAGTTGGCTAACCGAAGCTCCTCTGCGCATGTTAATGAATAATCTTGATCCAGAAGTTGCTGAAAACCCTGATGAATTGGTGGTATATGGCGGTATTGGTCGGGCTGCTAGAGATTGGGAATGTTATGACAAGATTATTGAAACACTGAAAAAGTTGGAAGACGATGAAACGTTGTTAATCCAATCGGGTAAGCCAGTTGGGGTATTTAAAACCCATAGCAATGCTCCGCGGGTACTCATTGCGAATTCGAATTTAGTGCCACACTGGGCAACTTGGGAGCATTTTAACGAGTTAGACGCTAAAGGGCTGGCTATGTACGGCCAAATGACAGCGGGTAGCTGGATTTACATTGGCAGTCAGGGAATTGTTCAAGGCACCTATGAAACGTTTGTGGAAGCGGGTCGTCAGCATTATGACGGTAATTTACAGGGCCGTTGGGTGTTAACTGCTGGTTTGGGTGGTATGGGGGGAGCACAACCGCTGGCTGCAACATTGGCTGGAGCGTGTTCGCTAAATATTGAATGTCAGCAAAGCAGAATTGATTTCCGCCTGCGTACTGGTTATGTCGATGAACAAGCGAAAGATCTAGATGACGCCCTGACCCGGATCGAAAAATACACTCAGGAAGGTAAAGCTATCTCTATCGCTCTGTGTGGTAATGCGGCGGAAGTCTTGCCGGAATTAGTTCGTCGTGGTGTACGCCCGGATTTGGTCACTGACCAGACAAGTGCACACGATCCTCTCAACGGCTATTTGCCAAAAAACTGGAGTTGGGAAGAGTACCGCCAACGTGCTATTTCAGCACCGGAAGAGGTCATCAAAGCAGCAAAATCTTCAATGGTGGAACATGTTAAGGCGATGTTGATTTTCCAACAGCAGGGCATTCCTGTTTTTGATTACGGCAACAACATTCGCCAAATGGCATATGAAGTCGGCGTAGAAAATGCTTTCGATTTTCCTGGTTTTGTTCCTGCCTATATTCGCCCGTTATTTTGCCGTGGTATCGGGCCTTTCCGCTGGGTAGCGCTTTCCGGCGATCCACAGGATATCTATAAAACTGACGCCAAAGTTAAAGAATTACTCCCTGATGATCAACATTTGCATCATTGGCTGGATATGGCGAGGGAACGCATTAGCTTTCAGGGTTTACCTGCCCGTATCTGTTGGGTTGGTTTAGGACAACGAGCCAAGCTAGGGTTAGCTTTTAACGAAATGGTACGCAGTGGTGAACTTTCGGCACCGATTGTTATTGGCCGTGACCATTTGGATTCCGGCTCTGTAGCCAGTCCGAACCGCGAAACCGAATCTATGTGTGATGGCTCTGACGCCGTTTCGGACTGGCCGTTGTTAAATGCCTTACTTAACACGGCCAGCGGCGCTACTTGGGTTTCTCTGCATCATGGCGGTGGTGTTGGCATGGGTTTCTCACAACATTCCGGTATGGTGATTGTTTGTGATGGAACGGATGAAGCCGCAGAACGTATAGCTCGGGTGCTGCATAACGATCCCGCCACTGGGGTTATGCGTCATGCTGATGCAGGTTATGAAATCGCTATCCATTGTGCTAAAGAGCAAGGATTAGACTTGCCGATGCTTAATACAAAATAAGGAACATTATGAAGCAGCTAACTATTTATCCAGGTAAATTAACCCTTGATGAACTACGTCAGGTTTATCTACAACCGGTGAAAATCGCGCTGGATAGTCGGATTTTTCCTGCTATTGAACACAGCGTGGAGTGTGTTAATGCGATTCTTGCTGAAAATCGCACTGCCTATGGCATTAATACTGGGTTCGGACTATTAGCCAGTACACGGATTGAAAAAGATGATTTAGAAAAACTACAGCGTTCGCTGGTTGTCTCTCATGCTGCCGGAGTCGGTGAAGCGTTGGACGATAATATGACCCGGTTGATCATGGTATTGAAAATTAACAGCCTCTCCCGTGGTTACTCCGGTATTCGTCTTACAGTTATTCAGGCATTAATCGCATTAGTCAATGCGGAAATTTATCCTCATATTCCTTGTAAAGGATCGGTGGGGGCTTCTGGTGATTTAGCACCGTTGGCACATATGAGCCTGTTATTACTAGGGGAAGGGCAAGCGCGTTATCAGGGCGAATGGCTGCCAGCCAAAGAAGCGCTGGCAAAGGCCAATTTACAACCCATTACATTAGCGGCTAAAGAAGGTTTGGCGTTACTGAATGGAACCCAAGTATCTACTGCTTTTGCGTTACGTGGGTTATTTGAAGCAGAAGATCTGCTGGCGGCAGCGATAGTTTGTGGTTCTTTATCCGTAGAGGCGGCATTGGGTTCACGTAAACCATTTGATGCCCGTGTACATGCAGTACGGGGGCAACAGGGGCAGATCGATGTTGCCGCATTGTATCGTTATGTACTAGAAGAGAGCAGCGAACTATCAGATTCTCATATCAATTGCCCGAAGGTACAGGACCCTTATTCATTACGTTGTCAGCCACAAGTCATGGGCGCTTGTCTGACTCAATTGCGGCATGCTGCTGATGTTATTCTGACTGAAGCTAACGCCGTATCTGATAACCCATTGGTGTTTGCTGAGCAGGAGGAGGTGATTTCTGGTGGTAACTTCCATGCTGAACCTGTTGCAATGGCGTCTGATAATTTAGCGCTGGTATTGGCAGAAATAGGTGCATTGTCAGAACGACGTATTGCGTTGTTGATGGATTCACACATGTCACAGCTTCCGCCTTTTCTGGTTGAGAATGGTGGTGTGAATTCAGGTTTTATGATTGCACAGGTAACGGCAGCGGCGCTTGCCAGTGAAAATAAAGCGTTGGCACACCCGGCGAGTGTTGACAGTTTACCAACTTCGGCCAATCAGGAAGATCATGTATCAATGGCACCTGCCGCAGGGCGTCGTTTATGGGAGATGGCAGAAAATACCCGAGGTATTCTGGCAGTTGAATGGCTATCTGCCTGCCAGGGAATCGATTTCCGCAATGGCCTGAGAAGCAGCCCGATTTTGGAAGAAGCACGTGGTATCTTGCGAGCGAAAGTAGATTATTACGATCAGGATCGTTTCTTTGCGCCTGATATTGATGCTGCTGTAAAATTATTAGCCGAGCAACATCTCTCCTTATTACTTCCTTCTGGACAGATATTACAGAGTAAAAATAACCGTTAAATAAACCAATGGCCGGCGTCTGACCGGCCTGATTATCACATTTATCTTTCTCATAAAACCCAATAATAAAAGATAAGAGGGTAAATCATGCAAGCCTCATTACAACTAGAACGAGGACTCAATGCACGCCATATCCGGTTTATGGCGTTGGGTTCTGCGATTGGTACAGGTCTTTTTTATGGTTCTGCTGAAGCAATAAGCATGGCAGGTCCGGCGGTATTGTTAGCTTATTTAGTGGGTGGTGCCGCTGTCTTTATGGTTATGCGTGCTTTAGGAGAAATGGCGGTTCACAGGCCGGATGCCGGTTCTTTCGCCAGTTACGCTCATCAATATTTAGGCCCGTTACCCGGATTTATTACCGGCTGGACTTATACTTTCGAAATGATCATCGTTTGTCTGGCGGATGTGACCGCTTTTGGCATTTATATGGGGCTATGGTACCCGGAAGTGCCGCGCTGGATATGGGTACTGAGTATTATTTTCATTATTGGCGCACTCAATCTTTGTAAAGTTAAAGTGTTTGGCGAAATGGAATTTTGGTTATCGATTCTGAAAGTTGCTGCAATCAGCGCCATGATTATTGCCGGAACAGGTATTATCTTGTTTGGTTTTAGCGGCCATTTTCAGGCAACGGGAATTCAAAATCTGTGGCAACACGGTGGGTTTATGCCTAATGGGTTGGGTGGCATTATTGAGTCTCTGGCTGTTGTCATGTTTGCTTTCGGTGGTATTGAAATCATCGGCATTACATCCAGTGAAGCTAAAAATCCGGCGAAAATGATCCCGCAAGCGATTAACTCTATCCCGTTTCGTATTCTTCTGTTTTATGTACTCACTATTTTTGTATTAATGGCAATTTACCCTTGGAATAGCATTGGCCAAGAAGGTAGTCCATTTGTCGCAATATTTCAGGGGTTAGGCATTGGTTCGGCGGCGAATATTCTGAATATTATCGTCATTACGGCGGCAATTTCGGCCATTAACAGTGATATCTTTGGTGCTGGTCGTATGATGTACGGTATGGCTGAGAAAGGATTAGCCCATAAAAAATTTATGCATTTAAGCCGTAACGGGGTGCCTTGGGTGACGATCATGGTTATGACGCTGGCATTATTGTGTGCTGTGGTTCTCAATTACTTGCTCCCTAAACAGGTATTCGTCATTGTTGCTTCGATTGCGACTTTTGCCACCGTGTGGGTCTGGTTAATGATTTTGCTGTCTCAATTTGCTATGCGCAGAAAAATGTCGCCGGGAGAAGTGCAGAAATTACAATTCCCGGTACCGATGTGGCCTGTTGCGCCGATTCTGACCATCGTGTTTATGATATTCATTATTGCTATTCTCAGCTATTTTCCGGCGACACGAATTGCCTTCTATGTGGGAGGAGTATGGCTCGTGCTGTTAACAGCCGCCTATTATTTATGGATACGAAAAAATGTCATTATTGTGAGCGCTCAATCAGTCAAAGAAACACAGTGTTAAATATGTAGAAACTAAACCGTCTTGTTGTTGAATAAGACGGTTTGGGCTGGAAATTAATTAAGAATTTACAATAAAATATCTGGGTTGCCTTTTTAGTTGTCATTCCTTAATTCATTGTTCGCTGAACATTAGCACCTAAAATTCTATGTCATTAACCTGATATAAAGCTGATTTGTTTCAATGATCGTGGCAAACTAGCAGGCTAATGAATTTGCAGGGCTGGAGGCGCTTTTGGACAAGATTTTTATCGATGAGGCAGTGGCTGAGTTATATACCATTCAGGATATGTTGCGCTGGTCTGTTAGCCGGTTTAATGCGGCGAATATTTATTACGGGCACGGTACAGACAATCCTTGGGATGAGGCACTGCAACTGGTTCTTCCATCACTGTTTTTGCCGTTGGATATCCCACAAGAGATGCTAACCACGCGACTGACATCAACTGAACGTCATCGTATTGTCGAGCGGGTACTGCGCCGTATTAATGAGCGCATTCCAGTTGCTTATTTGACTAACAGAGCCTGGTTTTGTGGTCATGAATTTTATGTTGATGAACGGGTTTTGGTTCCGCGTTCACCGATTGGTGAATTAATTAATAATGAATTTGCAGGATTGATCCCTGATCAACCCGCTAATATCCTCGATCTTTGCACAGGTAGTGGTTGTATTGCCATTGCCTGTGCATATGCTTTCCCGGAGGCAGAAATAGATGCCGTGGATATCTCCGCGGATGTGCTGGCCGTGACTGAACAGAATATTCAGAATCATAGCCTTGACCACCGGGTTATTCCGATTCGTTCTGATCTATTCCGCGATATGCCGCCGGTTAAATACGATCTTATTGTCACAAATCCGCCTTATGTCGATGCCGAGGATATGAGCGACTTGCCGGCAGAGTTTCGCCGTGAGCCGGAGTTGGGTTTGGCGGCGGGTTCAGATGGTTTGAAACTGGCACGTCGTATTCTGGCGACTGCTCCAGATTTTCTCACCGAACGAGGTGTATTGATCTGTGAGGTTGGTAATAGCATGGTGCATTTGATTGAACAATATCCTGATGTGCCATTTACCTGGTTGGAATTTGAATATGGTGGTGATGGCGTATTTATGTTGACACGTCAACAGTTGGTTGAACATCACGAGCATTTTCGCTTATTCAAAGATTGAATAGGCTATAGCTGCGGTAATAATGCAAAACGGGCAGAGTCAAATAAAAGCACGATTAACAGGAAGGAATTGGGATGGCGGGAAATAGTATCGGGCAATTTTTCCGGGTCACCACTTTTGGCGAATCTCACGGTTTGGCGTTGGGATGTATTGTCGATGGTGTGCCACCGGGCATTGCAATCACAGAAGCCGATTTGCAAGTTGATTTAGACAGGCGTCGTCCGGGAACTTCCCGTTATACAACGCAGCGCCGTGAGCCGGATCAGGTTCGCATTCTTTCGGGGGTATTTGAAGGGGTAACAACCGGGACCAGTATCGGTTTACTTATTGAAAATACTGACCAGCGTTCTCAGGATTACAGCGCTATTAAAGATGTGTTTCGTCCAGGCCATGCTGATTACACTTATGAACAGAAATACGGTATCCGCGACTATCGTGGTGGGGGCCGCTCTTCTGCGCGTGAAACGGCAATGCGTGTTGCCGCGGGTGCAATAGCGAAAAAATATTTGCTGGATAAATATGGGATTCGTGTCCGTGCCTGTTTGACCCAAATGGGCAATATCCATTGCCAATTGAAAGATTGGGAACAGGTGGAGCAAAACCCATTTTTCAGTCCTGATGAGACTAAACTTGAACAACTTGATGCCTTGATGCGTGAACTGAAAAAAGCGGGTGATTCTATTGGCGCGAAAGTGACAGTGGTCGCGGAAAATGTTCCGACTGGTTTGGGAGAACCGGTTTTCGATCGTCTTGATGCCGATATTGCTCATGCGCTGATGAGTATTAACGCAGTAAAAGGTGTCGAAATTGGTGATGGCTTCGATGTTATTAATTTACGTGGCAGCGAAAACAGAGATGAAATAACTGATCGGGGATTCACCAGTAATCATGCGGGAGGGATTCTGGGTGGTATTAGCAGTAGTCAGCCAATTATTGCTCATATTGCGTTGAAGCCAACGTCCAGCATCATGGTGCCGGGTAAAACGATTAATCGTCAGGGTGAAGAAGTGGAAATGATCACTCGTGGTCGCCATGATCCTTGTGTTGGTATTCGAGCTGTGCCGATTGCAGAAGCAATGGTAGCTATCGTGCTGATGGATCACTTATTACGTCAGAGAGCGCAGTGTGCTGATGTTGCGTCCAGCCTTCCTCGCTGGTGAACTTGAGAATGAAGCTAGCCTTGAAAATCCCAGAGACTGAAATGGGTAGCTTGAATATTGATAAGCGGTTTCTGTTAATGGGATGAAATATGGACTGGTTATTGTCGTCAGGTGCGGAAGTTTACATTCTGCTCTTTCTGGTTGCAATGATGGCTGGATTTATTGACTCGATTTCTGGCGGTGGCGGTTTACTAACCATCCCAGCGCTGTTATCCGTTGGTGTTTCCCCGGTACAGGCATTGGCGACAAACAAGTTGCAGGCAGTCGGAGGCTCCTTTTCTGCCAGCGTCTATTTTGTCCGTTATGGTGCGGTTGATCTCAAATCTCAACGCCTTGCCATATTGATGACATTACTTGGCTCAATGGCTGGTGCGATTATTGTCCAGTTTATAAAGCCCGATTTTCTCTGTCAGCTATTACCGGTTCTGGTCATTATCATTGGTCTTTACTTCCTTTTGACGCCAGCCATTGGCAGAGAAGAACGCCATCGTCGCTTGGCACCTGTGGCCTTTGCTTTGCTTGTTGGGAGTGGACTAGGTTTATATGACGGCATATTTGGCCCCGGTGTTGGCTCATTTTATGCGTTAGCTTATGTCGTGTTGTGTGGCTATAACCTGGCGAAATCCACCGCTCATGCTAAGGTACTGAATTTTGCTTCTAATGTAGGTTCACTGGCGCTTTTTATCCTTGGCGGTCAAGTTTTGTGGGTATTGGGCCTTGTGATGTTGGCAGGACAGGTGATTGGTGCGCGGTTGGGGGCAAGTTTAGTTTTGACTCATGGACAGAAACTGATTCGCCCTATGATTGTAATCATCTCCTTTTTGATGAGTATTAAATTACTGAATGATAATCACGGTGATACGATCCGTAGCTGGTTGGCATTTTATTTCTGATTCAGGGTTTTGTTTTTAATTCATGATAATACATAACTATCAACAACTTATTGATATTTTTAATCGCTGTTTTGGTGATGAATACAACACACGTTTGGTCAAAGGTGATAATGAACCTATTTACCTGCCGGCAGATGAAGAGGTCTCCTATAACCGGATTGTATTTGCTCATGGTTTTTATGCCAGTGCATTACATGAAATTGCGCATTGGTGCATTGCGGGCAAAGAGCGCCGTAAGCTAGTAGATTTTGGTTACTGGTATTGCCCGGATGGGCGTGACGCACAGACGCAAAGTGAATTTGAAAAAGTAGAAATTAAACCACAGGCACTTGATTGGTTGTTTTGTACCGCGGCAGGTTTTCCGTTCAATATTAGTTGTGACAACCTTGAAGGAGATTTTGAGCCTGATAGATTAACTTTTCAGCGTAAAGTTCATACTCAGATCATGGATTATTTGGCAGAAGGAATACCTACGCGAGCGGAGTGCTTTATTCAGGGGCTGCAATCGTTCTACAATACGCCTCCGTTAAAAGCGGAACATTTTCCTTACCCGGAAGATATATTCGCAGAATGAAACTGAATTTGAGGAAAAATGATGCTCGCTGAGTTTGAAACGCGTATTTTAGCGCAAATTGATGACATGGTAGATCACGCCAGTGATGATGAATTGTTTGCTGGTGGTTATCTCCGCGGGCATCTCACTTTAGCGGTAGCAGAATTGGAGCAGGAAGGTGCGCATACGGCTGAGCAGCTTCATGACCGTGTTGAAGAAAGTATCCAAAATGCGATTAAAGCGGGAGAACTGGCACCACCGGATCAGATTCTTGTTCTTAATACCTGGCAGCGCCTATTGGATAACGCTAAAACTCAATAAGTTGAATTAAAGCAATAGAATAGAAAAAACGAGCTACACCCCCCACGAAACCATATGAGTTTCTTGGGGGCAGTGCATCAGAAACGGAGACTTAGTGGCGATTTTTATTCCTTTTTCCACCATTTAAGAGCAAGCACGAAGTTTCCGTTCAATTAATTCTTGCGCTTCGTCCATGACTTGCTGATGTGGGACCGGTTGGCGCGTATCGTCGAGCGCTTCTTGCACTTTAGCGAAAAACCAAGCGTCGTAAGTTTCCGTATCAGCGGTGAAACCAGCGGGTAATGCACCATCTCTGGCGACACGGGTTAGCAGGATGCGTACAGCATCCGATATGGTTAGACCTAAATTAGCGAGCGTTTTTGTCGCATCAGTCTTGAGTTTGTCGTCTACACGAACATGCAGCATTGATGTTTGAACAGCCATTTTGTCTCCTCCACTTGTCAGACTTTAATTATGTGATGTGATATCTGCAATAGTATTAAGCTGCCTTCCAAAAGTTACATAAGCATTTCACTGCTTAGGCAGCGCAGTTCCTTATGGTCTTTCAGTTTTCACTTTACGGCCTTTCAGTAGTTTTCTGATCCAAAAACGGTTTGGGTGAAGGGCCGCCAGTGTTTCATTATCCAGCGGTAATGGCTCATCAAAGATCTGTCCTGCAAGAATTTCTGCACTGAGTGGCGCTGAGCATAATCCACGGGAACCTAATGCACCGATAACAAACAGATTGGAATAACAGGGTGCATCAGTGATGGTGCTCCCTGTGCGGATTTTTTCTGGCAAATCTTGATAATCTGCCATTATTTTATTGAGATCAGGCACATTTCCCACCATTGGCATATGGTCACGAATAACGCAGCGAATACCTTGGCGGGATTGTTTAGCAGAAACATCAACCTGATTTGTCCATTCGGCATTAGATAAACATTTCAGTAATCGATCACGGTTTTCCTGTTGTTCTGTTTCAGAATATTCATTATCAAGCCGATGGCGCTGATAACTGGCACCGATACAGTGGTGTTGATTGGCTGGATTAGCTGGTGTCATATAACCATCGTAGCAAAGTACATTTTGCAATTGGTTCAGATCAGTTGTGGTTGGGATGTGACTGACTTGACCACGCACAGCAGTTACCGGCAGTTTCTCAGTTTGTTCAAACTGGGGTAGATGATGACCGTTGGCAATTATCACCGTTTTGTGCTGTGCATTTAACGATTGTCCTTGATGCATGATGTGCAGTTGCCAGCCATGTTGGTTGTGGTTAAGCGCGGTAACTTGATGATTGAAGCAACAGAGCATTCCTTGTTGTTGTGCCAATTCTGTTACTGCTTTAGTGAATTCAGCCGGACATAGCCATCCGCCCTGTGGATAGTGAATGCCGTGGTGATGAATATCCAGCCCACATTTTTCACTCAACTGATGACAATTCATACCGATGGCGAGTTCATTCGGCCATTCTGTTGCCAGCATTTTCTCAATTTTCTTGCTACTTTTTTCATCATAAGCAAGCTGGCTGACACCACACCATTGATGGTCGAAATCAATTCCCTGCGCTAATAACTGTTCATATTGGCGGCGGGCAAAGGTGAATGCAGAGGTAAAGAATTTTTCGAGTCCGTTATTACTACCGTTCAGTAGCGGATAAAGTGCTCCCTGGCGATTACCAGACGCACCTTGTGCCGGGGCTGCATCCTGACAGTAAAGCGTCACCTGTGCTCCACGACGCAATAGCGCAAGTGCGGTAAGAATACTGGCAATCCCTCCGCCGATAATCGCGATATCATCGGTGTGGCTTGCTGGCGGCCGGGCAAACCAAGGTGCTGGTAATGGTTGATGTTTCTGAGTTGCCAGAACCCCAGTCAGCATTTCTCTTTTTCGCCCGAATCCTTTGATTTTACTGACATTAAAACCAGATTGTTGTAAACCGCGACGGACGATACCAGCAGAAGTAAAGGTTGCAAAGGTGCTTTCTGGATGGGCAAATTGTGCCATTGCGGCAAACAACCGTTCACTCCACATTTGCGGGTTTTTGGCAGGAGCAAAACCGTCTAAAAACCAAGCATCTATTTTGCCGTGAAGACTGGAATCCATTGTTGGTAACAGATCATTGACGTCACCAAACCATAAATCCAATGTGACAGTGCCATTTGCCATAATCAATCGGTGGCAACCAGCTAGTGGTTGAGGCCATTGCTGACAAAGTTGCTGTGAAAAAATTTCAAGCTCAGGCCAGCGTTGATGAGCGGCTTTTAAATCATTGGTTTTCAGTGGATATTTCTCAAAACTTATGAAATGTAGGCGTTTCAACGGTGCATCAGGATTTTGCTGTCGAAATAGATCAAATGATTGCCAGAGCGTCAGAAAATTTAATCCTGTTCCGAAGCCGGTTTCCGCGATGACACAGTTAGAACGGGAATGAGTGCTGAATCGTTGGGGGAAGTGGTTACCATTAAGAAATACATAACGGGTTTCTTCCAGCCCATCCTGATTTGAGAAGTAAACGTCATCAAATTGTGTTGAAACCGGGGTACCTTGATCATTCCAACTTAGGGTAGCGGTACAGATAGCAGAATTTTTCACGGTAATGCCTGCAATGTTACTGATAATAATGCGATTTTAGCGAGATCGGGGTTGATGTACCACTTGACAGAAGAAAAGGGTGGAAAAGTGCTGATTTGAACAGCAGACAGCACCTGTATTTGGACAGGTGCTGGACATTATTGGTCGTTATATCAACAATTATTCTGTTCAGCTCTTTGCCAAGTGTCCTGCGGCTAAACACAAAAGCCCTGCGGCAATTCCTTCAACCCAGCGACGGCGACGATCGCTGAATGAACCTTTTTGCCCCATGCTAGCTATGATGACACCGATTAATCCGTAAATGAGAGCACAGGTCGTGATGAAAATTGCTGAGAGAATAATGGATTGGAGCGTATAGTTGCTGTCCGCAGTGATGAAGTTTGGCAGAATAGCAAAGTAGACTAGCAACCCCTTGGGGTTTAGAAAGCTGGTTAGGAAACCTTTGGTCAGAGAGGTCTTGGCTGATGAGGGCGAGAAAATAATTTTGCCAGGACGCATGGCTGAACGAAACATCTGAACCGCTAAATAGGCTAAGTAGACAACGCCAACCCAACGCATCACCTCGAACAGAATTGGTGAGGTTGCCACGATAGCTGTAACACCCAGAGCACCAAGAATGCCATGCAGACAATAACCAGAGATAACCCCTGCATTGGCGCGTAGGGCTGCACTTTTTCCTGCTGACAGACCTTGAGATGCCACAAACATGATATCGGGTCCAGGAGTACAGATTAATGGCAGTACAGTTGCAGCGAAAATTAAAAAGTTCTCTAACTGCATGATTTTTCCTCCATAAATATTTAAGAGTAAGCTGGCAGGCTAGACGCTATAATCAATCTATAAAAATATAATTTTTGGTATTTTAAGCTAATTTTTATGGTATTTTGTGTCTATTTTTTCATTTTTTATATTAATATTGAAATCTGTATAATTGATTTTTAGTTTTAATGGAATCGAATGCCAATGAAATTAGATAATATTGATAAACGTATTCTTCGGGCCTTACAACGTAACGGCCGACTCCAGAATGTCGAATTAGCTAAAGAGGTTGGTTTATCGCCATCGCCTTGCTTGCGGCGTGTACGGTTATTGGAAGAAGCAGGGGTCATTAAGCGTTATGTTGCCGTTCTTGATGGCTCGAAGATCGGCGCTAGTCTTTCATTGTTTGCCCGAATTTGGCTCAAGGCTCAGGATGCAGAGACGATTCAGCGTTTCACTGATGCTATCCAAGAAATGCCTGAAGTTGTGGAATGTCACTTAATGGCAGGAGAATGTGACGCGCTTCTGAGAATCGTTACTGAGGATCTCCATTCTTATCGTCGTTTCCATGCCGAACATCTAACTCGGATCGAGAGTATTCAAAGCGTTAAGACGGAGGTACCGATGGAAACGGCGAAACTTACTCATATGTTGCCAATATGAGTTACCAATCTTTCCCTATGTGTACCTGAATAACATATTGTTTGGCAAAGGGAATTACTGAGGAGACATTTGCTTTGATATGGAACGTTTCTCTCTGGAGATATGTTCACTATTAAATAATAAATAGTTTTATACACTCTACTTTATTATGAGTAAGCTCTCCTCGTAATAAAAGTGGCATGCTCAAGGAGATAATTCCCCGCCAGTAAAGCGGGGTTTTTATTTATAAATGAATATGGAATTTACATAATTTTTTAAATTCTTTTGATTGCCTCTCTTTTAAATGTGAGGAAATCGTATCAATCATTGATATCACTTTACGCTTGGCTGCTTCTTATTAGCCCGTTTTAAGTAATTTGAATTTTGCATAGGTATAAATATTTCCTCTGAATTGAGCCCAGTAATCTCCTTAGTATTACTTCTGTATATAGACTCTAATAATCGCTGATTCTTACTGGATATAATCATAATTAGTCCATAAAGCGTGATGAATGCACCGATTAGGATATGATTTTGTTGTGAAGAAATTGGTTCTATATTGTTAAATTTGTTGCCATATTGTGATGTAATGTTTGTGTCCATATTAAAAGCCACTAAGATCCATATGATACCAACGCTCAGTAGAAGATAACCAAGTCCTCTCATTATTAACCCCCATTAGGATTATTGGGTAAAGTTATTTAGGTCTTACAATGAACCGACCATTTGCATATGACATAGCATAATTGCCATCACTTTTTGTGTGAATAATGGCTTTATCGGTTGATAAAGTCGGAAAATTTTCTGTTCTAAAACATTTGTTGCTGTAAGTTTAAGTATTTTACCTAATGCAGTCAGTAATATAACATAGGGATTGATTCATTTCATGGAAATTTTATTTATCCTTATTATTCTCAGTTATTAAATTTGTTTCTAACTAGCAGGAAACTTAATAAAAATAGCAAGTATAGCAACCTCTATATAAATATAAGCCTACTAATCATTATTCGAATGTTTGATAAGTTAATATGTATTGCATTGATATTATTATCCTTAGGTTAAATTTTTGATGGGAATTACACGTATTTTATGATCTTATTGTTTACCAAAATAATTCTTATCTGAAATTTATTTTTATCTATTAAAATTCGAATGTTTTTTACTGTATTCTATGAAAGTTAACAGTTATTTTGACGTGAAAATATATTGTAATTTTTAGAGAGATGAAACTTTCTTCATAATTTTATCCTGATCGGACTTGTTCAGCGTACAAGTGTACGCTAAAGTGCTACATAGCTATAGATAAAAATCCGGCAGATAAACACATTTGATGAGGTATTTAATGAAGCGCGTAGTGATCACTGGCTTGGGTATTGTTTCCAGCATTGGTAATAATCAGAAAGAAGTACTGGCATCTCTGAAAGAAGGCCGCTCCGGGATAACTTTTTCTGAAAAATTCAAAGATATAGGAATGAGAAGCCATGTCTGGGGTAATGTAAAGCTGGATACCTCTGGGTTAATAGACCGAAAAATTCAGCGTTTCATGAGCGATGCCTCTGTTTATGCTTATCTGGCGATGGATGAGGCAATTAAAGATTCGGGTCTGACTGATGATCAGGTTTCCAATATTCGTAGCGGGCTGGTAGTGGGGTCTGGAGGTGGTTCCCCGTATAACCAAGTTGCGGGTGCTGATGGGATGCGTACTCGTGGTTTACGGGGTGTAGGGCCTTATATGGTAACCCGTGCAATGGCTTCCGGTGTGTCAGCTTGCCTTGCAACTCCCTTTAAAATCAAAGGAGTAAACTACTCTATCAGTTCTGCATGTTCTACTTCTGCCCATTGCATTGGTCATGCGGCTGAACTTATTCAGTTAGGAAAACAGGATATTGTTTTTGCTGGTGGCGGCGAAGAGCTGTGTTGGGAAATGAGCTGTGAATTTGATGCAATGGGTGCACTTTCAACGAAATATAACGAAATGCCAGAAAAAGCATCCCGTACTTACGATAAGAACCGTGATGGTTTTGTTATTGCTGGCGGCGGCGGTGTTGTTGTTGTGGAAGAATTAGAGCATGCACTGGCACGCGGCGCACACATATACGCTGAAATTGTTGGTTATGGAGCAACATCGGATGGCGCAGATATGGTTGTTCCATCTGGTGAGGGTGCGGTTCGTTGTATGAATATGGCACTGCAAGGTGTGAAAGGTTCCATTGATTATGTGAATACGCACGGTACCTCTACTCCTGCGGGTGATTTGAAAGAGTTGGAAGCGATCAGGGAAGTCTTTGGTGATACAACACCGGCAATTTCTGCAACAAAAGCGATGACTGGCCATTCATTGGGCGCGGCTGGTGTACACGAAGCGATTTATAGCCTACTGATGTTAGAGCATGGCTTTATTGCACCAAGTATTAACATTGAAGATCTCGATGATAAAGCGGCAGGCATGAATATCATCACTAAACCTACTGAGCAAAAGTTGAATACGGTGATGTCCAATAGTTTTGGCTTCGGTGGCACTAATGCTTCTTTGGTGATGAGTAAATATTCAGGTTGATTCCCTCCATCACAGATTACTTCGGACCAAAAATGGTCATTATTTTATGCATCTTAGGTGACCGCGTACAGCGGATCACCTTTTATACCCGTCATCTTTCAAGTTGCCTCTTTGTTGGCTGCACTCGCTCACCCCGGTCACCTCGGTCACATAGTTATCTATGCTCCCGGGGATTCACTCCTTTGCCGTCGCGATGCATCTTGGAATCCATAGGGTATATATGTGTATGGTCCCATTTTTACGTGCTGTTCGTATTAACAGGAAAGGCCATTATTAATATCATTTAATAGCCATTTAACAGTCGTTGGGATGGAGTTTTGAATCATCGATTTGGCAAAGATAGTATTCCACCAAAGGATGATTCTTACTATGAATGTTGCAGTCAACTTGGCGTATTGTATTATCGTTTATAAAAATAAATTCGAACCTATTTTGCCGAATTTTGATTTTTGTGTGAAATATAATGTGAATATGAAAATATATTCTTATTTCGGTAAGAAAGCCCATAATATTTTTATACCCGTCATCTTTCAAGTTGCCTCTTTGTTGGCTGCACTCGGTCACCCCGGTCACCCCGGTCACATAGTTATCTATGCTTCCGGGGATTTACTCCCTTGCCGTCGCGATCCATCTTGAAATCCATAGGGTATATGATAATTGTGATTTTATAATACTATGGGCTTTTCCTTGTTATACTTTGTTTTCAGTCGCCATTTGCTGAATACGGCGTTTACGAATAATTCGCAATATTGGTGGAATAACCAAAACCAGAACGGCCAGTATCAGTAAACTCTGAGTAATTGCGCTGCTCCATAGAATGCTAAATTCTCCATTACTAATAGAAAGTGCGCGACGTAAATTTTGCTCCAGCATTTCTCCCAATACAAAACCGAGGATTAATGGCGACATCGGGAAATTCATCTTCCTCAGAATGTAGCCGAAAACGCCCAATCCTACCATCAATAGAAGATCAAACGTCGTACTGTGTATGGCATATACACCAACCGCTGAAATAGTAGCAATAGCTGGGACAAGGAACCAGAGTGGAATAGTGAGCATCCGTGTAAACAGACCAATCATTGGGATATTCATAATCAGCAGAATAATATTGGCAATCAGTAAAGCTGCAATTAACCCCCAAACAATATCCGGCTGTTCAGTGAACATTCCCGGTCCAGGCGTAATATTATAGAGTGTTAATGCTCCCATCATAACGGCAGTGGTACCTGAACCTGGCACTCCTAATGTTAGCATTGGAATAAAGGAGCCACAGGCCGAAGCATTATTAGCTGCTTCTGGTGCTGCTACGCCGCGAATATCACCTTTACCAAATGAGTCGCTATTCCCACTGAGTTTCTTCTCAGTCATATAGGTAATGGCGCTGGCAATTGTCGCTCCTGCGCCAGGCAAAATACCGACAAAGAAACCGATAAAGGATGATCTAAGCGTTGGTATGGCGCATTCAGCCGCTTCCTTGCGATTGAACAGCAGTCGGCCTGTTTTGCGGATAATGGTTTTGCCGGTTGAGGTGTTCTCTAGCATCAGTAAAATTTCGCTAACAGAAAACAGACCTATTACCACAACAACAAATTGAATACCGTCTGACAGATGAACACTATCGAAAGTAAAACGATAAACCCCGGTGTTGGCGTCTACTCCGACAGTTGCCAGGCCCAATCCTATTAATGCTGCTAATAGTGATTTCAGCGGATTCTGGCTCATCATGCTACCCAGACAAGCAATAGCAAAAACCATAAGTGCAAAATATTCAGCAGGGCCGAAAGCCAGTGACCACTGCGCCAGTAATGGTGCAAATAGAATGATGCCTAAAATTGCCAGCAAAGAACCACAGAAAGAACTCACCGCGGAAATAGACAGCGCCACACCTGCACGGCCCTGTTTGGCCATCGGATAACCATCTAGTGCGGTCATAATGGCAGAGGCATCACCAGGAACATTCAGCAGAATCGATGATATACGCCCACCATATTCACAACCGATATAAACGGTTGCCAATAAGATCAGGGCAGATTCAGCAGGCAGTTTTAAAGCGAAAGCCAATGGCAGCAGAATCGCAACACCATTAATCGGCCCAAGCCCGGGCAACAGCCCAACAATCGTGCCGACAAAGCAGCCAATTAAAGCAATAATCAGGTTTTGCGGCACCATCGCAACTTCAAAACCTTGACTGAGATACATCCAGGTTTCCATAAATTCTCCGTTAGTTTAGCCAGCTACCGAGAGGCAGGGTTACGTCAAGTAAGCGGTCAAAGGCGAAATAGAATGTGACGCCAAGGAACACCCCGGAAATGATTGCGGCAGGCAGTGTTGCGTTAAACAACAGTGCGATACTGAATGTCAGCAGCGCTGTAGCCAGAGGAAAACCAAGCCACTCAAATGACCAACCATAAATAACTAGAGAGAGAATCAACAACATTAAGCGGCGGATAACAGGGGCGCTAGGCCAATTGCTCTGTTCTGGTTTTTTGAAAAGTAGTAATAAGGCACAAAGTGCCATCAGAGACAGAATGATCATTGGGAAAGGTCTGGGCCCCAGAGGTTCATAAGTGTATTCACTTTGAATACCCCAACCGATAACCATCCCAATGGCGCAGAGCACTAACCAGACAGTAGCAAAGATACGATCGCTCATGATGATGACTCTATTATTTGGCTAAACCAAAAGCTCTGGCTTGTTCACGATATTGTTCGACCTGCTTTTTCACATAGCTGTCTAATTCTTTGCCGGTCATGTTGAATTCGAACAACCCACGGATATCACGTTGTTTTTTAAAAGCATCCGTTTGTTGTAGTTTATTAAAAGTATCAACCCACCATTGGTACTCTTCATCAGAAACTTTTGGGCCCATGTAAAATCCGCGGATAATCGGCCATACCAAGTCATAACCTTGCTCTTTGGCAGTAGGAATATTGGCTAAATCACCATCCAGTCGTTTATCTGCATAAACAGCTAAAACTCGGATTTTGTCTCCATTCAGGTAAGGCACCATCTCACTCAAATCACCGGAAACCGCTTGAATATGATTACCTAGCAGAGCGGTAACAGGTTCGCCGCCCCCCTCAAAAGCGACATAACGCATCTTGTGAGGATCAATACCGACCTCTTTTGCTAGTAGTGCGGTTTTCATCCAGTCCTGACTACCGATAGACGCGCCAGCACCAAATACAATGCTGTTAGGGTTATCCTTGAAAGCGTCCATCAAATCGTTCAGGGTGCGGTAAGGTGAATCGGCACGGACAGCGATCATTCCATAATCAGTACCAACACTTGCCAGCCAGCGCACATCATTAACGTTATAGCGGCCAAATTTCCCCTGAGACAAATTGAGCAGAGAGCCGCCAGAAAAGGCAACAAGGGTTCCCGCTTCAGCAGGTCGCTGTGCGACGATAGCATTGTAGGCGACAGCACCAACACCACCGGGCATAAAGGTGACACGCATAGGCTTGCTGATCTCTTTCGTATCCAGTAATGAAATTTGGATCAGCTTGCAGGTCAGGTCAAACCCTCCCCCTGGTTTTGCAGGAGCAATACATTCGGTCCTGTTAGGCGCGCTGGCAGCAAAAACACTGCTTGTGCCAAATAGTAAAGCGGTTGCCGCTAACATCTTGATCATTATAGTTTTCATTTGCTTGCTCTCATCAATACCGGTGTAAGACATAACCATTACAAATGGCCCTGGTTGATTTAATTAGTAATAACAAAACCTTTCATTTACCTTTCATTAACAAGAAAAGTTGTTGATATGTGATTTTAATCGCTTAAATTTGCGTAGTGTTTCGCATTAATGAGTTAACAAGTGGCTACAGGCTTTCTTTTTTGTTTTGGTTTGTTGTAAGTTTCTCGTAGTTTTGAGGTTGCTCTGTTTTGCTCGCAAGAACTTTACATTCGGATCATGCAAATGGTAATTAATTATTTATACAATGTGTTAAATTAAACGGAGAATTTATTGAATACTTGGATTCACATAATAAGACTTTATCTTGAAAAAATCTGAATTGAGGAAATGATGAAAAAATTGATTCTTTGTAGTGTTATGGGTAGTGCTATGGTTTTTGCTTTGGCGGGATGTAAAACAGAACTCAGTACTTCGGTATCGGTTAACCAACTGTTATCTGAACAAGTTAAAACGGTGACATCTGATTTGTTGGTTGAAGTCAGTGCCTGTGGTGATTATAAAGATTCCAGACAACCATCAAAATCTTTGTTAGACGCTCAGGAAAAAGTGCCGACTATTTTTGCCAATGCAGAATACGTGGAATGTTTTAGACAAAATATGGATTCGTTTGCTCACTTTAAAGTTCCTGTGAGTGTAGGTAATTCAAGTGTAACTGGTTCTGCTAAGGGTATTCATCTTTACGGTAGTGGCGCAGATATCTTGGTGATAAGTGTCCCGAAAGAGATGAAAAAGAAAATTAGCCAGGTAGATAGTTCAATGGCATCAAAGACCAAGATCTCAATTAATATTAAGAATGATACAGATAAGGTTTTAAAAATGACGGGCTTATCTGCATTTCTTAATGATAAAGAGCCGATGGTGATATCGAGTTTTAGTTTAAAAGTAGGCAGTGAAATAAAACTCACTTTGTCTAATGTCTCTGTGGCATCTGCATTGGATGAACGTTTTGATTTTACCCCTGTGCTCATGGCAATATCTGAGTAAATGGAAATGGTAATAGAAATCTATTACTTGATTCGGTATGACAGGATATCCTGTTATTGATAGCACGGTATTTTGGCATGAAAATGGAATTGAATCAGTGTCTGACTATTTTTCAGAAAATAGGTATGGCGATATGAACTGAAAATATAGTTATGTTTGTAATTATATTTATATTAATCGGTTAGATATTTAAAATATGCGCTTACTTTTAGTGGAAGACCACCCTGAATTATTGCACTGGTTGCAAAAAGCACTGAGTAGTGCGGGGTTTGCTGTAGATGTTGCGAGTGATGGTATTGTCGCTGATCAATTATTGCAGACAGAAAACTATGCCTTGCTGATTTTGGATGTTTCTTTGCCGAGGCTAGATGGCCTTTCATTGTTGGTTCGTTTGCGTAAACGTGGACAAAATTTGCCGGTATTATTATTAACGGCGAAAGCCGATGTTTCCGATCGAGTAAAAGGGCTTAATTCTGGTGCTGATGATTATCTGACGAAACCTTTTGATTTACAGGAATTGGAAGCACGTATCCGGGCATTACTTCGGCGTAGTGCAAATGTGCTACAGGAGACGCTGACATTCGGCTCTCTGGTTTATCAGGATGATGGTTACTTTGTTCTGAACGATGAGCCATTAGCTTTGACGCCAAGGGAACTTTCGGTTTTGACAACATTGTTCCATCGTCGAGGGCGACCTGTTTCTAAACAACAGCTATTTGAACAGGTATTTGCACTATTAGATGAAGCAAATCCACAAAGTATTGAACTTTATATCCACCGGATTCGAAAGAAATTGTCAGGCAGTAATGTGGGGATCAGTACATTACGGGGATTAGGTTATCGTCTGGAGTGCCAGAAAGATGACATGGTTTAAAGTACCGAACTCATTGTTTCACCAGTTGCTTTTGTTTTTTGGGGTGCCGCTATTTTTGTTGGGCTGTTTATCGGTTTGCACCCATTATTTCAGTGCAGAGAATGCGGCGACATTGGCTTATGACCGTACTTTATTAGCATCTGCTCGAACTGTGGCAGAACGGCTGGCAGTTAAGAATAACCAATTAATTGTCGATGTACCTTATGTGGTTCTGGATAGTTTTGAGCGAAATATGAATGATCGGCTATTTTATCAGGTGTTATCTCCTGATGGGGAGATAATTTCTGGTTATGATGATTTACCTTTGATCCCTAAAGATACGCTTCGCTCCAATTTATACACCGCTTTGGTTTATTTCTATGATGCTGAATATCACGGACATCCCATTCGGGTTGCAGCCCTTTATCAGCCAATCAATGAAGGGGGAATGATGGGAATGGCGTTGATACTGGTTGCTGAAACAGTGGCTTCTCGTCATTATCTTGCGCAACAATTATTAATATCTTCTTTGATGAGTCAAGGAACCGTGGTTGGGTTGACTCTGATTCTGGCTTATTTTCTGTTGAAACAGTTACTTAAACCATTGCATAAACTTTCTGGCGTCATGGTCCGTCGTCCCGCGAATGATCTCACTCCGTTACCGGATATGTTGCCTTGGTCAGAACTTTCCCCATTGTTATATGCATTTAATCGTTATATAGAGCGACTGAAACTGATGGTGAGCCGACAGGAGAGGTTCAGTGCGGATGCTTCTCATCAACTCAGGACACCATTAACGGTATTAAAAACTCAAGTAGCGGTAGCGCTTGCCAGCGAAGATCCCGCGCAATGGAAAGAAAGCTTACAGGCCATTGATAATACATTGGATAATACTATCTCTCTGACGGATCGTTTATTACAACTCTCTCGCTTGAAAGCGCATGAAAAGGAGGCTGTTCGAGATTATAGGCCGGTTAATTTAGTTGAATTGCTACAACAGGCGTGTTTTTCTCGTTTGCAACAGGCTGAAAGTAAGAATATTGATTTGGGTTATGAAGGTGAAAGTGCTCAATGGATCAAGGGGGAACCTGTATTACTGACAGAAATGTGCGCTAATTTATTGGACAATGCAATTAAATATACGCCGGAAGGTGGCATTGTCACGGCTAGAGTAATTCTCAGCTCTTGTAAGGCATACTGTTATTTGGAAGTGGATGACAGTGGGCCGGGGATTGCTAAAGAAGAAGTCAATTTGTCTCTGATGGCTTTTAATCGTCTTGATAATGCTGCGGGGCATGAAGGGGCAGGGCTGGGATTAGCCCTGGTCAAAGACATCAGTATTTATCATGGTACTCATCCCCAATTATTGCTTAGCGAAATGCTAGGAGGCTTATTGGTAAGAATCCCTTTTAGGCTTTCTGATGATTAACATCCTGAGATTTTCCTGTTTTACGTCTAATAAGAGGAGTACGTAGTTGCTGTGCCAGCATAACGCCCAATAACGTTATACCGCCACCAATCAGATGGTAACTGTGCATTTCTTCATGCAGAACCAGAATAGCGATAATTGTGGTAAATACCGGGGCTAGATTCATAAATATGGCGGCGGTATTAGCGCCAAGTTTTATAACACCTTGTATCCATAAGTAGGGAGCGAGGATTGAGGCCGGAATGCCAGCGAATAGGACTAACGAAATATTGTTAGTGTTTAGTTGAACATCTTTTGCTAACAAAAAATTGGGCAGTAATAACAGGACGCCAAAAGTGATTTGCACATACAGGGATTGCCAGTTGGGTAATGGAATAGACCAACGTTTGGTTAATACGCCATAGAGTGCGTAGGAGATGGAAGCAATCAACATCATCAACTCGCCGCGGCCTAAACCGTGTTGTAGTAATGATATAGGATCACCAGAGCTAACCAACCAGACTAAACCAAACAGAGATAGAACGGTACCGAGAACAATACCGACAGTGGGGATAACACGTAAAATAAATGTACTGATAACGACAGTTAAAAGAGGAATAAGTGAGTTAAGAATTCCCATAAATGTTGCGCTGACGCTGTGTGCTGCGTAATAAGCCAGGCTCTGATAAAGCACCATACCAAGTGAGCTAAGTATTAAGAGTTTCCACCAGTGTTGACGGATTGTTTTCCATTGGCGAATGACAGGTAATACAACAAAGGGGGTTAATGTGAGAAAAGCAAGGAACCAGCGGTAAAAAGAGATTGCAGCCGGATCAATAACAGTGGCGGAGGCTTTACTCACTACAGCATTAATTGACCAGATCAAGACTGCCAGAAGTGGAAAGATCATATTCATATAAGTGAATCGCATTGAGATAAAAATGAAGGCTCAGTCTAAAGGTGTCTGGTTTATTATATATAACGATAATCAGACAATAGATAAGGCAATTAAGACAATATGACAGAAAAGCTGAATGAACCTGTAGATATTATGGCTATTCCTGCGAGTATCTCTTTTCGTAACGAATTATTCAGTGCGAATACAGAATGTTTACCTCATGTCCATCCGTTTGGGCAACTTATTTATGTAGTTTGTGGCGTAATGGCAATGAATGTTGGGGAACAACATTTTTTGGCTCCACCACAATTTTGTGTCTGGATACCGGAAGGGGTAGAACATTCGGGCTATAGCAAAAAGGCTATGCGATTCAGAGCAATAGATATCTCTCCTCCGTGGGGGAAATTATTGCCGGATACCCCTTGTATTATTCAACTTAGTCCAATATTTAATGCGATTATGACGGATTGTTTTGAGCGCGGCTTGAAGGTACCGGAAACAGAACAGGATTTGCGGTTAGCGCAGGTACTGATTGATCAATTAGTTCAATCTCCTGTGCAATATACCTACCTGCCGTCATCTAAAAATAAACTTTTGGCACCGATATTACAGGAGCTTGAACATAATCCGGCTGATAATACATCATTAGCGCAATGGGCAAAACGGTGCTATACCTCGGAACGCACATTATCACGGCGTTGCCGACAAGAATTAGGCATGTCATTTAGCGAGTGGCGGCAACGGTTACGGTTTTTACATGCTATTTCCTTATTGGAGCAAGGGAAAACGGTTAATGAAGTTGCTTTTGATGTGGGTTACAGCTCATCTTCGGCGTTTATTGCTATGTTTCAGCAACTGGCGGGCAAAACACCAGAGCGTTTCAGGAAAAGTTAACAACAAAAGAAACTATACATTAATGGGTTTTGTTAAGATTCAGTGGCAAAATAGCTGGCTACGTCCGTTTTATGCCACAGGATGGAATTAAGTGAAGATTCTGGTTGATGAAAATATGCCTTATGCTGAGCAACTGTTTCAGCAATTGGGGGATGTACGAACTATTCCGGGGCGTCCGGTACCGGAGGGTGCATTAGATGACGCGGATGCATTTATGGTTCGCTCGGTGACTAAAGTCGATGAAGATCTGTTAAAAGGTAGCACGACAAGGTTTATCGGCACAGCTACCGCAGGGACTGACCATGTGGATCAGTCATGGTTATCACAGGCAGGAATTGGGTTTTCAGCCGCGCCGGGATGTAATGCCATTGCTGTGGTTGAATATGTTTTCTCTGCATTAATGTTGCTAGCTGAACGTGATAATTTTGAGCTTAAAGATAAAGTTGTCGGAATCGTTGGTGTCGGTAATGTCGGCAGTAGATTGGCGGAACGGTTAGCTGCTCTTGGTGTGAGGATACTCTTATGTGATCCACCAAGAGCTACCAGAGGGGATGTCGGCGAATTTTGGCCACTGGAAAAACTTGTCAAAGAGGCGGATATTCTGACATTCCACACGCCATTGAATAAATCGGGGCCATATAAAACATACCATTTAGTGGATGCTGAATTATTGTCGGCTTTACCGGATAATTGCATATTGATTAATGCCAGCCGTGGTGAAATTGTTGATAATCAAGCATTGCTTACCGAGTTGAAACGCGGCAAAAAACTCCGTGTTGTTCTGGATGTATGGGAGCCGGAACCTGATTTATCCCTACCATTACTGGAATTAGTTGATATTGGTACACCGCATATCGCGGGTTATACCCTCGAAGGTAAAGCGCGTGGTACCACACAGGTATTTGAAGCTTACTGTGAATTTCTTGGCCAACCCCGTAAAGTGGTTTTATCTGATTTATTGCCCGAGCCGGATTTCAGCCGGGTTACCCTGCATGGTAATGTGACTCAAAGCACACTAAAGCGGTTGATACATTTAGTGTATGATGTGCGCCGCGATGATGCCCCGTTACGGCAAGTAGCCGGTCAAAAAGGGCAATTTGATTATCTGCGTAAAAACTATTTAGAACGTCGGGAGTGGTCATCCCTGACGGTATGTTGCGATAACCGAGAAAGTGCTGAGTTGTTAGCCGCTCTTGGTTTCAGTACAGAACTGATTTAATCCGTGCAGAAATATATCTGCATGTCAGAAATATAGATGGAGAAAACCAACATGTCAGAAGGTTGGAATATTGCCCTGTTGGGTGCGACAGGAGCAGTAGGTGAAGCGATATTGGCGTTATTACAAGAGCGTCAGTTTCCCGTTGGTGAATTGTATCCTCTCGCCAGTGAGCGTAGTGCCGGTGAAAGCCTGCGTTTTAATGGTAAAAATTTTGTTGTTGGTGATGCGGCTGATTTTGACTGGTCACAGGTACAACTCGCTTTTTTCGTCGCTGGATTGGAGGCCACGGCACGATATGTTGAAAAAGCGACAGAAGAAGGTTGCTTGGTGATTGATAGCAGTGGACTGTTTGCTATGGAACCGGATGTACCTTTGGTTGTTCCAGGGGTGAATCCTCATGCCTTGGCGGATTATCGTAACCGAAATATTATTGCCTTGGCAGACAGTATGACCAGTCAGGTACTGACAGCTATTAAACCGCTGGTGGATGCTGCTGGAATTGCACGTTTGCATTTGACTAATCTGTTCTCTGTTTCTGTTCACGGCAAAGCGGCGGTTGATGAATTAGCAGGGCAGAGCGCCCGTTTACTTAACGGCATCCCACCGGAGCCGGGTCGTTTTAGTAAACAACTGGCATTTAATCTTTTGCCGTTGCCAACAGATATTGAAGGTTCTGTGAATGAAGAGCGTCGCCTTGTGGATCAAATACGCAAAATTTTGCAGGATGAGGGACTACCCATTTCAGTGAGTTGTGTTCAGTCTTCAGTTTTTTATGGTAATGCTCAGGTAGTCCATTTGGAAACATTGCGTCCGGTTGGGGTGGAAGAAGCTAGAGAAGAATTAGAGCGGATGGTTGATATTAACGTTGCAGATGAAGGTGATTATCCGACTCCAGTGACAGAAGCATCGGGTAATGATGCGCTGAGTATTGGTTGTCTGCGCCATGATTATGGTATGCCGGAAGTATTACAATTCTGGTCTGTGGCCGATAACATCCGGTTTGGTGGTGCATTAATGGCTGTTGAAACAGCGGAAAAACTGACTCAGGAGCAATTTTACTGATGTTCGGTACAGAACAAACGGAATCTGTGCCAGATTCAAAAATGAAAATTGCATTGGGAATTGAGTACGATGGCAGCCGATATTATGGCTGGCAACGTCAGCAAGAAGTGAAAAGTGTTCAAGGATGTCTTGAGGAAGCATTATCAAAAGTCGCCGATGAACCTATATCGGTATTTTGTGCTGGTCGGACCGATGCTGGAGTACATGCAACAGGGCAAGTTGTGCATTTTGAAACGCCTGTTCAGCGCAAGGATGCCGCATGGACAATGGGTGTGAATGTACACTTACCGCCGGATATTGCTGTTCGTTGGGTAAAAACCGTGGATGAGAGTTTCCATGCCCGTTTTAGTGCAACTGCCCGGCGATACCGTTACATTATTTTTAATCATCGTTATCGTCCGGCCGTGTTGGCTAATGGCGTGACTCATTTTCACTATCCATTGGATGAAAAGCGGATGCATCAGGCTGCGCAATGTTTATTAGGGGAAAATGATTTTACCTCTTTCCGTGCAGTTCAATGCCAATCTAAAACACCTTGGCGTAATGTGATGCATATTAATGTCAATCGTTACGGACATTACGTCGTCATAGATATTAAAGCCAATGCTTTTGTACATCATATGGTGCGTAATATTGTCGGCAGCCTGATGGAAATTGGTTGCGGGAATCAGGATATTAATTGGATGGCCCAGTTGCTTGCTTTAAAAGATCGGACGAAAGCCGCTGCGACGGCAAAAGCGGCAGGGTTGTACTTGGTTGCTGTCGATTATCCGGCGCAATTTGATTTGCCTGGCGCTGTTATGGGGCCTCTGTTTCTGGCAGATGATTTGATTTAACATTTTTAGTTGCCGACACGGATGTTTGGACATAGCGGGGAATATTATGGAATTTCTGACTCATTTTGTTGATTTTGCTAAATTTATTATTGATTTCATTCTCCATATTGACATTCATTTAGCCGAACTGGTCGCACAATATGGTAATTGGGTGTATGGCATTCTGTTTCTGATTTTATTTTGTGAAACAGGATTAGTGATTACTCCGTTTCTGCCGGGAGATTCACTGTTATTTGTTGCTGGTGCTTTAGCGGCTTTGGGCTCAAATGATCTGAATGTACATCTTATGGTGGTATTGATGATTATTGCGGCTGTTATTGGTGACGCAGTGAACTATGCTATTGGCCGCATCTTTGGCGAAAGGTTATTTACTAATCCAAATTCAAAAATTTTCCGCCGCAGTTATTTAGATAAAACACATGAGTTTTATGAAAAACATGGTGGGAAGGCAATTATTTTGGCGCGATTTGTGCCGATTATCAGAACATTTGCACCATTTGTTGCAGGTATGGGGAAAATGTCTTATCGTCGTTTTGCTGCTTATAACGTGATTGGCGCACTAGTTTGGGTACTGTTATTCACCTATTCTGGTTATATATTCGGTGATATGCCAATGGTACAACAGAATTTGAAACTGTTGATTGTCGCTATCATCTTTATCTCAATCCTGCCCGGAGTGATTGAAATTTGGCGTCATCGTCGTACGGTGATGAAGCAGAAAACAGATAACCGGTAACAGGTTTGAGCAGTTTTTTATCCACACTGTAATAGCATTGTGGTTTAATGGCACACAATAACAAAACTGGCATAAGTCAGATTCAGACGGAAAGATCATTCAATGAGCTGGATTGAAAAAATTCTTAATAAAAGCAACATTACCCAAACTCGTAAAGCAAATATCCCAGAAGGGGTTTGGACTAAATGTGATAGTTGCAGTCAGGTGCTCTACCGTGCTGAGCTAGAGCGCAATCTTGAGGTTTGTCCTAAATGTGATCATCACATGCGTATTTCGGCGCGAACCCGATTGGCTACACTCCTTGATGAGGGCACAACGACGGAATTGGGAGGGGAATTAGAGCCAAAAGATATTCTTAAATTCCGCGATTCCAAAAAGTATAAAGATCGTATATCAGCAGCGCAGAAGCAAACTCAAGAGAAAGATGCGCTGGTCGTGATGAAAGGTACCCTGAGTGGTATGCCAGTTGTTGCTGCTGCTTTTGAATTTGCATTTATGGGCGGTTCTATGGCTTCGGTTGTTGGTGCCCGTTTTGTTCGTGCCGTAGAACAGGCGTTGGCAGACAATTGTCCTCTGATTTGTTTTTCTGCTAGTGGTGGCGCTCGTATGCAAGAAGCATTGATGTCACTGATGCAGATGGCGAAAACCAGTGCTGCGTTAGCAAAAATGCAAGAACGTGGTTTGCCTTATATCTCTGTCATGACCGATCCGACAATGGGCGGTGTTTCAGCAAGTCTGGCGATGTTGGGTGATATCAATATTGCTGAACCAAAGGCGTTGATTGGTTTTGCCGGGCCACGAGTTATTGAGCAGACGGTTCGTGAAAAATTACCGTCTGGTTTCCAGCGTAGTGAGTTTTTGCTGGAAAAAGGGGCGATTGACATGATTGTTCGTCGTCCTGAAATGCGTGACACACTTGCCAGTTTACTTTCTAAACTAACTCATCAATCGCAGCCAGGTACTAAGCCAATTGTTGCTGAATTTGTGGCAGAACCCGCTGATGTTGAGGCGGATATTCAAATAAATACCAATAAAGAAGATGTCTGACACTTTACAAATTCCTCAAGCCACGTCGCCATTGATGACGTGGCTTTCCTATCTTGGAAATCTGCATACTAAGGCCATTGATATGGGGCTTGAGCGTGTGGGGAAACTTGCCCAAACTTTGGAATTGGTTAACCCCGCGCCTAAGGTGATAACTGTATCTGGTACTAATGGCAAAGGAACCACCTGTTGCACGATAGAATCCATTCTGTTGGCGGCCGGGCTGAGAGTGGGTGTTTACAGCTCTCCGCATCTTGTACGTTATACCGAAAGAGTGCGTATTCAGGGGAAAGAGTTACCTGAGCAGGAATTCTGCCGTGTATTTGCGGATATTGAATCTCGTCGCGGTGATATTTCACTAACTTATTTTGAATATGGCACATTGGCGGCTTTGCAACTGTTTAAACAAGCTTGTCTGGATGTGGTCATTTTAGAAGTAGGCTTAGGTGGTCGGCTGGATGCGACAAATATTGTGGACGCCGATATTGCTGCGATTACCAGCATTGCAATTGATCATATTGATTGGTTGGGGTCAGACCGCGAGCATATTGGTCGTGAGAAAGCCGGGATTTTCCGTAAAGATCGCTTTGCCGTGGTCGGTGAGCCGGATATGCCATTTTCTATTGCGGAAGTTGCGGGCGAATTAGGAGCCAAGCTGTTCCGCTGTGGCATTGATTGGCGTTTCTCTCAACAGGATAAAAACTGGCACTGGCAATCTGATGATAGGCTATTTAGCAATCTACCTTTGCCAAATGTTCCTCTGATGAATGCTGCAACGGCAATGGCTGTTATTTGTTGCCTGTTACGACAAGAGGATAAAGTCGGTCAGGCTATTAATGAGAGCGCCATCCATCAAGGGTTGCAAAATGCACAGTTGCCCGGGCGTTTTCAGATAGTTCGTGAAAATCCATTGTTGATCTTGGATGTGGCACATAATCCCCATGCGGCGGCTTATCTGGTGCAGAGATTGGCTCAATTGCCTCGTCAGTCGGGTAGTCGAGTCCTTGGCATCGTGGGTATGTTAGGTGATAAAGATATTGCCGGTACACTGACTTGCTTGTCACAGCAAATAAATGAGTGGTATTGCGCTCCGTTGACTGAATTCCGTGGTGCCGATGCACAGACACTGGCTCAGTATCTTGAACAGCCACAGCTATTTACTGATGTGGAAAGTGCTTGGCATCAGGCGATGGCTGATGCTAATGAGCAAGATATTGTTGTCGTTTGTGGCTCATTCCACACAGTAGCGCATGTCATGGAGGCTCTGGACAGGGAGAAAGGAAGTGGCAAGTAAATTTCAGAATCGTTTGGTTGGTACAATTGTATTGGTAGCATTGGGTGTCATTGTGCTACCTGCGTTGTTGGACGGCAACAAGAAATATAACGAAGATAAATTTGCATCAATTCCCTTGGTTCCAAAGCCGGGGGATGAGCAAGAAATTGAATCTATACCTCCTCTTAATCCACCAATATTATCAGTGCCTCTGGAAGATGAGACAGAGGCATGGCAGCCAGAAACACTGGAGCAGCCGGAAATACCATTGGTTACCACTCCTCAGCCCACGCCGATAGTCCCTCCTGCGGTTCAGCCAGAAGTGAAGCCTCAACCACAGATTAAACTTGAACCCAAACCAGATACTAAGTTGCCAGCCCCGGCGCTTAAACCTAAACCAGACATTAAGCCAGAGCCGAAACCTGAAGTTAAACCGGTTGAAACCGCCCCGCAAGGGCAGGCTTATATTGTACAACTGGGAGCTTTGAAAAATGCCGGAAAGGTAGATGAGATAGTTGCCAGACTACGCTTATCTGGTTATCAGGTTTATACGGTTCCTTCATCTCCGGTTCAGGGTCAATTAACGAGAATATATGTTGGTCCGAATGCCTCTAAGCAACAACTTGACTCAGCATTATCAGAATTGAAAAGTTTGACTGGATTACAAGGGCAGGTAAGGAGTTACAGGCCGTAATAAAAGTGGGTGGTGCCTATATGACGAATAGGACAACTATCATGAAGAAGTAAATATTCATGAAGAAGTAAATATTAAGTGACTGCGGTGATGATGATTACTCAAATTCGCCGCCCAATTATTTTCAGTGGGATAGGAAATCTTGCTACGCAAACGTTTTCGTTTTCTGTTAGAATGCACTTGAAACGGATGCCGAGGTGTCTATTTTGGAATTAAAACATGGTTTGGATTGATTACGTTATTATCGCCATTATTGGTTTCTCGGCATTAGTTAGCCTGATTCGTGGGTTTATTCGTGAGGCATTATCGCTGGTCACCTGGGGATGTGCTTTCTTTGTGGCAAGCCATTTCTATACTTACTTAGCGGTCTATTTCACCCGTTTTGAAGATGAATTGGTGCGTAATGGGATCGCTATTGCGTTGCTGTTTATTGCTACTTTGATTGTCGGTTCTGTGGTGAACTATGTGATAGGTTCTCTTGTGCAACGGACTGGATTGTCAGGTACTGATCGAGTACTGGGGGTCTGCTTTGGGGCATTGCGTGGTGTGTTGATTGTCGCTGCTATTCTGTTTTTTCTGGATACATTTACACCATTAGCTCGAAGTGAGGATTGGAAACAGTCGCAATTGATCCCACAGTTCAGTCATATCATTAGGTGGTTTTTTGACTACCTGCAAAATGCGTCAAGTTTCTTGCCGGAGAAATATACCTCTCCGTTTGGCTGATGAGGAAAAACTACATGTGCGGTATTGTTGGTATCGTCGGTTTTACACCGGTTAACCAGTCGATTTATGATGCGTTGACGGTGCTTCAGCACCGTGGGCAAGATGCTGCGGGCATTGCCACTATTGATGGTAACAATGGGTTTCGTTTACGCAAAGCTAATGGCTTGGTGAGAGACGTGTTTGAAGCCCGGCATATGCTGCGTTTACAGGGAACAATTGGGATTGGTCATGTTCGCTACCCGACAGCGGGCAGTTCTAGTGCATCGGAAGCTCAACCGTTTTATGTGAACTCTCCATTTGGTATTACACTGGCACACAATGGTAATTTGACGAATGCTCATGAGTTGAAGAAAAAGCTGTTTGAGGATGCCCGTCGCCATGTGAATACCACGTCAGATTCTGAGATTTTGCTCAATGTTTTTGCTAGTGAACTGGATTGCTTCCAGCATTATCCGTTAGAGCCTGACAATATTTTTGCGGCAGTAGCGGCAATGCATAAACAGGTGAGTGGTGCTTATGCCTGCATTGCGATGATTATTGGTCATGGATTAGTGGCTTTCCGTGATCCGCATGGTATTCGTCCGTTGGTTTTAGGTAAGCGTACTTTGGATGATGGCCGTAATGAATATATGGTCGCTTCTGAAAGCGTTGCATTGGATACGCTAGGCTTTGAATTCCTGCGGGATGTCGCATCAGGTGAAGCGGTTTATATTACTGAGCAAGGTCAGTTATTTACTCGTCAATGTGCTGAAAATCCTTCTCTGACCCCCTGTTTATTTGAATTTGTCTATTTGGCTCGCCCAGATTCCTTTATTGATAAAATTTCGGTTTATAACGCCCGTATACGAATGGGGCATAAGCTAGGGGCGAAAATTGCCCGTGAATGGGAAGATTTGCATATTGATGTGGTTATTCCAATCCCCGAAACATCTTGCGATGTTGCGCTAGAAATTGCCCGCATACTCGGTAAACCCTATCGTCAGGGATTTGTGAAAAACCGTTATGTTGGCCGAACATTTATCATGCCTGGGCAACAGGAGCGCCGGAAATCAGTCCGCCGTAAACTGAATGCCAATCGTGCAGAATTCCGCGATAAAAATGTGCTATTGGTGGATGATTCTATTGTGCGTGGTACAACGTCAGAACAGATTGTTGATATGGCTCGTGAAGCCGGCGCGAAGAGAGTTTATCTTGCTTCGGCAGCACCGGAAGTGCGTTTCCCGAATGTTTATGGCATTGATATGCCCAATGCAAATGAACTGATTGCTCATGGGCGTGAAGTGGATGAAATTCGCCAACTTATTGGTGCGGATGCATTGATATTTCAGGATTTAACCGATTTGATCGACGCTGTTCGTGAAGAAAACCCGGATGTTGATGGGTTTGAGAGTTCAGTATTCAACGGTGTTTATGTTACCAAAGACGTTGACCAGACTTATCTCTATTATCTGGAGAATCTGCGTAAAGACGATGAAGTAAAACTGAATAATCAGAATGAAATCGAAAATCTGGATATCTATAATGAAGGTTGATGGCCTTCGGGTTTAGCTAAAACCGCCGTAAACCCTTTACGGCGGGGAGTAGTCAGATAGTTGTTCAGTGTTTGTATGAGGGAAAAATGAAAAGATTGATAGTAGGGCTTACAGGAGCAAGTGGGGCCATTTATGGTATAAGGCTACTGCAAGTTTTACAGCCAGTTGAAGGAGTAGAAACGCATCTGGTTATCAGTCATTCCGCTCGCCAGACACTGGCACTTGAAACAGATTATCGTTTACGGGATGTGCAGGCGCTGGCTGATGTTGTATATGACAACAGAGACATCGCTGCGGCAATCTCTTCAGGTTCATTTAAAACCTTGGGCATGGTAATTTTACCATGCTCAATGAAAACCCTTTCAGGTATTGTTCACAGTTATACTGATGGATTAGTGACCAGAGCGGCAGATGTTGTATTGAAAGAAAGTCGTAAGTTAGTGCTTGGGGTGAGAGAAACGCCGCTGCATTTGGGGCATCTCAGGCTGATGACTCAAGCGGCGGAAATTGGCGCGGTGATCATGCCACCGGTGCCTGCATTTTATCATCAGCCTCAACAGATTCAGGATATTATTGACCAAACGGTTAACCGAGTGCTTGATCAGTTTGATATCGAGCTGCCTTATGATCTATTTACCCGCTGGCAAGGGGTTAAAAGCGTTGAGATTTAGTATCCAGTAAGTCTTGAAATGCCTCTTTTAGCTGAAAATAGCGGAAGCCAAAACCGGCTTGTTCCAGGTTATGCGGTATGGCCTGTTGTCCGCCTAGTACCAGTGCCGAAGCTTCTCCCATTAGTAATTTCAGCACGAAAGCAGGCGTTCGAATAATGGTAGGGCGATGCAATACTTCTCCCAGTGTTGCGGCAAATTGATCATTATGTACTGGATAAGGAGCGGTCATATTAAAAGGACCACTCAAACCAGGCGTCATTAACAGGTAATAGATGCCATTCACCATATCATCAATATGAATCCAGGGCAGATACTGTTTTCCGCTCCCCATAGGGCCACCAAGCCCAAGACGGAACAGGGGAAGCATTTTTTTCAGTGCCCCGCCGTTTTTTGCCAGCACAACACCAGTACGTAAAAGACAAACTCGGGTTTTATCACTGGCTGCCTGTAATGCAAGTTGTTCCCACTGCTTACATAGCTGATGAGTAAATTCATCATGAGGTGGCTCATGCTCTGTGACAACTGTTTGATTCTGATCCCCGTAATAGCCTACCGCAGAGCCGGAAATAAAGACTTCTGGTGGTGTCTGGCTGGCATTAATGAGCTTGCTGAGTTGCTCTGTTAATGTCCAGCGACTCTGACACAGCTTCTCTTTTTGAGTTGGAGTCCATAATTTATTTGCTATGGGTTCGCCGGCAAGATTGATTACGGCATCAAAATCGTTGAGATCGGTTTTATCTTTCAGGCTGGTCCAGCATTCAGCTTGATTGCTGAATAGAGAATAAACTTTTTGAGGTGAGCGGCTTAGAATAGTAATGGAATGGGATAGGGAAAGAAGCTGGCAAACCAGACGGCTACCAATCAAACCGGTTCCTCCGGTGATTAAAATATGCATAACCACTCCTATAACCTAATTTGTTGATATAAGAACTGTTGTTGATATAAAAAACTATAGCATATAGCAGAGATATAAGGGCTGTGGTTAAAGATATAGCTATCTGTTAGCCGGATCAAGTTTTGCGGGGAAATAGTTACCCCGCAGACAGGTATTAAGCTTTGCTATAAGCAATTTCAGTGGCGGGGCGTTGACTAATAGCATCAAACCATTTTTTCACGGCCGGATAATCATTCAGATCAATATTCTGACGTTCATAGGCACGAACCCACGGATAAGTTGAGATATCAGCAATACTGTATTCCTGACCACCCAGATAGGGTGTTTTTTCCAATTGAGTATTCAGGACTTGATACAAGCGCTTTGTCTCTTCCTGATAACGATTAATCGCGTAAGGGACTTTTTCTGGCGCGAAATGACTAAAGTGGTGATTTTGTCCTAGCATTGGTCCAAAGCCACCGACCTGCCAAAATAGCCATTGCAGGCTTTGAATGCGTTCACGCATATCTTTGCTAAGTAACTTGCCCGTTTTTTCTGCCAGATAAGTAAGAATGGCACCAGATTCAAAAATAGCGATAGGTTTGTCACCATCGATTGGTTGCTGATCAACAATAGCGGGAATCTTATTATTAGGCGAAATGGCAAGAAATTCAGGTTTGAATTGATCCCCGGTACCAATATCAATGCGGTGGATATTGTAGGGAATGCCAGCTTCTTCCAGGAAGAGTGTGATTTTATGGCCGTTTGGCGTTGGAGCATAATACAGATCGATCATGGAACCTCCAGTGGAACATGTAATTGCATCACACATTATCATTAATTTGTGCTGCGTGTAAGGTATGTTGATATCCTTCTTGGTCTGAGAGCGACGATTATTGCAGTGGGTAGGTTGTTGTCTTGGTTTCTTTAATGTGCCTTTTCATCTCCTGCTATATTAACCGGTCTGCATGCTGTGGCGGTGTTAATGATCTTCCTGAATAGCACGACAGGAAGATCTATTAATAAAGAGGTGATCAGCTTTTCTTCTGGATAAAAGCGTACTTATTTGGAGCTCGTCTTTATGCTGCCATCCGCATTAACTGTTGCCCGGCTTCCGCCGTACAGATCTTTCCTGAAAGTAGAGTAATCTGTGTGGACATCATCACGGCCTTCTAATTCTGCCAATATTTCCTGGCTGGATATGCTAAACCCTTTGGCATGTATAGGAGAAGAGAAGGGTTCGGTATAGAGATTCAATCCCCACTGAGGCGCTAAACCGTGGTTAGCCGCCCCTAGATTCACTTCAATCATAGAGTGATGATTATCATCAACCAGATAACCTGTTGCCAGCCATCGAGTAAGTTCTTTCATTTCCCGATCCCCACGTTGAATTGATTGCTCTGTTGATTCGCCGTTAGTAGGCGTACCTAAAGCAAGATCATTTTTCAGGCCCGCCCCCAACAACCTGGCCGCAGTAATAAAACGATCTGTGGTGCCGGAAGGTGCAGCGACAGTTGGCAAATTGTGTAGAGCTGCATCCTTGGAAAATCCGGTATTTTCTTTCACATTCCAGACAGAAAAACCGTTACCACGTTGTACGATAATGTTTTCCTTAGCTAATTCTTGATGTGCTTTGATAGGTTCTGACTGACCAAATTGATAGTCAGTTCTATCCAGCCGGTTACGAGGATTTAAACTGGCAAACGCCAACTCCCGATTGGTCAAACGATTATCGGCCTCAAGTGAAGCGGCGGTTGACCAGACCCCATCCTTATCAGGAGCCGGTGCTCTGAAATCATTTTGGACTTTTGTCAGACTATTGCCAGCCAGAGCCGGGTTACTAATAACTTCTTGCCCATTTACCTGTTTAGTCACCTGATATAATTCGGGGTTTTCAGAGGCATTAAATTTATTTTCATTTTTGAAAGTGTAGAGTGCCAATTGATCAGGTAAGGGCTTTTCCTTAGTGGAACCGCGAGCCGGCGCAAAGTTTTTACTTTCCAGGTAACCAATATCAATTATATCCTTGAATTCTGATTTCAATTCAGGTGATGAATAGATTTTCTCCAGAGTGTCCCGGAAATAAGCTGAGTTGGTGAGATCATAGTAAGCAGTGGCCTTCTCTCTCAGTGTTAGCGGCTCTGTATTTGCTCTATCAGGTCCGACACCGTTCTGCCGTGCTTCGTTAATGATGCGAGTAAATCCACCTGCGCCAAGCTGACCGACAATACTAAAACCGGGTTTATCACCGGTATAGGCATGAAGCATTTTAGTGATTGCGGTTAACTCATTACCCTCCGCTCGAACAAAAAGTTTCACCAGGTTGGATAAGAGAGAATCAACCGTTTTATGGGCGGCGGTGCTTTCGCCAGCTAAACGAGAAATATTAGTTTCAATTTGTTTATTGGTTACGACGGATTTTTCATTCCATCGTGTGATAATAGAGGTCGGCGCTGTAAGTGGATTATCAATGGTATTATTTAATAATGGCTCGCAGCAATGGCTAGTTTTATCTGTTGCAGTTGGTTGATGCAACTCAGTTTGATGAATATCTATTCTGGTGTTAGCTCTATGTATTGAAAAATCTGGCATATTTTCTCTCCATTATTTTATTTTCTGCTGTGAACCCTTTGGTCTGAAAAAACAGATCAAACAAAAATATCGTGGGCCGAAGCGGAAGTGGTGGATTTAATTTCTGGAAAAGGAAGTTCGGCTCTTATTTTTTGCAGGTTTCCCAGAATATTAGCCAAGTCAGTAGCATCGATTCGTTCTATATCTTGTAATAAACAGAGACGAATAGTTTGCGTTGGCTGATGTAATGCAAGCCATGCTCCTCCCAGTATATTTATATTACTGTTTAATGAGAGCCAAAATTCCGCATCATTATTAACAAATGAAGCCACTGTATGATGGAAAGTCAGCATCGATCCTGTTGAATCTACTTCTAACCACCAGGGGCCATAATCACCAATGTTCAATTGCACTGCACCGGTGGAAAGATTCAACATAATGTTGGTTTGAGCGGCAAAATCTGCGCATAATTTTTCTAATTTGGACATCAATAAATCTCATCAAAAAAATTAACAGTAAAATATTGCCACAAATTATGTGGTCGAAGCGCGGGATCGTCTATCAAAAACAGGCAATAATATTGTAAGAATTAATCAGATAAATGGGTTCTTGGTAGGACTTCAACATACGGTGACGGCTGGTTTTTATGAAGAATATGGTGATAAACCTAGCGGAATAAAGTGACATGCTAAGACTGCATTCAGCGAGGATTTCCGAGCCCTGGTAGATTAAGGAGCTAGTTCGAGCATATTGCGGGATGACTATTTTATATGATGACTATGGCAAGAACATAGAAATGTAAAATATTTCTATTACTTTGATATATAGATTTTATCTAACTTATTTAAAGCTAAAATACTTAATATGACCGGGACAATAAAATCTGCATATTCTTTAAATAATATTTAAATGAAAATAGATTATAAATAATTGACATAATATTTATGTCAATAATAAAGTAATGATATATTATCACTTGATCTTTTTTGCTATTTTGGCTTGGAATAGATGGGGTGTTTTTATTATTTGATTCATTAAAGATAAAATTTAATGATTAACCATGATAGTGAGTAAGGATAATGCTTTTTTCATGTAAATCAAATTGTTATTTCTTATGTTTTGTGGTGATGATAATTTTGTATCAGGTTAATAAGTTTGTGTTTTTTATTTTTTGTGGATTTAGTGTTTGTGAAATTAAATAAATCAATGATCTGCATTGTTATTTGGCTGCCATTTTTTACCTTGAGTTTTTCATAATGATATTCGTTTTGCATTTATTGAATTTTATTGCAATTACAGACTTGAGCGAATGAATTTTCTCTCCCACTATTATTAGTGTATCGACCTGATAATAAGCGTCGAATCAATATTGCAGAATAAAAAAGGAAAATAATAATTATGAGCGAATTATGCCCAGATGGCACTATTGATAGCCAAAAAATTACAGAAAATTGGGTGGAGTTTCAATTAGTTGATGAACAAGGTAATCCATTAGTGAATATACCTTATCGTCTGATTAGTAGCGGGAGGTTGCGAGATGAGCGCAAAGGTGTGACTAATAACCAAGGATTGCTTAGGGAAGAAAACTTATCCCCTGATGCGGTAACGTTATATATCAGTGCTCAACCATTAGCTGATGAAATGGAACAGCGTCCATTACGGGAAAAACGCAGTATTAGGGCGTCAGTTGTCAAACCAAAAGCAGACGCGGAAGGTCATCAACACCGTTATGTGACGATTGGACAAATAAGTGATGGCTTGCCTGTCATTGATAAATGGATAGAAGAGAAACCGCCACGTTATCATTTCCCAGACCCGGTACCGAAAGGTTTTCGTGTTCTCTCGACAAACTGCCGGTATGTTTTGGAAGTGTGTCCGTTTCGTGCGTGGGTACTATTGTTACATCATCAGAAAGATTATTCCCTGGTGAATGCTTATAATTTGGCATTGATGGGATTGCTGTCATATTTTGATGATAATGTTGATATAGCAGGCTCTATTACTCATTTTTTTAACCGACAGATGCTGGATATATCTCAATTGCCCAGTAAGGTAGAAAAAATAGCGCGTACTCCCATTGTTTATGATGTGCCATTTAGTGAACGTTACACTGATGTTGTATTTATTGATTCAAAGGCGGGTGAAAGCGGAATAGGAGATACGGAATTATTTTATGTAGCTAATCAACGGGATATTATTATCAGTTGGCGAGGGACGGCAAGTGTCGATGACGCCATCACTGATATTATGTATCAACCATTGAAATTGGGTTGTGAACCAGATGGTGTATGCAGTGGTTTTATTAATAATGGTAAAGTTCATAGGGGGTTTTGGGAGGCATTTAATCTTATTGGTCAGTTAAAAGCTCCCGGTTCTGATGAAAATGTGTTTGATAAGATTATTGATTTAGCTAAAGACCGAGACGTATTTGTTTGTGGGCATAGTTTAGGGGGCGCTTTAGGATTATTACATAGTGCCCAACTGAAAGAATATTATCCTTGCTTGTATAGCTATGGGATGCCTCGGACATTAACTCGTAGTGCGGTACAAGAATTGGAAGATATTACACATTACCGTCATGTGAATGAAAATGATTTGGTTCCCTCTATGCCGCCGGAAAAAGATTTGGATAACTGGCTTTATAATTATTGGGGACCATTGGGTTATCTATTTAGTACCATTGAGTTGTTGGGTTTGACAAAAGGTCAGGAAGTTTTCTTGCATCATGGGGAAATAGTTCATTTTTATAAAGCTGATCTTATTATTGAAACTTTCAAAAAAGATGATTCAAATAACCTTATACGGCTTACGGAGGTATTGCCTATCATGGCAAAATTGTATTTGATTCCGTCATTGAATCATCAAACGGAAGATAATATGAAGCAAGCATTGGAGATTCAAAAAGCGTTTTTCAAACAGATAAGCGATAATGATAGGAAAAAATGGTTTCCACGTAATGCAAACCCGACCTTAAAATATGCCTTGGGTGTACCTGACCACTATATGCTTAAATATGTTCATTATATTGGTGATAGAATTGCAGAGTTGTTTGTGCCAGATGTATATTATGTTTATCGGGATCAGAAACAATTATTTGAAAGAACAATGGATGAAAGGAGTGATATTGTTCCTGATATTCGGCAACGTAATACACTATTTTTGAATATGGATGACCAATTAGAACTGGCACTTATTGATACTCTGCAAGATCAACGTGGCATTTTGGCTTTAACACGTTATAGCAATATTGCTACGCGGATTGAAAAAGAGTTATGACGAAACAGAGGTGAATAAATTAAATATTAAGATTAGGGAATTGATATTTATAACCGAATAATAGAATGCTAGGAAATAATGCCGCCATAATGAGAAATATGGACGGATAATGGTTGAAATTCTCTTTTATAATTTTCAGGGTTGATAAGGTGAAGCTATCAACCCTGTTATCATTACCAGTAACAATCTTATCAGACTACAGTTTCTTTACAGTTCTATTTCAAGTTTAGCGAAAAGGTTGCATGAGCCGTCCGAAACGAATAACTTCGTAGAGTCCCTATCGATTTGGTTGTTTTGAGTAAAATAAACATCTTGTGGATTTGCAATTTTTTGCTAATAAAAAAGGTTTTTTGAAGATGGAACAAGAGAATCAAGAGAGTGTAGTGAGTGTTGAGTGGATTGATATCGTTAATGAAAATAATGAAGTCATTGCTCAGGCTACGCGTCGGCAAATGCGAGCTCAACGTTTACGACACCGTGCGACTTATATTGTCGTTCACAACGGCATGGGAAAGATTTTGGTTCAACATCGTACAATAACTAAAGATTTTTATCCGGGAAAATTGGACGCGACCGCCGGTGGTGTTGTGATAGCGGGTGAAAATATGCTGGATTCTGCCCGGCGCGAAGCAGAAGAAGAGTTAGGTATTGCCGGTGTGCCTTTTGCAGAACATGGTAGTTTTTATTATGAAGCGGAGGATTGCCGTATTTGTGGCGCATTATTCAGTTGTATCTGTCATGGTCCGTTTGCTTTACAGGAAGCGGAAATTGATGATGTGTGCTGGTTGACGCCGGAGGAGATAACCGCTCGCTGTGATGAATTCACCCCTGATTCGCTGAAAGCACTTTCTCTGTGGCTGACACGTAATAACGATTTTGATGCAATTATTGTCAATAGAAAAAAATGAGAATAGCCCGAAAAGAATTATCTAAATTAATCTGAGTAAAAATTAATGAGGCTGTACATTTTTATTGATTATTGATGAAGAGCTGGAGGGTGGCTGGTGGTCATCCTCCAATATGACCACGCTATTTTTTCGGAAACGTGTTAATAACATGCCGTAAAATATGTGCTTGGAGACACAAGCACCACTCTATTTAAGCGGTAAGTAAATATCCGTCAGTAATTCGTGTGTAGCGACTTCATGCACAAAGTTAAGGTAATGAAAGTACAGTGGGAAATCGCGCAGTTCTTCCCCGCTGGCAGGTAGCCAGTCGCGATACAAATATCGCGCACTTTCCGATAAAGAATCATGTGAACCATAATGACGAGCCACGGCACAGCGTCCACCGGGTATGGTGCCGTTAGTCACTCCGAACCGATTATTCTCTTGGATTGGCGTGACTACTGTACCGCAAATATCAAAGCGGAAATCTTCTCCTTTTATTGTTGCTGGATCGTGTGGAGCAATACCGTAGGTTTGACTGCTAATAACCGGCGACAGTCCTGTGGTTTTACGCCATTCGATAAAACGTGCAGCGGTTGCATTGATCAATTCGGGTTGACCATGATGGGGCAATATGGCAACACGTGTTTCTGGAAAATTAACAATTTTTACATTCATGGTTTGTCTCCTTATATGTTTTTGTTCAGGAATACATTGGTGCCAATTTATCCAAGCCGGTTGTTTTCGGAATTGGCTTGGTGTCAGACCAAATGATTGCTTGAAGGCCCGACTGAATGATTCCGGGTTTTGAAAACCGGCGTCCAACGCAATATCGATGATTTTTTCTAGCGGATTGAATGCCAGGCGGTAGGAAGCACGCTTTAATCGCATTAATTGGATATAGCGTCCTACAGGTATACCGCAGTAATTGGCAAACTGTCTGTGAAAGTGATAACGCGAAAAATTCGCTACCTCACTCAGTTGTTCCAATGTGAGTGGCTCATCCAAATGGCGCTCAATATAATGAAATACCTGATTGAATCGTTTGACGTAGGCGTCAGTTTTATCATTGTGCATTGCATCCTCCAATTAGAGAGCACTATGCCTAAACATAAGAGACATTGCCTGACTGATCTTGCTGATTTTGGCATTAAGCCGATGTGAGAAACATTATTTTAAATGAAGCTCTAATCGTGTAAGGAAGAAAATAATAGCACATAGCAGGGCAATGAATTGAAAGCGCATTAGGTAGTAAAAAGAGTATGAAGATTTTAATCCTATTGATCTTATTAATGAAAATAACCGGATTCTTTAGGGATGAGAAACTCTATGGGGATATAATTGTTATTGTTGAAGAATAGATAGTGTTTAAGTAAGGTTAAAAATTAGGTTTGAATAATGGTTAGTATTTAGAAGATAGAATATCTGGGGAAGAAAAGACTATTTATTGTTCTATTATTGTGATTTAATGGGTTTGGTTTGATAGAAGTCGTAAAGATATTGTATGACCCAGATAATCTGGGTATTCGCTATGGAAAAACATTTCTCGATATTGGAGTGCTTTAATAGGTGTTGTTAGGAATTAGGATCATGTGGGACCAAATCATAGCTATCTGATTCAGCCGTGGATGAGGACTTTTTTATATAACGGTTATCCATTGGAGTTTAGAATCAGCATTCTAAGACTAAGGGTTTACAATGTTCTTTTGGACAGGATCATGGAATGGTTATCACATTGTTTGGGGATCGTATGAGTCAAAATTAACGAGTTATAGAGGTTTAACATGGCATTTTCATCAAGACAGAGTTTGTATTATTTAGAACTCAAAATTAAAGAATTACATGAGATATCATCCAAGCTTAATTTTAGATATCTTTCTGATGCTAGAAGTAGGTGTCGTTTCCTTTTTGAAATAAATGAACTCATCAGAACGGTTAATCATGAGATAGGTACAAATTGCTTGTCTGTTGATGGTGGTATTGCAATCCTGCAAGATGAAATAGATAACCTGAAGAGACAGGAATTTGACCTGTTAATGAATGATAGCCAGCTATATATGATTGTTCAAAAAGAAAAAAAGGATGAAATAATCAATTTATTTTTGAAACAAGTTGGTTTTGTTAGTGGTGGTTCTCAAATCTTTGCAGGTTTTGGCGTATGCGTGGCCTCTCTTGGTGCAGCTTGTGCGGGTTTTGGTGTACCTCTAATGATACAGGGAGGAAATAATGTTTATGAGAATGGGTATTACCTGTTATTAAGAAAAGAGGTTTCAGGTCCGGTAAGGGATGTTTATCGTGATGCGGCTAAAACGCTTGGTTATAGTGAAGCTGATGGTGATAGAGTTTACGGCTATGTAGATCTGGGATTGTCTGGGTACGGAATGGCAAGATCTGTTGTGAGGCCCGGAACTTTTCGTTTATTTAGATATATAAAAACTGATTATATCAGAGGGTGGCAAGAGATGGGAAAAGTACCTTTGCTTGCTGAACTTATTGGTGATATGGTGACTAGTTTCAGTATTTATTCGATTTCTAAAGGTGAGAAAGATGAATAATGACGTGACGTTATCCTATTATAATGTCTTTTTTGTAATTATTTATTACACAATGTCTATTTTCGTGCTTGTTGTACTTTTTAAGTTGAGGGGGTACGTAAAAATTTATATTCAAGCGGTTGTTTTTACTATTATTTTTTTGGTTTTTACTGTTATTCAATATAATATTTTATTAAATGGCGATGTTCTGATATATATATGTCCACATTATTTTAATATTTATGATTATAGCTCAATTCGGTTTGGTGCTTTGTTTTTCTTTATTGTATATTGCTGTCTGATGCCTGTGAGCAAATTTTATCGTGAGGAAAGAGAAAAGCAAAATGGAAATAATGGTGAAAAAAATGAATGATGATGTGACGTTATCCTATTACAATGTCTTTTTTGTAATTATTTATTACGCAATATCTATTTTCGTGCTTATTGTACTGTTTAAGCTGAGTGGATATGTAAGAGGCTATATTCGAGAGGTGATTTTTACTGTTATTATTGTGGTTGTTAGTACTGCTCAATTTAGTATTTGTGTAAATGGTGGTGTGCTGGTATATATATTCCCACATTATTTTAGTATTTACGATTATGATTCAATTAAGTATGGCTCTTGGGGTTTTGTATTTTTATATCCTTGTCTTCTTATTATGGATAAACCCTATAGTAAAGAAAAAGAAAACAGAGATAATGGTGAAAAAGATGAGTGATGGTATAACGTTATCCAATTATAATATCTTTTTTGTAATTATTTATTACGCAATGTCTATTTTCGTGCTTATTGTACTGTTTAAGCTGAGGGGATATGTAAGGGGTTATATTCGAGCGGTGCTTTTTACTGTTATTTTTGTGGTTGTTAATACTGTTCAGCATAATATTGCTGTAAATGGTGGTGTATTGGTATATATATTTCCACATTATTTTAGTATTTATGATTATAGATCAATCCGGTTTGGTGCTTTGTTTTTTGCAATTGCATATTCTTGTCTTCTTACTATGAATAAACCTGATAGTAAAAAAAAAGAAAATAATTGATATTTATTTGATGGATTATAGAGTGAAATTTATTTTGAGGTTTATCTAAATACCTCCCGTTTGGGAGGTGGTATTTTATTGAGAGTTAATATACCGTATCTTCCCATATACTATAACCGCCGGTCCCTGCGATAATATGGTTCCACGTTATACTTTTATATATTAACGATAGCGTTTCTTGAGGTTGCTGGTCATTATTTTCTAAAGAGTTAGGATGGAGTACACTGTATTCCAATATTTGAGCTCCGATTAGCTTTAAATTAAAATATAATTCTAATCCTCCATTTAAACTTGTCCGATAATGGTTAATAAAACAATCCATTACTTCATTATTGGAAATTGCAACACCTAACAGAGGTGTTGATTTATCAATGGGTTTTCTAATTATCACCGGTTGATGTTTAACGTTTTTCTTACGTAACATTGAGTGGCTCAAACCGTAAACCAGAATTTCATCTTGATGGTTAACTTGGTATTTATTACCAATCGAGTCAATTGATGAACAACCCGCAGAGATGAGTCCCTGATTTTTTCCTTTTATCGTCAGATAGATTAAGTCAGCCAAAATATATTTACTCCTATGTCATTGGTATGAATGATGTAGATAAGAAAGTAGTTTTGTTTTCAGACTCATCTCTCTTTCTTCTAACTTTCGTCATGCTGCCAAGAAGGTAAAACATAAGTATGCTTGCCTGTTTGGAGAGCATTTTGAAATATCCTAAGTTAGTATCAAAGAGGAGAATGCTGATCAAGGCTCTTTCCATTCCTCAAAAATAGCGAAATTTGATTAAAAGTCAATCTTTTTGGTTGGTTTTAAAGCAATTGTTTATTGACGATATCGGTATTATTAACACGATATTCAGTAATGCAGATTTTGACTTTGAGAGATTTTGTTGGGAATTATTACTTGTTGATTTTAGTGATAGGCAAGGAGAATGTAGCGTTATTCTTGGGGGGATAAATATGAATAGAGGTTTATAGAGAAAGAACGTAGAGGGGAATAAGGAATATTGATGCCGCATGAGTCCCTCTGGTTGCAAATATATACTACTTCACAGTATAGTCCTCAGAAGTAAAAATATGATCAGAGTGTACTGGTTTATTATGAGAACCCTGTAAATTAATAATTTATTAATCTACGAGATGTTAGTGGTATCCGAATATAGCTCTATATTTAGAGCTATATATGGCAGCGTTCAGTGGAGGTATTCTATATGTATATGTTACAGAAGGTTATGTGTGGTTACACCATACCGATAAGCAAGTTCAAAGCCAATCCTAGCGCGGCATTGGCGGAAGCCCAAGGAGATGCTATTGCTGTCTCATCAAACAATCAGATCCAGTTTTATGCTGTGCCTGCACATATGTATGAAGAGATTATTAATTTTGTTGAGTTTGCTAAACGAGGGACAACTGAGTTAAAAAACATTCCAGCTAATTTTACTGGTGAAGGTTTGGATATGAATCAGGTTGCTACTGAGATGGCAACGAAACTCAAACGCGGTTCTCTGTACTTAAGGCCGATAAAAAAGTGAATCAGAAAGCAGAGCTTGAGATTCGACCCAAAAAGAAAGGATTTAATAAGATAAAGGCAGATAATTCTGTTAGGAAACTATCATCTGAACATGAGCAAGATCGTGATGCTCGCTTTTCAGCACGTCGAAAGGCTTTAAAGGAATTAATCCTATCAGATTCAATCTGGTTAACCTCGATGGCTGTTTCAGAGGGGTACGGGTTTAAATCCAGTAATAAGAGCTCAGGGCCAAACAGATGGAAAAATAGTAATAAGATTTTTGCGATTACGATTGATGGTAAAGATTATTTTCCTCAATATGCTTTGAATGAAGATTTCAAACCGCTTGATATTGTTAAGAAAATAATCACGTTATTTGGTAATAAAAAGACCTCTTGGGGATTGGCTGTTTGGTTTGGTTCGCATAATAGTTGGTTAGGTAACAAAAAACCCAAAGAAGTTTTGAGAACAATGCCAGAGCAAGTACTTATTGCTGCTAGGGAAGAACTGGAAAGGGGTGTTCATGGTTAAGAAAAAAGACCAAGAATTACAAGGAGCTTAAAACCCCCGGGCAGAATATCCTATCCCGGATAATTTAGTGATTTAAACGAAGTTGTATTTTATCGTTATATTGAAGCGTTTTATACCCTATGGATTTCAAGATGCATCGCGACGGCAAGGGAACGAATCCCCGGCAGCATAGGTAACTATGTGACCGGGGTGAGTGAGTGCAGCCAACAAAGAGGCAACTTGAAAGATGGCGGGTATATTTATTTTATTTCTGGCATCACACCAATAAACGATCTCTTTTTCCTTGGTTCAGACATCAGGGATTCGAGTTGTTCGACACATTTCAGATAATGAGGGGTTTGCTTGTGTATGTTAGCCGCGTTTTCATCAACATAGGCTTCATAAATATAAAAGCGGGTAGGGATATTTTCATCCCGTAATACATCAAAACGTAAATTGCCTGCTTCTTTAATTGATCCCAAATGATTAAGGCGAAAAACTTCAATAAATTCGTCTAATTTGTCTTGCTTAACATTAATTTCAACCAAAGTTACGTGCATCTCGATTCTCCTTATTGTTTTTCACTTAAAAATAACTCGTAAGCTTTGTTGGCACTCTCATTCTGATGTACGACGGCTTGAACCGCTTTTAACATGGCAACCGGTGCTTCGGATTGGAAAATATTACGTCCCATATCAACACCGGCAGCCCCTTGATCAATAGCCTGGTAACACATTTCCAGAGCCTCTTTTTCTGGTAACTTTTTACCACCGGCAATCACAATAGGAACTGGACATCCGCTGGCAATACGCTCAAAGCCAGTATCGACATAGTAAGTTTTAATGATTTGTGCGCCCATTTCGGCCGCAATGCGCGTCGCCAGAGAAAAATAACGTTGATCCCGAACCATATCTTTCCCAACGCCGGTGACTGCCATTGTTGGCATGCCGTAACGCATTCCCTGATCGACTAATTTGATAATGTTCTTAATTGATTGATGCTCATATTCAGAGCCGATATAGACCTGAGCGGCTACCGCGCAGACATTCAGGCGTAAAGCATCTTCCATCGCAACCGCGACTGCCTCATTAGACAGCTCCGTCAGAATCGAGTTGGCACCGGAGGCCCGCAAGACCACGGGTTTGTTGGTCGCGGGTGGAACCTGACTACGCAGAATACCGCGGGTACACATCAAGACATCGGTATGGGGAAACAGCGGAGCAATATTGATATCAATGCGTTCAAGCCCGGTTGTTGGCCCCTGAAAATAACCGTGGTCGAAAGCCAGCATAACCGTTCGATTGGTTTTAGGATTAAAAATGCGTGAAAGTCGTGATTGCATTCCCCAATCCAGTGCGCCACAGCCTTTCAGTTCAAACAGGCTGTTCTTCTGCGGGATATCAATACCAAAATCTTTACCATCTTTAATATCATCTAAATCTGCCATTTTTCTTCTCCTAACTCACTGACATTGGGCCAGCAACCATGCATGGCAGAGATTGCTGGGCCGTAGTATTAGAAATCGTATTGATTGATATTGTCTTTGGTGAAAATAACCCGTTCAGGCAGAACAACAATACCGTTTCCTTTAGCTTCATAGCGGTAGCCTTGAACGCGGTTTGGCACCACTTCAACAATACCAATATCGGGAATATCTAGTTTATCGCCGACATTTAAATCACCTTTCTTGAGTAATTGATTGGCGACATGAATTGATATTTTGCCTTGGTTGACCACATCCCAGAGCCCGAATTGCTTGACGGTTCCGCGTTCAACATAAGGGCGCATGACATTGGGGGTGCTGAAACCCACGATTGCAACATCTTGTCGTTTCAGATTTTCCGCCGCTTGTGCCGCGGCTGGCAGGGCATTGGCATCTGGGGCAATAATGGCGTCCAGATCACTCCAGGCTTTTAAGATCCCTTCCGCGGTTTGTAAGGATTTGGTTGCATCGTTATAACCAAACTGGGTGGTAACAATTTCCCAACCCGGATGTTCCGTGGCAATTTTATCTTTGGCTTCTTTTACCCATTGGTTCTGGTCAGTTACCGTTGGGCTGGAGTAGAAAAAGGCGATCTTGGCTTGCTTTTTTTGCACCTGATTGGCAGCCATATCCACCAGCATTCCGCCCAGTTGGTTCGGCGTTCCTTGGTTAATATAGATAGAACGACATTCCGGCGAAGTGTCTGAATCCCAGGTTAGAATTTTCACACCTCGTTGCATGGCCCGTTTCAACGCAGGGCATAGGCCATCCGGTGAAACCGCAGAGACCACAATAGCGTTATAGCCTTGGTTCACAAAGTTGTTGATAAGTTGAACTTGCCCGGCAACACTGGGTTCTGTTGGCCCATCATAGGTCACATTGACACCCAAGGTTTTCCCGGCGGCTACCGCACCTTGGCCGCCACTGGTAAAAAAGCCGACACCGACCAGTTTAGGGATGAAAGCGATTCTTTCGGCGGCGTGTACCCAAGAGGCGCAAGCCAGACTTAATAGGCTAATTAGAGCCAGTTTTTTCAGGATTAATGTTTTCATTACTCTCTCCATTTGTTGGGTTTCAGAGGGGTTGTAATGTCATAAAATTCAATCTGTAAGTTTATGAAGACAATCTCTGATTTCGCCATCGCTGTATCCAGTCACGGATTTGGTGGTGGTGCAGGCTGATGGAACGTCCTACCACGGCAATAATCAACAGGGCACCGGCGAGGGCACTGGCGACCTGATTGGGGACGCCAGCCATCAGTAACCCCTGTTGTAAATAACCAATTAATAATATAGCCAGCGCGGTGCCGATGATTGAACCAGAACCACCGTAAATATTGGCTCCGCCCAATACTACTGCGGTGATTGCCGGCATCAGAAATGACGCGCCAAGGTCAGAGCGAGCTGATCCAAAATAGGAAACTAATACAATGGCGGCGATAGCAGAAGCTATGCCGGTCAGGGAATAGAGAAGATACAGTGTCCGGGCAATGGGAATTGCTGCGTAACGGGCAACTTTACTGCTTTGTCCAATCAGAAAAATATTGCGTCCACTGTGGGTACGATGCATGAATAGCCAGCAAATAAGGACACAAAGTAGAAATAGCATCAATGGCATAGGCAGGCCAAATAAAGTCAAATTAGCGAAATCAGTCAATGCTGGTGGAAAGCCGCCAATACCTTCGTAACCGGTTGCACCGGAGATGCCGGAAAGCAGCAGGGCACTGCCACCGAACAGATATAGGGTGCCGAGTGTGATAACTAATGGGTTAATGCCGGTATATAAAATCAGCGCCGCATTGATTATTCCACATATCGCACCGACCAGTAGTGTCAAAGGAATAGCGGCAGCCATTGGAATACCGGCCTGATTCATCACTCCGAGCGATATCGCGCACAGACCAATGGTTGAACCGAATGAAATATCGATGCCGCCACTCACAATAACCATCGTCAGTGGCAAGGCCACAATCCCGATACAGATAAAATCACTGGTACTCAGCAACAATATATTGATATCCAGCATGCGCGAGTTTGCTATGCCAAATAGCAGAATTTCAATAATCAGTAATGCGGCTAAGGTGAATTCCCAACCATAACGTTGACCGATACTCATTATGTCACCTGATTACTTTTGTCATTTTTGAGGAAACGGGCATATTTCTGTTGTCGGATATTTTTTTCGATGGCACAACGAAGGCGTCCATCAAAAATCAATACCGCCAGCAGAACAAATCCGGCAATAAAATCATTCCACCAGGCAGGGAGTTTTAGCAGTACTAATCCGCTGTTTATCTGTGTCAGGAAAAATGCGCCTAAAATAGCGCCGATCACTGTACCAGTGCCGCCGAGCAGACTGACGCCTCCTAGCACACAAGCGGCGATAGCTCTCATTTCCAGCCCACTGCCGGTCTGATTCGGAATAAAACCGATCTGGGAGGCAAAAACAATCCCGGCCAGTGCTGCCATGACGCCATTCACGGAGAAAGCGATAATTTGAATGCTATCTGTACGAACGCCCAGTTGACGAGCGCCTTGCAGGTTGTCTCCGGTGGCGTAAAAGCTCCGGCCAAATGTGGTTTTTGCTAGTATCCACGCCACTGTTAATATCAGGATCATTAACAGCCAGCCGATAGGTGAGATATTGAGCCATAAAGGTGCGGAAAGGCGCTTTAATTCGTCCGGCAAGCCTTCAATCCATTTACCGTCAGTAAGCAATAACATCAGGCCGCGGTAGAGCCCCAAGGTACCGAGGGTGGTAACAATCGCGGGAATTTTCAGCCAGGCGACCAGTGCGCCATTGATGAACCCGGCACACATACCGAGCAGAAGAGTCAACAGGCAGGAAACCGGCAGGCCAAAACCGGCATTCAATGACATTCCCATAATGACTGCGCATAAGCCGACAATGGAACCGACAGAGACATCAATATTGCGAGTCAGCATGACCAGTGTTGCCCCTATAGCAAGCAAGATAAGGATCTGCGCACTGCTAAAAACGAGGGTGACAGTGTGTAAGCTAAAGTACTGGTGGTCGATGATACTGAGTAAGCCAAATAGACCGAGAATGGCAATCAATGCGGTAATTTCGCGGTTATTCTGGATAAGTTTCAACATGATGCCGCCTGTTGTGGTTTATGTTCGCCGAAGGCGATATGCATAATGGTGTCAACATCCATCTGTTGCTTAGTTAATTCGCCATTGATTTCGCCCTGATGCATGACTAATACCCGATCAGCCATGTGAACCACCTCATCCAGATCCGATGAAATAAAAATAATGGCTACTTGCTGTTGGGCGATATGGCGAATCAGTTGATAAATATCATTGCGTGCCGCGACATCCACACCACGTGTAGGTTCATCAATAATCAGGACGGCGGGGTGAGCTTCCAGACATTTAGCAATCAGAATTTTTTGTTGATTACCGCCGGACAGTGTTTTGATCGGTTGGTTGATATGGTTGAATTTGATATTCAGGACTTGGCAATAGCGTTCAAGTACCGCGGTATCGTAGGCAGGGCGTATCCAGAATGTATTGTGGTTGTGGGTTAGAGAGCAGATATTCCAGCCGAGTGATGAATCCAGAAATAACCCTGATGATTGCCGATCTTCCGGCAAATAAACCAAACCTTGAGCCAGACGTTGAGCGGTTTTTAGCCCATTGACAGCATGTTGTTTTAACTTGATTTCACCGGATATCGCAGGGCGCAGGCCATAAAGTGTTTCAGCCAGTTCTGTACGGCCTGCGCCGACAACCCCGGCCAAGCCAAGAATTTCACCCGGTTTTACTGAGAATGTGATATTGCTGAAACCCTCGCCGCTCAGTTTTGTGACTGTCAGTATTGGTCGATCTGGCGCTGTTTGGTGCTGGTTATTTCCGAGATCCAGACCCAATTTTGGGGTGCCATTTAATGGCTGATTTTTCGCGACGGGTGTAATGGCCTGAATAATGTCATTGGTTGTGTAATCGTGGATTTTGCCACTTAAAGCAATACTACCGTCACGCATGACACTGACCTGATCCGCTAATTGGTAAATTTCAGGGATCTTGTGAGAGATAAAAATGATGCCGACGCCTTGCTGTTGTAACTCGCGGAGCTGGGTAAATAGGCGTTCGGTTTCTGCTGGTGTCAGGGAGGCGGTTGGTTCATCAAGGATTAAGATTTTCGAATTACGCATCAGGCCACGCATAATTTCGACCAGTTGCTGATCGGCAACATTAAGGTTGCTAGCACTGACATGTAGATCTAATTGACAGCCAAGTAATGCCAGTAGCTGCTTCATTTTAGGCTTATCTACCTGATGCTTTGGCAAACGAAACAGGATGTTTTCCTGCACAGACAAATTCGGAAATAGCAATGGTTCTTGTGGTATCAGATAAATACCGAATTGATGGGCTTTAGTGGGATTAAGATGGCTAACATGATGACCGCTAATCTTGAGAATGCCTTTATCCGGCTGTTCGATACCGGCAATAATCTTCATCAGTGTTGATTTGCCCGCGCCATTACCCCCTAACAGAGCATGTATCTGCCCCGGAAGCAGAGTAAAATCAATATGTTTCAGTACCATTACGCCGGAAAACTGCTTACTGATGCCACTGACTTCTAATAGCGGTGGTACTGCGGTGTTGTTATGTAACATCGCGGCATCCTCTTACATACAGGTGCGGAGGCAAATAAAATGAACATTTATCTATTTAAAAAACAATTGTTCAACATGGTAGCTGTTAAACTGTGATATTGGCAATATTTAGATCACACTTTGTGAAAAATTTGCATATTAATTGCATTGTGTTCAAATTTTTGCGGTAAGACTCTGGCGTGTTATACGTTTTAATGGTTATCTGTTGAGTGCGGATAAAAGAAAGTGGTTATGTCGATAAAATCAGTGAAAGAAAAATCAGTGAAAGAGAAAAATATATCGTCTGAGGACACCTATCCGGGTAATAGCATGAGTGAAGAAGAGCTGCTTGCGCGTATTGCATGGTTTTACTATCACGATGGCCTGACACAAGGCGACATCGGCGATTTGCTTGGTTTGAGCCGGTTAAAAGTTTCCAGATTACTGGAGAAAGGTCGGCAATCAGGTGTCATTCGGGTACAAATTAACTCTCGTTATGAGGGGTGTCTGGAGCTGGAAGATACCCTGCAAAAACATTTCTCTTTGAAACAGGTACGCGTTTTACCTGCGCTGGCGAATATGAATCTTAATGCCAGATTGGGGGTTGGTGCGGCACATTTGCTGATGGCATTGATTGAACCGCAGCAATTATTAGCAGTGGGATTTGGTGAAACTACCATGTGCACATTGCAACATTTAAGTGGTTTTATCTCATCACAACAAATTAGGCTAGTCACATTATCCGGTGGTGTCGGTCCTTATATGACCGGTATTGGTCAACTGGATGCAGCTTGTTCAATCAGTATTATCCCCGCCCCATTACGTGCTTCCACGGCTCAGGTTGCTGAAACATTCCGTCAGGAGAGCAGTGTCCGTGATGTTTTGCTAGCGGCTTGTGCGGCTGATATTGCTATCGTTGGTATCGGTGCGGTTAATCAGCAACAACAGGCGACAATTATGCGTTCTGGTTATATCAGTGGTGGTGAACAGCTAATGTTTGGCCGGAAAGGCGCGGTGGGCGATATCCTTGGCTATTTTATGCGCGCTGATGGTGAACTGGTGGAGGATATGCAGATTCACCAAGAGCTGATTGGTATCTCCATGCCGGAACTAAAAACCATCCCGACAGTGATTGGCGTGGCGGGAGGGGAAGAGAAAGCGGAAGCCATTATTGCTGCGCTGAATGGTCAATATATCAATGGACTGGTGACGGAAGAACAGACTGCCAAAGCAATGCTGAATTTGCTGCGTTGAACCCTGTATTGACGCTATCCGTGAAATAAGCAGAAAAAATTTGAGGTAAAGCTATAAGTTCAAAAAGTAATTAAACTGAGGATAGCATCATGAATCAACGCCGTAGTGCTAATCCATCGGGAAAATATCTGATGGCGCTTGATGCAGGAACAGGGAGTGTTCGTGCAGTGATATTTGATCTTGAAGGGAATCAGATCGCCGCAGGACAGGCTGAATGGATACATCAGCCTGTACCTGATGTACCGGGCTCAATGGAGTTTGATTTAGCGACGAACTGGCAACTTACATGCCAATGTATCCGCCAGGCGCTGAAAACCGCACAATTGCCCGCTAGTGCTATTCAGGGGGTGGCATCCTGTTCCATGCGGGAAGGCATTGTGCTTTATAACCGCAATGGTGAGCCGATCTGGGCTTGTGCCAATGTGGATGCGCGTTCCAGCCATGAAGTGAGTGAATTGAAGGCGCTGTATAACAACACTTTTGAATATGATGTTTATCAGTGTTCAGGGCAAACATTAGCCTTGGGGGCAATGCCTCGTCTGTTATGGTTGGCTCATCATCGCCCGGATATCTATCATCAGGCGACGGCCTTAACCATGATCAGCGACTGGCTGGCAAATATGCTCAGTGGTGAATTGGCTGTCGATCCCTCCAATGCTGGTACGACAGGCATGCTGGATCTGGTAAGCCGTGATTGGCGTCCCGATCTACTGGAAATGGCAGGATTGCGTTCCGATATTCTTTCGCCGGTAAAAGAGACGGGAACCTTGCTAGGTTACGTCACTGAGAAAGCCGCTGCTCAATGTGGACTGAATGTTGGCACACCGGTCATTATGGGTGGTGGTGATGTACAGCTAGGCTGCCTTGGTTTAGGTGTGGTCAAGCCAGCTCAGACCGCCGTGATTGGTGGCACATTTTGGCAGCAGGTGGTCAATTTGCCGGAACCGGTCACTGACCCAAATATGAATACACGGATAAATCCTCATGTTATTCCCGGTATGGTTCAGGCGGAGTCCATTAGTTTCTTTACTGGCTTAACCATGCGTTGGTTTAGGGATGCATTTTGCGCGGAAGAAAAGCTATTGGCGGAGCGTCTTGGTGTTGATACTTATAGCTTACTGGAGGATATGGCGGCCAGAGTCCCGGCAGGCGCTTACGGTATCATGCCAATTTTCTCTGATGTGATGCGGTTTAAAGCTTGGTATCACGCCGCACCTTCCTTTATTAACCTTTCCATTGATCCTGAAAAATGCAATAAAGCGACTCTATTTCGTGCGTTGGAAGAGAATGCAGCGATTGTCTCGGCCTGTAACTTGGATCTGATTTCTGCTTTTTCCGCAGTGAAACCGGATTCACTGGTATTCGCTGGTGGTGGTTCAAAAGGAAAATTATGGAGCCAGATTTTATCTGATGTGACAGGATTGCCGGTTCGGGTGCCGATGGTTAAAGAATCGACCGCTTTGGGGTGTGCAATTGCTGCCGGAGTGGGGGTTGGGCTTTATGATGCAATGGGGATGACAGGAGAAAGACTGGTGCGTTGGCAACATGAATATCAGCCAAATCCTGAACATTATGAAGTGTATCAAAAGGCTAAACAGGACTGGCAGGCGATATATGCTGATCAATTAACGTTGGTCGATCATGGTTTGACAACTTCATTGTGGAAGGCACCGGGACTATAGCTTGCAATGGATTGATCTGCCGTATTGCTAGGTGCGCTTGTGCTGATAGGCGACTTGTGCACCAAGTATTTTCTTAATTTTTTAATTAATTTTGCATGGATTGATGGTAATGGTTACTTGTCTCATGCAACCGTACTATTGTTCGGTTTTATTCAACTAAGAATGAATAGACATGTAGGAACAGAAGAGCTTCCGAAAGTCTTGGAACAAGCATATCATTCTTAATAATCCGTTTTTAATTGAGATCCCTGTTGCTTACGACTATAACCTATTAAAGCATGTGGCTTGATTCGATGCATGATTTATAGACTTGATATACTTATAGAGTAAATTTATATGGACGCAAGAACTGACTATTTTATTCAGTCCGCATTAGAAGTTTTTGGAGAAAATCTCCTTGGTATTGTGGAAACTGATTCATATCTCCGCCAACCTGATTATTCTTCTCGGTGTGTGAGGCATTTCTACGTGATTGTAACTGACAATTTAGTCACAGATTGCATTACATCGCTAAGATATCTTCAGGCGGAGTTTTTTGAGTTCACCCTAAATTATCTTACGATTAGTGAGTTATCGTATTATCCGCCTCATTGTATGTGGCAATTTACTAAGAATCCTTGGCTCTTACGGTCAGAAAAAATAAGTGATGTGGTACTCCCTAATATCAAAGGAAATCTTGATATATATAGACAAGCAGTTTTTAGCGTTGCTCATATTGCGCGTCTTTACTACCTCAGAAACTTAACGCCAAAGACTCACGTTTGGGGAGTACGCCAGCTTGGTTGGGCAATGCGTTACGCCGAATTTGGGCTATATCGTCTGCTCGAATCGACGGAACTATCTTGTATTCACAAAGATAGCGTGTATGTTTTGAAAGCGCCGATAGAAGACCTTAATTGGTTGACCTCTTGCAATACATCTTGGCAAAAGTTCGAAGAAGAGCTTTTGTCCGATATTAATATTTTCCGTGATGCAGCGGCGCGGTTAAGTAAAATTGCGGAGTACTATTCGGCATTATTACAGCACTTGTACCCAGAGGCACGTATTGTTCCAGCACATGGTAAAGTAGACTATCTTCTTTCATTACAACCCCTCATCGATCAAGTGGTTATTATTTTAAGGCAGTTTATTGGAGATAGATTATTAGCTTTTTATCTCCACGGTAGTGCTGCCCGGGGTGATATGCGAAGTGGTTCAGATATAGACTCTATTGTTATTGTGGATAAAGTTGATACAGTTATCCTTGAAGCAATTCGCTCAACGCAATCCAGGTTCAAGGATTTATCCATCTCCGTATATAGTGAATCGAATATTCACCAATATCCTAGTTTCAGAGCATATGCGCTCATCAATGGAACTAAGAGAGTCTATGGTAATCTTGCTTTAGAAATGAAACCGTCATTGAAAGGTGATGTATATGGCATTATCAACAATCTATTTACTATCAGGCAAATAGCTCGTTCTTATCTGATTTCTGGTACATATGGACACCGGGCACATTATATGCTTGGACTGATGATGAAACTCACCGATCACGGTTGCTTACGACCTTTGCAAATCCTAAAAAGTGGTTTCTACCCAACAAAAAAAACTCAGGTTTTGGAATACTATGGAGATAACGAAATTCTCATTGGTATTATTAAATATACGCAAAACCTAAAAGAATGTGAGAATACGCTAAAGCAAAAATTGCTTATTGGAAGTCGAGCAGAATTAGAAAGTTTATTCTATTCATTACTTGACGCATGTGAAATAGTAGCAGAGAGATTAAATATGGTACAGGTCGAGAAGTCAATTTTATAGACGGAATGACGCTAGTTCTTTTAGCTAAACATATTACGATGAGTAAGGTATTGATTCGTATCTAAACATCGTCATTAGCTAGTGCAATAATTTAATTATTGTAATCCTATTTAACCTCAGCTTCGTTTAAAAATAGCGATATCACAATCCCGTAAATTCAAGCTCGGTTTTTTAGGTTGGAATGTATAAGCAATTAGGCCAGCGACGATTTCCAATAAAAAACCGAGTTGACTGCGGT
>NZ_RCWC01000034.1 GCF_018448935.1 Photorhabdus noenieputensis | reverse complement strand
TCTGAGAAATGTTCAGTAAAAATATCAAAGCACATGGTTTTTGCTCTCAAAAAGAGAGTATGAGATCATAACTATTACCGTCGGTCAAATCTGATTTTTTTAACAAAATATTCACGATCTTGCCCTGCGGTAGATTAGGTGTTAGGGTAAAGATTTAGAGTGGAAAGTTAAGTAGAAAGAATTGCAGGAATAAATAGAAGGAATAAGATAAATATAGTTTCCAGATGTTAAATATATATTTGTGAATGTATTTTTGATTCAAAAATGTTGAGTTACTATTACTGTTAATTATACAAAAATAGTTAACCTTATAAGAAATAATAACGACGCATAATTATTTTTCTGAGTTAGACTTTGATTGGCATGAGTTACAAGGGGATTATTTTTAAAATGATTTAAATATATTGATTATGAAATATTATTATCTGATTTAAGGAAGGTATATGAATCACAAAAATGATTTTAAAGCTTTTTCTATTAATAATAATGCAAATGTAGTGAGTCAAGAAAGATATGAAGAAAGTCAGAGTTTAAAAACTGGATTTCCACCAGATAATATTACTGTTCATTTGCTCAATAAGGTATTGCGTCAGTCGTCAACAATAGCATCTGTTGTGTCTAATTTTATTGCAACCTATTCCGGTAATGATGTTTTGGACGATGGGGATATAATTAAACTCGCTGCCCAATTAAATGAGGCGTTAGAGCAAAAAATTGCAACCAAAGTACCAAATGCTTCATTAACACAGAAAGGCATAACTCAGCTTACAGAGATGGTTGGTAATAGTAATACACTGGCAGCAACTCAGAAGCTTGTTTCCGATGTAAATAATAATGCTAACAGTAGGTTGTCCAAAAACCAAAATGGTGCAGATATTCCTGATAAAAATGAGTTTGTGAAAAATTTGGGTTTATCGGAAACGGTGAATTTAGCTAAGAATTCAGCTCAGAACGACTGGGTGAGAGGGAACTATGCGTTAAAAAAATCTCAAGAACAATTCACATGCAGTAGCTTAGATGTAGATGCAAACCACGAGTATGCAGGTATTCGACTAAAGAAGAAAGATGGATATTATGTCCAAATGGCAACGAACCCTGACGGGCAAGATCCATTAACTATCTATTACAGAGATAAAAGTGGCAATACCATCTGTTACGCAAGTTTACAAAAGAAATCCGGAACATTAGCAATGATTGACGATGTTAGTGCTGTAAATATTCCGGTCGGTGCCCCCATCCTGCATTCGTCAAGGTACACTCCAAAAGGGTATCTTTATTGCAACGGCCAGACATTTGATAAATCTCAATACCCGCAATTGGCGGCAGCCTATCCTGACGGTAAAGTACCTGATTTGCGTGGTAAATTTGATACATTTAATTACATAGTGAGAGCAGTATGCAACATAATGACTGAACAAAAATACGCTTTAGAGCATGAAACAGCCGTATTGGGTAAAGATGGATTAGCAATTCAAGCAGGCTGGATAAAAGTTCATTACACTAATCAAATTACACGAGAATTCACACACTCTGATATTGAATATGTCATGTTGGGTGTCAGTTTGTCAGCGGGTGCTTATCCTGATGCGCCAGAGCTTCCTGATTCTGATGATATGGCTATTTGTCGCAGTGAAGACGGTAAGCGTTGGGAAATAGTACCTGATTATCGCGGAAAAATTGTTTACAACAAACAAACCCGTGCACAGCAAGAAGTTACCGAATTGGGTGAGCTGCCAGAAATTCTGACATTCAAGAAACCTGATACCGATTACGATAGATGGGATGGTAAAGAGTGGGTAGTTGATAAAGATCTTCTCAAATCCCATCAGATTGCAGGAGCAAAAAGGAAGCAAGCAGAACTGTTACGACAGGCAAATGAAGCACACTCGTTGCTGCAAGATGCTGTTGATATAGGTATGGCAACAGAAGCAGAAAAATCAGCGTTACTCGAATGGAAAAAATACCGGGTATTGCTTACTCGTGTAGATATTCTGCAAGCGTCTGATGTGGAATGGCCGGAAGCGCCGAGATAAGAGCAGTAATAATTAGGTAATTTTATATTTCGGAGTGAGAGGAACTGGCTTGTAAGTGGTTATGAATGCCAAGTTTGAAGTCGGGGTTTTGCCCCAGTTTTTCCCCAGCCAAATCCCACGCATAAAAAAACCAACCCTAACAGGTTGGTTTTTCTGGGGAAATTTGGTCGGCATGAGAGGATTTGAACCTCCGACCCCCGACACCCCATGACGGTGCGCTACCAAGCTGCGCTACATGCCGATAATTCCTAGTATAGTACTGATTTTTTATCTAAAAGCAAGTGCTGAATTTTGTGACCGATTGATTTTTAAGCATTTAATTAGCTATAAAATGTTTAACCTCGGTTAATATCTGTAATAGTTGCGCTAGATTGGGTTTAGCATCTTTGATTTCGTTGCCTTCCAGATCATATAAGTGATAGTCACCATTTTTATCCAGGAATAGGGTATTTTCGCTGGTTGTAATGATTAAGGAGCCATCATCACCAGTAATCACCCACGGATTATCACGCTGTGCTGCAAATAGATCTTGGCCTTGAGAATAATCAGCAGGAGTATTGCTGACATGCAATAAACGTAGCATTAATGTTGTCATGACATCCTGATGACTGGTCAGTTTATTAATTGTCTGTGATGGTGTTCCTGGCCAATGAATCAGCAATGGAACATGCATTTGAGCACGATTAAATCTGCCATTGTTTATCCATCTAGGTGGATGTGTAGCGGCGATTTCACTGTGTTCAGCAGTAATAACAATGACAGTATTGTTCAGTGCGTTTTTGTTTTTTAGTATCTCTAGCACAGTATTAATCTGACCATCAAGAGCAGCAGCATTACCTACTGAATCTATTTTATCCAAGCCACTTAGCCTCAAGAAGGAGAACCACGGAGCGTTAGTATTGGGTAAATTTAGCCATTGCTGCCATTGTTCGATCGTAAGTTGGTTACTTTGGTTGATCTCGGTGGGCAATGAATAGTCGGAAAGTAATGCATGACGATAAAGCGGAGTACCAAACCCTACAGAAGAGAATAGGCCGAATTGATATCCCTGATGCGTTAGCGCATCAATTAGGGCTGATGATTTACGTCCAGACAGTATTCCATCCAGATAACCAGAAGAAATACCATAAAACAACCCGAATAGAGCGGTATCATTTTGAATCCCAGTACTGAAATGTTGATTGAACCGAATGTTGGTTTCTCTGAAATGAGAAAGCACAGGCATATTCTCTGTAATATCTCTATTATCCAGTTTATCAACTACCAGTATTAACAGGTTGTATCCGCTTCCTTTATCCTGATAAGTCAGATCATTAAGTGGATATTCCACTGTCAGCGCAGCAGGATCACCCTGTTGTATCAGGCGGCGCTGATATTCCTGTTGATCGAGCAGCCCATGTTTTTCAAGAAATTTACGCGCTGTCATTGGATAGGAGAGCGGCAGGTTAGAACGTTGCATGGTAATCGGGCGATAAAAATTCGCATCAGCCCAGATATACATCAAATGAGAAGCTAAAAAAGCCGAAATAAAGACAGCAGCTAATGGTTTACCAAGCCGTTGCCGATTCAGGCTGCGTAGTTTCTGCCAACTCCAGGTACCAAATAACATCTGTATCAGAAAAATGACTGGAATACAGATGAACATTAGCTGCCATTCTCGTGCGAGTTCCCCTTGATCAGGATTGATCACTAAATCCCACACTAAAGGTGTAAGGTGAAGGTGGAAACGGTTGTATATGGCAATATCGAATATTAACAGCGTCAGCCCGGCTGTGGCGAAAATAGCTGAAAGAAACCTTAGCAGACGCTGTGACATGACAATAAATGTCAGTGGAAACAGGATCAGCAAATAAACGGCAAAAACAATAAAACTAAAGTGCCCAAGCCAACTAGCCAGAGCATAGACTCGGCCGAACAGTGAGCTCGGCCAGTCAGAAACAAACAGGTAACGGCTACCTAATCCAAGACTGAACAGAATATTAAATAGGGCAAACCAATGCCCCCAGCTAATCATTTGGGAAACTTTTTCACGATAACGCTGACGGCTAGTTACCATATTTTGTTTACATTGTAGTCTTAGTTAAAAATTAATGGGCTTTATCTTCGTTTACCGAAGATTTAAGCGCGTGTGCAAACGAGTCAGCAATATGTCTGCGCTGTGCAGGAGATATACTCGTATTGATTAAATTTGTTACCATATTGCCCAGTACCATTAAAGAAAGGTCTGTCGGCGTACGGTTCCTTTCCAGAACACTGACTAGTTCTGTTAATAAGCGTTCAACGTGTTCGTCACTGTAACGAGATGACTGTGGCATAGATTTAAACTTCCTGAACTAACAAAGCGTATTATCTTACCGTATAGATGCGTGATTTTCCGCTCTTTTGTGGCAAATTAATTTACGGTTAAGATTATGTTGCAGTAATAACCTATTTTTAGCAATTTTTTGATATCTGCCAGTAAATTATAGTTGATGGCAGATGGAGAAACGCTATTTTCTTTCGGGGTTTTTTATTGCAGTCGTTTGTTATCGGTGTTTGAATGCGTGTTTCAAAACGCATGAAGTCAGCCGCGAAAGGAGTAGAAAGAATGAGTCTGCAAATAGATCAGATTGCCTTGCATCAATTAATCAAGCGTGATGAACAGACATTAGATGTTGTGTTGCGTGATTCTTTACTCGCCACCGATCAAGTGGTGGAAGATATGATGGCTGAATTACATCGGGTATACAGCGCAAAAAGTAAAGCTTACGGCTTATTTAATGAAGAAAGTGAATTGGCAGAGGCGCTCAGACATCAGCGTAAAGGTGATGAAGATTTTCTTGGGTTCAGTCGTGCAGCAACAGCGCGTCTGAGGGATGAACTGGCGAAATATCCGTTTGCCGAGGGAGGAACGGTCCTGTTTTGTCAGTATCGCTATCTGGCGGTAGAGTATTTATTGATTGCTGTGCTTAATAGCTGTAACAGTATGTCGGTTAACGATAATCTAGATTTAAATACTACGCATTATCTGGATATTCCTCACGCAGATATTGTTGCTCGTATAGATTTGACGGAGTGGGAAACTAATCCTGAATCAAGCCGTTATTTAACATTCTTGAAAGGGCGAGTAGGGCGCAAAGTTTCAGATTTTTTTATGGATTTTCTTGCTGCCAGCGAAGGTATGAATGCTAAGGTTCAGAATAAGGGCCTGTTACAAGCAATTGATGATTATTGTGAATCTGGTCAGCTTGATAAGAATGAGCGTCAAGCCTATCGTCAGCAAGTATACAGCTATTGTAATGAACAATTGCAAGCGGGAGAGGAAATCGAAGTTAAGGAGTTGTCTCAGGCATTACCCTCGTTTGGAGAACAGAATTTTCAGCAGTTTTCTCAAGAGCAGGGATATGAACTGGAAGAGAGTTTTCCGGCAGATCGCAGTACGCTGCGTCAGCTAACTAAATTTGCTGGCAGTGGTGGCGGATTAACAATCAATTTTGATGCGATGTTGTTTGGTGAGAGAATTTTCTGGGATCCAGCAACGGATACTTTAACCATTAAAGGTACACCACCAAATTTACGTGACCAGTTACAGCGCCGTAGCAGCGGTCATTGAGGCCCAAAAATAAATAACGCCGCAAATGCGGCGTTATTTACTCGGCGTCCCGAAAAGCTCGGCTGTGGCTAATTAAGCACGCAGGAAGTCAATGTGCGCCAGTTTTGGTTTAAACGGATGGCGCTGTACAGCCTGCACTTTAACTTTAGTTTCTTTACCGTCGATAACCAGGGTCAGAACTTCGCTATAAAATTCAGCTTTGTGTTCCATATTGATAACCTGATCGTGATCCAGTTCAATAGAAACTGGCTCTTGGTTGCCACCGTATACGATAGCTGGAAACTTGTTAGCTCTACGCAGGCGGCGGCTCGCACCCTTACCCTGCTCTTTACGTACTTCTGCGTTAATAGTAAACATTGTTTTTTCTCTTTAAGAAGAAAATAAATCCTGCTACAGGCGACCCAGCAGCAGGTTCGAGATTTGGCTTAACGTAGGTTAAGCGGGCGGCATTCTAGCGAAAAATGGCGGTTACAGCAAATGGAATAGGCCAATCTGAATCTATTAGTACAATTCGTCTGCTCGTCGGAAACGTCCTTGGTAATCAAAGATTTTTTCACGAATCTGCCAGAATCGGCCTTTTTTACGGGCGACCACAAAATCTGGATGACGTAATAAAGGTTGCTGGTGAACGATATCTGAGGCTGTTTTCCAGTTAAAAGGTATCGCCGGAGCACGCTGATGTTGACGAAGAAATTGGTACTCAAAGAGTCGTCGTTGGGCCGGGGTGGTAAGCCGAAAACGTTCGGAAACATCAGCGCCATCTTCATCGTAATAGATGATTTTCAGCCATTCTCCTTTACTGTCAATTTCAGGGATGAGCTGCATACCACCACAACGCAGCACCAGTGCGTCTTTGAGTTTCAATGCGGCTTTCAGCATATCGTCAGGATCAACCAGCACCTCCTGGCAACTATGGCAATGCCGTGCTGCGATATCATTTTCTGCACCGCAATGAGGGCAAAGTTTAAAACGAAAACGGAACTCACATTGACGGCGTTTGCCGCATTGATCCTTTTCCCAACCCTGACAGCGGCGGCCGAAGTGTTCAATAATTTCACCGTCGGAGGTGCATTTTCCCCAAAATATATTGGCGAAGTTACAGATAGGGCAGAATACTTGAACCGGTTGGCTCTGTTTATCCGGTTTATTGCTGCCAACTTCTGGTGTGTAGAGATCGTGAGGATTTCCTGCATAATCGAGAATCAGGCAATCTTTTTTGCCGGGAAATAAACGTAAACCACGACCGATAATTTGCTGATATAAACTGACGGATTCAGTAGGGCGCAGAATAGCTATCAGATCAACATGGGGAGCATCAAATCCAGTTGTTAATACGGCGACGTTAACCATATAGCGTAATTGCTGAGTTTTAAAGGCTTCGATGAACAGATCACGATCAGCGGTTGATGTATCGGCGCTGACTAATGCGGCTTGGCCGGAAGGGAGTAATTGAAAAATCTCTTTGGCATGTTCGACAGTTGCAGCAAAAAGCATAATGCCTTTGCGATCAGCGGAATATTCAATGATTTGTCTGATAATATGAGGCGTGATGCGTTTTTGTCGTTTGATTTCGTGATTTAAATCAGTTTCATTGAAGATGCCTTGCTGACTGGAGCGAACTTGGCTGAAATCGTATTGCATAACCGGCATATCTAGCCGTTTTGGGGGCACCAGAAAACCGTGTTTAATCATATAACGTAGGGGCAATTCATATATGCAATCGCGGAAAAAACAGTTTTCATCACCACGGATCATTCCGTGATAGTGATATTGATATATCCAGCCGATAGCCAGCCTGTAAGGTGTTGCTGTTAAGCCAAGAATACGTAATTGAGGGTTATTTTGCCGAAGGTGATGAATAATTTGCTGATATTGGCTGTTTTCATCATCGCTAATGCGGTGGCATTCATCAATTATCAGTAAAGAGAATTGATTATCAAAATGTTCAAGATTTCGGGCGACAGATTGTACACTACCAAATACCACTTTTCCTGTGCTTTGTTTTTGCTGCAATCCGGCGGAAAAAATGTCTGCGGGTAAACCGTATGCACAATATTTGCTGTAGTTCTGTGCAACTAATTCTTTTACATGAGCTAGTGCTAATACTCTCCCACGAGCTAATTTTGCCAGTTCAGCAATAACTAAGCTTTTACCTGCTCCAGTTGGTAATACAATGACCGCGGGCTCATGATGGTACCGGAAGTGATTAATGGTGGCATCCACGGCTTCTTGCTGATAGGGACGTAAAGTAAAAGTCATAATCATTCCGCAACAGAAAAATATCCGTAAAAGAGTAACATTTTTCTTATCAATTTGCTGTGAACGCAAGTCAAGATAAGATAATTATCTGATTGAGTGAAACTGTAACTGGTTATAACAAATAGATAATTGTTGTTTATAGTAAACATAGTTATGATTAGCTTTAAAATCTTTTAAGTTCATTTCATATCTTCTTTGTTTGGTGGCACTGTTTGGTGGCACTGTTTGGTGGCATTGTGTTGTAGTGCCAAGATAAGTGTCAGGATAGTGGATTACGTTCATTTTTAAATTAATTAATACAGGTGTCTTCATCCATGCGATTGGATAAATTTTTGTCACAACAGCTTGGTATCAGTCGGAATGACGTAGGACGCGAGTTGCGTGCGGGGCGTATCACGGTTGATGATGAGATTGTAAAAACTGGAGCTTATAAATTAACTCCAGAGCAACAGGTCATGTTTGATGGTTCGTTATTGGAACAGCAACAAGGGCCTCGTTATTTTATGCTAAATAAACCACCAGGGTATGTCTGTTCCACCGATGATCCGATAAATCCGACGGTTCTCTATTTTATTGATGAGTCGGCAGCGCATAAATTACATACGGCTGGTAGGTTGGATATGGATACCACCGGTCTGGTTTTGCTAACCGATGATGGTCAATGGTCTCATCGCATTACTTCCCCAAAACATCATTGTAAAAAAACATATCTAGTCACACTTGAATGTCCGATTGCAGCAGAGACGGCAGATAAATTTCTTGCAGGTGTTCAACTTAATGGTGAAAAAACACTGACAAAACCTGCCCAACTGGAAATTCTGGAACCTCAAGAAGTCCGCCTGACGATTAGTGAAGGGCGTTATCATCAGGTAAAACGTATGTTTGCAGCGGTGGGTAATCGGGTAACAGCACTTCATCGTGAGCAAATCGGTGAAATCATCTTAGATCCTGAATTGGAGCCAGGAGAGTACCGGTCATTGACTAAGCAAGAAATTGCCAGTGTCAATGTTCCTTAATTTTAGTTTTAGTTAATTATTTTAAATATTGGAGCAATATACGTGCAACAACAACGATCATCCTATTTAGGACTGATTTTAATCCTTGGGCTGCTTTCTATGTTAATGCCTCTTGCCATTGATATGTATTTACCGAGTTTGCCGACTGTTGCCGAAGATTTCGGTGTAGATAGCGGACGGGTTCAGATGACGCTGAGCAGTTATATTCTTGGTTTTGCTATCGGTCAGATGATATATGGTCCGATGGCTGACAGTTTGGGGCGTAAGCCGGTTATTCTGGGTGGGGTTACTGTATTTGCTCTGGCTTCGGCTGCGTGCGCAACGGTTCAGAATATCGATGATTTTATTTATATGCGCTTTTTACATGGATTCTCGGCCGCCGCCGCAGGGGTTGTCATTAATGCGCTAATGCGAGATCTGTTCACCAAAGATGAATTCTCGCGTAGCATGTCTTTTGTGATATTAGTAATGACTATTGCTCCATTAATTGCACCAATTCTTGGTGGCATGATAATGATTTGGTTCACATGGCATGCTATTTTTTGGAGTATTGCGGTAACTGCTGTTATTACCATATTCCTTGTTGCTTTCTTTATAAGAGAGACTTTGCCAAAAGAGAAAAGACAAAAATTTCATCTTCGTACGACTGTAAGTCAGTTTATTATGTTATTTCGCCAGCGTCGTGTATTTTGCTACATGCTTGCCAGCGGTTTTTCATTTGCAGGAATGTTTTCTTTTCTTAGTGCGGGGCCATTTGTTTATATTGAGTTAAATGGTGTTTCTCCTCAGCACTTTGGTTATTACTTTGCGCTTAATATCGCATTTCTGTTTGTGATGACGACAATAAATAGTCGCTATGTCCGGCGTTTTGGCGCGTTGAAGATGATGTATTGTGGTTTGAGTGTGCAGTTTGTGATGGGGGGCTGGTTGTTACTGTCTACCGCACTCGATTTTGGTTTTATTGCTCTGGTCATCGGTGTTGCAGCTTATATATGTGGTATTTCTATGATTACATCTAATGTCATGGCGGTGGTTTTAGATGATTACCCACATATGGCCGGAACGGTGTCTTCATTGGCGGGTACGATTCGTTTTGGTATTAGTGCCTTAGTTGGTGTATTACTTGCCATGTTACCAGCACGTAATGCCTGGCCAATGGTTGGTTCTATGGTTTTATCTGTTATTTTGGCTGTGTTGCTTATTATATATGCAAAAAAGAGTCGGTAAGTAAAAACAGAAGGCTGTTTTCATGTGCAGCCTTTTCCTTAAAAAGAAACTTATTGTAAGCGAAAAATATTTTTGATGATATTTTTCGGTTATAATTTTATACGAGATTATTGAGGAGCTATTTTATTTTAAAATATATATCTTCCTTCATTGATATATTCTTGATTGATAGCGATAGGATTTAATGATATTTAAAATAATCAATTAAATCATTTTGTTATGATTTTTTTGTTATTTTAAGATTTACTATTAAGCAATGAGACTGTAATAAGTTTGTAGTATCATCAGCATTTTCTGTATTACTGAAATTATCATTAAAAACGATAATTTTATTAAAGAGAGTATTTTCCCTGAATATTATAAGGAATTGAGCGATTGGCTGTGCTTAATAACTATAAATGGTAGTACGGAGCTATTTATGGAGAGGCGAAACTATTATTGCCTCATTGTTTTTTATTATTGTTGTTGCGTTTTGTTGATTTTTGTATTTCCGTTGGGCTAAGAGGCTAACTTTTTACTGTAAGGAAATTCCGAAATGTTTTGCTGTGCGAATAAATTGTTGTTGATGTATTGATGGTAACTATAAGTCTTTGTTGTATTTTTGTTAAATTAAAAAATATTCAATGGCGTTATCATTAGGTTGTCATTAATTATACCTTATAAAACACATTGTTATCTATTTGTTTTTACAGTTCTTATTTGATTTTTATGTTAAAGTGTTGAGTTGAAAAAATAAAATATGTAAACAATCATTAAACATAAAGTTGGGTTTTTGCATAAAAATTAGTTGAGTTTTCTTTAAAAAAAGTATAAATATATGAGAAATGAGAGATTGATCTCACTTTTTATAAGGTGAAATTTGGAATTAATGTAATACTATAAACACAAATTTAACTTTTCGTTTACCTTTTTTGGGGGTTAGTTATTCGGTTTTGGCGAGTAGAACACCTGAAGATAGCCGCTAACTTTAACTTTTGTATCTATATTCTTTCAGGTAGGAATGATTCGTGAATAATATTCAGCTTTCGGTGGTACATCGGCTGCCGCAAAGTTACAGGTGGTCACCCGGTTTTGTGGGTATCAAAGTTGAGCCACTTCCGGTTGATGAAGTGAATGCAGAAAGCAGCCTGATGGGGTTGAAGTTACTCAGCCACGAGGACGGGGCTGCGTGGAATGTTATGCAAAAATTGCAGCAATCACTTGCTGATATGCAAATCGGAAGCACTGTGATTGAATTGGAAGGTCAACCGTGCTTGTTTATTAATAGTGAAGATGAAAGTGCGGTTATGTGTCGTTTGAAGACACTTGGCGCTGCCATTGCTGAAAAGATAACTGCGCTTTATCCATTCTGATATAAACGCGAAAAGCGCTTCCTTTGGTGGAAGCGCTTTTTTGTGGGCAGGGGAAAAATTTTTAGCCGTTAGGTACTTTTTATCCGTTAGGTATAATTATCCGTTAGGTACCATGTTATTGCTGATGACTCGGCGACCGCCGTAATAACGTTTGCTCCAGTATGTGCTGCTTAACCTGGAAACGATGACACCATTGCTAGTAGAGGCATGGACGAATTGGTCATTGCCAACATAGATGCCAATATGCCTGGTACGTGTACCTGTCTTAAATAAGACTAAATCGCCAGGGCGCAATCTTGAACGGTCGATTTTTTTGCCAATATTTTGTTGTTCAAATGTTGAACGTGGCAGTTCCATACCAAATTGATCACGGAAAGTACGTTGAACAAAGCCAGAACAATCTATACCGCGTTTAGTATCGCCACCGAGTCGATAGGCAACGCCCTTCCAGCCATTGTATTGGCTAAGAATTTTAGATTTTATGTCCAGATTACGAACGAGCGCTTCGAATTCATCCTGAGACGCTTGAAGTAAGAAGCCGTTCTTACCGTTTACTGCATGCGTATCAGTTTGTGTGTTACGAAACCTTGATGAATCTGGCGAGCTGCACGCGGATAAAGTAATCGCTACGAACAGCGCGGGTATCAGCCGCGTCATGTATCTCAGAGCAGGTTGAGACTTGACCATTATTTTTGTTTTCCCTTGCTATCCTTACCTTAGTTGGTCGCTATTATTGAAAAATATCAAACGCTTCGAAGCCTGGTGTTAGAAAAAACAATGAGTAAACAACGCGCTTGGTGAAAAAACGCGTCTGATGCCACGTTTTATAACGATATTTACAATAAATGTCATTTAGACCGAGAGTACAGAAACAATCAGGAAAAGGCGAGTATTTAATGACATAATTTACAAAAAATTAGATTTCTAAGTAGGAGAGATCAGGAATGTTGCTAATTTATGTTATTTATGTGGGTTTTATGAGCTATTGGGAAAGTTAAATACCTTCCCAATATTATTCGGTAAAAAGAGTTTATGGGAAAGCCCTTAAATTGGGCGACCAATTTGTGGCAGATTCTTATCCAGCCAGTTAATCATGATGTCACTTAATGGTGTTAATAGTAGCCAACTTGTTCCGATTAGCACCAGAGATAAAGAGCCGACTGCAATATCAGTAAACCAATGCGCTCCTGCCATGATACGAGGTAATGCAAAGATTACCATAATCAATAATGCGGTACAGAATGCTCTGCCTGAGATATAGCGAAGGATAAAGCAGCTAAAAATCAGGAGCATTAATCCGTGATCGCCTGGAAAGCTATCGCCTGATGCATCTTTTGTTACCAGATTGGTCATTTCGCTAATACGATTGATATGATCAAAGGTTAATGTTGGACTTGGACGGATAACAGGGAGTAGATGGCCGATTTGGTTAAGTATAACTGCGCTTATTACCATGACCAAACCAATCATGAATAATCTGCGTTTGCCATCGTAATTCTGTTTACGAAAAGCGTTGTAATATAGTAATCCCATACATAAAAGTGAAATGGCATCGAAGGCCCTGATATTCACAAATGCGACAAATTCTGTGAATATTGAACCTGGGATTAATTTTGCATTAAAGAAGTAGAAGATTGCAGAGTCGATTTTGAACCAAAAACCGTGTTGTTCTGGTAAATACCAGGAGAAAAACAAAGTAATCCCTAACAGGTTCAGTATAAATATGGTAAATGGGTGACTGCGTGTCATGGGAGACCTATTTGTTAAAAATAAAACAAGTGGTAACTAAACTTACGATTATGTAGGTTAATATAACAAATATTGAGTAATAATGTCACAATTCTTAAGAGACTGTAAGTTAATTTGTTGTTTTTTTATCTGCTTTGTGTTTTTTTCTTCATTTTTTATTTACTTTGGCAACTATTCCTCCTCAATTCTGTGGATTTTTATTGAGTGATGTTGGGGGGGTTAAGGCTGTAACTTCTTAATTTATTGATAATTTATTCTGATAATTCTAATATTGTAAGATATAAATACCTTTATCAGCTTTAATCGCTAAAAATTATAAATAAACAACGAAAATAGCCGTTACCAATACATAGACTCATAAATTTTTCCGATTTCTAGATTGATTTCATTTTTAGAAATCGCAGCAAATGATGCTGTTTTATGGTGGGGGCTTTATGTCTATGTTCCGGGTTATGATGGGTTGTTTTTTTCTGGCGATTCCTAGTCTTGCCAATAGTGGGTCGGAAACAACATCAAGTACAGGAGTTATTCGCTTTTCAGGTGCGATTGTTGAATCACCGTGTCGTTTCGATTGGCGTGATAACTGGGCTGATACCACTTGTTGGCGAAAGGGACATAAGATTACCCAACGACGAAAGCTCGATTTGCAAAATGATATTTATTTTTATTTACCACACCAAATGGGGGTAACAGAGATTAAATGGATAAAAGGAAAAGAGAAAATTGGTGTTGTTACAATTTTCTATAATTGATGTTAAGAAAAATTTCATATGTTATTTATTTTATGTTTAATTTAAGAAGAGTAAGGATGTTATTTATCATTGCTAAAATGAATGAGTGACAGATTTATATTGTATTTTATTTGGGAATTTTAATTATGACCAAATGCTAAAGGGAAAGCGGGTGACTGATTTAATTAATGGAATAGGTAAAGTGAGTTACCCTGTTTTATACTGGGCAACTCAGAATTAGATAATACTGTTAATCGCAACGTCCCATATAGCGACGTTCTGCAATATGGATACGGATTTTTTCCCCGCTACTGATATATTCAGGTACTTGCACGGTGAGTCCGGTGCTCATTTTGGCAGGTTTTGTCCGTGCACTGGCAGAAGCGCCTTTAATTCCAGGGGCTGTTTCTTCGATCACCATATCGACTGTCTGTGGCAGTTCAAGGGCAATGACTTGTCCTTCTATTGTCAGAACTTGCATACCCGGCAGGCCACCTTCAGGAATAAATAACAACTCTTCTTCGATTTGTTCCTTTTTAAAGTGATAAGGTGTGAAATCTTCATCATCCATGAAAACATATTCATCGCCATCAATATAGGAAAAGTTAACGCTACGACGAGTCAGGCTGATCGTATCAAGGATATCATCTCCTTTGAAGCGTTCTTCCACTTTCTGGCCGGTACGGATATCAGTAAAGCGCATTTTATATAGTGTGCTAGCTCCCCGGGCGCTTGGCGCTTGAATATCAATGTCTTTGACCAGCAGTAACTTACCATTATAACTGACGGCACTACCGCGTTTAATTTCGTTGGCTTTAGCCATATGTAACCTTCCATAAAACTGCAAGAGAATAATCGGCGACAAAATTACTCGTAGTCAAGGTATTAGGCAAGTAGGGATTAAAAAAACCCCACTGTTTTTTTACATTGGGGTTGTAGTAAGAATGTTTTATATCAACGATACATAGGTAATAAATCAAGAGAGGATAAAATATGAGCTATAGCATTTATCAAACCAAACAGGATGATAAACCCAATAAGAAATTTTCCTCCTGGTGCTCGGTAATTGGCTTCTGGGAAGCGCTGGCGACTTGCCCGAGCCATCAGTGCTGGAATAATGACAGCCCAGATGGTTGCAGCGAATCCAGCGAAACCAATGGCATGTATAAAACCGTTGGGGAATAGTAAAGCTAGCGCTGTTGGTGGAATAAATGTCACTAATGCAGATTTTAACCGGCCGGTGTTGTTATCTTTAAAGCCAAAGAAGTCAGCTATGTAATCAAATAGTCCTAAAGAGACACCAAGAAATGAACTGGCTAATGCCATATAAGAAAAGGCATTTAGAAGTTGGTGAACGGTTTTGCTGTCTGTTGTATTATCCATGTGTTTTAATAAAGCATCGATATTCCCGCCATCAGCAATAATCTGTTTGAATACTTCTCGGGGAATATTTCCTTGAATGACATATTGCCACAAGATGTAAATAGCTAATGCGATTAATGTACCGAATAACAGGCTGCGAATAACGGCTTTGCTATCTTTATGATAATATTTTACTAAACTTGGAATATTACCGTGATATCCGAATGAGACGAGTAAATAGGGCAGAGCGGCTAAAGCATAAGGTATATAATTTGTTGCTGTGTCGTTTGATATAGTATCCGTCTGATGATTAAACAGGATGACATATTTAACTTCGGTAAACATGCCGCCAGCGGACATAAAAAAAGTAATAACCATACCTCCGATCAAAATTGTGCTCAGACGATCCACAGCTTGAGTCGATAACCAGACAATAAATGCAACGATAAAGGCGAAAATAAGGCCAGCATTTGCCTGTGATATCGAAATAATATTTTTAAAATTGTGGACAATTATTGAGCCACCCGCTGAAATATAAGCGTAGGTCAATATATAAAGCACGAATGCAATAGAGATACCATTGATTGCATTCCATCCTTTACCGAGTAAATCTTTAGTCATGGTATGGAAGCTGGCACCTGATGGATAGTTCAGGTTAGTTTCTAATATCATCAAGCCAGAAAAATACATACACGCCCATGTGTAAAGCAGCAGAATAATTGAGCCAGTAAACCAGACACCAGAAGTCACCACGGGAGTAGAGAACATTCCTGCGCCGACAGCAGTTCCGGCAATTATCATTGCACCTCCTAGTATGGGAGGGCGCTTTAAACTCTGGGTTGTCTCAATGGACATATTTAACTCCTGCTGGTATATTGTTTCTTTGTACTAGCTTAAAGATACATTTTTGTTTATAGAGTGTAAATAGATGTCATAAAGGATTATTTGAAATTGAACTAACATAAGTTAGTTCATTCGGTCAGATAAAATTTATTTTCTTGCCACATTTTTATTGCATTCCGGCTGGCTTCAAAATGAGGTTCAGGAAGATTGTCGGGATCACACCACATAAACTGTTCACATTTTTCTGGCTCCATCAATTTTGGGTCATCACCCGGATGTTTTGCCAGTAAACACACCGAAATAGTATGTTTTCCTTCTTGTTGATAAGTTTGAAGATTATTACAAATACCGTAGACTTTTGGTGACTGAATCACCAGACCTGTTTCTTCTGCAATTTCACGGATTGCACATTGTTCAAAAGTTTCTCCGGCATCAACATGACCGCCAAAGATTGACCAGTATGGTGCATGTTTACTGCTACGTTTTCCAAGTAATACTTGACCATGTTCATTTACAATAACCACGCCAACACCCACAATGACAGACATTTGGTTTATTCCTTCATCTAAGTTTCAGCAAATTTGCATCTCATTTTGAGAAAAATTCAATGCTATTCTTATCCGTAAATCAGTTTAAGGCAATAATCAATAAAGTACGGAATTTAACTGAAACGATTCAATTTTAGTGATATAAATAGAACTGAAAAATTCATAATAATGATGATCATCTACTTAGGAGACATTGGGCAAAATGAGCTGTAGAGTTGCCACTATCACCCTAAACCCTGCTTATGATTTAGTGGGATTGTGCCCGGAAATCGTCAAGGGGGCAATCAATCGAGTGCAAACCGCCGGGCTACACGCTGCGGGAAAAGGCAATAATGTTGCTAAAGTTTTGCGTGATTTAGGTATTGATGTCACGGTGAGTGGTTTTTTGGGTAAGGAGAATCAGGAAGGATTTCAACAATTCTTCAATGAAAATGGTATGGTAAATCGTTTTCATTTAGTACCGGGCAGAACACGGATTAATGTCAAATTGACAGAAGAAAGCGGTGAAGTGACAGATTTTAACTTCTCTGGTTTTTATGTCGGTGAAGCTGAATGGTCGGGATTTGTTAATGATTCGCTTTCATGGCTTGGACAGTTTGATATGGTCGTTGTTAGTGGTAGCTTACCTGCTGGTGTCTCTGCTGAATCGTTTACCGACTGGATGACCTGTCTACGTCAGCTTTGCCCTTGTATTATTTTCGATAGCAGCCGTGAAGCATTGGTTGCAGGGTTAAAAGCATCTCCTTGGTTAGTTAAGCCGAATCGTCATGAGCTTGAAGTGTGGGCGGGGCGTTTGTTACCTGAATTATCCGATATCATCATGGCTGCACATCAACTTAGGGATCAAGGAATTGCTCATGTTGTCATATCCTTGGGTGAGCAAGGGGCATTATGGGTTAACGCATCTGGGGCATGGTTGGCAAAACCACCACATTGTAAAGTTGTCAGCACGGTTGGTGCCGGTGATTCAATGGTTGGTGGCTTGGTTTATGGTTTGCTGATGCGGGAATCCAGTGAACACACGTTGCGATTGGCGACGGCTGTATCTGCACTTGCGGTTAGTCAACCTAATGTGGGTATCAGTAATCGCCCTCAATTAGCTGCCATGATGGCTGACGTTGAACTGATACCCGTTAAATAATGCTTTAATTAAAGAATAATTAATTTTGTTGTAATTTCAGCCAGGCAATTTCTTGCGGCCAAATATCTGGGTTTATCGTTTCAAGGATGAGCGGAATACCATCAAAACGAGCATCTTTCATAATATAACTGAAAGGTGTTTTGCCAATATTTCCTTCTCCAAGGCTATGATGTCGGTCAACACGACTGGCGAATTCACTTTTGGCATCATTTAAATGCATTCCGCGTAGATATTGAAAGCCGACAACTTTTTCAAACTGCTGAAAAGTTTGTTTACAAACATCATCTGTACGTAAATCGTAGCCAGCCGCAAAGGCGTGACAGGTATCAATACAGACACCCACTCGGCTTTTATCTTCAACTCCGTCAATAATTGCGGCCAGATGTTCAAATTTGAAACCCAGATTAGTGCCTTGACCTGCCGTATTTTCGATAACAGCAGTGACTCCCTGGGTTTTATTGAGAGCAATGTTGATAGATTCTGCAATACGTGCCAGGCATTTATCCACATCTATTTTATTGAGATGACTGCCAGGATGGAAATTTAATAAATCGATTCCTAATTGTTCGCAACGTTGCATCTCATTAATAAAAGCTAGCCGGGATTTTTCCAGAGCTTCACTTTCTGGATGGCCGAGATTAATCAGATAACTGTCGTGAGGGAGAATTTGTCGGCTGCTATATCCATAACGTTCACAATTTTCTTTAAATTTATCGATAACATCAGCGGCTAAAGGTGGAGCATTCCACTGGCGCTGATTTTTTGTAAATAGGGCAAAGGCGGTAGCTTTTAATTCGTGTGCCCGGATAACCGCTTGATCAACTCCACCGGCAGCGCTGACATGTGCTCCAACAAATTTCATATTTTTCTCCTTCCTACTTTACGTCATTATGGCATTGTTCAATCACTCAATGAACCTTAAGAATGGAAAGGTTATATGTTGCTGAAATTTCTCCGTGTGGACTCTGGTTAACCGAACAAATGTTGAATGCCCAGATTTATCAAAAAACCACCTATTATCAGCCATATAAACAAAATTAAAGCTAATAAAATGGGTTTAAATCCGGCCTGACGGATGGCACTCACATGAGTAGTTAAACCCAATGCTCCCATTGCCATAGTAAGCATAATAGTATCGATATTAATCAGAGAATGGACTATTGCGGTAGGCAATAAATTGAAAGAATTAAAACCCGCTATTGCAATAAAAATCACCGCAAACCAGGGGATAGTCATTGGTGTTTTCTCCTGATGGTTTCTTCCATTTTTAGTGCGGGCACGGCTAATGTAACGGGATAATAACAACAGGAATGGTGCCAACATCATAACCCTGATCATTTTACTGATAACGGCTGCGTTTTCCGTTTGATCACTAATTGCATGCCCAACAGCAACAACTTGAGCAACTTCGTGAATGGTAGAGCCAGTAAAAATACCGAAAGTTTCCTGAGTAAGTGGTAACCACTGATAATACTCATTGAGTTGATAAAACCACGGATAAATGAAAATAGCGATAGTGCCGAAGATGACAACTGTTGATACCGCAACGGCAACTTTACTGGCAGGGGCATTGACTACCGGCTCTGTTGCCATAATAGCCGCTGCACCGCAGATACTGCTACCGGCACCAATCAGTATTACCGTTTGCTGGTCTAATCTAAAGAGTGATTTGCCTAGCCAGATTGCAATAAAGAAAGTGGAAGACAATATTACTGCATCAATCAAAAGGCCGGTAACGCCAACATCGGCAATTTGCTGAAATGTCAAACGGAAACCGTAAAGAATAATACCTGCCCGCAAGAGATAATGTTTTGAGAAATGGATACCCTTATCACAATAAGGTTTGAGTAAAGGGTAGACAGTATTACCGGCAATGATCCCTGTAAGGATCGCCAGTGTTAATGTGCCCAGTCCCATATTAATAAACCATGAAATATTTCCGGCATATATTGAGATTGCAGTAAGTATTGCCGCTAATATTAACCCTGGTATTAATTTGATACCGGGAATAGATGGTTGTTTGCCGAATCTTTCAGCACGAATGTCAGACATAGATATTTTCTCACTTTGCTTATTATGTTTTAAACATAAGCATATAGAAAATTAAATTATCATTAAAATTGATAATTTTTTTATATGTAATCTAAAAAAGTGGTAAAAAAGAGGATTTTTGTTAAGTTGTTTATTACTGTATAAAATTAAAACAAGCTAACTTTGACTGACACCATATTTTTTTGCGGGGCAATATGCATATCACATTGAGGCAGTTGGAAGTTTTTACTGAGGTATTGAAAAGCGGTTCAACGACGCAAGCCTCTCAGCAATTGGCGCTATCTCAGTCCGCAGTAAGCGCCTCATTAACGGATCTGGAAAATCAGCTTGGCGTACAGCTTTTTGATCGGGTAGGAAAGCGGTTGGTGACTAATGAACATGGTCGTCTACTTTATCCCAAGGCTTTGGCACTGCTAGAGCAGGCAGGGGAAATTCAGCAGTTATTCAAACAGGAGTTGGGTGCGTTACGTATCGCTGCCAGTAGTACTATTGGTAATTATATGTTGCCGGAAATGCTGGCAAATTATCGTCAGGATTTTCCTGATACGCCATTAGAGTTAAATATCAATAATACGCAGGATGTCATCAATTCAGTGCTGGAATTCCGTGTTGATCTTGGGTTGATAGAAGGTTCCTGTCATAGTCCTGAATTGATAACTCAACTATGGATGGAAGATGAGTTGGTTGTTTTTTCTTCTCCTGAAAATCCGCTAGCTAAACAGGATCTAAAATTGGATGATTTAGTTAAGGCATCATGGATATTAAGGGAGAGCGGATCGGGTACAAGAGAAGTGCTAGATCATCTGTTGTTTGCGCGTTTACCTGGGTTCAAGATTTTGATGGAATTGGGAAACTCTGAAGCGATAAAACATGCGGTCAAATTTGGTATGGGCATCAGTTGCTTATCCAGACGAGTCGTTGCAGAACAATTGCAAAATCGCACTTTACTGGAGTTAAAAGTGCCAGGATTAAGACTTTTCAGAACATTGTACCTAATTCATCATCGGCAAAAGCACATGTCTAACGCGCTGCAAAAATTGCTCAGTTATTGCCGGTAAAGTTTACGTTCGGCCTAAAATCCAAAATTAGCTGTGTTACTTATAATTTTCTCTACATTATGAAGGTATCTTATAACAGCGCTTCCTCGCTATTTTGATAGTGAGGATTTGTTACAATCCGCCATCAGATTTATTCGCAGCTAACAGGAACAGAATGTCTCAACAACAAAAAAGTGTTTCCCGGAAACCAGCAGAGCAACATTTGCGACGTGAATTGAAAGCTCGGCATCTGGCGATGATTGCCGTTGGCGGATCAATAGGTACTGGGTTATTCGTGGCTTCAGGTGCGACAGTTTCACAGGCAGGGCCTGGCGGAGCATTACTTTCCTATGCATTAATTGGCTTGATGGTTTATTTCCTGATGACCAGTTTGGGTGAACTGGCCGCTTATATGCCGGTTTCCGGCTCTTTCTCGACTTACGGTTCCAAATATGTTGAAGAAGGGTTTGGTTTTGCCTTGGGTTGGAACTATTGGTACAACTGGGCGGTGACTATCGCGGTGGATTTAGTTGCTGCTCAATTGGTTATGGGGTACTGGTTGCCGGATATGCCGGGTTGGATCTGGAGTGCGCTATTCCTCGCGCTGATTTTTCTATTGAATTTTATTTCAGTGAAAGGATTTGGTGAAGCTGAGTACTGGTTCTCTTTAATTAAAGTCAGTACGGTTATTGTCTTTATTGTGGTCGGATTACTGATGATAGCCGGTATCATGAAAGGAGCTGAGGGAGCTGGATGGCATAACTGGACTGTTGGTGATGCACCTTTTGCTGGTGGCTTCGCAGCCATGATTGGCGTGGCAATGATAGTTGGGTTTTCTTTCCAGGGAACCGAGCTGATTGGCATTGCGGCGGGTGAGTCAAAAGATCCGGCGAAAAATGTTCCTAGTGCTGTACGTAAGGTATTCTGGCGTATTCTGCTGTTCTATATTTTTGCAATCCTGATCATCAGTCTGATTATTCCTTATACTGATCCAAGCCTATTGCGTAATGAGGTCGGTGATATCAGTGTTAGTCCGTTTACGTTGGTATTTGAAAACGCCGGTTTATTATCCGCCGCGGCTATGATGAATGCGGTTATTTTGACGGCTGTGTTGTCTGCGGGTAATTCAGGTATGTATGCATCGACTCGTATGTTGTTCACATTGGCAAAAGAGGGTAAAGCACCGAAGATTTTTGGCAAATTATCCAAAGGCGGTGTTCCACGTAATGCTTTGTATGCAACAACTGTGGTTGCTGCGTTGTGTTTCCTCAGTTCAATGTATGGTAACCAGACCGTCTATCTGTGGTTGTTGAATACCTCTGGGATGACCGGTTTTATTGCATGGTTGGGGATTGCTATCAGCCATTATCGTTTCCGCCGTGGTTATATAGCTCAGGGATTGGATTTAAGTAAATTACCTTATCGTTCAGGATTTTTCCCTGTTGGCCCAATCTTTGCGTTTGTTTTGTGTCTAATCATCACATTAGGACAGAATTATCAGGCATTTCTACAAGATAAAATTGACTGGTATGGTGTAACTGCGACTTATATTGGTATTCCACTATTCCTGTTGATTTGGTTTGGTTATAAACTAGTGAAGAAAACTCGTTTTATCAAATATGGCGAGATGAAATTTCCTGATATCTCAAATCAGTGAATGTGAATACGCTAAATCGTGATTAATAGGCGGGCAGGAATCTTTGAAAAAATTCCTGCCCGCTTGGTTTTTATGGTTTTTTAATTCAATTCACGATTAATTTATTATTATCTTAATGTTTTATTTATTTGAGTAGATAAGCCGTTATTGATAAGAAATTAAAAGAAAACCCCCATTTTGTGATCAAATGGGTATTTTTTATTTTTCATAGCGTTAATCATACAATTAATCACGTAATTTACCAAAATTTGTGTAGATCATATTGATAAGTATTCTCATTTGGCCTATTGTTAATGCCATAATTATTAATATCAAAGGGCTAACAAAATGAAATTTATGTCTCGAACCATAGCAAAGAGTATCAGTGTCGGCCTGTTAGCGGGTTCGGCAGTCATGGCAAGCTTCGCATCATGGGCTGAAACGGTCACCGACATAGTTGGTCGCTCTGTTGAAGTTCCAGAGAATGTAAATCGTGTTTTGTTGGGCGAAGGCCGTTTGTTCCACGCTATCGCTTTACTTGAAGGCGATAAGCCACTGGCCCGTATCGCGGGTTGGCAAGGTGATTTCCGCAAATTGGATCCGCAGTCTTACGCCGTCTATAAAGCTAAATTCCCTGAGATTGACAAGATTCCTTTGATTGGTAATACCAGTGCTGATAGTGTCAGTTCTGAAAAAGTATTAACTCTCAACCCAGATATCGCCATTTTTGGTTTGTCTGGTCATGGCCCTGGTAAAGACAGCGAATTGGTCGCTCAACTTGAAAAGGCTGGTGTTCCGGTTGTATTTGTCGATTTTCGTACTGAGCCGTTAAAGAACACGCTGCCGAGCATTCGTATGTTAGGTAAGGTACTCAATCGTGAAAAACAAGCGGCAGAATATGCCGATTTTTACGAGAAAAATGTAAAACTGGTGACTGATATCACCAATAAAATCCCGGAAGAGAAAAAACCAACAGTATTTATCGACTTAAGAGCGGGTTCTTTTGAAGACTGCTGTGCAACTGCCGGTGACGGTAATATGGGTAACTTTATCGATTTGGCCGGTGGTAAAAACATTGCTAAAGGTGTTCTGCCAGGCGTACTTGGTAACATGAATCTCGAAAAAATTATTGCAGTTGACCCTTATATTTACATTGCTAGTGGTGCAAAAGCGCCAGACAGTAATGAACCTGGTGTAAAACTGGGAGCGCAATCTACGCCTGAACTCGCAAAAGCCAGTCTGAAACAAATGACTGAACGTAAAGGTATTAGCTCGTTGACTGCGGTTAAAGAGGGCAGAGATTATGCGATTTGGCATAACTACTACAACTCTCCATATAATGTGATAGCAACTCAAGTATTTGCTAAGTGGTTCTATCCTAAGCAATTTGCAGATTTAGATCCGCAAAAGACACTGAATGAATTACACAGTAAATTCTTGGCAGTTGATCCATCAGGGGTTTACTGGATTAGTGAAAAGTAATCAGTCAGGTAACGGGAATAATGAGTGCCACTACCGAGCCAATGGTGAAACAACAATTAGATGACAGCAGTGTAAAAGTTCATTACCGATATATTTTACGCCGCCGTATTGTGATGATGGTATTTATCGTGCTGATTATTGGTGTTTCACTGGTATTAGATTTTACGATAGGGCCATCAGGTCTATCTTTGTCATCTCTCTGGCAAACTTTAATGTCGCCAGAGAGTGTGGATGCGGGTACACGGGTAATTGTTTGGGATATCCGTTTACCATATGCCTTGATGGCGGTAGTGATTGGCTTGTCTCTTGGGCTGGCTGGCGCGGAAATGCAGACGATTTTAAATAACCCATTAGCCAGCCCCTCTACTTTAGGGGTTGCTCAAGCGGCTGCATTTGGTGCGGCGTTGGCGATTGTATCGGGTATTGGTATTCCAGGCGTGCCTGATCAATGGTTCATCTCTGCGAATGCTTTCATTTTCGCTTTGTTGGCTGCATTGGTACTGGACACGATCACTCGTTTGACACGTGTTGCTACGTCTGGGGTAGTATTATTTGGTATTGCATTGGTCTTTACCTTTGAAGCATTGGTTTCCATGATGCAGTTTATCGCAACGGAAGATACCCTTCAGGGGTTAGTACTCTGGACAATGGGTAGTCTTGCCAGAGCAACTTGGATAAAACTGGGTGTTATGTTGTTGGTGTTTGCAGTCGTTTTTCCTATTTCAATGATGAATTCCTGGAGACTGACAGCGCTGCGCTTGGGTGAAGATCGTGCAATCAGTTTTGGTATCGATGTTCGTCGTCTGCGTTTGGGGACATTATTGCGTATTAGTATTCTAGCCGCTTTAGCCGTTGCATTCGTTGGGCCAATTGCCTTTGTCGGTTTAATTGCGCCACATATTGCCCGTATGATGTTCGGGGAAGATCATCGTTTCTATTTACCCGCTAGTGCTTTAATTGGTGCATTGGTGTTGTCTATGGCGTCCATCGCCTCGAAGAACCTGATCCCAGGTGTGGTTATTCCTGTTGGGATTGTTACTGCGTTAGTGGGGGTTCCATTCTTCCTTAGCATAATTTTACGTCATAGGGGGAACATATGAACCCGGGATTAACCATTAGCAATTTTTTTGCGGGTTACCCGAAACATTCGGTTATTGAAAATCTGAATGTTGCTCCGTTGCCGCGTGGGAAAATTACGGTACTGTTGGGGCCAAATGGTAGCGGTAAATCAACACTTCTGCGTTCTTTGGCGGGTTTAAATCGTGCAAGAGGCCAGCTTTGGCTTGATGGTCAGGATTTGATGGAAATGAGTTTTATCCAGCGATCGGAAAATGTGGTTTATTTACCACAAAGTTTACCTGCTGGTGTTCATTTGCATGTACTGGAATCGATTATCGTTGCTCAACGGGCATCCAGAGGACGTCATTCTGAAACTAGTGAAGAAGAGGTGATGTCGTTATTACGTCAGTTGGGGATTGAACACCTGGCGTTATGTTATTTAGATCAGTTATCTGGTGGTCAAAAACAGTTGGTTGGATTGGCACAATCGTTAATTCGTAAACCAACATTATTGTTATTAGATGAACCACTTAGTGCTCTGGATTTAAATTATCAATATCACGTCATGGCATTGGTAGCCCAAGAAACGTATCGTCGTAATATTATTACGGTGGTCGTTGTGCATGATATTAATATCGCGTTACGTCATGGTGATCATGTATTAATGTTGCAAAAAGGGCGTTTAATTGCTGAAGGAATTCCAGAGCAGGTTATTACGCCAGATAGTCTGGCACAGGTTTACGGTGTCAAAGGCAGAATTGAACGTTGTTCTCAGGGCATTCCCCAGGTATTGGTTGATGGATTGGTTTCAAAGCTAGCGAGTGAGAATTCATTTTAACTTGTTATTTAAATTATATTTTTTACAAAGCATGACATAAATTGCACACAAAAACTGGAATGTACATAGTTGTACGTGGGGGAATGATCTATTTTTCTTATGCTACAGTGTCTTAAAAACTACATTTTTGTCTGACTAATGCCGAGATTCACCCTTTGCTGGCAAGGGTAGTAAATAGAATGTGTTAATAAGATAGATTATTATAGCCAATAAAAATACGGTTTTATACTTTATGGTAATAAGATGTTAGTAAACTGATAGAACTAAACAGGGATAAATACTTTATTTTCGTTACCTTAGCATACGTTGATTATTCATTTTTATTAAATGAACTGCTTAGTGAGCTGAATTTAAATGATTAATACTACGTAGTAGTATTGGTATCACGAGAAACATATTGTCGTAATATTATTACCTTGGGTAGCTGTATATGATATTAATACTGATTTGTGACATGTAAGGAGTTAAACACAGTTATCATAGGGATATTTTACAGGTATTGCTTTCAACGCTAGAGATTGGAGAATTCATTTTAACTTATTGTTTAAATTATATTTATGATAAAGCATAGGCGCGGAATGCGCATAAAAATCAAAACGTGCATCGCCGTATATGAGGAATAATTTATTTACCTTTTAATACTGTGTGTTTAAAAGCTACAGTTTTGTCTGGTTAATGCTGAGATTTACTCTTTAACTGCAAAGGATAGTAAATGGAATAAGTTAATAAGATGGATTATTGGAATTAATAGAGAATATTGTCTTATGTCTTATGGTAATAAGATATAAGTAAACTAATAAAATAATAAAACTACACAGAGGTAAATATTTTATCCTCGTTATTTGAGCACATGTTGATTATCCATTTTTATAGATGAATAAAGTGAAATTATATCTCTTGGAGAATCGGGAATGGGTGTTTTTAATAAAAGAAAAATCGCGTTAGGTGTTATTGCTGCAATTTCATCTAGCTCAGTCTTGGCGGTTGGCGGCAATAATGACACTATTATTGTGACTACAGCAGCAGGCTTTCAACAGAAAATTGAAGATGCTCCAGCGTCTATTTCTGTGGTGAGCCGTGAACAATTGGAAACTAAGGCTTATCGTGATGTGACTGATGCATTGAAAGATGTGCCGGGGGTCGTTGTTACAGGTGGTGCTAGCAACAGTGATATCAGTATTCGCGGTATGGCATCTCAATATACGATGATTCTGGTTGATGGTAAGCGTGTTGATACTCGTGGTACTCGTCCAAACAGTGACAATTCTGGTATTGAGCAGGGGTGGTTGCCGCCGTTGGCTGCGATAGAACGCATCGAAGTGGTGCGTGGTCCCATGTCTTCTCTTTATGGTTCTGATGCGATGGGGGGGGTGATTAACGTCATTACCCGTAAGGCACAGAAAGAGTGGAAAACTAGCTTCCGCGCTGATGGTACTTTGCAAGAGCGTTCTAAATCAGGTAATAGTCATCAGAGTAGTGTTTATACCTCTGGCCCAATTATTGATGGATTACTGGGGCTGAAAGTGAGTGGCCTGTATTCTCACCGAAATGAAGATAAATTTATTGGTGGTTTTAATAAACAGGAAATGCGTAACGGTTCAGCTACTTTCTCTTTGACGCCCGATGAACAGAATACTTTTGATTTTGAAGCTGGACGTTATGAACAAGATCGTGATTCTACTGTAGGGAAAACAAAAACGAGTAGTTGGCGATCTCCAGGTAATAGCCAAAGTCGATATAAAAGAAATAATTATTCCATCACCCATAACGGTGTTTACGATTTTGGAACATCGACAACATATTTCCAGCGTGACGAATCACGTAACCCCGGTCGTGATATGAAATATTACGATAATCTGTTCAATACTCATACAGTATTTATGTTGGGTGACCACTCATTGAGCGTAGGTGGTCAGTATCGTTATGAAGATTTACGTGATGACGGGAATCAATTAGCTTCTGCTAAAAATGTCAATAAGCTGACCCGCTGGAGTTGGGCGTTATTTGCTGAAGATGAGTGGCAAATGACTAATGACTTTGCGTTGACCGGTGGTATCCGTATGGACAAAGACGAAAATTTCGGTAACCACTGGACTCCACGTTTGTATGGTGTATGGCATGTTGATGAGCAATGGACAATTAAAGGTGGTATTTCGACAGGATACCGTTCACCAGAATTACGTCAAGCGGCATCTAATTGGGGGCAGATTACGGGTGGTGGTGGTGATCCCGCGATTATCGTCGGTAATCCAGATTTGAAGCCAGAGAAGAGCTTCAACCAGGAAATTGGTGTTATTTGGAACAATCAGGATAATTTTAATGCAGGTTTAACGATATTCAATACTGAATTTAAAGATAAAATTACTGAATTACGTCGTTGTACCGATCCAAGTGGTAAATCTCGGGGTAAGTGCGTTATTGATGGCACTGCTTATAAATTTATTAGTGACCGTGTGAACATTGATAAAGCCAATATGCGTGGTGTAGAAGCGACGATAAACTGGGATATTGTTGATGACTGGTTATTGACTGCAAACTATACGTATACTGATTCTGAGCAAAAGAGTGGTAACTTTAAAGGGAAACCTTTGAATAAGATGCCTAAACATATGGCGAATGCAACCTTAAATTGGCAAGTTTTACCAGAAATGCAAGCTTGGACTCGTGTTAATTACCGTGGCAAAACTTCGAATTATTTATCACGTACCTCTATGGGGAAAGGAACACCGTCTTATACCTTTGTGGATATCGGTGTCAGTTATTATTTAGCTGATGGTTTGCGTTTGGTAGGTGGGGTATACAACGTATTTGAGAAGCAAGTGACTGAGGATACTCATGAAACGGTATTGGATGGTCGTCGCTATAACATTGGTATCAATTACGACTTTTAATAACGCGTTCTAACTAACAGTGTCATAATCCTCTCTGTTTGTTGCTGACAGAGAGGATTTTTGTTTTTTACTTATACCTGTAAAAACTGAATAGCAATCCGTTTTGTGTTGTGTTAAAACTTAGCTCATGCCAAAGAAGTGTATATGACACCGTTGACTTCCATAGCGTCATCAATGGGTGTGGTAAAAAATAATGAACTTTTAGTGCGCCGAGTATTGCTATTTCAGGTCTTCGAGTGCAGAATTCGCCCACTAGAGAATAACTGATGCGTTTATATGTGTCGGTTATTTTTTTTGCTTTGACTTATTTTTTACTATACCAGAGGCCGGACTCTGAGCCGGATAGATAATTGGCCCACGAGCAACCGTAATGAGAATCGGTTGCCGTAATGAGGAACGCTAAATATGGAGCAATTATTCTCTTTCGCACTTGTACCAATCGGTACATGCTGCTGCATCGATGACTACGGAGCGTTGCGCTCTGCATATAATCCAGCCTCTAACTCTCCTGCCTATAGGCAGAAGCGAAGTCTTCCCAGTAACTGTCGATTAAGTAGTGTCACAACGCGAATCGAAGTTATGGGAGGTTTCGCTCATGTCTCATAATACTGTAATCCCACTAGGCACCAACCAGACTGGTGCGAACAATCGTGTTCAACTCAGAAAAACACTGACTTTGGTTCAGGTGGTGATGATGGGTCTTGCTTATCTGCAACCTATGACCATCTTTGATACTTTCGGCATTGTTTCTGGTTTGACTGACGGTCATGTACCAACATCCTACGCTATTGCTTTGATCGCAATTCTGTTTACCGCCTTGAGCTATGGGAAATTGGTAAAACGTTTCCCATCCGCCGGATCTGCATATACTTATGCACAAAAATCCATTAGTCCGCATGTTGGCTTTATGGTGGGTTGGTCGTCGCTATTGGACTATATGTTCATGCCGATGATTAATGTCTTATTAGCGAAAATTTATCTTCAAGCTATTTTTCCTAGCGTGGATCCGTGGATCTTCGTTGTGGGATTTGCATTACTGATGACAGCTTTTAACCTGCGTGGCATTAACGTTGTTGCTAATCTCAACACGGCTATTGTTATTGTTCAGGTAGCCATTATGGTTGTATTTGTGGGGTTACTGATCCACGGTGTGTACAACGGGGAAGGAGTTGGAACTTTATGGAGTGCGAAACCATTTGTTTCTGAGGATGCTCATTTAATCCCAATGATTACTGGGGCCACGATTTTGTGCTTTTCATTCCTAGGGTTTGATGGCATTAGCTCGTTGTCCGAAGAGACACCGAATGCTGGTAAGGTGATTCCGAAAGCGATTTTCCTGACGGTATTAATCGGTGGTGTTATCTTCATTGCGGTTTCTTATTTCTTGCAGCTCTATTTTCCGGATGTCTCTCGGTTCAAGAACCCAGATGAATCTCAGCCAGAAATTATGTTGTATGTAGCGGGTACGTTGTTCCAAGCTATTATCTTGGTGTTCTCTTGTATCACCGTTTTGGCTTCTGGTATGGCGGCTCACGCAGGGGTTTCCCGTCTGCTCTATGTTATGGGGCGCGATGGAGTATTTCCTGAGAAAATATTTGGCTACGTTCATCCAAAATGGCGGACTCCGGTAATCAACGTATTGCTAGTAGGTATTATAGGGTTATCTGCGATTACCTTTGATCTGGTTACTGCAACAGCTCTAATTAATTTTGGTGCGTTGATAGCGTTTACCTTTGTAAACTTGTCAGTTATTTCTCAATTCTATATCCGTGAACGTCGTAATCGTACATTAAAAGATACAATTAATTTCTTGGTACTACCTGTGATAGGTGCTTGTACCGTTAGTGTACTGTGGATGAATCTGGAACAAAGTTCTATGGAATTAGGGCTAACTTGGGGAGCAATTGGTCTGATTTATATGGTATTTCTGACTCGTCGCTTCCGTCAGCCGATGCCCCAATGCTCTGAAATGGTTTAATATCTAGTAAAAGAATAATGGTGCCGAATTTGGTGCCATTATTTTTTACTGTGTTACCAATTTACTGTAATAATGAAGGAAAGGGAGCTTAAGAAAAAAAACAGCGAGGTAGCTTACAGATAAGAAAAATTTCAACGGTAAACGGAGAAAAACAATCTATGCTCTGAGAGGTGATTATTATTAAGGAAGAGACTATGAATGATACAAAAACCTCTCAAAATCAACAAGTAATTACTACCTTGACCAATATTGTCGGTAAATCTCATATTCTGACTGCTCCCCATAAAACTGAACGTTATCGTAAAGGCTTTCGCTCCGGCCAAGGAGACGCTTTAGCTGTTGTATTTCCCGGTTCACTGGTGGAACAGTGGTATGTGTTTAAGGCCTGTATTGAAGCAGATAAAATCATTTTAATGCAAGCGGCCAACACGGGGGTAACCGAAGGTTCTACTCCGAATGGCAAGGATTATGATCGTGACATAGTGATCATTAGCACGCTGCGCATGAATAAAATTCAGATTTTAAAATCGTGTAATCAGGTAGTTGCGTTACCAGGCAGTACGTTATGGCAACTTGAACGCGCACTCAAGCCTCTGGGCCGTGAACCTCATTCAGTTATCGGTTCTTCCTGCATCGGTGCTTCTGTGGTTGGGGGCATCTGTAATAATTCCGGCGGTTCTTTAGTTCATCGTGGGCCGGCTTATACCGAAATGGCATTGTATGGACGGGTTAATGAGCGTGGTAAGCCAGAATTGATTAATCATCTAGGGATCTATTTGGGAGAAACACCAGAAGAGATTCTCTCTTGTCTGGAAGAACAACGTTACAGTGATCAGGATGTAGAACATGGTCAGCGTAAAGCATCTGATCATGAATATGCCCAACGGGTGCGTGACGTAGATGCTGATACTCCATCTCGTTTCAATTCTGACGAGCGCCGTTTGTTCGAAACTTCAGGTTGTGCGGGTAAGCTGGTTGTGTTTGCCGTCCGGCTCGATACTTTTCCGGCAGAACCTTTGTCTCAAGTATTTTATATCGGTACCAATCAAACTGGCGTATTGACAGAATTGCGTCGCCATATATTAGCAAATTTTCATAGTTTACCGGTGGCGGGTGAATATATGCACCGGGATATTTTTGATATTGCGGAAACTTACGGTAAAGATACTTTTATCATGATTGATAAGCTTGGTACCGATAAAATGCCGGCTTATTTTACTTTAAAAGGGAGAATGGACGCTATCTTCAACCGGATTCCATTCTTGCCTACCAATCTTGTTGACCGCATTATGCAGGGATTAAGTCGCTTACTTCCTTCCCACTTGCCTAAACGTTTAAAAGAATATCGTAATCGTTTTGAGCACCATCTGATATTAAAGATGTCTGGTGATGGGGTTGAAGAGGCCAGAAGCTGGTTGGAAAAATATTTTAGCCAGGTAGAAGGGGATTTCTTTGCTTGTACGCCAGAGGAGGGGGCTAAAGCGTTCTTGCATCGTTTTTCCGCTGGTGGCTCGGCGATCCGTTATCAAGCAGTGCATAGTAACGAAGTAGAGAATATCCTTTCACTTGATATCGCTCTGCGCCGTAATGATCGTGAATGGTTTGAACAATTACCCCCAGAATTTGATGATGTATTGGTACACAAACTTTATTGCGGACACTTTATGTGCTACGTGTTCCATCAGGATTACATTGTGAAAAAGGGGGTAGATGTACAGGCATTGAAGGAAAGAATGATAGAACTGCTTGATAAACGAGGTGCGGAATACCCGGCAGAGCATAATGTGGGGCATGTATATCAAGCTAAACCTCAACTTAAGGCCTTTTATCGGATGACTGATCCTACTAACACTCTCAACCCAGGAATTGGAAAAACATCCAAGCTAAAAAATTGGGGCGAAGGATCTTAATGTCAATATTCTCAGTAGTTACAACGATATGCTGGTACTAAGAAAGTTCAAATCTGTAAAGGTTGATGATAATCATCCTGTTAGAAAGAAAGGCGAGTATATATGACTCGCCGTTTTATATTTGTTCTCGCCCCGTTTAATTATCCAGCCAGTTGCACTGCATATTCCATGAGTGCTTTGAGCTGGCGACATTTTTCTTCATTGCCTTGGTGTTCAATGAAGAGTTGTTCAATTGTAAAGAAATATTCATTCAGCTTATCCTGAGTTAAGACATCTTGACGATGACGTAACCAGCGCTGTTGTTCATCGTAAGTTAGAGTAGCAGGATAGTTTCTGGCACGGTAGCGGAATAACAGCGTTTTAATCCGTGGGTCCTGAAAAGTCAGATCGAGTGCAGGTAAATTCTGAGGCAACGTCTCACGGATAATATTCATTGTTGCTTTATCGGCATCACTAAAAAAGCCATCATACAACTTAGCGTCAACATTATCGGATTCAGGGAAAGGTTCGGCCTCGGCAAACAGTTCTACAACTTTTTCTCTGATTTGTGGATTATTCCGTAGAATAGTCAGATTTCTTTCGCAATGATCGCGATCCAATTCAATACGTTCAGCGTCTTCTGTTCGCAAAGTGTTATCGGGGGCGATTATCGGGCACTTATTAATATGAACCAGTTTTATAGGGACTGGTGATTGATCTGGTTGCAATTCATCATGGCGGGTATATAGACGTTCACGCAATGTATCTGCATCCAATTCCAGTAATGGTGAAATATCCCCAGCTAAATCGCACATAATAACAGCATTTCGGTTTATTGGATGCCAGGCAAGAGGCGCAACCAAACTGAGGTTGCTGCGAGCAGCGCCAAACATCCCGGAAACATGAACCAGTGGTTTCATTTGAGGGATATCGATAAGGGCGCTAATTTTCTGCTTATTTCTTAACTGAAAGAAATAATTGAACATCCTTGGCTGTACTTCTTTGAGTAATTTTGCCATTGCGATTGTGGCGTAGACATCGGACATAGCATCGTGAGCATGTGAATGTTCAATGCTATTTGCTTTGGTCAGATGTTCTAATTTAAAGCTAGGTAGACCATCTTCATTCTCTGGCCAGACAATACCTTCGGGGCGTAAGGCATAACAGGCACGTAATACATCAAGCAAATCCCAACGGGAGCTACCTTTTTGCCAACTATAAGCGTATGGATCATAAAAATTACGGTAAAAAATATTCCGGCTGACTTCATCATCAAACCGAATATTGTTATAACCGAGGATACAACTGTTCGGTACACTGAATACATTATGAATCTGGCGGGCAAATTCCGCTTCATTGACCCCTTTTTCTAATGCAATTTGAGGCGTAATGCCTGTAATCATGACAGCTTCTGGTTGTGGCAAATAATCATCAGCAGGTGAACAGTAAATAACTAATGGCTCTTCAATAATATTGAAATCCATATCAGTACGAACACCAGCAAATTGAGCCGGTCTGTCTAAGGCCGGATGTTGACCAAAAGTTTCGTAGTCGTGGATGTAGAAAGTGGGTTGTTCGCTGCTATTTTTCACTGTTGTTCAATGTCCAATGATGTTAATTGTTTGTTTTTTCAAAGAATGAGCGACATTTTTGCCATAAAATGCAGACAATTGTTGCTTACTATCTTAGAGAATCTAGGTAATTACAATCAATATTGTATACATGTTTTCCTACTTTTTGTTCTGCGATTGGAGGCCGATTATTAACATTTTGAGTACTTGAAATAAAAAATTGTGTGTTTTAAGAACATTTACCCTTGACAATATTGATCTGCCTACCGCAGTATGCATCGAAGTGTTGAAAAAATAAGCGAGATGAATATGTCAAATTTAATTTATTTAACAGTTAAAGGTCAAAATCAAGGGTTAATTTCTGCTGGTTGTGGCAGAAGAGACTCAATAGGTATCAAAGCGCAAAATGGGCACGAAGATAAGATCTTCGTCTATAGTCTGCAACATCTTATGACTCGCAAACAAAATGTTTCACATCATCCGGTAATTATTACTAAACCTATTGATAAAGCTTCTCCTTTATTAGCAAAAAGCTTGGATGATAACGAAAGGTTAGAGTGTTTTCTTGAATCTTACCGTACCAGCGAAAACGGTGGACTTGAGCTTTACTATACAATTCGTCTTGGGCAAGCGTATATTGTTAGTTTAAAATCAGACCACCCGCATTCATTAACCAGTAATCATATGATGCCACAGGAAATTCTTTCAATAGTATATGCCAATATTACCTGGAATAATGTGGCGTGTTCAACGAGTACGTATAGTATTTGGGATGAAAGGGTTTTTTAATGGATGGAGCTAAAGAAATTGCTGAAAAAATGGTTTCGGCTATTAACGATGACAGTAGCTGGCTTACTGGGTTTGCTGAGGGAATATTAGATATTCCGGTGGATTTTTATTATCTTGGTTATGATTATCTTGATACTGATCATCGATGGGATAATGAAAATGACAAATATCGTTTTGTTGGATTGGTAAAATCAGAAGCAATTACGCTTAATAATCTTGAAAGGGTGATTCAGATTATTTTTGAAGATTACTTAGGTAAGCTGAGTGAAGAACAAAAGCAACGATTAATCGAAACGAAAGCTGGGAAAATATTTGGGGGTATTGTTGCAAAGTATGTCATCTTTAACGGACAGCTCGGTGCTTTTTTCGGTACAAAATGGTTTACGAAATTTGGTGGCTCTCTAGCATTTACTACAGTTTTGGGGCTTGGGGCGTCAGTATCTAGGGCTATCTATACTTCTAGAGAATTAGCTCAAACAAACCCGAACTTATATATGTTATTAAGGAGAGAGGGTAACTTGGATTTACTTTATTTCTTGGTTGAGAGTAAAATGGAGCCATATGTCAGAGCATTGGAAGCGTATGATGAAAATCGAGATTTATTTAATGAAGTATTTGATGAATTCTCTGTAGGGCTAGATCAATGAAGATAGTAAGTATATTGATGAAAATCGTGATGCACATAACTCAAGGGATAATTGGTGGGGTGAGTGTATTTTCAGTTATTGGATTAGTTTATTTTACCTTAATGTCAACATTAGAAAACCGATATCAGTATGCGATAGTTGCAGGTACATGCTTGGCGTTTTCTATTTTTTTTTACTACATTACAGAAAAAATAAAAGAAAAGTGTGGGTTATTTCATTAGATTATGAAAAATAGTTCACTAAGCTGAGTGGATCTGTAACATTTACTCCGAGAAGGTAATATTTCTTGGTTGAAAGTAAAATGGAGCCATATGTTACAACATTGGAGGTGTATGACGGGAATCGGAGTTTATTTGATAAATTTTCAGCAGGGTTAGATGAATGATAATGGCAATAATACGTATATTGATGAAAATCGTGATGTATCTAATACAAGGATTAATTGTTAGTATTGGTACACTTTCAGTGGGTGTATTAATCTATTTTGCACTGATGTCAACATTGGAAAATCGATATCAGTATATAATAGTTGCAGGTATATGCTTGGCACTTTATGCGTTTTTTTACTATATAACGGAAAAAATAAGAGGAAAATGCATATTATTCCAATAGGTTATGGTTAGTAAGCGTAGAGATTATTATTTATCTAGATTTATCCAGGAGGATTAGGCTAATAAGTATATTTTCAAGGGGGCTTTTCTGTTATCAAAGGTATTATCATAGGTAATCTATAAATACCTTTTACTAGTTTGCTGATAAATTGTTTAGGCAATTTTACCAGCAAACAGAATATATAATAATTAAAATATATTTTTATTCATATATTTTCCCTTATTAAGGGTAATTAACCTCTTGAAAATATTCATTAATAGATTCAATATATTGATCACTTAAACCAGTTTCATATTGGATTCTTTCAAGTAAATTTATTCTATTGACACTATAAAATGGTTTAATATAAACCCCATTTTTGGGGTGAGTTATTTTTATAATTGGAATTCTTGTTTTACGTGCATGGCCAAAAGAGATTTCGTAACCATTCAAATCAAAAGGAATTTTTTTCATCACCTAACCTAATTATCGTTATATTTTTCGTCAATTTTAATTATGTTTCAGCAATAAGGAAATTTTTATTTTATTATTAAGATGGGTATCACAAATATAGTCAGTTTGAACATGTATTTAAATAATAAACTAATAAACTAATAAACTAATAAACTAATAAACTAATAAACTAATAAACTAATAAACTAATAAACTAATAAACTAATAAACTAATAAACTAATAAACTAATAAACTAATAAACTAATAAACTAAATGTTTTTCCATTGGGTATAAATTTTATTAAAAATAATTACCTGAAAATCTTATCTTGCAAAGAGTTGGGAAATAAAGGAATTAATACAGTTTAAAATGTATATAATATTAGAGAGTATTAACGTTTTATTCAATATTTTATCGTGCTCTATATAATTAGTTGTCTTTATTTGATTTGTTTATTAATATCTTGTTTGATTTCTAAGTGGAATTAACTTTATAGTTTTTTATTCATTTTGTATGGGATAATAGTTGAATTATTATTATATACAAATATATAAATTTTTTCTCCGACAGATATATAATTACGCTTGTTAGATAATCATGGAGATAATAGTGATTAATGATAGTACACTTGAAGTATGAAAAAATTGTAGAGTAAGAAATGGAAGATAAGCGATAGGGAAGGGAAAAATTGTGCTTCTGCCAGTGGAAGGTTGGCGATTTATTATTCACTCTCATTGGCCGATTGTTTTCGATTGAGTCAACATGCTGAACCTTTAGCAAGAAGTTAACAGGTTTATGTAATTAATGAGAATCAATAAATAACGGAAACTGACTTGTCTATTAATGGTTTTAGTCTTATTGTGTAGTCAGATTGGATAATTTGTACGTTTAGATTGAAGATAAGGTATGAAAATGGACAATGCAAATAAGCCGTCATTCCACAATGTGTTGGAATTTGTACGTATGTTTCGTCGTAAAAATAAGTTACAGCGCGAAATCGCAGATAATGAGAAGAAAATACGCGATAACCAGAAACGGGTTTTATTGCTTGATAACTTGAGTGAATACATCAAGCCCGGTATGTCAATTGAGGATATTCAGAGCATCATTATGAATATGAGAAGTGATTATGAAGACCGTATAGATGATCACATAATTAAAAATGCGGATCTTTCTAAAGAGCGCCGTGAGTTGTCTAAAAAGCTTAAAACAATCGGTGAACTCAAATAGCATCATTAGATAACCACGCATCAATGCGTGGTTATTTTTGCCGACTACGCAGTAACCCAATCAGGTTTAAGCTCTGGATCAACTAAGGTGTAAATTTGCTGATATGAAGATTCTTCTTCTGCCATAGTTGCCAGTTGATGTGCAACATCTTGACGACTAACTGCGCCATGAATTTCATGCTGATATCTTTGGCAATGGCCTGTTCCCGGTTTATTTGTTAATCCACCTGGGCGAATAATTGTGTAATTCAAAGAACTTGTTTGAAGGTAGCTTTCTGCCATTGATTTACGCCTGACAGATTGGCCAAACAGTGACTTAGCTCTGGGTGACAGAGTTTTCCAGCCTTCGCCGCAACCTATTGAGGTAACGAGTAACATACGTGCTATTCCAGTTTTCTCAATAGTATCAATGATAGTCATATTGCCAAGGAGATCTGAATCAATTCCACCAATAGTAGAAAAGACGATTGCTTCTGAACTTACATATTGTACGGTTTTTTCAACATTTTCAGCGTTACAGGCATCACCTTGTATCACTTTGACGCCTAAAGCACTCAGCTCAGTAGCCTGCTCAGAATTGCGGATAAGCGCAATTACGGGACGTTTTTGTTGCAGTGCGACAGTCACAAGATGACGTCCAACGCCACTACCTGCACCAAAAATAAGCCACGGTTTCATAGACTATTCTCCTGGTTAAATAATATACCCGTTATCTTTCAAGTTGCCTCTTTGTTGGCTGCACTCACTCACCCCGGTCACATAGTTCTCTATGCTTCCGGGGATTCGCTCCCTTGCCGTCGCGATCCATCTTGAAATCCATAGGATATAAATCGAATGATAATTAATTGAACAGAGTAACAGTGATAGCCGTTTAAACTAACCCTTATGTGGATAGAATAAAATTAATGGTAAGTATTTTTGTGGGGTTAGTAGCAAAAAAAATGGCTCCCTAAAAAGAGCCATTCTGCTAATATTAAATAATGTTATTTATTCGAAGGATTGCGGTTTAGCCATTGGTGAAGTAGCCGCATTAGTGGCTGAATGGCCTCCAGCTCCCCTCCCTTCAAAATGAGAAAAAGGTCGTTGCCATTCGCTGATAACAATCGGTTTTTCAATCATCTCAGGGGCTGGCGCTTTGGTCATCGGCGCATAAGCATGATGAATTTTGGCTATAATAGCAACAGGTTGTTTAACCATTTCATCTTTACTCTTTTCAACAATTATCACTGCTGCAATTTCTTCAGGAACAATAATGCTTTCTTCTGTTTCAGGTTGCTGTTCAAATTCAGAGGCAATCGGTGTTATTGCAACAAATTCAATAAATGACGGCTCTTCCTGCACTGATTGAGTTTGCTGTAGAACAATGTCATTTGATTCTGTAATACCTGTTTCAGGTTTTAGCCTATCCTGATGAGCTTCCAGCGTTTCCGCCACCTTAGGCGATTCAGTGATGGTTTGTTCAGATTCTGCAACAATGGTGATTGCAGGTACTGTTTCCGCTACTATTGCTGGCAATACCTCATTTTGCTGTTCCTGCTGTTCGATCATAGAAATTTCCTCAGAAATTTCTATGGAAATCGGAACCACCGGATAGCGAACCCAAACTTTACCGGAAGCGATTTCTGGTGATGCAACAGCCATAGATAATGGTACCGGCGATTGAAGTAGATTTCTTTCATCGCGGTAACGACGACGACGCTGGCCACTAACGCGCAAATGACGAGGTGAACGACGAGAGCGGCGTGGCATAACATTATCTTGTTGCTCTTTATTTTCAGCCAGTTGTTGTAATTGAGCTGTTTCTACAGGTATTTCAACAGGTGCTGGTAATTGCTCTTCCGTAGCAACAGGTACCGGCAGTGAAGCGACAGTTGTCACTTCTTTCACTTCATCTATGATGCGAATTTTTTGTTCAAGCTGACGACGTTGGCGACGCGGTACAACTGGCAGACGCTCTTCAACTTCATTTTCAACGACTTCTGGCTTCTGAACTTCAAGTTGCTGCTGGCGTTTTTCTTCCTGACGACGGCGTTGACGTTCTGCACGTTGCTCGCGACGTTGCTGCTGTTGGGCTTCACGAGCGGCAGTATCTATCGTCACGTTGTTATCTTGAGGGCCATTTTTCTGTTGAGTATGACGATTTTTCCGTTGTTCGTCACGATCACGGTTATTACGTTGCTCATCACGTAGATTATTATCATCACGATCTTTACGTGAATTTTGGCGACGTTGATTGCGTCGTTCAGAAGAGCGACGGTTATCATGGCCGGATAATTTATTCTCTTTTTTCTGGGCCGGTTTTTCTTCTTCTGCGCTGAACATTTTTTTCAAAGCAGTCAAGAAGCGGCTTAAGAGACCAGGTTGTTCCGTTATAGTCTGAGCAGGGCGATTAGGCTTTTTCTCTTTTGCTTTATGTGATGGTTGCTGTGCTGGCGTATCGGTTGGCAAAGCAAAAGCAGAAATAGCGGGCTGTTCAGGACGCTTACGTTCAGGTTGGACATCTTCTTGAAGATTTGTCGTTCCAGTTTCATGAAATTGAGGAAGCAGATAACTCAGTGTAGAAATTTCCTCACCCTTACGTACGCGTAGGACAGAGAAGTGGGGAGTCTGCATTTGATCGTTAGGCACGATCACTACGCCAACGTCTCCTTGACGGCGCTCAATTGCACTGACTGCCTGGCGTTTTTCATTTAGTAGATACGAGGCGATTTGTACTGGAACAATAGCATGTACTTGATGCGTGTTCTCTTTCAGTGCCTCTTCTTCAATCAGACGTAAAATGGATAGCGACAGGGATTCGTTATCACGAATAGTCCCTGTGCCGCTACAGCGTGGGCAAACGTGGTGGCTGGATTCACCTAGCGATGGACTCAGGCGCTGACGGGACATTTCCAATAGACCAAAGCGAGAAATACGGCCAATTTGAATACGAGCACGATCCTGACGAACAGCATCACGTAGGCGGTTTTCCACTTCACGTTGATGACGTACTGGTGTCATATCGATAAAATCGATAACAATCAAACCACCAAGGTCACGCAGGCGTAATTGACGGGCAATCTCATCTGCGGCTTCAAGGTTGGTATTAAAAGCCGTCTCTTCGATATCTCCTCCGCGTGTTGCTCGGGAAGAGTTAATATCGATCGCAGTTAATGCTTCTGTGGTATCGATAACCACAGCACCGCCTGATGGCAGGCGAACTTCACGCTGAAATGCAGATTCAATCTGTGATTCAATCTGATAATGGCTGAACAGGGGAACTTCACCACTGTACAGTTTGATTTTACTGGTGAAATCAGGGCGGCCAAGTGCAGTGATATGCTGCCGCGCCAGATCGAGAACCTTGGGATTGTCGATTAAAATCTCACCGATGTCTGGGCGCAAATAGTCGCGGAAAGCACGGACAATAACATTGCTTTCTTGATGGATTAAGAATGGCGCAGAGCGGTTTTCAGCGGCTTTTTTGATCGCTTCCCAGTGTTTAAGGCGGAATGACAAATCCCACTGTAGTGCTTCTGCGGATTTACCGACGCCCGCAGTGCGGACGATCAGCCCCATCCCTTCTGGCACTTCTAGCGATGCCAATGCTTCTTTCAGTTCTGTGCGGTCATCTCCTTCGATACGGCGGGAAATACCGCCAGCGCGAGGATTATTAGGCATTAATACCAGATAACTGCCCGCCAGACTGATAAAAGTGGTTAAGGCGGCCCCTTTATTACCACGTTCTTCTTTATCGACTTGAACGATAACTTCCTGGCCTTCCCTGAGAACATCTTTGATATTAGGGCGGCCATGAGGATGGTAGTTACTGGGGAAGTATTCGCGGGCTATTTCTTTAATAGGAAGGAAACCATGCCGTTCAGCACCATAGTCAACAAAAGCGGCTTCCAAACTAGGTTCAATTCGGGTGATTTTACCTTTGTAGATATTTGCTTTTTTTTGCTCGTGTCCTGGGCTTTCGATATCCAAATCATAAAGACGTTGCCCGTCAACCAGAGCAACACGCAACTCCTCTTGCTGAGTTGCGTTGATTAGCATTCTTTTCATTGTAACTTACTCATTATTTTTTACATTAGTTATAGAGCTACGGGCAAATATAGATGAGCGACTGGTAACCGATGGTCTCGTGTCTTTTACAAATCCGCCAACCTCCCGGTTGTCGTTTGTATAGAGACGCATATTTTCGGCAGGTCTGAATTTTCACTTAGAAAACAGTACCCTTTTCTAGGAATAATCTGCAAATATAAATGAAGCGGATTTGATCCAATTCCAGTAATCTGCTACCCGTAGCCCGCTAGTTATTTGATTTCCCAGTACGTCTTACGCCATTGCTGCGTTTTTGTGCAATCAAATAAAGAACAAACGTTTAACTTCGCCATTCAGGATTAAAAAACTGATGGTGGCTACGTATTATTCCATTGCTGTTGGGGTGATAGCAAGGTGACTTTATGTCTTTAAGCGGTTTTTCTGATGAAATAGGAAGAAATAGTTAATATTTAATCTTTATCTTAAAGTAGGGAAGGTAACAGCCGGAAAGTATGCGTGATTTTTACACATATTTAAAAATGAGTAGCACTCTGCTTGAGTGATAATTAAAATTGCTATCATGAAAACGAATAATCAAATTGTACAATTTGTCACTATTGATGACGATGAGGCCGGACAGCGCGTTGATAATTTTTTATTAGCGCGTTTGAAAGGGGTTCCTAAAAGCATGATTTACCGGATTGTGCGTAAAGGTGAAGTCCGGGTAAACAAGGGCAGGATAAAACCTGAGTATAAGTTGTCTGCGGGAGATATCGTCAGAATTCCGCCGGTTCGGGTTGCAGAACGGCAAGAGGTGACGGTTTCAGCTAAACTGGATAAAGTTGCTGTATTAGGCGATTGTATCTTATACGAAGATGACCATATTCTAGTGCTCAATAAACCTTCCGGTACGGCCGTTCATGGCGGCAGTGGCTTAAGTTTTGGCGTTATTGAGGGGCTACGGGTTTTACGTCCGGAAGCCAAATTTCTCGAATTGGTGCATCGTTTGGATCGTGATACCTCTGGAATTCTGTTAATTGCTAAAAAGCGCTCAACCTTACGGGCTTTGCACGAGCAATTACGACTTAAACAGATGCAGAAAGATTATCTGGCTTTAGTACGAGGACAATGGCAATCACATTGCAAAGTCGTTCAGGCCCCATTGCTGAAAAATATCCTGCAAAGTGGTGAGCGGATTGTTAAGGTAAGCAGTGAAGGTAAGCTTTCTGAAACACGTTTTAAAGTAGAAGAGCGTTTTACTAATGCAACATTAGTGAAAGCCAGTCCTGTAACAGGTCGGACTCATCAAATCCGCGTTCATACTCAATATGCCGGGCATCCGATCGCTTTTGATGATCGTTATGGCGATAAAGTTTTTGATTCGCAACTGTCAGATACGGGTCTTAATCGCCTATTTTTGCATGCCTGTGCGCTAAAGTTTACTCATCCTTCGACGGGGGAGACATTACGTCTTGAAGCACCGTTGGATGAGCAATTGCGCTATTGTATAAAAACGCTACGTCAGAATCACAGTAATTAACCTATTGCCGTCAGTGGGTTTACCCCCTGGCGGATTAATAATTCAGTCAATGTAATTAATGGTAAACCGATTAACGTATTCGGATCTTTCCCTTCAAGTCGTTCAAATAAAGTAATTCCTAACCCTTCGCTTTTAAAGCTTCCTGCACAATTAAGGGGGTTTTCCGCAGTTAAATAAGCCCAAATTTCATCATCAGTCAGCTTTCTAAAATAGACATTGAACAATTCACAACGGGTATCAGCTATTCCTGTTTTGCTGTTAAAGAGGCAAATGCCGGTATAAAAGGTGACGCAATGACCACTGGCTTGCCGTAATTGTTTAAATGCCTTTTCAAAACTGTGAGGCTTGCCGGTAATTTCGCCATTAATAACACAAACCTGATCAGAACCAATAATCAAATGCTGAGAATATTTTGCTTGTAATGCTTGTGCCTTAGCTTGCGCCAAACGCATAACGAGCTGTTCTGCATTTTCACTTATTCGAGGTGTTTCATCAGTATTAGGAGCCGCGCATATAAAGGGTAGACGAAGTTTTTCCAGTAACATGCGGCGGTAAGCTGAGGTGGAAGCTAAAATGATTTGTGTCATAATTTTTCCAAAAGACATGGCGAAATAATTGCAGGCATTTTAAACTAGGCACAGCTTAATAAGCGAATATTTGGCGGAAAGGTGCAGATGTGTGGCCTTTTTCTTTGACTATATCTCATTACAAAGATAATATGCGCGCCTTATGCAAAAGGTAAAATTACCCCTGACCATTGATGCGCTTCGCGCAGCTCAGAAACGATTAGACTACACAGGTAGTTATTCACCTGAGCAAGTTTTGCGTATCGCGGAATCTGTGGTTAGCGTGGACAATGATGTAGACAGCGTTTTATCGTTTCAGATAGATAACCAACGTCTGGCGGTTGTGCGTGGGCATTCCGATGTGGATGTTACGCTTGAATGTCAGCGTTGTGGCGGTAATTTCAGCCATCACGTTCACATAACATATTGTTTTAGCCCGGTCGTCAATGATGAACAGGCTGAAGCATTACCGGAAGAATATGAGCCAATTGACGTTAACGAATTTGGCGAAATAGATTTGCTGGCAATGATTGAAGATGAAATAATTCTTTCTCTGCCGGTGGTTCCGGTACATGATTCTGAACACTGTGAAGTGTCCGAAGCGGACATGGTGTTTGGTGAATTACCTCTAGAGGCTGAAAAACCAAACCCATTTGCCGTATTAGCCAGTTTAAAGAAAAGTACTTAAGGAGTAAGGTCAATGGCCGTACAACAGAATAAACCAACTCGTTCTAAACGTGGTATGCGTCGTTCTCATGATGCACTGACTGCACCATTACTGTCTGTAGATAAAACTTCTGGTGAAACTCACCTACGTCACCATGTGACTGCTGATGGCTACTATCGTGGCCGCAAAGTCATCAACAAATAATCTCCGCCAGTCATTAGCAAGTTAATACCTTGACTAATCTGACTTTAGCGTTAGATGCCATGAGCGGGGACTTTGGTCCTCGCGTTACGGTGCCTGCTGCATTGCAGGCACTGGCGTCTAACCCTAGACTTAAATTATTGTTGGTCGGGATCCCCGATATCATTTCTCCGATGCTTGTAAATAGCGATGCTGAGTTGCTCAGTCGTTTACAAGTGGTTCCTGCTGAACGGGTTGTGGCTAATGATGCGAAACCATCGCAAGCGATTCGTAACAGCCGAGGAACGTCAATGCGTATTGCCTTGGATTTAGTGAAATCAGGTGAAGCGCGGGCGTGTATCAGCGCAGGAAATACAGGAGTATTGATGGGGTTATCTAAATTGATGCTAAAATCTATAGAAGGCATTGAAAGACCTGCTTTGATGACCGTATTGCCAAACTTGAAACAGCGGGAAACGGTTGTATTGGATTTAGGAGCCAATGTTAATTGCAATAGCCGCATGTTGGTACAATTCGCCATTATGGGTTCAGTAATGGCCGAAGAAGTCGTGGGGGTGGTTAATCCCGCGGTAGCATTGCTTAACATTGGTACAGAAGAGAGTAAAGGGCTGGATAATATCCGCGAAGCCGCCACTATTTTAAAGAACATTCCGACAATAAATTACATTGGTTATCTGGAAGGTGATGAATTACTGACAGGCAAGAGTGATGTATTGGTATGTGACGGCTTCGCAGGTAACGTGACGTTAAAAACGATGGAAGGGGCGATCAGAGTTATCTTATCCCTGCTTAAATCATCGGATGGACAAAAGAAAAAGTTTTCCTGGTTGTTGAAAATAGTCAAGAAGTGGCTGCAAAAACGGATGACAAAACGCTTCGGTCACCTGAACCCTGACCAGTATAATGGCGCATGTCTGTTAGGATTATATGGAATTGTAATCAAAAGCCATGGGGCGGCTAATGAGCATGCGTTTAAAGCCGCAATCGAACAGGCTGTTCAGGCCGTTGAAAGGCAGGTTCCTGATAGAATTGCTGCACGCCTGGAAACAGCATTACCCAAGAGTGACTGAACATACATGTATACAAAAATTTTAGGTACAGGTAGTTATCTGCCTGCGCAAGTGCGTACTAATGCTGATTTAGAAAAAATGGTAGATACTTCTGATGAGTGGATTGTTACCCGTACAGGTGTCCGCGAACGTCGTATTGCTACTGATGATGAAACCGTTGCGGTTATGGGGTTTCGGGCTGCAAAGAAAGCAATTGAAATGTCGGGCATTGATAAAGATCAGATTGATTTAATCATTGTTGCAACAGCTTCATCCACCCATGCTTTCCCCAGTTCTGCGTGCCAAATTCAGCACATGTTGGGTACCCAAAATTCCGCGGCTTTTGATATTTCCGCCGCTTGTTCTGGTTTTGTTTATGCACTGAGTATTGCTGATAAGTTTATTAGAACCGGTGTGGCAAAACATGCATTGGTTATTGGTTCTGATTCTATTACCAGAACACTTGATCCAGATGATCGCGGAACACTTGTCCTGTTTGGCGATGGTGCGGGCGCTATGGTGGTAGGGGCTTCTGATGAGCCAGGAATTCTTTCAACTCACCTTCATGCAAACGGTAGCTATGGTGAATTGCTGGTATTGCCTTATCAGGAACGCCAGAATCTAAAAGAACCAGCGTATGCTAGTATGATCGGTAATGAAGTATTTAAGATTGCAGTTCGTGAATTGGCTAACATAGTTGATGAGACTTTAGAAGCAAATAACTTGCCATATAGTGAGTTGGATTGGCTGGTGCCTCATCAGGCTAATTTGCGTATTATCGCAGCGACAGCTAAAAAATTAAATATGACAATGGATAAAGTAGTGGTAACGCTAGATCGTTACGGTAATACTTCTGCGGCATCGGTACCCACAGCATTTGATGAAGCAGTGCGTGATGGCCGGATTAAGCGTGGTCAGTTAATCTTAATTGAGGCTTTTGGTGGTGGCCTTACTTGGGGTTCAGCACTGATACGTTTTTAATTTGACAGGAAGATGAACATGTCTATGTCTGAATTTGCAATGGTATTTCCTGGTCAGGGTTCTCAAGACCTTGGTATGTTGGCCGATTTGGCTACAACGTTCCCAGTTGTCGAGCAAACTTTTGCTGAAGCATCCGATGTGCTGGGATATGATCTCTGGGCACTGGTTCAACAGGGGCCAGAAGAAGAACTGAACAAAACATGGCAAACTCAACCCGCGTTGTTGGCAGCATCGGTTGCTATTTGGCGGGTCTGGCAGGAAAAAGGTGGAAAAGCACCATCACTGATGGCTGGACATAGCCTTGGTGAATATTCTGCACTGGTTTGTGCAGGTGTCATTGATTTCAAACAAGCAATTAGACTTGTTGAACTGCGTGGCAAATTGATGCAAGAAGCTGTACCTGAGGGTGTTGGTGCAATGTATGTTATTATCGGTTTAGATAATGAATCCATTGATCGTGCCTGTAAAGAGGCAGCTCAGGGGCAAATTGTTTCTCCTGTTAACTTTAACTCACCTGGTCAGGTTGTTATTGCCGGTGAGAAAGAGGCGGTAGAGCGTGCTGGAGATGCATGTAAAGCCGCAGGTGCGAAACGTGCGCTGCCTTTGGCAGTCAGTGTGCCGTCGCATTGTGCACTGATGAAACCCGCCGCAGATAAGCTGGCAGTTGTTTTGGAAGGAATTGAATTTAGCCATCCTCAGTTCCCGGTGGTAAATAATGTTGATGTGAAAATGGAACAATCTGCTGAAGCTATCCGTGATGCACTGGTACGACAGCTCTATAACCCTGTCCGTTGGACGGAAACAGTTGAATTTATTGTTGGACAGGGTGTTGAGCGGCTATTAGAAATAGGGCCAGGTAAAGTCTTGACAGGTTTAACTAAACGTATTGTCAATACCTTAAGTGCAGCAGCAGTTAATGACACAGCTTCACTAGTAACTGCATTGGAAAATAATTGAGGAACAATATGAGATTAGATGGAAAGATTGCATTAGTAACAGGTGCTAGCCGTGGGATCGGCCGTGCAACTGCTGAGCTATTAGCAGAGCGTGGAGCCTATATCATTGGTACAGCAACAAGCGAAAAAGGTGCTGAAGTCATCAGTGCTTACCTTGGTGAAAAAGGTAAAGGTTTTGTGCTGGATGTCACGGATCCGGAATCGATTGAACAGCTTATGTCTACCATCCGAACAGAATGGGGTGGGCTTGATATTTTAGTGAACAATGCAGGTATCACGGGTGATAACCTGGTGATGCGCATAAAGGATGATGAGTGGCAGCATGTTATTGACACTAATCTTTCATCCGTTTTCCGTATGACAAAAGCGGCAATGCGCTTCATGATAAAAAAACGTTATGGTCGTATCATCTCTATTGGCTCTGTTGTTGGGTCGATGGGGAACACTGGGCAGGCAAGCTATGCAGCGGCGAAAGCAGGTCTTGTTGGTTTCAGTAAGACATTGGCTCGCGAAGTGATTTCCCGCGGTATTACTGTTAACGTTGTTGCGCCAGGGCTTATTGAAACTGATATGCTAAAAGCGTTGCCAGAGGAACAGTTGGCGAACTTTTCGAAAGATATCCCCGCCAAGCGGCTTGGGGATGTAAAAGAAATTGCTAGTGCTGTGGCTTTCTTTGCTTCTGATGAAGCGGCTTACATCACAGGCGAAACATTACATGTCAATGGCGGCATGTACATGAACTAAAAAATGAGCGAACCAGTTGCATTTTTTGTGTCAAATAACGCAAAATAGTGCAAGTTTGTGGTTCGACCAGCCGGGATTGGGTTGCATCTTTTCCTGTATTTTATAAACTACGAAAACCATCGCGAAAGCGAATTTTGATAGGAAATTTAATAGCATGAGCACTATTGAAGAACGCGTTAAAAAAATCATCGTTGAACAACTTGGTGTTAAAGAGGAAGAGGTTGTTAATTCAGCTTCTTTTGTAGATGACTTGGGCGCTGATTCTCTTGACACAGTTGAACTGGTAATGGCTCTGGAAGAAGAGTTCGATATCGAAATTCCAGATGAAGAAGCAGAAAAGATCACTACAGTTCAGGCAGCTATTGATTACGTCCAGAACCAAAGCGAATAAGTGAACACACCTAGGCGGTCATTCGACCGCCTATGTTTCTGCCCTAAATAATTTCCCTCCCTGGAGGATAAGCGTGTCTAAGCGTCGAGTAGTTGTGACCGGACTAGGCATGTTATCTCCTGTCGGTAATACAGCAGAATCTTCTTGGAAAGCTGTTTGTGCCGGACAGAGTGGTATCAGCCTTATTGACCATTTTGACACCAGTCATCATGCAACTAAGTTTGCTGGTCTGGTTAAAGATTTTAATCATGAAGATTTCAATATTTCGCGCAAGGATGCACGAAAAATGGATGACTTCATTCAATATGGTATTGCAGCAGGTGTGCAAGCCATTGAAGATTCCGGAATTGAAGTAACAGAAGCCAATGCTAGTCGTTTTGGTGCTGCTATTGGTTCTGGTATTGGTGGTTTGGGTCTGATTGAAGAAAATCACGGGGCATTGGTAGCGAATGGTCCTCGCAAGATCAGTCCATTCTTTGTACCTTCTACGATTGTAAACATGGTAGCAGGTCATCTGAGTATTATTTACGGTTTGCGTGGTCCAAGCATTTCTATCGCTACAGCATGTACATCAGGTGTACATAATATTGGTCATGCTGCCCGTATTATTGCTTATAATGATGCTGACATTATGCTGGCAGGTGGTGCGGAAAAAGCCAGTACTCCTCTAGGGGTTGGTGGCTTTGGTGCTGCCCGTGCTTTATCTACCCGTAATGATAATCCACAAAGTGCAAGTCGTCCGTGGGATAAAGACCGCGATGGCTTTGTTCTGGGGGATGGTGCAGGTATTCTGGTACTAGAAGAGTATGAGCATGCGAAGAGGCGTGGTGCGAAAATTTACGCAGAAATCGTTGGCTTTGGCATGAGTAGTGATGCTTATCATATGACGTCTCCGCCAGAAAATGGTGCAGGTGCTGCGCTGGCGATGGAAAATGCACTGAAAGATGCCGGTATCACTACCAGGCAAGTGGGATATATTAATGCTCATGGCACTTCAACACCGGCTGGCGATTTAGCGGAAGCCCATGCAGTTGAGTCGGTGTTTGGTGAAGGCACTGATGTTTTAGTGAGTTCCACCAAATCAATGACGGGTCATTTGTTGGGTGCTGCGGGGGCGGTGGAATCTATTTTCACTATCCTTGCATTGCGTGATCAGGTTGTTCCACCAACTATCAACCTGGAAAACCAGGATGAGAACTGCCGTCTGGATTTCGTGCCAAATGAGTCCCGTAAGGTAGAGGGGATGGAATATGCATTGTGTAACTCTTTCGGCTTCGGTGGTACTAACGGCTCACTGATTTTCCGTAAGATGTAAACCTAATTGACAGACAAAGCCTGATATTACAGAAAATTGCTGTTGAGGGTCTCTCGGTATGAATTTGTAAGTATTGAGAGGCGACAAAATAGAAAGCTCCAATAGTTAATAATTATTGGAGCTTTTTTTGTGGCAAGAATCATAGGCATTTTTGCACTCGCGTCAGCGATATACTATGATACCGTCTGTTGATGAATTGATTGAAATGCCTTTTTTGAGTAATTAAGAATAAAGTTATATGTATTGGATTAATGGGCAGCGGAGCAACTATTTACCAGTCAATGATCGTTCAGTTCAATTCGGTGATGGTTGTTTCACAACAGTAAGAATAGAACAGGGGCAGGCTGCTTTATTGCCACTGCATATCCAACGATTACAAAAAGGCGTTGAAAGGTTATATCTTCCACAACCCGATTGGCAACAGCTTGAAAACCATATAAAACAGATTGTTTCTACAACTGAACAAGGTGTACTTAAAGTTATTATTTCCCGCGGAACCGGAGGGCGTGGTTATAGTGCTGAGGGTTTTACACAACCCAATGAGATTTTGTCTCTTAGTCCTTATCCCGAAAGATATTTAAAACAGCGTCAGAAAGGTTTATCTCTGGTGCTCAGTCCGATACCGATGGGAATAAATCCTTATCTTGCCGGAATTAAACACCTTAACCGATTAGAGCAGGTATTGATTAAATCATTTATCGAAAAATCAAATGCTGATGAAGCTCTGGTACTTGATACTGATGGTTTGTTGGTTGAATGCTGTACTGCAAACATTTTCTGGCGTAAAGGAAAAGATGTGTATACTCCTGATTTACGAAGTTGTGGTATTGAAGGGGTGATGCGGAGAAGAATAATCGCGTTATTATCGGAAAGTGATTATCACTTTTCTTGTGTAAACTGTTATCCCGAGACATTGGCTGATGCAGATGAAGTGATAGTCTGTAATTCTTTAATGCCAGTGATACCGGTCAGAGAAATTCAAATTCATGAAAATCAGCCCACATGGAAATATCAGTCAAGGGAGCTGTATGATTATTTGCTTCCTGAATGTCTGAAATTGTAATTCATAATGTGTCTAAGTGAATAGTGTGTTTAAAAGTGAATAGTGTATCTAAGCGAACAATGTGTTTAAGTGATTAGATTAATTGATGAAACGAAAAAAAAGTCTTTTTGCTCTATTGGTTTTGATTGTCATTACGGCAGCAATATTACTCTATGCTGGCTATAAAAAAGTTGAAAAATTTGCGGATCAAACACTAACAATTAAACAGGATCGAATATTTACCTTACCAGCCGGCATTAGTCGTCATGGTTTGGAGGCGTTACTAGTGCGGGATAACTTGATTGAAGATAGTCATATTTTCCCTTGGTTATTAAGGCTGGAGCCAAAACTTGCCGAGTTTAAAGCGGGAACTTACCAATTGACACGAGAAATGACGTTGCGGGAAGTGTTGCAGTTATTCTCTAGTGGTAAAGAAGCGCAATTTACGGTCCGTTTTGTTGAAGGTAGTCGTTTATCTGACTGGTGGAAAATACTACAACAATCTGAATATCTTAAACATGAATTGGATAATAAAAATGCGCGGGAATTGGCTGAGATACTCGATATAAAAGATACAGATACTTTGGAAGGGTGGCTTTATCCTGATACCTATCACTATACGGCAGGTACAAGCGATGTGGCGTTGCTGAAACGAGCATATCGACAGATGAAAATAACGCTTGAAGAGGAGTGGGAAGGGCGTGACAAAAATCTGCCCTATAAGAATGCTTATGAAATGTTGATTATGGCGTCGATTATTGAAAAAGAGACCGGTGTTGAGGCTGAGCGGACAAAAGTTGCTTCTGTATTTATTAATCGTTTACGGTTGAACATGCGGCTTCAAACTGATCCGACCGTGATTTATGGTTTAGGCGAAAAATACACAGGCACTATTTTTCGTAAAGATTTAACGACATTGACACCCTACAATACTTATATGATTAATGGCCTGCCGCCCACACCGATTGCGATGCCTGGTCTTGCTTCCATAAAAGCGGCTGCACACCCGGCAAAAACTGAGTTTCTCTATTTTGTGGCGAATGGTAAAGGTGGCCATACTTTTACGACCAATCTGGCTGCGCATAATAAGGCGGTAAATATTTACCGTCAGGGGTTAAAGCAAGATAAATGAACAGCAAATTTATTGTTATTGAAGGGCTGGAAGGTGCAGGAAAAACGTCAGCGATGAAAACAGTCGTTGAAATATTGCAGCAGCACGGTATTCAGGATTTAATTTTTACCCGTGAACCGGGTGGAACACCACTAGCAGAAAAATTACGTGAGTTAATTAAACAAGGTGTTGAAGGTGAATCTCTGACGGATAAAGCAGAGGTGTTAATGTTATATGCAGCCAGAGTTCAATTAGTCGAAAATGTGATTAAACCTGCTTTGGCTGGTGGTACATGGGTTGTGGGTGATCGTCATGACCTCTCTTCCCAGGCATATCAAGGGGGAGGACGTGGTATTGATAAAAACTTGATGGCTTCGCTACGTGATACTGTGCTTGGTGATTTTCGTCCTGACTTGACTATTTATCTCGATCTTCCTCCTCAGATTGGTTTACTACGTGCCCGTGAACGTGGAGAGTTAGACCGAATTGAAAAAGAATCAATGGATTTTTTTGATCGTACGCGCAGCCGTTACCAGGAGTTTGCAGCACAAGATAAGAGTATTGTGACCGTTGATGCGGCTCAACCGATAGAGCAAGTACAAGCAGATATTGAACTGGTACTTGGGCAATGGCTAAAGCAGCAGGAAAATGGCTGATGAATTGGTATCCGTGGCTTAATCAGGCGTATCGTCAGTTGGTGGAATCTCACCAGCAAGGACGAGGCCATCATGCTTTATTGGTTCATGCCAATGCAGGTACTGGAGCCGATGTATTGATCTATGGATTAAGCCGTTGGTTGATGTGTCAGAATAGGCAGGGGATGAAAAGCTGCGGGAAGTGTCATAGTTGTCACCTGATGATGGCAGAAACCCATCCTGATTGGCACATTATGACTCCTGAGAAGGGTAAAACCAGCGTTGGTGTGGAAGCGGTACGGCAGATTACGGAAAAGCTTTATAGCCGTTCTCAGCAAGGTGGGGCAAAAATTGTTTGGTTACCTTTGACCGAGTGTTTGACAGATGCTGCGGCTAATGCATTATTGAAAACATTGGAGGAGCCGCCGGAACATACCTATTTTCTTCTGGAATGTCGGCAACCAGTCAGCCTTTTGGCAACTTTACGTAGCCGTTGTTTTTACTATTTTCTGCCGGTACCTGAGACGGAAAATAGCCTTTATTGGTTGCAAAAACAGTTGCCTTTAATTTCTTCGGTCGATGCGATGACAGCATTAAAACTGTCTCAGGGAGCACCTGTAGCAGCAGAACAATTATTGCAACCGGAGCAATGGCAGATACGGGAACAGTTTTGCCAAGCTGTCAAACAGGCTTTGGATAAACGTGATGCTTTGTCACTTTTACCTCAACTGAATCATGAAAATGCGCCACAACGACTTCATTGGCTTATCAGTTTGTTACTTGATGCGATTAAGTGGCAACAGCAGGTGCAGAGTTATTGCATCAATCAAGATCAACAAACGCTGATTTATCAGTTGAGTTCCATGCATACTATGGCTGTTTTGCTACAAAGCGTTGGTGATTGGATGTCTTGTCGTCATCAATTGCTTTCAGTAGTGGGCGTAAATTGGGAATTGTTGTTGGCAGAACAGTTGCTTAATTGGGAAAAACAGTTTACTTCATAACCCTGAAACCTTTTTGTATACGAGTTTAAATATGTTGTTAGTTGATTCGCATTGTCATCTCGATTGTCTCGATTATGAAAATCTACACAAAAATGTAGATGATGTTGTTGCAAAAGCGGCAGATCGGGAGGTTAAATTCATGCTGGCAGTAGCGACGACGCTACCCGGCTTCCAGCAAATGAAAACGCTAATTGGTAAACGGGAAAATATCGTATTTTCCTGCGGTATTCATCCACTTAATCTGGATGAAGGTTATGACTTTGATGAGTTGGCATGTTTAGCGGCTGGGAATGAAGTTGTTGCACTAGGTGAAACTGGGTTGGATTACTATTATCAACAGGATAATGCTGAATTACAGCGAACCTCATTTCGTGAACATATTCGTATCGGACGAAAACTCAACAAGCCGGTTATTGTTCATACCCGTAGTGCACGTGATGATACTTTAAAGGTATTGCGTGAAGAACAGGCACGAGAATGTGGTGGTGTTTTACACTGTTTTACGGAAGATAAAGATACGGCTAGGGAATTACTGGATTTAGGCTTCTATATTTCATTCTCTGGTATTGTTACTTTCCGTAATGCAGAGCAGATTCGTGAAGCGGCGAGATATGTACCGTTGGATCGTATTCTGATTGAAACCGATTCGCCTTACCTTGCACCTGTGCCTCATCGTGGCAAACAGAACCAGCCAGCCTATGTACGTGATGTTGCGGAATATATGGCTGTACTCAAAGGTGTGAGTGTTGAGGCGCTGGCAGAAGTGACTACACAGAATTTTTGCGATTTATTTCATGTTGATGTAGACAAAATTTGATTTATCAACTTGAATCTTTGGCTTGTAGGCGCTCATATATCTGTTATTTTTTGAATATAAGGAAAATGTAATGGCAGAAGAAACTATTTTCAGTAAAATTATTCGCCGTGAAATACCTTCTGATATTGTTTATCAGGACGATCTGGTCACTGCATTCCGCGATATTTCTCCACAAGCACCGACCCATATTCTGATTATTCCAAATGTTTTGATCCCAACAGTGAACGATGTTAAGCCGGAGCATGAAGCAGCGTTAGGGCGAATGATGACGGTTGCAGCAAAAATTGCTGAACAAGAAGGCATTGCTAAAGATGGATATCGTTTGATTATGAACTGTAACCGCCATGCGGGGCAGGAAGTTTATCATATTCATATGCATTTGGTTGGTGGTCGCCATTTAGGGCCATTGTTGATGAAGTCAATGTGAAGTACTGACATTCATAGACATAGGCAGATATTCGGGGATGTTTATTCCAAGATGGCCCCGAATATCTCGATTTTGTAATATACCCAATGGATTTCAAGATGCATCGCGACGGCAAGGGAGTGAATCCCCGGGAGCATAGATAACTATGTGACCGGGGTGAGTGAGTGCAGCCAACAAAGAGGCAACTTGAAAGATAACGGGTATAAATGCTGCAAATTTATCATTAGAGTTGAACCGATAATATATTGCTGCTGTCACAGCGAAAACTTATCTGTTTTTTAAAACTCTGTAATTGGAATAGGTTAATGAGAAGAATTCTTTTTGTAGCACTATCGGTTATGTTTTTGGCTGGATGTCCATCTTTGCCACCGGAGCAGCCTGAACCTCCGACGCCGGTTGTACCCGTGACCCCATCGGAAAAACCGACGCCGCCATCTGAAAAGGTGCCAGAACCCCCGAAAATGCGCACGATTGACTGGGAAAGTACTGTGCAGCCATTAGTAGAGCAATTAGTTAAGGCTCATGGGTTGGAAAGCGGGAAGTTACTGTTAGTTGATACGGTAAAAAATAATACCAACGGTGCATTACAAACCATGCAGGCAACCAATGCTTTGTGTCAGGCTCTCAGTAGCGAACATGTTTTTGAATTAGTACCGCAAAATCAGGTGCAAAGTGCCCGTCAATCTCTAGGTTTATCTGAAGAAGATAGTTTGGGATTGCGTAGCAAAGCGATTGGTCTGGCGCGTTATTTGAATGCCGATTATGTTCTCTATTCTATAGTTTCAGGTAACAGTGATAAGCGTGATATCGTCATGCAACTGATGCTAGTACAAACGGGTGAGATTCTCTGGTCAGGGCACGGTGACGTTAAATAATCATGATTGTTTATTGCGGGCATTGTGCAGGCAATGGCCGCATACCGAGGAAAACGATTGGAAGATAAGACCGTTAAACGGTCTGACAAATGAGAGCTATTATGCCACCAATGGTGAATATCATGTCGTTGGCCGTAGACAGTGGCAGCAGGGGAAACGGCTTGGCGTTAATCGTCAGCGTGAAAGCGCCATTTTGCGCCATCTCAGCCAGGTAAAAATTGCTCCGCAAGTAATAGCAATGGTTCCTCACTGGTTGTTGTTGGAATGGTTGCCCGGCCATATTATTGGGCAAAATGAGTTTACTCAGCCTGATTTTTTGCAAAAATTGGCGGTATTATTGGCGATTTTGCATCACCAGCCTCTGTTTGGGTACCGGCTTCAACTACGGCATCAGCTAGAAAGCCACTGGTTGCAGATTGATAAAGCGCGTCTTACTCCTCGCTGGTTGCGGTTGCATAAACATTTTATGTCGTCTCCAATGCCTTCAATACTAAAATTATCACCCGCTCATATGGATGTGCATTATGGTAATTTGCTTAATACTTCTCGGGGGTTGAAACTCATTGATTGGGAATATGCAACTGATACCGATATTGGGTTTGCGCTAGCGACACTGTTTCGCACTAATCATTGGGATGAGTCGCAGCAGCAGGATTTTTTGAACGCCTATTGTTGTCAGCCATCAGGATACTTGAATCGAATGCTATTAGAGCGCCAGATTAAACGTTGGCGACCTTGGGTTGATTATATGTTTTTGATGTGGTTTGAAGTGCGTTGGAAACAGAGTGGTGATTCGCAATTTTTAGAATTAGCACAACCGTTACGCCTTTCTTTTGGTCTAACGTTTTAAATTTCTATCACACTGCATTGATTGCAGCACATAAATACAAGTGAGGAATATTATGGGTCCGGTCATGTTAGATGTTGTTGGTTATGAATTGGATAATGAAGAGAAGGAAATTTTGCAACATCCATTAGTGGGCGGATTAATTCTGTTTACCCGTAATTTTTATGATGCTGAGCAATTGCGAGAATTAGTACGTCAAATTCGTAAGGCTTCCCGCCATCGTCTTGTGATTGCTGTTGATCAAGAAGGTGGCAGGGTTCAGCGTTTCCGTGAAGGTTTCACTTGTTTACCAGCGGCTCAATCTTTTGCTGGATTGAATGACAATCTCAGTGGCACTAAATTGGCGGAAGAGGCGGGTTGGCTGATGGCGTCTGAAATGATTGCTATGGATATCGATATCAGCTTTGCTCCGGTTTTGGATTTAGGTCACCAGTGTGCGGCTATTGGTGAACGTTCATTCCATGAAGATCCTGAACAGGCCAAGATTATGGCGGAGAACTTTATTAAAGGCATGCATTCTGCTGGTATGAAATCGACGGGTAAACATTTTCCGGGGCATGGTGCTGTTAATGCTGATTCTCATAAAGAAACACCCTGTGATGATCGCCCGTTGGAAGTTATTTGTCATCATGATATGTCTATTTTTCGTGATTTTATTCAGCGCAATTTGTTGGATGTGATTATGCCGGCTCATGTGATCTATTCTCAGGTAGATGAGCATCCAGCCAGCGGGTCGTCATACTGGTTAAAATCGGTGCTGCGCCAGCAATTAGGCTTTGATGGCGTGATATTTTCCGATGATCTTTCTATGGCGGGGGCGGAGATGATGGGAAGTTACGTTGAACGCGGACAGACTGCGCTTAATGCAGGTTGTGACATGATTTTGATATGTAATAACCGTGATGGAGCGGTTAGCGTGCTTGATAATCTGCCTTTGACCAAAGTGGAGAGATTATCAGAATTGTATCATCGAGGTGGTCAATACAGCCTGAATGAGTTAAAGAATTCGAAACGTTGGCAGCAGGCTAATAAAGCACTAACGGCTTTGTGTGAACAATGGCAGGATTGTGCACGGTAATTTGTAAAGTATTTGTGTTATTGCCAAATAGATGACCTTTAGCGTTAATTGTGCGGGAAAATATCCCGCTTTTTTGTGTACATAGCATGGTCACATTCCTGAAATTTCTTTGATATCAGGCATTTTTTCTGATGCATATTTTATTTTCTATGTAAACAGGAAAATGAAATAAATAAGAGCTGAATCCAGCCAACTGAAAATAAATTGACAAATCTTGTGATTGATGTTTATTTATTCAAAAGAATTTGATGTTGTTCAATTTTGGTATGACCTACTAACCAGTCATGATATTCTGTAATTATCACATCAGTTATTTGTATAAAACTAAATGTTATTTAAAGGCATTATTTTACTGCCCTTAAATAACATTTGGTTTACATTTTAGTGGAGTAGTCATGACAACACCAAAGAAAAGAATTGTTATCATTGGTGGAGGTGCCGGTGGTTTGGAGCTGGCAACCAGTCTGGGGCATAAGTTAGGTCGCAAGAAGAAAGCAGAAATTGTGCTGGTGGATCGTAACCAAAGCCATTTATGGAAGCCGTTATTACATGAAGTAGCAACAGGTTCCCTTGACGATGGGGTTGATGCGTTGAGTTACCTGGCCCATGCCCGTAATCACTATTTCAGTTTCCAATTAGGGACCTTGACTGATATTCACCGTGATAGCAAAAAAATTACTTTGGCTGAGATCAGAGATGAATATAGCGAAGTGCTGGTACCTGAACGTGAATTGAGCTACGACATTCTGGTTATGGCTTTGGGTAGTACATCTAATGATTTTAATACACAGGGTGTGAAAGAGCATTGTATCTTCCTGGATAACCCACAACAGGCTCACCGTTTCCATAATGAAATGTTAAATCTGTTTCTTAAGTATTCTGCAAACTGTGGTCAACAAGATAAGGTTAATATTGCTATCGTTGGCGGTGGTGCGACAGGTGTTGAATTATCAGCGGAATTGCACAATGCGGTAAAACAGCTTAACAGTTATGGTTTTGAAGGGTTGAATTCAGAAGCGTTGAACGTGACGTTAGTCGAAGCAGGGGAGCGGATTCTGCCTGCATTGCCTGCGCGTATTTCTGCTGCGGCACATCAGGAACTGACAAAACTTGGCGTTCATGTATTAACTAAAACTATGGTGACCAGTGCTGATGAACGCGGGTTGAATACTAAAGAGGGTGAGCTAATTAAAGCTGATCTCATGGTATGGGCTGCCGGTATCAAAGCACCTGATTTTATGAAAGATATTGCTGGTCTTGAAACTAACCGAATTAATCAGTTAGTGGTGAAGCCAACTCTGCAAACGACACTTGATGATCATATTTTTGCCATTGGTGATTGTGCATCATGCTCGAAGAAGGAAGGCGGTTTTGTTCCACCAAGGGCACAGGCGGCTCATCAAATGGCTAGCTGCTGTTACAGTAATATTATTGCCTTGTTGTATGACAAGCCGTTAAAAGAGTATACCTATAAAGATCATGGTTCCTTGGTATCGTTGTCTAAATTCAGTACGGTGGGTAGTTTGATGGGCAATTTGATGCGTGGTTCAATGATGATAGAAGGGCGTGTAGCTCGCGCTGTCTATATCTCTTTATATCGTATGCATCAGGTCGCCTTACATGGATATATCAAAACTGGCTTAATGATGCTTGTTGGCGGTATAAACCGTGTAATTCGCCCACGATTGAAATTGCATTAATGACTTAATTAATATAAGGCCCCCCGTAGAATAACGGGTGGCCCTGATAAAACATCACTACTTTAATCTGAAATCATTTACCTTAATTAAGAAAGCAAACGATCAACTAATTTGAAAGCATTTGCGACATTTGGTCGCGAGCCTATTCCTTGTAGTTCTCCTATTGCAAAACCGCTACTTCTAACCAATGTCGCTATTTGAGTGCAATCAAAATATTTATGATATTTTGATTTAGCATAGGACTGAATAAGTGCTAATGCCCCTGAGACTAAAGGTGTAGCACTGGATGTACCATTATAACTGCGAGTATAATTTCTATTATTTCCTGATAGGTACTGTAAGTTTGTATATCCAGTAGTTGTGACATTCTCGCCCCAAGAATTTAAACTGGTATGGAGATTATGATTGGAAAATCCTAATCGGTGTCCATTAATTGATGTACAGGCACCAATCATAATACCGCCAGGATCGCCGTAATTAGGGAAAGTGAAATCATAGGCTAAATTAATACCGCTATTACCAGAAGCAAAAATAATGATTGCTCCTGCATCAGCACAACTTTTTATTCTTTGCCAATTAGATTTAAGGTAGGTAAAAGGATAATATCTATTATTGGCTACAGTTTGAATATTTAAACTAATAATATCCCCAGGTAAAAAGCTATATATGATCCTATCAAAATCATCGACGTCATAAAAACGGAATTGACATTCGTGAGCAATACCCGTCACACCGAATTCATTATCTTTTGCAGCAATACAGCCGGTGGCTGCTGTGCCGTGATTACAATCTTGTGTTTCTGGGCGGCTGTTGATAACTGTAATATTACCAACCAAATCTTCATGGTTTCTATAAACACCAAAATCAAGATGGTGTACAGTGACGCCTTTGCCTTTATAACCTTCATCCCAAGCCTTTCTAATATTCATACCGTTGTGTTCGTCTAAATATCCCTGTAGATGTGAAAAATCAGGCGTAACGATATGAGTAGTATCAAATTCAGGAATTATCGTATCCTCTTCGGACAGAAGTAAAGGCGGTGGCGGTAGCTCTTTCAAAATCGGCGTAAGAGAGCAAAATTCGACATAATCCAGTTTCTCCAGTTCATTGGCTAACTTAACTAAATCAGCATGATTAATATCAGCATCTATCTTGTAGAGGTGAGTTAATTTACTGAATTCTGGTGTTTTCCAGGTTTTCTTATCTAAATCTTCTTGATTAAAAACAGGTTTTATCTCTATTGCGCTTTTATATGAATTAAAAATAGGTAATAAATTATCTTTTTCTATTTCAAATTTTTTTAATCCATCAGGGGAAAACATAATCTCAAGATTATATTTCAAATTATTATTTGGGATATCATTGTTTCCTTTTAAAGAGACAGTGTTATTTTTATCAGGTGTTTGTTTCGGGGGGATATGGTTAATGTCAATATTATCAGTTTTGTTTTTATCTATCTCATCGATTTTCTTATTGATATCAAACAATAAATCTGATTCTTTTATTTCTATATTTTCTGGTGTAAGCTTAGCAACTATTTTACCATTCTGAATAAGGGTGGTTTCTATGGTATAATTTGCGGGTTTTAGTGAAGTCAAGCAGGCGAGTTGATTATCTTCACTATAACATTCATATATCTCTTTTGTATTTAAATTGGTTACGGTGTATTTTATTTCTGTCTTGTGACTAATTTCACCGTGACATTTGAGATATAAATTACCGTCAAATTTTGCAGATTGAAAGTACTCAAGGGATATGTTCATTATCATTCTCCTCTTTGGTTAATTGCCTCCTCAGTATAACTATAATTGGGTATTTCATATTATTATTATTTCTTAGTCCATTGTTCTGTTAGAGAGTAACTCAGCTATCTATACTGATTATTGCTGAATGTGATTTTAGAATTAATTTATAATCGCTTTGATGAGGAAGTTATTTTTCTTAAAATAAAAAGTGGGCTTTTATTAAGGTGGGTAAGTTTAAATGACCTTGTTAATAGCATGGGATATATTTACATAGTAAGTGCAATATCGTTACTCTGTAAGTAAACATATCCGTATTCCTTTAAATAATTCATTGGGTGTTTTACTACCCCGAGTTTTTCAGGGGCGATTACTTAATCGGTTTACCACAAAATCTATTTCCTGCTCAGAGATTTCATTAAAATTGGTTCCTTTTGGAAAGTATTACTTGATTAACCCATTGATATTTTCATTGGTCCCTTCTTTCCCAAGGTGAATAGGGTGAGAAAAGTAAATTTGCGCCTCTAATTTAGTTTATGCTCTGCAAATTCCAAACATCGTATCATCTTCCCAATCGCCACTACGTTCAACTTTCCAATTACAGAGAATGACGCGAACAAATCATACTATTTATCCCACATAATTATGAAGGATTTAGGTTAAGTGATCTTCTGGCAGAGCGAGCGGCAGATAAGAAGTAAGATTGGCATGGATAACCCTAACCCCTCACATAACCATAAAAGACAATATTTCATCACAAATTTACGATAAGAATCACATTTCATTTTGAATGAATACCGAAATCAATCATTATAAATGTGATATTCATCACATAATAAAAACAAAAAGATAAAATTAATTTGAAATTATTAATGTTGATTATTAAATGATTAATATTAATCTATTTTTTATACAATACTGTTACAAAATAATCACATTGGCCTGTTTTTTGCTTTGTCATATAACCTCTTGTTTTTGCTGCTATCTTAACCAACTCCCTATTTTAGTTGCCCGGTTGATAATCAACTCTAAATATTGATCGCTAAGCTAAATTTGTGGTTAATACTGTTTCGACATTGTGGAATAGAAAGTCAATGAAAAGCAGTATTGTAGTATTAACGGTTTTTTGTAGCGTGGTTTCAGGCAGTCAAGCCGCCGATATCGCAGATCAACAACTCATTCATCAACAGGCCCGTCAGCAAGCTCTGGAGGCGCAATTAGCCCCGCCCTCTGCGGAGGTTCACCTGTCGGTACCGGAAACCGGGGAGTCATCCGCCTTTCCGGTGGAAACCCCGTGTTTTCCTATCACTCATGTAGCATTGGCAGGCACCAAAAATTTCCCGCACTGGTTACCGTTCCGGCGTGTCACCCAACAGGGCGAAAACCATTGCCTGGGCGATAAAGGCATTAGCCGGCTGATAACCCAGTTGCAAGATCAGCTCATTAATCACGGCTATGTCACCAGCCGGGTTCTGGTTCCTCCCCAGGATCTGCGTACCCAAACGCTAAAACTGGTGATGATACCGGGAAAAATCCGGCATATCCGCTATACCCCTGACAGCGGGAAATATATCCAGCGGATAACCCCCTTTCCCGCGCGTGAAGGCAAGCTACTGGATTTACGGGATATTGAGCAGGGATTGGAAAATCTGCAACGTTTCCCCACCGTGCAGGCGGATATGAACATTGTCCCGGCAGAGCAGCCGGGGGAGAGCGATATTGTGCTGGACTGGCGTCAGTCCCGGCACTGGCGAGTCGCGACGTATCTGGATGATACCGGCTCGAAAAGCACCGGGCGTTATCAGGGCGGACTCACCTTTTTTCTGGATAACCCCCTGGCGCTCAGCGACCTGTTCTATCTCTCCGGTGGCCGCGATATTCACGCGTCTGCCGGCAAGGGCAGCCAAAATGACACGCTCTATTACTCTTTGCCCTTCGGTTACTGGATGGCGAGCGTGACAGCCAGTCATTACGATTATACCCAGACGATAGCCGGGCTGAATCAGGCGATCCAATACCGGGGCAAAAGTCAAAACCTGGCGGTTCAGCTTAGCCGGGTGCTGCACCGTAATGCCGATCAGAAAACCCTGCTTAACGGTGAAATTTATCGTCGGGCGTCCCGCAATTTTATTGATAACACTGAAATCGATGTTCAGCGCCGGGAAACCGCGGGCTGGAAGCTGGGGCTGTCCCATCATCACTTTATCGGCAGCGCGACGCTGGATACCCGGGTGACTTACCAACAGGGCATGCGCTGGTTTGGCGCGCAACCTGCGCCGGAAGAGTACCGCAATGAAGGGACCGCCTTGCCTAAAATCACCCAGTTCTCAGCGACGCTTGCCGGGCCGTTAACGCTGTTTTCTCAGCCCTTTTCTTATCAAACCCAGTATTTGCGTCAGATAAGCGCCAGCCCATTGACACCCCAGGATCGATTCTCGATTGGCGGTCGCTGGACGGTGCGCGGCTTTGATGGCGAGCTGACCTTATCCGCTGATCGGGGTTGGTACAGCCGCAACGAGCTGGACTGGCAAACCCCGCTGAAAGGGCAGTCGCTGTATCTGGCAATGGATT
>NZ_RCWC01000033.1 GCF_018448935.1 Photorhabdus noenieputensis | reverse complement strand
GGGCAAACAAGATTCTATCAATATCCAAGCATCATCAGAAATGTCGTAACGTGCCACTATTTTGTTCCTGCATCGAAATCAATCAGATAATAATACTATTAATTGATATTAAGGGACACAGCCTAGTGTCTTATGTGAGCATGGAAAAGCATTATCTCATAAAGATATTTACGATCGAATCATAAGCAAAAATTATTACTCTTTTGGTGCAAAAGAGCCTGTTGCTGTAGTCAGAGGTGAAATTAGAAAACATTGTTATGGAATTGACTTTCCCAGCGCTTCTCCACGAAAAATATTTGTTGAGATTAAACCCTCAGGGCAATCTAAGTCATTGTATAATTTATGGAATGGGCTACCATTTAAAGTTGAGCCAACTAAAAATGAAAAAATAACCAAAGATCAATTACCCGAAGAAATTATACATAACAAATATACTGAACATAGAGATAGCATTAAAAATCAACTCTTCGATGCTATTAATTCTTCCGATACAGCCATTTTTGAACAATTGGTAGTAAATCTTTTATTGAAAATGGGATATGGATGGGATGAGTCTCAGGCAGGAAAAGTTATTGGTGGTGCAGGAGGTGAAGGAATTGATGGAGTTATTAATCAAGATAAGTTAGGTTTGGAGAAAATTTATATTCAGGCCAAAAGATATAATAATAAAAAAGTCTCTCCTAGTGAGATCCGTGAATTTATCGGCTCTATGAATCAGAATGGTGCACATAAAGGAGTATTTTTTTCATCATCGAGCTTTACAGAACAAGCTATTAGTAATGCCAAAAAAGCTCAAGGAATGAATATTGTTTTGGTTGATGGTGAACAGTTATGTAAATATTTATTAGAAAATGGTATGGGTGTAGCGAAAGTCAGCACTTATGAACTTTATGAAATAGACAGGAACTTTTTCGATTTATAATACTAGAAGCCACTATAGTGGCTTCTCAGACCACTGACAACAGATTAACCTGCTGTTATTTCAGCAACAAATCCATTGCTATCAAAATAGAGGCCAAATTTTACATTCATCCCAATAACCAAAGAACATTCAGGAGGCATAATCACTTTATCTTTTTCTAAATAAATATCCTCACCCTCAATATTTAAATAGATTCTGTCCCCTGAAACTTTATTTATTCGTGATGTATGTTTCTTATTATAATTTATCAACGACAAAATAAATAAATGAGAAAGCTTACTATTAACTTCGTCTTTCACCCATTGATCAAAAATTGCCCGCAATAATACTGCAATAGGTATATTGAGCTCTTTGGAAATATTAAGATACCTATCGTGATAATTCTCTGTACTGTTATGTACTACAGAACATTGAATACTATCCAGATCAATTTGCAATTGTGAAGCGATATTCTCCAATTTATCAACCAATATTTCCCAAACAAGTACTTCGGGCGGACAGGCTTTCTTTCCTGGCAAAGCTCCAACATAAATATTCTTACCAATATATTTGGAAATTTTCTTTTGCTGATCTGCATCAAATATCCCAATATAACTTATAGAAAATTTACGTAGAGGCTCATAATGTAAAACTATTTTTTCTATATTAGAATCACACCTTATCGGCAATATCTTATGACTTTTCAAAAATGCGGGCGCAAATTTTGAGAGCAGAAAATTCAAAAATTCGGCAGAAAAATTATCTTCTACAAATATTACACCATCAAGCTGAGGCGTCAATCCCAAAGCAGTAAGATATTTCTCTCTATATCTCGGCTCAACTAAATGGGTTATATCAGAGGTTCGTTTTTGGAGCACTTTCGTATTATCAACGCTAATTTTTGATAATATATGTTCGGAATGGGTAGAAAGCATAACCCATAGTTTATTACTATTTGCTTGCTCGGCAATTCTATCCATCAAATATGTTTGCGTATTTGCAGAGATAAAATTCTCTGGTTCTTCAATAAAAATAATTGAATTCCTTTCACAATTACGAATAAACCACAATATATAAAAAACCGAAAACTCCCCCATTCCCATATCAACATTTGAATATTTTATATCATTACTTAATTCTACTTCAAAATAAGGAAATGTATAATCATCCTCAATAACACCTGTAATTTCCCGAAAAACAATTTTTTTATATTGCTTACCTATTATACGTTCAATTTCAGGTTTCACTCTATCATCATTAAAGGCAATATTCTCACCTTCACCTTCAATAATTTCATTGAAATTACGGGTTTTCCTGATATATTCTAATATTCTAGAACATTCTTGACTCGGTTCTAAATAATAAACATTATCTAATTTATGTTCGCTTTTCTCAGTTAATGTTATATAATTATTATTATAATTTAAATTTATAATAAAATCATAGTTACCAAATCTATCCTCTGGTAGATATTTTTTCTGATTTTTTATCGCATTATAAATGAATTTTAGTAGAGTCGTTTTACCAACACCATTTTTTCCACAAATAGCGGTTATAGCACTTTGAGGCGTTATATTAATATCTTCAAAACCTGATAAATTACTTATAGCTATATTTACTATTCTAGTTTTATACTTTTCGATTTCACTAACATGACGCCAAATATCATTCACTTTAGCACTGCGCATTCTACACCTTCCATTTATCAGAAAGATTCTCAATGAATTCTTTAACATCAAACTCTACTGCATTTATTTTATCAGAAAGTTGCTGAAGATCCTCTCTCTCATCAGCATCAAATATGTCTATTTTGGATTTAAACAGCGAAAAACTAATAATTATATCCCTGATAAGTATCGATGCCGTAGTCATAACTCTTGATGAAGACCTTTCTATATAAATCAACAAAAGTTCTTTTAAGTTATTTTCTTTAGAATTAAAAAAAACATTGATTTCTAATGGAATTGGTTCATTATTTTTTACTGCATTTTTAGCCCTTTCTAGATTAAAAAACGCTCTAAACAAATCATCTTTACACCAAATCAAGCGGTCTTTCTTATCTGAAATCAAATAAATCCAGTTAAGGGAAGATGCTTTCGTTAGATTGATCTCAAAATTATTATAATCTAGCTCTTTTCTTATTTCAGCAAGAATAGAAATTGAAAATTTTAATTTATCAATCACATTTTCGTCAAAGCCTGACTCATCTCTGAATCTATAATTTAGTATCTTATCATTTAATGTAGAGCGTAAAGACTCCTGTTCCAATAGATAACCAACCTTAGCAATTAAGTCATTATAGGCTAACCTTGAATTAGTAAATCCAAGGAGATCCTTATTCACTCCCTGCGACAACATCAAATTAACAAAGTCGGCAGTTTGGCTACGTAACTCACCATAAAGAGAATTACGTTGCTCAGACGAAGTAAGTTTTACTGATTGATTTAATCTATGAAATATTTCACCAGGCTCTCCCGCAGTGTAATCCATCATTTCATAGATAATAAAACGATAAGTGTTGAACTCTCTTTTTATATCTTCATTTAATTGCTTATACTTTTTACCATGTAATACTTGTATTTCATCGTCTAAGGGCTGAATATTCCCATCTATAGAAAACTTATTATCAATAAAATCTCTTATAGCAGTTAACCTCTGTTGCCCATCAAGAACTTCAAAAGTCGCATCATCAATCTTAACTAAATGTATTGGGGGAATTGGCCACTTTCTTAAAATGGTATCAATAAGCATTTTTTTCTTAGCAGAAGACCATACCTCCCCTCGCTGAAAATCCGGACGTGTATTAATCTCGCCCGAGTTTATATCATTATATAAATTTATTACTTTATCCTTTCTATCTTCTATTTTCATAAGGTACGCTCATTTAAAATAATCAATTACGTACAAAATCTTAGTTCCTAAAGCCTATAATTTAGTTGAAACATAATATCTCTAACCTGTAATCGCTCTTGATCAGTAGGCTTAACCAGATTTTTACTAGCGATTATGTACAATATTATTTACATATTCAATCCCTATATCAAGAGTTAGCAGGTGCTAGTCAGTTCCTACACTAAAGAGCTGTGCCAAATAGTAGATCAGTTAAGGGAACTCAATCCGGTTTTAGTGATCTTGCTCAATCACTGAAAAGAAAAAATCTACCCAACCGGACTGAATTATGTCAATCATAGCACCTATACTCTGTGATGAACGACGAATGATGCAAAGCCCGCTGGAGCACAGAAATCATGACCTCATGATTAATCATCTATTATTCCGGCTCGCACTTCATCCGAGAACCTTGCGAAAAGAGTTGTCAGGTTCATCGCTGGTCTGGCAGAGAACAGCTCCGACACTACACTTGCGTGACCCGATAAAAGAACCGCGATAAATCAGATACTGAGCCAGTGCAACGCCCAACATCCGGTTTTTTACGAAGACAAAGTGGACATCGACCTGAACTCCAAAATCGGTGCTGACTGGCAGGTAAAAGGGCAACAGAAATGGATAGCCACGCCGGACTTACCGCCGAGCGAAAACAATAACCCAGATAGCCGATAATTTTACTATTCACAAAAATCATTAGGTCCAGTTATGGCTGACAAAAAACCCGAAGTTCACATTGCCTTACCAACCAGTTTATTCTCCGTGGATGAATAAAATCGAATTACTATAGTTAATTCTGCACGAAACAGTGACTCTCAATCATCAACGAAAATATCTCTGGCAGTTACAACAGGGCGTCCGTCAGTTTATGGTGGTTGCCTCACCTTTTCCAGGGCAAAATATGGACTGGCAAAATTGTAATAATATTAGGTACATTTATTTATAAAACTCCGGTCAACTTTTTATTAGTTATCTTTTCAGATAAATATCTTTCGCTAATTAAATATTAGTCAGCATAACTATAAAAATTATGATAGTGATTCTTTATATAGATATTTAACCCATTATTTCATCTAGTAAAAACATATCATTAAATCCTGTCATTAGTACTCTTTCTTTGGAAAACATAGGGTTTATAATAACTTTTGAATGATTTTTTTGATTATTTAAACTGTAATGCTGTAGTTGAAAACAATATCAAAACATTATTAAGTTGCAATAAAGTACCATCTAACCATATAGGTAGATGGTACTTTTACTGAACTACACCTAAGCAGAAATTCCCTGAACAAAATCCCTTAAACTACGATAATTTCGTAATGCGGCAATCCCATCCTCAATGTGTGCTGCCCATGCCTTAATTAACTCTTTTTGTTCCAAATGAGGATAAAGCATTTTCAATACCAGCTCAGTGACTTGGAGTGTTTCACCTAACCAAGTGATTTTATCTAGCACTAATGTACCGTCTAACTTTTTGCTATCTCCTGCTGGAAAGTAGCGGAATCCCCCTTCCACTGAACAGAAAAAAGCTAAACGAGCAGAAACATTGGGCGTTAAACCAGTATAAATTTTCAACCGCTTAAGTTGATCTTCAGTCTGGCGACTAAGTTGCATTCGATTAGGAAGCATCATATGACCTCCTTAGTCAATTTCCAGAAATAGCCAGGTTTTAGAGAAGATGATTTAGTGTGGGCATTAAATATAATCTCATACGCATGCGAAATATCATCACGCAGCTGATCGACAAAGTAACGTTCATCGACTTCTGTATCAGTGGACAATAATACTACTTGATGACTGGCATAAGGAAAGTAGTAATTAATCAATTTATCCCTATGCTTAGAATCAAGACGCCCCAAAGGGGTATCTATAATGACAGGTAGGTCTCGTCCAGACGTTTTAGCTAGTGCTTCGAGAATCGCGATAGCGTAGATTTGTTTTTCTCCCGCAGAGAGAGATTTACGATTAATAATCGACTTATTTTCATCCACTAATTCAACATCAAAGGTATCCGAATTGATGTGAGCATGAAGTTGTAAGTCCTCTTTACGAGCTAGTTTCTGATAAGCAACTTCGAAGTTTTTTGTGAGTGTTTTTACTCGTGCTTGTGTCAAAACGTCGCTGTAGCAATTAAGCAAATTAATAGTTTCTTGCGCATTTTTAAATGCACTGGAAAGACCATGTTGAGTACGGGCAATGTCATGTACTTTTTGTACTCGACGGACATAATCCAGCTGTTGCTGTTTTGTTCTTTTAGCCTCTTCCAGTAACGAACAATATTTTTGACGCTGAGCTTCACGTTGCTGATCAAATTCGCGTAGTTTCTGAAAAATATCAATCAATTGATCATCTTCTGGTGCCCGAGCAATATTAGCAGCCGCTTGTTCCAGTTGCTGCTCAATATCGGCCAGTTGGTTTCTATAAAGATCAAACCTTTTCCATGCCTTTTTACTACCTTGTTCAATAGACTGCTGTAGCATGCCTGCTTCACGTTCAGAGATATCAAACAATAAATCTCCGTTAGGTTTGGCAGACATATAATCATGCAAATTATCCGTGATAGCTTCAACAGCAATTTTGCTAGTAGTACTGGATCGTAAAGCGATATCTTGCTTAAGTTGCTCCAAAAACTTAACAAGCTCTTTTTCGAAACTCTTCGCCTGCTTGATTTTTGCTTCATCAGAAATTTGTTTAAGTAACCTGGACAATATCCGTGGTGCTAAAGCATAGGGCAGCAAGCCGTCACATTCCTGGCGTAAGACTTTCTCAAGGTGATCCTTTTCTTTTAACAATGTTTCAACTTTATGTTTTTCCTGTGCCTTAGTTTGTGCGAAAGCACCGCCTTGTGCATTTAGCAAACCTTCATATCGAGTGATATCTTTGGTTAGTAACTCAATGCGAGCCTTAACAAAATCTGCATTTTCCAGATACTTTTCCGTCCGGAGGGATAACTCTTTAATTTGAGTTTCCAGTGCCATAAGTTGCTGTTGATCAGTACCATCTAATTGATTGGACTGTTGACGCTTTACAAATATAACTAAATCATTGCGAAGTTTAGCAATGAGATCTAGTCCCAGCAGGCGGCGCACAGCAGTACGTAAGATGTTGCCAGATTCATCTTCTGCCAGTTCTGCAATTTTCTCTCCGTCAAAAAAGAAAAGATCGGCAATACCATGAGGGATTAATTCGTTCAAAAACCCTTGGCATTGTTCGTAATTCATTTCACTGAGTATATGCTCATCTTGTTGTAGAACAAGACGATCTTTTTTACCTTTTTGCCATGTACGAGTTACAGTAAATTCAGCTTCTTTGCCACCTTTATTATAAGTAAAAGTCAGCTCTACTGATGCTTCTTCTGGGTTTTGAATACAGTCAGCCCCTTTATGAATCAAAGCACTAAGCTGTTCGATATACTCTTGTTGCTGGACTGCATGGCCAAACGCCAGTCGGCCATACAAAGCTAACCTGATAGCTGTCAGAATTGATGTTTTCCCAGCACCATTTAAACCGCCAAACAACACAATAGGGCGATTATTACTGTCGTTAGGACGCTTTCTGGGAGCCAAATCGACAATATGAGTACCATTGAATACCCGGAAATTATGCAGCACCAATTGCTTAATTAACACTCTATTTTACCTCATTAGTGTGCATAGATAATTCTCCAGCAGCTATAATTCTGCGCTGCAAAACTTGAAGTTCAGCTTCAAGTTTTTGTACTTCTTCCTGATGAATATCACGTTCATTGCGTTTCTGTAATGTTGCCTGCTTCTGTTGTATCTCTTCCAAGCTTCCCCAGTCCTGCTTCAAGATGTTGCCTAATTTATCAAAAATCCCCTGACGTCGGCTCAATCCTTCCATTGAAACTTCCAGCTCAATCAGCTTCATCACCATCTCAGGTACAACATCAAATCCCTGTGCTATTTGTACCAGTAAATCAGCATCACTAGCATCAAAACGAGATTGGTCATCAATAACCCAATCTAAATCACGTTGATATACATAGCGATAGATACCTGGTAATGAATCGTACCAGTCAGGCTCATTGGGATCTTTCAACCATTCTTGTCGAATAGCGTGAAGTTCAGGTTCTGTAATTAGGGTAATTTGATATCCCTTAGCGTTTAAATCACGCTCAATTCCCAGTAGTTCTTTCAGCCACTGTTGCCGGTATTTCAACCAATAAGGCCCAGGTACATGCTTGCGTTCCGCACTAAAATCCTCACCTTCCTTTGCATACTGATAACTAACTTTACCTGTTCTACGCTTATAATTGCGGAAAGTATCCTTTTGCTCAGGATCGGTAGTAAAAGCCAATAGATCGCGGAATTTGAGCAAGGGCATCATCCAATCTTCTCCATTCTGGATTAGGCTTTCCATTGCTTTATCTTTTGTTACAACTGTGCATGTCCAGCAACCAAAGCGAGAATTCCCACATGAAGGAGTACTATCATCAATCACTAAGGGACACTCACCTTGCGCGGAAGAATCCATGTATAAAGTCCACAAAGGACGATTATTCCCCCCCCATGGGCTTTCCCACTCTTCAATGTCGTCTGGTGCATAGCGGTATGCGCCTCGCAGTAATTTCCATACATCTTCCACATCCCAAGTGTCGATAGGCGTATAGATGAATGCGTTAGGCAGAGTAGTATGCCGAGCAAGGCGAGAACCATCAATTTTGTGTTTTGCGATAACCTGTGCACGCGATGCACTTTCACTACTGCGAGACCCCAAAACAACGATAACTTCATCAAATTGGCTGACTTTCTCTTTAATAAAATCACTTACCGGATTGATTTTCATGCGCTCAGTACACCAGCGGAAACTGCGGGTCGGTGCTGGATAGCCTTTACCAAGTAGGTTAACCCAGAATGTTTCATTAGTTTTCGGCATGACTGGATGTTGCGTTATCGGTAGCCCATCTCGTCTTGCTCCCGACTCTATTTGTTGCATAGTTTTCTTGATCAAATCGACTACAACAGGTGTTTCCACCAATGTATCTGATGACACAACAAAAACATCTTTATTGCGCATTTCTGGTGGAAGCCCCAACAATGCCAGATAAACCAGTGTTATAACTGCACTGGAGTCTTTCCCACCACTATAACCAATTACCCATGGACGTTTGTCTGTACAATAGATGCGTTGCACTTCGGAAACATATTCTGCCAGAGGTCGTCCGGCAAATTTTTCATCGTTAATAAAATCTTCAAAATCACCCAGATCGTGGGCTTGAATCAGTTTACTCATGAGACAACCATTTGAGCTTCGAGCTCTTGCTCTTCCGGAGTAAGAGGGAGTGAAAGTGCGGTTTTCAGCGCATTGCAGGTTAGCTGAATAGCGGTATTGGTTTTACTTAGTTTTCCGTGTTGCATCGCACGCTTGATTAGTTCGGGATTACTTTTACGCCAGTCAAATAATTTAAGACTGGTGATTTTGTGTTGCCAGTCCTCCGGTGCTTCAAGTAGCAAGCTACGTCCCAGTAACCCCAGAGCTTGGAGGCCGATACCATGCGCATGAACAAATTCTTGGCGTAACTGTGCCGGAGACACTTCTTTTTTGGCTGCAAGTTGCCAGTCAGGCATAACCTGAAAAATGGTCTGCCAGTATAGAGTAGCAATGTGGGTGCTTTCTTCAATATCACTATCTCTGGGGTCTCGCCCTAACAGAGCTCGGGTAGCTTGTTTAATGCTACTCAATGTAAACAATTTATTAGACAATGTGCTTATGCTGGACTTTTCTAGCTCTGTTAATCCAATAAAGGGTTCTACAGACATTGCCAGATAACGAGCTAGGTTTGAGCTAATATCCCGGTGGTCGTAAAGTGTTGAAAGCGAAGGGCTTGGTCTGATGGCGTATTTATTCAGATCAGCAAACATTTGTTGGCTTCGTTTAAGCCCTTCATCCACAAAAAACAGGACCGGAATATTATCCTGTCCTAACTCAGGGCGCTCTTCCAATGCATCCTCAATCGCTTTACGACGGTGCTGACCATCATTGATTAAAATTTGTGCTTCCATGGGAACACGCAATGTCCCGAGGTTGTTAGACCTCGGAAATTCATCAAACTGTACATCAACAGCTATAGATGCAGTTAAGGCCGAGAATACATAGTCCCTCGGATTTTCAAGCAAGTAACGAACCATCTCAGGGATACGAGCTTTGTTCAGTGTACGTTGTGCTCGTAATTCAGGAGGCACTTCATTCTCATCAAAACTGAAAATCTTAGGAATAATGCGCATCGGGCAAGTGGCGATATAGAACGGTCGTCCAGCCTGAACACCACGCACTGCGGGGAATGAGTAGAAATAGTCTGTATCAAAATATACCATGCTTGCTTCCTGGCTAACTTAGTATTGAATTTACGTAATAAATTACGTATTTTTAAACGAATAGTATCTTTTTTACGTTAAAAAATGAAATTTTTTTAACCTTGATGGGTGTAGGAGATACAGATCAACAAATCCATTCAGCCAGTAACTGCGGGAGCGTATGATGTTGTCGGGGCTAAAAACCACTGAGCGAGCTTTCTCCACAGAAAAGCAGTTTTATGCTGAAATATTCCGGAACAACTACACGAGACGGTTGCCATCCTCTGGTTACTTAACCAAAAGATCAAGATAAAACCCAACGAGCAGTGGAGCTGGCCTTCTGCGCAACCCACAGCACAGCGGTATCACCATACCAATCAAAAAAATGAAAATATTATTATATAAAAAATATCTCATTAGATTGGCATTATAAAGAAAAAATGGTGACTATATTAAACACCTAACAAAAAAATTACTTATTTTTCGTGCTAATTAAGATGATTTTTGTTTTCTCCAAAATACCAATAGGAGACTGTTATGGCATTACAAGAAATTGGAAAGATGAGTCTTAAAAACTCAGGTGGATTTATTGCTAGAATCTAATTTAGTTATATGGATGGCGACGGTGAAAAGCATTTAAGTAATAAAGGTAATGATATTAATCTTGGCGCAACAAAAACTGCTGACCCAAGCGCTCTTGGTGTTCCTGATGGGGCAATGATTTTTATGCATGTGTCTGTAGTATGGGGAAATGATAATGAAGCTCGTCAAACTTTTTTATACAAAAAAGGAAGTCAATTGACTGCGAGTTATGTTATCAATGGTACGACATTAAATAATTATCTCGGCTTGATCGATGTTGCGTAATACATATAGGCACTCTATTTATGAGGGATTTTTTATAAATTAATTACATTTCACATCTTATCCCTTCAATTACAGCACACCTGATAAAACTAGAAATTTAACTCTGTGGAAACATTGGACTCCCCTTAGTCTAGTAAACACCTCTAGCTTATTTAGTGAATAACTCCCAAGAATCTTATTGCTTAACCAATACTTTGCCAGCCAGTAGAACTATATTGAATATTATGGAACTCGCAATAGCCGGTGCAAAGTTAAGTTTTTCTCCACAGCCCGCCTTTTCCTGAAAGGACATCTATGACCATGACTAATCATAGTTTTCCAATTATCTCTAGTAAGCTATTTTCAAAACACGTATTAATGTTAAAATTTTTGTACCATTTCTACAGATGCGAAATCATATTCTTAACAAACTATTACAAAGATATCTTCGCTGATAACCCGATTGACTTTATTAATCTGTATCCGCAAACGCGTAGCACTGTCTATTCAGAAGGAGAATTTATGAAATCAAGAGCTGCTGTTGCATTCGGACCGGGCCGTCCCCTTGAAGTCGTTGAAATCGATGTAGCCCCGCCCCAAGCCGGTGAAGTGCTGGTCAAAATCAGTCATACCGGTGTGTGTCATACGGATGCCTTCACCCTGTCAGGGGATGATCCGGAGGGCGTTTTTCCTGTCATACTCGGGCATGAAGGTGCCGGCGTAGTCATTGAGGTTGGTGAAGGCGTCACCAGCGTCAAACCCGGTGATCACGTTATCCCTCTTTATACCGCAGAATGCGGAGAGTGCCTGTTCTGCAAATCAGGAAAAACCAATCTGTGTGTGTCCGTGCGAGCAACTCAAGGAAAAGGCGTAATGCCGGACGGCACAACCCGTTTTTCCTACAAAGGGCAGCCTATTTATCATTATATGGGATGCTCCACATTCAGCGAATACACAGTCGTAGCCGAAGTATCACTGGCAAAAATCAACCCAGCAGCAAATCATGAGGAAGTGTGCCTACTGGGTTGCGGTGTCACTACCGGCATCGGTGCCGTGCATAATACCGCTAAAGTACAGTCCGGTGATTCCGTTGCCGTCTTTGGGCTCGGCGGCATTGGCCTTGCCGTGATCCAAGGCGCTCGTCAGGTAAAAGCTGGCAGGATCATTGCCATCGATACAAATCCGGCAAAATTTGAGCTGGCAAGACAGTTCGGTGCAACCGACTGCCTGAACCCAAATGATTACGACAAACCTATTCAACAAGTCATTATCGAGATGACGGAATGGGGAGTGGATCATACCTTTGAGTGTATTGGTAATGTCAATGTGATGCGTGCCGCGCTCGAAAGCGCACACCGTGGTTGGGGGCAATCAGTGATTATCGGTGTGGCCGGCGCAGGACAAGAAATATCAACCCGACCATTCCAACTGGTCACTGGTCGTTCGTGGCGAGGCACCGCCTTTGGTGGTGTCAAAGGCCGCAGTCAATTGCCTAAAATGGTGGAAGAGGCAATGAAAGGTGAAATTGAGTTAAAGCCTTTTGTGACTCACACCTTGCCGCTCGAACGCATCAATGAAGCATTCGATCTAATGCATGAGGGAAAATCCATTCGTACAGTTATCCATTACTAAGCTGTTCTAAGGGAGTTAAAGACCATGCTGTAATAAGCGGTTTTTAACAAAACAGGAAACGATAGCCTCAGGTTCACCGTCAAATGAGTGAACCTGTAAGTTTTACAGAGAGGAAAAAGAATGGAGAGGATTGAACGCCACGCTTGTTTTGGGGGATGGCAGGATGTTTATCAGCATGAATCGACCGTGCTTGGCTGTACCATGAATTTTGCAGTCTACCTTCCTCCTCAGGCTGAACATCAAAAATTACCGGTGCTGTATTGGCTCTCAGGCTTAACATGTAATGAACAGAATTTCATCACAAAAGCGGGAGCTCAACGCTACGCAGCCGAACAGGGTATTATCCTTGTCGCCCCAGATACCAGCCCTCGCGGTGAGAAAGTTGCAGATGATGACGCCTATGATTTGGGTCAGGGAGCCGGTTTTTACCTCAACGCAACACAAGATCCTTGGGCACCGCACTATCGCATGTATGATTATGTGGTGTCAGAGCTACCAATACTGATCGAAGCACACTTTCCGGTAACAACCGCTCGGGCCATCAGTGGTCATTCTATGGGCGGTCATGGCGCACTGATGATCGCGCTACGCAATCCAGATCGTTACCACAGCGTATCGGCCTTTTCACCGATTGTTGCTCCCTCTCAGGTTCCTTGGGGAGAAAAAGCTTTTCGTGCTTATCTGGGCGAAGATCGTGACACATGGAAAGCCTATGACACAATCGAGCTGCTAACCAATAGTGCCAAATCATTGCATATGCTAATTGATATCGGTACCGACGACCCATTTCTTGAAGAGCAATTACGTCCTGAGCTGTTGAAGAATGTATGCGAAAACAGTGGGCATTCCTACACGCTGAACCTACGCACCGGTTATGATCATAGCTACTATTTCGTCGCCAGTTTTATCGGCGAGCATATCGCATATCATGCCAACGTATTGAAGGGAACTTGTTCTGATAATCAATAAATTACATACGAATTCAGACAAAAAGCCCTAGGTTAACAAGGTAGTAAAGAAATTTTTTCCCTATTTACCTTGGGCCAATCCTGTAGAGCAGGCCGCTGGTTTGAAGTGCGTTCTCCAGCGGCATCCCACCAAATCTTGCAACAACTTTATGAGGAGTTACTCGAATAGCTTAATAAGGGAAGAAGATATTAGGAACAAACTTTTTATCGGTGACAAAATGGAAAATAAGATTCGTTATGAATAAACTGAATAATCTCCCACATCAGGAATTAGGATATTAAACACCTAATGAATTATTTTTAAATTAAAAAATTATCTTATAATTTTAGATAAAGTCATTTTAGCTTATTATGCAAATATACAGACTTTAATTAAATGTTAAGAAATAAATCATTGTCATAAACCAATGAGATAATCTACCGAGAAAAGATCAGGATATAAAACATCTAATAAGTTATTAAAGAAACACGAAATTATTTACTCACGGTGTAATTATGTTGCAATTACCATGCAAAACCACTAAGCATTATAAATTGAAATTATTACTAATCAAAACAATAAAGTCATGTTGTATAAAAATAAATATCTCATTTTATTGTGTTGTAAAGAAAAAATAGGAACCATATTACATATCTAATGAAAGAAAATTACTCATTTTAGTCCTTGTTAAAATAATTTTTGTTTTTTATAAAACACACATAACAATTATTTGTCCTAGTGGTTTTAATGTGTTATTTATTTCACAGATTAAGATTTACTTTTATTTAACATATCTTAGACGGCTTATGTAATTGAATAGCTAAATGTTATTAATTTTTTCTCAAAAGGAGACTGTAATGACATTACAAGAAATTGGCAAGATGAGTCTTAAAAATTCAGGTGGATTTGTTGCAAGAATCCAATTTAGTTATATGGATGGCGACGGCGAAAAGCATTTAAGTAAACAAGGTAATAATATTACTCTTGGATTAACAGATACTGTTGACCCTGGCGATCTTGGAGTTCCTGATGGCTCAATAGTTTTTATGCATGTGTTTGTAGTATGGGGAAATGATAATGAAGCCCGTAAAGCTTTTTTATACAAAAAAGGAAGCCAAGTACTTGCCAGCTATAATATTAGTGGCACGACATTAAGCAATGATCTTGGTTTGATCGATATTTTGTAATATATACCCGTCATCTTTCAAGTTGCCTCTTTGTTGGCTGTACTCACTCACCCCGGTCACATAGTTTTCTATGCTCCCGGGGATTCGCTCCCTTGCCGCCGCGATGCATCTTGAAATCTATAAGGTATACATAAACCTTCCATTTTTAAACTGTCTCCCTATGTACGGGTTGGTGTCCAACATTTGGGGAACAGTTCATGCTTGCACTCTCTCATGTTCCAAGCCTGAGTACACGTTTATCTGGCGTTACTCCTAATGTTTCAGTCACCCTTCTACATGTACGCCATCACACCAAAGGTGTGTTACTGTTTATAGTTATAGAAAAATTCTTCCTCGTGATTTCAGTTACAAAAATCCCTTTGGAAAAAAATAGTTCTGTTCATCTTCAATACAGTACTGTTATTTTAGTATAGTTATATCTTCTTATAGAGCTCCGGTATTAAATCATTACCTATTATTCGGTTGGAAATATAGAGGTGAAGACTTGAGCAACGTTGTATTCTCGAAAAACCATATTAACCCCTTTCAATCTCAGTTGGAGGAACTTGATTCAAAATTAGTTCCTATTGAGGGAGAGGTTCCTTCAGAGTTAAAAGGTACTTTCTTTAGAATTGGTCCCGGTCGCCTGCATAGAGGAGACGAATATTATAATCATCCATTTGATGGGGATGGGATGATATTTAAAATAACGTTCAGTGATAATGGGATATTCTATAGAAACAGACATGTGTTAACAAAGGAATATTTAAAAGAGGAAGAAGCTCAAAGGTTACTGTATCGCTCGATTGGAACAGTCCCCAGAAAACTAAAACTCAGGATGAGATTTTTTATTATTAAAAATCCAGCAAATACAAATATTGTGTATCACTCTCATAAACTTCTGGCGTTATGGGAAGGAGGGATGCCACATTTAATTAATCCGGTAACTCTTGAGACAATTTCAAAATATGACTTTTCTGGAAAGCTAAGAGCACGATTTTCTTTCCTTCCCAAACTTAACCTTCGTGAAGTACCATTTACAGCACATCCTAAAAAAATACCAAACGATGATAATTTGTATGGATTTGGTGTGACATATGGTATTGGATCTAAGTTGACGCTATACAAAATAGACAGTGCCGGCGACATGATGGTTATACGCAACATTCCGCTTAAGAAAAGGTATTTAATTCATGATTTCATAGTGACAAAAAATTACTTTTTATTTTTTTTAGGTGGGCCGCATATCAATCTTAAGTTGAGGAATGTAATTGGCAATGAAAGCATCCTTGCATCCATGAATTCACGTGAAAGTGAAGATGGCCGGGTTCTTTTAGTTTCAAGAGAATGCCATGATGCGAAATTCTATGATGCAGTTCCTGGATTTATTTTTCATTTCGCAAATGGTTATGAAGATGCCGATGGAAATGTGATTTTCGACGCCTCATTTTGGAGGTCATTCCCAGTATTTACACAGAACATATTTAAAAATAATAGTTCAGAACTTTGTCGTTTTACTTTATGCACTGCATCCGGGAATGTTGATAAAGAAATTTTATTCAGGGGGAATACTGATTTCCCAGCCATAAACCCTACAGTCTGTGGTAGACAGCACAGATATGCCTGGTTCGTTTGTTGGGGGGATTCTGAAAGTGAAGGGAGATCAATAATTAAATTTGATTGTTTTGATAAGAGTGTATTAAGCCACAGTTTTGATAATGATTTTCCGGAAGAACCTGTTTTTGTAGCCAAACCGGGTGCGGTTAAAGAAGATGATGGTTGGCTTATTTTTAAGGTTTATGTCGAAAAATTGCACTGTACAGATGTCGTAGTTTTAAATGCTGATGATCTCTCAATGGCGTGCAGATTACGTTTGCCGCACCATATTCCAATGGGAATGCATCACTGCTGGATAAATGAAGTTATGCTATAAGCCGGAAGCCTATTGTAATAATAAGCTTATCATTGTTTTTCAAATGGCTTAGCGAAATTATTTACGTGATTTGGGAAATATTTATGAACGTCAGTACTGCACGAGCTATGAATTACGAAGAGACATTACTGGAGCTACAGAGTGCGCTACAACAGCACCTAGAACTGGTACTTCCTTCAGGAGCGCCAGATGATAAAGTCTGCGCAGCCATGCGAGAAAGTACACTAGTTTCTGGAAAACGTGTCCGCCCCCTCTTATTGCTACTCATAGTCCTGGATCTTGGAGAAAACCCTAGGAAGACTGACTTTCTACAACTGGCATCCGCAATTGAAATAGTGCATGCAGCCTCATTAATTTTAGACGATCTTCCCTGTATGGATAATGCCGAGTATCGGCGCGGACGCCCGGCTATTCATCGGCAGTATGGTGAAAGTGTAGCGATCCTAGCGGCTGTAGCCTTGCTGAGCCGGGCTTTTGGCCTCATTGTAGAAACAAACCTTTCTGAATACGATAAATCTGCTGCTGTCGCCATACTTTCCCATGCAGTGGGTTTAAACGGTCTTGTCCAAGGGCAGTTTCGCGATCTGAACAATACATTATGTGCTGGTAATTATCATGCCATTGCTACCACCAACGATTTAAAAACGGGTTTGCTTTTCGACACAACATTTCAGTTAGCAGCAATTGCTGTGAATGCACCTGATATAATTCGCCAAGCATTGCGTCATGTATCACAACATCTGGGGCAAGCGTTTCAATTACTGGATGACTTGAGCGATGACTTGAATAATACAGGGAAAGATATGTATCAGGATAAGGAAAAGTTAACAATGGTTACGCTGCTCGGAAAATCTAAAGTGCATAAACAATTACGCAGGCACATCAGATACATTGATAAATATTTGGCGGTGGTGTATCGCAGAAATTTAGCTTCACGATATTTTATACGACACTGGTTTGATAAAAATATTGCGATGTTTAATTAATTTCAACCTTGGCCCGAAAAAAATGAAAAAGATCGATCACACTCAGCGCAAGAATGAGCATCTGGATATTATATTCCGTCCTCCTCAAACTGAGTCCCAAGTAAGTACGGGGTTTGCTGAGTGGCGATTTCAGCATTGTGCTCTGCCAGAATTGGATCTAGACAGTATAGATCTTAAGTGTTCCCTCTTTGGAAAAATTTTGCAGGCACCACTGCTCATAAGCTCTATGACCGGAGGGGTTCATCGTGCTCATGCGATTAATCATCATCTTGCAGAAGCAGCTCAAGTACTGGGAATTTCAATGGGGGTCGGGTCGCAACGTGTTGCTCTTGAAAATGAAGCAAACGATGGGCTTAGTCGCTCACTACGCCAGATAGCTCCTGATATTCCCCTTTTCGCTAATCTCGGGGCAGCCCAAATTCGTGGCGAGCGTGGGTTTAATTATGCTCTGCGAGCAGTACAGATGATTGAAGCCGATGCTCTAATTATCCATCTGAATCCGCTACAGGAGGCGCTGCAACAGGAAGGAGACCGTAACTGGTGCCATATTCTATATGCTATTGAACAACTCGTAACAAAACTTGGGGTTCCTATAATTGTTAAAGAAGTAGGTTCAGGTTTATCGCTTCCTGTCGCACGCCAATTGGCAGAAGCTGGAGTCAGTATGCTGGATATAGCCGGGGCTGGGGGAACCAGTTGGGCAGCGATTGAAGCAGAACGAGCATCCACACCGTATCACCGCGCATTAGCTATGGCATTTGCTGACTGGGGAATTCCGACCGCGACAGCACTGCGTGAAATACGCGAGGCACTTCCAAATATGCCACTGATCGCCTCTGGCGGTATCAGAAATGGTGTTGATGCTGCCAAAGCTTATTGCATGGGGGCACAATTGGTCGGCCAAGCCGCTGCCGTCATACATAGCGCAGCCCTCTCCACTGATGCAGTTATAGAACATTTCCAATTAATTATTGAGCAGATAAAAATCGCCTGCTTTTGCACAGGGAGCGCCGATATTGCTGCGCTGCGTACAGCTATTTTGCTACCAACATGAGCCTTCGCTATGACTGAATATCTTAAATCTCTTTCAACAAACACGAATTTCCGTGATGGATGTGACTCTTGGTGAGGTTAATAACTTTGTGATTGTCGGAGGATCAACAAAATGATGTACGACTGGGATCTGATTTTGGTGGGAGGAGGATTGGCCAACGGACTGATCGCAATGCGTTTCCAGCAGTGTAAACCACATTTGCGAGTGTTGCTTATTGAAAGCGCAGAAACAATAGGAGGCAATCACACGTGGTCATTTCATCAACATGATCTTACTGAGGAGGAACATAGGTGGATCGCGCCGCTGATCACCTATCACTGGTCAGGTTACGACGTCATTTTTCCAGCATTTCAACGCACATTGCCACATTCATATTTCAGTATCACATCCCAACACTTTGCAAACACACTCCATGCGTATTTGGGCGAGCGTATACAGACTGATTTATTGGTACAGGATCTGACTCCACAGAAAGTCTACTTACAAGACGGCACGTCTCTAAGTGCAGGCGCAGTCATTGATGGGAGAGGCTGGCGACCAGGACCATTTATGGGGAGTGGTACCCAGGCATTTTTTGGTCAGGAATGGGAGCTGGAAGAGTCGCACTTTTTAACCCACCCGATTTTAATGGATACCAGTGTGGGGCAGGATACAGGTTATCGATTTATCTATGTCCTGCCGTTCACCTCAACTCGTCTGCTGATAGAGGACACTCATTACGTTGATCAGGGGCCACCTGATAAGGCTTTGTCGCAGGCTACTATCGCAGAGTACGCGAAAAAACATGGCTGGAAACTGGGTAAACTCATTCGAGAAGAGAGCGGTTGTCTTCCAATTACACTTACGGGAGATTTTACCTCTTTCTGGGCACAGCTAGCAGGACAGCCCACCTGTGGGTTACGTGCAGCTTTGTTTCACCCCACAACAGGCTACTCTCTGCCACACGCCATTCGGTTGGCAGATCGTATTGTTGCTCTGCCGGAGTTTACCGATACCTCCTTATTCATTACCCTCAGGGATTACGCACGGCAGCAGTGGCAACACCAGCGCTTTTTCCGTCTTCTAAATCGCATGCTCTTCCTGGCTGGGGAGCCACAACAACGTTGGCAGGTAATGCAACGTTTCTATCAACTTTCCCCAGATCTGATTGCGCGTTTTTATGCGGAGCAACTTAATTCCGTCGATAAGGCCCGGATTCTCATAGGTAAACCACCAGTGCCGATAAAGGGTGCCTTAAAGGCAATGTTTAAACAACACAAGAAGCTTCAGGGTTTTTATCATGATTAAAGCGCTGGTAATTGGTGCTGGTTTTGGTGGGCTGGCACTGGCAATAAGGCTCCAGTCCGCGGGGATTCCGACATGTATTTTGGAGCAACGGGATAAACCAGGTGGACGCGCTTATGTTTATAAGGAACAGGGGTTCACCTTTGATGCCGGCCCCACCGTAATCACCGCTCCCAATGTCATTGAAGAATTGTTTACACAGGCTGGTAGACGTATGGCTGATTACGTCGATTTACTTCCCGTACGCCCTTTTTATCGGCTCTGTTGGGAGTCGGGTAAGATGTTTGATTACGACAATGATCAGCGACATCTGGAAGCGCAAATCCATACGTTCAATCCAAAAGATGTTAATGGGTATCGACGCTTTCTGGACTATTCCCGGGAAGCCTTTAATGAAGGCTACCTGAAACTTGGAACGGTGCCCTTCCTCTCTTTTCGCGACATGTTGAATGCGGCTCCACAGTTGATACGTCTACACGCATGGCGTAGTGTTTATAGTCAGGTGGCACGCTTTATCAAGGATGAGAGCCTGCGCCAGGCATTTTCATTTCACTCGCTATTGATAGGAGGTAACCCCTTTGCTGCATCTTCTATCTATACTTTGATCCACGCACTGGAACGAGAATGGGGAGTCTGGTTTCCGCGTGGAGGAACCAGCGCTCTGGTTGAGGCAATGGTGAAATTGTTTACTGACATTGGTGGAGAAATTGAGCTTAATGCAAAGGTAGAACACTTCACCACCCATGACAATCGGGTCACAGGCGTCCAATTAACTGATGGACGAAATATGACATGTGACGTTGTTGCTTCAAATGCCGATGTTATTCATACCTATAAGCACCTGTTGGGTCAGCATCCGGTCGGAATAACCCGCGCCCGAACACTGGTGCGTAAACAAATGAGCAACTCACTGTTCGTGCTTTATTTCGGCCTGAACCATCACCATGCGCAATTAGCCCATCATACAGTTTGCTTTGGTCCACGCTATAAGGAACTCATCGAAGATATTTTTCATCATGATCGACTGGCGGAAGATTTTTCACTCTATCTTCATGCCCCCTCTGTTACTGACCCATCCCTTGCTCCCCAAGGATGCGCAAGTTACTACGTTCTGGCCCCTGTACCACACTTGGGGACAGCTAATTTAAACTGGGATATAGAGGGGCCACGCTTACGTGACCGTATTTTCGCGTATCTGGAAAAGTACTATATGCCCGGTCTGCTCAAGCAGTTAGTCGTTCATCGTATTTTTACCCCATTTGATTTTCGTGACCAACTCAATGCCCATCTAGGTTCAGCCTTCTCCTTTGAACCATTACTGACACAAAGCGCTTGGTTCCGACCACACAATCGGGACAGCCGCATTGATAATCTGTACCTTGTCGGCGCAGGCACGCATCCTGGAGCAGGTATTCCCGGCGTGATTGGATCAGCAAAAGCCACAGCCACATTGATGCTAGAGGATATCGCTAGATGAATCCCGCGCTACTTAAACACGTTACTCAGATAATGGAGCAAGGCTCAAAAAGTTTTGCCAGTGTCACCCGACTTTTCGATACAGCAACACGACACAGCACAATGATGCTGTACGCCTGGTGCCGTTATTGTGATGATATAATAGACGGTCAAGAGCTGGGGAGACAAATAAGCAGTGTTGATAAATATAGCGCCCGCGAGAAACTTCAAATGCTGCAATCCCTGACGAAACAGGCTTATGACGGTTTGCCGATGACCGAACCTGCTTTTGCAGCCTTTCAGACAGTCGCTCTGAGTAATGAAATCCCTCAACAACAGGCTTTCGAGCATTTGGAAGGGTTCGCAATGGATGTACTCTGTGAGCCTTACAGAACATTGGATGATACTCTGAGATATTGCTACCATGTCGCGGGAGTGGTTGGGCTGATGATGGCGAGGGTTATGGGGGTTCGCGAGGCGAGTGTGCTGGATCGGGCCTGCGATCTAGGAATTGCTTTTCAGTTAACTAACATTGCTCGGGATATTATTGAAGATGCGAAGGCCGGGCGTTGCTATCTTCCGCTAGAATGGCTTTACCAAGAAGGGCTAATGCCAGACACACTTATTTATCCCGAAAACCGTCCTGCGTTAGCTCGGGTGGCATCCCGATTGATTGTAGAAGCGGAGTCTTATTATACCTCCGCTCTAACAGGACTTGTTGGTTTACCTTTGCGTTCAGCCTGGGTCATCGCTTCTGCTCATGGTATCTATCGTAAAATCGGCATTAAAGTGCAACAAGCAGGAGTACGGGCCTGGGAATGCAGACAAAAAACTAATCGTGGAGAGAAGGTTACCTTATTAATGGCCGGCGCAATGAAGGCGCTTATGTCTCGGGTGGCGACAACAACGCCTCGCGATCCCAAATTGTGGCAGCGACCTCATTAAAAATTAACTCCACTTTGTGGTAAAAGAATCTGTTTATGTAAAACAAGAGTGGCTGGCGCAAAGTAGGTTATTTCCCCGCAACCAGCCTTTTCCTGACATGCTACACTCTCCTACCTCTTTCAAAGTGCAAACCCATGATTGAGTAAGAATTAGTCAGGCTCTCAATAGGCACTCCAACAGCCTATGATTATCATAAGGAAATATGATAATCACTTGTTTTATAAAGAAAAATATCGAACTCAGAACGGAATGTCGTCATCAAAATCCATTGGTGGCTCATTGCTTTGTGGAGCAGAGGATTGAGCTGGACGCGAAGGAGCGCCGCCGCCGCTGAACTGCTGAGATTGTTGCTGTGGTTGTGGCTGCTGTGGCTGTCCCCAACCACCGCCTTGCGGTTGGCTATCCTGGAAACTACCACCACCAGCACGACCACCCAACATTTGCATGGTACCACCCATGTTTACCACTACTTCCGTGGTGTAACGCTCTTGACCGTTCTGATCCTGCCATTTACGGGTTTGCAGAGAACCTTCAATATAAACCTGTGAACCTTTACGCAGGTATTCACCCGCGACTTCCGCCAGTTTGCCAAACAAAACAACCCGGTGCCATTCAGTCTTCTCTTTCATCTCGCCAGTCTGTTTATCGCGCCAGCTTTCAGAAGTCGCCAGAGTAATGTTAGTCACTGCACCGCCGTTTGGCATATAGCGGACTTCCGGGTCTTGCCCCAGGTTACCGATTAAAATAACTTTGTTTATGCCTCTGCTGGCCATTGGGAATACTCCTGATGAAATGAATTTCTACAATTATTAAGCAACACAGTTTAACATGCGATACTAAAAATGAAACGTAGCCGCTTTAGAACGAACTTTGCGAAGCTCACCGTAATTTAATTCCGTACTTATTACATTATTTCACTTAAATACTGTATATCTAATCAGTCAACTCTGTGTAATAATAACTCACTTATTATTATTTATGCACGTATGAATAACCCGGGAAATGGTTCATGGACAACATCGAAGTTCGGGGCGCACGTACCCACAATCTCAAAAATATCAATCTGATAATTCCCCGAGACAAGCTGATCGTTATCACGGGCTTGTCCGGCTCAGGTAAGTCTTCTCTGGCATTTGATACGCTTTACGCCGAGGGGCAGCGTCGTTATGTGGAATCACTTTCAGCTTATGCGCGCCAGTTTCTGTCCCTGATGGAGAAACCTGATGTTGACCATATTGAAGGATTATCCCCGGCTATTTCTATTGAGCAGAAATCGACTTCCCATAACCCACGTTCAACCGTGGGGACTATTACCGAAATTCATGATTATCTGCGTTTGCTGTTTGCCCGCGTAGGTGAACCACGTTGCCCAGATCACGATATTCCATTAACGGCACAGACTGTTAGTCAAATGGTGGATAATGTGCTAACACTGCCAGAAGGTCATCGTCTGATGTTGCTGGCACCGATCGTCAAAGAGCGGAAAGGCGAGCATACTAAGTTGTTGGATAATCTGGCAGCACAAGGTTATATCCGCGCCCGTATTGACGGTGAAGTCTGTGATCTATCTGATCCGCCGAAATTAGAATTACAGAAAAAACACACCATTGAAGTGGTCATTGATCGCTTTAAAGTTCGTGCCGATCTGGCACAACGCCTGGCTGAATCTTTTGAAACTGCGCTGGAACTTTCAGGCGGCACCGCTATTGTCGCCAATATAGATGATAATACAGTCGAAGAACTGATTTTCTCTGCTAACTTTGCATGTCCTGCATGTGGCTACAGCATGAGTGAACTGGAACCTCGCTTATTCTCTTTTAACAATCCTGCCGGTGCTTGCCCGACTTGTGATGGTTTAGGCATTCAGCAATTTTTTGATCCTGATAGAGTCATTCAAAATGGTGATATCTCTCTGGCCGGCGGTGCAATTCGTGGTTGGGATCGCCGTAATTTCTACTATTTCCAAATGCTACGTTCATTGGCAGAACATTATAAATTCGATATCGAAGCGCCCTTCAATTCCCTCAGCGCCAATATTCAGAAAATAGTGTTGTACGGCTCCGGTAAACAATCCATCGAATTTAAATACACCAATGACCGTGGCGATACTACAGTGCGTAACCATCCGTTCGAAGGTGTACTGCATAATATGGAGCGCCGTTATAAAGAGACGGAATCCACCGCCGTTCGGGAGGAACTGGCGAAATATATTAGTAATCGTTCATGTATTTCCTGCCACGGAACTCGCTTACGTAAAGAAGCCCGTTACGTATTTATTGAGAATACCACTCTGCCGGAAATTTCAGATTTTAGTATCGGCCATGCGATGGATTTTTTCCAAAACATTAAACTCAGTGGTCAACGTGCACAAATTGCTGAAAAAGTACTGAAAGAGATCCGCGACCGTCTGAAATTCCTGGTTAATGTTGGTCTGAATTATCTGACGCTCTCTCGTTCCGCCGAAACCCTGTCCGGCGGCGAAGCTCAACGTATCCGCCTTGCCAGCCAGATTGGCGCTGGTTTAGTGGGAGTGATGTATGTACTTGATGAACCTTCTATCGGGTTGCATCAGCGGGATAATGAACGCCTGCTGGAAACGCTAATCCACTTGCGCAATCTGGGAAATACCGTGATTGTGGTTGAGCATGATGAAGATGCCATCCGAGCTGCCGACCATATCATTGATATCGGCCCCGGCGCAGGCGTACATGGTGGTGAAATCGTCGCGGAAGGCTCAGTTAAAGATATTATGGTGAGCAAAGATTCACTAACAGGCCAATTCCTGAGTGGAGAGCGTGAAATTGCCATCCCAGAGAAGCGTATCCCGGCAGATCCGAAAAAGGTGCTGAAACTGATCGGAGCGAAAGGTAATAACCTGAAAAATGTGACGTTCAATCTGCCAGTTGGGTTATTTACTTGTATTACCGGGGTTTCTGGTTCCGGTAAATCAACGCTAATCAATGATACGCTGTTCCCGATTGCCCAACGCCAGTTAAATGGCGCGACCAATATCACCCCTGCCCCTTATATCGATATTCAAGGGCTAGAGCATTTCGATAAAGTGATTGATATTGACCAGAGCCCGATTGGCCGAACTCCCCGCTCTAACCCGGCAACTTATACCGGCGTATTTACACCAGTCCGTGAATTATTCGCTGGCGTACCTGAATCACGCGCCCGTGGTTACACACCCGGACGATTCAGTTTTAACGTTAAAGGTGGACGCTGTGAAGCTTGCCAAGGTGATGGCGTAATTAAGGTAGAAATGCACTTCTTGCCTGATATTTATGTACCTTGTGACCAGTGCAAAGGTAAGCGTTATAACCGTGAAACACTGGAAGTCAAATATAAGGGCAAGAATATCAATGAAGTATTGGATATGACGATCGAAGAAGCGCGTGAATTCTTTGATGCAGTTCCTGCTCTGGCCCGTAAGCTACAAACTCTCATGGACGTCGGTCTTTCTTACATCCGTCTGGGTCAATCAGCAACAACGTTATCAGGTGGTGAAGCGCAGCGAGTAAAACTGGCGCGTGAACTATCCAAACGCGGAACTGGGCAGACGTTATATATTCTTGATGAGCCAACCACAGGTTTGCATTTTGCTGATATTCAGCAGCTATTAGCGGTTCTGCATCAGTTACGCGATCAAGGGAATACCATCGTGGTTATTGAACATAACCTTGATGTGATTAAAACCGCTGACTGGATCGTAGATCTTGGCCCAGAAGGAGGTAGCGGCGGCGGTGAGATTCTGATTTCTGGTACACCAGAAGAGGTCGCCAAATGTGAGAAATCACATACTGCACGTTTCCTGAAACCTATATTGAAGAAATAAGCATAATCTGCAAACAGGGGCGATTTAAGCCCCTTTTTCCTGTGTTCAGTTTCCTGTTCTCTGTTTTCTGTAACGACTGTTTTCCCAGTAACAACAGGCAATTTTCGCTGCCAGTTCAGCGTTATTAAGTACCAACTGAATATTGGCAGACAAGCTATCACCCCCAGTTAATTCAGCCACTCTGGATAACAAAAATGGCGTACACTCCTTGCCATTTACTCTCTGTTCTATGGATTCGCGTACTGCCTGTTCGATAGCAGCATTGATCTCCGCTTCCGGCATGGCGTATGGTTCAGGGATCGGATTGGCAACTACTAAACCGCCCTGTAATCCTGTATCCCATTTTACTGCCATCGCCTGAGCTATCTGTTCTGGGGAATCCAGACGAATATTGACGTTAAATGGGCTGGTACGACAGAAAAACGCCGGTAAAGCATGAGTCTGATAGCCAATCAGCGGCACACCATGAGTTTCAAGATATTCTGTTGTCAGGCCAAGATCCAAAATGGATTTAGCACCAGCACAGACTACCGCCACACTGGTTTTCGCTAATTCCTGTAAATCGGCAGAAATATCAAAAGTCTGTTCCGCTCCACGGTGCACACCACCAATGCCGCCGGTAGCGAAGATTCTAATCCCAGCCATTGCCGCAATAATCATGGTAGAAGCAACCGTCGTCGCGCCATTTTTTCCGGCCGCGATAACAAAGGGTAAATCACGACGACTGACTTTAGTTATCTTGCCGCCTTCGCTAGCCAAAAACTCTATTTCTTCATGCGACAAACCTGCTTTCATCATCCCATTGATAACAGCAATTGTTGCAGGAACAGCGCCATTTTCTCTGATTTTCTGTTCAATTTGTAGCGCAGTCTTGACATTTTGCGGGTAAGGCATTCCATGAGCAATAATGGTCGATTCCAACGCCACAACCGGTCGGTTATTCTCTAAAGCCTCTGCAACTTCCGGGGAAATATCCAAATATTTATTGCTAATAGCATGATTTTTCATAATTGTAATTCCAACAGTTTTTGGACACTGCCATTTGACAGATTTGGATTATTGGTAAGTTCACAAGAGAGCGTGAGCGCGGAACACCCTTGAGCAAAACGAACACTTTCTGCCAGCGTCATATTTTCTAGCCAGCAGTTCACCAACCCAGCCATCATGGCATCTCCAGCACCTGTTACATTGACAATCTTGATACTGATGGGAAGTGACCAACCTGCCACACCATCGCTTTCACTAAAGTAGACACCCTCTACGCCCATGCTGAGCACTAACCGCTGCACACCTTGATCGTGAAACCACCGCGCCACTGCCGGAACATCGGTAGGTTGGGTAATTTTCATTCCACTCAGTGCTTCCGCCTCCAGACAATTAGGTTTTAAGGTGTGAATATAGGAAAGCCAGTTTTTAATCTTAGGCGCTTTAAATGCGGATACTGTATCCACAAATACCGGTACCGTTCCGGCATTAGTCAACAGCCAAACCAAAGCTTCTTCAGATAAATTGCAATCAATAACCAGTACGCCGGCATGTTTAATAAGATCATAATGATTCGCTAACAATGATGGTGTCAATTTTTCCAAAATATGCATGTCATTAATGGCAACCAACATCTCCCCACCGTCATCTAATAAGGAGACATATGTCGAGGTATTTTCACCATAAAGCTTATAACAGTAGTCGATATTAACACCTGCGCATCTGGCCTGATCCAGTAAAGTGCTACCATAGAAATCATCGCCAACAACAGAAATAAGATGACATTCTTTACCTAATAACGCGATATTTTGGGCAATATTTCTTCCTACACCACCAGGGGTACATTTTATTTTTCCTGGGTTAGAATCTTGATAAATAAGTTTACCCGATGCATAACCGCAAACATCCATATTAATAGAACCAACCGTCACCACATAATTATGATCAGATAAAATATAACCTTTCCCTTTTATATATCCCTTATTCATCAAATTCATAATATGGCCAGCAACACCGGAACGACTTATACCTAAAATATCGGCAATTTCCTGCTGTGGGATCAACGGATCTCGTCTCAGAAGTTGCAATATTTGTTTTTCCCGATTCGTCATTTTTGGACACTTGTTTGTTCTTAAACACGCGTTTGTTTTATGTGTTAAAGGAAAAATAGTAAAGTGGGATTTTTTACTTTGCAACGAAGTTGGGAGAACGATCGTAAGAGTCTATAACTGGGTTACCAACTCTATTTTATGTGATAACCATCAAGTTAAATCCTGTTGAAAAATCTTTTTTTTTTGCATATTAATAATCAACCGGTGTTCTATATTAGAAATAAATTCAATAAAACAAAGCACTAAGTAAATCCTTGTCGAAAGCTAACAAATGTTTGGGTATACCTTGAAATGGTGAAAAATAATTTTCACCATCTGAAACACGTTTCATAAAAAATTGATCTGTTTCACATTAAAAAACATATTTCATCGCCGAAAATATCCGTGAACAAACTATATACGCTGCAATTAGAATAATTTTCACGTCAGATTTCATCCTATAAAGAATAAGTATAAATGTTTATAACTCTTATTACGCTTATAAACAAAAATGCTTATAAACCTCTTGATGATATAAACAAAAATGTTTATATTTATTTTCAAGTTAAACAAACAGGAGGAGGCAGTGAAGCAAAGCGAGTTTCGCCGGTGGCTTAAAGCTCAAGGAGCAGAATTCAAAGATGGGACTAACCACTTGAAAGTTTTCCTGAACGGTAAGCAAACCACGATGCCAAGGCACCCTAGTAAAGAAATCCCAGAACCACTGAGGAAATTAATATTAAAACAGCTAGGCATCAAATGACAGACCGGCCCCAAGGGGCTGGTTACTCGCATAAATTCACTGAGTAAAAATATGCGATACCCAGTAAAATTCGAACATGACGAAACAGGTTGGGCTGTGATGTTCCCAGATATCCCAGAAGCCTTAACAGGCGGAGATACCAGAGAAGAAGCATTAGCTATGGCGCAGGATGCTCTGGTTACTGCGTTTGATTTCTACTTTGAAGACCGGCGCGAAATACCAACACCATCGACTAAAGGTGAAGCTTTTGTCGAAGTACCAGCCAGTATAGCGGCTAAGGTTTTACTGTTGAATACGATGCTTCAAACAAAAACAAGCAACGCGGAACTTGCACGGTTATTGGGAACTAGACCACAAGAAATTCAACGTATAGTGTCATTAAGTCATAGCACTAAAATTGACACTATCGCGAATGCGTTAAATGCCTTGGGCAAACATCTGGAACTTGTTGCCATTTAAACATCTCCATCAAATAGTCTTAAACCTTGCCGCAGCAAGGTTTAAGTAACTAAATTTAAATTACAACTTCACGACCATTTATTTCGATAGTCTAATGATTATTTAATACCAACATTTATCTATTTCAATTTTATTATTAAAATATTCTCAAGGATTGGCACAAATTATTTTTTTACATCGAACCTACCATTATTAATATTATTTTCAATGGGAAGTTCTAATTTTTCTATTACTTAACCATTTTTAACCAGATCTCCAGAATACCCTCGCCGATAAATTCTTTCTTTTTTCTATCAAATCATATAATGTTTAATTTTAATCCCATAATTCACTTCATATATAAACACAGATAATTAAAGTAGAAACAAATTGATCTCAAACAATAATGATTGTCATTATTTATACAAAAATAAACACCATTTAAGATTAATAATACTCGTTACTAACTCAGTATAGAATTGAAAACTGAAAAGAATATGTGAATGAAATTTCTATAAATTCGACACATTAAATTAATATTAGGAAGGAAAATAAGCGCACCGTAAGTAGCGCGCTTTAAGGAGGTGTTTACTGCTATCTTACAAAATTGTCGATCATTATCATCGATAGCAAAACATTTACATTAAAATTTATGACTTATTTACCGCCGCAAATGTTTCAGCAATACGTGCAACATTACGATGGTTGACGCCCGCCATACAGACTCGGCCATTACCGACTAGATAAACAGCAAATTCTTGGCGCAAGCGATCCACCTGTTTCTGGCTAAAACCGGTATAGCTGAACATCCCGCGCTGCTTCAGGAAATACTCAAAGTTTTTCTCTGGTAATGCAGTTTTCAGAGCATCCACCAGCACCGTGCGCATTTCCAAAATACGCAAGCGCATATGTTCAACTTCTGTCAACCATTGTGCCTTCAAAGCAGGATCAGTCAGTACTTTCGCCACAACCCGTGCACCAAAATTTGGTGGGCTAGAGTAGACGCGACGCACACCCGCTTTCAACTGTCCCAATACCCGCTCTTTGGTCTGTTCATCATCACAAATAACAGACAAGCCACCCACTCGCTCACCATACATAGAAAATATTTTGGAGAAAGAGTTGCTCACCAGACAAGGCAAACTGGCTGTCGCCATAGCACGAACAGCATAAGCATCTTTTTCCATACCATCCGCAAGCCCCTGATAAGCAAGATCAAGGAACGGCAGTAATTCTCTCTCTTTAACAATCTGAACAACTTGATCCCATTGATCATAGGTCAGATCCGATCCGGTTGGGTTATGGCAACAAGGGTGCATCACAATAATGCTTTTCGCCGGCAATTTCCTGAATGTCTCCAGCATTTCATTAAATTTTACCCCTTTAGTCTGTGTATCAAAATAAGGGTAATAGTTCACCTTAATACCAGCCCCCGCAAAAATAGCTGCGTGGTTTTCCCAAGTTGGATCACTACACCACACTTCTGAATCAGGGAAATAGCGACGCAGAAAATCAGCACCAATTTTAAGGGCACCAGAACCGCCTAATGATTGAATCGTTGCCACTATCCGTTGTTTCAACACCGGATGATCTTTACCAAATAACAGTTCCTGAACCGCAAGACGATAGGATTCCAATCCTTCCATCGGCAGATAAAGAGAAGCAGTCTGTGACAACGCTCTAAGTTGTTCTTCTGCGGTAGCCACGGCCTGCAATTGCGGAGTCACACCCTGCTCATCGTAATACAGCCCGATGCTCAGATTAATTTTTTCCGCACGAGGATCTTTTTGAAATTCTTCAGCCAGCGAAAGAATAGGATCACCAGCATAAGCATCAACATTCTGGAACATCAGGCTCTACTCCTTATCAGTCAGTTATTTAATAAACAATATAACCTACAACATTATTCGTCCAGGTATTCCATCACTACTCTGGAAGTGAGTTTGGTCACCAGCTCATAAGTGATGATACCAGTGCATTCAGCAATCCGTTCCACCGGCAGCACATCTCCCCAGAGCACGACTTCATCACCCACTTTATCTATCGCATCTGGCCCTAAATCAACAGAGATCATATCCATCGAGACACGACCAGCAATCGGCACTTCTCGGCCATTAATATATATTGGTGTTCCCGAAGGCGCACCGCGCGGATAACCATCACCATAACCGATAGCCACAACCCCAAGACAAGTATCACGTTCACTGACCCAAGCCCCACCATAGCCAACCGACTCACCAGCTTTATGCTTACGAACAGCAATTAAGCTCGACTTTAAGGTCATTGCTGGGATCAGGTTAAAATCCACGGCCGTTTTATCAGACAATGGCGATACACCATACATAATCAGCCCAGGGCGCACCCAATCTTGATGGACTTCCGGCCACAACAGGATACCTCCCGATGCATCAATGGATTTTTCTCCCGGTTTGTCAGCACAGAAAGCCTGAAAACAAGCTATCTGCTGGCAAGTTGTGTCTACCGTTGGCTCATCAGCACGGCCAAAATGGCTGACAATATTGACAGGCTGCTGTACATTTTTACAACGACTTAGCCGTTGATAAAATTCTTCGGCATCTTCCGGCCTTACACCTAAGCGATGCATCCCGCTATCCAGTTTCATCCATACTTTTACCGGATGAGATAACTTAGCCTGCTCCAGTGCTTCCAACTGTTCAATGCTGTGAACCACAGTTTCAATATGGTTAGCAACCAGTACTGGCAGGTCAGCCGCATCGAAGCATCCTTCCAGTAACAGAATCGGTTTAACGATACCACCATGACGCAATGTCAATGCTTCACCAATTCGCGCTACACCGAAACAATCGGCATCGTCCAGCGTATGTGCTGTCTCCAGTAAACCGTGGCCATAAGCGTTTGCTTTCACAACTGCAATCAGATTGCTTTTAGGTGCAAGCTCCCTTACCCGTTGCAAGTTATGTCGCAGAGCGCGGCGGTCAATAATTGCGGTTGCCGCTTTCATTCTATTCCTTAAATTTATTCATTCTTTGGTAGTTAATACTTATTCGTCGTCATAACTTGGTCCGGCATAGTTATCAAACCGCGACCATTGACCATTAAACGTTAGACGAACTGTACCGATTGGGCCGTTACGCTGCTTACCAAGAATGATTTCAGCCACACCTTTCATGTCGCTATTCTCATGGTAAACCTCGTCACGATAGATAAACATAATGAGGTCGGCATCCTGCTCGATAGAGCCGGATTCACGTAAATCAGAGTTAACCGGGCGCTTATCTGCCCGCTGTTCAAGGCTACGATTGAGCTGAGAAAGTGCAACCACCGGCACTTGAAGCTCTTTAGCCAAGGCTTTGAGTGAACGGGAAATCTCCGCAATTTCCAAAGTACGATTATCGGATAAGGCCGGAACCCGCATTAATTGCAGGTAGTCGATCATGATTAGACTTAATCCACCATTTTCACGGAAGACGCGCCGAGCTCGGGAACGGACTTCGGTAGGTGTCAGGCCAGACGAATCATCAATGTACATATTGCGCTTTTCCAGCAATATCCCCATCGTACTGGAGATCCGCGCCCAGTCTTCATCATCAAGCTGACCGGTACGGATACGGGTTTGATCCACCCGTGAAAGGGACGCCAGCATACGCATCATGATCTGGTTGCCGGGCATCTCAAGACTAAAGATCAAAACAGGCTTGTCCTGCATCATGGCTGCATTTTCACACAGGTTCATGGCAAACGTGGTTTTACCCATAGAAGGGCGCGCAGCCACAATGATCAAGTCTGACTTTTGTAAACCTGCGGTTTTCTTATCCAGATCCTGATAACCGGTTGAAACACCGGTTACACCATCATGAGGGCGTTGATAGAGTTGTTCAATACGCTCGACGGTTTCTTCAAGGATCTGTTCTATTCCTTTCGGCCCTTCATCTTTGCTGGCACGATTTTCAGCGATCTGGAACACCCGAGATTCAGCCAGATCTAATAATTCTTCGCTGCTCCTGCCTTGAGGATCATAACCTGCATCTGCAATTTCATTCGCGACAGCGATCATCTCGCGGACAACAGCACGTTCGCGGACAATATCCGCATAAGCATTAATGTTAGCTGCACTTGGCGTATTTTTAGATAATTCAGCCAGATAAGCAAAACCCCCTACATTATTCAGCTCTCCACTCTGCTCAAGGGATTCCGATAATGTAATCAGGTCGATGGGGTTACCCATCTCCAGCAACCGCTGCATTTCAGCAAAAATGCGCCGATGTGGACGGCTGAAAAAATCATTGCTAGTAACACGTTCGGAAACATTATCCCAACGTTCGTTATCTAGCATTAAACCACCTAACACAGACTGCTCTGCTTCCAAAGAGTGTGGCGGAAGTTTCAGCCCTTCCATTTGGCGATCTTTTGGTTCAGCCATTTTGTTGTGAGTTGATTTTTTTCCCGCCATGAATCCCGCAATAATCCACTGATAAATTTACAACAGCACAGAGTATACGCTATGAAGTGCCTTGAGTAATTACATATAGTTTGTAATTATTTCTGGCACATTAAAGCCCATTTACAATGAATTCAATTACTACGTGCATACATTCCCCTTACATTGATGAGGTTGAGTCATGGCAAAACATATCGAATTTTCCTCTATTGGCGGCCCGGAAGTTCTCCAATATTGTGAATTCACCCCCAAAGCTCCTGCTGACAATGAAGTACAAGTAGAAAATAGAGCGATTGGAATCAATTACATCGACACTTATATTCGTAGCGGGCTGTATCCACCGGCACAATTACCAAGCGGCTTGGGCACTGAGGCCGCAGGCGTAGTGACCAAAGTGGGTTCCGCTGTGACGACCATAAAAGTGGGTGACCGTGTAGTTTATGCGCAATCAACTTTAGGCGCTTACAGTGAAGTGCATAATATCGCGGAAAACAGAGTCGCTGTTCTGCCGGATACCATCTCCTTCGAACAAGCTGCTGCTTCTTTTCTAAAAGGGCTGACAGTCTACTATCTTCTACGCCGTACCTACAAAATCCAGCCCGGCGAACCCTTTTTGTTTCATGCCGCCGCCGGTGGCGTTGGGTTAATTGCCTGCCAATGGGCAAAAGCTTTGGGTGCAAAACTGATTGGAACAGTCGGTTCTGAAGAGAAAGTACAACGCGCTAAAGATGCCGGTGCATGGCAGGTTATTAACTATAACCGTGAGAATATTGTCGAACGAATTTATGAAATCACCAACGGCGAAAAAGTCGGTGTAGTTTATGATTCTGTTGGTAAATCGACCTGGCTGGATTCACTGGATTGCCTGAAACGCCACGGGTTGATGGTTAGCTTTGGCAATGCATCCGGGCCAGTTACCGGTGTCGATTTGGGGATTTTAAATCAGAAAGGTTCACTGTTTGTTACCCGCCCTTCTATCGCCGGCTATATTTCAACGCGCGAAGAGTTGGATGAGGCGAGCAAAGAATTATTTGATCTGATTGCCAACGGCAAAATTAATGTGGACGTACCAGAAAATCAGAAGTTCCCGTTAAGTGAAGCGACAAGGGCACATCAGATTCTGGAAAGTCGGGCAACGCAAGGATCAAGTTTACTGATCCCTTAATGGTGAGATAAGTGGGTTATTAACTAAGCCAGCAAGTCTAATATACCCGTTATCTTTCAAGTTGCCTTTTGTGGCTGCACTCACCCCGGTCACATAATTATCTATGTTCCCGGGGATTCGCTCCCTTGCCGCCGCGATCCATCTTGAAATCCATAGGGTATAGGAGATAAACAAAGCAATACTCCTATTGGTAGGGATATCATACCTCATGCAGATAAGTAACGATAAGATTGAGGCGCTGTTATCCCTTGGCCAAGCATATTTAAAGGCAAAGGCTTATCGTATTTTTTAACATTACCAATACTAATTGCGATAGCCTTTTCTCTTCCCTCAAAATAACTATCAAAAAAATCCTTTGTTGTACCTGCAAATTTATGAGTCATTTCCCATACAACGGAAGGAGAGTTAGAAATGATCTCTTTAATTTCAAACTCACCGACAATCATTCCTATCGGCATAGTTGCATATATAACAACAGATTGAACTTGATTATTCTTAAAAGCAACTTTCCTAAATTCAAATTTCTTTGAACCATCAAGTATTCTATCAACATATTCAGGCTTAATTGATAATAAAACTTTCATTAATTTCACTCAGTTTGATGATTTTATTAAATTGATCATCGGTTAATTTCATCATACCCCAATAATCACTACTGTTTAAACCGACTTCATTAATGAGTCTATCACGAATAATTCTTTTGGGTAAAGCCATATTATAAGTAAATCTTATTATGTACGGGTACTTTCTTATTTTATATTTTTCAATTAATTCATTTTCACTAAAGACACTAAATTTACTACAATAATCAATATAGCTTTCTAACGTTGAGAACTCATTAATACACCTGACTTCTTCAACAACGCAAAGTGAACTAATCACAGATCTATACCGTGCTGGCCCTTGCTTATCAGCCGTTCTATATATAACAATAATATCCTCTCTCTTCATATGAAGAACATCTTTCATTGCACATATATATATTTTATGAATACTATTAGTGTGTGAAACATCCTGAACAATATCAGGTGACTCAGTTAAAAGCCGAGAGTCAGGAAAAAGGCGTGTATGAAATTCTGGATATATTGATAATAAGTATTTATTTTTTGTTTTATGAACTATCAACGGATAATCAAGAAAAATATCACCATTTGTCAATGTTAAGTCTCTAACATATACAAACTCTATACCATTGTCTGTATGTTTTTCGCCATGCTTATAGAAACCATATTTTTCAAATAAGCGAATAAGGTAATCATGTTTTTCAAAAACAGTCACATAGATATTATCAACTTCCATCACTATTGCTGTATCGAATACCTTCTTTATAAAACGCTGTCCACGCAATGTCCCTTTTGATTCAAATTTAAATGTACCTATTTTAAGATGAGTATTACCAGGTAAAGAAGGATCAACATCTGAAACATTATTCTCAAGTTTTAAATAAAGAAACCCTTCTATTTTCCCAGCAGTATCATACAATACATAAGCTGATTCATTATTTCTAGCTTTCTTATTTAACCAGTCTGGAAACTCAATATAACTTTCTTTTAATGAATCGAAAAAGGCATCATTATGATTGAAATAGCTGAATTTTTCATACCTTAAACTATCCATAAACATCTAGCCTCCACAAGGGTAATTTTTCGTTTTGGTGTAATAGCCTAGTGGTTTTACTAACACCAGTGCTCTTATGTTTGTATTCTAATGTTATCCAAACATAAAAGTTTCATCTTAAATAACGTCTCTTCTTTACAAGCTATCATTAGTTACTTACCTTACTATTCGATATTTATTTAATATCCATTAAGAAATCAATAATTTCTGGATACCTTAGTCCTTGTCTACTGTTAATAATCATAATATATCATTATCGAAAAAATAGAAATGCCTAATGCTCATACCTTCCGTTCTGGATAATACCTAACAAACTGGTTGCTATGTACTTACTATCAGCACGAATCACGTAAACTGGGATATTATTGCCCGGAACAGTTGTCCAGATTCCAATATGACAAAATTAATTTATTCGAACAGCATCACAAGATTTCGCAAAGATATATGGATATCTGTTTTTGTCCGATAATGAAAAGATAACCCGAAAAAACAGATTACAGCACGGCAAAAAATCGCGACATCCATAAATATTTTAATGTTTAAGTCTCATATATGACTGTGCCTTTAACAGCAAAATGAGCGGGTATTACATCCGCTCAGTCACCATAGCTAACGCCTGTTCCACAATAGAAATATCCGCACCCGGTTTGTGGGCATTTTCACTAAGATGACGACGCCACTGGCGTGCTCCCGGAATTCCTTGAAAAATACCTAAAATATGGCGGGTAATATGCCCCAGATATGTTCCCTTTGATAGTTCCTGCTCTATATAAGGATAAAGAGCTCTGACCACTGCAACAGTATCAACCACCGGCATTGAAGTATCAAATAATTCATGATCAACCTGTGCCAGAATAGACGGGTTCTGATAAGCCTCACGCCCGACCATAATTCCATCCACATATTGTAAATGCTGTTTCGCTTCTTCCAGCGATTTAATACCGCCATTAATAGCAATCGTTAATTGAGGGAAATCCTTTTTCAATTGATAAACTCGTGGGTAATCCAGCGGTGGAATCTCACGATTTTCTTTTGGGCTTAAACCAGAAAGCCAAGCTTTACGAGCATGAATGGTAAATATATTGCAACCACTGCGTTGCACAACAACATCAATAAAATCACATAGGAATTGGTAACTGTCCTGTTCATCAATACCAATACGGGTTTTAACTGTCACCGGCACATTAACCACATCCTGCATGGCTTTGACGCAATCAGCGACCAGTTCAGCTTCCCCCATCAGGCAAGCACCAAAACGGCCATTTTGCACCCGGTCAGAAGGACAACCGACGTTTAGGTTAATTTCATCATAGCCACGTTCCTGAGCAATCTTCGCACAATGCGCCAACGCCTGCGGATCACTGCCACCCAGTTGTAATGCTATCGGATGTTCTTCTTCGCTATATGCCAGATAATCGCCTTTACCATGAATAATCGCGCCGGTTGTCACCATTTCGGTATATAACAGCGTTTGCTGACTTAATAAACGATGGAAATAACGGCAGTGACGATCTGTCCAGTCGAGCATCGGGGCGACGGAGAAACGGTTAGGGCTATATTTAACCGTTTCTTTATCTTTCTCGCTGAATTTAAACGTTTTTTCAATTTCTTTACTTTGATGCATTGCTATACTTTTTAGATTATTTTGACATTCTCAGTACCCCATTAAGTACATCATATACATGGTGTACTCGGATGCAGGAACTAACTGGAATACGGCTTACTATAACATAGTAAAAAGCCCTCGTACTGATGGAACTATCAGGTTTTGCTTCCCGTAAGCCTCAGCTACGTCACTTTAACTCGCAAATTACGTACCACACGTACCTAAAAACCAAGATGAACACCAACAGAGCTCTGACCTCTATTTTGTTGGTAAGTTTCAGTATATTGCCCATGTTCACCAGTTCGATCGACAAGACCGAATGAACTTAGACCATAAGTGGATTACACTCAGCGCTAACTTTTAAAATTTTCAGCGGAAGGACTGCCGATGGCAGAAGAGTTGATTATCAAATATCTGACACAATAACGAAAACACGCCCATACAGCATACAGGCGCATCGCCGCTCAATTAAATCATTTTAAGCTGGTTGATAATAAAAGGGTTCGCCTGAAGCAACAACAACAGTTTTCTTGATGCGCCAGTGGGATAACGGCGTTGGCTTTCCCAATTTTTCACCAAGTCATAACTTACCCCGACCGCCACAGCAAAATCTTGCTGCTTCAAGCCGGTAGCTTCGCGTATTGCTTTAACATCAATTTCGATGAAAGTATGAACATGTTCCGGTTTCGGTGTCAGCTCACCATTCTCAATTTTCACCATTTCTTCTACACTGGCCAGCAGATCGGCAAATAATTATTAAGCACTACTTAATCCGTGCCAATATCATCATGGCCTTCTTCGAATTCCCATTGAATATTATATTTGTCGATAAAATAAAAATATCTTATCTTGCCCATAATCTCGCAAGTTTCTTGTTTTAAAACAGAGTTCTTTTCATCCTCCTCTTTAAAGAACATAAATTCATCACGGATGATTTCATCTATTTTGTATGGCTTATATAATGGTGATGAATTTATCAATCTGACATCAGGCGAGTTTTTTATATGCTCAAATACACTATCTATGTTTTTTACTCTAAGACAAATATGCCCAATACCACCAATATCATTAACTTCTTTTATTTCAATCCTTTTTATTCCAATTGGGCTGTGATATTCCATTAACTCAATAAAAACCCTAGCTCTAGGAATTTCCAAAAATGCCATTGATACATCAACCTGTTCAGGGTTATTAATAAAACCGGCTGATTTTGCAAAACCCTTATTTTTAAAATGAGGAAAGAATTGTCTTGGTATTGCCCCAAATAGATTTTTATAAAAGTCTATTGCTGCCATCATATCATCTACAACAATATTAATATGACCTAATCCTTTAAAGCCTATCATTATTTTCTCCATTAGTTTATATAGAGTATAATTTCATCTAAAATAACAAATAATAAAACTAGCTTACAGCAGATAATCAACAATTAAGATTTAAGTTTAAAACCGGATATCCCCCAAAAATCAAACAGGTCAATTTTGGGGGTGGATTTAAAAATTGCGTCTATTTATCCCTTTGGTTTTTCCGGCCAATCAATATCCATTGCCTGTGAAACATCTATCCGATTAAGTATGACTCTGTACTCTTTCCATGCCAATAAAGCTGTTTTCTCTTCCTCAATCGCAATACCTAAATCAACAGCGTCTTGCAGTGGTGCAATTTGATTGGTTGCCTCAGCAATGAGTTGTTGCTTTTGGAATTCAGCATGTTGCCGTAATTCATCTTTCGTTGGCGGGGGAATATCTGCCCACTCCGGCAAACCGTTTTTATTTGCTACACGATGTTTGCCTTCTGGCGCATGATTAGCAGCATATTCCTGATAAATATCATTACTGACTTCTATAATATCATCCGGCAGTGAGCCAGAAGCAATATAATTTTGTTTCAGTTCTATCGGGTAGAAAGCATTTGTTTTTGCACTGTAATAATACATAATTAATATCCTATCGCTATCCAAAAGAATGGGCTATCCCATTTGGCATTTACCCAAGAATTTAATAAATCGAAAGATGAATGATCAATTACATTTACATAGCCAACAGATGCCCCCATAAAACCCATTTTACTTTGAATAGAATTAATATTGACGGCGTAATGCGTATTGGAAAAACTAATTGGCAATTGAATACGCTCTATATGGCCAGCGTCAATGACCTTAGTACGCCCCCATTGGTAAATAACGCCTGTATCTCCACATTTCCACCAGCCATTAATCGCTTTACTGGCAGTATTCTTATTACCTTTAGCATTAACTTGGTTATCTACTTCTTCTTTTGTGTATACCCCAATATCCACAGCATCCAGATCAATATTCTCAGATAATTCCTTACCATTCACTTGCCGAATGTTGGGCACTCTGCTATTGATATTTTCACTAAGCGAATTTACTATTCCCTGAGCAAGCTTTTGCGTAACAGCTAACACGTCACTATCACCAAGTACATCTGTAAGTTGAATAACACCTTTTTGTGTTAATGAAGCACTTGGAATTTCTATTAAAGCTTTTTGCTCTAAAGCTGTATTTAATTGGCTAGTGAGTTTGTCTATATCACCATCATCCAAAACATCATCACCACATTGTGTAGAGATAAAATTAGCTACTACTGATGATATAGTTGACGATTGACGCAAGACCTTATTTAATAAATCAATGGAAATAACATTGGGTAAAATACCCATATTCAATTCCTGACTTTCTTCATATTCTTCCTGAGAAACAATATTCGCATCCGGGCCAATAGAAAAGGCTTTAAAGTCATTCTTATTACTCATGAGTTCTCCTTAAGGAAAAAACTTATGTTTTCATTAAATAAGACTTTGAGATAATGAAAATTAAAATATCCACCTGTTCATCGCATATAATTTTAGAACGCCTTTCAATAATAGCCTTTTTCTGATAATGAATGATGAAATATTTTTATAACTTAGTGAAATTAACTATTTTATTATAATTAATCAAGATAACAATTAAATGTTTTAAATAAAATTTACACCAAGTTTCTCATTTACATTCAACATCCAAAGTCCATCTTTTTGAACTGTTCCCCAAAAATTCAGGTAAGCAAATAAAATAAGCCACCATACCTTATTCTGAGTTTTGTGATGTTCCTCTCACAACAAAGAATCGCCAGTCCCAATAGGCTTTGTCAGCTTATAAAAACATTCTCAAGGATTTATTAGCTTGAATTATCCAGAATAGGTCTATTCTTAATATGAGGACAAATTCTATTGTCAATACTTATTAAACCTACTAAGTAAGGGAAAATTATATGCCATCAAGAAGAGACGTCATAGTTGGAGGATTAAGTCTTGCTGCTGCCGGTACGCTATCCGCTGTATCCTCAGCCAACGCTGCAACTGCTAACATAAAACTGACAGGAGCATACAAAACAAATAGTGCAGAAAAATCCCTTGATATTATTAATCTTTATGACCTGGAAGATGAAGCGCGTAAATTGATTCCTGCGCCCCAATTTGGCTATATCAGCGGCGGTTCAGGTGATGAATGGACGCTACGTGAAAACACTAGAGCCTTTGACGATTTTCAAATTATTCCCCGCTATCTCGCAGGAGTAAAAGAGCCTGACACAACAACCGAATTACTCGGCAGTAAAGTGGATATGCCTATTTTCATTCCCCCAATGGCCGCACATGGGCTATCTCATACTACTGCTGAATTGGGAACAGCAAGAGGCGCTGCCGATGCCGGTACACTGTTTACCGCACAAACTCTGGCTAATTCATCTCTTGAAGAGATAGCAAAAGTGAGTAATGGCCCCAAATGGTTCCAAATTTATTTTACCAAAGATATGGGCATTAACCGCGAAATGATACGCCGAGCCAAAGCGATGGGGGCAACTGCAATCGTCTTTACGGTCGATTTAGAGTGGAGTGGTAACAGAGAAACCGATAAACGTAATAAATTTGTTTTCCCACATTCATTACCATTTCCTAATATTCCAGGCGTTCCCGCAGGGGCAAGCTTATCAGAGATTACAGCGCTATTTAAACGGGATCTTGATTTTAATGACCTGGAGTTCCTCGCCAAAGAATCAGGTCTGCCAATCATCGTAAAAGGTATTCAATCCGCCGAAAATGCTAAAGAATGTGTTGAACATGGTGCCACAGCGATTCAAGTTTCTAACCACGGTGGTCGGCAGTTGGATAGTGTCCCGGCAGCAATCGCTTCATTACCGCACATTGTTGAAGCTGTTGGATCTAAAATTCCGGTCTATTTAGATGGAGGCATCCGCCGCGGTACCCATGTGTTCAAGGCTCTCGCATTAGGTGCCAAAGCTGTCGCTATCGGTAGGCCCATTTTATATGCGCTGGCATTAGGTGGAGCACCAGGCGTAACTTCCATTTTAAACCTACTAAAGGATGAGTTGAAACTTAGCATGAAGCTAGCAGGATGTGCGGCCATTAAAGATATAGAGAGAAAATTTATTAGCTTGATTTAGCCCATCAACTAATAAAGCAAATATTGGCCCCGTTTCATTTGAAACAAGTGATTTCAGGAAACGGGGTAAATTATGTTACCTTTAGAAATAATAGGTACCATAATGAAAAAATTCGTTCTCTCACTTAAAACCATTTTGATATTTTAATTATGCTGAATGCAATATTAATTACTTATTTCCCCTCGAAATGTTCTTCAAGGGGAAACATTTTCATGTAAATATTAATGGAGTACACGAGACGCTGACAGTTCAGTAATATCAAATTCATAACTTTGTTGTTCTTCCATGTTACTGCGTAAAACATCTTCTACTAATGCAGAAAAACCTGTCATCATCTGCCTTTCCATAATAATGCCTTTTGGTTCAGGCCACGGCAAACTAGCAATTGGCCAGTCACAATGTGACTTATAATAATTAAATTGTTCCAGCCGTTCTTTAGACCGATCAAAATCATTACTCCAGTAAGCATTGCCTAGCCGAAAGTTTGTATAAAACTCATCAAAACTACCGAAGATTTCATAAACATAATCAGCGGTTTTCAACATATTTTTCCATGCCATTTCTTCACTGATATAACCGGCACAAAAACAGTTGCGACTTAAAACGATTGCCAGCCACAAATCAAATCCCCACACTAATGCAGGAGGGCGTTTATTAATAGGTTTGGCGCATTTATGAATATAGTCGGGTGTTACTTCAACTAATTTGGCAAGCACTTTAAACATTTTCCCATCACTAAGAGCAGCATCAATAGCAAAATGTTTTGAATGTATCCCTTCCCACAAACCCGTTAGCATTTTCATATACCCTTCTTCATCAATAATTCCCCAGTCGCTATATAATTGGGATTGATGTTCTTGGGTCAAAGATAATGGAAGCAGGCAGTAACGATAGTTATCATGAGCAACCCGTGACTGTAGAGGATAATGCTCTAGAGTTTCACTCCAAAAACCTAGCCAATAGTCACTAACAATATTTAACCGTAATGCCTGGCGCTTATCTTCTGGTAAAAGAGACAAACCTGCTTGTTGATAATAACGCCGTTGTTCCCATTCAGGACGCTTAACAATGCGATAAATAATCACAGAGAGTAACATTACACCTAATAATGCTACACTTCCTACTTGTGCAAGAAGTAAATAATCAGCATCAGGGACAGATACATTACCTATTATAAATAAAACAATTGCTACAGATAATACAATACCCATACATACTGCAATTACAAATAAAATATTAATCAATGCATATAATGCTCTGAGAAAAGGTAACTTTCTTTTTTCACAGATAATATGTTTCATTACCTGATAGCCTTTAACTGGGAATTGTCTATAATGAGGCTGATTTTGTAAAAGCTCTTTCATCACAAATGCTTCCTTTCCGAAAATTATCTGTCATATACGATAATTCTTGTCTGTATTATCATAAACTTCAAGAAAACATTATTTTTGCTACTAAGTACCAATTTAGTCAAATTAACTCCATCAGGGGACAATCACAATGAACTTCGCTGGATAATATTTTCTATTGAAGAAACATGATAACATCACAATATTATTATCGTACTGGTTGTAAGGGGCGCAATGAAATTGATTAATCAAAAAAAGTTACTGGAACAAGCCGAAGTTATTTGCCAGGCTCGTGGAGTCCGCTTTACTCCGCAGCGGCTTGAGGTTTTGCGTCTCATTTCAGAGCAGCCAGGGGCAATCAGTGCTTATGATTTACTGGATTTGCTACGGAAAGCAGAACCGCAGGCCAAACCGCCCACCGTATATCGGGCACTGGAATTTCTGTTGGAACAGGGGTTTATTCATAAAATAGAATCCACCAACAGCTATGTCCTATGTCACCATATTGAACAACCAAGTCACACTTCAGCGATGTTTATTTGTGACCGTTGTGGTTCTGTTACGGAACGAGATGGTGGAACCGTCGAATCCGCCATCCAACAACTCGCAAAAACAGCCGGGTTCAGTTTACGCCATACCATCATCGAAGCGCATGGATTATGCTCATCCTGTGAAGAGATCGAATCCTGTGCTAAGCGAGATGAATGCCAGCATGACCACAGCATTGAAGTAAAAAAGAAATAGTAAGTAAATACTTACTTTTGGTACAAAGCCTGACTGAAATAAACAACCGCAGAATCACGTTTAAGATAATCACAACGATAAATTCAACAACATGATTCTGCCGGAATATTGCAATTCTTTAATAATCTCAAAAACAACAATTTGATATTTTATTATCAAGACCAGTTGCCGTTACGAATTACCCCAACCGCCAATCCTTCAATTGTCAGACTCTGCTCACGCAAATCCACCACAATTGGCTTAAATTCGGGGTTTTCTGCCAGCAATTCAACTCTATTTCCAGTCTGCTTAAAACGTTTTACCGTCACTTCATCTTCAATGCGAGCAACAATAATCTGCCCATTACGAACATCTTGTGTTTTATGCACGGCCAATAGATCACCATCCATAATCCCAACATCTTTCATAGACATGCCGCTGACTCGCAACAGGAAATCCGCACTTGGCTTAAACAGTGCCGGATCAACCTGATAATGACTTTCAATATGCTCCTGCGCCAACAGTGGTTCACCTGCGGCTACACGGCCAATTAACGGTAAACCAGATTCTTCAACCAGCAAACGGATACCCCTAGATGCCCCAGCGACAATCTCTATCACCCCTTTACGAGCCAATGCTTTCAAATGCTCTTCAGCCGCGTTAGGTGAACGAAAGCCAAGACGTGCTGCAATTTCAGCACGCGTCGGCGGCATACCTGTTTGCGAAATATGGTCACGCACCAAGTCATAAACTTGCTGCTGCCTTGCGGTAAGTGCTTTCATTTCGTCCCCTGTTTGTTTATACAGTCAATATGTGAGTATATACAGCTAAATAACGATTGGGAACCTACCAGGGTAGAAAATTAGCCAATTATAATATAATACCTAACTATTAAACTAAATCAGGCCATAAAATAGCGCCAAAGGATGGTTCCCCAGACAATTAATGACAGAATCATCGTTAGAAAGACAGCCGCCGATCCCATATCTTTCGCGCGACCGGACAGTTCATGGAACTCACTGCCAATACGGTCAACCACTGCTTCAATAGCACTATTCAAGATTTCCATAATCAACACCAGCATCACGGAACCAATCAGTAAAATGCGCTCAATTGCGCCGATGTCCAGATAAAATGCAACCATTATAGCCAATATCGCTAAAGTTATTTCCTGACGGAAAGCCGCTTCATTTTTCCATGTTGCCCTAATGCCCTTCACCGAATATACGATTGCTTTAATGATACGGGTCAAGCCCTTAGATTGATTCGCCATAAATTATTCACACCAAATATGAGGTTATTTGACACTTTCCCCTTTTATTATTGTCTTAACACAACAGATCTCAACACCCGTTTCTGATATGCTGGCAACGTGTTGCTAACAAGAGGTTTCAAGATATTTATGTCAAGTTGGCGTAAAATATATTATAAATTATTGAATTTACCACTAAAAATACTGGTAAAGAGCAAACTTATCCCCACAGATCCGATTACTGAATTGCGGCTCGATACGACACGCCCGATTCTGTACGTACTGCCGTATCACTCCAAAGCAGACTTACTGGCATTACGTCAGCAATGTCTTGAGCAGGATCTGCCGGACCCATTAAATTCACTGGAAATCGGTGACACTGAACTTCCTAGCTATGTATTTATCGATAATGGCCCACGTGTATTCCGCTATTGTGCGCCAAAGCAAGAATCCGTAAAAATTTTCCATGATTATCTGGATCTGCATCGCAATAATCCAAATCTGGATATCCAACTGCTGCCAGTTTCTGTCATGTTCGGCCGTTCCCCCGGGCGCGAAGGACAGAGCGCTCCACATTTGCGGCTACTCAATGGTATCCAAAAATTCTTTGCCATTCTTTGGCTAGGCCGAGATAGTTTTGTGCGCTTTTCAAACACAGTATCGCTACGCTATATGGCAACTGAGCATGGCACTGACAAGACTATTGCCCATAAGCTGGCTCGCGTGGCACGAATGCACTATTCACGTCAACGCCTGGCAGCCGTTGGACCACGCCTGCCGGTTCGTCAGGAGCTGTTTAACAAATTACTGGCATCGAAAGCAATAGAAAAGGTCGTCTCTGATGAGGCCCGCAGCAAGAAAATCTCACATGAGAAAGCCCGACAGAATGCCATCAACATAATGGAAGAGATTGCTGCGAATTTCTCTTATGAAACGGTACGGCTGTCAGGCCGTGTACTGGGTTGGACCTGGAACCGCCTGTATCAAGGGATCAATGTTCACAATGCTGAACGCATCCGCCGTCTGGCACAGGATGGCCACGAACTGGTTTATGCTCCCTGCCACCGTAGCCATATGGATTATTTGCTGCTCTCTTATGTGCTCTATCATCAAGGCTTGGTACCGCCCCATATCGCTTCGGGCATCAACCTGAATTTTTGGCCGGCAGGACCAATATTCCGCCGCCTTGGTGCATTTTTCATCCGCCGCACGTTCAAGGGCAATAAACTCTACGCCACGATATTCCGGGAATATCTAGGTGAGTTATTTGCCCGAGGTTATTCTGTTGAATACTTTATGGAAGGCGGTCGCTCCAGGACAGGTCGTTTACTCGATCCCAAAACGGGTACGCTGTCCATGACGTTACAGGCGCTGTTGAGAGGCGAATCACGCCCAATTACCATTATTCCGATTTATATCGGCTACGAACATGTGATGGAAGTTGCCACCTATGCCAAAGAGCTGCGTGGCGCAACCAAAGAGAAAGAGAGCTTTTTCCAGATGATACGCGGTTTACGCAAACTTCGTAATCTGGGGCAAGGCTACGTCAACTTTGGCGAACCCATCCCGTTGATCCAATACCTTAACAACCATGTTCCTAGCTGGCGCGATTCTATTGATCCAATAGAATTCCATCGCCCCGAATGGTTCAACCCGACAGTCAATCAACTGTCTGAGAAGATCATGGTAAACATCAACAACACTGCGGCAGCTAACGCAATCAACTTGTGTTCAACTGCCCTGCTTTCGTCACGTCAGCGAGCACTCACTCGTGAGCAACTGCTTGAGCAACTGGATTGTTATATACAACTCATGCACAATGCGCCCTACACTACCGATGTCACTGTACCCAAGAAAACCGCGGAGGAGTTGTTAGAACACGCTCTGCAAATGGATAAGTTCGAGGTAGACAAAGACAGTATGGGTGACATTATCATTCTGCCACGTGAGCGTGCAGTTTTGATGACCTACTACCGCAACAATATTCAACATCTCTTAGTACTGCCATCACTGATTGCCTGCATCGTTATTCATCATCGCCGTATCAGCCGTGAAGCGTTGTTAAACCAAATCGCAATCATTTATCCACTCCTTAAAGCCGAGTTGTTTATGCGTTATAGCAAAGCAGAGCTGCCAGAAGTGGTTAATACGCTGATCAACGAACTGACCCGCCAGTGCCTTATCTGCAACAAGGAGCATGGCATGCTGGTGCTTAATCCAGCACGTATCCGCCCCCTGCAATTGCTGGCAGCCGGTATCCGTGAAACACTGCAACGTTATGCCATCACACTCTCTTTACTGAACGCCAACCCAATAATCAGCCGGGGAGCGCTGGAAAAAGAGAGCAGGATGTTAGCGCAACGTCTGTCGGTATTGCATGGCATCAACGCACCTGAATTCTTTGATAAGGCGGTATTTACTACCTCGGTAAATACACTACGTGAAGAAGGTTATATCAGTGACAGTGGTAATGCGATTACAGCAAATACCCACGATCTGTATCAGGTATTAGGTGAGCTGATGTCACCTGAGATTCGTCTTACTATCGAGAGTGTCAGTTTGCCACCAGAGCATAACGATACCGAAGAGAGTGCCAAGGAAGGATAATCTTCTTAAATACTGGTGATAATGGGTGTTCTTCACATTATCACCAGATGCTTCAAACATAGCTAAAGAAGATGCCAAGGAATAACACCAAACCTACATAGTTATTATTGAGGAATGCCTGAAAACAAAGTGTTCTTTCCCGGTCAGCGATCAGTTTTTGCTGATAAATAAACAGAGTACCCGCCAGCAACAGTGACCAATAGTAGATACCGCCCAGATTCATCATATAACCCACCAGCACCAATACCAGTAACATAACGAGTTGCAATAAACCTATAATCAATTTATCGAAACGACCAAACAGGATAGCAGTGGACTTAACGCCAATTTTTATATCATCGTTTCGATCGACCATTGCATATTGTGTATCATAAATAACTGACCAGAAGATATTAATCAGGAATAATAACCAACACTCTAGTGGTAAGGACTCACTAACCGCAGCAAATCCCATAGGAATGGCCCAACCGTAAGCTGCCCCTAACACAAACTGCGGAAGATGACTAAACCGTTTAACAAAGGGGTAAAACCAAGCCAGAGCCAACCCGACAACTGATAACCCGATCGCCATTTTATTCAAGGTCAACACTAGCCCGAAAGAAATCAACGCCAACACGACAAACAGGATCTTACCCTCTTTTTCGCTGATAGCACCACTCGGCAGGGGACGTGTTTTTGTGCGTTCGACATAACCATCAAATTTTCTATCAGCAAAATCGTTGATTGCACACCCTGCCGCACGCATCAGAAACACACCGGCAGTAAAGACCAATAATATATGCATGTCCGGGATACCTTTACCGGCCATCCACAAGGCCCAGAAAGTCGGCCACAACAACAGCAATGCACCAATAGGCTTATTAATACGCATTAAACGGCAATAGGCCAGCCATTTACTTTGCGCCATACTTCCCGCCACTTCTGTTTCCCCCTTTTAAATTTTACCTTTATATACAGGTGATTCAGGTAAAAAGACTTCGGTTAATAATAATGGCTTGCCTGATAACCTCAGCAATGATCGTCTTGCCCAACGGTTCCCCTGCTGCCCTACATGAATATAGTCCCGCGTCAATTTATTACCACTAAAAAGATACCGTCCCAGTGGGACTGTTCCTAAATCAACCAAACTTTCATCAGGGCCGGTTAATGTTGCTTCAGGGATTAACGTTCGCCCCAATAGCCAGGGGATATTATCACCGCACAGTACGATCTCACGCAGCCAATATCTTTGACTCGTTGGCAAACACTTACTTTCATCAGAAAATTGTTCTTCGGTAATAAAGCATTCTCTGAATGGTATGATACACACACGGTTACAATATTGCTCAAAACGGCGGGTCATTGAGCCCAATTCCATCAACCAGTCTAAAACCTCATCAGACAAAATGGGCGAATCCACCGAAAGCCACTGAATAGGCTCCGTTGTTAATATTGAGTCAGTTAACATACGATTTTCCATTAGGACAAATTTCTTTTATCCGACAGTACAATTGATGACCGTAGAGAATACCACGTTGTAGGTATACAGAATAAAAAGTTATATACCCTATGGATTTCAAGATGCATCGCGACGGCAAGGGAGCGAATCCCCGGGAGCATAGATAACGATGTGACCGGGGTGAGCAAGTGCAGCCAACAAAGAGGCAACTTGAAAGATGACGGGTATAACAGACTCTATAAATATTGTTGACTAAAAATAAGCGAATTATGATGAACATAGTTCGCCTATATCGATTAAATACCTGACTCAGAATAAGTGACTAACGCCATGCTTTAAAACGATTAATCAACCCATTTGTCGAACTATCGTGGCTGACAACCCTATTATCATCCTTAAGTTCTGGCAAAATACGGTTAGCCAATTGCTTACCTAATTCAACTCCCCACTGATCAAAAGTAAAGATGTTGAGAATCGCGCCTTGTACAAATATTTTATGTTCATACATGGCAATCAACGCCCCCAAACTAAATGGGGTAATTTCACGTAACAGAATAGAATTAGTCGGGCGATTTCCTTCAAATACTTTAAATGGCGCAACATGTTCAACTTCAACCGCAGTTTTACCACTGGCGACAAATTCAGCATCCACCTGCTCACGAGATTTACCAAAGGCTAATGCTTCTGTTTGAGCAAAAAAGTTAGATAACAATTTGCTGTGATGGTCACTCAATGGGTTATGGCTGATGGCTGGCGCAATAAAATCGCAGGGGATCAATTTAGTTCCCTGATGAATAAGCTGATAGAACGCGTGCTGACCATTTGTTCCAGGCTCTCCCCAGATGATTGGGCCGGTTTGGTAATCCACTGGATGACCATTGCGATCGATATATTTACCATTGGATTCCATATTGCCTTGCTGAAAATAGGCAGCAAAGCGATGCATGTACTGATCGTATGGCAGAATCGCTTCAGTTTCTGCGCCAAAGAAATTGTTGTACCAAATACCAATTAACGCCAGCAATACAGGAATATTCTGCTCAAATGGAGTATTGGCAACATGCTGATCCATTGCGTGTGCCCCACTAAGCAATTGTTCAAAATTTTCAAACCCGACAGAGAGCGCAATAGACAAACCAATCGCTGACCACAATGAATAACGGCCGCCAACCCAATCCCAAAACTCAAACATATTTTTGGTATCAATACCAAATTGCTTAACTTCCTGTTCATTTGTGGAAAGCGCTGCAAAATGCTTTGCAATATGTCCTTCATCACCCGCACTTTTTAGGAACCAGTCACGGGCAGAGTGAGCATTGGTCATCGTTTCCTGAGTAGTGAACGTCTTGGAAGCAATGAGAAACAGCGTCGTTTCCGGGTTAAGTACTTTCAAGGTCTCCGCAATATGGGTTCCATCAACATTGGAAACAAAATGCATATTCAAGTGATTCTTATAAGGTTTCAGCGCTTCCGTCACCATATAAGGGCCAAGATCCGAACCACCGATGCCGATATTCACAACATCAGTAATCACCTTACCGGTATAACCTTTCCACTCGCCATTAATCACGCGCTCACTGAAATCTTTCATTTTTGCCAACACCGCGTTGACCTGCTGCATAACATCTTCCCCATCAACCACAATCGGGGTGTTGCTGCGATTACGTAACGCAATATGCAGTACAGCGCGATCTTCCGTGCGGTTAATTTTCTCACCAGAAAACATACTGCGAATAGCCTCGGCAACATCCGTCTCTTTAGCAAGCGCCTGTAATTTTTCTAATGTCTCCGTTGTGATGCGATTTTTTGAAAAATCTACCAGGATCTGGTCATCGAATGTCGCTGAGAACTTAGCAAAACGATTTGGCTCCTGTTCAAACAATTCACGTATGTGAATATCCTTTATCTGCGCAAAATGCTGTTCTAACGCTTTCCAAGCTAAGGTTTGACTAGGATTGATATTTTTCATAGCTATGCTCTCTATCAACTGACTGTAATTAATTGGGAGTAAAGAAAGATTGTAACCTGTAATTCTATGATTCGAGCCTCTTTTCCTTTAATCGCTGATATTGGTCAAAACGATTAGGTTTTTCTAGTTCTATTTACTGAGGTGTATAAAAAATAATTGCCTCTCTCTACTATCCTCAATTTATTTTATGATTCTCATCGCGTCATGAAAGATATTGATGTCACTCTTCACTCCGTTGACTCAAACCCGTTAACTCGATATTTCTAAAAGACTATCCAGTTAACAGAAGGTTATCGCAATGAGTGCTGTTTCATCCCAATGCCCAGAAATTGGCGGGCATGTAGTCGCAAAATTTGGTGGTACCAGCGTGGCAAATTTCGATGCCATGAATAACAGTGCAGATATCGTACTGGCAAATAAAGCAGTACGCGTGGTTGTGCTATCTGCTTCTGCCGGTATAACCAACTTACTAGTTACATTAGCGGAAGGCTGCAATGCAGATAAGCGGGCTGACTACTTGAAACAGATTCACACCATTCAATACGCAATTATTGATCGCTTGCATGAATCCGATACGATTCGTCAAGAGATTAATCATCTACTGGAAAATATTAAAACCCTTGCTAAAGCTGCATCTCTGGCAACCTCTGCGGCTCTGACAGATGAATTAGTCAGCCACGGTGAACTGATGTCCACACGATTGTTTACCGAATTGCTTCGCCAGCGTGGTAAAGATGTCGAATGGTTTGATATACGTAAAGTGATGTATACCGACGATAGTTTTGGCCGTGCAGAACCAAACCATGAACAACTTCAATCGTTGGCAACAGAACATCTCTTACCACAGCTAAAAAATACCCTGATTGTCACCCAAGGTTTTATTGGGTGTGAAGAGAACGGTCGCACCACTACACTGGGGCGCGGTGGCAGCGATTATACTGCGGCACTCTTAGGAGAAGCCCTTGGCCTGAAACGCGTTGATATCTGGACAGATGTTCCGGGCATTTACACCACTGACCCGCGAGTTGTTCCAACCGCCCAACGAATTGATAAGATTGCCTTTGATGAAGCGGCGGAGATGGCAACATTTGGTGCCAAAATCCTACATCCTGCAACACTGTTTCCTGCTATTCGCTGTGGCATTCCAGTATTTGTTGGTTCCAGTAAAAACCCACAGGCCGGCGGCACGCTAGTCTGTGATACTACCGAAGCCCCACCACAGTTCCGCGCTATCACCCTGCGCCAGAAACAGACGTTACTGACATTACACAGCCTGAAAATGCTGCACGCACAGGGATTTTTGGCCGAAATATTTACTATTCTGTCACGCCATAATATCTCAGTGGATTTGATCACCACCTCCGAAGTCAATGTGGCATTAACACTCGACACGACTGGCTCCACTAGCACAAACGGTAGCCTGCTGACCAATGCACTGATGACGGAACTTTCGACACTGTGTCGGGTTGAAGTGGAAGAAGATCTGGCGCTGGTGGCAATTATTGGTAATCAGCTTTCTCAAACCAACGGATTAGGAAAAAAGGTTTTTAGCGTGCTGGAAAGATTCAATCTCCGCATGATCAGTCATGGTGCCAGTAACCATAACCTGTGCTTGCTTGTTCAAGGCAAAGATGCAGAACAAATTGTTCAAACGCTTCATCAGCGTTTGTTTGAGCAAGTATAATTTTTCAGGTAGTTAATACCTCGCTTAGTGAAAATAGATTTACCATGGAAATATATCAGTAAATAAGCAATATTAGCTATGATAGGTGATCAGGCCGGTATTTTTAGCCCCGACTGATCACCTGTTACCTAGCATTAAAAGCAGACTTTTTATAACTTAGATACTATTAGTCGTTCGCAATGTTGACCATAATGCTTTCATGGCCTTTCCTCTGGGGAAAGCAATATATTCCGGTTCAATCAACGACGGCCGCCAGCTCATTTTATATTGACGTTGCGAAGCAGCAGGATAAACAATGCCGCCTTTTGATGACAACCACTTAGCAACTTTATAAAAGATTGCTGAGTCATTAATATATCCCTCCTCACCGAATTCCACCAAAGGGGTGAAGCCCAAATGAAGGTAGGAAACTACGCCCTCTTTCAGGAAGTCATTAATCGCAGTTTCATTAATAAATTGCATAGTGCCGTCGGGTATATCCGGTTTTTTTCGAGATAGGTTATGAAACCATCCCGATGTCTCCCCCCAAGTGTAACTGTAAACAATATATGCCTGAATTTGTTCTCCCTGTGTTGCAATATAGACTCTATGCTCGCCTGAACTCACTTCTACGGTGTTGAAATCAATCACCAATTTTTTCAGGGCTTTCGCGTGTTTTTCTTTCAACCAAAGCTGATTAATATGTTCTAGTTGTGGTTTAAATCGATAATATTCCTCTTGCGAGCAGATCTCTCGAACGGAAATCCCCGTTCTTCTGGATTTACTGATTTTATTTCTAAGCTGTTGAAACCGTTTGCCTTTCATATCATATCCATCAAGACTCAATGAATAACTCGCTCCAAGCTGATTCACAGAAAAGCCATTATTTTTCAACAATACAAAATCGCTCTCATCACCGTGCAGAAAAACCGGGAAAGCCCGCTTTTCTCTGGTGAAGTTGAGAAAAGAGTGCAAAAGTGCAGCTCGTTCTTCGCCAGGAGCCAAAATACCGCCTACACACATATGCAGATTTTTGTCCTGAAAGAAACCAATAGCCCCCTTTTGATTAGTAAACCAATATGTTTCACTATTGAACAACAGGCTACTCAATGGGTGCTTTGCATAACAAAGCATTTTTCTGAGATGACTGTTGCCAAGAACATCCTGAGCGTTCCCGGTGGCAATAATCTGAGGAGCATCAAGCAACATGCTCATAACGCTCACCTTGATTATTTCGGGAATACTGGACAGGGATGAACCCATGCTTTCTGGCGATATCCCGAATCGCCAATGCATCATTGTAATCAATAGATTTACCGATGCTTTGATGAACACTCACCCCTTCAAGCGCCACAGCGATCGTTTCTGATAAACAGGCAAGGTTTACCCCCGCAGGTACATCGATCACGTTGCAATCACTGTAAGTCACTTTTTCAGGCTGATAGACCAATCCTCCCTCGTAAATTTGACGATTGCCATCCCGAATGAAATCAAAAGGTCTGGCCGCATCAAAAACGATAGCGGAATCTTTCAAGTAATGCGTATTCAAGAAAGGCTTACCTTCACTCGTTGCCGAAACGATAAAATCCGCCTGACTCAAGGAGTGCTCATAACTCTCTATTGCTTCCAAACCAAAGGTACCAACGACCTCAAGAACTTGCTGATGTAATACTTGTGCATCTGTCACCCCCGGATTTTGTTTGAAAAGCCATTTTCTCATCTTATCCATAACCGAATCTGGCTGAATAACATCATGCGTTCTTAACACCGCGGAGAGAAGCGCTTTGGTCAGTTCAGAGAGCAATACGCGCGCTTTATTAGGACGACTAACCAAGATAATCCGGCCAAAGTTATGCGCTAAGCCAGTGACTGAAAGCCTGCCTACGGAGCCTCTGGCACCCACTACCGCCAATGTTTGCCGGGATGCATTTTCCGTCAACATTGAGCGTATCCCCTCAATCACCGCCACCGCTGTCAGAGAGTTGCCATTAGTCAATATCCGGCCTTGCCGATTATTCACCAAGCTATTACCACCGTTAGTAATAACCGAGGTATAAGCACCTAAGCCGACGATTTCAGCGCCATTTCTCTCTGCCACATCAAGATACTCCTTCATCAATACCGCTCTTTCTTTCGCTGATAATGCCATCATATCTTCGGGACTGATAGGTGAGAAAAGGAGCATACCATTGGCATATGCCGCTGAACTTTCAACACCAAATTCAATAGCGACATCAGGATTAAAATCAATCGAGGAAACCTGCATGATCCAGTCACTGAGCTGTTTCTGCTGCTCCAGTGTGTAATTCTCCTTTATTGACAGGCAATAAGTGTGAGCAAGCTCATTGACCGAAGTAGTATGCATCAAGAAAGCGAATTTCTTACCCTCCACCAATCCAGAGATAGGCGCTTTAATCCGAGCAATATTATTGTTCCTTGAAATTGGGTAACTCACCGAAGATGGAGGGAGATTCGCAACAGGTATGTCTATCAAGTGTGAGAAAAGAATGTCATATCGTCCATTCTGAACCAGTTGACATACCTCATCAAAAGCCGTGAAAAACGTCTTAATATCCTCTTTGGAAACGTTAAGCGGTGGTTCAAAACGTACAGAACAAGGGCGAGACATTAACGGCATGGTGAAAAGGCCATAATATTTCAATAAGAAACTACAAATGATATAAGCCAGACCACCGCTTCTTTGACTGAAATTGATAAAGATATTGGAAGCCGCTTTGCTGTCCTGTATTTCAAGACCACGCATCAACCCAGTTCCTTGCCAGTAAAAATGCTTCGGGTATTTAGCAGACAACTGTTCAAGACATTCATCAACATAATGGCTGACTTCTTGAACATGGGTTAACGCCTTACCGTCATCTTTAGTCAGATGCTCAATAACAGCAATTCCCATCGTTGCGGCCAAGACGTTATTGGCAAAAGTAGAGCTATGTTTCCTATCGAACTCGGATAAATAAAGCTCCTCTGAATACAACATCGCACCAATCGGCGAGATACCGGCCCCTAACGCCTTGGAAAACAGGATCACATCCGGTTTCAAAGCGTAGAGTGTGGCCGCACAGAATGCCCCAAGCCTACCGATACCCGTCTGAACTTCATCAAATACTGACAATGTGCCATTTTTTTTACACAGTGCCAAAATACTGGACAACGTATCTGGTGGAATGACTTTCATTCCACCTTCTCCCTGCACCGGTTCAATGATAAATGCGGCAAATTCCCGGCTCTCCAGTTTTCTTTTTATTTCATCCAAATCTTCACTATCAACCTGCTCATATAATTTATCATCGTAAATGAAATCGGCTTTAAACCGATGTGATCCCGTAGCGGATAATGCCGAATAGGTTTTACCGTGAAAACTGCGATGCAAACTCAGAATACGCTTTCTGCCAGTAAACAGACGGGTAAATTTAATCGCAGCTTCTACTGTTTCAGCACCACTGTTAGTAAAAGTACAGTGGGTATATTTTTCCTTATCTATTTGCTCTGCAAGCATTTCAGCTAATAGCCGTACCTTTTTGTGAATATTAGGCTGAAAGAAGATAGGCTCTTTATTTTCAGTGAATCTATTAATTTCAGCGATAGCGAAATCAGGGTTATGCCCAAATGGCAGTGCACCATATTGAGCCAAAAAATCCTTAACAACCCGGCCGTCCGATAATGTAAGCCGGTTATCTTGAGCAGACTTAATGTCCAGTTCAAGGCCCACAGAGTTTAATAAATTCTCACGATATTGATTAACAAACATAGTTTTCTCTCTTTTTTTTAGGTGCACAAAATCATGCTGTAAACAGCACGGAAAAGTCCTTGAGTTATAAATAGGTGATTCTAAAAAGTAATTAATCTTGTTGCATGATCTGGTTAATCATTTGGAATTCTCCTATCGGATGAAATTTGAATAACTGTACTGCCAAATAGAAATTCATAATTTCTGGTGTTGTCATTACTTTAATCCCACCACAACATCGGAATATGAAACTGGCAGTTTCCTCAAGGATCTTTTCCAAGGTATAACGTAACGCGAGAATCTTATGGACGGCATTTTCATCCTGGCTAGCATAAAAGGCAATGATCAACATCTGATCGAGAATAACATTAATTTTATAATTAGCTTGAGTCAGATTATATTTAATGGGCTGCTGTTCTACTACTTTCTCAGGAATAAAGTGAGTAAGCCCATCAAGAATTCCAGAATAAGCATTTGCAGCAAAATAATTAAATAGTGATAAACCGTAGGAAAGCACCATCTGTTGTTCAATTCCCTTATAATGAGAAAGTCGTTTAGGTGATACTTCGGCATCCAAAAATTTGATTTCTTGATTATCACTTTCAGTTAAAATTCCCAATTTCCAAAAAGGAATAACCTTAAGATTCTGCGCCGATTTAGAAATCAGCACGACTCTCATCTCATTATCATGATCAGTATCGCTGACTGATAACACATAATAGTCGGCAATCGAAGATAGAGAACAAGGCTTCTTCGAACCATTAACAAACAGCGTTCCCCCTTTTGCATGCATTTTAAGTGATGGTGTAAAAATATTCGTTCCAGGTAGCCCCTCAGCAAAAGCAGAAGCAACCAACGCTTTTGATGCCATCACTTCATTCAATAATACGTTGCTGTCTTCGAATATGTCAGGAAATTTACTGCAAGCCAGTACAATATGATTATGCATTGTTAAGGCAATCCCAACAGCGGGAAGCCACGCAGAAGCTTCACGGATAGTATTACCCACTTGATAAAGCCCATCCATACTGGATTGAGCCATCAAACGCAGGCATTGTGAGGCGGCCTCAGAACCTAATAACAATCTTTTCAATCTATCTGGTGTCAAATGTTGGTATTTCCCACTATTCTTCCTGAGTTCTTCAACAATATTTGTCATTTTTAATTCTCCTTAGCCTATTCAAACAACCTGCTGAATAAGGCCAATATCTACGCTAAGCCCATATATTTAAGGCGTGACTGCTGCATCTGTTCAACTAAGGAATGAGATAGTTCAAGGCGAGACTCCACCGTAGAATCGGACAACAACATCCCAGGCACCAATTCATAACCTTCAATCAAGCGCAAATGGTTCTGCATACCCCGTTGATAGAACATTTCACGCTCTACAAACAAATCATCAACAGATACTTGGTTCCATAACGCCAATCCTTCTTCTATACACTCAAGAGCCGATGGCTTTAGAGAACTATCATTTTCGAGCGCCATCTTGACGATATTTGCACACACCGTCAGATGTCTTAATTCATCAGCATTAGCTCTGGCCTGGGTCTCAGCCGCCGCAATATCAAAAGGTCGCCACTTGATCTCACTAAGCTCAGAAGTTGGTGCAAGCACGCCTTCTAGCACGACAGTAATGATTAGCACGCCTGCAATATAATCATTTCTCAACACCACCCACTTATCAAAATAGGTTCTCAATGTCTCCAACATATTGGTCATTTTTCCTCGTAAGAGGCTTTCCATCTTTCCAGCCACATTGTCGATATCCGCAAAGCCTATTCTGACCAGATGTTCTCTGAATAATTTAGCATGTCTACCTTCATCAAATATCTGAGTCAACATATAGTCGAAGTTGATATTGTCAGGTGCCTTATCTGCGAGTAACAATAATGCTTTCGTTGCTTCATATTCCGAAATCGATTTAAAAGAGAGTTCCCTGATCAGAGACTCCCGTAAATCGCCCGGCAAATAGGTTAATTTAGGATCATTGGCATAATCGGTTCTTTTTCTTTGTTCAACATTTATCTGCTCAGTAAACCATTCATCCAAGCCCCAATCTTTTGCCTGCATCTCTATTTCTGATGCCTGTTTAATTAAACTCATAATATAAATGCCTCTCTAAGTAAGTTATCTCTCTACAATGATCTATTTCAATGAACAGTGGGTTGCTTAAATATATTAATAGATAACTTAGGAAAATTTCCCAGTACACCACGATCCAGGCAGATATGGACAAAGAGTGCAATCACACTGTAATTGTCCTTAAAGAACCAGATCCAAAGCAAACTAATCACACTGAGTGTGAATACATTGTGGCAAATATTATAAATGGTATAAAAAGCTGAAGGAGGAGTTTCTTTTTTATTTAGCAAACTCCAGATCCGCCCTGGGTAATAACCAATAATATCAATCAGAAAAAATAACAAAATAAATTGCCACCAATTTATATAACTTTCAAGCTGCCAGGTCAGAAATAAACTGATAAAAAACAATCCTAGAAACTCCCAACGCAGAATTTTCAATGTATTAATCATCGCTATTCTCCATTATTTCTCTTTTCATGATTGCAATAACATCTCCTGGCTGTTTAATCCAGGCGCTATGAGGATTACCTTTGAAAGATAAAGTTATTTCCCTAACTTCTGCGTTAGGTATAAGACTTGCTAATACTTGAGTGGACTTCAACGGAGCCCAATCATCTCCTTTAAAACAGATATAAACAGCCTTAGATAAATTTTTATTCTCCTTACCCTTATAAGCACGGACATGATGATAATTTCCCGTACAAGCAGTTCTGGCCCAATCCCGCATTAATCCCTTAGCTTCTCTTATACCAAAACCAATCTTTTTCCCAGGGAGATAACCATATAACGCAGTCAAAACATTAAAAATAATCGCTGCTGTTATTATCTGTACCCTCCCCATTCCTTGCCAATTCTTATACCACACGTTCCCAGTTGCCACACAAAACAGAGAAAATGGTCTGTCAGTTGAGCAGGCAAAGAGTGTCGCAATATGCCCGCCAAGACTGTGACCAAAGACAATAGGAATTTCATTGCTATTTAATTCAACAGCCTTGTCTAGCATTGCCGGCAGATAATCCCGCAACAGATCGGAATAGTTATAGTCATTTTCTCGACTTGGTTTAGGTTGACTGTCTCCATAGCCTGGCATATCAGCAGTAACAACCTGAAAACCCTCGTTTACCAGTTGCTGTATTAGAGTTTCATATTTCCTGATTTCCACCCCAATAGCAGGTAACAATATAATAACTCTGCCATGACTATTTCCCTGATAAACTTTATAATTACAGAGAAAATTACCAGCCACTTTAAAATGATTACCGTTAATATTATTTTTCATATCTATATGCTCTCAACAACTACATCACGCTCCAGTGACTGGCATTAGCGATAAATCCGCAAAAAAATTTTATGTTTTAATATGCGATAGATGTCAAATAGTTGTCCATCTCGCCGAGCTATTAGTGATTTTCTAATTTGTTATTAACCAATATAAAATCCCCCTTATACTTTCTTAGTAACAGGCTATGGATAAATCAAGGAACATATATTATTTTACAAATTATTTTCTGGAAAAATTATTTTACACATTAGAAAAATTTAGTTTCAAATATAAATCATACCATTTAAATATTAATAAATAAGTGATAAGTTAATAATAAAATATCAATTTTAAATGTATTGAATTTACATGAAACAATATTGACATAAAGCTATAAACATATAAAACAAACAGTTAATAGCAGAAAGAGATAATCTTAGTTTAAAGAATAAATAAGAAAAATGAAATTTATTTATGAATCAATTCAAAAAATCATTTCCCAACATTATTTTCATAAATTCGTTTATATTATTTTTATATATATTTTACATGGCGATATTATTAATATCCATGAATTATATCATTACCACTATTTAATTAATGAAATTAACCAGCCATTCTATTCTTTTATTCTACGACTGGTTTTATATTAGTTTTAATTATAAAGACTAATTGTATATAATTAAGCTATTCGTTTCCAAAAACCGACTATACCAGATCCTAAAATAAGTATTGGCAGAAGAGCGATAATACTACCCACTATCGGAGCATGTAATCCGATAGCAACAAGGTATATAATTGGAACATAGAGAATAGATGTAATGTAGGTACAGATAATTAATAAAATCAATGCAACGCTAAATTTATTGAACTCCCGCAACATCAAATCCGTTAATAAAAACAACAAAACAGGTAACGTAATAAGATAAGATGCAGTAGGTACAATTAATGCTGCGATAAGGCTAAATAATCCAGCGAGTATCCTTAAAATGCTCTGGATATTTGATACCGTTCGGGGTGAAGATGAAAACCATATATTTCTTATCGCTAATGAGATAGAGAGTAAAAATGTTAAAATACCTGTAGCGAAAGCGGCAAATACAGACATGATAATAAGCCCAATATAGGGAACAGGAAAATAAACTGCATCTACACTTTCTTTAAACAGGTTAATCTCATCTTTTACTACAAAATGCGCTCCCAAATCCCGAACCGTTCGCTGATATCGCCACAAAGTTCCGAGGCTAAGATTCTCAACAGTATCACTCATACGGTGGTAATGCTCGTAACCCAAGATCGTAGCAAAATTCATCCCAGTAAACCCTCGATCCAGAAAGACGCTAAAATCTGTGTTATTCTGCAACATTCGGTACACAATGGGACTAAATGAAAAAGCTACTGGCTTATAAGCGCTCCGATTCCATTCTGCAATAAGAGCAAGATTTTTTGCTGATGTCTCAAATAACAGTGGCACGCCATTATTTCCCCGAGCATCAAAATTAAAAACAACATCTATTGGTTGAGTAGCGATCTCATTAATATTCTTAACAAAGTGATACGCACCGAGTAATCCCAACTCTTCAGCATCAGAGAATAAGAATATAACGTTGTTTTTTATATCCGTTCTTTCAGCAAGATCCCGCATTAACTGGAGTACCGAAGCGACGGCCATACCATTATCACTGGCTCCTGGCGCAGTCCTAACACTGTCATAATGCGAAACGAATAATAAAGTTCCTTTTGGCGAAGGAACCTCCAACTTTGCGATAAGATTCGTTCCGGTTAATTCTGATTGATCCGCCACTTGTTTTGCAAAGTTGCCTGTATTTACCCTGGCAAACTCTTTATCAAAAGCTCGACGTTGTTGACTACTGAAGCCTGAATATATTCTCTTCTGTCGAGAGGCTAAATCATCCGCCTTGTAATGAAATGTCTGTTCAGTGACGCTATATCCCATATCATTCATTTCGTTAATCAGGTAATCCCGAACTAACGCTTGCCGTGTTGAAGCCGCAGGATGAGGTTCCGCGGCAATAACACCGAGTGTTCTCATCACATTCTTAAATCCACTTTCTTTGAAATATTCAACAGGGACTTTATCAGGAAGTACCAAACCGATACCCTGAATAATTGCAACAATTAAAGCTGCTAAAAAACAGACAATCAAAAAAATACGTTTCATTCAATTCTCCCATTCCTACAATAATAACAAAATATTATCGTTGATATAATTAATAATGTTTTTTTATATTTTCACAATTAAAATAAAAATATAAAAAATTAATTATAATAATTCAGGCTAATTTAAAACAATATAAAACATTATTTATAACAATAACAGACGCTCTTTTATAATTATATAATCAAAAAATAGTTAGATAAAAATCATATTTCCTATAAATACCCCAAGGTATTATTTACACATTTTCTATGTTGAGAAACTATTAATATAATTAGCTAATTCCTAAAAATATCTATTATTCCATCCCACGAAGATTACCTGGATAACAGGAATTCAATCTCACATACAGAAAATACTCACAAAATTTTAGCAATTTATATCGCACTAAACCAATAATGTTAGATCTTTATACCCTATGGATTTCAAGATGCATCGCGGCAGCAAGGGAGCGAATCCTCGGGAGCATAGATAACTATGTGACCGGGGTGAGTGAGTGCAGCCAACAAAGAAGCAACTTGAAAGATGGCGGGTATATATCTATAGAGAGGAAACCATCTTAATATTAATAATATTGTATATTTATAGTGAATTAACTATCATAAACTCACGAAGCGATAAGAAATACAAACCCGGAAAAGCAGCAATCAGCAGGTAACTAAAATATGCGATTACTGACCATTCGCCACTTCTGTATATCCGGCTCATATTTGCTACAAGTCCCAAACCAGCGTTGCCGATTCTGGGCAATATCTTGAGATTTCTTTAAATCTCAATGATAGGTAGCATTTTCCACACATCGGATGAGTGTTTTTCAGGTTTATCGTCCATAATGAGAAATGAAAATGAATTCCATCTTATTATTCAGAGGGTATTTCGATGAGCACTGCCGTTACCAGTAAAAAAACAAAAAAGACTAAGATTACGGCGAATAATGCTGTTGCTAACGGGCAAGTACAGTCATTAAGTCGCGGCTTGACTCTTTTGGAATATATTTCCGAGTCACCCGGTGGTATCGCCCTAACTGATTTAGCCCAACAAGCCGGATTACCAAATTCCACCACTCACCGCCTCTTGACCACCTTGCAACAGCACGGTTTTGTCCGTCAGATTGGCGATTTAGGGTTGTGGGTTATCGGTTCACACACTTTTATTGTCGGCAGCAGTTTCTTACAGAGCCGAAATTTATTGGCACTCATTCACCCGATCCTCCGCCGCTTGATGGAAGATTCCGGTGAAACCGTCAATTTAGCCATTCTTGATCACAGTGAATATGAAGCGGTTATTGTCGATCAGGTACAGTGTAATGCATTGATGAGAATGTCCGCCCCTATCGGAGGTAAATTGCCTATGCACGCTTCCGGTGCTGGCAAAGCATTTCTTTCAACATTATCAGATAACCAACTGGTTCAATTACTGCATAAGAAAGGGCTTCATTCTTACACTCAATATACCAAGACAACCCCTTCGAGTTTAAAAGAAAATCTGGAGCACGCACGTAAACAAGGGTATTCGTTCGATGATGAAGAGCATGCTTTAGGTCTGCGCTGTATCGCTGCCTGTATTTATGATGAGCATCACCAAGCTTTTGCGGCTATTTCCATTTCCGGACCAGTCTCACGGATCACTGATGATCGTATCACTGAACTTGGTGCTTTGGTGATCCGTGCAGCCAAAGAGATCAATAAAGAATATGGCGGTATTCGTTAATTCTCTTTCTTAAATTATCATATTCTTCTCAGGGCATTGATTTTTTCGTGCCCTGTCTTTTCAAACCAATAAATTTAACTTAGTTTATCATCCCGCTGAAAATATTATCGGCAATATAATAGAATAACAACGAAATTATTTAGCCCGTTTAGAAATAATATCAATGAAAAATCAGATAAAGAATCCGAAAATAACTATATTTCCGGACTCTTACATATATAGAAGGATTAGTTAATGGAACACTAATCGATGAATATTATTCTGATTAAATCACTTTTGATAAATTCCAAGTACCTGTTCCATTGCCTCGATTAGAAAGACGTGAAGTATATACATTATATAATTCGCCAGGAACAGTAGCATTGAAACAAGTATCGAGAAATCCTCCACGTACGCTATTATAACCATTCAGAAAACGGATAACATCACCTTCACGAACTTTACCATCATATCCACTGGTTGTATCTGAAAAAATGTACCATGTCAGGGTCTCAACCGGGCGTGCTGCTTTATCCGCCGTATAAACATTGTAGAGTTCAGGTGATGGCGCATAACCATTAGTGCCGAGATATCCCCCATTATTCTGGTAAAGATTGAAAAGAAACACAATTTCACCACTATAAATCTCTTGCCCTACACTTTTTCCGCTCGCAGACAAAATTTGCCATGTACCCGTACCTGTACCCGGAGCGCGGTTCGGCGAAGTAGCCGTGTATACGTTATATTTTGCGCCTTGCGCGGTTGCATAACCATTAGTGTCCAGATAACCACCATTTCCATTATTAAAATTGTTTTTAATATGAATACTATCGCCGTACAAAATTACACTAGCCATGATTATATCCTTAAATATTTTCGTAAAGTTATATGTTTGTTATATGAGAATTTTCATGTATTTAATTACGAGTCAAAAATATCAATTATTTTTACAACCACTAGTCATGGCTAAAAACCCTTGACTCCCAAACTCTATAAAATTATAGAACCTCCACAAATAAGTGGATCTATTTTTATTTCTTAAAGAAACCATTAAATATATGTTTTTAACTCACATTCCAATTATGCCTTCCTAATAATAAATATATATTATATTGAATCCCAAGTTTATTTTTATTAGGAATATTCATACCCCGTACAAGAAAAATAGGAATGAATTTATATTTAATTTAGAGAAATAATTTAATGAGGATAATAATATTAGCTATTGGTGAAAATGGCGATCTCTAACAGTAATCGCCAATTCCCAATAAAATCAGGCTGAAACTTTGGCAATAGAGTAAGTTTCTATCTAGGCTGTGTCCCTTAATATCAATTAATAGTATTATTATCTGATTGATTTCGATGCAGGAACAAAATGGTGGCACGTTACGACATTTCTGATGATGCTTGGATATTGATAGAATCTTGTTTGCCCCCTGTACGTTCAGGGCAGGCAGGACGTCCACATGTTGAACACCGCAGTGTGATGAATGGGATGTTCTGGG
>NZ_RCWC01000032.1 GCF_018448935.1 Photorhabdus noenieputensis | reverse complement strand
CTTCCCCTTCCGGGCCGACCACGGTGGCCACTTCATCACCATCCGCCAGCGGTTTGTAGCGATATAGCGCTCGCCAGTCGTTATAGCCCGACATAAAACGGAATTCGTTATGCAGATAAGATCCTGATTCTCCGCTCTCTTCTTGCAGTGCCTGCGGACACTTGCCGTGATGATGGATAGTGACGATTTGCCAGCGGGTATTCATGGCATCAACCGGGTGTTCGCTGAGGTCAAAGATTTTACCGGGCATCAGTTTAAAACAGTTACTTTGCCCGCTACCGGCCTGACGTTGATTCTCGACGGCCTGATGACGACGCTGGACAAACGGTTTCGCCTCCGCGTCCTTCTGAAAACGGCCGTAGCTTTCAAAAAGCTCAAACAGGGTTTTCTGCCCTTCCACACGGGGATCGATATTGGCCCGGTGCGTCAGGCGGTAATCGGGACTTTGGGGATTGTAGTCCTTATAAATGACCCGCGCCGGGGTCATGGAGACGCCCAGACGCGCCTGATTCATCACATTCATTTCGGTGGCCGTCTCTATCTGCGGGTTGTAGACCAGCGGTAAGTTGGCCGTCATCCCTAAATGGCTGTCACTGAAAAACAGCTTGTCGTCTTCAAACCAGAAATTCAGCCCCTCTTCGGCCACTAACCGGGCAAAAAAAGCATAATCGGACTCCCGTTTCTGCGTCACATACTCCCGTGTGTAATGAAACTCATCCAGTTGGCAATCGAACAGGATGCAATGTTTTTTCAGCAAACTGGTGAGAATTTCCGGCACGCTTTGCCGATGGTAAATCCGGCTGTCCTGATTCAAATTCATCCGCCAGAGAGCGGGCTGGACGGTGAGGTAATAAATGGTACGACGCGCATGCGTATCGCCTCGTGCAGCCTGTGTGATAATGCCGCTAACCTGACGTTGCTCAACGTCGTTGAAAACCACCCGGAATTTCACAGACTGTAATAACAGTGATTCCAGATCAATATCGGCCCGTTTACTGACCAGCATTAAAGATAGGGTAAAGAGTTCGGATAATTCCTCCTGCAAAGAAAATTCAGCTACCGCAAAAGTTTTCTCCGGCAAATCGGTAATATGACAAAGAAAGTGTAATCCATCGTTCATAATGGACTCCTTATTTTTGATGTTGATGTTTAGGTAAATTAATAATATGGCCTTGGTAGTGTTATTTTATTTTCCAGTAATCAATAGAGTCTCTGTTTAAATCAACTCTGCCATCAGGATATTCAACCCTTGAAGGTGCTTTGCCCGGTGGGATAATAATTTTAGGCATTTTGGTTTCATCTAATTTAGGTTTATAGGTAATTTTCCATTCAGCACCTGGAGTTAACCTTAATCTAAAGGGACGCATTCCTACTTCACCCTGTAGAAATACTCTGTTTGGGCACCCATAAACTATTTTTAGAATAGGATAAACAACCGGTCTGTAATCTATATTATTCAATGCCTTCGTTTCGCTGAGATATGTCTGGGTTGAATCATTAATGAATACAGTTAAACCTGTTCCCTCAGCTCCTTCCTCTTGAACAGCATCTTTTACCAAATGGTGGACATCGGTATAACTCACCGATACAAAGGCCCGATCAATCTTCCACTTACATCGGCCGCCGCCATTAAAAGGTAATTTCGCCTGAAAGTAACCGGTTTGCGGATCAGCCTTTACATCTTCCAAACGTAATCCGTTATAAGTCAGTACCTTAAAAGGCGACATATTGGAATCCAGACGATATTTAAGGCAATCTTTTGATATATACACAGCAGATACATGAGGTTCGGTATATTTGGGTGCTACTCCTTCCACGGTGATCCACTGATTCTCTTTGGGCGGAGAAAGCGGCTCATTAGGGTTAGCACAGCCCGATATTAAAATCACTGATAAGACAGATAAGTATTGCTTGAGATTTATCATGGTAACTGTTCCTCAATTCCTACAGTGTTATTTCATATTCATGTACATGAACCGAAAATCGACTTCTTGAGTGCCGTTATCAATCTTGCCGTTAGAGTATTCAACCCATTCGCCTTTCCCGTTAGTCACAGTGACCTTTGCCATTTTTGTTTCGTCCAGCTTAGGCTTGAAGATAATTTTCCATTTAGCTCCTGGAGTTAACGTGAGTCGAAAAGGGAGCATTTTTGATACTTCACCTTGTAAGGATACGGTTTTTGGAAATCCTTCAACTACTTCTAAAACAGGGTAAATAACCGGGCTAAAATTAATCGTATTCGATGCGGGCATTTCACTAATATCTGTCCGAGTAGCATCATTGATAGATGCGATTAAACCTGTTCCTCCATAAGGCACGGCATCTTTCACCAGATGGTGGACATCGGTATAACTTATTGACACAAAAGCCCGATTAATTTCCCATTTGCACCGGCCGCCGCCATTGAAAGGCAGTTTTGCCTGAAAATAACCGGTTTGTGGATCGGCCTTTACTTTCAGACGAAGCCCATTATAGGTTGGCACCTTATAAGGTGACATGTCAGCATGTAGCTGATATTCAAGGCAATCCTTTGAGATATACTCTGCGGACACATGAGGTTCAGTATATTTCGGTGCTACCCCCTCCACGGTGATCCACTGATTCTCTTTGGGCGGAGAAAGCGGCTCATTTGGATCAGCACAGCCTGATATTAAAATTACTGATAAGATCGATAAGTATTTTTTAATATTTATCATGGTAACTGTTCCTCAATTCCTACAGCGTTATTTCATATTCATGTACATGAACCGAAAATCGACTAATTGAGTACCCTTATCAATCTTGCCGTTAGAGTATTCAACCCATTCACCTTTCCCGTTAGTCACTGTAACCTTCGCCATTTTGGTTTCATCCAGCTTAGGTTTAAAAATAATTTTCCATTTGGCTCCCGGTGTTAACTTCAACCTAAATGGGTACATACCAACTTCACCCTGTAAGAATATTCTGTTCGGTCGATCTTCAACTACTTTCAAAATAGGGTAAATAACCGGGTTAAAATCAATCGTATTCGATGCGGGGATTTCGCTAATATTTGTCCGGGCAGCATCATTGATAAATGCGATTAAACCGGTTGCTGAATACGGAATAGCATCTTTCACCAGATGGTGGACATCGGTATAACTCACCGATACAAAGGCCCGGTTAATTTTCCATTTACATCGGCCACCGCCATTAAAAGGCAGTTTTGCCTGAAAGTAACCGGTTTGAGGATCGGCCTTCACTTTCAGGCGAAGCCCATTATAGGTTGGCACTTTATAAGGTGACATGTCAGCATGTAGCTGATATTCAAGGCAATCTTTTGAAATGTATTCTGCCGATACATGCGGCTGTGTGTATTTAGGCACCACCCCTTCCACGGTGATCCACTGATTCTCTTTAGGAGGAGAAAGCGGCTCATTTGGATCAGCACAGCCTGATAGTAAAATCACTGATAAAACAGATAAGTATTGCTTGATATTTATCATGGTAAATTTTCCTCAATTCCTACAGCGTTATTTCATATTCATGTACATGAACCGAAAATCGACTAATTGAGTACCCTTATCAATCTTGCCGTTAGAGTATTCAACCCATTCACCTTTCCCGTTAGTCACAGTGACCTTCGCCATTTTTGTTTCATCCAGCTTAGGCTTAAAGATAATTTTCCATTTAGCTCCTGGAGTTAATTTCAGTCGAAAGGAACGCATTTTTGATACTTCACCTTGTAAATATACGCTTTTAGGAAATCCTTCAACCATTTCCAAAACAGGGTAGATGATGGGGCTAAAATTAATAGTATTTAATTCCGCAGTTTCACTAATATTCGTCTGGACAGCATCATTAATAAATGCGGTTAAGCCGGTTCCCGTATATGGCACAGCATCTTTCACCAGATGTCGGACATCGGTATATCCTACTGCCACAGAAGCTTGATTGATTTTCCATTTACACCATCCTCCACCATTGAAAGGCAATTTCGCCTGAAAGTAACCAGTTTGTGGATCAGCTTTTACATCCAAATCCAATCCATAATAAGTCGGCACTTGATAAGGCGACATACCTGCATCAAACTGATATCTAAGACAGTCTTTTGAGATATATTGCGCAGACACATACGGTTTTGTGTATTTCGGCACGACACCTTCCACCGTAATCAATTGTTTCTTCTCGTCGGGTGAAAAGGGAAATAGCCAGTTGAAAAAGGTGTCACCAAACGCCCAGTAAATAGAATAGAGAAATAATAAGGACAGCGTTATCTTCAATATTTTCATACGGACAGTTCCTGTTTATCACAGTAATGCTGTAAGGCCAGTTCTCCCTGTTCTTCCTGCTGGCTGACCGTCAGTGATTTTATTAACTGCTTATCCATATCCAGAAAATAGAGATTTCGGTAGTAAACATTGTCAGGGATAAGCATCTTATAACTGTCCATTTTCGCCTTAAATTGACGCTGACTGTCCTGATAGACCGTAATCTTATCCGGTTCACATAACTCTCTGAGGCGCTTGTCAATATAACCCGCATATTTATACGAGCTATGATTAGAGAAACCGAATCCGCCTTTCAAATCAGCACTTCTGTTTTCAACAAACAGTTTGTCTTTTTCTTGTTGACTGAGCTGATTAAACAACGCATTCTGCCGCTCACCGGCCAGCGAAAAATCCTTTTCTGTTTCCTGATTTAACTCAGGAATTAAGTAGAGTTTTGTAGCGTTATCTAATATTTTTTCAGCAACACCGGTTATCAGGGAGATATTCCGGGCGGAAATCAGCCATTCCGGGCAACTGTTGGCTTGAAAAAAATGGACAACTTTACCATGATGCAGATAAATTTCTTTACTGGCTGTCGCCTGTTTAATTGCCTGAATAATCGGTGACGGCGACAGCAACTTCATAACCGCCCAGTCATACCCCGCCGGTGCCCAATAATTGAAAAAAACATTATCCATATCCTGCTCAAATGGCACAGAAGGGATTACATCATCTTCATTAACATGACGATAGTGGATAATAGAAGACAATTCCTCTACTGCACTGCGAGTTAATGTTCGCGGCATCCCGTAACTGTAGAGACAAGGATTGTGTTCTTTCAGTTGCGCACTGTGCAATAATGCCAACGCTCCTCCCAAACTATGGCCGCAAATAAATAATCGCTTGTTTCTAACCAAACTGGTGATATCTCGGAATACTGTTTTAGTTTTAATTTTATCACTGGGAACGATTAACCTTCCCCCCAGATTAAATGCCTCCCAAAACCCTTTATGCACTTTACCATGATGAATAAAATCACTGCACAACGCTTTGTCATCATCGCAACTTAAAGCCAATGGCTGGAAAGTGGCATCAGTCAGGTAATTATCCAGGCTAGAGGTTCCCCGCCAACTAACAATCACATCTTTCTTACTGGCAACATAAAACAGTTTGGTATCACCTTGTTTGTTGTTCCCTGCTTGTGAATCAATAAATTCCACTTGAGTATAACGTTCACTAAACGGTACATCGTAAACTACAGGCGTTGCCGACAATTCCTCCACTTTATAGGGCAATCTTGAAACATCCACCATTTGCCGGTTAAAAAAGTGTTTCACTGAACCTTCAATATCAACATCTCCATCGGCATAGGCCAGCACACTCATCAAACACTGGTTATAAGCATTCACAATGGAATACTCTTTTTGATGATGTAGCAGCAAAACCCAAGCTCGAAATGGACACACTTCCAGAACATATCGTCGATTCACAGGATGGACCTGATAGCCTTTTGGTTCCGGGTCTGGGAAATGATAGGGAGGTGGGATATCTTTGGGGTCCCACCCTTGAATCTCCGGCAATCCATCACTAATCTGCCCGATAGTCACATAGCGATATTGATAGCCTTCGGCTTCTGCTTTTGGTTTCACCACTGAAAATGCCTCTCCCCGTTTTTCCCGCAACGGGCGCTGTTCCATCTCATCGGCCAGCGGTTGGGCACCGATATACAAGGTTACCGGATGGGGAGGCATATCTTCTTCCCTTAGCAATCCATTGCCATCGGTAACTCCTTTACGTCCCAACAAAGGATTTCCACGGATTTTCAAACGATAAGGCATATTGACCAAGGGTTTCCCCTGTTCATCCACCAACTGAAATTCCAGCCAGTTTTTCAGTATGTTTTTACAGTCAAGACAATCGAGTGGGCTTAATTTGCTCATTGATACTATTTCCTTACGATTAACATTACATATCAGGGCGTAACCCGAACATCATGTGTTGAAAATCCCACAGGATTTCTCCCGTCTGGCCGTCAATAACCTTCATCATCACAAAAGTGCGCATGCTGATGAAAAGCCTCATCAGGCGTGACACCACCAGACTGAACTGATGCATCTCCCCCTGATTGGCGTAACAATCCGGGTTCAATGTCAGGACGAGTTGATGGCCACGCACTGGAACCCCTTTATCGAAGCGATCTATTGGGATGTTATCCAGTTGAACGATACCGTCGATATGTTCCTGGATACGTTTGCTTAATGACTGATCGGAGGAGAAATCGAATAGCTTGATCAGCTCTTTTAACGAGTGGGTTTGAAAAGCCATCCAGGGTGATACGGAAAAGAAAGAGATGATTGACCAGGCCGATCTACCTATTTGATCCTCCGTCATTGTTGAGTGGCAAGCAGAAGAAACTGGGGTGATATTGCTCACTTTCAGCCCCGAGGCATATTCTCCCGGTAGATTAATCTCCCCGATACCCAAGTTAGAGGCCCGTGTCTGATAACCGGTAAATTGACAAAAAATGGTTTGTGGCGGCAGGTTATCCGCTGGTTGGCCGTTACAGTCAAAGAAGTGAAGATGTTGCAGGGTACGCTGCGACATATCGCATTCTGTCCTCAGTTGATAATAGTAAAGAAACTCAGCATCCGGCAGAAAACGAGCGGTTTGGGAGAATTTCTCAATCGGCAGATAGCGGTATGGTTGCCCACGTTCTAGCTTCGGCTCAGTTGATATGTAAAGGTGGTTCAGTTTGAACAGTTGTTTCGTCGAATCCAATGGGATTTGATAATGGTTGGCTTCACTGTTTACCGGGATCTTCGCACTCATCGGCTCCAGATGTCTTACCGGCACGCAGTCCAACAGAAAGGTTTGGGAAATATCGTTTAGCATCAAATGACCATCAAACCGAAAAATCAGCTCGAATGTCCGATCTGCGTTCAACTCCACCAATCGACGATCTTTCTTGATATCAATCGTCACAAAATCATGTACATGGGGCAGGTAATAGTACTCAGTCATCAGTTGCAAGATAGAGTATGGCGAGGTTTTCATCGTCGGCAGGATGGCAACCTGCCGTGCGGTTCCCCACAATGCCGGGACTGGGTAACTGTCATCAAGCGTGATGGTTTTGTCCTGTGTTCGCAAAAAGACATCACACAGATTAAAGTCAAGCCATAAGGCTAATTCAGCGGCTTGCAGATGATCGCTGCCCAGAAAGAAATGTAGCGGTTGGCTGCGCCACTCTGAGATATTCTCCGAACATTGCAGTGTTAGCGTTATCTCACTGTACTCTGGGGTTGCGTTCAGTTGCCGGTCAATCACCGCTAGTGGTTCGATATGCAGAGGGCAGCAGGTTTCAAAACTGACTTCTTCTTCTCCTTCTCCGGCAAAAACCGGTGCCCCTTCTGGTAACGTCATCGCGCTCAGGTGATGAGTCCCTTTGGGTGAAAATTGAACGATGCTCGTGGGAGGGACCGGGCACATGGCATATGGCCAAATATGAGCCAGCATCCCTGATGTGAGTTCGGGAAACTCATCCTCAATCTTTTCGCGAAGACGGGCAGCTAACAGCGCAAAGGCTTGAATCACTCGCTCAATATCCGGATCACCGGCAGATAAAAAATCTGCCAGGTGCGGATTTTTTTTTGCGGCTTCCTGCGCCAATTGCCGTATATACTGCAATTCTTGCAGGAATAGAGACTCTTTTTTATTCATAACACATTGTCCTATAAGGTTTTTATCTGGAAAGAGGTTTGTGAGGCGATCAGCGTGGCACCACAGGAAGTTTTCATACCTGCCAGAGCCAGTTTTTGTTTATTGGTTCCGACTGCGGTTGGCGTTCCCTCAGCAATGGTTTGATGCCCGCCACACTTTGGACACGACACGGGATCGTTAATCCGTGCCACGCCTTTACCCAAGACCTTAAAACTGTCATCACCGGCTAAGACAGAACCGCCGTGAGAGGTTCTGTCGCCTTGTCGTATTGCGTTTTTTAGCGTCATATTTTGTCCAGACGTTGAAATCATTAATTCTTTTTGCCAAAGAAATAACGTCGTAAAAATCCCATCATCACCGATAAACGCAGCGTTTATCGCGTGAATAATGGCGAGTTGAATGAGAGGAAGAGAGAGATCAATCCCAATCAGTTAATCCCCAAGAATAAGGGGAACAGGGGGGTAATTCTTTTAAATGTAGTTCATATGATGAAGCTTAATTAATAATTAAACATTCATCAGATAGCAAGCGTTTTTTTCAAATTTACAAAAATATAAATTTGTAAGAAAGTGTTACAAATTATATATGGAATCAAGACATATCAGGTTATTTCGAATTCGCTATATTAATCTTTAGTTAAAAAATATTTTTATTACAATCTGTTACGATGATTAATGGCATTATCTATTTAGTCGTTGTTTTAATAACTTTGTTAATGAGGCCGGAATATTAATACCTGACGTTATAGTTGCTGTATTTAATATCAAATGGGTGATGATAATGGTATTCAATACCAGTGCAGCTTAATAGGGCTAATCTGAAAACACCGCAGAAACTGCACTCGATACTGAGTTGAGTATCATCTAATTCCACGGGAAAAATTAATTCAAATTAAGCCCCGATGTTCGTCATAGTGGCTTATCTGAAACTTTTCCCAATGATGATAGATTTGTCCTATTGTTAAATTCATTCCCAATCCCACAAGAGATGGTAACGATCTCGTGACCAGCGATAATAGAGCGCTAGAAAGGCATTAATATTGCTAATGGGAAATTGTTCGAAGTCGAAATCTTCATCTTCATCCAGAGCAAGTAATTCACTTACCCATTGCTGTGTATCTACATATTCCTCATGGTCAGGATCATTCAGTATTGCGATTAAATTTTCATAACCGTCAATCCCGCCGGTATCTTCCAAGGGACAAGCGCGAGCGCCATCCAGACAATAAAAAGGAAGCGGGAGGTTATTGGCAGGATAATGACTGTTTTCTAAGGTAATTTCGTGTTCCCATTCATCGCTAAAATCATAGAGATAGGTAAAAGATCGCCCTTTTTGTTTAATCAGATCAGCCAGACGGTATAAATCTTCTTCCTTGCTATCAGATGAGCTTTCTGGCATTTCTGTTAATCGCAATTTGCCAATGCGAAATTCATGTAGATGACTATCCTGCCATCCCATAACGATTTGTATCACGTCATGCAGCCTGTCAAATGAAATAGAGGCTGGAACGACAAATTGCCGCCAAATAGCGGGTTTTGAGTCTGTAAGTGTTATTTTTAATTGATAGAATTTTTCATTCATCACTAATCTCCTAATGGTTTCGAGATGATTCTTTCCATGTGTGCCATCTATTGTCAATATCTTATTGAATTTTCCTGGCTGGATTGACTGGAATGCCAGAGTGTTTAACTTTGTATGAAAAGCTTAGATTATGTCATCAATTTCAGTGGCTAATGTTCATAAATAGCTTTTAATAACAGATAGTTTGTAATAACAGATAGTTTGGTCTGACTCGCTTCCTCTATTACTGAATATCGATTGAGAGGATAATATTTCTTTGAGATGCGCAGTGCTTATGGCAGATGTTTTTACTATTTTTCAATTAGTTACTGTTATCTCCAGATATATGCTTTCGTACATAAACCATTTATTAAGTATAGTTTAAAATCACGATCAGGATCGATATATTCAGAACTTTTGCTATTAACAAAAAAAACGCATATTATTTACATGCCGTTAATCAAATATGGACAATTAATAACTGTCTTGCTTAGGAAATCCTCAACTAAGTTATAGATAAATGAGTAAGGTGTTTTTTTATGCGTTAGTTTAATGACTCAGTGTAGCAATCTGCATGGTGCTGCTTGGAATTGTGGCACGTGGTAGTTGATTAACCCCAGATTTTCTTATTGAAAAACCACGCCTATTGATAAGAAAAGATTATGAATTTTTTGATGTTGTATTACGTAGATTATTGCATAGATTTAAAGGAAATGAGTGAGTATGCTGTTGAGTAAAAAAATCCAAGAAAATTTCACTTTGATATGCTTATTTGGTTTTATTTCATTGGCCCATTTAAGCCTTGGATATCAGCTAAAGTTTATATATGTATTTAGTGCTTTTTCAATGCTGATATTATTATCCAGTTTTAACAAATATATATATTATATTTTGGTATTTATGATTGGGTTAATGAGTGTGATCTATTCCCCTGTAGGATTGAATTATGGTTGTCCCGATATCAATTCAGTGGGATCTTTAATTTACACGAATAAAAATGAAGCGTTAGAGTTTATCAGCGGGCTGCCTCTTTTTACCTATTTAGTGGTGTCGGCTATTATTCTATTAATGATTTTATCTTTTAAGGTAAAAGTGACGCTGAAGAGAAAGAGTACAATATTTTTATCACTGTTTTTTGTGTTTTCAGCTTTCTGGTCACCGGTAAAAGGGTATATAAATTCCGGTTTCAATCCTGATTTTAATCTATTGGCATCAGGATTACCCGAAGTGAGATTTTTTAGTGATGTCGTTGAGAGCTATAAAGAAGTTAATTCAGAAAGAATTAGGTTCGCTGAAATAATAAAACAGAAAGACTCTTGGCAGCCGGTGGTAAAAGAGGATAAATATGAAACCTATATCATGGTCATTGGTGAAAGTGTTCGAAAGGACTTTATGAATGTGTATGGCTTTCCTTATAACAATACGCCGTGGCTGGATAAAGCTAATGGCAAGATATTTACAAATTATATCTCATCGGCGGCATCGACACAGTTATCTTTGACTAACTCACTGGCTCTGAAAGGTGAGAATGCGATCAATTTGAATGATAGTGTCATAACGTTGGCGAAAAAAGCTGGGTTTTATACCTATTGGATATCTAATCAGGGGATGAAGAGTGCTTTTGATTCTCCGGTGGCGTTGATTGGGCAACAGGCAAATAGCGTCCACTTCCTGAAAAGTGGAAGTTCTGATGACCGGCGTTATTTGCCTGATGATAAATTGATGCCTTACATTAAAAAGGCATTAATACCGGAAAAGAAGAAAAAACTGATTGTTATTCACCTGATGGGATCTCACCCACAAGCGTGCGTCAGAACGAATGGAAAATATGATCTGTTCTTACAATCGGAAGAAATTTCTTGTTATGTCAAAAGTATATCTAATACAGATAAATTGCTTTCTGACATTGCGTCTGAGGCTAATCATCATCATTTAAGATGGACGATGCTTTATTTTTCGGATCATGGGCTTTCTTATGTTGATAAAGGAACCGATCAAGAAAACCTGACACATGATGATGAAAATAAACAGAGTTTTCAGGTGCCGTTTTTTATTACCGGCAGTGATTATTCTTATCGTGAAGAGATAACGGCACAAAGAAGTGGATTACACTTTCTGACGCTATTTTCTGAATGGCTTGGAATAAGAGAAAAGAATATTCCCGACGATTGTCATATGATGTCTAATAGTCAATGCAGTGGGCAAACTAAGATAGTTACCTTTAAAAATGAAGTTAAAGATTATGATGAATTAAATGAAGATTTTCCCGATACATAATTCTTGTCGAAAAATATCAATTGATGATTTAATCATTGAGTAAAATTGTATGAAGATAAGGGATTTCCTCTTTGAGGAAATCCCTTATGCAATCGCTCACACTTTAGTTAAATGCTGATGACATATATTGTTTTACCTTTTAAAAGAATACTAATCTGTTTATGAACTAATATCGTCATGATATTAATTTGATTTGAATTCTTTTTTAAAACAATAAATTATCGGTAGGATTTGGCTGTGTCTAAAAAGATTTCTGATAAATATATAAGTAAATTTCTTATCTAAACTGTGATTTATACCAGTAGTTATTTCAGGTTTAGTAGTTAATTATTAGAGTGATAGAGGACTCTTAGGGCGACTTAATCCAATGAAGGGGTAAAAAAATGAATGAAACTGTAGATGTTCTTATTTGTGTGGATGTTGATGGTATTATTAATAACTACAATAAACTGGGAACAAATCCAGACAACCCTGCAATGGTAGATAATAAATATTTTCATTACATTACTAATAATGAAAATGCTGATATACCTGAAGATAATGCTACGGGTAAATTGATAGTAAAAGTGGGTGTCGGCGATACTGTCAGGTGGAGAGTAATATCTTTAACTCAACAATTAATACATTCAGTAAACTTATACAAAAAAACTAAAGAAAATAGTTATAAAACTATCGCACCGATAAAGTATATTCAAGAAGTCACAAGGGTCAATTACCCAGAACAAGATGATAAGCAGTTACCCGGTACACCGTTTAAATATGGAGTAGAATCTGTAACACAATCTTATATAGAATCAGAAGGTAAGAAATCAGGTAGAGAAAAATTGACTTTTATAATAAGCATACATTATAACCTTGAGTTAATTGGGTATATTTCTCATAGCTCTTTTGTTCACGTTTTGTAAATTACAAAATCAATATAAGATAATAGGGCCAACATTATGAATACTGATGATAATGCTGAATTTTCTAAGAGTATAGATATTTTAATCTGTATTGATGTGCAATCTATCTTAAATAAGTTTGACCGTCTGAGCCAGGATTATAAAAAGCCGACTAAAATTGATGATAACTTGTTATATTATATTACCACTGAGTATCAAGCATATTCTCCCGAGAAAAACGCTACAAATTCACTTAAAGTTACAGGTAAGGTAGGTGATATGGTTAGGTGGCAATCTTCTAGCATATCTGCTCAATTTAACCATAAGGTGTTTTTATATCGTCTGGAAAAAAAGGATGCTGATGATTGCATTTCTCAACCAATGACTATATATACATTAACGAATGTTGTTGTTCCCAAGATTAAAAAAGCGCTAATGCCTCCGAAAGAAGATATTATTGAATTGCCACAAGAGCCTTTATCCGATTTTTTCTATGAAAAAAGACATATTTACTATCAAAAATCTACGCTGCGTAGACCTGGTATAGTTCAATATGCATGGTATCTATCTATCTATGATGACTCAAATAAGCTTGTTGGTTATTGCTATCATACGCCATTAACTAGTATCGTTATTTCTGAAGATTAATTGTAATCTAACTATTTAACTAGCTAATGTAACTTAGTATTTTAGTTTGACGAATTAATATACGTGTTACGCCAAGGATAGGCAGAATGGTATTAAATATAAAAACTTAAAGTTTCACTGCCATATTACTTACTAAATATATTAAATTTATTTTCATTTTATTATTAAAATATAAATTTATAGTTAAGTTAATTATTTAATATTTTATTTTTACTACAATATTTTTATTGTTAATTTCTTATAAATAACAGTAAAAAATTAATTTTACGGTTAAATATCACAAAAGTATAACTTTAACTCAAGAGAGAATGTTGAATTATTTATGTTTGCAAATGGTGATTTAATACTAAAAATAATAATTTTTCATTTCAATATTAATATGGAATTTATTTATATATTAAATTAATTATTTTAAATATATGGATAATTTATTTTTAAAAACTATGATTTATATCAGTGGTTTTTTTTAACTGAATTATTAATATAATAGATGATTGTTAAACAATCTAACACTTTATTGTGAAGGAGAATAGATATGAGCGACGTTATAGCGATTTTGAAAGATCAAGTTATAGATATTCTCATTTGTGTGGATGTAGAAGCTATCCTTAGTAATTATGATTTAAGTAAATCAAAAACACTAGGGACGGCAAAATCAGTACATAATAAATATTTTTATTATGTAACAAGCACTGGAAATCTTTATACGCCTAAAAATAATGCCAAAGGAGAGTTGGAGGTAACTGTTAACGTTGCTGATGTCATTAGATGGAGGCCAATGTCTTTGACGCAGCAATTTGAATATACAATACTTTTATGCTACATGAGATTACAAGTTAATGACGGCAATGGCGTTTCGCTTATAACATTACCACAACTTGATTTTGGTGATATTTCTATTCCTTATTTGGCTAAAGATGATAATAATAATATAAGTAGTGTGGTATATAAAAGGGATGGAGAAGATAACGGCGGGCTAATAACAAGATATTATCATGAGTCAATAGCCCAGAGAGCGGGGCGTGGTTCGTATGTCTGGTATATGAAAATATATCGTAAAAAACAACTAATCGGATATATTGGTCATGACCCTTTCATTACAGTTCTAGATAATTAAATACTTATAAAACCAATATATAAAAAGAGGAATAGTATTATGAGTAATATTGAATATACAGATCTAGATGATATAAAACCCATTATTGGTGTACAATTTATTGATGTTCTTGCCGTTGTTGATGTAAAAGCTATCACAAACGATCTGAGTAATTCCATTAGTCAGGACCCTAGCAAACCAACGGTAATGGATGATAAATACATTTATTACATTACTTCTCAAAATAATATCTATATTCCCAAAAATAATGCTCAAGGTACACTTTTAATTCAAGGTAAGGTAGGGGATATTGTTAGATGGCGAGCTTCGACGCTATCAGCTCAATTTGATGATCAGGTATTTCTATATCATATGGCCGGGGTAGGCACCCAATCGCTGGTTTCGCCACCAACGCTAACTTCAGCGATATCTCAAGTCGCGGCCCCAAGCAAAGGGGCAACGTCAGGGACTAATCAAGACTATCCTGTCGTGTTTGAAACTCGTAATATTTTCAATCAAGGATCTAAATTACGTACTCCAGGTATAGCCAAATATTCATGGTATATATCCATTTTCGAAAGATGGAATGTGAAAGACAACGTTGGTAATCTTGTTGGCTATCTTACTCATTCTCTAAATATTCAAGTCGTTGATTAAATTTAACATTGCCTAAAAAATGAATAAATCAACCATGAAATATTAACAGTTGGTAAATTATCACTGGAAAACAGAGTATAATTTCCAGTGATTTTACTTCATTTACGATGATTAATGGTAATCTAATTATTCAACTGATTGATATATGTGTTATGCCAAGGGTAGGCAGAATGATATTTAATATAAAAGTTTCACTGCCATATTACTGACCAAATATATAAAGTTTTCCCTTATTTTATTATTAAACTAAAGGTTTAAAGTTAAATTAATTACTCGATATTTTATTTTTTACTCAGTGTTTTTATTGTTAGTTATGAAAAAAATAATTTCATAGTTAAATATCAGGAAAGTATAACTTTAACGCAAGAGAGAATGTTGAATGACTTATGTTTACAAGTAGTGATTTAATACTAGAAATAATAATTTTGTAATTCAATATTAATGTGAGTCTTATTTATATGCTGGAAAATCATTATAAAAATACAAGTAATTTGATTTTAAAAACTATGATTTATATTAGTGGTTTTTTTGGTCTTACTTATTAATATAAAAGATGATTATTAAACAATCTAACACTTTATTGTGAAGGAGATAGAGATATGAGTGACTCTATAACGATTTTGAAAGATCAAGTTGTAGATATTCTGATTTGTGTCGATGCAGAAGCTATCGTTAGTCGTCATGATTTAAGTAAATCACAAACATTAGGAACTGCAAAAGCGGTATCTAACGATTATTTTTATTATATAACAAGTACTGGGAATCTTTATGCGCCTAAAAATAATGCTAAAGGCGAGTTGGAGATAACTGTCAATGTTGGTGATGTCATTAGATGGAGACCAATGTCTTTGACACAGCAATTTGAATATACAGTACTTTTATGCCAAATGACAGGAACAGCAATTGGTGGTGGTGGTGTTACGCTTATATCATTACCGGAACTTGATTTTGGTGATATTTCTATTCCTTATTTGGCTAAAGATGATAATAATAATATAAGTAGTGTAGTATATAAAAGAGATGGAGAAAATAGTGGCGGATTAATAACAAGATATTATCATCACTCGACGGCTCAGAAAGAGGGATACGGTCAATATACCTGGTATATGAAAATATATCGTAAAAGACAACTCATTGGATATGTTTGTCATGATCCTTTCATTAAAGTTCTGGATAATTAAATACTTATAAAACCAATATGTAAAAATAGGAATGGTATTATGAATAATATTGAATATGCAGATCCGGATGATATAAAATCCGCTATTGGTGTACAATTTATTGATGTTCTTGCCGTTGTTGATGTAAAAGCTATCACAAACGATCTGGGTAAGGCCATTAGTCCGGACCCTAGCAAACCAACGGTAATGGGTGATAAATATATTTATTACATTACCTCTCAAAATAATATCTATATTCCCAAAAATAATGCTCAAGGTACACTTTTAATTCAAGGTAAGGTGGGGGATATCGTTAGATGGCGAGCTTCAACCCTATCAGCTCAATTTGATGATCAGGTCTTTCTATATCATATGGCCGGGGTAGGTACCCAATCGCTAGTTTCGCCACCGACCCTAACTTCAGCTATATCTCAAGTGGCGGCCCCAAGTAAAGGGGCAACGTCAGGGACGAACCAAGACTATCCTGTCGTGTTTGAAACTCGTAATATTTTCAATCAAGGATCTAAATTACGTACTCCAGGCATAGCCAAATATTCATGGTATATATCCATTTTCGAAAGATGGAATGTTAAAGACAACACGGGTAATCTTATTGGCTATCTTTCTCATTCTCCAAATATTCAAGTAGCTGATTAAATTTAACATTACCTAAAAACTGAATAAATTAACCATGAAATATTAAAAGTCAGCAGGCTATCACTGGAAAACAGGGTATAATTTCCAGTGATTTTATTTTCTTCATTCCTGTGAAAATATCCATTTATGTAATAATATAATTTATTGTTTAAATTACCCTTAAATACATGGTTTTATTTATTTTTTTCTAAACAAGTAATTATAAGAAATAATAGGTAATATCTTATGAGATGAATAACGATTTTATCGAATAAAAATCCTCATCAATAGATGGACGAGGATTTTTACAATTGAATAATGAGATGATTTTTTGTTTCAAAGAGAAATAGTTTCTCATGTTACATATCTTACATAAAAAATATTGAAATTAATCGAGTCCTTTCGTAGGAGCCTCCCATATCTTGAAGAATCGTTTCACATTGCTTGCGGTGTAAATAACGGTATGGGATATATTTCGATGACCGAGGTAATCTTGAATAAGGCGTGTATCTCTTCCTAAATCAGCGAGAGCGTAACCACAAGCATGTCTTAACATGTGTGGATGAGGTGAAATATTAACTAATGCTTGCTTGCCATAACGTTTTAATAAACCATAAACTTGCTGGCGTGAAATAGCCCCTGATTTTTGTGATAAAAAGACCCATTCCGTATCTGATTCTCGCCAACTTTTTCTAATATTAAGCCATTGATTTAGTGCTTTAATTTCTTCGGGTATTAGCGGGTGTGTTGTTGATAATCCCCCTTTTAATCGCCTGACGTGAATAATTTCCGAACTAAGATCAAGATCGGATAACGTTAGATTACATAGTTCGCTCACTCTAAAACCATGAATAAAGCACATCAATAACATGCAATAATCTCGCTCGGCGTGACGTCCCTGACGTGCTTTTTCTAAAATCGCATTAATTTCATATCTGGTTAAAAACTTACGTTTCTTCATGAAAATAATTCCTGTGCAATTGGGGCGGATAGTTATAGGTAGAAAAATAATATTAATCTACCGGAATATATCAATTAATAGAACTTCTATAAAATTATTAGCTGGTAACTCTATTGATTTTGACAAAAATCTATAAATATCGTTTTTAGATAGTTATAAATAGCCATTTTTTAATAGAAAATATCAACTTGTTAGCTTTGTAATTATATATTTGGAAATTATTTAACAATAAAAAGAAACTGAACAGAATGCACCAAACTGTAAATATGTTCCTATAAAACGACTGATTAAGTCAAATTTTGTGTAATGCCAAATTGCCAATGCTTAACTATTTATAATATATGATTTTTTTTGATTATTTTTTACTATTTTTTATACTCTGCCATTAATTTATTGTAAAAAATTAGTGGGTTCATCTGAATTCAATCAAATATTAATCGATTAATTAGATTATAAGTTCAAATTAATATATTTTTTCAAGTGTTAACTCCGAAATATTATGCACTCTTAGTGTTTTTGACTAAAAAAAACAGTTTGGTGCATTTTGTTTGGTTTAGAAAAATATTAATCCGATATTTTTAAATTATTTTGCGCTGAATATTGGGTGCATGGAGCTGGAATCCTGCACGGTTATTTTTTTATGGTATTGGGTATTTTATCCTTAAATTCAAGGAATTAATTCACATGAGATTGAATAAATTGGTTATGGCCCTGGGGTTAGGTGTAGCTTTGGCTGCGGGTTCTGTCAATGCAGCGAATCCTAGCCAAGGTCACGGAACGGTGACTTTTACCGGGTCTATTACTGATTCACCTTGTTCTATCACCCCGGAAACAGTTGATCAGGTAGTCCCACTAGGCTCTATTTCTAGCTTATCTTTGCAAAACGGTGGCCGTTCTTCTTCCACGCCATTCAAAATTTCTTTAGATAACTGTACGACTGAAACGATAAGTACAGTCACCACGACGTTTGTTGGCGCTAAATCTAGCATCACCGGCGGTGATGGTTTGCTAGGTATCGAAGGAATTGCTAAAGGTGCGGGTATTGCGATCACTGATGCGGGTGGTAACAAAATCAAACTAGGTACCCCTTCACCGGCTGTCGCTCTGCGTGATGGTAATAATGATCTGCGTTTTGCTGCCTATCTTCAGGGGGATACTTCACCTGATGCTGTTGTTCCGGGTAATTTCACCGGCATTGCCAACTTCCAGTTGACTTATCAATAAGTCTTTTCATGCACGGAAACGCTGACAGGGAGGCGGGCGTTTCCTAATCAAAAGTTTTGAATAAGTTTAGCTGGAGAGAAGTGATGAGTCGATATGCTGCCGTTGTTGTAGCGCCCTGCCTGTTAATGTTTTCTTGTGTTATTGAAGCTGAAACGGCTGCTTCACGAGGAACGCAAGGATATGGTCGCGTTAGCATGCAAGGCACCATAATTGATACGGCCTGTGCAATTGACGCAGGTAGCCGTGACCAGACGATTGAGTTAGCCACAATCCCGGTAAGCCGGATGATACATGATGGACAGGGACCCGTTCGCCCCTTTTCCATCCGTTTGATTAACTGTGTACTGACTTCCGCCACCTTGGGTAAACCCGATTGGCACCGCTTTCAGGTGACGTTTGACGGGGTGCCGGATGGGAACAATTTCCGGTTATCTGGTGTGGCTCAAGGAGTGGCATTACAAATTACAGATACATACGGCAATCAGGCGCATCCGGGAACTCCACTACCGGTGGGGGACTTACAGGCAGGGAAGATGACGCTTAATTACGCGATGCGATTGGTGGGTAATCACCAGTTATTGCAAGCGGGGCAGTATCGAACCACGGTTCGGTTCAGGCTGGATTATCATTAATCATCGATCTGGGAATGTTATGGCTTTATTTTTGGGTTTGACCACTGAATATAACAAGGTGGTCTCGGTTCGGTGTGTCCTGAAACCTCTTATTGTTTCGGTACTGCTTGCTTTCATGGGTACTCATGCTGTGTATGCGGAAGAGGAAATTGAATTTAATACGGATGTATTGGATGTTCAGGATCGTTCTCGGATTAATTTAAAAGAGTTTTCCCGCGCGGGTTATATCATGCCGGGGGATTATCAGATGGCGATAAAGCTGAATAAAAGCGAACTGTCGGAAATGCCGGTCACTTTTATGGGACCACCGGATGATACTCAGGGGAGTGTGGCATGTTTGCCGCCTGAATTGGTGAAACAGTTAGGGCTGCGGGCGGAATGGGAATCAAAGATTACTTGGTGGAACAATAACCAGTGTCTGGAGACTAAAACGCTGCCTGGCATGACGGTGCGCGGTGATCTGAGCAGTGACACATTATACCTGAGTGTGCCTCAAGCCTATCTCGAATATAGCTCACCAGACTGGGACCCACCGTCACGTTGGGATGAAGGGATTTTCGGGATGATGTTTGATTATAACGTCAATGCCCAAGTTTCTAAGCCGACGAAGGGAAATGAAAATCAGAATATCAGCGCTAATGGTACGACCGGGATAAATTTGGGCGCGTGGCGTCTGCGGGCAGACTGGCAATCACAATATAACCACATCTCGGGGCGAGGAGGGAGTACTGAGAAGAATTGGGATTGGAGCCGTTATTACTTATACCGGGCAATACCGCGTTGGCAGGCTAAGCTAACGTTGGGTGAGGATTACCTCAATTCAAATATCTTTGACAGCTTCCGTTTTACCGGGGTCAGTCTGGTAACGGATGACAATATGTTACCTCCGAACCTGCGAGGCTATGCGCCGGAGGTGACAGGGGTAGCGAAAACCAATGCCAGAGTGACGATTCGTCAGCAGGGACGGGTGTTGTATGAGGCCCAAGTTGCGCCAGGGCCATTCCGTATTCAGGACATTAATGACGCAGTGAGTGGCAAATTGGATGTACGGGTCGAGGAGCAAGATGGCGGTTTACAAGAATTTCAGATAGATACCGCGAATATTCCTTATTTAACCCGTCCGGGCCGAGTGCAGTACAAACTGGCGGCGGGCAAGCCAACTAACTGGAAGCATCATAGTGAAGGAGCGGGTTTTGGTATCGGCGAATTTTCTTGGGGAATAAACAACGGTTGGTCACTGTACGGCGGGATATTGGGAGCCGGGGATTATAATGCGTTGTCATTGGGGGTTGGGCGTGATCTGATGGCTTTCGGTGCGCTTTCCTTTGATGTCACTGAATCCCGCGCCCATTTACCTGCTGAGGATCAAACGTTGACTGGCGGCTCTTATCGTCTCAGTTATTCCAAGCGTTTTGAGGAGTATGACAGCCAGGTGACTTTTGCCGGTTATCGTTTCTCGGAACGTGATTTTATGAGCCTGAGCCAGTATCTGGATCGTCGTTATCACGATGGTGACGCGGAGAGCAATAAAGAGCTGTACACCATTATGTTGAACAAGCAGTTCACACATATTGGTACCAGTATCTACTTGAATTACAGCCACCAAACTTATTGGAATCGTTCGAATAACGATCGCTATAACGTATCAATATCACGCTATTTTGATATTGGCAGTTATAAGAACATTAACCTGAATCTGTCTGCTTACCGTAATAAATATGAAGGTAAAAATGACGACGGAATGTATATGACATTATCCCTGCCGTGGGGTAATTCAGGAACTGTCAGTTATAACGCAATGGCCAATCGGGAAGGTAACTCCCACACGGTAGGTTATTACGACCGGATTAATGAAAACAGTAACTATCGTTTAGCGGTTGGCACCAGTATTGATGGTAAGGCCGCGGCTAACGGTTATTTAACCCATTACGGTGATCGTGCTCAATTGACGACCAGTGCGAGTTATCAGGATGGGCGTTATACCACGGGAGCGCTTTCTATTCAGGGGGGGATGACTGTGACGCCGAAAGGCGCGGCACTGCATCGCATTAATATGCCGGGTACCACCCGTTTGATGGTAGATACCGATGGTGTCGGCGGCGTACCCGTGAAAGGTTTTGGCGCGATTACCCATACCAATATGTTCGGTAAAGCGGTGATCTCTGATGTGAACAACTATTACCGTAACAGTGCGAGTATTGATTTGAACAAACTGCCGGACAACGTGGAGGCAGTACGGTCGGTACAACAAGCAACACTGACGGAAGGGGCGATTGGTTATCGTAAATTCCAGGTGATATCCGGTGAAAAAGCGATGGCGCTGATCCGCTTGCCGGACGGTAGCGCACCGCCGTTTGGGGCAACGGTACTGAATAAGGATCAACGGGAGATCGGTATCGTCAGTGATGGTGGGAACACCTACCTGAGCGGGATAAATCCCGGAGAGAAACTGGATGTGCGTTGGGATGGGGAATTGCAATGTGTGATTGAGCTGCCGCATCAATTACCAAAAGTCGAAGAGATGGCTTCGTTATTACTGCTTTGCCAACCGGCCGACGGTAATAAACGGCCATAACTTTGATTGACTGGCAGCGTGAAAACTTTATTGCGGTCACCGAAGTGTATCGCGGTGACCTGCAATGATTATTCTAAGAATGAGTATGAGCATGAAATTGAAGAACACAATCAATGTAGTCACGATCGCTATCTTAAGTCTGTCAGTGATCAGTGAATCAATGGCGGCCATTGCGCTGGATCGTACCCGCATCGTATTTAACGGTGAGGACAAATCCACCAGTATGGATATCAGCAACCAGAACAAAGAGTTGCCGTATCTGGCGCAGGGATGGATAGAAGATGAACAGGGTAACAAAATCAATGGTCCGTTAGTGGTGACACCACCGGTACAGCGGGTGGAGCCGGGCGCTAAGAGTCAGGTGAAAATACAGTCACTACCAACAACCGCACAGTTACCACAAGATCGGGAAAGCTTGTTCTATTTTAATTTGCGTGAAATTCCGCCGCGCAGTAAGAAGCCGAATACCTTGCAGATTGCGCTACAAACTCGAATCAAGCTGTTCTATCGTCCGAAAGCCATTTTTGCCAGCCGCACCGATTTGGATAATCCGTGGCAAGAAAAGATGACCTTGACGCGTCAGGGAGACCAATATCAAGTGAACAATCCGACACCGTATTACATCACTGTGGTAGATGCGTCGAGCCAGCTTAAGGGAGAGACGGTGGCGGGCTTTAAACCATTTATGGTAGCGCCTAAAAGCAGTGCGGTGCTGAGTGGTAGTGCCGTGGCATTAGGGAGTGCGCCGGTACTGACGTATGTCAATGATTATGGTGGCCGACCGCAATTGACTTTTAGTTGTGCCGGGAACCATTGTCAGGTGACTAAACGTTCGTCGTGATGGGTAAAGTCGGGAGGGGCGACGATGAACATCAAGCGGGTAAGTTGCGTATTGGCACTGGCGATCTGGCTGATACCAGTGATGGAAAATCAGGCGGGGGCAACAGATATAGACGAGTTGCGTGGTGAACTGCATGTGTTTGGTGGGCTGACTGAGGCGGCTTGTAGACTGGACATGACCTCTGCATGGCAGGAGGTGAATCTGGGGAGCACGCCAAACAGTGACTTACGCCAGCCAGGTGATAAAGGGACACCGATACCGTTCACATTGAAGTTTCGTGACTGTCTAAGAACCAAAGGGGCTGTCGATGACAGGCGGACCGGCAATCTGACGTGGGATCAGTTACAGCCGGTGGTGACGGTTAGTTTTGTGGCACCGGCGGATCGCGATTATCCACATCTGGTGCGGGTGACCGGTATCACCGGGTTGGGGTTACAGATAACAGATAGCGCGGACAATGATATCCGGTTGGGAGAGCGGGGACGTCCACGTTTTGTGGCAGCGGTGCAGGACAGCTTGGAATATTACGTAACGCCGGTGCGGACGCCGAGAGCGCTAGGGATTGGGCAATATCGCGCGGTAGTGGATTTCAGGGTGAATTATGACTAATTCTCTGTGTTCTCTGCGAATAAAAAAACAGTATCACAGGCAGAAAAAATGGAGCGTATTACTGTTTGGCTGTTTGTTAAGTGTAAATGCTCAGGCTGATTTACTGACAAATTTAGCCGCAAGACCTGTCAGCAATTTTGCGGGTAAAACACCGGTCAATATTTACGGCGTGGTTATCGCTCCTCCACCTTGCGTAATTAATAATGGCGATACTATTGATGTGGACTTTGGCGACGTGATGATTACTCGGATTGATGGGGTTCATTATATGCAACCTGTCAAATACAGCGTGAAGTGTGAAAAAATGCCGGCTAATGCGATGAAAATGATGATATCGGGTAACACTGCCAGTTTTGATCGAACGGTGTTGCAAACCAATCACTCTGGGTTAGGTATCGCCGTTATTCATAACGGACGAAAATTGCCCGTCAATGACTGGATGAAATTTAGCTATCCTAATTTTCCTGAGTTACATGCGGTGCCGGTAAAAGATATGGCTGCGGTATTGCAAGGCGGCGACTTTGGCGCGGGTGCGACCATGATGGTTGAATACCAGTGAACGGGAGACATGCAATGAACCCTCTGATCTATCGTGTTTTCTGGGGTGCGTGCTGGGGGTTAATCAGTGTGATGCCGGGACAGGCGGCAGATAATATGTGGTTTCACGGCACACTGCTTGAAGCGCCCCCTTGCGTGATTAACGACGGCAATATGATTGATGTCTATTTTGGTCACAATGTTGGCATTTATCAGGTGGACGGGGTGAATTATACCAAGCCCGTGAATTACCAGTTGGTATGTGCGCCTAATATCTCAGGTTGGAGTTTAGGATTGACCGTGATTGGCCCGCCAACTTCATTTGATGCCGCCGCGTTGCAAACCAATATTACGGATTTAGGCATTCGTCTGACGTTGGATGGTAAAGCATTCACCCTTAATGAGCGTATTCCGGTGACATCACAGAAACAGCCGGTAATACAAGCGGTGCCGGTGAAAAAACCAGGAAGTACGTTGCCGGAAGGGGCATTTGAAGTGACGGCGACATTACTGGCGGAATACCAGTGAAAGGAAACTAAATGAAATACTTAAAATTATTCGTGTTGCGTGTTGGTTTTATGGTGATTGCGGCCACGGTTTATGGTCATCAAGGGGTACAGGCTGCGGATAATATGCATTTTCACGGTGCATTAGTTAAAGAACCTTGCACGATTAAATCGGGTGATGAAGATATCCAGCTTGATTTTGCAACAATTTCTGAGAAATATTTGTATTTGCATGGCAGGACCCATAGTGAGCTTTTTCTACTCAGGTTATCTGGTTGCGATATGAGTGTGGGGAAATCGATTAAACTGACATTCAGTGGCATGGAAAATACGCAATTGCCGGGCTTATTAGCATTAAGTGCAGGGAGCCAAGCCTCTGGGATTGCCATCGGTATAGAAACGGCAGAAGGCAAACGGTTGTCGTTGAATAAAGAGGGGGAAGAGTATCCGTTAAAAGAGAGGGAAAACTTGATTGTACTGCAAGCATATGTGCAGGCAGAACCCACTGCGCTAGCTAACCAGACGATTAAGCGAGGTGTATTTCATGCGATTGCAACAATTAATCTGAATTATGACTAATTTGCACGGTTTTATTAGGTAACTTAAATGAAAAAGTTATTCTCTATTTGCCTGGTACTTTTATTATCGCTGTTTTCATCAAATGCGGTTGCATCGATATTTTCATATATCACTAAATCCGAGGGTATTCCGACAAATGCCTATTATACTTTTGTCATTGAACGTTGGGACCAAGAAAACGATTTTACGCCAAATCCTTGTTATGGTTATTCTGCGTGTTGGATATCGGTTAACCATCGCCATTTTGCTGATGGTTATTCAGGGCAGCCTTATAGGATATTTAATACTCGCGTGGAAAGATTCAAGACAATGAAACAAGTGCAGGCGGAGATATTGAAATATACCAGTTTTCCGATCACCGGAGTGGCAAAACATTTTGGTCCTGCGATTCGATCGCATCAGGAGTGTGTCGGGTTATTTTATGAGACTGATCAAAATGGCTTTCATGGAAGATTGTTGCCTGGATCTTTATGCGGCGTTGCACCACCGCCGATAGGATTTTGTCAAGTCAGTGAAGGCTCCGTTGAACTTAATTACGGTAGTATTGATGAGGCAAAACTGGAAGGCGCAACCAGAGCGGAAAATATCAATGTGACCTGTAATGTAGACATCGAGATTATCGTGACAGCGACGGGACCTGACAGGGGATTAGTACCTTTAAGAAGTGATGGTAGCTTGAAAGCTAAATTGCTCTTAAATGAGAAAAATGGTGAAGACGGTGTTGCTGTGTTTGTCCCGGCGGGAGGAAATGTACCCGTTACAGTGAAATCAATTTTACAGAAAAATGGCAGGGTAGAGGCAGGACCTTTTTCAGGATCAGGGGCAATAATTTTGGCGATGCCATAATAAAGGTGTTTTTTTAATTTAAAGGCTGGGATGAAAATGAAACAAGATCATCTATTAGTAGGGAAGCGTATTCAAAAAAGAAGGAAAGAGTTGGGTATGACCGCCGCCAAATTGGCGGAAAGAATAGGTATTAGTCAGCAACAACTCTCACGTTATGAGAGGGGGATAAACCGAATTAATTTATCCCATCTGGTGCAGATCGCTTCAATATTGGAGACGCCGATAAACTGGTTTTTCCTTGATTGTAGTTATCCTGTAGCCAATAACAGCATCAATAAATTAACAGACCAATATATCCCTATTGCGGAGGCTACATTGGGTAAATTTGGATGTTAACTGATCTCGACGCCAGTCGGGGGATCGATAAACCCGTTGATGACTGAGTTTCGTGACCGACGGAACGGTCACTTTTATGATTTATTCGTTAGCTATGTTATTACCGAAATGTTATTACCACAAATTAAAGAGTCCATTCTTATTCATCTCCCCTTTTGAAGAAGTGATTAAAATTCATATATTAATTTAATCATGTAATAGCCCGGTCATCCATTGAAGCAGGAATCCTTTTCAAAGCCCAATATGCTCCGACAATGCTGAAAAATTTATAAGAATGACTGATCGTAACTGGCATAGATAAATCTGCACTGGAGAGCTTTGTTTCCTTAGGATTCATGATCTTTTCCAATCTGTGAGTTCATTACGGAACAATAGCACAGGGGTTATTTTTACTCGATATATACCCTATGGATTTCAAGATGGATTGCGGCGGCAAGGGAGCGAATCCCCGGGAGCATAGAGAACTATGTGACCGGGGTGAGTGCAGCCAACAAAGAGGCAACTTGAAAGATGACGGGTATATACCGTACTAACCCCGCATTTCTGTTATCTCTATCTCTTTATCGAAACGTAAATGCTCATCGGCCGCCATCGGAATCAACCAACGTAAATTATAGATCACATTATCGGGTAATGAATTTGTTTCATAGATATTAACGATCTCTTTTTCAATAGAATTGACAGAATAGACCCGATCATCATACATGTAGAGAAAATTTACCTGATAAACGTCAGGGCGAGTTAAGACGGTAAATAATCGCCACTCTTCAGGCCGTGTTTCAATGCCGGCTTCTTCGGCAAATTCTCTTGCCATTGCTTGTTGAGGGCTTTCACCAGCCTCTATTTTTCCACCAACCCCGTTAAGCTTCCCTTTTTGCCAACTGGGTTGTAATTTTGAAATCAGGGAAACATGTTTTTTATCTTTAGAAAACATAAACCCTGTTACATAGTGAATCATTATTTTCTCCACGCTTTTATTTCATGACTAATGTCTGATTTCTGTCTGGCCCATAGGAAATATATTTGATTGGGATACCAGCATAGTCTTGAATAAAAGTTAAGAAGTCAATCAGCTCAGTAGGTAGTTCTGTTAAATGTGTATATGATGAGTTAAGTGCGCCCCAGGGTTTAAATGTTTTATAGATAGGTTTGGCTCTATCGAGCTGTAATAATGCTTCATCGCAACAGATGGGCTTATCATCGATTTCATAGGCAATAGCGGCTTTTATTTCATGTAAATCAGCAAGAACATCAACATTCGTTATGGCGAGTTCGGTTACGCCATTGAGTTTCACCGCGTGTTTAATCAGAGATAAGTCCAGCCAGCCACAACGCCTTGGCCTTTTTGAAACGGTGCCATACTCGTTTCCGCGTTCTCGAATGTAATCAGCCTGTTCTGTCAATAATTCTGTGGGGAATGGTCCGTTACCGACACGGATCATATAAGATTTCATTACACCGACAATATGCATTTTTTGTGCCGGTATACCTATCATGGCAAAGCAGGTTTGCACTAATGTCTGATACGCCACGGTATAAGGATAAGTACCGAAACTATTATCTAAGAAAGTGGCTTGTGATGTTTCAAGTAAAACATCCTTTCCCGAATTAAGTAAATCACCGATAATTTCATTAGTGAACGTGAAATAGGGTGCTATCCTCTTGCCATATTGATGTGTTGTTTCTAACATCTCTTCAAAATTTAATGTGGTTTGTGCATTAAAAACATGATTGATTTGTTTTTCTCTGATATTCCAAAGAAATGCTAATTTACTCCTTAATTTTTCTTTATCAAGTGTATCAATAAGCCGAATACCATGACGGTTGGTTTTGTCTTCAACACAAGCCCCGACACCGACACCAACTGAGCCTATCTTCTGTTTACCTTTATATTTTTCTGACGCTCGATTTAACTCGGAGTGTAATGGTAAGACAATATGGCATCGCGGGTCGATAAATATATTAGAATCAATGTGTTCTTTTTGTATAAAGTCGATCTCTTTAACCAGAATGGGAAGACTGATTAAAGCACCTTGGCAGATATATAAGTTCTTTTTGTTGAGTGATGCGGGTAATTGAGAAAAAGAGCCTCTTAGATTACCATGTTGCACACAATGACCTGCATTAGCGCCGCCATTGAACCGAGCAATATTATTGATATTACTAGATAAATAGTCAACAAATTTTCCTTTGCCTTCATCTCCAAATTGGAGTCCAACTACAGCCGTTAACATGAATCTATTCCTTAATTATTTATTGATTTACCCTAAATAATAGTTAAATCATCCAGTTTGGATAATCTTTTTTAAGATGAATAATCTGCTCTTTTAAAACTAATATGCTAACTATCTATTCGTACACCGTTATAAATTATCCCTTTTCTTATCCGATTATTTTGAACAACCTATTTATAGTTATTTATGGACCAAAGAGTCAGCTATTAATAACGCTTCACTTAATGTATCAACCACGGGAACACCGGCAGTTTCAAGACTGACACGACTGTGGGTTCCTCCGGTATAAAGAATGGCATGAGTTCCTGCTGCTAATGCGGCAATTGCGTCATCGGTGGCGTCGCCAATAACCACACTTTGTTCAGGAGAAACATTGAGTTTTTTGAGATGGTTAGCCAATTGCTCTGATTTGCCGGTGATCAATAATGGCGTATTTCTGCCATCTATTTGGGTAAAGAATTTGCCAATACCATGATTATCAAGCATAGGGACCAATTCATGATGCTCCATCAATGAGCATATTGACTGAGTTGCACCTGTTTCATAGCGGGAAGCGAGGAGCTGGTTTACACCTTCTGTTAAACTGGCTTTCTGAATACCTGGGAGATAGTGAAAATTAAATATTTTTCCGATTACTGACCATTCAGAAGATGAAGGTTCTCGGCCAATCACTTGTTTATAGAAAGTTTGTACTGGAACACAATAATGTTCCCGATATTGATCCAGCGTCAGTGGTTCAATACCAATTTCTGCTAGTGCGAAATTGGTTGCGCTCAATGAAACATTGACATCATTAAGTAATGTGCCATTCCAATCCCAAATAATATGTGCTGTTGTCATAATCAATTAACTCCTTTTCCAAACGAGTTTTTGCGAGCTGAACATTCAGGACATTGGTGTGCCAAGGCTTTAAATGCATCGATTGGCTGTTCATAATTCAGCGGTGTTTGTGCTTTTAGATTTAATAAAAAACGCAATAATTTGACTGCCCATGTTGAGTCTGTCAGGGTGTCATGAAGGACGGACAATAAACTGTATGAATAGGCAACCCAATCCGCCGTAGTTGTATAAGTATATTTATCATCAGCGAAAGGCTGATGAATTAAACGATTCAGGACTCGATGATGTCTGAAACACCAAGGCGTCAATACATCTAAAGTTTCAGGGCTGAATACACGATCAGCATGTCCATAAACGCGGGTGCGTAATAATTTTTCCCAATGCAGTTCGACGGCTCGGGCCTTCGGACGTTGCCCGGTTTGGGCCATGACCAGATCGATTGCCTGACGTAAGGTGTCACCTGTTCCACAATTATCATCAATAATTGTCACGGTTCGCTCAGGTGGAATATTGCGCCCCCAGAGATGGTTGCCTTTGTGAGAGGTATCATCGTAACGGGAAACTTTCACTAAATTTAGCTCACTATTCCATGCTGCGGCTGTGACTGCCGCCGCCGCTGATCCTCCTAACATGATGCCAATAACAGATGAGTTGGGGCATTTGTCAATTTGGGCTGCGGCCAAAGTTAACAGATGATTATCTCCTTCAATAAACGGTCTGGGCACTTGGTGTTCCGTAGATGAAGGTAATTTCAGGTCATGGATCGGCGAGGGTGAAAAAGTGAATGCTGTGCCCATTAGCGTTGAGCTGACGACTTTTGCACACTCTTTGATCCCATCAATAAATGACACAATATCTTCGTTAACCGTCTGCGGAGAACTTAATAAGCTATCAACAATTCTGAGCAGTTTTGCCAGGCTATGATCGGCCAATATATATTTTGATGGGGCAGTACACAGCTTGTCGCTACACTCAAGTTGAGCGATATATTCTGTGTAATATTTCGCCGTCATCAGTAGTTCGTGACAAGGTTTTTGTTCGTAATAGGCAGCACCGCGGGAACCCACAAATTCTGGCTTCTCCGTGAGTAAACTAGGTAGTGCCATTACTTCTTTCGTTAAATATCTTGTGTTGGGCACGCTACGTAATTCGCCCAGTAAACCAATAGAGCGAAGATCCAAAGCAGGAGATAAAAATTCAGGCATATTCAACGTCTCGATGATTGTGTTGCAGCAAGGGCATCTTCGAGAGGAACCTTACCAATATGTAGAGCTTGACCAAGAATTGCACCTTCGACACCGATAGTGGACAGATCGGCTAAAGCGCGAAGATCATCCAGGCTCGATACTCCCCCGCCGGCAATAACGGGTGATGATGTTTTCGCACAGACTTCCTGTAATAGCGTGAAGTTTGGCGAACTCATCATGCCTCCCCGCTCAATATCGGTGACGACGTAGCGTTGACAACCCTGTTTGTCTAGACGCTCAAGAACATCCCAGAGATTGCCTTTGCTGACATTCCATCCATGCGTAGCCAGTTGATAACCTTCTGGTGTGCTTTTTACATCCAGAGCAATGGCGATCTTATCGCCATATTCTGCAATCGCTCGGGCGCACCAATCTGGATTTTCTAATGCCGCGGTCCCCAAATTAACTCGTTGGCATCCGGTTGCTAATACTTTGCGCAAGATGGTTTCATCTCTGATTCCGCCACAGACCTGTACATTAATATTGACCGCAGCAAGGACATCAGCAATCAGATGGCTGTTTGAGCCTCGCCCTGATGCAGCATCAAGATCAACAACATGTATCCATTTTGCCCCGGCATTTTGCCAGGCGAGAGCCACTTCCGCCGGAGTGCCTAAAGGTCGCCGTAATGTGGGGCTTTCACCACGGGTTAATCGAATTGCGGAATTTGATGTCATTGCTATTCCGTCAACAATATCTATAGAGGGAAATATCTCGAATGTTTCCTTACTTATCATTGAATGCATCCTAATTAATTATTTAAAAATTAATAACGATTGTGATTAATGCAATTACAGCTTGTAATGTAACGAATAAATATGTCTTTTGCTTCTTTTAAAAAGAAATCGGATTAAAGAGTAAAGGGTTGGTTTAATAAACTCAATAACCTTTCATCGATTTATAATAGTGGAAAGAAAAAATTTCTCAATAAGGTTATTAGCTAAATATGACAATTTAGATAACTTTGTTAAGCCAATTGGTTTTATATTTACTTAGGAAGAGTTATTTTTAAGTTAGATAAACAACGATTCAGTTTAAATATATAAAGAATTAATTCTGCTAATGTTGATAGGAAAGATTTGGGCACTGTTTATCTAATATTTTAATTGCAAAAGTAATATAGATCTATTTTTTTAGGAAATGGATGTAATATATATAAATTTATCTTAAATAAAAGTGTTTAATAATTGTGTTTATTGGCTTGGTTAATTTTAATTATGAGTAAAATATCATCGCCTAGAATTTAAAATAGTAACGATAATAAATATGCAATTACATTCTATTTATTCAGTGGGAATTATTTGTTTATATTATGTATGAAAATATTCCATAGATAATTGCTATAAAAATAATTTTTTTTAATCACTAAAAATGACAATTCATATCACAATATTATTGTGATGATATAATTCCATTGGTTATTTTGTATAAATGTATATTTGGAATGATATTAATCGCTATGTTTAACAATGCTTTTTGCTCATCAAGAATATCGGAGGCAATGGAAATGAATATTGTGCGTTTTAATAAGAGGTACCCATTGGGTACCTCTTATGGTGTGTGGGGAAACTGGAAGGAACTTTAACTATTCTCTTAAATATCGAGCCGTTTAGTTTGCCATTTTTTAGATTTCCAACGCCAGATGTTAGTGAGCCCGCGCAACCATTCATCACAGAAGAAACCGATCCAAATGCCTAAAATGCCCATTTCCATTTTGATCCCCAAAAAGTATCCCACTGGAATAGCAATACACCACATAAAGAACATGGCCGCATAGAGTGGGAAACGCGCATCACCGGAAGCGCGCAGTGCGTTCACCATAACGATATTCGCGGTACGGATTGGCTCCATAAAAACGGACAGTAAGAATAGTGGTAACAACAGTTTGATAATGGCTTCATCTTGCGTCAGAAAATGCAGAATTGGCACTCTGAAAAACCAGAAAGCGGTGACCACTACAATAGTGACGATACAACCAATTTTCAGACTATTAAGGCCACGAATATAAGCATCTTCAAACCGCTTAGCGCCGACCAGATGGCCGACCATAATTTCGTTACCGATGCTGATAGAAATGCCAAACAACATCACGAACAACGATAGCTGGAAATAGAGTGTTTGTGCTGCCAATGGAATTTCACCCATTAGCCCAATGAATGCTATAGCTGCCATATATTGCAGTATCCACACTACGTTTTCACCCGCAGCGGGTAAACCGATATATAAGATTTTGCCCAACATACCTTGTGACCAGCGCAGGAAACCTGCCAGCGTAAATTTGATCCGCAGGCCATAACTGAGCAGGCAAAATAATAGGATCACGGCGACAATCCGGCCAAAGACCGTAGACCAGGCGACACCTTCCAGACCATATTTAGGTAAGCCGAAGAAACCATATAGGACGATCATATTACCTATCACTGTCAGCAAGTTAGCAATCAAAGTGACATACATCGCCGCTTTCGATTTCCCATAAACTCGCAGACAAGCAGCCAGAATAATCGAAATGGCTTCGGGGATCAGACAGATACCGAGAATGTGCAGATAGTTGAAACCATCTTCCATCAGATGTTCCGGCATATTCATGATATGCAAGATTTTATAGCCGAAGAAGACAGTAATCAGTGCACAGCTAAACCCAAGCAAAAAGTTGAATGCAATAGAAATATGGATCGCCTGGCTAGCTTTATCCCGTTTGCCTGCGCCAATATATTGAGCAATGACGACAGTGCATCCAACACTGATAAAATTGAATATAGTGATAAACAGATCAAATACCTGATTACCTACAGCCATAGCAGCCAGATAAGAAGTAGAAACGTGGCTCACCATATAAGTGTTAATTAATAAAGTGGCCAGATGAAGGAGAATATCAATAAAAATCGGCCAGCTTAATGAAAAGAGCGAACGCTCAGTAACATCAGTTTGATGCATTTGAAAAACCTGCTTATTGAAAAAGGTAAATGAATTATTTCTTGAGATGCCGCGTACTCAAAAAATATCTGCGCATTGTACATGGTTTATTTATCCGTTAACAGAGATGAGATAAAGAAAGATAAAAAAATGAATTCTATGATTGGGTTTGTTCTGTTTTAGAAACTCTTTGTGGTGCAAATTAAATAATGACCAACGAGCGTCATAAGGAGAATGATTGGCAACAAATATCAGCGTCGCCATTTGTCTAATATGTTAGAAAAACTGATGAATTTTTGCCGGGCATGTTATACATGGTGAATGTGGAATTTGAGAACCAAGTGATTTTGTCATGGTCGAAGGAGGTTGCCAAATTTAGTACCTATTTTCCCGCTACGGATGCGTATACTGTGGCTACAGTATTATTAATATATTTAGTTAATACATTTAGTTATAGTACGTTTGTTGTGAGGAAATGTAGATCAAAAAGTAAATAAATTTAATTGTAAATAATTAAGATATTTAAATGATTACCTGAATTGATAAAAAATTTAAACGCCAAATTTGAAAAAAATTTCATATAGTTTCTTTGATTAATTATTTTTATTTATAAGATATCAACTTTTTCAGTTATAATTATCTTATTATGCGGATTAAACCATTAGATAACTTTATTCAAATGTTGATTATAGTTTAATATTGATAAATAATTTTATTGAGTTATGAGATTTTTAGAATCTGGTTATTCAAATTTTTATGACAACTTAAACGATTTATCAACGAAGTGATAAAAAAAACTTTGCGGTTAAATTTTGCTCTATAATTAATTTAAAGGAGTCGAATATAAGGAAATGAAAATATACCATTCAGAGAGGTGATATGATGACAAATAGACCACAACACCAGTTACTTTGGGCCATTTTAACGTTGACTTTCTTTTCTGCTTTTTCTACATCTACCCATGCTTGTATATTGTCTCCGTACTTTCCTATATGTGCGGCAGAATGCGTTATTTTTTCATCTAATACTACAACATGTATTATCGGTTCTCAAACTCCTAATCATTTAAATTCTGATTATTCAACGTCTATTGTATCTGAAAAAAAATAGTTAATCGAAAATGGAATTCTATTAATATTAAGTTAGCACAGTTATAGTATTATGCGAAATTTTACCTTTCTTTATCTCTATTTTTCGCCCTTTAATTAGGGCGAATTTTTTTGAAATTAACTTTAGTTACTAATATTCTATTTTAATATCAATTGAATGAGACTATTTAAATTAATAACATAATATTGCTATGAGTGTTACTGAAATAGTTTCAGATTAGATATTGAAGAAATGTGAGCAAATTGTCTGATATAGCAAAATATTATGTTCAATATGACATTATGTTCTCTATAAATTGGCTGAAACGTAGCAGATAACCGTCAGGATCTTGTACAAGAAATTCTCGTTGGCATGCAATCACTTCATCAATACGGTAGTGATTATCTTTAACCTCTTGGTATAGTTTGATGTTATTAACTTTTAAGCTGTGCAGTAAAGGTGCTAAATCATCAACTTCAATCTGAAAATTCACGCCTCTTCCAAGAGGATAATTTAATGGGGCTGTGTTCCAGCCATCATCATGTAATGCTTCAAGCATGAGTTGCGCTTCACCAAGTGTTAAGTATGCAAAATCTGGATTACTTCGTCGAATAAGCAATTGGAAGCCGAGAATGTTTTGATAAAAATCCAGAGATAGAGAAAAATCAGTAACAGTAAGTTCTGGAACCATACGATTCCAATAGGGCTTATGTTGTTCCATTTGTTATCCTATATTCTAAGATATTTATTTTATTATATGAGAATGGATTAATTTTATCCAGAATAAAAATATTATAGCCTAATAAATTAAATAGTAATATACCCGTCATCTTTCAAGTTGCCTCTTTGTTGGCTGCGCTCACTTACCCCGGTCACATAGTTCTCTATGCTCCCGGGGATTCGCTCCCTTGCCGTCGCGATCCATCTTGAAATCCATAGGGTATAGATCTAATAAAGCTATTTTTTATTTCTGGAAAAACTGAGTAAATAACTCTATTAATTTTTACGTTATTTAACTTGTTTTTTTAAGCTCTTATGGGGTGGTTTGCTGTGTTAGTGATTTTTTTAATTGATGGTGTTTAATTGTATTGTTATTTTTATTAAACTCAATTTATTATCTGTTTTTCTTGTTGATTTATACGATTCATTAAATTGAACTCATATGTAAAATGATATTTATAATATTTTTGTTTTTGTGGAATTGGTCACGGATAATTTAAATATTATCTATATCTTAATGGCTGATTTTAATCAGGGAATAAATTAATTTTATGATTTCTATATTTTTACGTTATTGTTTTATTTGTTCTTGTAATGTTCAAGCATGGTTTAATGTCGATCATCGTATTTCTCATTTTTTCCCTGATTAGTTGTTCTGGTTATATTTAAAATTAAATTTTTTAATCATTGCATTTATTTTGGCATATTTCTGGCTGTTTTTGTAAATTTGTCTGAAATATGCGTATAGCCAACTATTGGATAAAAAATATATATGAAACGTATTCCAGAACCTTTCCGTATTAAAATGGTAGAAAATATTCGCATGACTACCCGTGCTGAACGTGAAAAAGCATTAGCAGAAGCTGGATATAATCCATTTCTATTACCCAGTGATGCGGTTTATATTGATTTGCTGACAGATTCCGGTACCGGAGCAATGAGTGATCGCCAGTGGGCGGGCATGATGATGGGGGATGAGGCTTATGCAGGTTCCCGTAATTATTATCATCTATGTGATAAAGTTAATGAATTAATTGGCTATCAATATACTATTCCAACTCATCAGGGGCGCGGAGCTGAGCAGATTTTATTCCCGACATTAATTGCCCGTAAAAAAGCGCAAGGTGGTGCAAAGCATCCGGTCTTTATTTCTAATTTCCATTTTGATACGACAGCGGCTCATGTTGAATTAAATGGCGCGAAAGCGATTAATGTCGTCACATCAAAAGCCTTTGATACAACTACGTATTATGACTGGAAAGGCGATTTTGATATTGATGAATTGAAAAAAACGATAGCAGAACAAGGCGCTGATAATGTTGTCGCGATTGTGACAACCGTTACCTGTAATAGTTCTGGTGGTCAGCCCATCTCTCTCGCTAATATGAAAGCCGTGTATGAGATTGCAAAGCAACATGATATTCCTGTAGTGATTGATTCAGCTCGTTTCTGTGAAAATGCTTGGTTTATTAAGCAAAGAGAAAAGGGCTATGAAAATAAATCCGTTAAACAGATCGTCAAGGAGATGTATCAATATGGCGATATGTTAACAATGTCAGCTAAAAAAGATCCTTTAGTTAATATTGGTGGTCTTTGTTGTTTCCGTGGTGATGAAGATCTCTTTAATGAAGTGCGTACCCGCTGTGTGCCAATGGAAGGGTTTGTGACTTATGGCGGTCTTGCCGGGCGCGATATGGCGGCACTGGCAATTGGCCTTGAAGAGGGGATGAATGAAGATTATCTGGCATATCGTATTAATCAGGTGGCTTATTTAGGTGACAGATTAAGAGAGGCAGGTATTCCTATACAATATCCAACCGGTGGTCATGCGGTATTTGTTGATGCTAAATTATTATTACCGCATATTCCGGGGGAACAATTCCCGGCTCATGCACTGAATAATGAGTTATATCTGGCGGCGGGAATAAGAAGTGTGGAAATTGGTTCTTTGTTATTAGGTCGTGATCCAAAAACCGGGCAACAGAAACCATCACCAATGGAGCTTTTGCGATTAACTATTCCTCGTCGCGTTTATACTAATGATCATATGGATTATGTTGTAGAAGCCTTTATTTCCTTGAAGGAGCGATTTTCTCAGATTAAAGGATTAACTTTTACTTATGAACCATCCGTACTACGTCATTTCGTTGCAAGATTAAAACCAATTCAATAATAAAGATCGGGATGCTGCTTGTCTGAGGGCATCCCCAATTTTATTGCTTACTATACCCTATGAATTGAAAGATAACGGGTATAAAGCAACGCTAGGGTAACGCATATGGCTACTTCGTCGATAGAAAAATCGTCTCCATCTTTATTTGGCGGTGCCATGATCATTGGTGGAACGATTATTGGTGCGGGCATGTTTTCTTTACCGGTGGTCATGTCAGGGGCATGGTTTTTCTGGTCAATTGCCGCTTTAATTTTTACCTGGTTTTGCATGTTGCATTCAGGATTAATGATATTGGAAGCCAATCTTAATTATCGGATTGGTTCCAGTTTCAGTACCATCACGAAAGATTTATTGGGCAATGGTTGGAATATCATTAATGGTATTACCCTTGCTTTTGTTTTATATATACTGACCTACGCTTATATTTCCGCTAGCGGATCGATTATTCAACATGCTATGCGGGAGGTATCGATAGATCTTTCTCCTGGGTTTGCTGGTTTTTTATTTGCTTTGGTTGTGGCATTTATTGTCTGGCTAAGTACTAAAACTGTCAGCCGGATAACATCGATTATTCTTGGTGCTAAGGTATTAACTTTCTTCATGACGTTTGGCGGTTTGCTTTATAACGTTAAACCAGCAGTATTGTTTAATACAACTGAAATCAATTCAACTTACTGGCCTTATGTATTAATGACTTTACCTTTCTGCCTGGCCTCATTTGGATATCATGGCAATGTTCCTAGCCTGATGAAATATTATGGAAAAGAGCCAGAGAAAATAAAGAGATGCCTGTTTATTGGCACATCAATGGCCTTGGTGCTTTATTTGATCTGGTTGATTGGAACAATGGGCAATATTTCCCGGCCTGATTTTGTCGCAATTATCGCAAAAGGGGGCAATATTGATGTTTTGGTTCAATCATTAAGTGGAGGATTGAACAGTTCAGCTCTGGGCTTATTATTAACGCTCTTTTCTAACTTTGCGGTTGCCAGCTCATTCCTTGGTGTCACGCTTGGGTTGTTCGATTATCTGGCTGATTTGCTTAAATTTGATGATACCAAGTTAGGGCGTTTCAAAACGGCGTTGGTGACGTTTCTTCCGCCAATGGTTGGTGGAATGATTTACCCGAATGGCTTTATTCATGCGATTGGTTTTGCCGGCCTTGCTGCGACAGTTTGGGCGGCTATCGTTCCCGCATTACTTGCCAGAGCATCTCGTAAGCGATTTGGCAGTCCTATGTATAGGGTTTGGGGAGGTAATGTGATGATCGGCTTGATTTTTCTATTTGGTGTACTGAATGCTGTCGCGCATATCTTATCAAATTTTAATCTATTGCCGGTTTATTCATAAAAAAACTCCTGCGGTGGGGGCCGCAGGAGCCTGGTGTTGACGGAAATAAGCTCCGAAAGGGAGAAAACAAAGCAGGTATATTTATGTTTTAATTTAGTTTGTTAACTCCTAACATCTTACTGCAAGGTTATTAACAGGAAGTTCTTATGGCTTCCCTTTAGAACACGAATAATCAACCGCTTTAATTTCTTTTAGTACAACGTTCCAACAGACACGTCGTAAGTTCGTCACTGATAGAACAATAGCATTAGAATGCCCTCTTTTGGCAACTTTTTGCTTAGTCATTAATTAGTTGTATATAATCTTTCAGTGTCAGTGTTGTTTTTGCAACGGTCTTACCGTCGATGCTAAGCCATCATCTGCCGGTATTCGTTAATCACCTGTTGGCAAAAATCAGGTGAATTCACATGATGAGGGCTTTTAATTAGTTGTCTATTTTCCGTTTCTATCAATGTAGCTGCAAAAGCTTGGATAAATGCTTGATTAGCATCGGGATTCCAGAATGGCCCATCTTTAATATCCAAAGCGGAAAAACCACCTTCTGGAATAATGAATTTTACTTTTCCTTCGCACTGATTGAGTTTTTCAGCGATCCAAATTCCCATTTGCTGATTCTCTGCGGGTATGGTGCGCATTAATGTTACTTGCGAATTGTGACGGTAAAATTGCCTGTATTTGTAGCGTTCTGGGATAGTGTTTAGATGACCAAAGTTCACCATATCCAACGCTCCGCAAGAGCCAATATAAGGTATTTGCGTGCGGGCGATTGCCCCCAGACGGTCAGCGTCACAGGCAAGAACACCACCAAACAGATAGTCACAGACTTCAGTGGTAGTGATATCCAGTAGACTGTGAAGCAAACGGCTTTCGGCTAGTTTTTCCATTGTTTTGCCACCGCTACCGGTTGCGTGGAAAACCAGACAATCATACTGCTGTTCCAACTCTCTGGTTAATAACTGTATGCAAGGTGTCGTCACACCAAACATCGTCAGACCAATAGCCGGTTTATCTTCAATATTGTTCTCTTCATGAAAATAGACAGCCCCTGCAATTTGGTTGGCCGCGTTTTTTAACACTTGGCGAGAGATACGGTTAAGACCGGATACATCGGTGACTGAATACAGCATGGATATATCGCTAACACCCACATAGCCAGAAACATCACCGGAAGCCATAGTAGAAACCATAAGTTTTGGTATCCCTACGGGTAAAGATTGCATTGCCGGTGTGATCAGTGCTGTGCCGCAGGAACCTCCCAAACCTAGAATTGCTAAAACATCAGTTTGTTTTGATAAAAACACATTGAAAGCAACTGACATCGCGGAAATGGCTTTCCCCTTATCACCACAGAAAACGGCTTCTTTACCTTGCGGGTGATATTCTGCTACTGTTTGAGCAGTAATATCGGCACCTCTTTCCAGTGAGCCTGATTGAGTAGTCAAATCCACAGTTCGAACAGCAAGGCCAGCTTTTTTGATCAGATCCCTAACGTAGAAAATTTCTGCGCGTTTGGTATCAAAAATAGTAGCGATATAAACATAGCCTTGGTTTTTTTTCATTATAATTATGAATACTTCCCTAGTGCTGACTACTCATTCATGGACAGATTATAGTCAAGATGGGACTCAAGTATCACTGTTATATTATCAAATTGAGACAGTCATCTCATTTTATCCATAAATAAGATGAATCAATTTGATCGTTTTGTAGATAGTTGAGTAGAGTGATGATAGCGAAAAAGTATTTTAACCATAAGTGTTAATCTAGCGATTTTTATTGTGAAAGAGTTGTGGGGATGATGGACTCGAAGAAGAAAACTCATTTTACCGGTACTCGGAAAAAAACTTATACATTGCTAATAAATGCGGCGTTGGAACTTTTTGAACAGAGAGCGATACCTTCGGTTTCTGAATTGGCAATGCATGCTGGTGTTTCCAGGGCAACGGCCTATCGCTATTTTCCGACTCAAAGTGATTTAATTGATGCGATTGTTGGTGCCAGCCTTGGGCCGATTCTTACCTGGAAGCCGACCAGTGAAAAAACGGAGGAGCGGATTATTGAGTTGTTGAATTTTGCCTATCCTCGCATGTTTGAACATGAAGGCGCGTTACGAGCTGCTCTGCTGGTTTCCTTGCAGCAATGGGCTCAGGGATGTTTATCTGAGGATAAACAGGAAAAGAAATTGGTTCGTGGGCATCGTAAAGATATCTTGGCAATGGTTGTTGAGCCATTAAAAGGGCATTTTCCGCCGGATACTTTGGAAAATGTCATCCGTGCTTTTTCCCTGATTTATGGTTCTGAGGTCTTTTTGGTGATGAAAGATATTTGGCAGATGGATAATGAAGAAATTATTGAGATCACTAAATGGATGGCAAAAGCAATTATTAATCAGGCGCACAGAGATTCTGAATTATAGTTATTTTGATAGGTTTTCCTGGAGTAGATATTTTGTCTGCTATTTCGTATAACTTACGGTTATTCCTATGAAAAATATTCCTGTTTATGATGATGTTATTGCTGCTGCCCGGTGTATGGAAGGTTATGCTTATCGTACGCCAGTTCTGACTTCCCGCACTGCTGATGAAATGACTGGAGCCAAGTTATTTTTTAAATGTGAAAATTATCAGCGAATGGGAGCATTTAAATTTCGTGGTGCTTTTAATGCGCTATCACAATTTAGTGACGAACAACGCCGCAATGGGGTTGTGACTTATTCATCGGGTAATCATGCTCAGGCGATTTCATTGGCGGCTCGTATACTGAATATGCCGGCGACAATCATTATGCCGTTCGATGCGCCAGCGGCTAAGGTAGCAGCGACTGAAGGTTATGGCAGTAAAATTGTTTTTTATGATCGTTATACGGATGATCGTGAACAGATTGGCCGTGAATTATCAGAAAAGCAGGGGATGACCTTAATTCCTCCTTATGATCATCCGCACGTTATTGCCGGACAGGGAACCGCGGCAAAAGAGCTGTTTGAAGAAGTTGGGGAATTGGATGCGTTGTTTGTCTGCCTCGGTGGTGGAGGGCTGCTTTCAGGGAGTGCGCTTGCTGCCCACCATTTCTCTCCTGAATGTAAAATTTATGGTGTAGAGCCGGAAGCCGGTAATGATGCTCAACAATCATTTCGTCAGGGCAAAATTATTCATATCGATACGCCTAGAACCATTGCTGATGGCGCGCAAACTCAACATCTTGGGCAATATACTTTCGATATTATTCAAAAAAATGTTGATGATATTTTCACTGTTTCTGATGAAGAATTGGTGGATGCAATGCGTTTTTATGCGGAAAGAATGAAAATGGTTGTCGAACCGACCGGCTGCCTGAGTTTTGCTGCTGTACGCCAAATGAGTACGCAGTTGCAAGGACAGAGAGTTGGGATCATTGTCAGTGGCGGTAATGTGGATATTGAGCGTTATTGTGCTTTGCTGTCAAAACAATCTTAGACAGAATAAATTATATAGAAAGGGTTTTTAGTATTCACAGAACTTATAATATATGTTTTACAGTGTAATTATTGCTTTTTGTATTTAAATATTAATTATATGGCTAATATTATATATTAGCCGTTACATGTTTTTTATTAATGTTTCACTGTATTATATTTTCATTAATATATGTTATGCTTATCATATATATCCTAATTGATTGCTAATCTATTAGGGTAAATTGAATAATATATATTTTTCATTCAACTTATGTCTAAGTTGGCAATAGAACACGAATATAAATTATTCTAGTGATTACTTTCATATTATTTAATTAATATGATAGCGGCAGCTATTGTCTAATACGCTTCCTCTAATAACAAATCTTTTATGACGTCTAAAATAGGTGATTATATGACCACGGAAAATAGCATTATTGATGATTTTAACGGTAAAACAAAGACTTTGGAATGGGATATTATTGCTGCCTATGATAGAACTAAAATAAATATGCTGTTTGAACAGCAATATGTAAGAAAAGTAAGTGAAGGTACACATTTTTCGCCTATTTGCTGGGAAAGTGGAAATAAAAAGATAAAATTTGATAATTTGATATTGGGAGTGCCGTTAATTTCCTTTGAAAATTCATCAATTGAGAGTTCTAAGGCAACGGTAAAATTAAACTTTATTTCTGGCACGATAATAGAACTTTATGATGACGGTAGAGTAAAGAATTATCAAAGAATTACGCCGAATAATGATTACTATATGACAATAACCGTAGACTTGATTGCGGCGACAGGTTCTGTTGATAATGATGGAAAAGTTGTTGTTGAATTTAAAAAGGGAAATTTGAATGTAGTCAATGTTATTGATGATGCGCCAGCAGAAGTCAAGGAGTTTTTCCGTAATTGGCTTAAAGATAATGACGTAACTTATGAGTTAGGTATTTTGAAGCTGGATAATATGGCTGGACTGGTTCCAATAATGTTTAAAATTAGAACTCAACCGGCACCCGGTGCTAATTTATATGGTTCTAATAATTATGGTCATGGGGCGGTGTTGTTATTTATTGCAACAAACTATAATCCTAACGGTGGAAAATTACCAATTAACTCAAGTAATTTTCCTTATTTGATACCGGATAATCGTTCTGCGACGCTAATTATCAGTAATAAGACACTTTTTGAGAATATCCTTAAGCCGCAATATGAAAGTTTATTACCGAGTTCAACGGGTGTAAATTTAGAATTAGTTAAGTTAGATAGTCAGTCGGATGACTCAGCTAGCTATTTGAATATAACAAGTGGGTATGCTGAGAGCAATGAACCTGTAAAATATGAAGGAGGAGGGTATACAGTATGGACAGGAATGGTGAAATATCATGATAACAGTAATATGTGGTTAGAGAATGCCAAGATCCCCTATTCAGGAATGCATATTAAACCAGGCAAGGAAAAAATTGTCTTTTCTGGGGAGGATAATAATGGCCACTCTTATCATTTTACCCAACCAGTTGGTATTCTTAACGATTCTCCGATAAGCGGTGGTTGGTACAAGTCTAAAATTGATTTTTATATTGATGGTTCGATAGATATTACGCCTCATGTAAAATATAATGATGAGATTGAATTAAAATTAAATAATAGAATGAGCACCAGATATGACAAACTAGATGAACCTGTTTGGGGAATACATTTTTACCCTAAAGAAAAGTTTATTAATAAAACAGCAGAAATTGTTAAAGGTGTTGTTGAAAATAATTTATCCAATGTTGCAAAGATTAAATTAGATAGCATTAGTCTATTTGCGGTTAATCACCTTCTGTTTCCTGAAAGCAATTATCTTGAATTTGATAAAGTGTATGTGCCTGGGGATATGGTGCTATTTGGTGATATTTCTCCAACATCAACCGCTTTTAAAATTAATGATCTTCAATTAACTATGCCAGTGAAAACTAAGCATAAATTTACAACCAACACCAATGCAACGGTAAATTGGTCCATTACTCCAGCGGAATTGGGCAGTATTGATGCTAATACCGGAGATTATACGGCACCAACTAAGATAAAAGGGAATAGTCAAATTGTGACAATTACGGCGACAGACTCAAAAACAAACGCTAAAGCTTCAGCGGTTGTCACTCTGTTGCCTTCCTCAGTATCGGTTAGTCCTTCTTTTGTTGTTATCAATGAGAATGATGTTAATAAGGAAGCCAATTTTACTGTTTATGGCAATAAGAAAGTGAATTGGAGTGTGGAAACGGGTACTGTTTATGGCGTTGTTGATGCGAATGGCAAATATACGCCTCCAGCTTCTTTCCCGGCCGGATATAATATGGTTACGGTGACGGCTGTTGCTGATAATGGCGATTTAGATAAAGTTAATATTTTGCTTATCAGTAAAAGTACTATAGCTGAATTCAAGATTGATCCTAGCTATAATCAAGAGTTATTAACACCCGATGCTGTAATGAAGTTCTCTTCTGTCGGTAATGATTTGACTTCTCCAAGTGAATGGAGCCTTATGCCTGCAAGAGGAAATATTAAGGTAGGTGAACCAGAAGTCATAAAAAATGAGTTTGGTGATGACATCGAAAAATATACTGCAACTTATACTGCACCAAATGATATTACTCGTTCGGAAATTGTTTTACTCAGAGTGACACATAAGAATAAACCCAATCGTGCGGGATATGCTCTGATTACACTTGAGCCGAAAATCAGTTGATAACTAACTGCTTTTAATAACCATCAGATGATGCAATAAACTTCTTATTCTTTATTGCATCTCTGTTCTCAAGCCTATTATCGTTTTTAGATAAAATACCCATCCATATATTTACAATAAATAAAGGCGATCCTATGAGTCATGATATTAGCCCGTTGCTAAATAAATTAGGTAATAAATATAACTTTACCGATAAGATAATGGAATCAGGTTATAAATCTATTTTTGATATTATAAGAACTCCCCGTAATATATTTTTAGAGAAGTATAATTCAAACCATCAGGTAGCAGATATTTATGATATGGCAAACAGCTATGCTATACAAATAGCCCGTAAATTTCGCCAGCAGCATTACACTCATAATACATATGCCAAAAATTATTCTTCGCTTTCATTAAAAGAAGGTCCTCAATATCAATCCTTATTTCAGGATAATTGGCAGCAGTACTGCCCAAATGGCGCACCGGAAGCAAATAATTCACCGGTTGCTTATTTAGCAGAGATTTATAAATTAGCGATGGATATTGAATTCAATGCAGAGGATGAGGCAATTAAAATCGATGAGCGCCGTTCTGATTTAGCGCATTTAATGCTGGATGATGTCAGTATTAATCAGGAGATTTCAACACTGTCATTGGTTAATACTATGCTAAGTCAACGTTTGCAAGCTATATTAAAACAACAAGGAAAGGCAAATTTATCCAGTTATGATCTTTTGGCTAATGTACGTTATCCATTTCAACTCCCTTATGATTATGCGCAAAACCAAATTAACTTAACATTTGATAATAAAAAACTTTTTTGTTTGGAAATGATGCAACAGACAGATAAGCGTTATCCTTATTTTCTTAAATCCAATCTGAATACTGCTAATGGAGAATTTGTCGCCCCTTTAGCAAATCAACTAGGTATTTGCCAACAAAAAATAATTAATGAGCCATTGAATGCGTCTAATAGCCAATTCTATCAGGATAATTATGGCGTTAGTAGTGCAGAGTTACTTGAATTGTTATCAACTTTCACTACACAAACAACTCTTTCTGTCGCAGAAGTTGAGCAATTATTGTGTATAAAAGGAATATCTACCAATAAAGGGACGGTATTAGAACAAAATAATGTGAGATTATCTAAAAATGTGCTTAATTTAGCTATACCTGCGGCTCCTTATAGTTATGGCGCTGTTTTTATTAATGGGCCAAATGCAAAAGAGAGTGATTTTTTACATTTGTATCGTGAATTTGTCTCCAGTGATCATTTGCCACAAGCGGTAAATAAACTATCCGGTGTAAATCATGAACGCTTTGATAGATTAAATCGCATGATACGGTTGTGGAAATGGGTTAATTTGCCGGTAGATAAACTTGATTTATTGGTGACGGCAACTATGCGGGCAGAAGGGGAGGCAAATAAACAGTTACAGATGAATGATAATACCTTACGTATGTTAGGAATTTTTCATCATTGGAGTAAAAAATATCATATTTCGCCTGATGATTTTGCCGCATTGATATATCAAATTACCCCTTTCTCGACGGGCACAGCTATTTCTTTCTTTGATCAGATTTTCAATTCACCTTCGTTATTTGATGCGCCATTGGTGATTGATGATCGTGAATTTTATTCCGAGACAAAACAGGATGATAAGATTATTGGCAAGTTATGTGCTGGATTAAAAATTGCAGCGAAGGATTTTGCTCTATTAGCGCCATTAATTGCTGAATCGATAGGCAAAAAGAGTTTAACATGTTCACTTCCTGTTGTTTCTGCGTTTTATCGCATTGTGCGATTGTCGAGAGTTTTGGGGTTAACACCACAGGAAGGTGTGGTTTTGTTAACGCTGATAGGTGGCAATAAAGTATTAAAACAGGTCGCTGGTATGCCTTATTTATCGCAGGCAGGAAATAATCGGCAAACAGATATGTTTGATATTATGATTGCTATGGAGCAAACCACAGAATGGTTGAGAATAAATAAATTATCTGTTGGTACGCTTCAACTATTCTTATTACCAGCTAATGAAGTGGTTATGACCGGCAATGCGGCACAGGTGGCCTTTATTAATCAAGTTGGATTGCATCGTAATTCAGCAAGTTTAACCCTGGAAAGTTTATCATCAAATATCTTACCTACATTGGATAATAATGGTGATTTGATTGATTGGTTAACTCCACGTCAAACTGTTTTAGATGCGGTATCTCACCAAAAATATGGTTTAGTTAAGCCTGATGTTAATGTTACTGATGAAATTAATAAAGCGATAAAAAACATATTGCTTGATGATAAAATAAAAGTATCTATTACTGAGCAATGGGCTGCAATTATTACTCAAACTCAATCCGCACAAAATGCAATATCGGCTAGTATGTTGGCAAATGCATTTCAGCTATCACAACCGTTCCCTCTATTTATTTTAAACTGGAACGGCTCAAGTAGTTACGATTTTTTATTAAAGTCATTTGAACTGTTTGATAATAAGAATTTACAGCCAGAGATGATCGGTCAGGATTATTTAGTACTGATGTATGATTTATCGCGATATATTTCAGTGATTAAGACTTTCCAACTGAGTACTGTGATGTTGAAGCATTTTTCTGAACATCCTGAATGGTTTGGCTGCCAGAATACGCAACTTTCTTTATCGGTTATTTATTATTTCAGTCGCTACCGAGATTGGATGCAATTAGTTTCTTCTTTAGATAACGCGGAAGATAAAATATTGCGTTATTTGGAGCTAGTCAATAAGAGTAATAAAAGTAACGATAAAGTTAATATGGTGAAAATATTAACTGAACTATTGTCATGGCAGAGTGATGAAGTGCTATTAGCTAATTCACATATTGTTGGCAAGGAAGATAATACAGTCAAAACATTAGCTCAAATAGATATTATGATGAGGCTTAAAGTTTGGTCTGAGGAAATGGCACTTTCCATGCGTTCATTATTAGCGACGATAAATATCAATGCTCATTCCTCTTATGAGGATTATAAACAGGTTGGTACAGCGATGGTAGCAACTCTGTAAAAGTAATTTTCATGGTGGAATAAAAAATTTAATAGAGGTTCAGAATATGAAAAATATTGTTGCTAAAAAATTAGCTGAGAATGTTCGTGATGGATTGGTTAGTTATTACTTGGGGCATATTGCAAAAACAGCGAATGTACCCGATTTAAAAACACCGGATGATTTGTATCAATATTTACTTATTGATAATCAGGTGTCTAGTCAGGTTAATACCAGTGTCGTTGCACAAGCGATTTCCAGTGTTCAGCAATATATTAATGGCATTATGCTTAATATGGAATCAGGATATGATTATCAATATGAAGATAAAGTAAAAACATGGAATAATGTTTTAAGCCAATATAATATTTGGGCTGGTTTTCAACAATTATGGAATTATCCAGAGAATTATATTAGTCCTATATTACGTCAAGGTAAAACAAGTGATTTTAAAGAGTTGGAGGATAATTTAAATAAAGGAAAATTGAGTGATGAAGTTGTTCAAGAAGTTATATTGAATTATTTGAATAAATTTGAAGAGATAAGTAATTTAGAGTTAATGAGTGGCTATATCAATACGACTAAAGAATTAGCACCCGCTCAGGCTGAATATTATTTCATTGGTAAGATGAATATTACGCCAGGTCAATATTATTGGCGATCGCTGAATATGGCTAATCGAAATATGCAAGATGTCATTAACCCTACTGCTTGGCAAGAGTGGGAAAAAATTGGTATTCCTGCTACTGGGGAAGTGATTAAGATCAGGCCAATTGTTATTGATGGTCGTCTTCATATCGTTTGGTTGGCACATGAAGCTGATAATAATAAAGAAGAAAATTATTATAGTATTAATTTGATATATCGAAAATTTAATGGTGAATGGAGTCTTCCAAATAAATTACGTACTTTTACTGGCGATAAGAATAAAATTAATGATGGCTTTGAACTGATTGCATTAATGGATTTACGAGCTGAACCGGTATTAGTTATTTCTGCTATTTGTAAGCCAGTAAAAACAGAAAATAATAGATCAGGAGAAAAGAATTATCCGTACTCCTGTAATTTACTATTTAATGAAGTTCCTGTGCCTTTGGTTGGTGATAAGTCATTAGATCTCTATATTTATCAACAGATGAAATCTAATCCTACGCAAGATCTTACGCAATCGAATATGTTGTCAGCCTATTTTGGGGATACATACAAATTAGTTGATAAACCTATTTATCGGGAGTCAGGAAGTTATCCTGGGCTTGCGACAGGGAAAATGACACTATTTGCTGAAATGGGTAGTAGAAAACTACGTCTCAGTGGTAATAATAGTTTGTCGATTGGGAAAGAGATTATTAAATCTGTAGCATGTGATATTGATCTTAAAAGTAAATCTAGTGAAGCAGGAAAGGTTAATATTTCACTCGCTGATGGCGCTAAAGAAAATAATGGAAAAATAACGGTTTCTGTCGCGGTGACTATTAATGATAATAGTTATGCATCAGGTGACTATTTTTATATTATGTTTAATTCTAGTCAGAGTGGTTATCCTGAGTTGAATGTTAATTTTTCTGAATGGGGACAAAAGCAAGGTAATGCTTATCATTTTATCAAAGAAATGGAAGTGCCTCTGTCTGGATTACAAGAAGCTAAAGTATTTAGTTCAGAACTCAATAAGTCTGGTGGTAAACTTGTTGCTTCTGGAGAGGGAACGCCAAAAGTAGATATTGATCATTCAGGTTATAGGGAGGCTGATTTCTGTTTATGGCATACTAAAGGGGGGAGTGATAGTCTGTTATATTCAGAACACCAATTACTCAATGGAAAGAGTATTATTCCTACGGTAGAACTTGATCTCGCTGAAATAAATGGTAATGATTCGAGTATGTTTTTAAAATTAGGTTATAAGAAAGAGGGTGAAGATGCGGACTTAGGTTATAACTATTATGAAGTTAAAATAAGTAAAACTCCCTATCCTAATTTGCTGTTGACTTATGATAAAAAAACGCAAGCACAGTATCTGGATATTACTGAATTGCAATTTAAATATCGATCTATCAGATTAAATACCCTATTTGGCAAAGAGCTTATTGCGCGGGCTAACCATTGTATTGCTGATGTACTGAATTGGGAGGCACAACATATTAAAGAGCCGCCTATTCCGGGGAGTGATGAAAATAATGATTCAGCGCTTAACGGAGCAAATAGTATTTATTTCTGGGAGCTTTTCTTCCATGTGCCTTATTTAGTTGCGTATCAACTCAATGCCTCACAACAATATCAGGATGCCCAAAACTGGTTACACTATATTTTCAACCCAGGAGTAAAGAATAAAGCTAATGGTAGCCTAAATTATTGGAATTGCAGCCTGTTAGAGGTTTCTCAAGATAGCTCAGTACAATTAAAAGAATTACAAGATCCAGATGCAATAGCTTATGCTGATCCGGTACATTATAAGAAAGCCATATTTCAAATGTATGTGCGGAACTTAATTGATTTTGGTGATAGTTTTTATCGCTTTCTGACTAATGACGGACTTAATAATGCTAAATTACGCTATCTTCAAGCACAGCAATTACTTGGACCCAGACCCGATTTTGATTTAATTAGTCATTGGCTACCGATTGAATTGGCAGATGTTACCTCTTCAAAGAATAATAAATTACGCGAATTTGAGAGTAATATTGATCCTGATATATTAATTGATCTGCCAGCCACTAAAGTCAGTGCTCATACGGCGGTCGATAATGCGATATTCAGAGTGCCTTTGAATAATGATTTACTGTGGTATTGGGATATTTTATCCAGTAGATTTTATAACTTGCGCCATAATTTAACGTTAGATGGTAAACCTCTGTCGTTACCATTATATGCAACGCCTGTCGATCCAAAAAATTTGCTTACTTTAATGGCAAACGGTGGATCATTATTGGCAGCCAGTAGTACGGGTATTTTGAATATACCGCCTTATCGTTTCCGCGCGTTGTTACCCAGTGTTTATCATGCGGTAGATACATTAAGTCATTTTGGTGATTTACTCTTGAGTGCGCAAGAACGTAAAGATCGTGCGGAACAGGAAGAGTTGAATCAATTACATTTAAAAGATTTAGCTATTTTCGCTATTTCATTGCAGAAAGATGCTGTCGCAATTGCTGAAAAAGGGAAAGAGGCATTATTAAAAAGTCAGCAGACATTACAACAGCGGATTGATCATTATAAGGCGCTTTATGATGAAAACATTTCTACAGATGAAACTAATGCTCTGAATTTACAAGGTACGGCAAAAATTATTTCTTCTGTTGAAGAAGGAATGTTAACCGCCGCCGGTGCCGCTTCGCTGATACCTAGCATTGCGGGGACATCATTTGGTGGACAACGATGGCATATGCCGCTTGTTTGTTCTGCGGGTATTACACGTACTGCATCATTAATCATGCAGATGGCGAGTGATACATTAAGTATTAAAGCGGGTTATAACCGGCGACGTGAAGAGTGGGAGATTCAATATAAACAGGCGGAAAGTGAGCTGGAAATGTTGAAAAAACAGCTTGAACAGCAAGAGGCACAAATCTCCGCTGCGAATACAACATTACAACAATCTCAGGCACAACTGCAAAAAGAGCAGGATATGTATCAGTTTCTGACTGTAACCAGGGTAACGAAATCTTCGCTTTATCAATGGCTGAATGATCAGATGATGTCATTATATCGTCAGGCTTACGATGCAGTGCTTTCGCTATGTTTAAATGCACAGGCATGCTGGCAATATGAAATGGGAGATTTTGCCACCCAATTTATTGTGCAAAATGGTTGGGATGATAACCATAATGGTTTATTGGTAGGAGAAAAAATAAAACTGAATTTACTGAAAATGGAATCGGCTTATTTGAATCGTAATGAACGTCGTTTAGAGTTAACTAAAACTATCTCGTTAAAAAATCTATTATCTGATACGAAAAAATGGACAGATATTCAATCTGAGCTTAAAACTGGTGAAGGAATTACATTTATACTGAATGAAAAATTATTTGATCAAGATTATGCCGGGCATTATTTACGCCAGATCACTTCTGTATCGGTCACGCTGCCGACATTAATTGGTCCTTATCAGGATATTAAAGCGACTTTAACTCAAACCAAAAGTTATACATTGAAAACGCCGGATATTAATGGTGTGAAATATTTACTTTCAAATAAAGAAGGCGATAATAAACAAATTGTTACGAATTTGAGAGCGAGCCAACAAATCGCACTTTCATCAGGGATTAATGATAGCGGTACATTTAATCTTAATTTCGGTGATGATCGCTATTTACCTTTTGAAGGAACGGGCGCGGTTTCTGACTGGAAACTCATTTTCCCATCAGCGGCAACAGACAATATACAGCGAGATATTTTGGATAATTTGACAGATATTATTTTGCATGTACGTTATACCGCGAAGGATGGAGGTGAGGTATTTTCTGGTCAGGTAAGAGAACTATTTAAATAATATGTTTATTTGTTGTTGTTTTTGTGTTTAATATTTAATCAGGAACCTGGAGAGTTTATTTCCATTATTTGCCAGGTTCTTGCTGTTTTAGTCGAGAATTAGGTCATGATCAACAATACATTAAAAATTGACGGCCATGTGGCTGTTATCACTTTTGATCAAGAAATCGAGATGTTTCGCGGTGAATTTGTTGGGTTAAGTGGTGGCGCTGACTTTTACGCTTATAACATTGGTGAGTTGAAGAAAGAAGGAACTAAATCTTTGGCGATCTTCTTTGATGAGTGTAAAAAAGAGGGTATAGAACCTTACAAATTGTATAGCGGTAATGAAATCAGGGGCTTTTAAGTAAAAGTGAAATTCAGTGCGTTAAGCACTGGATCTCACTTTTGCTAGGGTTAAACGGCGGGCAACGTGGTTAAAGCGACTTCCGGCTCGCTTATCTCGATATGCCGGATATACACACCTGCATGAGCCATCATCGTAATCAGTTTATCCACACTGAAAAGCTGTATTTTCCCCCTAGCAAGCTCTGAAACATGGGGTTGGGTAATCCCCAGTACTTTGGCGGCTTCAGCTTGGGTAAATTCCCGTTTTGCTATCCATGCATTGAGAATATTTATTAGTTGAGCACGGATCTTCATGTTTTCGGCCTGCTCTGGTGTATCACTGATCGCGTCCCATACGCTTTCAAAAGTCTGTATTTTCATAATTTCTGCTCCTGTATCAGTGCTTTAAACGAGGTTTGTCAGCGGTCAGAGCACCCCGAAAGGTACCTTTAATGGTTATGTTAAGCAGTGATAATTTTCAATCCTTGTTTATCAATGAGGTTTAGCATTCTTAATGCTGCCCCATTGGGCTTAATTTCACCACGCTCCCATTTCGATACGCTTTCTTTCGTCATATTAAGCGCCAGAGCTAAACTAGCTTGAGAAATGTTATAACGGTCGCGTAATTTTTTGATTTCATCTCCAGACATCGGGCGAGCTTTAGCTATATGTTTACTTAAATTGCGAACCTGAATTCTAGCTTCAAGTTTTTTGGTTAAATCACCGTTAGAAATACCAGCCTCTTCCAGCTCTTTTGCAAAGCTAAGCATTTCGTCCAATTTAGTGCTTACTTTCACTTCTACTAAAAGTCCCGGTTCGAGCATTTTTTATCATCATACTGCAAAAGTTCTGCGGCAACGTATTTTTAACCTTCTAAATCATCTTTCTCAGGCCGCCATTTGGCGGCCTCTTGATCTAAAAGTTAGAATTTTTTGTAATCAAATTAACTGCTGCTTTTCTCGGTCAAAATAAACATTCCAAACGGATGAATTTCCAGATAATAATTATCGCCAACATCGGGTTGCAATTGGGTAGCGTTAATCTGTAACAACAGAGTTTGCCCTTGCCAATCGACTGTGACTTCATATTGTGGCCCCATGTAAGCCACATGGCTAATGGTGCAGCGTTGGCTGCTATTTCCTTGATGGCTCAGGGTAATCGCTTCCGGTCTGACGCCTACCGTTACCGATTGCCGGTTGGTGGTGAAGTTTGCTGGTCGTGGCAGGCGATATTGGAAAATTTCAACATAACTAGTACCCAAAGTCGCCGGGAAGATATTGGCATCTCCCATAAAACTTGCCATAAACTCAGACGCCGGTTGGCGATAGAGTGTTTGTGGCGTGCCAATTTGCATGATTTTACCTTTATTCATCACCAGTACCGCATCGGAAACGGCAAATGCTTCACTTTGATCATGGGTAACGTATAGCGAGGTAATATTAAATTGCTGCTGTAATTCGCGGATTTTCTCGCGCATACTGCGGCGCAGATTGGCATCAAGGTTACTCAGCGGTTCATCGAAAAGTAACACTTTAGGCTTGAGGATCAGCGTGCGAGCGAGAGCGACACGCTGTTGTTGACCGCCGGAGATTTGGTCTACGTAACGATCTTCAAAGCCGCCTAAGTCCACCAGCTCCAGCGCCTCTTTAACCCGTTCCCGTATTTCTGTTTTAGGCCGCCCTAGCATTTTCAACCCGTAACCGATATTTTCCCCCAGTGACATATGCGGGAATAGGGCATAGGACTGAAAGACCATGCAGATATCTCGTTGCTGAATAGAGCGATCTGTGACGTCTTCACCGTCAATGAAAATTTTACCTGCGCTAGGTTTCTCTAGCCCGGCAACCAGACGTAATACGGTGGTTTTGCCGCAGCCGGATGGCCCTAACAGTGTCACCATATGTCCCTGCGGAATAGAGAGATCCAGATTATCGATCACGGTGTTGCTACCGAACCGTTTGGTTACATTTTTCAGTTCGACAAAATTTTGTTGTGTCATGTCGTCACTCCGTGATTACTGTGTATTTTTGGCTTTGGAACGCGAGATCCGCGCTTCGCCAATCAGGTAGTCAAATAAGAAAATAATGGCCAGCATAACCACAATCAGGATCGAGCCATAAGCGATAGCCACTCCGTATTCACCATCTTCCACCCGATTCAGAATATAAGAGGTTGCTACGCGGGTGTCTGGGGTGACTAGGAAGACAATCGCGCTGACGGTGGTAATCGCACGAACGAAGCTGTAGATCAGTGCAGATAAAATCGCCGGGCGTAGTAAGGGCAACAGTATATGGAAGATGGTTTTCATCGATCCGGCACGCAGGCTGAGTGAAGCTTCATCCAGTGATTTATCAATTTGTCCAAGACCGGCAATCCCTGCCCGAATACCCACCGGTACATTGCGCATGGTCATGGAGATAATGACGATTGCCGCCGTTCCGGTGAGATAAAAAGGTGAATCGTTGAAGGCCAGAATGTAGGAAACCCCGGCGACGGTGCCCGGTACGGCAAAGCACAGCATGGTGGTGAATTCGATGGTTTTTTTACCGCGAAATTCCTGACGTACGACAATGTAGGCAATTAGCAAACCGAGGATGGCGGTAATGGGGGCCGCGATACCGGCGTAGAGCAGGGTATCCAGTAATGATGGCCATGCGCCGTCGTGCATACCTTGACCGAACAGTTTGATAAAGTTATCGAAGGTCAGGGTGTAATCCACGCCCCAGTTGACGGTGAAGCTGCCGTAAAAGATGCTGCCGTATAACAGAATGTTGAACACAACCCAGATAAATAGGATGGCACAGACACCCCAAATCAGCGAAGTTGGCAACGGTTGTACATCACCACGGTAGGATTTGCCGGAAACCGTGACGTAGGAACGTTTACCAATCCACAGGTATTGCACGCAGAAGACCAGTAGCGAGAAAACCAGCAGCGAAGCGCCGAGAGTACTGGCGGCTTGATAGTCGAGTTGAGAACCGGTGATATAGAAATAGATCTGGGTCGCCAGTACGTCAAAGCTACCGCCCAGTACCAATGGGTTACTGAAATCCGCCAGTGACTGGACAATGACAATCAGGAAAGAGTTCGCCAGTGCCGGTTTCAACAGTGGGATAAAAACATTGAAGAACGTCTGATAGCGATTGGCACGCAGAGTATAAGCCGCTTCTTCCAATGAGGGATGGATGGTTTTGATAGCGCCATCAAGGATCATAAAGGCCATTGGCGTGAAGGCCAGAACTTGCGCCAGCCAGATGCCGGTAAAGCCATACAGCCAGTTGGTGTTGGTTAGGCCAAACCAGGTTGCCATAAATTCAGTGATATAGCCGGAACGGCCCATCATCAGGGTGACGCCTAAACCAACAACAAACGGTGGTGTGACGATGGGTAAGATGGAGAATACCCGGCCGATAATCGCGGAGCGGCGGGCGATTCGAGCGGTATAAATTGCCAGTACCAGCCCGAAGAAGGTGCAACCTGCGCCAACCGCCAGCGAAAGCAAAACAGAGTTGATGATAACCTGAATAATATGTGCTTGCCCTAGGATCGATATAAAAGCAAATGGGGCAAACTGACCGGCGTCATCCGTAAACATCGGAATAAAGATGGCAATACTCGGATAAAGGATAAATAGGCCGATGAGGGCAATAACCGCGACTAATGAACCGATAACAAAACTATCACCACCTAACCATTCAAGGCGAGACAGGGCCAGAGTAATAATCGCGCCTAGCGAGATAAACAGGAAAATCGTGGAGTAGCCCAGCCCACGACCGATAATAGCTGCGCTGATAACCACAAATAGCGCGCATAATAAGGCATAACCTGCATCAAAATAGTGGCGGCTATACTGATTGCGGTTTGCTGGTGTGAGCGGACGTAGCAGCAACGCCGAGGGCAGCAGGAACCACAGTAAGCTGATGTTTAATCCGTTCCAGCCGTAGGCGGCGAGCAGTTCATCTTGAGTAGATTCGAATAGGCCATAGTCCAGGCTCCATGATGGCAAAAGCGCGAAGGCCAGCCACATCAGAGCAACCCACCAGAACACGGCATCCTGCTTTTGTCTGATAGGCAGAATAAAGGCGTGAGACATAATTTCCCTCTATTTTATTATTGTGTGGTAGCAGCAGTAAGAAGCTATCCATTGGTGCGGAAACATAAAGTAGCCTGACGGATAGCTTCTAAGGGCGGAGGTGATCCGCCCTTGACTGGCTTTATTTAGCCATTTTCACTTCTGTCACCCATTTGGTAATTAACTCTTTGCGTACATCACTGGCACCATATTTATCCATGTCGTAATTGATCAGTTTCAGATCCGATAATTTAAGTGCCAAAGGAGCCGCTTTCGCTTTGGTGTTGGTCAGGATTTGATAAGCTTTCCCTTTCTTCCAGCTCAATTCTTGTGCTTCTTTGGATAACACCCAGTCAACAAACAGCTTGGCGTTGTCCATGTTGCGGGCATTTTTGATGATACTTACGCCGCCGATTTCATAACCGGTGCTTTCACATGGCGCGATAAGTTTTAGTGGTGCGCCATTTTCTACTTCCAATGAGTAATCATGCAGGAAGCCGATGCCAATCGCAGATTCGCCACGAGCGGCATTTCGTGCTGGGGCAATGCCGGATTTGGTGTACTGAGAAATATTGGTGTTTAGTTTTTTCAGATAATCAAATGCCTGATCTTTGCCCCATAACTGAACAAAGGTCGCTAATGCAGTGTAAGCCGTGCCTGAACTTTGAGGATCGGCAATCTGAATTTCGCCTTTATATATCGGCTTGGTGAGATCTTTCCAGCAGGTTGGAATCGGCAGATTTTTCTCTTTTAGACGTTCAGTGTTGACGCCATAGCCCAGAATACCGACATAAACGGCGGAGCTGTAGTTGCCTTTACGTTTAGCCGGGTCGCGGAACTGTGGCATGATTTGCGCCAGATTAGGGGATTTATAAGGTTCTAGCAGATCCATCTCTCCCGCTTGAGATTGTGGGTCCAGAGTACCGCCGTACCAGACATCCGCTTGTGGATTGCGTTTTTCGGCTTCAATTTTTGCCAAGGTACTGCCTGAGCCATTACGGATAAAAGTGGTTTTTACATTGTATTTTTCACCGAATGCTCTGGTTTCGGTTTCACACATAGCGTTAGTGGCGCTGCAATAAACGATCAATCGCCCGGCGGCTTGAGCGCTGTTGGTAAATGCAGCAACGACCAGACCGGCTGCGATAAGTGTAGAGAGAGGTTTCAGTTTCATTGTCTTATCCTTAGTATTCAAAACTGCTTATTATTAGAAAGTAGCGAGGCTACTCCATGTTCCCTTTTACCAACGTCTGCCATTAACAGTGGCATTAACAGCAAACCCATCATGGCGGCTGCGGCGGTGAGCAGGGCAAACATCCCTGACCAGCCATAGTGGGCAACCACCTGACTTAGCGGCCAGCCTGCGATTGCCGCGCCCAGGTAGGCGTACAAACCCAGATAACCCGTGACGGTACCGGCGGCTTGTTTATGGCAATATTCTGTAGCGGCCAGCCCAATCAGCATTTGCGGGCCAAATACAAAAAAACCGATACTAAAAAAACAGACTGCCAACAGCGCGTAGTGATGAATGGGAGTCAGCCACAATGCGGTGACAGCTACGAATAGTCCAAGAGCAAACAGGAGAATCATTGGGGCGCGTTGGCCGCGGAACAGTAAATCAGATCCCCAACCAGAAAACAGTGCACCGGTTAAACCACCGAGTTCAAACAGTGAGAGCGTCGCATTGGCACTGAGCAGATTGACACCATGTGTTTCCGACAACCATAGGTTTCCCCAATCGTTAATCGCCATTCTGATGAGATAGACCAGAATGTAGGAGAATCCTAGCAACCAGATAGTTCTGTTAGTTAAGATCGTATCCCGCAGTATCTGCATCATCGGCATGGGGGGCGATAGTTGTTCGTGTCGAAGCTCCAGTAAATCCTGCCGCCACTGTCCTACACTGGGCAAACCTTGTTGTTGTGGTATGTCGCATAACTGATGGCAGAGCCAGATACCTAATAAAATGCCGATAATTCCCGGCATCATCAGCGCTGTTTGCCAGCCGTAAGTTGTCGCCAGAAAAGCGGATAACATCGGGACGGTAATACCGACAATATTAATGGAGGTATTCCAGCATCCCCACCAGAAGCCGCGCTCATTGCGGGAATACCAGTGTGTCAGCAATCTGGCGCAGGGCGGCCAGCCCCATCCCTGAAAGAAGCCGTTTAGTGTCCAGATGATCAGCAGTGCGGAAAATGATGAGCAGAAAGCAAAGATAATGTTTAACACACCTGTCATCACTAATCCGGCACCCATAAACCAGCGATAACCGGTGCGATCATGAAATACGCCGGAAATAAATTTTGAGCTGCCGTAAGCCAGATAGAACAGACTGGTTATCCAGCCGATATGCCCTTTATCCAGTCCTAATTCCGATTGCATAACGGGCATGACAAAGTTAAAGCTTTTTCGCGTCAGATAAAATGCGGCATAGCCAATGATCATGGAAATTAGCAGACGACCACGCCAGCGGCGATAGTGTTGTGAAATCTGTTCCTGGCTGGTGGCTTGCATACGAGACTCCTCCATGAAAAGAAAATGTAAAGAAAAATTAATGAAAATGGATGGGGTAAGGTTTTAGGAAAATAGGAATAATTCTTATTTATGCCTGATTTTCATCAGAATTTGTGGGCAAGTTAACAGTTATGCGTGTGCCGTTATCATTACTTAATTGCCAATCTCCCCCTAATGCACGGATACGTTCTTCAATACCCTGGAGGCCAAATCCGCCTTTTATTTTGTCTTCTGCAATGCCGATGCCGTTATCACTAATTCTGAGTTCGATCACATCCCGGTATTGCCGCAGGATGATAGCGATTCGAGTCGCTTGAGCATGCTTGCTGATATTGTTCAGTAACTCTTGAACCAAGCGGTAAAGGGTAAAAACCACCGTTTCATCCGTTGGATTTTGAGGAAGCTGGTAATCCAACTGGCAATCGATATTTTGTTCTTTAAATGCAAGTTCATGGATCAAATGGTGAAGTGCTTTTTCTAAAGACATCTCTTCTAAAACCGGTGGGCGCAATTGGCGTAATAATTGACGTGTGGATTGATGAATCTGTTGGGCAAGATGATTGATCTGCCCTGCGATCATCTCTGTTGCCGGGGTAGCGGCGGTACGTTTTATCAGCGTTGCCTGAATTTGAATGGCGGTAATATTCTGACCAATTTCATCATGTAACTCGCGGGCAATGCTTTTACAAACGTTTTCTTCTGTGTGAATCAGTTTCTTCATCAGGATACGGCGGGCGGTTAACTCCCGTTCTAGCAATTCACGGTAACGTTGCAAATTTTCAGCGAGCTGTTGCTGACGGCTGATTGCTATCCCTAAGCCCATGCCTAATAAGGACTGAATGGTCAGGAACATTTCCAGTTCGCTTAAGTCGTTAAAAGTACCACTGAATTGCCGAGCTGATGTAATCATGAGACTGCCTAACAGAGCCGCCAGTACGCCACCTTGCCAACCGTAACGGTAGGCCATAAAGACATTGGGAATAAATATGAGAATGATTAAAAGATTCTCAATTTCTGGTGACATAAAGATCTGGGCGCTTAACCCGAGCAAGCAGAATAGACAGCACCACATCAACAAGGAAGGGCGTAACTGCGGATCAGGATCACTCGGTTGCAGCATATTTCTTAAATGTTGCTGACGCAGATATTCATGGATCAGATAAACAAAAGGTGACAGCAAAACGCCACCGGTTATCGAGGTGAGAAACAGATGGCTGGCACCGACAGTCAGCGTAAACCCCAGACAAACGGCCTGTAACACACTATTGGCGGCTACGCCGACTAGCAGAATCGAGAGCCGCTGCCAATACAGAGTATAGCGCTCCCAGAATTGCTGCACTGTAAGGACAGGTATTAGGCTGAGAAAGGGGGATAACAGAATGATATTGTGAGTAATAAGTTGTTCACTGCCGAGCCATAGCAAAATAATAATCTCAGTGGCTAATAAGGTGGGTAAGTAACGACGCCCCAGTAGGATAAACAGTGCCAGCCGCAACCCTTGTGGCAAAAGCAGTGCCGCTTGTTGCCCGTTATCATTCAGGTAGAAGCTGATAGTCCACAGAGCAAGCCAACTCAGTGAATAGAAAAACAGCAGAAAAAGTGATATCAGGCCAAATCGTGATCCTCTGTTCATAAGTTCCCCGTTAGAATCTGGTGTTGCAGAGCGTAATGAACCAGATCAATAGTGCTATCGCACTGGAGTTTGCTAAGAATATTGGCACGATGAACATGAACTGTTTTATGACTGAGGTTGAGTTGTTCTGCGATAGTTTTAACATTGATGCCATTGATAAGTAGAGAAAATATTTCTCGTTCTCTGGGCGTCAGAACTTGCAGTGCTTTAATCTCTTGTGGTGTCTGACGCAGTGCTTTTAGTGCATCGGCGCACAAGTAGCAACCGCCTTGATGTACGGAACGTACTGCTTGTACTAATTCTTCCGGGCCGCATCGTTTGGTGAGATAGCCGCAGGCACCGGCATCCAGCGCGCTTTGTACAAATGCCGTGGTGTCATAAATACTGAGAATAATGGTACGAAAATCAGGCCGTTTTTGCCGTAACCGGGTGAGCAGGTGTAAACCGCTTTCATCGGGCATATCGATATCCATCACAGCAACGTCAATCGGGTTTCTGAGTAAACCCAACCAAGCTTCTTTGGCATTGGCGTATTGCCCGGCGATTTCAAGATCCTTTTCAAGCGCGAGTAGTTGGGCAAAGCCGGAACGGACAACGACGTGGTCGTCAATAAGTGCAACTCTAATCATAAGTTTTCGTTAATGGATAATGGTTAATGAAATAATTTATATGATGTGCAGGAAAGGCAGGTTGTGCAAATTAATCAACTAAATCTGCAAGAAAGCTAACAAATTTAGCGAGTTGTCGGATGACTAAGTCGATGGAGGGAAAGGATTGTTTGTTAACTATGAATTTGTGAGCCGCCTTTATGCTCTGAGTACTGGCGTGGCGCAAGCCAGAAAAATAGGGATTGGCAAAAACCGCCGTAAACCCTCGCATTAGGTCAGGATTTACGGGGCGATTGTTAAAAACCCCTTTTTTATCTATCAGTGTGGTTTTAAAAGCGGGAAAAGAGACCAAGCTAACCACGAAAAAACAAAAGGTGATAATTTATAAAAGCTCGCAGAATTGCCAGTAAAACAATATTAGTAAAACAACATTGGTAAAACCATGTCGGTAAAACAGTGTCAGTCAAAATAAATCGGATATGATTAATGCTCATTTAAACGTAAAACTACGATATATCATGATGTTTAAATTTAGCAAAAAACTAATATCCAAAAGATAAAAAAAGATTAAAACCAGATACCGATTAAAATCATACGTTAAAAAAACAACTTTTAATCACAGTTTAAAACCTGCTCTGGTTTTATGGGTATTTGAATTAAAGGCTTTAGCATTTGATAGTTATGACCGTACCTTTAATCGACAATCGCCGGTCGGGCAACCACAATTAACAAGGTGCCCCTCCAGCGCGACAGGTATTCCTTGTATATTGAACAAGTTAGAACCTTCCGCAACAGCGCCGGTTTGTTTACAGGCGGGACAAAACACCGGGTCACCTTTACAGGCAACCGATAGTTGTTGATTTACCAAATCGGAACCCTTTAAAACCTCGCCTCCGGTTGTTGTGGTATCACCTTTAAGGATAATTTTTTTCCCTTCCACTACACTACGCATTATTTACTCCGTTGTATTTTCCGTTTCCCGTATTAAATGCCAGAGGGTTGTGCCCTTCTCTGCACCTTCAACATCAAAAGCCATCGCCCCCTGAGCAAAGAAGTACTGTTTGTCAGGCAGGCTATCGGTTTGCCAGATCCCGCTGACCAGTGCCGGATGATCACCTCTCAAAGGGGTCACTTGTAGCGGTCCCCGGTCATAACGGGCATACCAGGCCAGGGTGGAAGTTGAATTAAAATGCCCTTCACCATAGAAGTGCAATGAATGGCCTTCACGAGGTGTCACCCGTATTGGGCGTATCAGTTGGTTAATAGCAAAATAACTCTCCGGGACACTGCCCGGTAGTGGCGTTAAGTCCGGGTATTGACCGGCCCGGATAATCAGGCCATCGGAATAAGAACTAATCACCACATCCCGGTAGGGACGCAGCACATGACGTATCCAATATTCCCCACCCAGTCGGTTTACAAATCGTTTGGACAGCAGGGTGATCCAATTAATGCCACGGATGGAATGTCCATACTGTAATTTGGCTGTATGAACAGCAGAATTAACCTGCAATGAAGGGTAACGTTGCGCTAGCTGGTACTCTAAGGGAAAGTAGTCATGGTAATCTCTGGGCAGCACCAGACAGTAACCACAGTCCCCACTGTCCGGTTCGAGTTGTTCACACAGAAAGTCCAGCCAGGCCATAAACCGGCTCATGCCCTCTTGTTCTTTCAGATAATCCCAGGGCAATACCAGACTCAAGTAAGAGCTACTGTCGTCACCATCAGCTTCATCGGAATCCAGGTAATGCATCAGATAGCGAGGGGCTTCATAGAGATTTCTAGCGTCACTAACATCCCAACTAGAGGGCTGATTTTTTTTCTGATTTAGGATTCCTTCTTCGACTTTGGCAATATTTTCCGGTGAATATTTTTTTAACCCCTTTAATTCATGAGTATGAAAACGCAGTTGAGTACCAAACTCCTCCCGAAAACGCCGGTAACAAGCCAGAATGCGTTGCTTTTTCTCTAGGGTGTAACCCTGTTTAAAAAACAGGGTAATCGAGAGACCCAGACGAGAAACAGTCAGTCCATCGCCATTGAGGAAGGTAAATGCGGTCAGTTGTGATTTCAACTGGGCAAAGTTGTCTAAAGTTTCCATCATATTCTCCGTGAGTGATGAGTCGGTGGATAATCTGTTATTCCCACATACTTGCCGCTTCCCGTACCAGATGCCAGAGGGTTGTGCCCGTCTCTGCACCTTCAACATCAAAAGACATCGCCCCCTGAGCAAAGAAGTACTGCTGGCCCGGCAGGCTATCGGTTTGCCAGATCCCGCTGACCAGTGCCGGATGGTCACCTTTCAAAGGGGTCACTTGTAGCGGTCCACGGTCATAACGGGCATACCAAGCCAAGGTGGAAGTTGAATTAAAATGCCCTTCACCATAGAAGTGCAGGGAATGGCCTTCACGGGGAATGACCCGTATCGGACGTATCAGTTGGTTAATAGCAAAATAACTCTCCGGGACACTGCCCGGCAGTGGCGTTAAGTTCGGGTATTGACCGGCCCGGATAATCAGACCATTGGAATAAGAACTAATCACCACATCCCGGTAGGGGCGCAGCACCTGACGTATCCAGAATTCCCCACCCAGTCGGTTTACAAAGCGTTTGGATAGCAGGGTGATCCAGTTAATGCCACGGATAGAGTGTTCATACTGTAATTTAGCTGTGTGCACTGCGGAGTTCACTTGCAGGGAAGGGTAACGTTGCGCCAATTGGTACTCTAAAGGAAAATAGTCATAGTAATCTTTGGGCAGGACCAGACAGTAACCACAGTCACCACTGTCCGGTTCAAGCTGTTCACACAAAAAATCCAGCCAGTCTATAAACCGGGTCATACCCTCTTGCTCTTTCAGATAATCCCAGGGCAGTACCAGACTCAGGTAGGAGCTATCATCGTCACCATCAATTTCTCGGGAATCCAGATAATGCATCAGATAGCGTGGAGCTTCATAAAGATTTCTAGCGTCACTAACATCCCAGCTAGAAAGCTGGTTTTTTTTCTGATTAAGAATACCCTCCTCAACTTTAGCAATATTTTCCGGGGAATATTTTCTTAACCCTTTCAGCTCATGACGGTGAAAACGCAGGTGAGTACCGAATTCCTCCCGAAAACGGCGGTAGCAGGCCAGAATGCGTTGCTTTTTTTCCTGAGTGTAGCCCTGTTTAAAAAACAGAGTGATAGAAATCCCAAGACGGGAAACGGTCAGCCCATCGCCATTGAGGAAGGTAAACGCAGTCAGTTGTGATTTCAATTGGGCAAAGTAATCTACAGTTTCCATATTTTCTCTCCGTTAATTATGAAGCGGTGGCGAATGTCACACTCGCCAATATTGCCAGGACGGCGGCTAACGCGGCGGCGCTAACTGCGGCAGCGGCAGCTAAAATTTCCACCAGTGCAATCAATGCGGCAGCGACGGCAAGGGTGACCAGGATAACAACAGCAACACCGGCAATAATCACCACCATTTCCAGCATCCCTTCACCCACCTCTTTTAATATTTGCATCCAGCTAATGTTTTTTAGCTCTTCCAGGGTGATATCTGAACCCTGTTGCACAGTCTGCCACCGGGCTTTTATCTCACTCTCCGTCCAGGTCACGATTTTTCCCGTTTGTTCACTGACCCAGGAAAATGCGTAGCTGGCCTGATGGCTTATCGGGTCAATAATTTCTTCACACACCCACTTGCCGGTTTGATTGAGCCATGAACCAAACTGGGCAAGAAGCTCCCGGGTACTGTCGCGGACATAATTCAACCCATTATCGGCTAAACCCGCCACCTCCTGCCCGAGGACAACCCAGTCTTCATAGCTGGGTAAAAACGACCAGCGGGAAGTGCTGAGAAGCGGTGGATTTTTTGTCAGAGGTTGCGGAATAGTCCCCGGTACACCCTCTGCGGGAGGAGCGGGTAAAGCTTCATCATCAGGCGGCGAACCGGGCGGCAGCGGGGCCAGTGGAATGGGATTTTTATAGTGCTGGGAACCGGGCTGATAAAGTTTTCGCCACGCTTCATCATACTGTTTTTGCTCTTCTGTGCGGTTATCGTCGATACGCATCACACCAAAGCGGTCTTCGGTCGCAATCTGAATGTAATCAGTTTGTTGCCCTTTAGTGAGTTCATCCCCCGGAAATTTCACCTCAATCAACATCTTTAGATTATCAGGGTGCACAGAACCATCGAAGTAGGTGGCATTTCTGCCCGGCCAACGGAGAGTCTCATCTTTAACCAAAATAATATCGGGCCGACGGATACTAACAACACCAAATTTCTCCGCGTCGTCGGCAGAAGGCCGGGCGAACGGATTACTGGATTGCGGTAAGTTATCGCCATAAAGCTGTTTAGAGGCCAGACTGGTCGCCAGCATAGGCAAAGGAACATCCTTCTTCCCCCGGATAGCAAACACCACTTCCGCTTTATAGGGCCATAAAAAGTCATGCTTAAGCTCCTCAACCTTAATCAACCCACTCATAATGACTTGATTAAGAAAGCGAATAGCGCCCATTTTGGTGACGATCATTGCCGGCAAACGCAGAGCGTATTCGGCTTTTCTCGCCAAATAACAGGGATCTTCATCGGCGGGAAAGACCCCTATTTCCATCGTACAGGTGATTGATGTGACAGCCGGGCACATCTTGCCGTTGTTGGATATTGCCATACTTATTCCTCCGTAAATTCCATAACATGCTCTACCGGTGTGTTATCACTGGCCTGATATAAGGTTTGCTTCGGTTTCGGTGGGTTTTCTGGTGAACGCAGTTGCAGATTTTCTTCTGCCGCACTCTGCACCGTCACTGTTCTGCCCAGTGCGTCAGTTTTACCCGGGATGACCTGACCATCGCCGGTGGTGATGGTGTAGGGGACATTCACCAGCGGCTTATCGCTGTGCTCACTGAGCAGGGTATAGCGGGCGGAGTAGTCAAACAGCGCACCGGCGGATTTCTTGCCAGTAATATGGTCAGTCATGGTGATGCTGACCCCTTCGATGCGGATATTGCCCATCGGGTCAATAACTATCTGCCCGCCTGCGTTCCCAATGATGATTTGCCCGCTTTCAGAGTGCACCGTGATATGTTTACCCACGGTAATTTGCTGGTTATCGGCGATGTTTAATTGATGGCTTTTACCAATGGAAAGGGCTTGCTGACCTTTAATGGTCACCGTTTGATTTTGACCAACTTCAAGCGTCTGGCCGCCCTGCACGGCTTCATCATCATCGTTTTTAATTATCGCCGTGCGGTTATGCGCCACTTCTGTTTGCTGGTCATGGCCTATCTGCGTGGTTTTGTCCCAGAGAATCTGGCTATTCATATCCCGCTGAGCATGAATAAACACTTCCTCTCTTCCTTTATTATCCTCAAAGCGCAGTTCATTAAATCCCTGCCCTCCGAGAGTCCGGGTTTTAAAGGTGGTACGGGTTTTCTCCAGCGGTAAATTAAGAGGCGGGCGGTTGAGGCCGTTATAGGTACACCCCGTCACAATCGGACGGTCGATATCGC